>CAVYIC010000005.1:0-397439 GCA_963768545.1 uncultured Pseudomonadota bacterium | reverse complement strand
CATATGGCGCTGCGCGCAGCGGAGCCTTACTGGAAGCGCGGGCAGAAGGAAGTGACGCAGCGTATCGGCGTCAGAAAGCTCGATGCGTTGATCGAGACGCTCGGCGAGCTCGAATCTCTCCGCCGCATCCCGCGAGTGCGCGGCACTCGTCATCTCCTCTTCCCCGCTCCGCATCGAATGCGGACGGGCCCTCACCCCGACCCTCTCCCCGCCCCGCAAGGAGAGGGAGCCGATCGGCCGCATCGCGAGCGAACAAATAACGGAACATCGAATGACGTCCACCACACCGCGGCGCCGTCCTGGCGCACGCCCACCGTCGTGCTCGTCTGCGGCGGGCTGATCCTGACGCTCGCGATGGGCATCCGCCACGGCTTCGGCCTGTTCCTGCAGCCGATGAGCGCCGACATGCACTGGGGCCGCGAGACGTTCGCGCTCGCGCTCGCCGTGCAGAACCTCGTGTGGGGAGCGACGCAGCCGTTCGCCGGCATGCTCGCCGACAAGTACGGCACCGGGCGCGTCGTGCTCGGCGGCGCGATCGCTCTACGTGCTCGGCCTCGTGCTGATGGCGTATCCGACGTCGCGAGCTGACGTTCGTGCTGTCGGCCGGCGTGCTGATCGGCATCGGCCTTTCGGGCGTGACGTTCAGCGTGATCGCGGGCGTCGCTGGGTCGCGCGTTTCCGCCGGAGAAGCGCAGCATGGCGCTCGGCATCTCCGCCGCCGCCGGCTCGTTCGGCCAGTTCGCGCTGCTGCCGCTGACGCAGTGGCTGCTGTCGCACGTCGGCTGGTAGGCGCGCTGCTCGCGCTCGCCGCGTCGGCGCTGCTGATCGCGCCGCTCGCCGCCGCGCTGGTCGAGCGGCGCGCAGCGCACGCGCACGCGTTCAAGCAATCGGCCGGCGAGGCGATGCGCGAAGCGCTCGGCCATCGCGGCTACGTGCTGCTGACGCTCGGCTTCTTCGTCTGCGGCTTCCAGGTCGTGTTCGTCGGCGTGCACCTGCCCGCCTACCTGGCCGACCACGGGTTGCCGGCGCACGTCGCGGTGACGGCGCTGGCGCTGATCGGGCTGTTCAACATCATCGGCACGTACACGACCGGCTGGCTCGGCGGCAGGATGCCGAAGCGCTACATCCTGTCGTTCATCTACTTCGGCCGCGCCGTCGTCATCGCGCTGTTCGTGTTCCTGCCGTTGTCGCCGCTGTCGGTCTACGCGTTCGCGATGGCGCTCGGCCTCCTGTGGCTGTCGACGGTGCCGCCGACCAACGGCATCGTCGCGCAGATCTTCGGCGTGCGCTACCTCGCGATGCTGTCGGGCTTCACGTTCTTCTCCCACCAGATCGGCAGCTTCCTCGGCGCGTGGCTCGGCGGCAAGCTGTACGACACGACCGGCAGCTACGACGTCGTCTGGTATCTGTCGATCGCGCTCGGCGTGATCGCCGGCGCTGATCAACCTGCCGATCGACGAGCGCGAGATTCGGCGCGCGCCCGCGGTGCAACGGCGTAAGTCGGCGTACCGGTGTAGCTATGGATCGGTACACGCACTATGCTCCAAGCAGCCGCCGCTGAAGAAGCGTCTGCATGTTTCGTCGACCGTCCGTAATCAGATAGACGTAGACGTGCGTTCCCGCAACCCGGTAAAGGGCTCCAGCGACAGACTGGCTTGAAATAGATCTGTCGATAATCGCGAATGCCCAGCGCCAGGAGTTCGCGGGGGTGCGCTCCGCGATCGGGAAAGCGCTTGAGGCTCTCGAGAGCCTCTGAAATGCGATCGAGCACGTGCTTCGCCTTCGCAACCGCGTCATGCTCGGCTATATAGTCGTGGATTTCTTCGAGGTCCCGCAATGCATCTCGGGTAAGCAAGACCTCGAACGACATTATTTGCCTGACTTTTCGCGTAGCCGTTGGACTGCGTCGATCGCTGAAATAACGTCGCCTGCTTCGATCTGCCGATTGCCGAGTGCCAGAAGCTTCAGGAACGCCAGTGCCTCCTGCGATTCATCATACGAGGCGATATCCTGAATTACGGCCTGTCGCTTCGCCGTTTTGCGTAATGATCAGTGGCTCGCGCCGGTAAGCCAAATTGCGGATGACTTCCGCTGCGTTGGCCTTCAAATAACTGATGGGCTTGACTTGGGTAGAGTACTTCATGCGTGTTGCGGCGGATGCGATAAGACCGAATATAGTCTTTATTCAGTCCGGGCGCAAATCGACGCGATTACCAGGGTCAGAGATTGGGTCAGAGATGTGTTTCTGAGACCGAATGGGGCAGGCGTTCGCCCGTTTCGGAAATCGGGGACGAACTTCAGTGCGCGGAGATCAAGTTTTCACGGGAAATGCGGGGCCGGGAAATGGGGGGCCCGGAAAAGCCGGGTAAGAGATCGGGTCAGCGATGTATTTTCACGGAGGAAAATCAGGTCGCGCTCCGTGGACGGCCCGGAGTTCGAACGAACGTCGGCCGCGCTGTCATCGCTTCGATCTCGACACGAAATCCGTTGGAACCGAACGCAAGCTCACGACCCGTCGCATCTCGAAGACGCTCGAGCTCATCGTCACGAATACCTTCCGCACACCATCGTACATACCCCGGTCCGCTCGGGCTGCCGAGTTGTTCGAGGCAAACGTGTGGAGTCACGAGGCAATCGGCTCGCAACCCGGCGAGCGCCGAATAGCTACTCCAGCGATAGTCGCACGGACGCTCCACCATTCCTGCTCGCACCGGATTGAGATCAACGTAGCGGCAAGCAGCCAGCACATGCTGGTCCCGGGCTACCAGGCACGCCTTGTAGCGGCCCTCCCACAAGGTGCCTGTGCGCTCCGATGTCTCATTCACGTGCTTGACATATCGCGCCCCGAGCGACTGCATCAACTTCGACACCCCGCCCACAGCCAACGGCGTGACGAGCAAATGAACGTGGTTCGTCATCAGCGCGTACGCGTGCACGAGCACGCGGTAGCGCAACGATGCGTCGGCCAGCGCTTTCAGGTACACATGGAAGTCCCGTTCGCTGAAGAAGCACGGCTGGCGATCGTTTCCACGCTGCACTACATGCAGCGGGAGATCGGTCAACAGAAAGCGAGGGCGGCGGGGCATAGGGCAAGCGAGCGCGCTGATCGTAGCCAACGCTCGGCTTGAACCCCATCAGCCGATCGGCCTAATGCCGGGAATACATCTTTTACCCGGATACATGGAAATGCGTCTCTGACCCGCATTTCGGCGGAAATACATCTCTGACCCGGATTTCGGGACCCGGATTTCGGGACCCGGATTTCGGGACCCGGATTCCGCGGGAATTACATCTCTGATCTGGATTTTCCGATCAGATCGACCGCGTCGGTGATCAGCGTGTCGACGCCCCACGCGAGCAGATCGGCCGCGCGCGCCGGATCGTTGACGGTCCAGGTGGCGATACGCAGGCCCGGCGCGTGGATCTCCTCGATGCGCGCCTGCGAGAGCAGCGTGTGCTTCGAGATCGAGGGCGATGCAGCCGAGGCGCATCACGCGCTCGCGCCAGTCGTCCGGCAACTGCTCGCCGAGATACGCGCGCGGCAGCTCGGGAGCCGCCTCGCGCGCGGCGTCGAGCGCCGCTTCGGAAAACGACGACAGCAGCGGCGGACAGCGGCGCCCGACCACAGCGTTGCGGCGTCGAGCGCGACCGCGGCGCCCGTCTCGCGCTCGCGGCCGCGGCGTCGGCTTGATCTCGATGTTGACCGCAACGTCGTGCGCGCGGCTCCAGCGCGCGACGCCGGCGAGCGTCGGCGAGCGGCTCGCCGGCGTACTCCGGCGAATGCCAGCCGCCGGCGTCGAGCAGCGACAGCTCGCGCCACGGTCAGCGCGTCGGCGCGGCCGCGGCCGTTCGTCGTGCGATCGAGCGTCGCGTCGTGCAGCAGGAATGCGACGCCGTCGGCCGAGAGCTTGACGTCGAACTCCGCCATCCGATAGCCGTGCGCGTAGCCCACGCGCAACGCGGCCAGCGTGTTCTCGGGCGCGAGCTTGCCGGCGCCGCGATGCGCGCGCAAGCTGCGGATAGGGCCAGGCCGGAAGTCCGCACATGGCCGTCAGCTTACAGGCGCGCGCCGCTCGCGGCGTCGAACAGCGAACACGCGCGCCGGATCGGCGGTCACGCAGAACGTCGACCCGACCGTCGGCGATGTGCCGTGCGGCACGCGCGCGATGATCGTATGGCCGCCGTGGCCGATGTGGATCGAGCGTGTCGGCGCCGAGCTGCTCGACCATCTCGACCGGGCCCGAGACGATACGCGTCGCGATCGCCGCAGGGAACGCAAGTGCTCGGGGCGGATGCCGACCGTGACGGCGCGGCCGCTTTCGAGCGTTGCGCGCGTACGTGCGCGCTTCGCCGCCGTGATCGAGCGCGATGCGTCCGTCGCCGTTGGCCTTGCCGGCGAGGAAGTTCATCGCCGGCGAGCCGATGAACCCGGCGACGAACAGCGTCTGCGGGTTCTCGTAGACCTCCATCGGCGAGCCGATCTGCTCGGCGCGGCCCGCGTTCATCACGATCATCCGCTGCGCGAGCGTCATCGCCTCGACCTGGTCGTGCGTCACGTAAAGGCTCGTCGTCGACAGCCGCCGATGCAGCTTCTGGATCTCGAAGCGCATCTGCACGCGCAGCTTCGCGTCGAGATTCGACAGCGGCTCGTCGAACAGGAACACGGCCGGCTCGCGCACGATCGCGCGGCCCATCGCGACGCGCTGCCGCTGGCCGCCGGAGAGCTGGCGCGGCTTGCGCGCGAGCAGCGGCTCCGAGCTCGAGGATGTCCGCCGCGCGCTTGACGCGCTCGGCGATGTCGCTCTTCGCGAGGCCGCGGATGCGCAGGCCGTACGCCATGTTGTCGAACACGCTCATGTGCGGATAGAGCGCGTAGTTCTGGAACACCATCGCGATGTCGCGGTCCTTCGGCTCGAGCGTTGTTCACGACGCGGTCGCCGATGACGATCTCGCCGGCCGTGATCGCCTCGAGGCCCGCGACCATGCGCAGCAGCGTCGACTTGCCGCAGCCCGACGGCCCGACGATGACGATGAACTCGCCGTCGGCCACCTGCATCTCGACGCCGTGGATCACCTCGAGCGTGCCGTAGCTCTTGGTGACGTTGCGAAGCTCGACTTTCGCCATCGACGGACTCGCTCGAATTCGGAGGTCGATCGGAGATGCGGGTCGCACGAGATTCGCCTACTCTCGACGAACGCGATCATTTCTCGCTGTCCACCAGGCCCTTGACGAACCACCGCTGCATCAGCAGCACGACGAGCGCCGGCGGCAGCATCGCGAGCATCGCGGTGGCCATGACGAGATTCCATTCCGTCGCCGCATCGCCGCCGGCGATCATCCGCTTGATGCCGATGACCGTCGTGTACATGTCCTCCTCGCGTCGTGATCGAGCAGCGGCCACAGGTACTGGTTCCAGCCGTAGATGAACAGGATCACGAACAGCGCCGCGATGTTGGGGCGCGACAGCGGCACGACGACGTCCCAGAAGAAGCGCATCGGCCCCGCGCCGTCGATGCGCGCCGCCTCGGCGAGCTCGTCGGGAATCGTCAGGAAGAACTGCCGGAACAGGAACGTCGCCGTCGCCGACGCGATCAGCGGCAGGTCAGGCCGGCGTAGGTGTCGATCATGTGCAGGTCGGAGACCACCTTGTACGTCGGCAGGATGCGCACCTCGACCGGCAGCATCAGCGTGACGAAGATCATCCAGAACGACGAACGTGCGAAACGGAAAGCGGAAGTAGACGATCGCGAACGCCGACAGCAGCGAGATCGCGATCTTGCCGAACGCGATGACCAGCGCGGTGACGAGGCTGTTGAACATCATCCGGCCGACCGGCGCGGTCGACTTCGCCGGCGCCGTGCGCGAGCACGGCCGTGTAGTTCTCGATCAGGTGCGGTCCCGGCAGCAGCGACATCGGCGCCTGCAGCACCTCCTCGGCGGTCTAGCGTCGAGGCGACGAACGTCACGTACAGCGGCAGCGCGACGATCGCGACGCCGATCAGCAGCACGACGTGCGAGAAGAACGTCGAGCCACGGGCGGTTCTCGACCATTCCCTCGGGCTTGCGCTCCCGCCACGTCCCGGGCAGCAGGTTCATGAGAACCAGCCAGGGCCAGCGACGAGTCATCTTCGGCGAAGGAGACGTGTCGGTCATGAGCGGCGCATCTCCGCGTCGATGCTGTTGGCCATCTCAGTACTGCACCTTCCGCTCGACGTAGCGGAACTGGACGACCGTCAGCGTGATGACGATCGCCATCAGGATCACCGACTGCGCGGCCGAGCCGCCGAGGTCGAGGCCCTTGAAGCCGTCGGCGTACACCTTGTAGACGAGGATCTCCGTCGCCTTGGCCGGACCGCCGGACGTCGCCGCGTCGATGATCGCGAACGTGTCGAAGAACGCGTAGACGATGTTGACGACGAGCAGGAAGAACGTCGTCGGCGACAGCAGCGGAAACACGATCGTCGACGAAGCGCTTGACCGGACCCGCGCCGTCGATCGCGGCGGCCTCGATCAGCGACTTCGGGATCGACTGCAGGCCGGCGAGGAAGAACAGGAAGTTGTAGCTGATCTGCTTCCATACCGCCGCGACGACGACCAGGATCAGCGCGTCGTTGCCGTCGAGCAGCGGATCCCAGCGCGATGCCCCAGCCGCTGCATCCAGTGCGCGACGATGCCGAGCGTCGGGATTGAACAGGAACAGCCACAGCACGCGCGGCGATCGGCGGGCGCGACCGCGTACGGCCAGATCAGCAGCGTCTTGTAGAGCCGTCGCGCCGCGGAGGACGCGATCGGCGAACGCGGCGAGCACCAGCGAGACGGTGAGGCCGATGCCCGCGACCAGCAGCGAGAAGACCGCCGTGACCTTGAACGACGCGAGGTAGTCCTCGTCGTTGAACAGCGTCGATGAAATTCTCGAACCAGACGAACTCGGTGCTCGACGCCGAAGGCGTCCTGCGACGAGCAGCGACTGGAACAGCGCCTGGCCCGCGGGCCAGAAGAAGAACACGATCGTGATCGCAGCTGCGGAAAGATCAGCGCGTAGGGCAGCCACCGCGACTGGAAGCGTACGCGCTTTTCGCTCGCCATGGCTGTCCGAAGCGCCTCAGCCACCCTGCCGCGCCGCGGACAGGATTCGCCGAGCGGCACGCGACAGGCGCTGCCGCGGTGCCGAGCGCGCCGATTATTGCTCCTTGGCCGTCCTCGCGAAGCGCGCGATCAGCTCGTTGCCGCGCTTCACCGCGTCGTCGAGCGCCTGCTTCGGCGTCTTCTTGCCGGCCCACACGGCCTCGAGCTCCTCGTCGATCACGTCGCGGATCTGCACGAAGTTGCCGAGGCGGATGCCGCGCGAGTTGCTCGTCGTCTTGACGATCATCTGCTCGACCGAGACGTCGGTGCCGGGATTCTTTTCGTAGAAGCCGGACTTCTTCGTCATGTCGTACGCCGCCATCGTGATCGGCAGGTAGCCGGTCGCCTGGTGCCATTCCGCCTGGATCTCCGGCTGCGACAGGAACGTCAGGAACTTGGCGACGCCCTTGTATTCGTCCGGCTTCTTGCCGCGCCATCACCCACAGGCTCGCGCCGCCGATGATCGTGTTCTGCGGCGCGTCGGGAACGTCGGCGTAGTACGGCAGCGGCGACACGGCGAACTTGAACTTGGCGTTGCTGCTTGATCGTTGCCGTAGCCGGCCGACGACGTCGTCATCATCGCGCACTCGCCGCTGTAGAACTTCGCCTCCGGCTCGTTCTTGCGGCCGCCGTAGACGAAATAGCCCTTCTTGATCCAGTCCTGCATGTTCGTCGATGTGCCGCACCTGCACCGGGCCGTTGAACAGCAGCTTCGGATCGTTGCCGGCGAAGCCGTTCTGCTCGCGTGGCGAACGGCACGTTGTGCCACGCGCTGAAGCTTTCGAGGTGCACCCACGACTGCCAGCCGGTCGTGTACGGGACATGCGAAGCCCGGCTGCCTTCAGCTTGGCCATCGCCGCGACGACGGCCTGCCACGTGAGCGGCGGCTTGTTCGGGATCGAGCCCCGCCTTCTCGAACGCGTCCTTGTTGTAGTAGAACACCGTCGTCGAGCTGTTGAACGGGAACGACAGCATCTGGCCCTTGGTGTTCGTGTAGTAGCCGGCGACCGCGGGGATGTAGCTCTTCGGGTCGAATTTCTCGCCGGCCTGCGACATCACCTCGTACACCGGCTTGATCGCGCCCTTGGCGCCCATCATCGTCGCGGTGCCGACCTCGAACACCTGCAGGATGTGCGGCGCGTTGCCGGCGCGGAACGCGGCGATCGCGGCGGCCATCGCTTCCGGATAGCTGCCCTTGAAGACCGCGTTGACCTTGTAGTCGCTCTGGCTCTCGTTGAAGCGCTTCGCGAACGCGTTGACGCGGTCGTTGTTGCGCGCCGGTCATCGCGTGCCACCACTGGATTTCGACGACCGCCTGCGCAGCGGTTGCCGCGCCGGCCAACGCGAACGCGGCGGCGATCGATGCAATACGCTTGATGCGATAAGCCATGACTCCTCCGGGGGCGATGAACGGGCGGCTATCGTGCCGCCTTCGGGGTGCGATTCTATGCAAATGCGGCGATCGGCGGCAGTTGTCTGCCGCCGTCGGCGTCGGCGACAGGCAGCTGCGCCGCGTCAGTCGCCGTGGCCCGCGGCGCGGCCGCGGCGCGGCGCGCGCCGGCGTCATGCCGGCTCCGCGATGGCGCCGGCGCGGCGAGCAGCGTGTAGGCGGTCGGCACGACGAACAGCGTCAGCAGCGTGCCGAACGCTCATGCCGCCGACGATCACCCAGCCGATCTGCGTGCGCGATTCGGCGCCGGCGCCGTGCGCCAGCGCGAGCGGCAGCGCGCCCAGCACCATCGCGCCGGTCGTCATCAGGATCGGCCGCAGGCGCAGCGTCGCGGCGTCGATCGACCGCGTCCATCATCGACTCGCCCTTGGCGCGCAGCTGGTTCGAGAACTCGACGATCAGGATGCCGTGCTTGGTGATCAGGCCGACCAGCGTCACGAGGCCCACCTGGCTGTAGATGTTGAGCGTGCCGCCGGTCAGCCACAGCGCGAACAGCGCGCCGGTCATCGACAGCGGCACCGACAGCATGATGACGAACGGATGCACGAAGCTCTCGAACTGCGCCGACAGCACGAGATAGATGAACAGCGAGCGCCAGCACGAACGTGAAATAGATCTCCTTGCCGGACTCGCGGAACTCGCGCGACTGGCCGTCGAGGTCGGTCTGCGCGGTGGCCGGCAGCACGCGCCTTCGCCGCGGCGTCCATCGCGCTTCAGCGCTTCGTCGATCGCGTAGCCGGGCGCCAGCGTGCGCGGTGACCTTGACCGCGCGCAGCCGGTTGAAGTGGTTGAGCGACTGCGGCGCGACGCCTTCCTTGACGTCGACCAGGTTCGACGAGCTGCACCATGCTGCCGTCGCGCGCCCGCACGTAGCTGTCGCTGATGTCGGCCGGCGTCGTGCGATCGACCGGCGCGACCTGCACGATCACGTCGTACTGCTCGCCTTCGCGCTTGAAGCGCGTGACCTGGCGGCCGCCGAGCATCGTCTCCAGCGTGCGGCCGACCGTGTCGACCGGCGACGCCGATGTCGGACAGCTTGTCGCGGTTGATGCGCACGCGCACTTCCGGCGTGTTGAGGCGCAGGTCGGTCTGCAGGTTCTGCACGCCCGGGATACTTGCGCGCCTCGTCGACGAAGCGGTCGACGAGCCGCTGCAGCTCGGCATACGGCACCTGCGACATGATCACGTACTCGATCGGCGTCGAGCGGAACGACTGGCCGAGCGACGGCGGATTGATCGGGAACGCGATCGCGCCGGGAATCGCCGCGAACTTCGGCCGCAGCTCGTCGGCGATCTGCTGCTGCTTCTTGCGTCCGCTCCTCCCACGGCTTCAGGCGCAGCACCGCGTTGCCGTCGACGACGGTCGGGAAGCCGGAGATCGCCGTCCACGCGGCGGCTTCCGGCATCTGCGCGTAGAACTGCTCGATCGGCTTGATCTGGTCGGCGGTGTACTGCGGCGTCGAGCCCTGCGGCGCGGTCACGAGGCCGAACACGACGCCGCGATCCTCGATCGGCGACAGCTCGGACTTGAGCGTTCATGAACAGCACGGCGCCCGCGCCGAGCACGGCGACCCACGCGATCGCGACGACCCAGCGCGCGTGCAGCACCGCGGTCAGCGCGCGGCGGTAGCCGTTGGTCAGCGCGCTGAAGCCAGCCCTCGACCAGGTTGTAGAGCCACGAGTGCTTCTCCTGATGCTTGCAGCAGCAGCGAGCACATCATCGGCGACAGCGTCAGCGCGATGAACCCCGACACCAGCACCGCGCCGGCCAGCGTCAGCGCGAACTCGATGAACAGGCGGCCGGTGCGGCCGGTCGCGAACGCGAGCGGCGCGAACACCGACGTCAGCGTCAGCGTCATCGCGACGATCGCGAAGCCGATCTCGCGCGCGCCCTGTGATCGCCGCCTCCCTGCGCGGCATGCCCTCCTCGATGTGCCGGTAGATGTTCTCCAGCATGACGATCGCGTCGTCGACGACGAGGCCGATCGCCAGCACCATCGACAGCAGCGTCAGCGTGTTGATCGTGAAGCCGAACAGCGTACATGATCCCGAACGCGCCGATCAGCGACACCGGGATCGTGACGATCGGGATGATCGTGGCGCGCAGGCTGCGCAGGAAGAAGAAGATCACCAGCACGACGAGCACGATCGCCTCGGCGATCGTCTCGGAACACCGAGCTTGATCGAGCGGTCGATGAACACCGACGTGTCGTAGGCGACGATCGAGCTTCATGCCCGGTCGGCAGGCCCTCGTTGATCTTCTGCGACCTCGGCGCGCACCGCCGTTCGACAGCTCGAGCGGGTTCGCGACCGCCTGCTTGATGACGCCGATGTTGAGCGACGGCTTGCCGTTGTAGCGCGAGATCGTCGCGCTCGTCGACCGGGCCGATCTCGGCGTTGCCGATGTCGCGGATGCGCACCGGATAGCCGCCGACGTTGGCGACGATGATGCTGTTGAACTGCTCGGGCGTGCGCACGTCGGTTTCGGCGACGACGGTGAACTCGCGCGCCGACGACTCGATGCGGCCCGGCCGGAATCTCCGCGTTCTGGCGGCGGATCGCGTCCTCGACGTCCTGCACGGTCAGCTTGTAGCCGGCGAGGCGCGTGCGGTCGAGGTTGATGCGCATCGACACCTGCCGCTCGCCGAAGATGCGCACGTCGGCGGCGCCCGGCAGCACCGACAGCCGCGGCTGCACGTAGCGCTTGACGTAGTCGGACGCCTCGAGCGCCGTCAGCGATCCGGCCTCGACGGCGATGTAGATGATCGGCTGCGAATCGGCCTCGACCTTGGCGATGATCGGCTCGTCGATCGTGTCGGGCAGCTTGCCGCGCGCGCGCGACACCTTGTCGCGGACGTCGGCGGCCGCGGAGTCGGGATCGCGCTTCAGCGTGAAGCGCACGTTGATGCGGCTCGTCTCCGAGCGGCTCTGCGACGTCATCAGCTCGACGCCCTCGATGCCGGCGAGCGAGTCCTCGAGCGGCTTCGTCACCTGCGATTCGACGACTTCGGCCGACGCGCCGCGGTAGGTCGTGTTGACGCTGACCACCGGCTCGTCGATCCGCGGATACTCGCGCACCGACAGGCGCGTGTACGAGATGAGGCCGATCAGCAGGATGATCAGCGACAGCACCGTCGCGAACACCGGCCGCTTGATGCAGATCTCGGGCAGCTGCATGGCGATCAGGCCTCGGCGATCAGGACTTCGGCGCGCCGCGCGGCGCCGAGCTGTCCGCCTTGGTCGGCGCGGCCGCCGGGCGCCTTGGCGGCCGCCGCGGACGCCGCTCGGCCATTGCGGCGATCGTCACCGGCATGCCGTCGCGCAGCTTGAGCTGGCCGGCCGTGACGACGATGTCGTCGGCGTCGAGGCCCTTCAGCGACCTCGACCTTGCCGTCGCGCCGCTGGCCGATCTCGACCTTCACGCGCGTCGACCTTGCCGTCGACGACGCGGAACACGTATTGCTCCTCGCCCTGCGGCACGATCGCCTGCTCGGGAACGACCAGCGCGTCCTTCTCGTCGCTGCGTGATGAGGCTGCACGCGCGCGAACATGCCGGGACGCAGCGACGTGTCCGGCGTTGCGCACCATGCGCGCGGATGACGACCGCGCGGCCGGCCGCGTCGACCAGCGGATTGACCGCGAGCACCTTGCCCTCGAACGTCTTGCCGGGCAGCGCGTCGAGCGTGACCGTCAGCGTCTGGCCCGGCTGCACCTGCCGCATGTAGATTTCCGGCACGCGGAAGTCGACCTTCAGCGGATCGATCGACTCGAGGTTGACCATGTCGGCGCCTTCCTTCACGTAGTCGCCGATCGACACCGACGCGCAGGCCGATGATGCCGGAGAACGGCGCCTTGATCTCCGTCTTGGCGAGCCGCGCCTCGACGAGCGCGACCGCGGCCTCCGCGACCTGCAGGTTGTTCTCCGCCTCGTCCTTCGCCTGGCCGGAGATGAAGTTGCGCTTCGCCAGGTCGACGGCGCGGTCGTACTTGCTCTGCGCGAGCTTCAGGTTCGCGCGCGCCTGCTGGACTTCGGCCTGCGTTGATCGCAGGGTCGAGCCGCACCAGCGTCATCGCCCTTGGCGACGCGCTGGCCCTCCTGGAACAGGATCGCGCTGATGCGGCCGGCGACTTCCGGACGCACGGTGATCGATTCGTCGGAGCGCAGGCTGCCCACCGCGGTGATCGTCTGCGGCAACGCCTGCAGCGACGACCTTCGTCGGCTTCGACCGTCATCGGCGGCCCGGCCGCGTCGGCGGCCGACGCCGGCCTTTGGCCGAGGCGGTAGCCACAGCGGCGGTGCCCGGATCGATCGCCGGGCGCTTCGTGCCCAGCCAGAAACCGCCGCCGGCGGCGACCAGGATGCCCAATGCAGCGGCGGCGACGACTGGCGGTTTTGTTCATTATCGGAGTTTTCCTGCCTTATTCGAGGCTTTCCCGCGCCCGGACGGCAATCAGTAATTATGCCCTGCCGAAGGTTCCCCCGGCAACGCGTTTTCCGACGCGCGGGAAGCCAAAAAGCGCCCTGCTACACTCGCGCGCTTTCGGCACTCGACGCGGGGAATCATGTTGCAACGAGATGTTTCACGACCAAAACGGCCGCAACGGTTCGATTTCGAATCATTGCGCGCTGTGATCGGATACTGTCGTCATGTGATCTGACTGGTCGCAACTTCGCGTCGTTGCGACGCGTCGGACGTCGAAACGCGAACCTGTCCCGCGCGTCGACGTGATGCTCGCGACGGTGCGGCGACGCGATTCGCCGGTCGGACACCTCTGCACGAGTCGAGCATCACGCATTCGCATGCGATCATTCGACCGACGCGGGTGAGTCGTTCAGGTCGCGGCGCTGCGTCGACGGCGCGATGTCGCGATCCGCTGCCGGTAACCGTGAGATGTCGGACGCGACGTCGTCGACCGGTTACGACGTGACGTATCGCGTTGTCAAAACCGCGACCTGGTGACGCGTTTGCCGTATCACGCCGGGCGATCGGCTGCAGGTGCGGGTCGACGTGCAACCCGAACCGCGTTAGCGGCCGGGCGGCGGAGATCGCGGTCGTCACCCAACCCGCGATGAACGCGACGCCGCCGAACGGCGTGACCATCCCCCATCCCGAAGGCGCGCCGAGCGCGAGCGCGTACAGGCTTCCGGAAAAGAGCGCGATGCCGGCGGCGAAGAGCCATGCTGCGAGGCGCAGCGCGCGGCTGTCCGGCCTGTGCAGCATCAGTATGCCGACGCCGAACAGTCCGAGCGCGTGCCACGCGTGGTAGTCGACCGCCGTTTGCCAGATCGCAATCGCGTCGGGCGTCACGCGGGCCTTCAATGCGTGCGCACCGAATGCCCCGAGTGCGACGGCGGCGGCCATCAGTAACGCGCCTCCCGTCAGCGCAGGTCGAGGCGTCATTTTCGACTACACTGGCGGGTCTTCGGGCATCACCATTTCAGGATAGCACCATGACGATCGAACGCCGCAACGTCGGCAAGCGCCTGTCGGACCTCGTGATCTACGCGCCACCGCCGGGCGGGCGCCTCGTCTATCTCGCAGGCCAGGTCGCCGAGGACGCGAAGGCCGACATCACGCGGACAGACGCGCTCGGTGCTGGAGCAGATCGACCGCCTGCTCGGCGAAGCGGGCACCGACAAGACGCACATTCTGTCGGCGACGATCTACCTCGCCGACATGAGCGACTTCGCGGCGATGAACGCCGTCTGGGATGCGTGGGTGCCCGCAGGGCGAGACGCCGGCGCGCGCGACCGTCGAGGCGCGGCTCGCCAATCCCGCGTATCGGGTCGAGATCCAGGTCGTCGCGGCGGCCGGCTGACGGACCTGCCATGCCGCTCTCCTCCGCCGCGCAGGCGGTCGTCGCCGCAACGCTCGCGACGCGAACCGGTCGCGACAAGCGACGCCGCGGCGCTGCCCGTCACGCGCGCGGACTTCGACCAGTGGATGGTGCCCTGCTTCGCGCCGGCGCCGTTCATCCCGGTGCGCGGCGAAGGCTCGCGCGTCTGGGACCAGGACGGCCGGATGTACATCGATTTCGCGAGCGGCGTCGCGGTCACCGCGCTCGGCCATTGCCATCCGGCGATGGTCAAGGCGCTCGAGACGCAGGCGCGCACGCTGTGGCACGTGTCGAACTGGTTCACCAACGAGCCGGCGTTGCGCCTCGCGAAGCGGCTCATCGACGCGACGTTCGCCGAGCGCGTGTTCTTCTGCAACTCCGGCGCCGAGGCGAACGAAGCCGCGCTGAAGCTCGCGCGCCGCTATGCGCACGATCGCTCGGGCCCGCAGCGATGCGCGCGTCATCTCGACGCTGAATGCGTTCCACGGCCGCACGCTGTTCACCGTCACCGCCGGCGGCCAGGCGAAATATGCGACCGGCTTCGGCCCCAATCCGGCCGGCATCACGCACTCTGCGCTACAACGACGTCGCGGCGCTCGAAGCGGAGTTCGCGACGCACGGCGCCGAGATCTGCGCGGTGATCCTCGAGCCGATGCAGGGTGAAGGCGGCATGACGCCCGGCACGCCCGAATACCTGCAGGCGGCGCGGCGCCTGTGCACCGCGCACGGCGCGCTGCTGATCCTCGACGAGATCCAGAGCGGCATGGGGCGCACCGGCGCG
The DNA here is from genome assembly GCA_963768545.1 of uncultured Pseudomonadota bacterium. Classification (GTDB taxonomy): domain Bacteria; phylum Pseudomonadota; class Gammaproteobacteria; order Burkholderiales; family Casimicrobiaceae; genus VBCG01. The sequence goes on along the minus strand of CAVYIC010000005.1, from coordinate 382,244 downwards.
CTCTTCTCGTACATGCAGAAGGGCATCGTTCCCGACATCCTGACGAGCGCGAAGGGACTGGGCGGCGGATTTCCGATCGGCGCGATGCTGACGACCGACCGAGTCGCGAGCGCGTTCTCGGTCGGCGTGCACGGCACGACGTACGGCGGCAATCCGCTCGCGTGCGCGGTCGCGGGCGCCGTGTTCGACGTCATCAACACGACCGAGGTGCTCGACGGCGTCAAGGCGCGCCACGCGCTGTTCATCGAGGGCCTGCGCGCGATCAACGCGCGCCGCCGCGTGTTTCGCGACCTGCGCGGCGAAGGCGTCTGGCTCGGCTGCGAGCTCGACGAGCCGTGGCGCGGCAAGTCGGTCGACGTGATGAACGCCGCCGGCGAAGCGGGCCTGCTGCTGCTCGTCGCCGGTCCCGACGTCGTGCGCATCGCGCCGTCGCTCGTCATCTCGCTCGACGAAATCCTCGAAGGCCTCGCGCGCCTCGAGACGGCGCTCAACCGCGCGCTCGTACGTAGCGTCGACGCATGTTCTTCGTCCGGCCGATCGCGCGCGACGACCTGCCGGTCGTGCTCGCGCTGTCCGAGCGCACCGGCACGGGACTCACGACGCTGCCCGCCGATCGCGATCGGCTGCTGCAGCGCATCGAGCGCTCGCTCGCGTCGTTCGAGGGCGACGCCGACAAGGCGCGACGCGTGCTACATGTTCGTGCTCGTCGAAGGCGCAACGGCGCCGACGAGCGCGTCGTCGGCATCAGCGCGATCGAAGCGGCGGTCGGGCTGAACGAGCCCTGGTACAACTACCACGTCGGCACGCTCGTGCACGCGTCGCGCGCGCTCGACGTCTACACCGTCGTCGCCGACGCTGTTCCTGTCGAACGACCACACCGGGCCACACCGAGCTCTGCTCGCTCTTCCTCGACCAGCGCTATCGGCATCGGCAAGAACGGCCCGCTGCTCGCGAAGTGCCGGCTGCTGTTCATCGCCGAATTCGCGCGAGCTGCTTCGCGCCGAAGGTGATCGCCGAGCTGCGCGGCCGGCTCGACGCCGACGGCACGCAGCCCGTTCTGGGAAGGACTCGGCCGCCATTTCTTCGCGATGGAATACTCGACGGCCGACTACCTGACCGGCATCGGCCAGAAGTCGTTCATCGCCGAGCTGATGCCGAAGCATCCGGTGTACGTGAACCTGCTGCCGCAGTCGGCGCGCGACGCGATCGGCGCCGTGCACGCCGACACCGCGCCGGCGCGCGCGATGCTCGAGCAGGAAGGCTTTCGCTACGAAGGCTACGTCGACATCTTCGACGCGGGCCCGACGGTCGAATGCTTCCGCGACAACATCGACGCGGTGCGCCGCTCGCACGGTGATGCCGGTGCACGCTCGGCGAGGAGGATCCGGTGCCCGACAGCCTGACCGACGACATCCTGTGGCTCGTCTGCAACCGCAAGTTCGCGCGACTTTCGCGCGCTCGTCACCGCGGCGCCGGCGCGCGTCGACCGCTTTCCGCTGCTGCCCTACGCCGCCGAAGCGCTCGGCGTCGCGGAAGGCGACAGCGTGCGCGCCGTGCCGCTTGCGCCGTCCGACCGATGAGCGCCGCAGCGCCGTCCAGGACGCGATTCCGCCCCTTGGGGCAGCGCAGCAGCTACGCCGCAAGCGTTGGGGGCCAGACGAACTTCGACGGCCTGCCCGGCCCGACGCACAACTACTCGGGCCTCGCGCACGGCAACCTCGCCGCCGAGCGCAATGCGCAGCAGGTCGCGAATCCGCGCGAAGCGGCGCTGCAGGGCCTCGCGAAGATGCGCGCGCTCGCCGCGCGCGGATTTCGCGCAGGCCGTGCTGCCGCCGCACGAGCGGCCGGACGTGCGACGCGTTGCGCGCGCTCGGCTTCGCGGGCAGCGACCACGACGTGATCGTCGCGCGCCGGGCGCGACGCGCCGGAGCTGCTGGCCGCCTGCTCGTCCGCCGCGGCGATGTGGGCTGCGAATGCCGCGACCGTCAGCGCCGCGGCCGACTGCGCGGACGGCCGCATGCATTTCACGCCGGCGAATCTCGTCACGCATTTCCATCGCGCGCTCGAAGCGCCGACGACGACGCGCGTGCTGCGCGCGATCTTCGCCGACGACAGCGCGCTTTCGCGTGCACGATCCGCTGCCGGCTGCGCCGCAGTTCGGCGACGAAGGCGCGGCCAACCACACGCGCTTCGCCGAGGATGCGGCGAGGCCCGGCGTCGACTTCTTCGTCTACGGCCGACGTGGGTTCGGCGGCGGCCCCGCGCCAGCCCGATATCCGGCGCGGCAGACGCGCGAAGCGAGCGAGGCGATCGCGCGCCGGCACGGCCTCGATCCCGATGCGCACGCGTCTTCGCGCAGCAGCGCGCCGACGCGATCGACGCCGGCGTGTTCCACAACGACGTGATCGCGGTCGGCGAAGGAACGTTCCTGTTCTGCCACGAGCGCGCGTTCGTCGACCAGGCGGCGGTGCTGGCCGCGCTTGCAGCAAGCGATCGGCCCGAGCTTTTCGACGCGATCGTCGTCCGCGACGACGAGTTGCCGCTCGCCGACGCCGTCGGCACCTACCTGTTCAACAGCCAGCTGCTGCCGCTGCTTCGACGGCGCGCTTCCTGCTGGTCGCGCCGGCCGAATGCCGCGCGCATCGCGCGACGTCGCAGCTTCTCGACCGCCTCATCGTCGACCGGACGCCGATCGCGGAAGTGCTGACGTTCGACCTGCGCCAGAGCATGCGGAACGGCGGCGGACCGGCGTGCCTGCGGCTGCGCGTCCCGCTCACGCGTGCGCGACCGGGCAGCGGTGCGGGCGAACGTGTTCTTCGATGCGGCGCTCGATGCGGCGCTCGACGCGTGGATTCGCCGCCACTACCGCGACCGGCTCGCGCCAACGGATCTGCGCGATCCCGCGTTGCTCGACGAATCGCGGCGCGCGCTCGACGAGCTGACGCAATTGCTGCGGCTGCCGTCGGTGTACCCGTTTCAGCTGGCGCCTTGACTGCTGGCGCGTCGTTCGGTGCCTTCAGAGGGATTAACCTCCGCACCGGGCTGTTTGCTTAGGGAATGCCCGAGCGGGCGGTTCCGGCTCGGGATGTACTCGGAAAGGAAAAGAGCCATGAACATATCGACAATGGGAACGATCGCCGTGGTCGCGCTGACCCTTGCGGGCTGCGAGACGCTCAACGGGCCGCAAGCCGTTGCCAACGCCGAAGCGCAACGCGAGGACTGCAAGGCCGTGGTCGTCACCAGCACCGCGGAGAGCATGCGGATGCAGAATCAGCGCGGCGTCGAGGGCGATGAAATGCGGCGCACCGAAGGAACGCTCGCACTCGGGAAATTGAAGCAGAACGAGCCCCGTGTGCTGCGCAATCCGGTCGCGCCCGAAGAGAGCGTCACCAGCAAGGCGCTGCGCGACTGCTGACAGCCAGGTCTACTGCAAGATTCCATGCGGGCTCGACGGCTCGCGTGCCGGAATGATGGCGCGAAGCGGGCGGTAGCTTCGGATCGTGCAATTATTGCCGCGGTGAGCCCGCTTCGTAAGTGAAGTCATCAAACGCTGTCACGCTGTCCGATTTCGTCCACATGCCAACCGCGCCTGGGCCTGGGATGTGGCTGTCCTCGACTTCTATGTACCGCTTCCCATCGAGCGCCACGCTAATGCGCTTGCCGCTGAACTCGACACGCAACGTGTGCCACTGATTCCTGGCGACGGGCGCATTGACGTACTTGATGGTGTTGCGGCGACCACCCGTCGTGTAATACAGGGAGACGTTGTCTTCGAGTGAATTCGCGCGCGCAACGTAGTAGTTGTTGCGGTCTTTCCAGCGCCAGACCACACCCGCGGCCGCGTCTTCCTTGCCGGAGATGGGCTTGAACTTGACTTCCACGGCGCCGTCCGCGAAGGAAGTGTCCTTCCTGACGCACCACGGGAACGTGCCGAAGCCCGATTGCCTGAGCACGTTCGGTCCACTCGGGGCGCTGGCGTCCGGCTCGACCGACCACTTGGGTGATCCCTTGCCCGTCACACCTGCCACCCAGCCGGCTGGCAGACCGCCCACGGGATCCCTATCGAAGCTGAACGTTTCTGCCATCAGGGTTCCTCCCCAACACGAAGCTGCACACAATGCCGTAGTAAGGGTTACAGCGCGTCCTCGCGTCACGTTTTGCTTCTCCAGGCCGGCTGCACCTCGCACCAGGCGTAGAGCGCCTCGTACATGATCAAACCGTGACTCAAAAGCTCGTGGTCATTCGCAAACGTTCGGGACAGGCCGAGGGAATTGGCGTAGAGCCCCGCCGATTCCGGTGTCAGGTCGAGCCGCAACGTATCAGCGCCGCGCACGATTGCGGCGAGTCTCGCGAGGCCAGGCCTCGTCAGCTGGTATTTCTTCAGGAACGCGTCAAAGCTGCAGAGCTCGCCGACATGGCCGAGCTCGACGCCAGCAATATCGTACGGAATCGCGCCGGTTGCATCCGCTACTTGCCGCACGCGGTTGGCGGGCACGTAAAGAAACTCGGGCTCGTCGTCAATGAAGCGTGCGATGAGCCAGGGACAGGCGATACGGTCGACCTTGGGTCGTTCGCGTGTAACCCACTTCATGCGTCCTCCTCTCAGCGAATGAATGGTTGCCGCACGGTTGACACGTGTCGGGCAAAGAGCGCCGCAAGGTCGACGATGCGCGCCGGCGGCTGTTGCCGAGCTTCGTCCGTGTACACGGCAACACACGTGGTCGATGTGGTCGATGCGGTCCAAGCGGTCATGCGAACCCTTCCCCTGGTGCGAAACCAGCGAAGGGCAGAGCTTGGACGCCGGGGCGTCTTGGGAAGCGGGGAGTCTGCCTGCGGTCCCCGCTATGAAGCAGTATAGGCGCCCCGCGGAGGTGCTACAAGCCGCCCGCGGAGCTGGAGTCTCCCTGGAACGTTGAGGGTACTGGTGAAGAGAGGTATCGCCTACGCGATCGTGTCGGCAGTGCTGTTCGGCGTCAGCACGCCCCTTGCGAAGTTGCTTGTCGAGAACGTTCCGCCGCTGATGCTCGCCGGATTGCTCTACGCCGGCTCGGGGGTGGGACTGGCTCTCGTGATGACCGTTCGCCGACTCCTGTCACGCCAGGCACGGACGATGTCATTACCGACCGGCCGCGAGTGGCCATGGCTCGGAAGCGCCATTTTCTTTGGCGGGGTAATGGGGCCTGTGCTCCTGATGCGGGGGCTCGTCGTCACTCCCGCGTCCACCGCTTCCCTGCTGCTCAACCTCGAAGCGGTCTTTACGGCGTTACTGGCGTGGTTCCTGTTCCGCGAGAACTTCGACCGGCGCATCGCGCTGGGGATGCTGGCTATCGTTGCAGGCGGCGTCCTGCTTTCTTGGCAGTCCGGCGCGCAGGATGGCGTTTCCGCGGGGACGTTACTCGTCGCTGCTGCATGCGCCTGCTGGGCACTGGATAACAATCTGACCCGGCGAGTGTCGGGAAGCGATGCGACGCTCATCGCCGGGGTGAAGGGAATCGTGGCTGCGCTGGTCAATCTCGGTTTCGCCGCCGCTCTCGGCTACGAGTGGCCGAGCGCCCAGGTTCTGGCCGCCGCCGCGACGCTGGGATTCATCGGTTATGGGGTGAGTCTCGCCCTGTTCGTGCTGGCGCTGCGTCACCTGGGAACGGCACGGGCTGGTGCTTACTTCTCAGTCGCGCCGTTCTTCGGCGCCGCGCTGGCGATTGTCCTGCACGACGAGGTTGTCACCTGGCAACTCGTTGCGGCAGGCGTGCTGATGGCGACCGGAGTTTGGCTGCACCTCACCGAGCACCATGAACATCGTCACACTCACACTCCCGAGACGCACTCGCACGAGCACATCCATGATGCGCATCACCAGCATGGCCACGACGAGGAATGGGACGGAAGCGAGCCGCATGTGCACACTCACACGCATGAGCGCCTTTCGCACGCGCACGAGCACTATCCCGACATGCACCACCGACACGAGCATTAGATAGCAGTGCTAGTCGCCGCCGAGGATGGCGGGCTGCGACGCTTTTCCGGACCAGACCTGGCCGAGACGCACGGCTTGCAGCGTCGTCGCCTCGGCGTTCGGTCGGACGAACTCGTATTTGAGCACGCTTGCGTCCGTGCCGCCCGCCGCAACACCGCTCACCAGCAGAGCGGCGCCCGTCGTCGTGCTGGTGGTGGCCACCCGCGTGCCGGCAGACCCCTCGAATGGCTTGAAATCGGCGATCTCGCGGAATTGGGCGCCGTGGCCGTGGTGCGAAAGGTGGCTGCAAATAGACAGATGGCCCTCCGTCCAGCGCCGAGCCACTCGAGAAGAGCTTTACCGAACCGATGTCCGCGAGCTGGCTGACGACAATTCGCTTGGCGCCACCGAGAGCGCCAGCCAACCAGCCCGTCGCGAGGGAAATGCCGCCCCGATAACCGTTGCCGAACGGAATGAACGAGGCGGTGTTCACGGGCTGGTCGATCGCGGCCGCCTGCGCGCCGTTTCGACCTCGCTTGTCGATGGGCTTCAATAGCGGGAAGGCGAACACCTTGACCTCGGCCAAGCTGCCCGGGCCGGGCGCGGTGACGATGCTGTCGCGGCCCGCCCTACGCAGATGCGCCCGTCATCGCTTGCTGCATCGCTGCGCGCGCGGCAGCGAGGGTCTGCTCGTCTGCCAGATCAGGACGACCCGTCCCATAGGGCGGCTGCGGCGCGTACTCCATAATCAATTCGATGAGTCGTCCCGTGCTCTCGCCAGCCCAGAGGCCTGCCACTGCGAGACCGAAGTCGATGCCTGCAGTGATTCCACCACCAGTGAGCCGATTGCGGTCTATGCAGACGCGCTCGCTGCTCGGTTCAGCGCCGAATTGATCCAAGGCTTCCCGGGCTCCCCAGTGCACGGATGCACGGTAACCTCGAAGAAGGCCAGCAGCCCCTAGCAGCAGCGAGCCCGTGCAGACACTGCACACCCAGCGCGCTCGCGATCCGCGGTCCGCCAGGAAAGCGATGGCGACGGAATCGCCCAGCAGGTCCAATGTGGGCTTCGCTCCTCCGCCCACGAATAGAACGTCTGGATCACTCCAGGCATTCTCGAAACCGTTCGTAGCCTGTACGCTGAGGCCGCAATCGGTGGGCACCGGACCGGGCCGGTGCCAGGCATACTGAACTTCATAGCCAGGCAGGAAACTCCACGCCTGCAGGGGGCCGACTAGATCCAGCAGTGTCATGCCGGGATATACCAGGGCCAACACTTTCATAGCGCTCTCCTTTGAGCTACAAGATTCGAACAACGCGCCCCACGCGGTCGATGAATGCGTATCCGAATAGGCGGCATCGCGAGGAATTATCTCGCCGTTGGGGGACCGGAGGTCCATGAATATCTGCACCCGATCCGAAGCCGTCGGCCACGATCCTCCGAACCGGTCATGGAAATCGTTTGAAGCCGCCATTCAATTTGCTGCCACGCCTCAACCTTCTCTGATTGGACGTCTACACAGGAGGGTAGCGATCGCACCCGCCGCGATCCGGTCGCTGTGGGAGCGCGGAGCACGATTGGAGTACCAACCCGGTGCTCCAGTTCACCCTTGTCTCGGAGTTCGACTGCGCATCGCCTGGTTGGCTCGACTGTTGTCGCTCGTCCCTAACCGCCGACGGGCCCGCGCGCACCTGCGGCCGCCCGCCTGGCCGGGCGCGGCCACCTTGAAGTCAGCGCCCGCGCGCAAGTGCGACGACAAGCGAGCGGAGCAGGCTGTTGCCGCCGAAAATCGACGCTTGACCCGCACCACCGACCCCACCACAATCAGTTATGGGTACGGACGTCAGCGCTGTCGACGGCTTCGAGTCTGGCGTCGCGACCGTCGCGTTCGTCGATTTGGCGGGCTTCAGCGCGATAACCGATGTCTATGGAGATGCGTCGGCAATAGCGGTGCTTGGGCGCTTCGAGGAGTTGGTGCGCGAGGCGCTAGGAGGGCTCGGGCCGCCGATCAAGTGGATAGGTGACGAAGCGATGTTTGGATTTCCTGACCCGGCAACCGCCCTTCAGGTGCTCGGACGTCTGCTTCCAGCCTGCCGATCCGAGCCACGGATTCCACTAACAAGGACCGGGCTTAACCACGGCCCCGTACTCCGCAGATCGAACGACCTCTTCGGTTCGACGATCAACATCGCAGCACGCATCGCCGCGTTCGCGTCTCCGGGGCAGTTGCTGGCGACCCAGCCGGTGGCCAACATTGCCATAGCATCTGGAATTGTTGCGCGGGACATCGGTAAGGTGGCGCTGCGATCGATTGCTGACCACGTGCCGCTTTACTCCATCGAGCTGGCGCCGGCTTTCGATCCCGCCTGGATAGATCCAGTGTGCAAGATGCACGCGCCTTATGCGGCATACCGCAGAACCACGCCAACGGGACCATGGTTCTGTTCTGAACGCTGCGCCGAGGCATATCGACGGTCACCGGAGGCATACCGTAGTGGATCGAAGACTTCGGACCTTGCAAAGCTTCATTGAAGCGCCTGCGCGGAAAACCCGGCTGGCGTCTGCGTCTCTCTTCTGTCTGATCGAAGCCTTTGCGGTCACTTCGCGGACTGCGTCGATGACCAGCTGGACGCATCCTATTGAATGAAGTGCGAGCCGCCCGCCAGCTCAACGACACGATTTGTTCGAACCGAGTTGCTTGCTGAAGTTGCGCTTCGTCCCAATGGCGCGTCATTGAGGCGGAAGGGTGCTCACGGGAAATTTCGGCTGCGACCGCGAAGGTCCGGAGTTGGCCGCGAGGCGACCATCGGCCGTTGACGGCGGCCGAGCTGCGGCGTAGCGTCACCACGGCCTGGTGGCCGATGCCACTCGTATCGGACCACGCGGGCCGCACGAGAACAAAAGCTCAAGAGAACAAAAGCTCAGGGGGACTCCATGCTGAAGCTGTGCGCAGCCGGCATCGGCCGGCGCTTCCCGCTCGTTCTTCTCGCCGCATGGCTGGCTTTGATCGCGATGCCCGTGTGGGGCCAGCCGCGCCATGGCGGCGGCGATGCGCTACTCGCCATCGACCAGCAGCGCGCCAGCGTCATCGAGCGCATCGTCGACACCTGGGGTGCGCCGCTCGCGCGGTCGAGCGCGCACGTCTCGATCGACGAGCTGCGCACGCGGCTGCAGGGCCTGCGCGCCGATCACCTGCTCGCCGCGAGCCTCGCCGGCACGCTCGACGGCCTGCGCGAGGTCATTGGCGCCAACAGCGCGCCGAGGGCGACCGCCAAGCCAGGCTTGCAGCAAGTGAAGGCGCTCGGCGACAGCGCAGCCGACGTCGTGTACACGCCGATCACGCCCTGCCGGCTGGTGGAAACGCGCGGCACCTTCCCGCCGGTCTACCAGGGCAACGGCACGGCGGCACACACTGCGCTGCCGTTCACACCGAACCAGATCCGCAACTACACCGTGCAGGGCGGCAACGGCGTGTGCCTGACGCAATTGCCGGCCGGACTCAATCCCACCGCGGTGCAGTTGCAGGTGTTCGGCATGCCGACGACCGCGGCGTCGGGGGACATCGAGATCCTGCCGCAGGGAACGGCGTTCGGCAGCACGGCGACGATGGTGTACGTGGGGACCATCGCGTTCAACACGGTATCGACCAACGCGAAGATCAATCTGGCGAACAACCAGATCAGCGTGCAGGTGCGCGGTGGCGGCGCACATCTCGCAATCGACGTGGTCGGTTACTTCGCGGCGCCGACCGGCAACGGTGGGCAGTTCCTTCGGCAGGGCGGCAACGCGTTCGGCACGACGGCCACGCTCGGCACCCTCGACAACCAGCCGGTCGTTGTGTTGGTGAACAACCAGCCGACGCTTCGTTTGTCCGCGGTAGATGATGTCACCTATACGAACGTCGTTAACGTGATTAACGGTTCGCCGCTGAATCATGTCGGTGCCGGGGTCAAGGGCGCCACCATAGCCGGTGGTGGCATCACCATCAACGGCAGCGTGCATGCGAATGAAGTCGATCAACTCTTGGGGACCGTATCGGGTGGTGCGGGTAACAGCGCCAATGGGCTCGCCGCAGTCGTTAGCGGAGGATACGGGAATGCCGCAAGCGGGCAGGAATCAATGGTCCCAGGAGGACTGTTCAATACAGCGAGTGGAACTTTCAGCTTCGCGGCTGGACGTCGGGCCAAAGCTACTACCACAGGCACATTCATGTGGGCCGATTCACAAGATTTTGATTTCCAGCCCTCAGTGAGTAACTTTTTTGGTGTGCGCGCGACGGGTGGAGTTGGCTTCACCGTCGCGATCAACCCAAGCAATGGCGCGGTAACCCAGTTCTGCAACCTGCTGCCTGGCGTTGCAAGCTGGCAATGCGTCAGCGACCGCAACGCGAAAGAGAACTTTGAAGACGTCGATGCGGCAGATGTTCTGGCGCGCGTGGTGGCGATGCCCCTCTCGACGTGGAACTTCAAAGGCGCCGATCCGGGTATCCGTTCAATAGGACCGATGGCGCAGGATTTCTACGCCGCCTTTCATCTTGGCAACGACGACAAGAGCATCGCGACGAGCAATGTCGCGAGCGTGGCGCTCGCAGCCATCCAGGGCTTGCATCAGCGGATGCAGCAGAAGGATGCGGAAATCGAAGCGCAGCAGCGCGAGATCAATGCGCTCAAAAAGCGGATGGCGAGCGTCGAGACGATGCGCGACGAACTTGGGGCACTCAAGGCCGCGCTGGCCGCAGTGCGCGCGGGTCCCTCGGCATTCGCGCTTTCACGAAACGAGTTCGGCCGCAACTGAGCGGCGCTCGGCTTGACTCCGACAGGAGGCGCCCAGCCAGTTCGCCCGGGTTTCCGTCGAGGGCCTCTACTACTTTCGACGGATTCAGAGAAGAGCACGACTACATGTAGCCACCTGTCTACTCGCGGCAGCAGCAACCCGCCGCTTTTGTGCCCGGAGCGATATTCGTAACCATTCAGTTCGCTGAATGAATTGACCGCACGTCCGCCCTGGCCGAGTGCGGCCTGGTCACGGAACGTCGCAGCTCGACCCGTTCCTGCCGGTCACGGTGCCATGAAGGGCTCATTGGAGTCGATGCAAGCAGCCGTATCAAATCTCAGCGAACGGCGCACTAGGCGGGCACTAGGCGGCAGTCCGGTGTCCGGGGTGAGTTGCGTGGCCTCCCCCTAGTGCGGCGGGCGTGCAGCGTTACACCTTGGTGTGGCGAGCGCCACCGGCTCGCGCCGCCGGCAAACATTATCTGACTAACGCAGGCCGGTGGCAGTCGCGAAAGACGGTTCAAACGGTTCTTAACTGACTTAGCGACGGTTTGAGCCTTCCACCCCTTGACAAGTATGCCAATTTTTTGGCATACTGATACCGTCCTTAATTCACCTTAAGACGGCTTTAGCATGCCCGCACCCCTTAAGTTTGGCTCGACCGCGCCGGCCGCTGTGCATGTTCAGGCACGGCTCCTCGGTGTCCGCCTGCGCTTTGCCCGTAAACGCCGCCATCTGACGCTGCGCGAGGTGGCGGCCAAGGCTGGAATCGCCTACGACACTGCCCGCGCGGTGGAAAGCGGCAATATCCAGACTGGCCTCGGCGCCTATCTCGCGCACGCGTGGGCGCTGGGGCTCGACAATAAGTTCACCGACCTCCTGAAGCCCGAAGACGACACTGAGGGCGGTGCGCTCGAGATCGCGAACCTGCCGGAGCGCGTGCGCCACCCATCCGCCAGCGACAATGATTTCTGACCGCATCTTCGTCTACCTGCAGCTCCCGGGGTCGCTGGAGGTGGTGACCGCCGCCTATTACCGACTCGAGCCGGGCGACGGCGTGCCCAAAGGCACCTTCGGCTACGGTCGCAGCTACCTGGCACGCGCCGAGGCGGTCCCGCTCGAGCCCTTTGAGCTGCCCCTGGGCAGCCGGAAATTCACCACGGTGAAGCTCAAGGGCATCTTCGGCGCGCTACGCGACGCGCTGCCCGACGCCTGGGGCCGGCGTGTCATCGAGCGCGAGCTCGGTCAGACGGGCCTCGACGAAGCCGACTTGCTGCTGCACTCGCCGGACGACCGGGCGGGTGCGCTGTCGTTCGGCCTCGGGGAAAAGCCGCCGGGGCCCTTCCGCGGCTACAACAAACTGATCCAACTCGATGCCCTGCTCGAGCTCGCTGAGCGCGTCATGAACGACGAGCCGGCTGCCGCAGAGGATCCGGACCGTGCGCAGGTGGAACGCCTGCTACGGCCAGGCACATCGGTCGGCGGTGCGCGGCCGAAGAACGTCGTCGAGGACGGCGAAGGGCTCTGGATTGCGAAATTTCCCGACCGTGGCGATCGCTGGTCGAATGCACGCGTCGAGCACTCGATGTTGCGCCTAGCGCGCGAATGCGGCATCACCAGCGCCGAATCGCGCGTGGTACCCGTGGGTGCGGGCGACGCGGTGCTGGTCAAGCGTTTCGATCGCCAGCGGATCAAGGGCGGCTACCTGCGCCACCGCATGGTCAGCGGGTTGACGGTGCTAGGTGCCGAGGACACGGCCCAGTCGCGCGACAGCTGGTCGTACCTCCTGCTGGCGGACGAGTTGCGCCGGCGCAGCCCCGCCGATGTGGTGGAGTTGTACCGGAGGATGGTGTTTAACGCGCTCATCTCGAACACCGACGACCATCCGCGCAATCACGCGTTGATTGCGCCCGAGCGCGACTTTCGTCTGGCGCCGGCGTACGACCTCACGCCCAATCCGCTGATCAGCGCGGAGAAGCGCGACCTCGCGATGCAGATAGGCGACTTCAACCGCTACGCTAACCGCACGAACCTGCTCTCTGCCCATGCGCGTTTCAAGCTGTCGCTGGATGAGGCCACCGCCATCGTCGACCAGATACAGGCGACGGTGCGTGCGCGCTGGTACGCCGTGCTGCGTGAAAACGGCACCAGCGAAGCCGACTGCGAGCGGGTGTCGGGGGCGTTCGATTACCCGGGGTTCGAATTCGACCCGAAGGTCGTGCTGGAGCCCCTACGCTAGCCCTACCTTCGCATGGAGACGAGGAAATCGGAAGTCCTTCATAGCTTAAGCCGGTCGAGTGGTCATACATGAAAGAATATCTGGAAACCAACGCTCCAGGTCGAATACTCGTACCGCACGGCGCTGCTCGGTCGTGAGCTCCGGCGCCAGCATCACCGTTGGCCGTCGCCCCGCGCTACCGGTTGTTGTACGCACCAACGTCGCGCGGATTTCGGCCAGGCTCTCCATCTAGCGCTAGCAGAAAGGCGATCGCGATGAATGAACCCGCCGCGCTGCTCGGCATCGTGGGCGCACTGTCGGTCGGCGTGGTGAGCCCCTTCGTGATGGTCGCGCGCGTGGCCGCCGGAGCGTCGAGAGCGCGGGGCTTGGCGATCGAGACCGGCTGGTACGCGCTGGTGGCGTTCGTGCTGTCTTCACCGGCGCCCCAACGGGCCTACCTCGCCTGCAAGACCTGGGTCGATCGCACCGCCGGGGTCGTGATGGTCGGGCTCGGCCTCAAGCTCGCGACCGGCGCTGCCCATTGAGGTGGTCATGCAAGGTGTTCGCGGGCTCCTGTTCTTCGAAGCGGCCACCTTCGTGCTCGCAGCACTCGTGCACGTGCGCCCTGCATGGGCGCGGCGATCGCGGCGCAGGCTTTCGCGCTGCTCGGTGTTGCCGTGGGATTCTTGACGATCGTGGTCGGCGTGGGCCCACGCACCGCGCCCGACGTCGTCTATCACCTCGCGATCGCCGCGGTGCTGGCCTGGGGGTGGCCACAGCGATCCGACGGCTGCGGGCCGCCCGCATCACGCTAGGGAGAATATCGATGCACCTCAACCACACCATCGTGCACGCACGCGACAAGCAAGCGTCTGCGGACTTCCTCGGGGAACTGCTCGGTCTGCTGCCCGCGCGCCCGGCCGGCCCGTTCGCGATGCTGCAGATCGATGCCGACCTGTCGCTCGACTTCATCGACGCCGAAGGCACCATTCAGCCGCAACACTATGCGTTCCTCGTCACCGAGGCGGAGTTCGACGCCATCTTCGCGCGTGTCCGCGAGCGCAAGCTGACCTACTGGGCCGACCCGCATCGGCGCGAGCCGGGCCGGATCAACACCTGGGACGACGGTCGCGGTGTCTACTTCGACGACTTGAACGGACATCTGCTCGAGCTGATCACGCGCCCCTACGGCAGCGGTGGCACGACGACACACTCGCCGCATCCGTTGTTCAGGTCGGCTGCGGCGGGCTGAGATGGCGCTCGCCGTCGTGTTCCAGCGTGGCGATGCACTCGCCGAGGATGCGGCACGCCAGCTCCATCCGCCGGCGTCATGAGCACGGCGGCGGCTGCTCGATTGCGCCGGCGCGAGCCGGGTGCCGGGCGCCGACACGAGGTCAAGCGCCCGGCAGACGCCGTTGCGACTACTCGACCGCTACGGCGGGCAGGTGACGATGCCGGCGCACCGGCGACCACCGCATCGCCACGACCGCCAGCACCATCCCGAGCGATCCGACGACCCACAACGTCGGGCGCAAGCCGATGGCCGTCGCGAGCACGCCGCCGGCGAGCGAGCCGAGCGGCGCCGCGGCGACGCGTCAGGAAGCGCATCGTCGCCGTCATCCGGCCCAGCAGCCGGTCGGGCGTGATCGCCTGGCGCAGCGACAGGTAGTTGATGCCCCACAGCACGGCGCCGAAATCGAACACCAGCATGCCGACGCCCAGCGCAACCGTCGCAACGCCACGTCGAGCCGCGGATCAGGCCGAACGCCTGCCAGCCGAACGCCGTCAGCAGCAAGCCGTAGACGATCAGCGGACCGACGCCGAAGCGCTTCGACAAGCCGTTCCGCCGAACGCCGCCGCGAGCACGCAGCCGACGCCGCCGCCATGTACGCCATGCCGATCGCGCCCGCGGACAATCCGAGCTCGCGCGTCGCGAACAGGATCAGCACCGCGATCTGCATGTGATGCAGGATCTGCCAGGCAGCCGGCCACCAGCGCGAGCGAGCGCAGCGTCGCGGTTGTTCCACACGAGCTGCAAGCCCTTCGCGTATCTCCGCGCCGATCGACCGGCGCGCTCGTCGGCGACGGCACGTCGTTCGGCACGCGCAGGCGGCGCAGCATCAGCGCGGAGGCGAAGAACGACAGCGCGTCGAGCAGGATCGCGAACGGCGCGGTCAGCAGCTGGATCAGCGCGCCCGCGATGCCGGGACCGACCAGCGCCGACGACGTTTCGCCGAGCGTGATCTTCGCGTTCGCCTCGACGAGCCGCTTGCGGCCGGCCATCTGCGCGAGCAGCACCTGGTACGCGGCGCCGCCGACGACGTTCTGCACGCCGCAGAAGAAGCCGACGGCGTACAGCACCTCGACCGACAGCACGCCGCGTCCATGCGCAAAGCGGTATCGACAGCAGCGCGAGACCGCGGCTGACGTCCGACGCGATGACGATCGGCAGCTTGCGCACGCGATCGAGCAGCACGCCGGCGTGCAGCGACACGAGCGCGAACGGCAGCGTCTCCAGCGCGACCAGGATCCCCATCTGCAGCGGCGTCGCGTGCAGCAGCAGCGCGGCCGTCAAGCGGCAGCGCGAGATTGGTGATCTGCGCGCCGAACGAGGTGACCGTCAGCGACAGCCACAGCCGACGGAAATCGGGCAGCCGCCAGAGGCCGCGCAGGTTGCGGCGGACAAGGCGTGCGATGCGGTTCCAGCGTGTTCATGAAGCTTCCCCTGCCGCGTCGCACGGGACGCGGCCACCGACATCGTTCGGCGGAAGCTTCGAAACGGAGAGATTCTCCCGGTTTGTCGGATTCCGCCGTTCCCGGCGGACGTCCGCGCGGGAGTTACTGCAGGATCGGGTCGACTGCGCCGCGAATGCCCGCGCCGCCCAGTCCGCGAACGTCTGCGCCCGACATCCATGCGCCATCAGGCGCAGCGATGCGGCTCGCGTTCGCGAAGAAGATGGGCGATTGATTCATGGCGTGGGCATGCACGAGAAGCGGTAAGGATGTGATGCGATTTTACGTGCGCGGATGACACGCCGCAATGCGAATAGTCCGCAGCCGGCGGCGGAAGGCGTCCGCTGTCGCATTTGCGCGACGGAGTTAATCCGGGTCAGAGATGTCGGTCAGACGATCGAGATGATCCGGCGTCTGCGATGATCGCGACACGCCGGATCTACGTTGATCCGGATCAACGCGTGGCGAGCTGCGCCGTATCGACGCCGATGTACTGCCACGGATGCTCCAGTACGCGTGCTTCTTGTATCCCTGCACCCACGGCTGCAGCAGCGTGTTCTCGACCGTGTACACGTGCAGCACCCACGGGTTGTAGGCGCGCGACGAGCTCGGACATCCGCCGATAGAGCTTGTTGCGCTCGGCGCCGTCGGGCAGCATCCGCGACTGGCGATACAGCTCGTCGTAGGCCGGCAGATCGAAGCGCGCGTAGTTCGTCTGGCCGATGTTGCCGCCGTACAGCAACTGCACGAACGCATCGCCTTCCGCGTAGGCATTGATCCAGCCGACGCGCCAAATCTGCAGCTGTCCGACCTTGCCCATCTTGAGGAGATCCGGCCACTTCTGCTTCATGAACTCGATGCGGACGCCGATCGCCTTCAGGTTCTTCTGCCAGATCTCGTCGATCTCGCGGTCGCGCGCGGTGGGCGTCGACGCCATGACGAGCGTCAGCGGCTTGCCGTCCGGCATATCGCGCCAGCCGTCGCCGTTGCGATCGACGTAGCCGAACTTGTCGAGCAGCGCACGCGCAGCGGCGGGGTCGTACCGCGCGGCAACGTTCAGCGTCTCGTCATGCCCCGGAACGTTCGGCGGAATCGGCTGCGTGGCCTGCAACGCCTGGCCCTGGTAGCACGACGCGAATCATCTCGGCGCGTGTTGAACGCCAGCACGATCGCGCGGCGCAGCGCGACCTTGTCGTTCGTGTAGCCGCCGACGACCGGGTCCTCCATGTTGAAGTACGCGTATTGCAGTGCCGGCTGCGTGAGGCGCGCGAGCGTCACGCCGCGCGCGGCGTACGCCGGCTTCAGCTGGTTCGACGGGTCGAGCGCGTGATCGGCGAGCTCGGACGGAAGGTCGACGTAGTCGAGCGCGCGGCTTTCGAAGGCGAGCAGGCGCGGATTCGCCTCCTCCATGATCGAGATCTCGACGCGGTCGACCAGCGGCAGTTTCTTGCCCTTGCATGCCGGCGAAGCGCGCGCGGTCGGCGGCGTCCGGCGCTTCGGGAAAGCGCTCGTCGCGAAAATCGGGATTCGCCTCGAGCACGATCTTCTGGCCGCGCCGCCACGACTTCAGCATGAACGCGCCCGGTGCCGACCGGGTTCTCCATCGTCCAGCCGTTCGCGTCGCCGTAGCGCTCGACGACTTCGCGCGCGACGGCGGCCATCGGACTCGAGCACAGGTAGCCGAACAGGATGTAGTCCGGCTCCTTCAGCTTGATGCGGATCGTGTACCGGTCGAGCGCCGACAGTCCTTCGATCGGCGCGTCGTAGTCGAACTTGCCGCTCTTGCGCGCCGCGTCGATCACCGCGTCGGCGCCGACGACCTTGCCCTGCAGGTACCACGAGAACGGCGAGCGCACGCGCGGATCGAGCAGCCGCTTCCACGAATAGACGTAATCGGCGCGCGGTGAGCTCGCGGCGCTTGCCGCTTGAACGCCGGATCGTCCGCGAAGTAGATCCCCGGCCGGACGCGGATCGTCCACGTCCGACCGCCGTCCTCGATCTTCGGCAGCGCGGCCGCCGTGCGCGGCACGCGCTTGTACGGACGCGCGAGGTAATCGAAGCCGTACAGCGGCTCGAAGATCGCGCGCTGGACGTGATCGGAATAGAGATCGCTCGTCGCCTGCGGATCGAATCCGGTCTCGGCAACCGGAAACGCGACGTGCAGCGTCTTGACCATCGGTGCGATGGCCGGCGCGCGCGATTGCGCAAGCGCCTGCGGCGTGAGGCAGGCGATGCACGCGAGCACCGCCATCGCAGCGACTCTATCGCCTGCCCGAGACACGCGCTTGCCGATCATTGCACGGCGCTTACCGAGCGATCGGCCGCTGCGCGCGACGGTGCGGCACCCGCGGCGTCCTTTTCCGGCGCGCGTTCCGCAGCACCCGATTGCTCGACATCGACATACGCGAACGGATACTGATACGTCGGGTTGTACTTGTAACCGCGCAGCCACGGTTGCACGAGCACGTTCTCGTAGCGGAACGCGGTCAGCACCCAGGGCGCGTACGCGCTGACGAGCTCGGACATCCGGCGTTCGGTCTGCAGCCGTTCGGCGCCGTCCGGGCAGCGCACGCGCCTTTTCGTAGAGCCGGTCGAATTCCGGCAGCTTGAAGCGCGCGAGATTGGAAAATCCGGCGTTTCTGCCGTAGAGCAGGCCGAAGAAGCCCGAAGCCATCCGGCGTCGTGCTGATGTTGCCGAGCTGCCACATCTGCAGCTGGCCGAGCCGCGCTGCCTTCAGCAGGTCGGGCCATTTCTGCTTGATGAATTCGACGCGCAGGCCGAGTCCCGTCATGCTGCGCTTCCAGAACTCCTCGAACTCGCGGTCCTGCGCGCTGGTGCCCGAGGCCATCTTCAACAGCAGCGGCTTGCCGTCGGGCAGCTCGCGAAAACCGTCGCCGTCGCGATCGATGTAGCCGAACTTGTCGAGCAAGCGCCTTCGCGCCCGGCAACATCGAACTTGATCGCGACCGTCGTAGGACGGGATCGTGGCCCGACATGGTCGGCGGCACGACCTGCGTCGCCGGCAAGTCCCTGTCCCTGGCGCAGCACGCGGATCTCCTCGTCGACGTTGTAGCCCATGACGATCGCGCGGCGCAGCGCGATCTTCTCCGGCGCTGTAGCCGCCGACGACCGGATCCTCCATGTTGAAGTACGTGTACGTGATCGCGGGCTGGATGCCGCGCTCGAGCCGCACGCCGGCCTTGGCGAGCTCGGGATTCGGCCGGTTGTCGGCGTCGAGCACGTTCGTGACGAGGTTGACCGGCACCGCCACCTAGTCGAGCTGCTTCTGCTGGAACGCGAGCAGCCGCGGATGCGCTTCCTCGATGATGCTGATCTCGACGCGTGCGCACGAGCGGCAGCTTGCGGCCCGTCGAGGCCTTGGCGTCAGCTTGCCGATCGGCCGGCGTCGATCGGCGCCGGATAGCGCTCGTCGCGGAAGCCCGGATTCGCCTCGAGCACGATCCGCTGGCCGCGCCGCCAGTCCTTGAGCCGGTACGGGCCCGTGCCGACCGGATTGGCCATCGCCCAGCCGCTGCCGTCGCGCGTACGCCTCGATCACTTCGCGCGCGACCGCGGACGATCGCCGTCGTCGTGAGGTTCGACAGCAGCTCGTAATCCGCGAAGTCGAGCTTGAAGCGCAGCGTGTAGCGGTCGATCGCCTGCAAGCCCTCGAGCGGCGCGTCGTAGTCGAAGCGTTCCGGTTTCCTTCGCCTTCGCGACGAGCGCATCCGCGCCGACGAAGCGGCCGTCGACCATCTGCAGCGAGTTGGAGCGCATCTTCGGATCGAGAATGCGCTTCAACGCATAGACGTAATCGGCGGCGGTCAGCTCGCGCCGCTTGCCCTTGAACGCCGGATCGTCGGCGAAATAGATGCCCGGGCGGATGCGGATCGTCCACGTCTTGCCGTCGGCGGAGATTTCCGGCATGCCCGCCGCCGTGTTCGGAATCGAGCTTGTACGGGCGCGCGAGATAGTCGTAGCGGTAGAGCGGATCGAAGATCGCGCGGTTGACGTAGTTCGAATAGGCGTCGCCCGCCGCCTGCGGATCGAAGCCCGGTCTCGGCGATGGGAAACGCGACGCGCAGCACCTTGCTCGGACGCCGGCTGCGCGCAGCCGCGAGCGGCGACGACGACCGCCAGCGCCAGCGCGAGCGCCGCGACAAGCGAGCGCGCGCGCGCGAGCGCGTCACTGCAGCGCTTTCGCGACGTCGCGCTCGATCGATTCCGGCGTGTCGTTCGGCGCATAGCGCGCGACGACATTGCCGTCGCGGTCGACGAGGAACTTGGTGAAGTTCCACTTGATCGCCTCGGTGCCGAGCAGCCCCGGCTTCGCGTTCTTCAGATACCGTAGACCGGCGCCGTCGTGTCGCCGTTGACGTCGACCTTCGCGAACATCGGGAACGTCACGTCGTAGTTCGTCTCGCAGAACGTCGCGATCTCCTGCTCGTTGCCGGGCTCCTGCGCACCGAACTGGTTGCAGGGAAAGCCCAGCACCTCGAGGCCCTGGTCCTTGTACTTTCGTACAGCGCCTCGAGCCCCTTGTACTGCGGCGTGAAGCCGCACTTGCTCGCCGTGTTGACGACCAGCAGCACCTTGCCCTTGTAGCGGTCGAGCTTGACCGGCTTGCCGCCGATGTCGTCGACGGTGAAATCGTAGAGTGTCGTCATCGTGTCTCCTTGCATCGCGGGCGCGTGATGCCGATTATCGCTCCGGCGGCGCGGCCCCAGGCCTGCAGGTTCAGGAACTCGCGCCGCGTCTTCGGGCCGTACGTGAGCGAACGCCGGATCGGGCTCCTCGCGATAGTCGCGGCGGTCGCGCGCGACGCGGTCGCGTCGGCAGGTGCTTCTTCAGCACGTCCGTCGGCACCGGGTAGACCTGCGCAGCGCGTTGCGCCCGAACACCTTCGCGCGCACGGCCCGCGTGATCCTCGGATAGCCGTACTTGTCGGCGAACTCGTCGGCGAGATCTGGAACGTGCGAAACGCCTGGATCTGGTCCTGCGGCGAGCCGTACCAGATCGAGTCGGTGCCCCACAGCACGTTGTCCTCGCCGACGTACTTCAGCAGCTTGCCGAGCGCGTGCGCGGCCGCGTCCGGGTCGCGCATCAGGAAGCGCCACGTCGAGCCGAGCTCGGCGTAGACGTTGCGCGCCCGGCTGCGACGCCGTTCTCGCGCAGGCTCGTGATCAGCGCGTCGATGCCGTCGGTGCGCTTCGGATCGTACGGGCCTTCGGGCTTGTCCGGCACGAAGCCCGAGTGGTAGATCAGGAAGTTGACGTCCGGGATAGCGCTTCGCGACGCGGCCGACGTCGACGCACGTCGAGTGCTCGTACGACTGCGGCCCGAACGGCAGGCCCTTGTGGATGGCGATGTTGCGGACGCCGAGCTTGCGCGCCTTCTCGATCAGCGCGCAGGCCGGGTTCGTCGTCGAGGAAGAAGCCCTTGCCGTCCGGGCCCCATTGCGTGTACGTCTTCCACGCCGCGATCCGGTACTTCTCGGCGAGCATGTCCATCGCCTCGAGGTCGCCGGCCTGGTTCGGATTGACGCGGCCGTGCAGGTACATCCGGTGCGTGCCCTCCATCCTCTCGACGATGCGCGCCGTCGCCGCCGCTTCCTCGATCGTCAGCGGCTCGCCCTTGCGCGTCGACGGCACGAACGACAGCACGATGAGGTCGGTGTCCGAGTCGAGGAAGATGTCCTTGACGAACTCGTCGGGGCCGATGCATTGCAGATACGCGAGTCCCGGCTGCGTTGGCCGCGGCGCAGCCCTTGTTCTCGCGTGAACCGCAGCGGCTGCGCGCCCGGCGGCAGCGTCGCGAGCCACGCGCCGGTCGGATTCACGAAGTGGCCCTGCACGTCGAAGATGAACTCGCTGCGGTCGAGCGTCGAGCGCGCGACCTGCAGATCGAGCGCGGCTTCGGCCGGAATGTCGTAGTAGCCGCCGCGCGGGCCGCGCGCCGCGTAGGCGGCGTTCATCGCGAGCAGCGTCGACGCCGCGCCGCACGCGGAGACGAGAAACGCGCGCCGCGAGACGCCGAGCCGCCGCGCATTGCGCGTGGCGGCGTCGAGCGCGAGTTGCGCGCGCGCAGGTGATGCACGGGCGCGAGCGGAATCGGCGCGAATTCGCCGTTGGTCGTCGTGTCGAGCTTGATCGGCAGACGCGTGCCGTCGGGATCGTTGCGATAGCGCATGTCGCCGCTCCTCCTTATTTCGCCTCCCCGTTCGCGCTATGGTACGCCCGTCGAATCGATGCGAAACGTGAACGATGGCACGGGCGCAAAGCGCGGGAATCATCCTGTATCGACGCCGCGGCGCGGCGCTCGAGGTGCTGCTCGTCCATCCGGGCGGCCCGTTCTGGGCGCGCAGGGACGACGGCGCGTGGTCGATCCCGAAAGGGGAGTTCGATGCGGGCGAAGCACCGGCCGCGGCCGCGCGCCGCGAGTTTTTCGAGGAGACGGGCGTCGACGCTTCGAACCGACGTCACGCCGCTGACACCGGTGACGCAATCGCGCGGCAAGACGGTGCACGCGTTCGCCGCCGAAGCCGACTTCGACGCGGCGAGCATCAGAAGCAACACGTTCGCGCTCGAGTGGCCGCCGCGTTCCGGCCGGATGCAAGCGTTTCCGGAAATCGACCGCGCCGCCTGGTTCACGCTCGACGAAGCGCGACGCAAGATCGTCGCGGGCCAGCGACCGATCCTCGACGAGTTGAGCGAGCGGCTCGGTTGGAAATCAGGGTGAGAGAAATCCGGGTCAGAGATGGAAATTGGGGTCGGAGATGTATTTCCGAAATGAGGTTCGGAGGTTAGGCGAAAATCGGAGTCGGAAATACATCTCCGACCCCAATTTCCGGACCCGGATTTCAGCACCCCCGGTTTCAGCCGGCCAGCGCGATCTCCACGCGCCGGTTGCGCCGCCCTTCGCTGCGGATCTTCAGCACGCGGATGCCGCCGATCTCGCCGATGTTCGCGACATGCGTGCCGCCGCACGGCTGCAGGTCGATGCCGGGAATGCTGCAGCAGCCGCACGCGGCCCGCGCCGCGCGGCGGCTGCACGCTCATCGTCTTGACGAGCTCCGGGCCGCGCATCGAGCTCCTCGTCGGTGATCCAGACCGTTTCGGTGGCGATGCCGCGCGCGATCAAGCGCGTTCGTCTCGTGCTCGATCCGGGCCGGCGTCGAGCAGGCTCATGTCGATGTCGAAATCGAGCCGGCCCTTGTCCGGCGAGATGTTGCCGCCGGTCACCGGCGCGACCACGACGCACGACATGACGTGCAGCGCGGTATGCAGGCGCATCAGCGCATAGCGCCGCGCCCAGTCGATGCTCGAGCGTCAGCGTTTCGCCGACTTCGGGCTGCGGCATGTCCGGTTGCGGCGACGTGCAGCACGCTGTCGAACGCATCGCCCTTGCGCGTGTCGGCAACGACGATCCGCTCGCCGTTTTCGCGCACGAGCACGCCGGTGTCGCCCATCTGCCCGCCGCCCTGCGGATAGAAGATCGTGCGGTCGAGCTCGATGCCGCGCTCGTGCACCGCGACGACGCGCGCGCGGGCGGTCTTCAAATACGCGTCGTCCCGGAAAAGCATTTCGGTCGTCATCGGCTTACTATACGAGAGACGGCTGCCTGCCGATACCGTTATCGCAATGCCACCTCGGGGAGGACGACATGGACATTCCGAACGCATCGCCCGCGCTCTAATGCGTCAAGGCCGGCGTGCCGTACCCGGTAAACCGGAGTTACCCACCGAACCCGCCGCCGCCGGGCGTCTCGATGACGAACACGTCGCCGGCGTTCATCTCGACCTGGCACGTCGCGCCGTATTCTTCGCGCGTGCCGTCGGTGCGCTCGACCCAGTTGCGGCCGACCGCGCCCGGCTGCGCCGCCGGCGACGCCGAACGGCGCGACGCGCCGGTGGTTCGCGAGCATCACCGCGGTCATCGGCTCGAGGAAGCGCACGCGCCGCGTCGGCGCCGTCGCCGCCGCGATGGCGCCCGCCGCCGCCGCTGCCGCGCCGAATCGCGAACGACTCGAGCCGAACCGGAAAGCGCCACTCGAGCACTTCGGGATCGGTGAGCCGCGAATTCGTCATGTGCGTCTGCACGACGCTCGCGCCGTCGAAATCGGGGCCCGCGCCCGCGCCGCCGGAGATCGTCTCGTAATACTGGTACGTCGCGTTGCCGAACGTGAAGTTGTTCATCGTGCCCTGCGATGCCGCGAGCACGCCGAGCGCGCCGTACAGCGTGTCGGTGATCGCCTGCGACGTCTCGACGTTGCCCGCGACGACGGCCGCCGGATAGCGCGGCGCTGAGCATCGAGCCGTCGGGAATGACGATCGTCAGCGGCTTCAGGCATCCGGCGTTCATCGGGATCTCGTCGTCGACGAGCGTGCGGAACACGTAGAGCACCGCGGCCTTGCAGACGGCGGACGGCGCGTTGAAGTTCGTCGGCTGCTGCGCGCTCGTGCCGGTGAAGTCGATCGTCGCCGCGCGCGCTTCGCCGATCGACGGTGATCGCCACGCGGATCACCGCGCCGCTGTCCATCTCGTACTCGAAGCGGCCGTCGGACAGCGCGCCGAGCACGCGCCGCACCGCTTCCTCCGCGTTGTCCTGCACGTGCTGCATGTAGGCGCGCACGACCGGCAGGCCGAAGTGCGTCGACCATCTTCGCGAGCTCGTCCGCGCCCTTCGCGCAGGCGGCGACCTGCGCGCGCAGGTCGGCGAGGTTCTGGTCGACGTTGCGCGACGGGATAGCGGCCCGGATTCGAGGATCGCGCGCATCTCCGCTTCGAGGAAGCGGCCCTGCGCGACGAGCTGCACGTTGTCGAGCAGCACGCCCTCCTCGTCGACGTGCGTCGAGTCGGGCGGCATCGAGCCGGGCGTGATGCCGCCGATGTCGGCGTGGTGGCCGCGCGACGCCACGAAGAATTCGGGCGCGCGCCGATCGGGCGCTCGCTGCGCGTCGAGAAACACCGGCGCGATCACCGTGACGTCCGGCAGGTGCGTGCCGCCGTTGTAGGGCGCGTTCAGCACGAACACGTCGCCGCGGCTGCATCGTGCCCGCGCGCCGGTCGATGATCGTCTTCACGCTCTCGCCCATCGAGCCCAGGTGCACCGGCATGTGCGGCGCGTTGGCGATCAGGTTGCCTTCCGCGTCGAACAGCGCGCAGGAGAAATCGAGCCGCTCCTTGATGTTGACCGAGTACGCGTGTTGGCGAGCGTCACGCCCATCTGCTCGGCGATCGCCATGAACAGGTTGTTGAACACCTCGAGCAGCACCGGATCGGCGGTCGTGCCGATCGCATGCGCGCGCTGCGCCGCCTCGACGCGCTCGAGCACGAGGTGGTCGCGCGCCGTCAGCGTCGCGCGCCAGCCCGGCTCGATCGACCGTCGTCGCGTTCGGCTCGCGAATCACCGCCGGGCCGTCGATCGCGTCGCCCGGGCGCAGGTCCTCGCGCGCGTAGACGGCCGCGTCGCGCCACGCGCCCTGCGCGTGTAGATCCGGTTGGTGCGGATCGGCGCGAGCGGGCCCGCGCGCGGCGCGAACGCCGGCCGCTCGTCCGTCGACGTCGTGCGACCGGCCGATCGCCTCGACGGCGACCGCCTCGATGACGAGCGGCTTGCCGGGCATCAGGAAGCCGTACTGCTGGCGGTAGCGGCGCTCGAATTCGGCGACGATGGCCGCATCGTCGCTCGTCGACCGGCACCGCGAGCGTCGTGTCGGTGCCCTCGTACTTGAGGTGCAGCGTGCGCTCGCAGCGAATGCGCGTCGGCCGCGACGCCCTGCGCGAGCGACCTCGCGCGCGGCCGGCGTCCTCCAGCGCGTCGAACGGCGTCGCGCACTCGCGCAAGCGACGCGTCCGACAAGCCGCGCCTCGACCGCCTGCTGCCGCAGCGCGCGCACGTCGGCGAGGCCCATGCCGTACGCCGACAGCACGCCGGCCAGCGGATGGATGAACACGCGCGTCATGCCGAGCGCATCGGCGACGAGGCACGCGTGCTGGCCGCCCGCGCCGCCGAAGCAGCACAGCGTGTACTCGGTGACGTCGTAGCCGCGCTGCACCGAGATGTGCTTGATCGCGTTCGCCATGTTCTCGACGGCGATGTCGAGGAAGCCGTCGGCGACCTGCCTCGGGCGTGCGCGCATGCCCGGTGCTGCGTGCGA
The DNA here is from genome assembly GCA_963768545.1 of uncultured Pseudomonadota bacterium. Classification (GTDB taxonomy): domain Bacteria; phylum Pseudomonadota; class Gammaproteobacteria; order Burkholderiales; family Casimicrobiaceae; genus VBCG01. Next base: position 356,410 of record CAVYIC010000005.1, on the reverse strand, counting down.
TCTCGGCGGCGAGCGCCGCGAACTTCTCGCGCACGACGTCGGCGTCGAGCGGCTCGTCGCCGTGCGGGCCGAACACCTTGGGAAAGAGCTCCGGATCGAGCTTGCCGACCATCACGTTGCAGTCGGTCACCGTCAGCGGACCGCCGCGGCGATAGGACGCCGGGCCCGGGATTCGCGCCGGCCGATTGCGGGCCCGACGCGAAAGCGCGCGCCGTCGAACGTGCAGATCGAGCCGCCGCCGGCCGCGACCGTGTGGATGCTCATCATCGGCGCGCGCAGCCGCACGCCGGCGACCTCGGTCACGAACGCGCGCTCGTATTCGCCGGCCCAGTGCGTGACGTCGGTCGACGTGCCGCCCATGTCGAAGCCGATGATCCGGTCGAAGCCCGCGAGCCGCGACACTTCGACGGCGCCGACGATGCCGCCCGCCGGGCCGGACAGGATCGCGTCCTTGCCCTGGAAGCGGTGCGCGTCGGTGAGGCCGCCCGACGACTGCATGAACTGCAGGCGCGATGCCCGTCCGACCGCGCATCGCGCATCGCGCCGAGGTCGCGCTCGACCTGCTCCACGTAGCGGCGCAGGATCGGCGACAGGTAGGCATCGACGACCGTCGTGTCGCCGCGCGACACGAGCTTCATCAGCGGGCTCACCTCGTGCGACACGGAGACCTGCGTGAAGCCGATCGCGCGCGCGAGCTCGGCGATCGCCCGCTCGTGCTGCCGGATAGCGATAGCCGTGCATCAGCACGATCGCCACCGCGCGGATGCCGTCGGCGAACGCCGCGCGCAACGCCGGCTCGAGCGACGCGACGATCGAGCGGGCGCACGATGTCGCCGTGCGCGCCGATGCGCTCGTCGACCTCGATGACGCGCTCGTACAGCAGCGTCGGCAGCTCGATCCGGCGGACGAAGAGCTTCGGCCGGTTCTGGTAGCCGATGCGCAGCGCGTCGGCGAAGCCGCGCGTGATCACCAGCGCGGTGCGCTCGCCCTTGCGCTCGAGCAGCGCGTTGGTCGCGACCGTCGTGCCCATCTTGACCGCCGACGATCGCATCGGGCGGAATCGGCGCGCCGGCGGCCAGCCCGAGCAGTTCGCGGATGCCGTGCACGGCGGCGTCGCGGTAGCGCTCGGGATTCTCGGACAGGAGCTTGTGCGTGACCAGCGTCCCGTCGGGGCGGCGCGCGACGATGTCGGTGAACGTGCCGCCGCGATCGATCCAGAATTGCCACTGGTCGATGTGTCAGATCATCGCGCCGACGTGTGCCGGCAGGAACTGACTTCGGCGCGCTCGGCGTCCTGCCGACCATGCCTCGGAGACTGCCGATGATGAAACGCCTTCCTGCCGCCGCGGCATCTCGTGCCATCGCCATCTGACGCTTTGCGCTGCCTGCCGCTCGCGCAAACGAAGTGGGACCTGCCCACGGCGTATCCGGCGAACAACTTCCACACCGAGAACCTGCAGCAGTTCGCCAGCGACGTCGACAAGGCCACCGGCGGCAAGCTCAAGATCCAGCTGCATCCGAATGCGTCGCTGTTCAAGGCGCCGGAGATCAAGCGCGCGGTGCAGGGCGGCCAGGCGCAGGCCGGCGAAATCCTGCTCGTCAATTTCGAGAACGAGGACCCGCTCTACGGCATCGACGGCGTGCCGTTCCTGGCGACGTCCTACGGCGAGTCATTCAAGCTCTACAAGGCGCAGCGCAAGGCGCTGGACGAAAGCTCGCGAAGCAGGGGATGATGCTGCTCTACGCGGTGCCGTGGCCGCCGCAAGGGATCTACACCAACCGCACGCTCAACAGCGCGGCCGACATGAAGGGACTCAAGTGGCGCGCGTACAGCCCGGCGACGTCGAAGATCGCCGAGCTGGTCGGCGCGCAGCCGATGACCGTGCAGGCGGCCGAAGTGTCGCAGGCGCTCGCCACCGGCGTCATCGACTCGTACATGTCGTCCGGCGCGACCGGCTACGACTCCAAGACCTACGAGCACCTGAAGCACTTCTACGACACGCAGGCGTGGCTGCCGAAGAACGCGATCATCGTCAATCGAGCGGCGTTCGATGCGCTCGACAAGCCGACGCAGGCGGCCGTGCTCAAGGCCGCGGCCGATGCCGAGACGCGCGGCTGGAAGCTGTCCGAGGAAAAGACCGGCTGGTACGTCGACCAGCTGAAGCAGAAGGGCATGATCATCGACAAGCCGAGCGAGCAGCTGACGGCGGACATGCGCAAGGTGGGCAACGTCATGCTCGCGGAGTGGCTGCGCAAGTCCGGCGCCGACGGCAAGAAGATCATCGACCAGTATCGCGCGCGAGTAGCAGTCAGTGCGCGAACGTGCGCTCGAACCGTCTTTACGACGCCGCCGCCTACCTGGCGGCGTTTTTTCTCGTCGGCACGCTCGTGATGGTCGGCCTTGGCATCGTCGGCCGGCTCGCTCAACTGGTACGTCGCGGGCACCGACTCGTACGCCGGCTATTGCATGGCGGCGAGCGGCTTCCTCGCCCTCGCGCATACGCTGAAGCGCGGCGAGCACATCCGCGTTTCGCTGCTGCTCGAGCATGCGCGACCGCGCCTGGCGCCATGCCCTCGAACTGTGGTCGCTCGCCGCGGCGACGCGTGCTCGCGGCGGCGTTCGCGTGGTACAGCGTGCGGCTGACGTGTTCAATCGTGGCAATTCAACGACATCTCGACCGGCAACGACGCGACGCCGCTGTGGATCCCACAGCTCGCGATGGCCGTCGGCACCGATCGTGCTGCTGATCGCGTTCGTCGACGAGCTGGTGCTGGAGTGGCGCGGCGCGCGGACCGGCGCGCGCGACCGACGAAGCGCTGCACCATGAATGACGCGCTCGTCACGACGCTCCTGATCGTCGCGCTGTTCGCGCTGCTCGGCAGCGGCGTGTGGATCGGCCTCGCGCTTGCCGGCGTCGCATGGATCGGCATGACGCTGTTCTCGTCGCGGCCGGCGGGCGATGCGATGGCCGTGACGATCTGGGGCACGGCGTCGTCGTGGACGCTCACCGCGCTGCCGCTCTTCGTCTGGATGGGCGAGATCCTGTTCCGCACGCGGCTCTCGGAAGACATGTTCAAGGGGCTCGCGCCGTGGCTCGAGCGGGTGCCGGGTCGCCTGCTGCACACGAACATCATCGGCTGCACGATCTTCGCCGCCGTGTCGGGATCGTCGGCGGCGACGTGCGCGACGATCGGCAAGATGACGCTGCCCGAGCTCCGGCAGCGCGGCTATCCGGAGACGATCACGGTCGGCACGCTCGCCGGCGCGGGAACGCTCGGGCTGCTGATTCCGCCGTCGATCATCATGATCGTCTACGGCGTCACGGCCAACGTGTCGATCGCGCAGCTGTTCATCGCCGGCATCCTGCCCGGCATCCTGCTGGCGGTGCTGTTCTCGGGGTATATCGTCGCCTGGGCCCTGCTTCATCCCGACGCAGATACCGGCAGCCACCGAGCGCACGACGCTCGCGCAGAAGCTCCACGCATCGCGGCACCTGATCCCGGTCGTGCTGCTCATCGTCGTCGTGCTGGGATCGATCTACGCCGGCATCGCGACGGCGACCGAAGCCGCCGCGTTCGGTGTCGTCGGCTCGCTGGTGCTTTCGGCCGCGCAGCGCTCGCTCGGCTGGGAAACGTTTCGCGACAGCCTGCTCGGCGCGACGCGGCTGTACTGCATGATCGCGCTGATCCTGGCGGGCGCGGCGTTCCTGACGCTGGCGATGGGCTACATCGGGTTGCCGCGCGAGCTCGCCGAATGGATCGCAACGCTCGGCCTGTCGCCGTTCGCGCTGATCGTCGCGCTGGCGCTGTTCTACATCGTGCTCGGCTGCTTTCTCGACGGCATTTCGATGGTCGTGCTGACGATGGGCGTGATCCTGCCGACGGTCGAGAAGGCGGGCATCGACCTGCTGTGGTTCGGCATCTTCATCGTGCTCGTCGTCGAGATGGCGCAGATCACGCCGCCGGTCGGGCTTCAACCTCTTCGTGCTGCAGGGCATGACCAAGCGCCAGATCACGTGGATCGCGCGTCATTCGCTGCCGATGTTCTTCCTGATCTGCGTCGCGGTGCTCGCGATCTGGTTCTTCCCGCCACTGGTGACGCTGCTGCCGCAGCACATGAAGCTGTGAGCGAGGAACGCGACACCGGCGTGCTGATCGACGCGTTCTGCGACCAATTGTGGCTGCAGGACGGACTGGCGGCGTCATCGCTGGCGAGCTATCGGCGCGACCTTGCCGGGTTCGGCGCGTGGCTTGCAAAGCGCGGCCTGCCGCTGCTCGCCGTCGAGCGCGCGCATTTCGATCACTGGCTCGCCGACCAGTTCCAGGCGAAAGCCAAGGCGACGTCCGTTGCGCGGCGACTCTCCGCGCTGCGCCGGTTCTACCGCTTCCAGCTCGCTCGCGGCGCGATCGCCGAGGATCCGACGCTGCGCGTCCGCGCGCCGAAGAAGCCGCGCCGCCTGCCGAAGCACCTGTCCGAAGCGCAGGTCGAGGCGCTGCTCGCGGCGCCCGATACGCGAACGGCGCTCGGCGTGCGCGATCGCGCGATGCTCGAGACGCTCTACGCGACCGGACTGCGCGTGTCGGAGCTGACCGGCCTCAAGCGCTCGCAGGTCGCACACGACGCCGGCGTCGTGCGCGTCGTCGGCAAGGGCAGCAAGGAGCGGCTCGTGCCGATGGGCGATGAAGCGGTCGCTGGATTTCGCGTTACCTGCGCGAAGTGCGGCCCGCCCTGGCGGGGCCGAGCAAGTGCGACGAGGTCTTTCTCACCCAGCGCCACGGCCCGCTCACGCGCCAGGCCTTCTGGGCGCTGATCAAGCGCTATGCGGTACGGGCCGGCATTCCGTCCGCGGCGCTGTCGCCGCATGTGCTGCGCCATGCGTTCGCGACGCATCTGCTGAATCACGGCGCGGACCTGCGCGTGGTCCAGCTGCTGCTCGGCCACGCGGACATCACGACGACGACGATCTACACGCACGTTGCGCGCGAACGGCTGAAGCAGCTTGCACGCAATGCACCATCCGCGGGGATGAACCGTTGCCGAACGACATGACCGATGAGCCGGCTCCCGCTGCTGCCGGACGCGCCGGAAGGCGCGGCGATCCGCGATGCATTTCTCGCCGACGAACGCACGACGCTCGTCGCGCTCGCGGCGCAGGTCGACGCAGGACGAAGAAGCGGTGCGCGCGATCGCCGGCGCAGGCGCGCGCGTGGGTCGAGGCCGTGCGCACCGAGCGGCAGTCGCAGGGCGGCATCGAGTCGTTCCTGCAGCAATACGACCTTTCGACGCCCGAGGGCGTGCTGCTGATGTGCGTCGCCGAAGCGCTTGCTGCGCATTCCCGACGCAGCGACCGCCGACGCGCTCATTCGCGACAAGCTCTCGCGCGGCGACTGGGACCGCCACCTCGGCGAATCCGATTCGCTGCTCGTCAACGCCTCGACGTGGGGCCTGATGCTGACCGGCAGGCTCACGCGCATCGAGCGCGAGGACGCGCGCGATCCGCGTGCATGGTACGAGCGCTTCGTCGCGCGCGCCGGCGAGCCGGTCGTGCGCGTGGCGATCCGGCAGGCGATGAAGCTGATGGCCGAGCAGTTCGTGCTCGGACGCACGATCGGCGAAGCGGTCGCCCGCAGCCAGACCGCCGAGCAGAACGCGTACCGGCATTCGTACGACATGCTCGGCGAGGCCGCGGTGACCGCCGACGACGCCGCTCGCTATCTCGCGTCGTACCGCGACGCGATCGCCGTGATCGGCGCCGCCGCCGACCCGGAAGAGCCGTCGGTCTTCGCGCGGCCGTCGATCTCGGTGAAGCTGTCGGCGTTGCATCCACGTTATGAATATCCGCAGCGCGAGCGCGTGTTCGCGGAGCTCGTTCCGGCGATCGTCTCGCTCGCCCGCGACGCGCGCGTGCACCGGATCGGCATGACGATCGACGCCGAGGAAGCGGAGCGGCTGGAGTTGTCGCTGGAGCTGTTGGCGCGCGTGCGCCGGGATGCCGCAGCTCGACGGCTGGAACGGCCTCGGCCTCGCCGTGCAGGCGTACCAGAAGCGCGCACGCGCCGTCGTCGGGTACGTCGTCGCGCTTGCGCGCGAAACGCGAACGCGCATCCCGGTTCGGCTCGTCAAGGGCGCGTACTGGGATACCGAGATCAAGCGCGCCCAGGTCCTGGGACTTGCCGGCTATCCGGTGTTCACGCGCAAGGCGCACACGGATGTCTCGTACCTCGCGTGCGCACGCGCGCTGCTCGAAGCCGGCGACGATGTCTATCCGATGTTCGCGACGCACAACGCGCATACGATCGCCTGGGTCGAGCGCGCGCGCCGCCGCGCTCGATGTGCGCGACTTCGAATTCCAGCGGCTGCACGGGATGGGCGAAGCGCTCTACCGCCGCGTGCTTGCGGGCAGCCGCGGCCCGCATGTCGCCTGCCGCGTCTACGCGCCGGTCGGCGGCCATCGTGACCTCCTGCCGTACCTCGTTCGCCGGCTGCTCGAGAACGGCGCCAACACGTCGTTCGTCAACCGCATTGGCGATCCGCGCGTCGAGATCGACGACCTGGTGGCCGATCCGCTCGAACGCGCGCGAGGTCGTGGGACTTCGCGCCGGCGACGCGGATCCCGCTGCCCGCCGACATCTTCGCACCCGAGCGGCGCAATTCCGAAGGCGTTTCGCTGGCCGACCAGCACGCAGATGGCCGTCGCTCGACAGCGCGGTTGCGCAAGGCGCGGGCTCGCAGTCGGTGGCAACGCCGATGGTGGGCAGCGCGACGGCGTCCGGCACCGCACGCGACGTGTTCGAGCCCGCCGATGGCCGGCGCAAGACCGGAACGGTCATCGATGCCGACTGGAGCGACCGCCGATCGCGCATTGGACGCGCTTGTCGCGGGCCAGCGCGCGTGGGACGCGCGCCCCGCGCAAGAGCGCGCCACGATCCTGGACCGCGCAGCAGGGCTCATCGAGAACGATCGCCCGGCATGGGTTGCGTTGCTGGCGCGCGAAGCCGGCAAGACGCGTGCGGCAGCGATTGCCGAAGTGCGCGAAGCTGCCGATTTCTGCCGCTACTACGCGGCGCAGGCCCGCCTGCGCTTCGACGCGCCGCTTGCGCTTGCCGTCGCCGACCGGCGAAGCGAATACGCTCGCGTTGCGCGGACGCGGCGTGTTCGCGTGCATTTCACCGTGGAACTTTCCGCTGGCCATCTTCACCGGCCAGATCGCGGCGGCACTCGCCGCAGGCAACGCGGTCGTCGCCAAGCCTGCCGAGCAGACCACGCTGATCGCCGCACAGGCGATCCGCACGCTGCTCGCGGCCGGCGTGCCGCCCGACGCGCTAGCGTTGATCCCGGGTTCCGGCGAAACGATCGGCGCCCGGCTCGTCGCCGACGCGCGCGTCGCCGGCGTCGCTTTCACGGGATCGACGGCGGTCGGCAGCGCGATTGCGCAGGCGCTCGCCGCGCGGACGCCGCTGGTGCCGCTGATCGCGGAGACCGGCGGACAGAACGCGATGATCGTCGACAGCTCGGCGCTCGCCGAGCAGGTGGTGAGCGACATCGTTCAATCGGCGTTCGACAGCGCCGGACAGCGCTGCTCGGCGCTGCGCGTGCTGTGCCTGCAGGAGGACATCGCGCCGCGCGTCCTCGAATTGATCGCAGGCGCCATGGATGAGCTCATCGTCGGCGATCCGGGCGATCTGCGCGACCGACGTCGGACCGGTGATCGACGCCGCGGCGCGCGATGCGCTCGAGGCGCACGTCGCAGCGATGCAGGCGGCCGGCCTGGTGCGCCACCGCACGACGCTGCCACTGGCCTGCGCGAACGGCACGTTCGTCGCACCGACGCTGATCGTACTCGACCGCATCGACCGGCTCACGCAGGAGATCTTCGGCCCGGTCGTGCATGTCGTCACGTGGCGCGCCGATGCAGCTCGACGCGCTGATCGACCAGGTGAACGCGTTCGGCTATGGCCTGACGCTCGGCATTCACAGCCGTGTCGACGCGACGGTCGACCGCATCGTCGCCCGCGTGCGCGTGGGCAACGTCTACGTCAACCGCAACATGATCGGCGCCGTCGTCGGCATGCAGCCGTTCGGCGGCGAAGGGCTTTCGGGCACCGGACCGAAGGCCGGTGGCCCGAACTACCTGCCGCGCTTCGCCGTCGAGCGCACGCTGTCGGTGAACACGGCAGCGGCCGGCGGCAATGCCGCGCTGCTCGCCGAAGGCGAGACCTGACGAGAGGCAACCCGGTCGCAGCCGTCGCCCGGCAAGCGGACGGCACGCGCGCATCGCACGAATCCGATATCGGCGTCAGCGTCGTTCGCGTAACTGCCGCAACTCGTGCTCGAGCGCCTCGATGCGCTCGCGGAACCGCAGCATGATGGCGATGGCGTGCACGTCGTCGAGCGCGAAATCGTCGCGAAGGCGCCGCGCCGTACGCGCGGTGACGATGCAGTGCGAGCTGAACGTCCACGTCGACGCGCGAATGTCGCGCGGCGCGAGCGCACCGCAGTCGACGAGCACGTGCAGCTCCGTCTCGCTCAACCCGGACTGCTCGACCAGTTGCGTGATCGAGATCGAGCCGGTTTCGTCGAGCAGCAGCGCCGATGTCGATTCAAGGCTCACGAAACGCTCTCCTGTGTTCGTCAGGTCATGTGGGCGCGCGGATTGAACGTCGACGCATCCTTCAATTGACCGAACAACGCCCGCTGGCGTTCATCGATGACCGTCGGCACGACGATCTGCGCCACCGCGTACAGGTGACCCGACGTGCCGTCGGGCCGCGACACGCCGCGTCCGGCGAGCCGCAGCTTCTGGCCCGCACGCGTACCCGCCGGCACCTTGAGCGAAATGCGGCCGGACGGCGTCGGCAATTCGACGCTCGCGCCGAGCACCGCTTCCCACGGCGCGAGCGGGAGGTCCATGTACAGGTCGAGGCCCTCGGCGCGATAGAGCGGATGCGTCGTCGACTTCGATGTCGAGATACAGGTCGCCGTCGCGGCCGCCGTTGACGCCCTTGCCGCCCTTGCCGGGTACGCGAAGCTTCTGGCCGTCGGTAACGCCCTTCGGAACGCGCACCTTGATCTTGCGCGGAACGCGCCGCAGGAAGCCGTTCTCGTCGGGCTCGGGCACCGCCATGTCGAACTCGATCTCGGTGCCGCTGAACGCCTGCTCGAACGTCAGGTGCACGGCCGCTTCGAAATCCTGGCCCGGCCGCGGCGCGTTCGACGCGCGGCGTCCGCCGCCGCGCGAGCGTCCGCGCAAGTTCGCGAACAGATCCGCGAGGTCGAGATCGTCGAACGAGAACTGCGTTTCGCCGAACGACTGCTGCCAGTCGGGCGGCGGCCGGAACTCGTCGCCGGGCGCATGGCGGCCGAGCTGGTCGTACGCGGCGCGCTTCTCCGGATCCTTCAGCGTCTCGTACGCCTCGGCGACTTCCTTGAACTTTTCCTCGGCGTCCTTTTCCTTCGAGACGTCGGGGTGGTACTTGCGCGCGAGCTTGCGGTACGCGGCCTTGATCTGGTCGGCCGTCGCGCGTGCGCTCGACGCCGAGCGCCGCGTAGTAGTCCTTGTATTTCATCGCACGCGGTCGACGCTCGAACGGATGATGTGCGCCCCCACGCTTGCGGCTCTTACCGCGTCTTGTAACGGCCCGGCAACGGTCATTGCAGCTTGATCTCGCCGTCGAACGAAATGTCGATGTTCAGGTCCTTGACGACGAGCGTCATGTGCGCCGGAAAGCGCTCCGCGCCGCCGAGGCTGCCATCGGCGATCGCCTGGGCAACCGCGCGCTCGATTTCGCGCTGCGATCCGATGCCGACGACCTTGAGAAACTTGCGAATGCTGAGGTTGAATGTCTCTTCGTCCATGGCGCGTTCTCCGGTGAGGTTCGACTGCGGGTGCGAACATTCTAGCGGGACTCGGGTCACGGCCGACGGCGGCAGGTCGCGGCATGCCCGCGTCGCGCTCGATCGCAACGCCGATCTCCCGCACGCCCGGCAACGCACCGAGCTTCGCCACGCGAAGCTTCACCGACTGCGCCCCGAACTCGTCGAGCACCATCGATGCCATCGCTTCGGCGAAGCGCTCGAGCAGCGCGTGGCTGTTCGTGCGTGCGAACGCACGGATCCTCGCGACGACGGCGGCGTAATCGATCGCATCGGCAAGCTCGCCGGTTTCGAACGGGCGTGACGACGGCAGCGCGATATCGACATCGACCCGCACCGTCTGCGCAAGTTGCCGCTCCCACGCGTAGACGCCGACTTTCGTCTCGATGCGCAAGTCGTGGATGAATATCGTGTTCATCGTCGCTGACGGTTGGGTCGGTCGCTCGGCGCTACAATCCGGGCCATCTTACCGAACTTGTTCCGAGTCGATCGTGCTTGCCACGTTGGGAATCGTCGCCGGCGCTTATCTGATCGGATCGATCTCGTTCGCGGTCGTCGTCAGTCGCGCGTTCGGGTTGCCCGATCCGCACGAGTATGGGTCGAAAAATCCGGGCGCGACGAACGTGCTGCGCACCGGCAACCGCAAGGCCGCGTTGCTGACGTTGCTGGGCGATGGCGTCAAGGGCTTTGTCGCCGTGCTTGCGGCACGCGAGCTTGCGCCGATGCTCGACGCTGCCGACTGGACCGTCGCCGCCGCGGCGCTCGCCGTATTCGTCGGGCATCATCTATCCGGTGTTCCATCGCTTCGCCGGCGGCAAGGGCGTCGCGACGGCGGCGGGTATCGTGTTCGCATTGCATTGGCCGCTGGGTCTCGTGCTGACGATCATCTGGCTGACGATGGCGTTCGGTTTCAAGATCAGTTCGCTTGCGGCACTCACGACCGCCTTGCTGCTGCCGCTCGGCATGTTCTACGCGACGGGTCCGGGTGCGTATGCGTGGAGCAGCGTCGGCGATTGCACTGCTGCTGTTCTGGCGCCATCGCGTGAATATCCGTCAATTGCTGTCAGGTCGCGAACGCCCGATCGGCCAGTGAAGCTGGGCGGCGACTATTGCAGCGGCCAGCGCGGCCGCACGGAAAACGCATGATCGGCCGACGCGTCGGCGAGCCGCAGCGCGCCCGACCATCGCGATCATCGCGCCGTTGTCCGTGCAATATTTCGGCTCCGGAAAGTAGACGCGTCCACCGCGCGCGTCGAGTGCCTCGGCGAGGCGCGCGCGCAGCGCCCGGTTCGCGCCGACGCCGCCGGCGACGACCAGCGTCGAGAAACCGGTTTGATCGAGTGCCTGCAACGATTTCGCGACGAGCACGTCGACCACGGCGGCCTGGAATGCATGTGCGATGTCCGCCTTGCGCGAGTCGGGCAAAGCCGCAGGATCGCCGCCGCCGCCTGCGGCCGCGCGCGCGCAGCGCGACCGCGGTCTTGAGTCCGGAAAACGAGACGTCGAGGTTGCCGGAGTCGAGCATCGGCCGCGGCAGCGCGATCGCGTCCGGGCGGCCCGCCTCGGCGAGCGCAGCGAGCGCCGGTCCGCCAGGATACGGCAGACCCGAGCAGGTGCGCCGTCTTGTCGAACGCTTCGCCGGCGGCGTCGTCGAGCGTCTCGCCGAGGAGACGATAACGCCCGACGCCGGACGACCTCGAAAAACTGCGTGTGGCCGCCCGACACGAGCAAGGCAACGAACGGGAATTCGGGCGCCGGCGTGCCGAGCATCGGCGACAGCAGGTGGCCTTCCATGTGATGGACGCCGATCACCGGCTTGCCGAGTGCGAAGCCGAGCGCGCTGGCGATGCTCGCGCCGACCAGAAGCGCACCGGCGAGCCCGGGGCCTTGCGTATAGGCGATGGCGTCGACATCGCGAACGCCGATCCCGGCTTCCGCGAGCACTTGCTGTATCAGCGGCAGCACGCGCTGCACGTGATCGCGCGAGGCCAGTTCGGGCACGACACCGCCGAACGCCTGATGCATCGCCACCTGCGAATGGAGCGCGTCGGCGACGAGCCCTCGCTCGGTGTCGTAGAGCGCGACACCGGTTTCGTCGCAGGATGTCTCGATGCCCAGCACGCGCATCGCACGCACTATACTTCGGTGCTTGCCATCCGCGGACGGCGGCTGCTATACTTACCGATTGCCGTTATCTCCCATTAGCGCTTCAGAAAGGTTTCACCCGAACATGACCAGCGTTCGCGTTCGCGAGAACGAGCCGTTCGAAGCCGCGCTGCGCCGCTTCAAGCGCACGATCGAAAAGACGGGCCTCCTCACCGAGTTGCGGGCACGCGAGTTCTACGAAAAGCCTACGTCCGAACGCAAACGGAAAAAGGCCGCTGCGGTCAAACGCCACTACAAGCGCCTGCGCAGCCAGCAGTTGCCACCCAAGCTCTACTGAGCACACGATCCGGCTCGCGAGCCGGACATCCGTCGACGAGGGGCGAAGCGATTCGCCCCTTTTGCATGGACACCATGGATCTCAAGGACCGCATTACCGCCGACATGAAGGACGCGATGCGCGCGAAGGCGGCCGCACGCCTGTCGACGATTCGGCTGCTGCTGGCGGCCATCAAGCAGCGGGAAGTCGACGAGCGCAAAGCGATGACTGACGCCGACGTCGTCGCGGTCATCGACCGGATGGTGAAGCAGCGCAAGGATTCCATCGCGCAATTCGACGCCGGCAACCGGCCCGACCTGGCCGATGCCGAACGGGCCGAGCATAGTCGATCCTCGAAGGCTACCTGCCGCAACGGATGTCGGACGTCGAAGTCGACGCCGCCGTCGACGCGGCGATTGCCGCCGCGCGCGCCGCGGGCGCCGCCGGGCCCGCGCTGATGGGCAAGGTGATGGCGAGCCTCAAACCGCAGCTCGCCGGGCGCGCGGACATGGCGCGCCGTGTCCGCGAAGGTCAAGACGCGCCTCTGACAAACGGCCGCACCCGGTCGGAAAGCCGCGCGCGAACCTGCGCCCCGTTTTATACTGGGGCGCTTTCCCTGCCGTGTGGGAGCGCCCGCGGCCGGCTCGAACGCCGGTCGCGCGGTGCCCTGAAGGAGTGAATTACGGCTTATCGTCCCTCACCAACCGGGTCCTGTTCCTGAGCGGAAGGTAAGTCGTGTCTGACCCCCACCCGGCTTCGGGTCGATCGGTTGCATTCGGTTCCATGCTGATGCCTCGCGTCCGGATGCCGCCCGCGCGATGATCCCCAACGATTTCATCCAGACGCTGCTCGGCGCGCGTCGACATCGTCGATGTCATCGACCGCAGCGTGCCGCTCAAGAAAGCGGGCGCGAATTATCAGGCGTGCTGCCCGTTCCACAGCGAAAAGACGCCATCGTTCACCGTCAGCCCGACCAAGCAGTTCTATCACTGCTTCGGCTGCGGCGCGCACGGCACGGCGATCGGGTTCCTGATGGAGCACGACGGCAAGTCGTTTCCGGAGGCGATCGAAGCGCTCGCGCGCGATGCGGGCTTGACCGTACCGCAGGTCGACGCGCCGGGCGAGCGCGAGCGGCGGGAGGAATCGGGCGATCTCTCCGAAACGCTCCTGGAAGCGGCCAAGTTCTACCGCGCGCGGCTAAAGGAAGCGCCCCGCGCAATCGACTATCTCAAGCGGCGGGGCCTCACCGGCGCAGTAGCCGCTCACTTCGGCATCGGCTATGCGCCGGACGGCTGGCAGAACCTCGCTACCGCATTCCCTCGATACGACGACCCGACGCTCGACGCCGCGGGACTGGTCGTGCGCGGCGAGGGAGGCAAACGCTACGACCGTTTTCGCGACCGCGTGATGTTCCCGATCCACGATACACGCGGCCGAGTGATCGGTTTCGGCGGCCGCATTCTCGACGCCGGTGAGCCAAAATACCTCAACTCCCCGGAAACGGCGGTCTTCTCGAAGGGAAAAGAGCTCTACGGACTCTATCTTGCACGCAACGCGATCCGTGCCGCGGGCCGGGTGCTGGTTGTCGAAGGCTACATGGACGTCGTGGCGCTTGCACAGCACGGCATCGGATACGCGGTGGCGACGCTCGGCACGTCCACGACGCCCGTCCACGCGCAAAAGCTGTTTCGGCTTGCGGATCTGGTGTCTTCTGCTTCGACGGCGACAGCGCCGGACGCAAGGCCGCCTGGCGGGCGCTGGAGAACACGTTGCCGGTGCTGACGGACGGCAAGGAAGCGCGCTTCCTGTTCCTCCCGGACGGCGAGGATCCCGACGATTTCGTCCGGGGCCATGGCAAGGCCGCGTTCGAGCGAGCGATCGACGGCGCGACACCCCTGTCCGAGTACCTGCTGGCCGAGCTTGCCGCCCAGCACCCGCCGAACAACGCCGAAGGCCGCGCGGCGTTGGTGGCGGCCGCGCGCCCCTATGCGAACCAGATCGCCGCACCCGTCTTGCGCGCGCTGGTCAGGCGGCAGCTCGCTGAACTCGCCGGGCTTCCAGAGGCCCAACTCGGAGCGCTGCTCGGCCCGGACGCGCGGCGCCGATCCGGGCGCGCCGGCAAGCACGCGGCTCACCCGGACCCCGCGGTCCGGCACGGCGGCCGCCCTCGCTGCTGCGAGCGCTGTTGCAGGGCGTCCTGCTCGAGCCGTCGCTCGCCCGCCGCCACGATCTGCCGCCGTCCGACGGTCATGGCCCCGAGGCGGCCGCCTGGAGCGCGCTGGTCGAGCACTGCAGGACCACGCCGGGTGATGCCGACGACGGCGAGCGTGATCCAGCATTTCGCCGGCAGCGATCACGAGGGCGTGCTCGCCGAGTTGCTCGCCTCCGCCGCGGATCAGGAGCTGTCGGCCGAGCAGGCGGAAACGCAGGTCCTCGCCGCGGCCGAGCGCTGGCGGCGGGCGGATGCGCAGCGTGCGCTGCAGGCGCTGCTGCGCCAGCCGCTCGACCAGTTGAGCGCCGAGGAACGCGAATCGCTGACGCGCGGGCTCGCCGCCACGGCGCGTGGCCTGCGCCGCGACGACTGACTCGACAGGGTCGCCGGCCGCTGATTCGACCACCCCAGTTGCACGAACGGCCGGGGACGGATGGTCGGATCACGCTATAATTTGAGGTTTTTCGCGCCGCCCCCATTGTCATTGGCACGGCGCGGCCTTTGAAGACGGAACGGCGCACCCGCCGGTGCGCCACCACCCGGCGGCGCCGTACCGAACAAGGATGATCATGGTCAAGAAGCACGCGAAGCCTGCCCGCAAATCGCCCGCCGCGGGCAAAGGCAAACCCGCCGCCAAGAAGCGCGCCGCAAAGAAGGCTCCGGCGCAGGAAGGCCCGCGCCGGCCGCCAAGCGCCCGCGCCGCGAAGCGACGACGCCAGCTACCGCCGGCGCGCAAGCCGGCAGGAAAGTCGACGGTTGCGGCGAAAGCCGCCGCGAACACCGGCGCCAAAGCCCAAGGCGGTCCCCACCGAAGTCGCAAGGTCCCGGCCAAGCCGGTCAAGTCCGCCAAGCCGGCGCCTGCTGCCAAGTCCGGCAAGCCGGCGGCCGCCGCGAAGCCCGACAAGTCGGCGCCAAGCCGAATGCCGCCGCAGCAGCGCAGGCGGCCAAAGGAGCGCCGGCGCGCAAGCCGTCCCCCGGCGAGATCGCCGCGCGGATCGCCGGCAAGCGCGCGGAAGACGCCGCGCACAAGAAGGGCCGCAACGGCAAGCACGCCGAGGTTGCGCCGCGCGAGCTGACGCCGGCCGACGTCGAGGCGCGCAAGCGCCGCCTGAAGACGCTGATCGTGCTCGGCAAGGAGCGCGGCTACCTGACGTACGCCGAGATCAACGACCACCTGCCCGACGACATCCTCGACGCCGAGCAGATCGAGGGCATCATCTCGATGATCGGCGACATGGGCATCCAGGTCTACGACGAGGCCCCCGACGCCGAGACGCTGCTGATGTCCGAAACGCCGGCCACCGTGCCCGCCGAGGACGTCGAGGAGGAAGCCGAAGCCGCTGCGTCGACGCTCGATTCCGAGTTCGGCCGCACGACCGATCCGGTGCGCATGTACATGCGCGAGATGGGCTCGGTCGAGCTCCTGACGCGCGAAGGCGAGATCGAGATCGCCAAGCGGATCGAGGAGGGTCTGAAGCACATGATCCTCGCGATCTCGGCGTGCCCGATGACGGTCGACGCAGATCCTCGATCTCGCCGACAAGATCGGCAAGGACGAGCTCAAGATCGACGACGTCGTCGACGGCCTGCTCGACTTCAACGAGCAGCTGACGCAGATCGAGGACGACACCGACGACATCGAGGACGAGGAAGACGAGACCGACCCCGGCGTCGATCGAGAGCGAG
Organism: uncultured Pseudomonadota bacterium; assembly: GCA_963768545.1. Taxonomy (GTDB): domain Bacteria; phylum Pseudomonadota; class Gammaproteobacteria; order Burkholderiales; family Casimicrobiaceae; genus VBCG01. The sequence goes on along the minus strand of CAVYIC010000005.1, from coordinate 340,216 downwards.
AACCTCGAGCGGCTGAAGGTCGCCGCGCTCGAGCGCTTCGGCACGATCCGCAAGCTGTTCACGCGGATGCTCGTCGGTGCTGCAGAAGGAAGGCCACAAGGCGCCGAAGTACCTCGAGCTGCAGAAGAAGATCTCCGCCGAGCTGATGCAGATCCGCTTCTCGGCGCGGCATGGTCGAGAAGCTGTGCGACTCGCGTGCGCACGCGAGGTCGACAACATCCGCCAGCACGAGCGCAAGATCCAGGACCTCGTCGTCAACAAGGGCGGCATGCCGCGCCCGGACTTCATCAAGGCGTTCCCGGCCAACGAGACGTCGCTGCGCTGGATCGACCGCGAGGTGTCCGCGCATCACGGCTACAGCGAGCAGCTCGCGCAAGTACCGGCAGGCGATCGTCGAGCAGCAGCAGAAGCTCCTCGACCTGCAGACGCGCGTGATGATCCCCTTGAAGGACCTGAAGGAGATCAACAAGCAGATGTCGACCGGCGAAGCGAAGGCCCGCAAGGCGAAGCGCGAGATGACCGAGGCGAACCTGCGCCTCGTGATCTCGATCGCGAAGAAGTACACGAACCGCGGCCTGCAGTTCCTCGACCTGATCCAGGAAGGCAACATCGGCCTGATGAAGGCCGTCGACAAGTTCGAATACCGGCGCGGCTACAAGTTCTCGACGTACGCGACGTGGTGGATCCGCCAGGCGATCACGCGCTCGATCGCCGACCAGGCGCGCACGATCCGCATCCCGGTGCACATGATCGAGACGATCAACAAGATGAACCGGATCTCGCGCCAGATCCTGCAGGAGACCGGCCAGGAGCCCGATCCGGCGACGCTCGCCGTCAAGATGGAGATGCCGGAGGAGAAGATCCGCAAGATCCTGAAGATCAGCAAGGAGCCGATCTCGATGGAGACGCCGATCGGCGACGACGACGACTCGCACCTCGGCGACTTCATCGAGGACCAGTCGACGGTCGCGCCGTCGGAGGCCGCGGTCAACGCGTCAGCTTGCGCGACGTCTGCAAGGACATCCTCGACACGCTGACGCCGCGCGAGGCGAAGGTGCTGCGCATGCGCTTCGGCATCGAGATGAACACCGACCACACGCTGGAGGAAGTCGGCAAGCAGTTCGACGTCACGCGCGAGCGGATCCGCCAGATCGAGGCGAAGGCGCTGCGCAAGCTGCGGCATCCGTCGCGGTCGGAGAAGCTGCGGAGCTTTCTCGAAGGCGAGTGAGGCCGGCGCGCGAGGCGAACGCCGAGCGAAGGCCCGCAGGGCGCGTCGCCGGTCGATCGAGTGAGCCCGACGCGTTGGCGTTTCATTTCGCGCTGCATGGGCAAGGAGGGCGAGTGTAGCGTCGCGAGCAGCCGGCGAGGGGCCCCGTTGACGCGAAGCGCAACGGGGATCGACGGCAAATGCGAATCGACGCTGGAGGCCGACACGCCGATCAGTCAATAACCACCGCCATCGCAGAGGCCGACGAGGCGCGCGAGGCGAAAGCCGAGCGAAGGCCCGGCGCAGATTGACAAGCACGAGCGGTAAAACTGACTCATGCGTGCGCGACACCCAGGCGGAAACGTGCGCATTTCAAGCAAATACGGTCATATGGGATCCGCACGAATATTGCAGGCGTGAGCGGGTATTCGCTTGCGGTCGACATTGCCGAACGCCGGCGTCCTCCGCGCCGCACGCTGCGGTGCGGTCTGCCAACCGATCTTCGAGGAGTCATCATGTCGCACCCCCGTTCATTTGGCCCCGCCTGTGTCGCGGGCCTCTTGTCCTTCTGCATTGCTGCCGCGGTCTCCGCGCAGAACACGGCACCCGGCACGTCGAATCGCAACGACGCAATGCGTCCACCGGCTGCGGCCAAGTCGCCAGCGCCGGCAGGCTCGACTGCGATGGGGTCGAACAATGCGACTGCCAAAGCCACGTCTGCCAGCATCTCCGGCGGAGATCGCCGGTTCATGCTAACGGCCGCTCAGGATGGCATGGCCGAGGTTCAGCTCGGCAAGCTGGCCGCCGAAAAGGGCGCGTCCGAAGAAGTGAAGAAGTTCGGCCAGAAAATGGTCGACGACCATGGCAAGGCGAACGACAAATTGAAGCGGCTCGCGACCAGCAAGGGCGTGAACCTGCCGACCGCGCTCGATCGCGGCCACCAGCGCGATCTCGAGAAAATGTCGAAGCTGTCGGGCGCCGCGTTCGACCGCGAGTACATGAAGCACATGGTATCGGATCACAAGCAGGACGTCGGCGACTTCAAGGCGCAGGCGAGCAAGGCGAAGGACCCGGACTTGAAGGCATTCGCCGCCTCGACGCTGCCGACGCTCGAGCAGCATCTGACCCTTGCACAGTCCACGGAAAAGGCGACGAACGCCAAGTCGGGCGACGCCACGCAGACGACGACCAGCAAAGGCATGAGCAAGACGGGCAGCTGACCGGACCAGACGTTGCGCCAGTACATTCCTGGCGCACTCCATGTGCCGAACGGCGGCGGGTCGCCCTTCGGCACATCAGATGCACTTCCGTTTGCGAGCGTCGGCGTCGCGCAGGCTCGCGCCGAATCATGCGAGCGTCGGCGCCGCTCGGCCTTCGCGCGGAATCATGCGAGGTTCAGCGTCGCGCAGAGTTGCGCGGGATCGGCCGGATCGACGTCGACCCTGAACCCCAGCGAGCGCACGAACGCCAGCATCGGTTCGTTGACGCTCAGGATCGTGCCGACGAGCCGCTCGAATCCCCGGCGCTTCGCGCAGACGATCAATCCGCGCATCAGGACGCGAGCGACCCCTCGCCGTTGCCATGCATCGGCAACGACGACTGCGAACTCCGCGGTGATTCGATCCGGATTGGCGACATAGCGCGCGACACCGACGAATGCCTGCGCCAACGCGTCGTCCTGCGCGGCGAGCGCCACCAGCGCGAGCTCCCGGTCGTAGTCGACCTGGGTGAAGCGCGCGAGCATCGACGGCGTCAATTCATTGAGCCGGTAGAAAAACCGGTAGTAACGCGTTTGCTCGGACAAACCTTGGACGAAGTCGCGTTCGAGCTCCGCATCCTCGGGTCGAATCGGTCGCACGTGCAGCGTCGCTCCGTCCGCCAGCGTGACGTCGCCGATCAGCTCGACCGGATACGGATGAATCGCCATGTGCGGATAGCCCCGCAGCAGCTTTCGCCGGGGATCGATCTCGAAGCGCGCAGCGCCGATGCACACGCGCTGGTTGACGACCGTGACGGGGTCGAGCACGAGTGCACGCACCCACGGCGATGCGCAGACGAGCGCCGAGATGCGCGTCAGCGTGTCGACCAGCGCCTCGACGGTCGCGGGCGGCAGCCGGTCGACGGATAACGGACTCGAGGCGTGCGCGATCAGATCAGCCGCAAGCCGCGCATTGAGCGGCGGCAACATCAGCGAACGGATCTGCGCCAGGCCGTGCGAGACACGCGGTGGTCCGAGCCAGATGACCGGTCCGAAACGACGATCGGTCGCAACGCCGATCGCAACGCCGTGCGCGAGTTCGTCGCGTGGTAATTCGTATATGACGATGTGCCCGGTCCATCCGGTCGGTGGCGCCGACGAAGCGGCGTCACGCAGTTCGTTCCACGCCTTGGGCAGCGTACGGCGAATCCGCGCGATGCGGCGCACCGCCGGAGCGTCCCGCGCATCGAGCTCGAGCGCGAGCGGAAAGCGCAGGTCCCGCGCGGCGCTTTCGGCAGCCTCCAGCGAATCAGCGATCGCGAACTTGCCCACGCCGAAAGCCGCAAGCAACGCGCGTCCTTCGCTGGCCGTCAATGCGGTGCGTTGCTCATCGGCCAGTCGAAGACGCAATGCTTCCGCCGAAGCAAGATCGAGCGGCTCGGGTTCCGGCTGCGGCGGCGGCACTTCGAGGAGCCATGCCTGGTTGTTCCGGTACGCGGCCAGGAACGACAGCGCATCGACGGCGTTCTCCGGCGTGTAGAAGTCCAGTACGCCACCTGCCTCCAGCGCGGTGTGCACGTCGGGGCGATCGAGCGCGCCGAGCCACGCTGCCAGCACCGGCTTCGTGTGCGCGTGCGCGACCCTCGCCAGCGCCTGCGCCGCTTGCAGCGCGCCCGTATTCGGACGCGGGACATGCAGTGCGACCACGACGTCCACGTTCGGGTCGTCAAGCGCCAGGCCCACGGCGGCCGCATGCTGGTCGGGCGGGGTGTCGCGCACATCGATCGGATTGACGCGCGGAGCATCGTCGTTCATCAGCGCGTCGAGCTTGTGTGCCGTGTCCTCCGTGAACTTCGCCAGCTCGATGCGATGCTCCGCTGCACGATCCGACGCGAGCAACGCGGGGCCGCGACCGTTGGAGACGATCGCCAGCCGGTCTCCCTGCGGAATGCGCCCGCCGCGCAAGGATCCGCGCTGCCGCAAACAGTTGCGTGTAGGTTTGCACGCGCACCGTCCCCGCCCGCATCAACGCGGCATCGAAAACCGCGTCCGGTGAGATGTCGGCACGCGGTTCCAGCGAGCGTCCCGCCTTCAGAACGACGACCGGTTTGGTCCTCGCCGCTGCACGCAGCGCCGACATGAAACCACGCGTGTCGCCGACTTCCTCGACATACATGAGGATGCCGTCGGTGACGGGATCGAGCAGCAGCAAGTCGAGCAACTCGCCGAATCCGACGTCGATGCCGCCGCCGAGCGAGATGACGCACGAAAAACCCAGCCCAAGCGGCGTTGCGAAATCGAGCATCGCCGTCGCGACGGCGCCCGATTGCGCGATCAGCGCCAAACGGCCCGGCACTGCCACCGGCGCACAGTAGGTGGCGTTCAGGCCGGCTTCGGGGCGGATGACGCCGAGCGCACCGGCGCCGACGACGCGGATGCGGCTGCGTCGCGCTGCAGACGCGACATCGTCCGACCATGCGTGCGCGGCACGCGTATCGATGCCGGCCGGTGCGGTCATGACGACTGCAACCTTGACCTTCGCGTCGGCGGCACCATCGAGTATCTCGACCACCGCACCGGGCGGTGCCGCAATGATCGCCAACTCGACCGGCGCGCCGATTGCGGCGAGCGACGCATGAGCGGGACGGCCGAGAATGGTGCGCGTGCGCCGGATTGACCGCGTACAGCGCGCCCTTGAAGCCGCCCGCCAGCAGGTTCTCGTAGACGATGCGTCCCAGCGAACCTGCGCGCTCCGATGCCCCGACGAGCGCTACGGAGTCCGGGCGAAGCAGCGGACGCAGATAGTGGTGCATGGCGCGAACGATTCTATCGGAACCGTTCGCGCACGAGTCTCGCAGCAGCGGACGCTATAATCCGCGCGCGACGATGTACGCGGCGCATCACCCATGCGCGCTTCTTTCCACCACCCGCGTAGCCCGGGCCCGTAGCTCAGTCGGTTAGAGCAGGCGACTCATAATCGCTTGGTCGCTGGTTCGATTCCAGCCGGGCCCACCCATTACTGCATTGCACGCAAGGCGCGCCGGGTGCACCGTACCGCGTCGAGTGTCCTGTGTTCGTGCGTGAGCCTGGCGCCGATGACGAATGGCCCGACGTTCGCCTACGCGGTCAGGTGCCAACGCGGTATCCGATCATTTCGGCCTCGTGAACGGCGCCCTCAGGATGGCCTTAGAACGGCGTCAGGGCAGATCCTACGGCATCGCCTAAGGGGTCAGACAACGAGTGCGTTTCCATTTCTTCCGCGGAAGACGCCAGGGCAGCCGTAGCAATCACCCCGATCAATAGCACACAAGCCAGCAAAGCGACGCGCGCGAGCCATGCGCGCTCCTCGGTCGGCATGCATTCGTATAGCTTTTTCAAGATGCTCCTCTCGTCCGCGTCTCCTTTTTGTTTGTACACGGTTTCTTCGATTGCATGCGTCCTTTCCGCCAGGCGGATTTAGCAAAGGGAAAGGAACGGGAGCGCGACTTGCGCCGCAATACGCGAACCGATCATTTCGACTGCTTAACTCGACGCGCGCCGTCGATCAGGATATACCGATCGACATATGTACAACGGCACTGCTCCGGCTCAATGTCTCCTCGCTGGGGAGGGTGCAATGCGCTCCAGATTGGGTGACTCCGGGATGCTTATTCCGCGCACGATCTCTCCTCAGCACCACCGCGCTCCATCAGCAAAGCGAAAGTCGGACTTTTCTGTCGTTCATCGTGTTGGCCGACTAACGTCAGTGGGCGTGTTCTCGCGTGATAAATCCGGGTCGCTTTCACCTGCTCATGGATTCGCGGAAAGCAGCGGTCCAGATCATGGCGGAATGCTCGATTTGTGCCACGTTGACGATCCGGCCTCTTGAACGCGCGTGGGCCCAACGAGCCATTGCGTGCAACATGTGCGGGACTGTCATGCCGCTCCGAGCGGAAGCGCTCGCAACGCTTCGTCGGCAGGCGACGCATGCGCAGGCTACGCTGGAAAGACTGGCAATACAGCACGAGACGGCCGCTACGCGCCGCAGTCGAACGTCAGGCTAGGGTGATGTCCGCGATCGACTGCGCGGCGGCCACCTCCTGCTTTCGGCTTGCGTGCTGGCATGATGAATGCCGCGCCCCTTGCGAGCGCGGCTTGGCGTCCCACCAAACGCGATGCTGAAACCAGTTGCGCCGCATGACTTTGGTGCCCGACATCTCGACGCCCGCCCGGACTCATAATCGCTTTGTCGCTGGTTCGATTCCAGCCGGGCCCACCAATCGCACGCTCGAATCCTGCATGACTGCCAAATCGATTCTCTGCATCCGTCACGGCGAGTCGACGTTCAACGCAGCGTGGCGGGCGGCCGGTGTCGATCCGCTGCATTTCGACGCGTCGTTGAGCGAAATCGGGCTCGAGCAGGTTCGGCAGGCACGAGCAACGCTGGCGGATTTTCCGGTCGAGCTGGTGATCACGTCACCCTTGACCCGAGCGCTGCAGACGGCCGCCGGATTGTTTGCCGACCATCCCCGCTCGCCTCGGATGATGGTGGTCGCTTTGCCGCGCGAGCGCGTCGAGAACAGTTGCGATGTCGGGCGATCGCCGATCGAGCTCGCGGCCGACTTCCCCTCGCTGGATTTCGCGCATCTCGGGGAAGCTTGGTGGCACGCCGATGGCGTGCCCGATGCGCGCGGGATTTGCATCGAGCCCGTTGCCGTGGTCGAGGCGCGCGCGAAGGCGTTCAGGCAATTTCTTGCAGCACGTGCCGAGCGCTTCATCGCGGTGGTCGGCCATGGGACTTTTTTCTTTCATCTCACCGGCAGATCATTGGCCAACTGCGAGACGGCAGAACTCGATCTCGGCGATTGAGAAAATGACTTCCGGCGGCGCGAAGATCCTCGTCGGCACGTCTTCATGGACCGACAAGACGCTCATCGAGTCCGGACGGTTCTATCCGCCCAGCGCCACGACACCGGAGGATCGGCTGCGTTTCTACGCCTCGCAGTTCCCGGTCGTCGAGATCGACAGCAGCTATTACGGCATCCCGACCGTTGAAAATGCGCAGCGCTGGGTCGAGCGGACGCCACCGGGGTTCGTATTCAACATCAAGGCCTATCGGCTCTTTACGCGCCACCAGACCCCGGTCGTCAGCTTGGGGAAGGAAATCCGGCAGGCACTCGGTTCGGGCACCACGAAAAACGTCTACGACAGGGACGTGCCGCCCGAGATCGCCAAGGAACTGTGGCGTCGGTTTCGTTCGGTTCTCGAGGTCCTGCGCGAAGGCGGCAAACTGGGCGCCGTCCACATGCAGTTCGCCCCCTGGGTGGCATTCCATCCCGAGACGTTCGACTATCTGGAGCACTGCCGCGCGATGCTTGCGGGATTCACCGTGGCCGTGGAATTCAGGAATAAAACGTGGTTCAACACCGAAAAACATACGCACCGGACACTGGCATTCGAGCAGGACAACGGCTTCGTCAACGTCGTTGTCGATGAACCGCAAGGAATCGCGAACACCATTCCAGCCGTGTGGGAGGTGACGAATCCGAATCTTTCGGTTGTTCGCCTGCACGGCCGCAATCACGGCACATGGAACAGGAAGGGGCTCGAGGCGTCGTCGCAGCGCTTCGACTACGACTATTCGGACGATGAGCTAAAGGGGTTGGCAGAGGACGTGAAGCGGCTCGCGCCTCGAGTGGCATCCGTGCACGTGCTTTTCAACAACAATTACCAGGATCAGGGGCAGCGAGGCGCTCGCGCGCTCGCTTCCATGCTCTAGCAGGCTGATCATTTCCGGCCGACACCGCAGTCATCGCGTTTCAGCGGGCCCCGCCGTCGCGGCATGTATGGACTGTAACGGCCGAAGCGGTAGTGAGCGAAGCGCTCTGGCGACGCGATTCACGTCGAGCGCAAGGCGCCGAAGCGAAGCAAGGGTAGCTCCCCTTGCGAGCTTCGGCAACGCGGCGATCGGCGTGAAGCGCAAGCCAGACACTAGCGATTTGGCCGTTACAGTCCACTCGCGTGCGCGAGATCGAACAGGCTCGTTGCGACCAGCTCCAGCACCGCGACATCGTCCTGGTTCACGAGACGCCATCGCCAGCGCAGGATGCCGAGCGACGGCTGACGCTCGGAGCGGCGGACGTCCAGCACATCGGCCTGGAGCATCAGCGCATCACCCGGACGCACCGGCGCGAGCCACTTCAGATAGTCGAGCCCCGGAGATCCGAACGACTCCGAGCCCTGCAACGCACCGGTCACCGCGAGCCGCATCGCAATGGCGCACGTCTGCCAGCCGCTCGCGATGAGGCCGTTCCATCGTCCGGATTGCGCGCGCGCTGCGTCGGCGTGGAACCACTGCGGATCGTATTCGCGGGCAAACGCCACGATCTCCGCTTCCGACAGCGTGGCGGGGCCGTACACGAGCTTCTGTCCCGGACGGAATTCGTCGAACTTCATCGCCCGTGCGTGGTATCCAGATCGGGGTCGGAGGTGTGTTTCGCCGGAAATACAATCTCTGACCCCGATTTGTTTCCGACTGACCTGGAAATGATCGATCTCGCGTTCGATCACCGCGCGATCGGTGATGCCTGCCGGATTCGCGCGCGACGGAAGACACGCGACGAAAGGCTGAAAGCGTTCGAGGCTCTTGTCATGGAGCCGGCGCAGCTCGGCCAGCGGCTCAGGATGGTCGTCGACGCGCAGATCGAGCGCTGGATAGATCTCCGTCGTGACGATGCGCAACGCCGCGGCCTGTTTGCCGCGCTTGTCGCCGCCCGCGGCCTCACCCGCCTCCATCGCCGCGATCAGCCGCTCCGCGAAGTCGAGATCCGGATGGTCTCGATAGGCGTTCGCCGTATCTTCCAATACCCGGGCGCCTGAAAGCATGTTGCCCGCGACGGAGAAATCCTCGGCGAGAATGTGGCCGCACCAATCGATGCATTGCGTGCCCGTATGCGCGGCGACTCGGCCCTGCACATCCACGAGGTGCACCTGGCGCACGTCACGCCCGGGATCGCGTGCGATCAGCTCCTCGATGATGCGTTGCGGATCGCGGTGCTGCGCGAGGAGGTCGAGTCCCGCGGGTCCATAGTGCGGATTCACCAGCGCTTGCGTTGCGAGCGCCCCCGCGTCGCTTCGTGCATGCGGGCACAGCGCGCCGACGGCGAAGAAACGGCTTGCCACTGCAACGCCCAGCGCACCGGTGCGATCGCGAGCGACGATGGACCAGGTCATGATGGCCGGTGGCCTAATAGGTTTCCAGGTGGTACCGGCCCTTTTCGCGCAGCGAGGGCAATAGCGCTTCCCAGTCGATGCCGTGCTGGCGCGACACGTCGCCGAACGCCTCCGCGACGCCTGCCTCCATGTCCTTCAGTCCGCAGATGTAGATGTAGCAATTGTCGTCGGCGAGCATTCGCGCGACGTCCGTCGACCTTTCGCGGATCAGGTCCTGCACGTAGCGCTTCGGCTTTCCCGCGACGCGGGAGAACGCGAGATTGACGTCGATGAAGTCGTTGGGGAGCTTCATCAGCGGCCCGAAATAAGGCAGCTCCTGCGGTGAGCGCGCGCCGAAGAAGAGCATCATTTCCCCACCTTCCGCTTCCGCGATCCGCCGCCGCCGACGCTCCGTCATCGCGCGCATCGGTGCGGACCCCGTCCCGGTGCACACCATCAGCAGACTCGATCCCGGATGGTTCGGCATCAGGAAGCTCGCGCCGAACGGGCCCACGACGTTTACCTGCGCGCCCTTCGGAAGGTCACAGAGGTAATTGGATGCGGCACCGCTCACGGGCCGACCCTCGTGGTCTTCGGTGACCCGTTTCACCGTAAGCGCCACGTTGTTGTAGCGCGGACGCTCGCCGTCGCGCGGGCTCGCAATCGAGTAGAGCCGAACAAAATGGGGCCTGCCGTTCGCGTCCGTGCCAGGCGGAACGATGCCGATCGTCTGGCCCTCGAGCACCGGGAATGCGACCGAGCCGAAATCGAGGACGATATGGCGGACGTCCGCAGATGCGCCGTCTCCGGTGAGCCGATAATTGCCGGTGACCGTGGCGATCGCGGGCTTCGCGAGTGTATGCAGGTTGATGGACGGGTGCGCCGCGGACCATGGTGGTGCCGCAGCGCCGCCCTGCCCGGCCGTGGCGACCGCGGTGATCTCGGCAATCTCGATGGGGATCGAGTCGTTCGCGGCGGCGCCGACCGTCTGTTGCGCAGGCAGCGTATCCCACGAAAGCTGCTCGTCCAGCGTATACGCGCGGTCGCTCGAAACCTGGCGCCAGCTATCGATCGCGCCCGTTGGACAAGGCGCGATGCACGCGTTGCAGCCGTTGCAAATCGCCACGTCGACGACGTAGTTGCGCGCGTCGTGCGTGATCGCGCGGCTCGGACACGTTTCCTCGCACGTATTGCAGCGGATGCAGATCTCGGGATCGATCAGGTGCTGGCGGATCACCTCGACCGTTTCGGCGGCTGGCATCGCGTGCTCTGCGGAAACCGGCGTCAATTGAACCGCACGTAGGCGAAGTCGAGCGCCTGGCTGTTGACGCCCCGCGCAGGCGGCGCAATCCAGTTCGCGAACTTGCCCGGCTCCGTCACGCGTCCCATCAGCGACGCGACATAGGCCCGATCCTCGTCGCTCGGCAGCCATTCCTGCGCGCCGGCCTGCCAGGTCGTCTCGTCGACGATGCGCCCGTCCGGCGTCACGTGCAGCCCGGCGAGCGTGCCGATGCGACGATGGAACGCCTTGTGCGGCGCCTGCAGGCGGAATGCGAGGCCGTGCTTTTCGATGACCTTGTTCCAGCGGGCCACGCCGCCGAGCGAATCCTTGATGTAGTCGTCGCGCAGCACTTCGTTCAGCGCGTTCAGCATCGGCGCATCGCGTTCGACGAAGCGGCCGTCGGCCACTTCGAGGATCGGATAGGACGCGCCCTTCAGCACATGATCGTCGTTGCGTCTCGTCTCATCGAAGCGCCCCTTGAGCCCCGCGCTGTAGAAGATCGCCGCGTTCGACGACTGGTCGGCGCCGAACAGGTCGATCGTCACGCTGTAGTGAAAGTTGAGGTAACGCTGGATCGTCGGCAGGTCGATGACGCCCTGCGCGCGCACATCGGCCGGGTCCTCGAGGCCGCGCTCGCGCATCACTTCGCACGTGCGCTGGATGACCCGCGACACGCCCGACTCACCGACGAACATGTGATGCGCTTCCTCCGTCAGCATGAATTTCGTCGTGCGCGCGAGCGGATCGAACCCCGACTCGGCGAGTGCCGCGAGCTGGAACTTGCCGTCGCGGTCGGTGAAATACGTGAACATGAAAAACGCCAGCCAGTCCGGCGTGCGTTCGTTGAAGGCACCGAGGATGCGCGGATTGTCGACGTCACCGGAACGCCGCTCGAGGAGCGCTTCGGCTTCTTCGCGGCCATCCCGCCCGAAATACCGGTGCAGCAGGTACACCATCGCCCACAGGTGCCGGCCTTCCTCCACGTTCACCTGGAACAGGTTGCGCAGGTCGTACAGCGACGGCGCGGTCTCGCCGAGGTGACGCTGCTGCTCGACGGAGGCGGGTTCGGTATCGCCCTGGGTCACGACGATCCGGCGCAGGTTCGCGCGATGCTCGCCCGGCACGTCCTGCCACGCGTCTTCGCCCTTGTGCTCGCCGAAGTTCACCTTGCGCGCCGGATCCTGCGGCGCGAGAAAGATTCCCCAGCGGTAATCGGGCATTTTCAGGTAGTCGAAATGCGCCCAGCCGGACGGATCGACGCTGATCGCGGTACGCAGGTAGACATCGAATCCCTGCGCGCCGTCGGGGCCCATCTCGCGCCACCAGTCGAGAAAGCCCGGCTGCCAGTGCTCGAGCGCGCGCTGCAGCGCGCGATCTTCGGACAGGTTGACGTTGTTCGGGATCTTTTCCGCGTAGTCGATGCTCATGGTCAGACTCTCTTGAAATCGAATTGCGGCCGGTCGCCCTTCCCGTACACCTTCAGCGCGCCTTTTTCGCCGACCGCGTTCGGCCGGACGAAAATCCAGTTCTGCCACGCCGAAAGACGCCCGAAGATCCGCGTCTCCATCGTTTCGTTGCCGCCGAAGCGCAGGTTCGCCTCGAGGCCGGTCAGCGCATCCGGCGAGAGGCTTGCGCGCTCCTCGAGCGCGATGCGGATCTCGTCGGCCCAGTCGAGATCATCCGGTGTGGCCGTCACCAGCCCCAGATCCATCGCCGCAGCCGGTGGAAGCGGCTTGTCGAACGCGCGCACGCACGGCTTCGATGGGACCCGCTTCGCCGTAGAACCGCTGCGCGAGGCGCGATTGCCCGTTCACCATCGGATAAGCGCCGTCGTTGAGCTCGTTCACGACGATGCGTGGCTCGCGATCAGCCGCTTCGGGCAACGACGCCATGTAGCTGCGATCCGCGGCCAATGCCAGCTCGAGCAGCGTGCCGGCAAAGCAGGAACCGGGCTCGATCAGCGCGAAGAGCGTTCGCGACGAGACGTCGAGCCGTGCGAGCGTGCGTCGCAGCATGCCGAGCGTCTCGCGGACGAACCAGTGCCTGGCGAACCGGAGGAGCGTCCGGTCGGCCGCAAGCACGTTGGAAATGTCGCCTTCGGCGCGCAACAGCCACGTTCCGATGTCGAGATCGTTCGTGCGCAACATCAGGATCGCGTCGTCCAGCTCGCGCGCCATTTGCAGCGGCCACCATGACGCGCCGGCCGCTTCGATGCCGGCAATGTCCGCCGGTGGTGCTTCCGCCGGCGCGCGTATCGTCAGCGTCGCGAGGCGGCGCGCCCGATCGATGACGGCGTCCACGAACCGGTAGTGATACCCGAGCGCGTCGTCGCTGCGCTCGATGCGCGGAAGCGCGATGCCGCGCGCGTCCGGCGGGCGGTCGCTCGCGGCGGCGAGCTCGAGCGCCCGCGTGTGGACGACGTGGCGAAACTGCGCCGGTTTGGCGACGTGGTCCACGAGCCGCCAATCCAGAGCGCGCTGGCCGCGAACACCTTCGCTGGTGGTGCAGAAGACATCGGCCAGGTCGTGCCGCACGCGGCGCTTGTCGGTGATGCGCGTCAGCCCGCCGGTGCCCGGCAGCACGCCGAGCAGCGGCACTTCCGGCAGCGACACGGCCGACGACCGGTCGTCGACCAGCACGATCTCGTCGCACGCCAGCGCGAGCTCGTATCCGCCGCCGGCGCAGACGCCGTTCAGCGCCGCGACGAACTTCAGTCCGGAATGCCGGCTCGAGTCTTCGAGCCCGTTGCGCGTTTCGTTGGTGAACTTGCAGAAGTTGACCTTCCACGCGTGCGACGACAAGCCGAGCATGAAGATGTTCGCACCGGAACAGAAGACGCGATCCTTGGCGCCGGTGAGCACGACGGTGCGCACCGTCGGGTGCTCGAAGCGAATCCGCTGGATCGCATCGTGCAGCTCGATGTCGACGCCCAGATCGTACGAATTCAGCTTGAGCTTGTAGCCGGGGCGCAGGCCGCCGTCCTCGCTCACGTCCATCGCGAGCGTGGCGATCACGCCCTTCCACCGACAGGCGCCAGTGCCGATAGTGGCTGGGATCCGTTCGAAAATCGACGAGCGGGTCGGCGACGGGATGCGTCCAGAGTGGTATGCATTTCAGTTCATCAATTTACCGTGCATTATACTGCATATCCAAAGATCGTCAATCGGCCGCGACGGTATCCTCGGCAAGCGCCTGCTCGACGGCGTGTCGCAGGCCCGCGAAACTTTGCGCGAGCGTCTTGCCCGACGTATCGAACGCCAGGTCCGCCTTCGCATAGAACGGCGCGCGGCCGGCGAGGATGCGCCGCAGGTCGTCATGGCCTCGCCGTTGCCTGCCATCGGCCGATAATCGCCCTGCGCCAGCACGCGGCTCATGTGCTCGTCGGGTGTGGCCTGCAGCCACACGGTGAAGCATCGGTCGAGCAGGCGATTGAAGGTCGTCGCGTCGGAAACGAGTCCGCCCGGTGTCGCGATGACGGCTTTGGCGCACCGCTGCACGACGTCGTCGAGCGCCCGCCGTTCGTAGCGACGGTAGGCCGACGGGCCGTACAGCGAGTGGATTTCCGCGACCCGGCAGCCGGCGAGCCGCTCGATCTCGCGATTCAGCTCGACGAACGGGTAGCGCAAAGCGTCCGCGAGCATCCTGCCCGAGCGTCGACTTGCCCGCGCCGCGCAACCCGATCAACGCGATGCGCGTGCGCCGCCCGGACGCGCCCGACGCCTGCCCGAACAACCGCGACAGCGCGACGCGCGCGCGTTGCAGCTCGCCTTCGCTGCGCTCGCGCAGCAGGTCGCGGATCAGCGCGGCATCCGGCGACGCGTCGGGCCGCGCGTCGACGAGATCCGCGAGCGGACAGTCGAGCGCCATGGCGACCTGCCGCAGCACCAGGATCGACGCGTTGCCGACACCCGATTCGAGGTTCGCGAGGTGGCGCTCCGACACGCCCGCCTCGGCGGCCAGCGCGCGTCGCGTCATGCCGCGGCGCGCGCGCAGCGTGCGCACCGTCTCGCCGAGCGCAGTCAGGAACGGATCCTTGCCTTCGTTCGCGTCCGAAGGAGGGTGCGGCGTCATCATCCGATGTCCAAGGTTGCAGAACTGCATTATAGTGCTTGACAGACGGATCGTGCGACGCTTATTTTCGGCCGCCAGGCCCTTGAGACACCGCCAAGACGATGACCGAATCCGCCGCCGCCGCTCCGCCGTCGCAGATTCAATCTCGCCGAGCACCTGCTGGCGCGCCATGCGCTGCGCGGCGAGCGAATCGCGTACATCGACGATCGCACGCAACTGTCGTACGGCGAGCTCGCGACGCGGTCGCGGCAATTCGCGTCGGCGCTGCAGGCGGCGGGACTGCGGCGCGAAGAGCGCGTGCTGCTGCTCGCGCACGACACCGTCGACTGGCCGGTCGCCTTCCTGGGCTCGATCGAGGCGGGCGTCGTGCCCGTGGCGGTCAACACGCTGCTGACCGCCGACGATTACGCGTACATGCTGGCGCACAGCCGCGCGCGTGCGGCGATCGTGTCGAGCGCACTCCTGCCCGCCTTCGAGCGAGGCGCTGCAGCGCGGGCAGAACGACGTTCGCGACCGTCTGGGTCGTCCGTCATGCGCGGTCCGCTCGCCGAGGGCCGACGCGACTTCGCCGCCGACGTGGCGAACGCCGAGCCGCTCGGCGCGGCGGCGCTCGACGCATGCGGACGACGCGGCGTTCTGGCTGTATTCGTCGGGCTCGACCGGCGCGCCCAAGGGCACCGTGCATACGCATGCGAACGCGTACTGGACCGATGCGCTCTACGCGCGAAACGTGCTGCGTCTCACCGAGGACGACGTCGTGTTCTCCGCGGCCAAGCTGTTCTTCGCGTACGGGCTCGGCAACGCGCTGACGTTTCCGCTGTCCGCCGGCGCGACGACGATCCTGATGCCGGAGCGGCCGACGCCGCAGGCGGTGTTCCGTCGGCTCGTCGACGCGGCGGCCGACGGTGTTCTACGGCGTGCCGACGCTCTATGCAGCGATGCTCGCGTCGCCGGACCTGCCCGCGCGCGCGGCGACGTCGCGCTGCGGCTGTGCGTCTCCGCCGGTGAAGCGCTGCCGCGCGAGATCGGCGAGCGGTTCACCGCGCATTTCGGCTGCGAGATCCTGGATGGCATCGGCTCGACCGAAATGCTGCACATCTTCCTGTCGAACCGTGAGGGCGAAGTTCGCTACGGGACCACCGGCGTGGCGGTTCCGGGCTACGACGTCGAGCTGCGCGGCGACGACGGCGGTCCGGTCGCCGATGGCGAGGTCGGCGACCTTTACATCCGCGGACCGAGCGCCGCGCTGATGTACTGGACAAGTCACGACAAGTCGCGCTCGACATTCCAGGGCGAATGGACGCGAAGCGGCGACAAGTACGTGCGCCGCGACGACGGCCGCTATGTGTACGCCGGACGTGCCGACGACATGCTGAAGGTCAGCGGGCTTTACGTCTCGCCATTCGAAGTCGAGGCGGCGCTGGTCCAGCATCCCGCCGTTCTCGAGGCTGCCGTCATCGGCAAGCAGGACGCCGACGGGTTGACCAAGACCAAGGCGTACGTCGTGTTGAAGCCGGGCCACGCGCCGGACGCGTGCACTCGAAGACGCGCTGAAGGCGTTCGTGAAGGACAAGCTTGCACCCTACAAATACCCGCGCTACATCGAGTTCATCGGCGAACTGCCGAAGACCGCCACCGGCAAGATCCAGCGCTTCCGGCTGCGCGAGCGCGAGAAGGCGAGCGCGCCCGTCTGACCGGGGGGTGCCCGCAACACGTCGCAAGGTATCATGCGGCAATGACGCGACGCGTCGCGAACGAGCGGCGAACGGATGCGCTTCGCTTGTCGACTTTGCGTTGCGTGACAGTCGATTCGAACAACAGGAGGACACTCGATGAATGGCCCGTAGGAACCCGTTCGTCAAGGCGGCATGCATCTCGGCGTTCCTGATGCTTGCTTGCAGTGCGCAGGCGCAGGACAAGATCAAGGTCGGCTTCATGCTCCCGTACACCGGCACGTACGCGGCGCTCGGCACCGCGATCGAGAACGGCTTCCGGCTCTACGTGCAGGAACAGGGCGGCAAGCTCGGCGGCCGCGAGCTCGAGTACTTCAAGGTCGACGACGAATCGGAGCCGTCGAAGGCCGTCGACAACATCAACAAGCTGATCAAGCGCGACAATGTCGACGTCGTCGTCGGCACCGTGCACTCCGGGCGTCGTGATGGCGATGGCGAAGGTCGCCAAGGACACGAACACGCTGCTGATGATTCCCAACGCCGGTGCGCGGGCGGTCACCGGTCCGATGTGCGCGCCGAACATCTTCCGCAGCTCGTTCTCGAACTGGCAGCCCGGCTATGCGATGGGCAAGGTCGCCGGCGAGCGCGGCGCGAAGAAGATCGTGACGATCACGTGGAAATATGCGGCGGGCGACGAGTCGG
Source organism: uncultured Pseudomonadota bacterium (assembly GCA_963768545.1). Lineage (GTDB taxonomy): Bacteria > Pseudomonadota > Gammaproteobacteria > Burkholderiales > Casimicrobiaceae > VBCG01. The sequence continues at coordinate 322,892 of CAVYIC010000005.1, read as the reverse complement.
TCCAGGGCTTCAAGGACGGCATCGCGGCGTCGGGCGGACAGATCGTCAAGGAGCTGACGCTGCCGTTTCCCAACGTTGAATTCCAGGCGTTGCTGACCGAGATTGCGGCCACGAAGCCGGACGCCGTCTATGCGTTCTTCGCCGGCGGCGGCGCCGTCAAGTTCGTCAAGGATTACGCGGCCGCCGGGCTCAACAAGACGATCCCGCTCTATGGGCCGGGGTTCCTGACGGACGGCACGCTGGAAGCGCAGGGCGAGTCCGCACAGGGCTTGCTGACGACACTCCATTACGGCGACGGCCTGAACCTGCCGAAGGACAAGGCGTTCCGCAGCCGACTACAACAAGACGTACAAGGCCGAGCCGGACGTCTACGCCGTTCAGGGTTACGACGCGGCACAACTGCTCGGTGCCGGATTCGCGGCGGTGAAAGGCGACGTCGCCAAGCGCAACGACCTCGTCGCCGCGATGGAGAAGGCGCGCATCGACAGCCCGCGCGGCACGTTCACGCTGTCGAAGTCGCACGACCCGATCCAGGACATCTACCTGCGCAAGGTCGTCGGGACGCAGAACAAGGTCGAAGGCGTCGCCGTCAAGGCGCTGGCGGAGCCGTCGCCGGGATGCAAGATGTAACCGACGGCGCAAAGTTTCGCGGGCTTTGCTCGCACGATACTTTGCGCCGTTGTGGTTTTCCGCTGCCGGCTCGGGGCGGCCCTTCGCCGGCAGCGTAGCAACGTCGAATGGCCGCTCCCGACCGGGAGCGGCGACTGGCTCGCTGCATCTTTCTTCGCCCCGCCGCTTGCGATGGATCTGGCAGTATTCCTCGTTCAGTGCCTGAACGCCCTGCAATACGGGCTGCTGCTGTTCCTGGTGGCGAGCGGGCTGACGCTGATCTTCGGCATCCTCGGCGTCATCAATCTCGCGCACGGCAGCTTCTACATGATCGGCGCGTACCTCGCCTATGCGCTTGCACCCTGGGCGGCGGAGCATCTCGGCGGCGGCTTCTTCACCGCGCTGGCCATCGGCCTGGTCCTGTCGGTTGCGTTCGGTTACCTGCTCGAATGGGGATTCGTCAGCTATCTCTATAACCGGGAGCACCTGCAGCAGGTGCTGATGACGTATGGGCTGATCCTCGTGTTCGAGGAATTGCGCAGCATCCTCGTGGGAGACGACGTGCACGGCGTGGCGCCACCGGCCTGGCTCGCGGGCAGCGTGCAGCTCGGGAGCGTGATGACGTATCCGGTGTATCGGCTCTTCATGTCGGCGATGTGCGTGCTGGTCGCGCTCGGCCTCTACGTGGTCATCGCGCGTACCCGCATCGGCATGGCGATACGCGCGGGCGCGTCGAACCGCGAGATGGTGCAGTCGCTCGGCGTCGACATTCGTCTGCTCTACCGGATCGTTTTCGCGGCGGGCGTCGCGCTCGCCGTGTTCGCGGGGATGATCGCGGCGCCGGTGTCGTCGGTCTATCCCGGCATGGGCAACCAGGTGCTGATCATCTCGTTTGTCGTGGTCGTGATCGGCGGCATCGGGTCGATTCGCGGCGCGTTGCTCGCTTCGCTGCTGGTGGGCTTCGTCGATACGTTCGGCAAGGTCTTCATTCCCCAGATTGCCGGCATTCTCGTCTATGTGCTGATGGCGGCAATCCTGCTGTGGCGGCCCGAAGGGCTGTTCCGGACGGGCTAGGATGAAACATCCCCCCACGCTCGCTCCGCTCGCTGCCCCCCGGGGGGTTGGTCAGTCGGTCGGGGCGGCCCTTCCCGACTGACATGACGGGTTACGCGGCCTCGCGCATGGTCCCGCTTGCCGCGGTGTGCGCTCTCCTCGCCGTCTTCCCGCTTGTCGGCGGCAAGTTCTATGTCGACCTGATGGTGACGACGATGATCCTCGCGATCTTCGCGCTGTCGCTCGAATTGCTCGTCGGCCGGACCGGACTCGTGTCGTTCGGCCACGCGGCGTTCTTCGGCATCGCGGCATATGCGACCGCGCTGCTGTCGCCCCAGTCGGTGGCGCCGTCGCTCGTCTGGCTCCTGCCTTCGGTGATCGTCATGGCGGCGCTGGCGGCGCTCGTCATCGGCGCGTTGTCGCTGCGCACGCGCGGCATCTATTTCATCATGGTCACGCTCGCCTTCGCGCAAATGGCCTACTTCGTGTTCCACGACATGACGTTCTCGGGCGGCAGCGACGGCCGCTACCTGTACGTCAAGCCGGTGCTCGCCGTCGGCCCGTACACGCTGCTCGATCTCGATGCGTCGGCGACGTTCTATTACTTCACGTTCGCGGCGCTGATCGTCGTCTACGGGTTGCTGGCACTCGTGGGACGCTCCCGCTTCGGACATGCGCTCGCCGGCATCAGGGCCAACGAGCAGCGGATGCGGGCCGCGGGATTCTCGACGTATCCGTACAAGCTCGCGGCGTTCGTGCTGGCCGGCGCATTGGCCGGTGTCGCCGGGTTCCTGTACGCGGTCAAGGACGGTTTCGTGAACCCCGAGATCCTCGCCTGGCACCAGTCCGGAACTGTGCTTCTGATGCTGATCCTCGGCGGCATCGGCACGCTGCGCGGCGCGGTGCTGGGCGCGTTCCTGTTCGTGGTGCTGAAGGAATTGTTCCAGTCCGAGGCGCTGTTCGGCAGCTTCGCGAAGCATTGGCAGTTGCCGCTCGGGCTTACGATCATTGCGTGCGTCGCATTGATGCCGAACGGCGTAACGGGATTGCCCGCGCAACTGCGGCGTACGCGAGTGCCGGTACCGCATGCCGGATGACGTCCTGCTGACGGCGTCCGCCATCTCGCGCCGCTTCGGGGGCCTGGTGGCCGTCGATCGTGTTTCGCTGACGCTCACCCGTGGCGAAGTTCATTCGGTCATCGGAACCAACGGCGCCGGCAAATCGACGCTGGTCAACGTGCTGGCCGGAGAGATGGCGGCAACCGATGGCCGCGTGCATTTGCAGGGACGCGACGTGACGCGCTGGCCGCAGCCGCGGCGCGCGCGCGCAGGGATCGGTCGCAGCTATCAGCGCACGACGATCTTCCCACGCTCGACGGTATTCGAGAACTGCCGGCTGACCGCGCAGGCGCATCACCAGCACCCGCTCGATTGGTGGAGCGCCGCGGCGACATGCGCCGAAAGCACGGCCCTCGCGCAGCACGCAATCGAACAGGCCGGACTCGCCGGACAGGCGCATCGTGTCGCAGGCACGCTTTCGCACGGGCAGAAGCGGCAGCTCGAAATCGCGATGTGCCTCGCGACGGCGCCGCAGGTGCTGTTGCTCGACGAGCCGCTCGCAGGCATGGGTGCGGAGGAAACCGACCGCATGCTGACGCTGCTCGCCGCGTTGAAGCCCGGCCATGCCATCCTGCTCGTCGAGCACGACATGGACGCCGTATTCCGGATCGCCGACCGCATCACGGTGATGGTCAACGGCGCGGTCATCGCGACCGGTGCGCCCGTCGCAATCCGCAACAACGCCGACGTGCAGACGGCGTATCTGGGCGAAATCGACGCGCCCGCCCGCGCCGCGGCCGAGCCCTGACCGCATGCCCGGCAACCGAGCCGCAACCTCGTCCGAGTCACGCGAAGCCGCGATGAGCGCGCTGATCGAAGCGCGCGACGTCCACGCGCACTACGACGAGAGTCACGTCCTGCGCGGCGTCTCGTTCACGATCGGAACCGGCGAGTCGATCGGGTCTTCTCGGCCGCAACGGCATGGGCAAGACGACGCTGATCCGCACGCTCCTCGGACTGACACCCGCGAGCGGCGGGAAAGTGCTCGTGCACGGCCGCGACTGCACGCGGGAAGCGCCGCATCGGATCGCGCGGATGGGTGTCGCGTACGTTCCCGAGGGCCGCGGCATCTTTCCAAACCTCAGCGTCCGCGAGAACCTGCTGCTCGGCGAGCGGCCGCCGCGCGATGCGCGTACCGGCTGGACGCTCGAGCGTGTGCTCGACACGTTTCCGCGGCTGAAGGAACGGTTGACGCTGCGGCGGCCAGCAACTGTCCGGCGGCGAGCAGCAGATGCTCGCCATCGGCCGGGCGCTGATGACCAATCCCGATGTGCTGATCCTCGACGAAGCGACGGAAGGGCTTGCGCCGATGATCGTCCGCGAGATCTGGCGCATCATCGGCGACATCCGGCAAAGCGGCGTCGCATCGCTCCTCGTCGACCGCAACTATCGTCTCGTGCTCGCGCACACCGATCGCGCGCTCGTCATGGAAAAGGGTTCCGTCGTGCTGGAAGGCTGGTCGGCGGCGCTTGCGCAACGCACCGACGCGCTGGCCCGGCACTTGGGCGTCTGACGATGGCACTCCGCATCCAGTGCTGCACGGTCGCGCCCTCACTCAGACGTCTGCGGACTCGCGCAGCGCGCGCTGCTGGACACCGGCCAGCTGCCATTTACTCGAAGCGCCGCTCTAGACAATTCGATCGATGAAGCGCACCACCGCTTCGATCACCGCGTCGGGCTGGTCGCGATGCGGCGAGTGCCGGCAGTCGTTCAGCTTGAGCAGGTCGACGTCGGGCGCAAGGCGCGCGATTCGTTCCACCTGGCCCATCGTCCCGTACTCGTCGTCCTCGCCCTGGATGGCCAGCACCGGACACGTGATGCGCGACACGGACGCCTCGATGTTCCAGGCGCGAAACGCCGGGCTCAGCCAAATGTCGGTCCAGCTCGTGAAGACGGCATCCGCATCGCGATGATGGCGCCCGAGCTTCTCGGGCAGGTCCGTCGTCCGCCACGCGTCGCGCGCGGCCGCGATGCTTCGCACGGTCAAATCCTCGACGATGACGTGCGGCGCCATCGCGACGACGCCTGCGACGGCACGGCCCGATTCACCGGCATGAATCAGCGCAATCGACGCGCCGGTGCTATGTCCGAACAGGACAGGCTTTCCGATGCCGAGCACGTCGAGCAGCGCCGGCAATACGTCGAGCGCCTCGTCGTGCATGAAGTCGACGCGATGCGGTGCGGCGAGCGGATCGGACTGGCCGTGCCCGCGCCGCGAATAGAGCAGCGCGTTGCAGCCGGTGGCGTGCGCGACACGGCTCGGGAAGTCCTTCCACATCGCGATCGATCCGAGGCCCTCGTGGAGGAATACGATCGTCGACGCTTCCGGCGCGCCGGCGCGAATCCACTCGCATTCGATGCGCGAGCCGCGAACCGTGACGTATGTCAGCGTTTCCCTCGTACGGTGGCGCGCGCTGGAATCCGGCTCACAACCCGAGCCAGCGGGCGATGATGTTCCGCTGCATTTCCGACGTGCCCGAGTAGATCGTGCTTGCCACGGCGTCGCGCAGCGCCCGTTCGACTTCGTATTCGGTCATGAACCCGTAGCCGCCATGGACCTGCACGGCCGCCAGCCTCGGCCGGCACGTAGACGTTGTCGAACCGCGGGCGGCGGCGACTGCGGGCTCGGTTGCTAACGTGCTCAGACGGTTCTCCGGTCGTACGCGCGGCGGAAGTATAGCGGGGCCGTATTCGGCCAGACAGGGACCGGCACGACAGGCGGTGGATTTTGCCGGGACAACGGTTCCATGATCGGCGCAACGCGGTCCCCGATTTTCATGGCGGCATCACCCTCGCCCCTGCGATGATGTTCGGCTACATCGCCGCGCATCATGCGGCAGGCGTCACGCTCGATCGGTGGGTGCCGGCTTGAGCGATAGCGCGTGCTCGTAGAGCATCTCTCGCGGCAAGTGCGTGAGCTTCGCCGCCACGCGGGCTGCGCGCGCAGGCGGCAGTTCATCGAGCAGCGCCGAGAGCAACGCACTGGCCTCGGCGGAGATCGCCTGCGCGCTCGCATCGGCGAGCGGGGCATCGACGATCAGCACGAACTCGCCGCGCGAGCGGTTCGCATCCGCCTCGAGCCACGCCGCGGCATCCGCGAGCGGCATTCGCGCGATCGTCTCGAACGTCTTCGTCATTTCGCGGGCGATCGTGAGCATCCGGCGCGCGTCGAGCGACCGCGCAAGTTCGCCGATCGCATCGGCAACGCGGTGCGGCGCTTCGTAGAGCACGAGCGCAACGGGCAACGATCCAAAGGCGGCCAGAAGCTCCCGGCGGGCCTTCGCCTGCGCGGGCAGGAAGCCGATGAACGCGAAGCGCTCGGCATCGAGGCCCGCCGCCGAAACGGCCGCGGCCATCGCATTCGCGCCGGGAATCGGGACGACGCGATAGCCCGCGTCGATCGCCGCGCGGACGAGCCGCGCGCCGGGATCGCTGATCGCCGGCGTTCCCGCGTCGCTCACCAGTGCCACGCTGCGCCCGGCCGCGAGATCGTCCAGGATTGCGTCGATCTCGCGCGCTTCGTTGTGCCGATGAAGCGCGCGCGGCCGGGTGCCCGACCCCATAGCGGCCAAGCAGCGTCGCCGTGACGCGCGTGTCCTCTGCCCGGATCACGTCGACGCTGCGCAGGATGTCGAGCGCGCGCAATGTCAGATCGCGCAGGTTACCGATCGGCGTGGCCACCACATATAATGAGCCGGGCTCGGCGCGAAAGGCTTTCGTTTCGACCGCAGTGTCCGCCGGCTTTCCCATCGCTTCCGTCATGCGCGCTCCGCTTCGCTTCACCCCGTTGACGTTGCGCCTCGCGCGGCGCGCGATATGCGCCGCAAGCGCCATTGTCTTCGCCGCCGCCGCATTGTCGTGCGCACCGATGCGTCCGGCAACCCGGATCGAGGTCCTGTCACCACCGGCCGCCGGCGCGCCATCGGCGCCACCCGATGGCGTGCCGGCTCCGTACGACTTGCCGCCTGGAGCGACGGGATATCCGCCCGACGTCGCAACATCCCCGGTGCAACCGCCCGGCGACGCTGCGGCGTCGGTCGAGCTGCCCGAAGCGCCGCCGCCCGACGCAGCCGAAGAGCTTCCGGCGCCGCCGACCAGCGACCTGATCGCACTGATCCTGCCGCTCGACGTCGCCGACTACGCGCGCGCGGCGAGTGCGGTGCGCGACGGCTTCCTCGACGCGGCCGCTGCGGCGGGGGCCAATCGCAATTGCATTGTCATCGCGCACGGCGTCGATGGCGTCGTTTCGGCGTTCGAGACCGCGCGCGCCAAGGGGGTTCGCGTTGCTGTCGGGCCGCTCGTCCGCGATGACCTCAAGACGCTCGCGATATCGGGTGCGAAGCTGCCCTGGACGGTCGCGCTGAATCAGCTCGACGACGATGCGCCTTCCCGCCGCCGTTTTCTCGTTTCCGCTGACGGTGGAAAGCGACGGGCGCATGCTCGCCCAACGTGCGCTCGCGAGCGGCGCGCGCTCCGTCGACGTGATCGAAGGCGACTCGCCGCTGATGAGAAGATTCGCGAGCGCCTTTGCCCTCGCGTGGCGGGACAATGGCGGCAGGGTACCCGATGCGATCCGCTTCGACCCGGCGCCCGAAGCGCTGACCGGCTTGCGCCGCACGCTGAGCCAGGCCGCGCCCGATGCCGTGCTGCTCGCGGTCAACGGCGACCGCGCCGCGCTTTTGAAGCCTTTCATCGGCGGGGTCCGGGCGTATGCGAGCGGGCTCGTATTCGAGCGGCCCTCGCCCGCCGTCGCGCGCGACCTCGACGACGTGCGCGTCGTCGAGATTCCCTGGCTGCTCACGCCGAATGCGCCGGAAATCACCGGATTGCCGCGGCGCGATTTCGACAGCACGGCGCTCGCGCGCCTTTATGCGCTCGGGCTCGATGCGTTCCGCGTTGCCGCGTCGTTCACAAACGGACCGCCGTCGCGCTTCGAGCTCGACGGCGCCACCGGCCACATTTCGCTCGCGCCCGGACGTCAGTTCGTCCGTGAAGGGCGGCTCGCGGTTTATCGCAACGGTGAACTCGTCCCGCTCGAAACCGCGCCCTGAGCGCGCGCCGGGCAACACGGGTGCGCGCGCGGAGACGCTGGCGGCTGACTATCTGATGCGGCAGGGCCTGTCGATCGTCGGCCGGAACTTCCGTACGCGATTCGGCGAAATCGACCTGATCGCGCGCGATGGCCCCACGATCGTATTCGTCGAAGTGCGCATGCGAAGCTCGCTGCGCTACGGGGGCGCCGCTGAAAGCATCACGGCGGCGAAGCGGACGCGGCTCGTTGCGGCGGCGAACGGCTATCTCGCCGGGCTCGGCCGGGAACCGCCGTGTCGTTTCGACGCAATCCTGATGCAGCGCCTCGATCCTGGAAGTGTCGAGTGGCGGCGCGACATCCTTCGCGTCGATCGATAAATCCGGGTCAGAGATGCGATAAATCCGGGTCAGAGATGGGTCAGAGATGCATTTCCCGGAGCGTCACCGGAAATACATCTCTGACCCGGATTTATCCATCTCTGACCCGGATTTATCCGGTCCCTGATTCAGCCTGCTAGAATCCCGCGCCATGATCGATCACGTCGAGCGCATTCGCGGGCATTTCGCCGACAGCGCGTTGCTGAAGCAGGAAGCGGCGCTGACGATGGCGGCGCCGATCGCGCGGGCGGGCGCGCTGATGACGGACTGCCTGTTCGCCGACGGGAAGATCCTTGCGTGCGGCAATGGCGGTTCGGCCTCCGATGCGCAGCACTTCGCCGCCGAGCTCGTCGGCCGCTTCGAGCGCGAGCGCCCCGAGTTGCCAGCGATCTCGCTCGCGACCGATACGTCGCTGCTGACGGCGGTCGCCAACGATTACTCGTTCGAGCAGGTGTTCGCCAAGCAGGTGCGCGCGCTCGGCGCGAAAGGCGATGTGCTGCTCGCGATCTCGACGTCGGGCAATTCGGCGAATGTCATCGCCGCGCTCGTGGCTGCGCACGAGCGCGAAATGCGCGTCGTCGCATTGACCGGAAAGGGCGGCGGGCGCATCGGTGAACTTCTCGCGCCGGAGGACGTCCACCTGTGCGTCCCGCACGCGCGCACGATGCGCATCCAGGAAGTTCATCTGTTGACGATTCATTGCCTGTGCGACGTCATCGACGCCACGCTACTGGGAGACGAGGCATGACCAGACGCCTGCTGTTCGGGGTATTCGCCGTCGTTGTCGGCGCTTCGGCGCTGCTGACCGGTTGCGTGCCGGTGCTCGTGGCCGGCGCGGTCGGCGGCACGGCGCTCGTTGCGACGGATCGCCGCTCGGTCGGCGCGCAGGCCGACGACGAAGCGATCGAGCTCAAGACCGGCAACAACATCGGCACCGGCTACGGCGATCGCGTGCATGTGAACGTCACGAGCTACAACGGCATCGTGCTGCTGTGCGGTGAAGTCCCGACGCAGGACCTGATCGCGACGATCGGGCAAATCGCGCGCACGACCGCGAAGGTCCGGCAGGTCCACAACGAGATCACCGTCGGGCCGGTTTCCGACGTCGGCTCGCGGACCAACGACTCGTACATCACGTCCAAGGTCAAGGCCCGCTTCGTCGAGTCGAACAAGTTCTCCGCGACGCACGTCAAGGTGGTGACCGAACGCCAGGTCGTCTACCTGATGGGCATCGTTCGGCGTGACGAAGGCGACGCCGCGGGACAGATCGCCAGCACCACGTCCGGTGTGCTGCGCGTCGTCAAGCTGTTCGAATACATCAGCTGATTGGCGACAATGGCGCTTTCGCCGGCCGCGCCGCTGCCTGAGCCGCGCTATCCGGCCAAGATCGCCGACGCCGCGCATGCGCTGACGCGGATCCGCGCGCTTGCGCGGCCGCTGGTGTTCACCAACGGCGTATTCGACCTGCTGCATCGCGGGCACGTGACGTACCTCGAGCAGGCGAAGGGACTTGGAGCATCGCTGGTCGTTGCCGTCAATTCGGACGCTTCGGTGAAGCGCCTGCGCAAGGGGCATGACCGGCCGCTCAATGCGCTGGACGACCGCATGGCGGTGCTCGCTGCGCTCGCCTGCGTCGACCTTGTCGTCCCGTTCGAAGCCGACACACCGCTCGACCTGATCGTTGGCTGCGCGCCCGACGTGCTCGTCAAGGGCGGCGATTATTCGGTCGGGACGACGGCCGGCGCCGCCGAAGTCATCGGGCGGGGCGGCCGCTTCGTCGCGATTCCCTTTCGCTACCAGCGTTCGACGACAGCGCTGCTGCAACGCATCCGCAGTTGACGCTACGGAACCAGGCAGCGGTCCAGGTCTTCGAACGCCCCGTACGAAGGTGCGAGTGGGCGTGGCTGGCCGCAAAGATCGGCTGGCGGCCGATCGACCTCGCGGCGACGCGGCGGCTTGCCGCGCCAGCGCAAATCGAGCGCCGGCGCGTCGACGAACAGGCGTCGAACCGGATGGACACCGAGGTACAGCAGCATCAGGTGCGTGACCCGGTTGTCGTTCGCGCGAACGACCGCGCCGGCGACGTCGCGAATGACCCCGTCCACCAGATTGCCTTCGACATCGGCAGTGCTCTCCGGAAATCTCGCGGCGATGCCGGCCGTGTCGATCAGCGTGTTGTGCGTGATGCTGCTCATGGCGGCGCGGTTGAGGTAGATCCCGTCGTCCGAACACGACGCGATCAGGTTGGATGCAACGACGCCGCGATCCTGCTCGGTGACGCAGCGCCCGGCGCGGCAGGCGGCATGACTGGTGCCGCCGCCGCCAAGCGACAGGCCTATCCGCTGGCCAGGCACGAGCTGGAGCCGCTCTTCGCAGATGACGATGTTGCGTTCGAATCGATTGTCCGTCCCGCCTCCCTTGGCGAATGCGCCATAGCTGATGCGGTCGGATTGTCCCTTCATGAAGTCGCTGATGCGATTGCCGTGGATGCGCCAGTGGCTGGCGGCCACCAGATCGATCGGGGTCACCGGGTTCTCGGTGTTCCTGACGGCAGTGTTGCGCAGCGTATTGCCTTCGATCGTCCCGAAGTCGGGGTAGAGGCCGCCGCCTCCGTTGATCTTGAAATGAGAGTTGAAGTCGACGACGACGTTGTGGCGAGCGACGAAATTCGCCGCGCCGGAAATGACATGAAACGCGTGCTCGCAAGCCGAATGATCGGCGCAGACGCCGCGAATGGTCAGGTTCTCGAACAACCAGTAAGGCGCCGAGACGAGAAACCCCTCGACCATGTCGAACTCGAGGACAACGTCGCCGACACTCGCCCCGCGCACCGTGATGGGATCGGCGCGCGTACCGGGCTCGCGGATGTCGATGTAGCGTCCCGTGAAGCGATAGGTTCCGGGCAGGAACGTGATCACGTCGCCGGGTCTCGCCTCCGCGATGGCCCGCAACGCCTCGTCAGGCGAGCCGACGATGATGGAATGCTTCGGATCGACCTGTATCCGCGTTTCGGACGCGTCGGTCCCGAGCTTGGGCGACGGCACCGGCCCAATCGATCCGCGCGCGCCCCGGTCCAGCCCGAGAAGTGTATTCGCGATCCAGCGGCCGGTCTGAACGACTTCCTCTCGATGCCCGAACGCACGCTGCTCCACATAGGTTGCCAGCCTGCGCGGAAGGATATCGGTCCTTTCAATCGCCCATGCAAACGCCCCTGCGACCAGGATCAGGATGAGTGCAGCCCAGGTGACTCTCATGGGGCAATGCAGCGGGGATGGCGCGGTGCTTGAATCGGTTGTCCGATGTCCGCCGGCCAGGCTTCGCGCCGGGTTCGTCGTGACGACGTTGATATAATTGCACATCTGACACCCGACTCCGCGTCCTCATGCTCACGATCGACCGCGAAATCGATGCGCGTGGCCTCAATTGCCCGCTGCCCATCCTGCGCACGAAAAAAGCGCTGAACGACATGACATCCGGCCAGACGATCCGTATCACGGCCACCGATCCGGCGAGCGTCCGTGATTTCCAGGCGTTCGCCCGCCAGACCGGCAACGCGCTCTCGAGCACGGGGAGAGCGACGGCGCGTTCTGGTTCGTGCTGAAGCGCCGCTGATCCGTTTCCCGCGCGCGGCAACATCGCACGCCGCGCGAACCTGTCGCCAGTCGCGTGCGACCTGGCGGCCAGCGAATCGGATAGCGCCGTGATCGCTTCGGCGCTGCTGCTTCTGCCCGGTTTCCTGCTGATCGCGCTCGGTGCGGGGCTGAAGCGCGTGCCTGCCTTCGATGCGGCATTCTGGCGCGGCCTCGAAGCGCCTCGTCTATTTCATCCTGTTTCCGGCACTGCTGTTCCACGCGCTGGCGACGTCGACGATGTCGCTTGGTCGACGCCGGGCGGCTCGTCGCCGTGGGCATCGGTGTTCACCGGCGCGGGTATGGCGCTTTCCGCGCTCGCACGGCCGCTGCGGCCGACTGCCGCAGCCGACGTTCGCCGCCTGCTTCCAGTGCGCGTTCCGATTCAACACGTACATTGCGCTCGCCGCCGCGAGCCGCCTTGCCGGATCCGAAGGCGTTGCGGCTATCAGCCTGCTGGTCGGCGTGCTGGTGCCGATCGTGAACATCGCAGCCGTCGCGATGCTGGCGCGGCACCGCGGCAGCGCCGTCTGGCTCGCGATCGCGCGAAATCCGCTGGTGATCGCCTGCGCCGCAGGACTCGGCGTGGAACGCCGCGAAGCTACCGATGCCGGCCGTATTCGGGACGATGCTCGATCTGCTCGCCGGCGCCGCACTGCCGCTCGGGCTCGTCGCAGCCGGCGCGGGACTCGAGTTCGTGCACGGCACGTTGCCGCTGCGCGCGATCGTCTGGTGGAACGCGGTCAAGCTCGCCGCACTGCCTGCGATTGCATTCGGCCTGGCGGCGCTCTTCGCGCTGTCGCCGCTCGAACGCCAGGCTGCCGTGCTGCTCGCCGCCGTGCCGACCGCGCCTTCAGCCTACATCCTCGCGATGCAGATGAACGGCGTCGGTGCGCCGGTCGCGCTGCTGATCTCGACCGGAACGCTGCTGGCGATCGTGACGCTGCCGCTATGGCTCGCGCTCGTCAGTTAGGGCAGACGACTCGCATGTGCGGACACGCTGGTTCGCGACACGTCAACGTCGGTAGCGGTTGAGGAAATCGGCCACGATGCCGCGCTGCGCGCTGTCGATGGCGCGTCGATCGAGCGGTCCATCGGGTCGTGCTGCTTCGCCTTGCGGAACGAATTGAGCGCGTCCTGGTGAAGCCCGAGCGCCTGCTGCGCACGCCCCAGGCAACGCCACGCTTCGGCGTTCGCGAGATCGAGATCCGCCCATGCGCGGCACAGCTCGGCGGCACGCCGTGCATTGCCGGCGCGCAGCATCCGCGGTCCATCGATCTTCAGCGCATCGATGCGCGCGCGCCGTGCCGCAATGAGGGCGGAAAAGTCCGCGTCGTTCGTCGCCGAGTCTTGCAGCACGCGCCGCGCGACGGCGCGGCGCGGCCGGCGCCGACGGGCGACGGAACCGGCGCCGGCGTCGCGCGTATCGCTTCCTTCGGCGGTTGCGATGGCGACATCGTCGGGCAGCGCCGGGACCAGCCGGTCGAGCTGCCCGGTGGCATCGGTGAGCTTGCCCTTGACGGTCGCCGACGACGGCAGCGCTTCGGCGATCGTCGAGCGCGTCCAGGCGATCGAGTCCGCCATCGGCTGCTGCCACGCGACGCCGTAGAGCCACATCATCGACGCGAGCCCGCACACGCCGGTGACCGTGTTGACGACGCCGGCGGGCCCGTGCGTGACGAGGCAATCCTCCGCGAAATCCCAGTCGGTCTCCTGGTTCTCCGCGAGCTTCTCGTACGCGACGGCGACGAGAACGGGCGCAAGCAGCGGGAAGCCGCATGCGACGCCTTCGAACCAGACGCGCACCGCGCGCTTGATCCCGCGCGTCAGCTGCGCCGATCGTGTCGCGGCGCGCGTAGGCGTCGGAGATCGAGAACTGCAGGTAGATGCCGAACAGCCACTTGCCGGGCGTCGTGCCGACGGCCGTGATCAGCAGCGCTTCGATCGGTATCCACGACGCGGTGATGACGATCGGCGCGAGCAGCGGATGCGCGAGCCAGTACGCAACCTGGTCCGGAAACGACGCCGAGCGCGCGCAGCTGCGACAGCAGTAGCGCGAGCACGAGTCCCCAGATCGCATAGTCGAACATCCGCGCGGCGAGCCGGTGCCACGGCCGCGGCTCGCTCGTGCGGCCCGACTTCGCGCGCTCGAGCTCGGCCATCCGCAGCTGGAAGATCCACGACGCGTCTTCCTGCGGCTGGTTCGTGCCGAGGAACACGCTGTGCTCGCGGCGCCAGTTGAGGATCGCGAGATCGGTCTGCGGCGTCAGCGATGAACGCGCGCTCGATTGGTGGCGGCGCAGGTAGACGAGGCCGTGGACGATCGCCGTACACGCCCGCCAGCACGAGGAACGCCGCGAACAGCCAGCCGAGCACCTGCTGCGCGACGACGACGACATCCGCGGGCGTGACGAAGACGATCGCGGCCGCGATGAACGCGCGAACAGCCCGCACAGCCCGAACGTCAGGATCGGCGAGCGGCTGAACGACGCAACGCGCTCGGTCAGCCCGGGATGATGCAGCAGCGACATTCGCGGCGTGCTTCGGCGCGGCGCGAGGAGTCCAGCGGATCGGCCATTGCCTGATCGCCGGGCCCGGTGGCCTCGCCGACATCGGTGTGCTCGTCGTCGCCCAGCAACGCCTCGATTGACGAGCTTGCGCGGATGACGTTGTCGTCGTCGTCCGCGGAGCGCGTGAGCTCGTTGTCGTAGCGCTCGCGCCGCTCGGTGTCGCTCAGTATCCGGCTTGCGTGATTGATGAAGCGCAGCGCTTCTTCGACGTTGCCCTGGCCGTCGCGCGTTTTCGCATAGTATTTCCGGATCAGGCCGCGCAGCGCGGCGCGCACTTCCTCGTCGGAGGACGTCGGCGAGATGCCCAGCGCGTCGTAAAGCGTCGCCTTCATCGCGTGCGGCGGGTTGCGCAGCTATATGCCACTGGAATAATCTGCCAAAGCTGGCATGCTGGCAACCGGGAGCATCGGATGTTCCATCGTCGGGAGTAGCGGGGTGCAAGTTCCGCGCCATATGATGGACAGTGACTGTTTTCCCCTGCGCAGGCGTACGCACGCCGGCGCTGGGCAACAAACAAGCGGCCACGAAGGGCCGCTCATAGGTGCCGCGCGCGGGCAGCCGCCGCGGTCCGGGGCTAAAAGCAGCGAACCGCTATTCGCGCCTTTGCGGGTTTCCCGCGCCGTGAGCTTTTCGCGGATCCGCGCCGATTTTCCGGAGCGCCCGCGCAAATAGTAAAGTTTCGCGCGGCGGACGTCGCCCTTGCGCTTCACCTCGATCGACGCGATCAGCGGCGAATAGGTCTGGAACGTGCGCTCGACGCCTTCGCCGCTGGAAATCTTGCGGACGGTGAACGCCGAATTGAGTCCGCGGTTGCGCTTGGCGATCACCACGCCTTCGTAGGCCTGGACGCGCTTGCGCTCGCCTTCGACGACGTTGACGTTGACGATCACCGTGTCGCCGGGCGCGAAATCGGGAATCGTCTTGTTGAGCCGCGCGATTTCCTCGCGCTCGAGCGTTTCGATGATGTTCATGGCTTCTTTCCTTTCATGAGCCCGTCGGGCCTCGCTTCGCGCAGCGCAGGGCGCCCCCTGTTGCGCGAACCAGGGAACAGAGGTCGGGTAACAGGCAACAGAAACGCAAGACTCGCGCTGTCGCCCGCAATGCCGCCTTCGATTCCCGCTCTTGTTGTATGTGTTTCGTTCCGCGTTCTGATACCTGATACCTGATACCTGTTACCTGTTACCTGTTACCTGTTACCTGTACCTGACTCCTGAACTCGTCCAGCAACGCCTGCTCGTCGACCGTCAGCGGACGCCTGTTCAGCAACTCCGGACGCCGCTGCCACGTCCGTCCTATCGCCTGCATCAACCGCCAGCGCCGGATCGCCGCATGGTGGCCGGACAGCAGCACGGCCGGTACACGCTCGCCATCATACGACTCCGGCCGCGTGTAGTGCGGGCAGTCGAGCAGGCCTTGCGCAAACGAATCCTGCTGCGCCGAGTCGACGTCGTTCAATGCACCCGGCAATTGACGCACGATTGCGTCGATCAACAGCAACGCAGGCAACTCGCCACCCGACACGACGAAATCGCCGATCGAAACTTCAGCGTCCACTTCGCGTTCGAGCAAACGCTCGTCAACACCTTCGTACCGACCGGCCAACAGGACGCATCCCGGACTGGCGGCCAACGCCATCACGGCGTCGTGCGTCAGCGGTTCCCCGGCGGGCGAAAGATAAATCGTCCGTGTCGACGTGATGCCGCTGCGCAGCCTGTCCTGCGCGGGCTGCCCGCAGCGCACGCGACAACGGCTCGGCCATCAGGACCATCCCCGGTCCGCCGCCGTACGGGCGGTCATCGACCGTCCGATACGCATCGGTCGCGAAATCGCGCGGATTCCAGACGCGAAGCTCCCACAACCCCCGTTCGCGCGCGCGGCCCGTGACGCCGTAGCCGGACGCGTGCGTGACCATGTCCGGGAACAGCGTTACGACATCGATGCGCATGCCTTGCCGATCGCGCGCTTCGCGGCGCCTCAGTAATCTGCCGGCCAGTCGACCTCGATGCGCCGCGCAGCGCCATCGACGCTGTCGATGTACTGCGCGACCCACGGAATCAGCCGCTCGGCGCCGCCGGAGCCCCCGACGCGGACGATCGGATGCGCGCCGCTTTCCACGAAATCAATGACCGCACCCAATTCCTGACCGTCACGGTTGACGACGGTGAAACCGGCCAGGTCGGCGCGGTAGTATTCATGTTCCTCGAGCGCGGGCAGCAACGCGCGCGGCACTCCGACCACGGCGCTTCGCAACGCTCCGGCCGCCTCGCGCGTCGCGATGCCGTCGAGCTCGGCGACGAGCACGCCCGATTGCAATCGACTCGCGGACACCCGGTACGGCACCCACGCATCGGTCTCCCGCGCGCGCAGCCACCACTGCGGGAATTCGAGGAGCGAGGCCGGATCTGCCGGACAGCGGCCGCACCTTGATCGAGCCGCGCACGCCATGCGGTGCCGCGACGCGGCCCATCACGACGATCGGCGATGGTGCGGCCGAGGTCAGGCTGAAGCGGGCGCAGCCGGAACTGCCTGCGCTTGCGCTTCGTCGGGTGCGGAAACGGCCTGCACTTCCGGCTGCGCGGGAACGGCCTGCGTTTCCGTCCGCGCGGGCGCGGAAGCCCCTTTTTCCGCGCGTGCGACGAGCATGCCGACCGTGTCGGAAACCTTCGCCCCATGCGCGCGCCAGTACGCGACGCGGTCATGCGCGATGCGAAGACCTTCTTCGTGAGCGGCTGCGACGGGGTTGTAGAAGCCGACGCGCTCGATGAAGCGCCCGTCGCGCCGGCTGCGCGAATCGGTGACGACGACGTTGTAGAACGGCCGCTTCTTCGCGCCGCCGCGAGCCAGTCTGATCACTACCATATCGGTTATCCAGTTCCGGCCGCTGCGGGCCGAGAAAGTCCAAAGCGGACGAAAAATGAAAAGTCTTCGATTATACGGCCGAAGGGCATCCCGAGGCAAACGCGAGAGCGTCCCCGCCGCAGTGGCGCAGCCAATGTCCGGACCGGCTGACCGGCGGCGCGGCCCGTCATCCCGCGTCGATGGTTTCAGGCGCGTTCGGCGGATGCGTTACAGTGGCTCGAAAAACACCAACCGTGACAGTGGCGAAAAGCACCACCAACGCCGAGCCGGCCGATACCTGGCTCACCCGCGAGCGCGTCCTCGTGATCGTGCTCGCCATCGTCACGCTGGCCGTCTGCGTGCTCGTTTTTCGCCTGGTGGAGCCGTTCATCCCGGCGATCACGTGGGCGCTGGTGCTTGCCGTGATGGCGCACCCGATGCACGAGGCGATCGTGCGGCGCCTGCGTCGTCCATGGCTTGCAGCCGGGCTTGCCGTATTCGCCGTCACGGTCGTCGTGGCGTTGCCGGCGACGTTCGTTGCGCGGCAAATCGCGAGCGAGGCGCTCGAGAGCGCCGAGGCGATGCGCGCGCTGCTCGACGGCGACCGCTGGAAGGCGAACCTCGAGCGCTTTCCGCGACTGGCGCCGCTGCGCCAATGGGTCGACGAGCAGGTGGACATCCGCGCCGAATTCAAGCGCGCGTCCGAGGCGGTCGCCAAGGGGGTGCGCGGCTTTTTCGCCCGCTCGCTGCAGTTCCTGGCCGGTACGCTGATCACCCTCTTCCTGCTCTTCTACTGGCTGCGCGACAAGCGGCGACTGCTCGAAACGCTGCGCAAATTCGTGCCGCTCGCGCCGCCCGAGACGAACCAGGTGCTTGCGAAGGTTGGCCACGCGATTCACGCGATCGTCTACGGCACGCTTGCGGTTGCCGCCGTGCAGGGAATACTGGGCGGCCTCATGTTCTGGTGGCTGGGATTGCCCGCTCCACTGCTATGGGGCACGGTGATGGCGCTGGTTGCGGTCTTGCCGGTGTTCGGCGCCGCAATCGTCTGGGTCCCGGTCGCGCTTTACCTCGCTGCGGAGGGCGACTGGCAACGGGCGCTGGTCTTAGCGGGCTGGGGGGCGATTGTCGTTTCGATGATCGACAACGTGCTCTATCCGATCCTCGTCAAAAGCGAGATTCGCCTCCACACCGTGCCGATATTCATAGCGGTGCTGGGCGGGCTGATCGTGTTCGGCGCAACGGGTGTCGTGCTGGGGCCGCTCGTGCTTGTCGTCGCACTGGCGCTGCTCGACATCTGGCGCAGGCGGATGGCGGCCGGCGAGGTCGAAACCGGCGTCGACCGGCGGCGCTGACGGCGCAAGCGGAAGCTCAGCGGCCCGGCATCAGGTTTCGCAATCCCCGCATCATCTTCTGCGGCGCCCTTCGCGACCATCTTCATCATCTTCTGCGTCTGCTCGAACTGGTTCAGCAGCTGGTTCACCTCCTGCACGGAGACGCCGGCGCCGGCCGCGATGCGGCGCTTGCGCGACGCCTTGAGCAGCTCCGGCTTGACGCGCTCCTGCGGCGTCATCGAATTGATGATGCCCTCGAGGCGCGCGATCTCGCTTCTCGTCGAGCGTGCGCGCCCTGCGCGGCGCGCGCGATCTCGGCGGGCAGCTTGTCGACGCAGCGCCGCGAGCCCGCCCATCTTGCGCATCTGCTCGATCTGCGACTTGAAATCGTCGAGGTCGAAGCCCTTGCCGGCCTTGACCTTCTTCGCGAGCTTCTTCGCCTCGCTCGACGTCGACCGTCTTGTGCGCATCCTCGATCAGCGTCAGCACGTCGCCCATGCCGAGGATCCGCGACGCCATCCGCTCGGGATGGAACACTTCGAGGCCGTCGATCTTCTCCGACGACGCCGGCGAACTTGATCGGCGCGCCGGTGACGTGCCGCACGGACAGCGCCGCGCCGCCGCGCGAATCGCCGTCGAGCTTGGTCAGCACGACGCCGGTCAGCGGCAGCGCTCGCGGAACGCGCGCGCGGTGTTCACGGCGTCCTGGCCCTGCATCGCATCGACGACGAACAGCGTCTCGATCGGGCGCACCGCCGCGTGCAGCGCCGCGATCTCGCGCATCATCGCCTCGTCGATCGCGAGGCGTCCGGCGGTGTCGACGATCAGCACGTCGTGATAGTGCCGCCGCGCCCAGTCGAGCGCCGCATTCGCGATCGCGACCGGCTGCTCGTCGATGGTCGACGGAAAGAAGTCGACGCCCACCTGCTGCGCGAGCGTCTGCAGTTGCTCGATCGCCGCGGGACGATAGACGTCCGCCGAGACCAGCAGCACCTTCTTCTTCTGCGCCTGCGAGCAGGCGCGCGAGCTTGGCGGCGCGTCGTCGTCTTGCCCGCGCCCTGCAGGCCGGCGAGCAGGATCACGGCCGGCGGCTGCGTCGCGAGATCGAGCGGCTGCGCCGCGCCGCCCATCAGCGCGGTAAGCTCGCGCGCGACGACGCCGATCAACGCCTGGCCGGGCGTCAGCGATCCGACGACTTCCTCGCCGATCGCCTTCTCGCGCAGATCGCGCGACGAAGTCCTTGACGACGGGCAGCGCGACGTCCGCTTCGAGCAGCGCGAGGCGCACTTCGCGCAACGCGTCCTGGATGTTGGCGTCGGTGAGGCGCGCCTCGCCGCGCAGCGTCTTGACGACGCGCGACAGGCGTTCGGTGAGTGTATCGAACATGGGTTTGGAGGGCCGGCGCACGGCGCTGCGCACGCCGGCGCGCTGCGGTAAACTGGATCGGTGATCATTCTACTGCACGTGCTCGTGGCGGCGTTCTACGCGGCCGCTGCCTGGGCGCGCTGGCCGCGCGGCGAGGTGACGGCGATGCGTCACGCCATGCCGGGCAACAGGTTCTGCTCGCGCTGGCGCTCACGCTGCACGCGTTCGCGATCTGGCGTGCGATCGTGCGTCCCGACGGCCTCGACCTTTCGTTCGTGAACGCGCTGTCGCTCGTCGCCGGGCTCGCGGTGCTCGCGGCGTGGCTCACCGGCGTGCTGCGCACGCTGCCCGGCGTCGCGGCCGTCGTGCTGCCGGTGGCCGCGGTCTGCGCGTTGCTGCCGCCGCATCGCCGGCATCGCCGCATCGCGTTCCGTTCGCCGGCGAGCCGTGGGCCGCCGCGCACATCGCCGTCGCGCTCGTCGCGTATGCGCTGTTCGTGGTCGTCGCGCTGCAGGCGCTGGTGATGACCGGGTCTCGAGAAGCGACTTGCATCGCGGCCTGCCCGACGTGTCGGCAGGCGCGACGCCCGCCGCTGCTGACGCTCGAGCGCTACATGTTCCGGCTGATCGCCGTCGGGCTTCGCGCTGCTGACGCTGACGCTCGCAGCGGCATCGTGTTCTCGGAGCAGCTGTTCGGCAAGCCGTGACGCTCACGCACAAGAACGTGTTCTCGGTCGCCGGCTGGCTCGCGTTCGCGCGTCCTGCTGTTCGGCCGTTGGCGTTATGGCTGGCGCGGTCGCACGGCGCTAAACTGGATCCTCGGCGGAACGCTGCTGCTTGTCCTCGGCTATCTGGGCAGCAAGTTCGTGCTCGAAGTGATCCTTCGGCGCTGATAGGGAGTCCGGTCAGAATCCGCGCGCGCCGCATTGCCCGATGCTCGTCACTCGACGACGCCGATTCACTCGACCCGATACCGCTTGGACGAATTCCCCCTAGGCACGCTCGTCGCTGGCGCTGATCGTCCTGCTGGTCACCTCCGGCTTCTTCTCGATCGCCGAGACGGCGATGATGGCGGCCAACCGCTACCGGCTGAAGCACCAGGCGCAGCGCGGCGCGCGCGGCGCGCGGCTCGCGCTGGCGCTGCTCGCGCAGACCGACAAGCTGCTCGGCGTGATCCTGCTCGGCAACAACCTGCTCAACGCCGCGGCGGCGACGCTCGCCGAGCGTCATCACCGTGCGCCTGTTCGGCGCAGGGCGAATGGCCGCTCGCGCTCGGCACCGTCGCCGTGACGTTCCTGATCCTCGTGTTCTCCGAAATCACGCCGAAGGTCGTCGGCGCCGCGCACGCGGATCGGCTCGCGCCGCTCGTCAGCTTCGTGCTGGCGCCGCTGCTGCGCTCGCTGCGGCCCATCGTCTGGTTCGTCAACCTGTTCGTGCAGGGCGCTGCTCAAGGCTGTTTCGCTTTCGACGCCTCGCCGCAACCCAGCACGACGCTGTCGCAGGAAGAGCTGCGCTCGCTGGTGCTCGAAGGCGCGCAGTACTTCCGCGGCAAGCACAAGACGATGCTCGCGAACCTGATGGACCTCGAGGCGATCAGCGTCGACGACGTGATGACGCCGCGCAACCAGATCCACGCGCTCGACCTTGCCGAGAAGCCGGCGCTGCTGCGCCAGCAGCTCGCCACGTCGTACCACACGCGACTGCCGGTCTGCGAGGGCTCGCTCGACAACATCGTCGGCATCCTGGCCGTGAAGAGCATCCTGCACGTGCATGCAAGGCGGGCGAGCTCGACGTCGAGCGCATCCGCCCGCTGCTGCGTCCGCCCTATTTCATCCCGGTCGGCACGCCGCTGCTGACGCAGCTGCAGCAGTTCCAGGCCGACCGCCAGCGCCTCGGACTGGTCGTCGACGAATACGGCGAGTTGCAGGGCCTCGTCACGATCGAGGACATCATCGAGGAGATCATCGGCGAGTTCACGACGCAGGCGCCCGGCGGCGCAGAAAGCTTCCGCCGCGAGCCGGACGGCAGCGTCGTCGTCGACGGCATGGCGCCGCTGCGCACGCTCAATCGCCGGCTCGGCACGCAATTCCGCTGGACGGACCCAAGACGCTCAACGGCCTGATCGTCGAGCATCTCGGCGACATTCCGGATGCCGGCATCAGCTTCAGGGTCGAAGGCCAGGCGGTGGAGATCCTGCAGACGCAGGATCGCGCGGTGAAGGTCGTCCGGCTGCTGCCGCCCGTTGGCCGCGACGCCGCGCCTTTACAAACCCAGGTCGAGCGGGCATCATCTTCATAGCAAGTTTTATGCGAATGGAATAAGAGCGCTCAGCGGGACAGCCGGCACAGGCTCGTAACCCGCCGCCTCGGGCGGCGAGAATTCCTGCCGTACCGCGGCGAGAGCGCCTCAGATGCGGCCGTTGCATTCGGCATAACGTTTGCTTTCCATGACGTCCTGACCACCAATCCCCGGACAAACGTCGGATTTCGACGGCATTCGTGGCAAAAATACGACAACTTGAACTGACGATGGCCACTCACGCCGCCACCCGCAATATCAGCGGCCTCGCCCGCGCACTCGCCCAGCACGGCGTCATGTCCGAGGCCGAGGCCGAAGCGCTGCAGATGCAGTCCCAGTCGTCCGGCGTCCCGTTCGTCGAGCAGGTGCTGTCGGGCAAGCGGATGTCGGCGCAGCAGCTCGCCGTGTTCGCCTCCCGCGCATTCGGCGTGCCGTTGCTCGATCTTTCCGGCTTCGACGTCGACCAGATCCAGCAAGGAGTACTTCGACACTCGGATTGCCCAGACGCGGCGGGTTCTGCCGCTGCACAAGCGCGGCAACCGGCTCTACGTCGCGACGTCCGACCCTGCGAACCTGCAGGCGCTGGACGAAGTCCGCTTCAAGACCAACCTCGTCGTCGAGCCGGTCGTCGTCGAGGACGACAAGCTCGGCGGCGGCGATCGCCAAGCTGATCGAGGCGAGCGGCACGACGCTGAAGGAAATGGCGGCCCTCGAGGACATCGAGGTCACGCTCGAGGACGGCTCCGTCCAGCCGACGAGCGCCGACGAGGACAGCGAGGTCGAGGACGCCCCGGTCGTCCGCTACATCCAGAAGGTGCTGATCGACGCGATCACCGCGGGCGCGTCGGACATCCACTTCGAGCCGTACGAGCAGCTATTACCGGATCCGCTACCGGCTCGACGGCATCCTGATGGAAGTCGCGCAGCCGCCGCTCGCGATCAAGGACAAGGTCGCGTCGCGGATCAAGGTCATCTCCAAGCTCGACATCTCGGAGAAGCGCGTGCCGCAGGACGGGCGGATGAAGCTCGTGCTGTCGAAGAACAAGGCGATCGACTTCCGCGTCTCGACGCTGCCGACGCTGTTCGGCGAGAAGATCGTGATGCGGATCCTCGATTCGTCGGGCGTCAAGCTCGGCATCGAGGCGCTCGGCTACGAGCCCGACCAGCAGCAGGCGCTGCTGTTCGCGGTCGGCCGGCCGTACGGGATGATCCTCGTCACCGGGCCGACCGGCAGCGGCAAGACGGTGTCGCTCTACACCTGCCTGTCGATCCTGAACCAGCCGGGCGTCAACATCGCGACCGCCGAGGACCCGGCGGAAATCCATGCTGCCCGGCGTGAACCAGGTGAACGTCAACGAAAAGGCGGGGCTCACGTTCGCGACCGCGCTGCGGGCGTTCCTGCGCCAGGATCCGGACGTCGATCATGGTCGGCGAAATCCGCGACCTCGAGACCGCCGACATCGCGATCAAGGCGGCGCAGACGGGCCACCTCGTGCTGTCGACGCTGCACACGAACGACGCGCCGTCGACGCTGGTGCGGATGCTGAACATGGGCGTCGCGCCGTTCAACATCGCGTCGTCGGTCAATCCTGATCACCGCGCAGCGCCTCGGCCGCAAGCTGTGCACGCAGTGCAAGACGCCCCGAGGACATCCCGCCCGAGGCGCTGCTGCGCGCCGGCTTCCACGAGGAGGACCTCGACGGCAGCTGGCAGCCGTTCGGGCCGATCGGCTGCGACCACTGCAAGGGCACCGGCTACAAGGGCCGCGTCGGCATCTACGAGGTGATGCCGATCACCGACGACATGCGCCAGCTCATCATGCGCAACGGCAACTCGCTCGACATCGCCGAGCAGGCGCAGCGGAAGGCGTGCGCAACCTGCGACAATCGGGCCTGCTCAAGGTCAAGAGCGGCATCACGTCCCTCGAGGAAATCGAGGCCGTCACCAACGAGTAATCGCGATAGCACCGCGTCGAGAAGGACATGCCATGGCCACCGCAACCGCAGCCGCGCAGGGACCTGAAGGTCAAGGAATACACGTTCCTGTGGGAAGGCGTCGACCGCAACAACAAGCCGCTGCGCGGCGAGATGCGCGCGGCGTCCGAGACGGTCGTCGACGACCAACCTGCGCCGGCAGGGCATCCGCGTCATCAAGATCAAGCGGCAGACGTTCCGCGGCGGCACGCTCGGTCAACGAAAAGGACATCACGTTCTTCACGCGCCAGCTCGCGACGATGCTGAGGGCCGGCGTGCCGCTGCTGCAGTCGTTCGACATCGTCGCGCGCGGCCACAGCAACGCGCGGTTCTCGCGGCTGATGCTCGACCTCAAGAACAAGGTCGAGACCGGCTCGAGCCTGTCGCAGGCGTTCCGCGAGCATCCGAAGCATTTCGACGCGCTCTACTGCAACCTGGTCGCAGGCCGGCGAAACGGCCGGCATGCTCGACGCGATCCTCGACCGGCTCGCGACCTACAAGGAAAAGATCCTCGCGCATCAAGAGCAAGATCAAGTCGGCGCTGTTCTATCCGATCTCGGTCATCGTCGTCGCGATCGATCGTCACGTGGGTCATCATGGTCTTCGTGATCCCGTCGTTCAAGAGCGTGTTCGCGAGCTTCGGCGCGAACCTGCCGTGCGCTCACGCAGGTCGTCATCGACATCTCCGACTTCTTCGTCAAGTGGTGGTGGGCGATGTTCCTGGTGATCATCGGCGCGCCTTCGTCGCGATCCGCATCGCGATCAAGCGCTCCGACAGCGTTCCGCTACATGGTCCGACCGGCTGTTCGCTCAAGATCCCGATCATCGGCAGCATCCTCGAAAAGGCGACGATCGCGCGCTGGACGCGCACGCTGCAGACGATGTTCGCGGCCGGCGTGCCGCTGGTCGAGTCGCTCGACGCCGTCGGCGGCGCCTCCGGCAACATCGGTCTACATCGCGGCCACCAAGCGGATCCAGACCGACGTCAGCACCGGCACGAGCCTGACCAACGCGATGACGAACACTGAACCTCTTCCCGTCGATGGTGCTGCAGATGACGCAGATCGGCGAGGAGTCGGGCTCGCTCGACAACATGCTGGGCAAGATCGCCGACTTCTACGAGCGCGAGGTCGACGACGCGGTCGCGGCGCTGTCGAGCCTGCTCGAGCCGATCATCATCGTGTTCCTCGGCGTCGTCGTCGGCGGCCTCGTCGTCGCGATGTACCTGCCGATCTTCAAGCTGGGCGCGGTGATTTGACCGTCGCGCGTCGGCGCTGCCGGTGTCGGCCGGCAGCCCGGCGCGCCGCGGCGAGCCGCGGCCGCGGTCGCGCGCGGCCGGACGTGCTCCGCGACGCGCGCTCGATCCGTCGCCGCTGATCGCCGATCGTGCTCGCCGAACCCGATCTTCGCCGTCGCGATCGCGCTGGTCGTCGGCCTGTGCGTCGGCAGCTTCCTCAACGTCGTCATCCACCGGCTGCCGAAGATGCTGGAGCGCGACTGGCGCGCGCAATGCGCGGAGCTGCGCGGCGAGTCGCCGCCGGACGAGAACCCGCCCGCGTACAACCTCGCCGTCCCGCGCTCGGCGTGTCCCGAATGCGGCCACCGGATCGGCGCGCTCGAGAACATTCCCGTCGTCTCGTGGCTCGCGCTGCGCGGCGCGTGCAGTGCGTGCAGGAAGCCGATCTCGGCCCGCTATCCGCTGGTCGAAGCTGCTGGGCGGACTGCTCGCCGCGTACGCGATCTGGCGCTTCGGACTGACGTGGAAAGGCGCCGCCGCGTGCGTGCTGCTGTGGACGCTGATCGCGCTGACGTTCATCGACTTCGATACGCAGCTCCTGCCCGACAGCCTGACGCTGCCGCTCCTGTGGGCCGGGCTTGCTCGCCAACCTGTTCGGCCTGTTCGTGCCGCTCGCCGATGCGGTGATCGGCGCGATCGCCGGCTACCTCGCGCTGTGGATCGTCTACTGGCTGTTCAAGCTGATCCGCGGCAAGGAAGGCATGGGCTACGGCGACTTCAAGCTGCTCGCCGCGCTCGGCGCGTGGCTCGGCTGGCAGATGCTGCCGCTCATCATCCTGCTCTCGTCGGTCGTCGGCGCGGTGATCGGCATCACGCTGATGGTGTTCAAGGGCCGCGACCACAACGTGCCGCTTGCGTTCGGTCCCTACCTCGCGATCGCCGGCGGCATCGCGCTCTTCTTCGGACCGGCGCTGATCAAGGGCTGGTACCTGTGACGCGAACTCGCGCCATGACGTCTCGTTCTCGTCGGCCTCACCGGCGGCATCGGCAGCGGCAAGTCGGAGGTGGCGGCAGCGTTCGCGGCGCGCGGCGCCGACGTCCTCGACGCCGACGACATCGCGCACGCGATCAGCCGGCGCGGCGAGGCCGGGTCATCGCGCCGTCGTCGAATCGCTCGGCGCGTCGTTCGTCGGCGCCGACGGCGAGCTCGACCGCGCGGCACTGCGCCGGCGCGCGTTCGACGATCCGACGTTCCGCCGCGATCTCGAGCAGCTGCTGCATCCGCTGATCGCGCGCGCGGCTCGACGACGCAATCGCGGCCTGGCGCGGGCCCTACGGCATGCTCGTCGTGCCGCTGCTGCTCGAGCGCGGCGGCTTGCGCAAGCGCGTGTCGCGCGTGCTCGTCGTCGACTGTCCGGAGGAGGAGCAGGTGCGCCGCGTGCAGCTGCGCAGCGGCCTCGCGCGCCGACGAGGTGCGCGCGATCATGGCGACGCAGCTGCCGCGCGCCGAGCGGCTCGGCGCAGGCCGACGACGTCATCGACAACTCCGGCCCGCGCGAGCGATCTCGCGCCGCAGGTCGACGCGCCTCGATCGGCGCTATCGCGAGCTCGCAGCGCAGGCGCGCGGAGCGCGCTGATTCGACCGATGCGCGATGACGTGCGACGTTCGCGGCAGAATGACGGCCTGCAGCACGCGACGCCACGCCCGTGATCCGCTACGAGCACCCGCTGAACGAGCGCATCCGCACGCTGATGCGGCTCGAGGATCTGTTCGCGCGCGCGAACTACTTCGCGGCGCAGGACGACGCGCCCGAGCATCATGCGGCGCTGCTCGTCGCTGTTCGAGATCACCGACGTCGCCGTCGCGCGCCGACCTCAAGACCGACCTGCTGCAGGAGCTCGAGCGGCAGAAGCAGGTGCTCGCGCCGCTGCGCAGCAACCCGGCAGATCGACCAGCAGGCGCTGGCGGCGCTGCTCGCCGACATCGACGCAGGTGAACGCGCACCTGCTCGCGCAGGCGGGCAAGGTCGGCACGCATCTGCGCGACAACGAATGGCTGATGGCGATCAAGCAGCGCGCCGCGATTCCCGGCGGCGTCTGCGAGTTCGACCTGCCCGCCTATCACTACTGGCTCAACCAGGACCCGGCGACGCGCCGGCGCGACCTCGCGGGCTGGATCGAGCCGTTCGAGCCGATCCGCGCCGGGCTCGGCGATCGTGCTGCGCCTGCTGCGCGAGAACGGCCGCACCAGCCGGCACACCGCGTATCGCGGCGTGTTCCAGCTGATGCTGACGACGACGAAGGTCGCGCAGCTCCTGCGGCTCACGCTCGCAGCGCGACCTGCCGTGCGTGCCCGAGATCAGCGCCAACAAGTACGCGCTCAACATCCGCTTCATCGGCGTGTCCGGCATGGACCGCGGCAACGTCGTCGACCAGGACGTCGAGTTCGAGCTGATGTTCTGCAATCTGTAAGGAATCTGCGATAGCCGCCGTCTAGCGCAATCCGAAGAACGACAGGATCGCGATCACGATGACGACAAGCCCTACGATGTAGATGATCCTGTTCATGAGGCATCTCCCTGAAAGACCCGGCCGGGCAGGCGAACGGTTGCGTTCGCGCAGGTACAATCGTACCGCACATCGCGCTATGCAAACCAGGGAAACCGCTTGAGACAAAACCGCAGTCGATCGTCGCTCGGCAATCCGTTCCAGCTGTGGAACGATCTCGCATGGAAGACCGGCGCCATGATGCTGGCTTCCGCGCAGGTGATCGGCCATCGCACCGGTCGCATCGCCGCTGCCGGACCGCAACCGAGCGCACGCGACCGGCGTGAATTTGCACGGATGTCGCATGAAAAAATCGAGGCCACCGTCGAGTCGGCGCAGGCAATGGCGATGCAATTGTCGGCGATGAACGCCCGATACGGCATGCAGGCCTTCGCGAATCTCGCAGCCGGCGCGACGGCGCTCGCATCGCTCGCGGCGAGCCGCAGCGTCGGCCAGGCGTTTACTCGCCACGCGACACTGTTGCGCACGGTCGGCCAGCCGGCAATGTCGGCGTCGCAGCTCTCCAACGCGATGGCGGCGCTCGTACGGAGCGGGCTCGAGCCCATTCACGCGCGCGCCGCAGCGAATGCGAGGCGCCTCCGCGGAGGTTGACGCGGCGAGTCGGCGCGTCCGCGTGAAGCCACCGCCGATGCCGAAGGCGACGCATGGCCAACCTGCCCGATCGAGCAATCGCGCATCTCGACATGGACGCGTTCTATGCGTCCGTCGAGTTGCTGCGCTATCCCGAGCTGCGCGGCAAGCCGGTCGTCATCGGTGGCGGCCAGCGGCATCGACCCACCGAGTACGTGGACCCGATCACGCAGCGTGTCGAGCGGACGTTCTCCACGTTGCGCGGCTACGCGGGTCGCGGCGTGATCACGACGGCCACTTACGAAGCGCGTGCGCTCGGGCTGCATTCGGCGATGGGGATGATGAAAGCGGCAGCGCTTGCGCCGGACGCCGTGCTGCTGCCCGTCGATTTCGATGCTTATCGCCATTATTCGCGGCTCTTCAAGAACGCGGTGCGCGCGATTGCGCCGCGCATCGAAGACCGCGGCATCGACGAGATCTACATCGACCTGACCGGCGTTGCGCATCCGGCCGGGCATTGCGGCGCGCACGGTGGGGCACGTGACGCGGCTGCGGCTTGCACCGAGTCGCATCCGGATGGCCTGCGAGCGCTCGCCCAATCGATCAAGGACGCCGTTGTCGCGGCGACCGGTCTTTCCTGCTCGATCGGGATTGCACCGAACAAGCTGCTGGCAAAGATCGCATCGGAGCTCGACAAGCCCGACGGCCTGACGCTTGTCGGCGAAGGCGACCTGCAACGGCGCATCTGGCCGTTGCCGGCACGCCGCATCAACGGCATCGGCCCGAAGTCGGCGGCGCGGCTCGAAACGCTCGGCATCCGCACGATCGGCGACCTGGCGCGTGCGGATCACGCGTTCCTGATTGCGACGTTCGGTCAGGCGCACGGCGATTGGATGCATCAGGCGGCGCACGGACGCGACGAGCGGCCGGTGGTGACGCATAGCGAGCCGCAGTCGATCAGCCGCGAAACGACGTTCGATCGGGACCTTTCCGCGACGCGCGATCGCGAGCGGCTGACGGAGATCTTCACCGAGCTTTGCGCGGGCGTCAGCGATGACCTGCAGCGCAAGGGATACGCCGGCAAGACGATCGGACTCAAGCTCCGGTACGACAACTTCGCGACGGTCAGCCGCGTGCAGACGATTGCCGAACCGACGCAGGATTCGGCGACGATCCGGCGCGCCGCCGGCGGGTGCCTGAAACGCGTGAATCTCGAACGCCGGATCCGCCTGATCGGCGTGCGGGTCGGCGGGCTGGTGCGCGCCGGGCAGGCGGCCACGACGGTACGCGAGCCGGATGCCGACCGTGCAACCGCGTCGCTGTTCGACAGTATTCGATTAGCCGGCCCTGGTTCGCCGCCCCGCTCGTCGCGGCTTCCCGCGCAAGCGAGCGGCCGCCTCGCGTCGCCTTTTGCGATTTCGGACAGCAGCCACGCGCGAAACAGCGCGAGCTTCGGCGATGCCGCGAGCCGCGGCGGATACACGAGGTAATATTTTCGCGGCGCCGGAACATCGATGTCGAACAGACGCACCAGCAGTCCGTTGCGAACGTCGTTGCCGAGCAGCGAACTGCGCGCGAGCGCGACGCCCTGCCCTTCCGCCGCGGCCTGCAGCATCAGCGCTGAATCGTTGAAGATCGGGCCGCGCGCAGGCTCGGGCCAATCGAGGCCGACCGCCTCGAACCACGGCTTCCATTGTTCGTCGTCCGAGCGCAGCAACGTGTGACGCGCAAGCTCGCGCGGTCGCGCGGGCAGCTTCGATGCGAGCCGCGGACTGCAGACGGGAAAGAAAGCGTCGCCGAGCAGGAACTCGACCTTGACGTCCGGCCAGTTCCCGAACCCGTGGCGAATGGCGACGTCGGTGTCGTCGCGCCGGAAGTCGACGAGCGCCATGCTCGAGCGAACGTCGAGATCGATATCGCGGTGGAGCGCCAGAAAGCTGCCGAGCCGCGGCAACAACCAGCGCGCCGCAAACGACGGCATCACGCTGACGCGCAGTTGCCGCGGATTGCTGCGCTCGCCAGCCTCGCGCACGGCGTCGGCGATTTCCGCCAGCGCGGCGCGCAGGCGTGCGGCGAATCGCTCGCCTTCCTCCGTCACGCGAATGCCGCGCCCCGCGCGCTCGATCAGGCGCACGCCGATGGATGCCTCGAGCGACTTGATCTGGTGACTGATCGCGCCGTGCGTGAGGTTGAGCGTTTCCGCCGCGCGGGTCAGGCTTTGCGTGCGCGCAGCCGCCTCGAATGCGCGCAGCGCCTGCATCGGAGGAACGTGGGTCGACATTTGCAGCGGCGCTTTATGTGAGCCGAATTCACATATTAGTCGAAAACAAATCGATTGTCCTCAGGGGGCTGCCTCTCTAGACTTTGCTTCGTTCCCGCAAATGCCCGGAGAAAGTCATGAGAATGAGATTCGCACCCCAAGCTCTTCGTCGAAGCCGCCGTCACGCTCGCTGCGGCGGCGCTGATGACCATCGCGGGATTCGAGATGCTGCACGGCGTGGCAGTCCAGCGAGCCGAGGAGCTTGCAGCGCCGGCGCACCCGACCGACGTCGCCACGCCGCAAATGGAGGAAGCCCGCGCGGGAGGCGATCGCGATGCCGCATGTCGATGAATTTCGCGCGTAGCCGGCGTCGCGCCTGGCCCGCGTCCTTCGTGAAGCGGCGCTCGCCGGTGAGACGATCCCCTGTCCGGTGACGGCACGGGGTCGTTTCCGGTACGCTGGCGTTTTGCCGGCGTACACGGATGACTTCACCGCCTCGTATCGTCAAGTGCCCGCAGTGCGGAGCGCCCGTGACATGGACCGCCGAATCGAAATGGCGGCCGTTCTGTTCCGAGCGCTGCAAGATGCTCGATTTCGGCGCGTGGGCGAGCGAACGCTACCGCGTCGAAACGTCCGAAACGCCGGAGTCGGCCGACCCGATCGCGCCGGGGCGCGACGAGTCGTAAGCGGTCGCGGGCGGCCACGCGTAACGACGCATCGCAACGCCGTGCGCGCCGTGCGCAATGGCGATGTCGAGATCGGCCTGCTGCAGTCCGCCGAGCGCGAAAACCGGTACGCGTGTTTCCGCAACCGCAGCGGCAAAGCCGCTCCAGCCGAGCGGCGTCGCATCCGGGTGGGTCGGCGTCGCGAGCACCGGACCCAGCACCGCAAAGTCGACGTCCGAGCGCCGATGCCCGCATCACCTCCGCATGCGTATGACACGATGCGCCGACGATGAGGTCGGCCGGACGCGATGCGGCAATCTTCAGCGCGTGCGCCGGCCAGTGGACGCCGGCGCAGCCGAGCCGGCGCGCGTCGTCCTCCGTGCCATTCAGCAGCACTTGCGCGCGATGCCCGGAGGCGAGCGCGATCACGCGCGGAACCAGCGCGTCGCGCGATGCGCGAGTTCGGGCTCGCGTACCTGGATCAGCCGCACGCCGGCTGCGAGCGCCCGCTGCAGCCGCTCGACGAACACGGCATCACCGAGATCGCTCGCGCATGTGATGGCGTAGACCGCGGGCAGCGTCAGCGCCGCCAGCACGCGCGTGTTCGCGGGCAGCAACGGTGCGACGTCGATCGCAGGCGGATCCTGCCAGGCGAACGCCTGCCCGTCATGCCCCGCAGGCTCGCCGTCGAAGGCGCGAACGCGGAAAAAATGCAGTTCGACGTGCGCGTGCGGGTAGACGAATTCCTGCACGAGCCAGGGCGATGCGGTTCGCACCGTGATGCCGAGCTCCTCGCGCAATTCGCGCGACAGCGCATGCGCCGGCGTCTCGCCGGGTTCGAGCTTGCCGCCGGGAAATTCCCAGTATCCGGCGTATGGCTTGCCGGACGGTCGCTGGGCGAGCAGCACGGCGCCGTCGGCGCGCACGATCACTGCCGCGGCGACGCGGACAACACCGCTCACGACTTGCTGCGCTTCAGGCCCAGCCCCCCGGCCCAATGGCGGGCGAACTGCCACGCGACGCGGCCGCTGCGCGAGCCGCGCTGCAGCGCGAATTGGAGCGCTTCGCGTATGCGCTCGTCCGCGTCGCGCGCGGAGGCAGGCGCCTTGACGCCGAAGTGCGCGAGCCAGCGCTCGACCGCGGCGAGATAATCATCCTGCGCGAACGGATAGAACGAGATCCAGAGACCGAAGCGTTCGGACAGCGAGATCTTCTCCTCGACCGATTCGCCGGGATGCACTTCCTCGCCGATGTGCTTCGTCTCGAGGTTCTCGGCGAAGTACTCGGGCAGCAGGTGCCGGCGATTCGACGTCGCATAGATGACGACATTCGTCGCGGCACCGGCGATCGAGCCGTCGAGCATCACCTTGAGCGCCTTGTACCCGGGCTCGCCTGCATCGAATGTCAGGTCGTCGCAGAACACGACGAAGCGGAACGGCTGCTCGACAAGCCGGTCCGCAATGTCGGGAAGGTCCGTCAGGTCCGCCTTGTCGACTTCGATCAGCCGCAGGCCTTTCGCGTGATAACGCGCGAGCATTGCCTTCACCAGCGACGACTTGCCCGTCCCGCGCGAGCCGGTCAACAGGACGTTGTTCGCCGGCAGCTCTGCGAGGAATTGACGCGTGTTGCGGTCGATCGCCTGCTTCTGTGCATCGATCGAGACAAGGTCGGACAGCGCGATCGCATGCGGATGCAGAACCGGCTGCAGGAAGCCGCGCCCGCCGCGCTTGCGCCAGCGTGCAGCGGTAATCCTTCTCCAGTCGGGATCCGACTCGACGGGCGGAAACAGCGCTTCGACGCGCGCGAGCAGCGACTCGGCGCGCGCGAGCAGCGGCTTCAGATCATCGTTCATGCAGAGCGGCGGCGCTCACGAGCGATAGTCGGCATTGATCGATACGTACTCGTGCGAGAAATCGCAGGTCCATACGGTCGCGCGCGCACTGCCGCGCCCGAGATCGACACGAACCGTTATTTCGGCCTGCTTCATGACGCGCTGACCCTGCTCCTCCGTGTAGCTCGTCGCGCGGCCGCCGTGATCGACGACCAGCACGTCGTCGAGCCAGAACGACACGGCGCCGGGATCGAGATCGCGTGCGCCCGCGTTGCCGATCGCGCAGACGATTCTTCCAAGGTTCGGATCCGACGCAAAGAAGGCCGTCTTGACGAGCGGCGAATGCGCGATTGCGAACGCGACGCGGCGACACTCATCGACGTCACGGCCGCCTTCGACACGGATGGCGATGAACTTCGTCGCGCCCTCGCCGTCGCGAACGATCGCCTGCGCCAGTTCCACCGCGACCGCTTCGAACGCGCTGCGAATGAGCGCGAGGCGCGGATCGGTCGAGTTGTCGTAGCGGTGCAATGTTCGCGCGGCCCGTGGCGGCGATCACGAAACTGTCGTTCGTCGACGTGTCGCCGTCGACGGTGGCGCCGTTGAACGAAACGGCGGCAATCTCATGCGCTAGCGCGTCGAGCAGCGTTGCATCGATCGGCGCATCCGTCGCGGCAAATGCGAGCATCGTCGCCATGTCGGGGTGGATCATCCCCGCACCCTTCGCGATGCCGGTGACCGTCACGTCGACACCGTCGACGCGAATGCGCCGCGACACACCCTTCGGAACCGTGTCGGTCGTCATGATCGCGCGTGCAGCGTTGAACCAGCCGTCTTCGCGGACGACCGCGTGCGCGTGCGGCAGCCCGTCGACGATCCGCTCGACCGGCAGCGGCTCCATGATCACGCCCGTCGAGAACGGCAGGATCTGTTCGGGCACGCAGTCGACGAGTTGCGCGGCCCTGATGCAGGTTGCGCGTGCGGCCGCGAGTCCCGCCTCGCCGGTGCCCGCATTCGCGTTGCCCGCATTGACGACGAGCGCGCGAAAGCCGATGCCCCGTTCGTGCTGGGCCCGGAGGTGCTGCCGGCATACGGTGACCGGCGCCGCGCAAAAGCGATTCTGCGTGAACACGCCGCCCGCCACCGTGCCCGGCGTGGCGACGACCATCAGCAGGTCGTCGCGATCCCAGCTTTTGATCTTCGCCGCCGTCGTGCCGAGCGCAATGCCGGGGACGGCGAGCAATGAATCAGCGGTCGGCGGCGTGTAGTTGACGGGCATTGATATGCCGACAACGAAGCATACGGGTCGCGCAGCAGCCAGACGTCAGCCGAGCCGACCGTGGCAGTGTTTGTATTTCTTCCCGCTCCCGCACGGACACTGATCGTTGCGCCCCACCTTCTGCCCGGCGCGCACGAACGGCGGTGCGACCGCGACCGCGGTATCGCCGCCGTCGCCGTTGTTGCCGAGCGCCTGATCGTAATCGGCATGCTGGTACTGGACATTGCTGACTGCAGGCTCCGGCTCGACGGCCTGCACGTCTTCCTGCGAGCGCACCTGCACCGTGAGCACCACGCGCACGACGTCCTGCTTGATCCGGTCCAGCATGTCGGAAAAAAGCTCGAATGCTTCGCGCTTGTATTCCTGTTTCGGATTCTTCTGCGCATAGCCGCGCAGGTGAATCCCCTGGCGGAGATGGTCGAGCGATGACAGGTGCTCGCGCCAGTGGTGGTCGAGCGTCTGCAGCATCAGGCTGCGCTCGAACTGCCGCAGCAGTTCGGTGCCGACCTGCTCTTCCTTCGCGCGCCATGCATCCTGGGCGACCTTCCCGATCCGCTCGCGCAATGCGGCGTCGTCGAGGTCCGGCTCGGCCTTCAGCCATTCGTCGATCGGCGCGCTCAGCTGGAAGTCGGAAGCCAGGGCCGTGGTGAGCCCCGGCACGTCCCATTGCTCCTCGACCGACTCCGGCGGAATGAAGCGCTTGAACGTCGAATCGACCTCGCCGCGAAGCATGTTGCCGATCGTTTCCGCGACGTCCTCGCCCTCCAGCAACTCGTTGCGCTGCTGGTAGATGACGCGGCGCTGGTCGTTCGCGACGTCGTCGTACTCGAGCAGTTGCTTGCGAATGTCGAAGTTGCGCGCTTCGACGCGGTTCTGCGCTTTCGCGATCGACCGGTTGACGATCGAATGCTCGATCGGCTCGCCCTCGGGCATCTTGAGCCGCTGCATGATGCCCGAGAGGCGCTCGCCGCCAAAGATGCGAAGCAGCGGATCTTCGAGCGACAGGTAGAACCGCGACGAGCCGGGGTCGCCCTGCCGGCCGGCGCGGCCGCGCAGCTGGTTGTCGATGCGCCGCGACTCATGGCGTTCGGTCCCGACGATGTGCAGGCCGCCTGCCTTGATCACCGCGTCGTGGCGCGCCTGCCACTCCGAGCGCTTCGCCTGGATCTCGCGTTCCTTCTCCGCGGGATCGAGCGTCGTGTCCTCGCGCAACGCCAGGATCTGCGGCTCGATCGTGCCGCCGAGCACGATGTCCGTGCCGCGACCGGCCATGTTCGTGGCGATCGTGATCACACCCGCCTTGCCGGCCTGGGCGACGATTTCCGCTTCCCGCGCGTGCTGCTTGGCGTTCAGCACCTGGTGCGGCAACTGTTCCTTGTCGAGGTGCATCGACAGCATTTCGGAGTTCTCGATCGACGTCGTGCCGACGAGCACCGGTTGCCCGCGCGCGTGGCAATCCTTGATGTCGGCGACAATGGCGCTCACCTTTTCCGCGAGCGTGCGGAACACGAGATCGTTCTCGTCCTTCCGGATCATCGGCTGGTGGGTCGGAATGACCATCGTTTCCAGGTGATAGATCTGCTGGAACTCGAACGCCTCGGTGTCGGCGGTGCCGGTCATGCCGGCCAGCTTGCCGTACATCCGGAAATAATTCTGGAACGTGATCGACGCGAGCGTCTGGTTCTCGCGCTGGATCGGCACGCCTTCCTTCGCCTCGACCGCCTGGTGCAGGCCATCGGACCAGCGCCGGCCGGCCATCAGGCGGCCCGTGAATTCGTCGACGATGATCACTTCGCCGTTCTGCACGACGTAATGCTGGTCGCGATGGAAGAGCGAGTGCGCGCGCAACGCCG
The DNA here is from genome assembly GCA_963768545.1 of uncultured Pseudomonadota bacterium. GTDB lineage: Bacteria > Pseudomonadota > Gammaproteobacteria > Burkholderiales > Casimicrobiaceae > VBCG01. The sequence goes on along the minus strand of CAVYIC010000005.1, from coordinate 286,434 downwards.
CGTACAGGTGATGGACCAGCGAGATGTTGTGCGCGTCGTAGAGGCTCGATCCGGGCTGCGTGAGGCCGGCCGAGGCCGAGCAGCTGCTCGACCTTCTCGTGGCCCTCTTCCGACAGCAGCACCTGGTGCGCCTTTTCGTCCACCCAGTAGTCGCCCGGCCCTTTTTCGTCCGTCTGCCGCGTGAGCTTCGGCGGCAGCTCGTTCAACCGGTAGTAGATATCGACGTTGTCGTCCGACTGCCCGGAGATGATGAGCGGCGTGCGCGCCTCGTCGATGAGGATCGAGTCGACCTCGTCGACGATCGCGTAGCTCAACCCGCGCTGGACGCGTTCGCCCGTGGCGAACACCATGTTGTCGCGCAGGTAGTCGAAGCCGAACTCGTTGTTCGTGCCGTACGTGATGTCCGCTGCGTACGCAACCTGCTTGTCGGCGTGCGACATCTGCGACATGTTGACGCCGACAGTGAGACCGAGAAAGCGGTAGATGCGGCCCATCCAGTCGGCATCGCGCTGCGCGAGGTAGTCGTTGACCGTGACGACGTGAACCCCTTTGCCGGCGAGTGCATTGAGGTAGGCCGGTAGCGTGGCGACGAGCGTCTTGCCTTCGCCGGTACGCATTTCGGCGATCTTTCCGTTGTGCAGCGCAATGCCGCCAATCAGCTGCACATCGAAGTGACGCATGTTGAGCGTCCGCTTGCCGGCTTCGCGGACGACGGCGAATGCGTCGGACAGCAGGTCGTCGAGCGATTCGCCGTTCGCCACGCGCGTGCGCAGTTCCGCGGTTTTCTGACGCAGCGCATCATCGGTTAGCGCGGCGATGGCCGGCTCGAGCGCGTTGATCTCGCGCACCTGCTGGGCATATTGCTTCAGGAGCCGTTCATTGCGGCTGCCGAAAATGCGGGTGAGGATATTGATCATCGCGTGGCGAGAGAAACTGGGCGGGCCCTGTGCACCTTATGGGTACGAATGGCAAACGGGGCAGGGAGTGGGTCGGGGTACTAGCTTGGCGCGGGACTCACGAAAAGCAAGGGGTGAGACCGCTCACCCCCGTTGTCCGCATCGTGCTTCGTCTGGAACCGTCAGCCCGCGGCCTGCAGGAACCGCGCCGGGTTTTGCGGCACGCCGAATAGCCGCACTTCGAAATGCAGGTGCGGCCCGGTCGAGCGTCCGGTGGTACCCACGGTGGCGATGCGTTGTCCGCGTATGACCAGGTCGCCTGCCTTGACGTTCAGCCTGGAGGCGTGCGCGTAGCGCGTGACGAGGCCATTGCCGTGGTCGATTTCAATCATCCTACCATATTGGGCATGCGTATCGGCGAAGAGCACCTTGCCACTGGCGGCCGCGACGATCGCCGTGCCCGTACCCGCCGGAAAGTCGACTCCTTCGTGGAACGCGTTCTGGCCGGTGAACGGGTCGATGCGCGAGCCGAAGTTCGATGAATGCCATCCGTCCGCCACGGGTTTCTGCGACGGCAGGAACTTGCGCTTGGCCGAATCCTGGACGAGGAAGGCTTCGAGGACACCGAACTGGTCGCCGCGCGCGTCGAGCTGTCGCTTCATTTGCTCGAGGAGCCCGGAGAACTCCGGAACAGAAAAGTCGCGCGCAGTCCTCGAAGACAGCGCGCCGCCGCGGCCGGGCACGGTCCCGGATTGCAACCCGGGCAAGTCCTGCGGCTTCAACCCCGCACTTGCGGCAAGGCGCTCACCCAAGCCGTCCAGTCGCATCATTTGCGCCTGCAGTTCGCCGAGGCGCATGGCCATCGCGTTCAGGTGTCCCTGCACCCGCTCGTTGATTCGCGCCGCCGCTTCTCGCTGATCCGCGAGCACGATCGCCTGCAGCCACGGATGCTTGACGGCGGCCGCCCACTTGAGCGTCGCCAGGTTGAATGCAACGGTGAACGTAATCAACAGCGTCAGCAACAGCAGGCTGCCGCCTGCCCAGTGTCGCCAGTCCAGCGAGAGCGTGCGCGCACGGGCATTGGCGCCGGTGACCAGGATGATGTTCAATGGATCACTCCTCCCTCATTCCGGACCGCCGTTGACCAAATTGCCGCCGCATCGCTTGCTTGCTCGCGTGCTCGAGTCCGAATCGCAACTCGCCGGATGGACGACACGGCATCGACAGGAAGTTGCCCTGACGCTTCGGTTGCGCAAGCATTTGCCGCGCCCGATCGCCGAGCGGGTCCGGGTGACCGATACCCGCGGCGGCGTGCTCGAGCTTGCCGCGACGGCAGGCGCGATTGCAGCGACGCTACGCCAGCGAGCACCCGATCTGCGGGCAGCGCTGGCCCGCGACGGGTGGGACTTTACTGAAATCCGCGTGCGGGTGCAAGTTGCCGGAGGGCCGCGCCTCGAGGAAAAACATCCGATGCGTCAATGGGATAGCACCAGCGCCGCGCCGATATTCGAATTGGCTGACCGGTTGCCGGAGGGTCCGCTGAAAGCCGCATTGACGCGCTGGTCGCGGCGGGCAAGGGGACGTTGAATGAGGGCCGGAGCCGGAACAATGCCCACCGGAGCCACGGCAATGCCGCGTTTCCCGCACGCCGGCCGAAACGGGTCCGACTTCGGTTGAAGCGCCGGTCTCTCGCGCTCCCCCGGCACTCCACTCGCGTCACTTTATGACGATGGCATGCAGATCCGGGGCGTCCGGAAATCGGGGTCGGAGATGTATTTCCGGAATGAGGGCCGCGTAAATCCCGGTCAGAGGTGTCCGGGCATCTACCCGAGCAGCCGCTCGCCAGCGAACCAGAGGAGCGTCACCAGCAGCAGCAGCACGGTGATTTTCAGCGTCAGTCCGATGAACCGAAGATACCGCCGGTCGCGCTTGATGAGCCACAACAGCAGCGCGACGCCAACCGCCGCCAACGATAGAAACAGCAACAGCCGAACGAGAATCAAGCGGCGCCGATGACCGCCCAGTCCTGGAATGCGGACGGAACCTCGTCATCGGTATCGAATGCGACGAGTTCCCATGCGTCCGGCCGCGCGAGCAGCGTGCGCGCAAGCGCATTGTTCAGCGCGTGCCCGGGCTTGAACGCCGTGTACTGGCCGATCAACGGACGGCCCAGCAGATACAGGTCGCCGATTGCGTCCAGCACCTTGTGCTTGACGAACTCGTTGTCGTACCGCAGGCCCTCGGTGTTCAACACGCGCGTTTCGTCGAGCACGATCGCGTTCTGCAGGCTGCCCCCGAGTGCGAGACCCGCCGAACGCATCGCTTCCACATCCTGCATGAAGCCGAACGTGCGCGCGCGGGCGACTTCCTTCACGTACGAGTGCTCGGCGAAATCGACGACGACGTGCCGGTTCTCCGTGCCGAACACCGGGTGCGGGAAATCGATCGTGAAGTCGAGCTTGAACCCCGGAAAAGGATCGAACCGGGCCCACTTGTCGCCGTCGCGGATCTCGACGGGCGCTCTCACCCGCAGATAGCGCTTCGGCGTCGCCTGCTCGACGATGCCGGCCGATTGCAGCAGAAACACGAACGGCCCGGCGCTGCCGTCCATGATCGGCAGTTCCGGCCCCGCCACATCGACGTGCAGGTTGTCGACACCTACACCCGCCAGCGCCGACATCAGGTGCTCGACGGTAGAAATCGACGTGCCTTCCATCGCGAGGGTCGACGACAGCCGGGTGTCGCCGACGTTGATCGCCTGCGCCGGGATGGTGACCGGCGTCGGCAGGTCGATGCGATGGAAGACGATGCCCGTGTCACCGGGTGCGGGACGCAGCGTCAATTCGACGCGGGCGCCGGTGTGCAACCCAACGCCCGTCGTGCGAATCGTGGTCTTCAGCGTTCGCTGCCGCAGCATCGTGGTGGAAACGGGACGGCGCATTCCGGTCGCCCGGACGGTTGACCGTTTGCGTGATAGACCCAACATTTTAGCACCCGTGTCGGCGACAGGAAGGGAGTGAGCGCCTACAAACCTCTTGCTCGCTCACGCCTTCCCTTTGCCTAATCCGCCTGCTTGCGCAGGAATGCCGGAATTTCCGAGGTATCGAACGCGGGCGCCGCGACGCTCGCCGTATGGCGGCGCCGCGCGACGGCGGGCTGGTCGAGCTTTTCGTAATCGATTGTCTCGGTGACCCGCATCCCGACATTGTCCGTGCCGGTCCGCTCGATGATCGACTCGAGCACTTCGAGCTTCGGCGGCCGGCGCGTCGCCACGACCGCCCCGCCCAACCCGGTCGCAATCATCGTCACGCGCAGGCGATCCTCCATCGCTTCATCGATGACCGTTCCCACGATCACCATCGCGTCTTCCGCGGTGAATTCCTTGATCGTGTTCATCACCTCGTGGTACTCCCGCATCTTCAAGCTGGCGGATGCCGTGATATTGACCAGCACGCCGCGCGCGCCGGCCAGATTCACGTCCTCCAGGAGCGGACTTTTGACCGCCTGCTGCGCGGCGACGCGCGCACGGTCCGAGCCGCCCGCCATCGCGGATCCCATCATTGCCATCCCAACTTCGCCCATCACGGTCCTGACGTCTGCGAAATCGACGTTAACGAGGCCCGGGTTGTTGATAACCTCCGCGATGCCGGACACGGCCCCGTGCAGCACGTCGTTCGCGGCCGCGTACGCGTCGAGGACGGAAACATCCTCGCCGAGCACGTCCATCAGCTTGTCGTTCGGGATGACGATCAGCGAGTCGACCTTTTTCGTGAGCTCCTCGATGCCGGTTGCGGCGACGCGCTGCCGCTTGCCCTCGAACTTGAACGGTCGCGTCACCACCGCGACCGTCAGGATGCCGAGGCTCTTGGCGATGTCGGCAATCACGGGGGCCGCGCCCGTACCGGTGCCGCCGCCCATCCCGGCCGTGATGAACAGCATGTCGGCGCCGTCGATCATGCCCGCGATGCGGTCGCGATCCTCCATCGCCGCGTCGCGTCCGATTTCCGGCCGCGCGCCCGCACCCAAGCCTCGCGTCAGCGTCGAACCGAGTTGCAGTTGCGTTCGCGCCGTCGAGCGTTTCAGCGCCTGCGCGTCGGTGTTGGCGCAGACGAAGTCCACGCCCGTCAAACCGCGGGCGATCATGTGCTCGACGGCGTTGCCGCCGCACCCGCCTACGCCGATGACCTTGATGACCGCACCCTCTTCCGGTGCCTCGTCGATGATTTCAAACATGGTTCGTTCCTTTCACCTGTCTGGATTTCAGTAGTCAGGAATCAGAAGTCAGAAGTCAGCGAAGACCCCGGATTCCTGACGCCGCTCTTGTGTTGCTGCAGTTCCCCGTTGCTGCTCAGATTGCTCTCTACTCATTTGCGCACGTGACATTTCGGTCCTCTGTCCTATGTCCTCTGTCTTGTCCTCTGTCCTCTGTCCTCTGTCCTCTGTCCTCTGTCTCTGTCCTCTGTCCTCTGTCCTCTGTCCTCTGTCCTCTGACCTCTGACTTCTGATCGCCTGATGTCAGAAATTCGCGCTGAACCACTGCCGCATCCGCTCCGCAATGCCGCCGATGCCCGCCACCTGCGCACGCGCCGCCTGCCCGCGCAGGAACTGCTCGCGTCCTTCGAGCAGCAGGCCGACCGCGGTTGCGTAACGCGGACTGCGCACGACCTCCGAAAGGCCGCCGACGTACGTCGGCACGCCGACGCGAACCGGCAGGTGGAAGAGCTCCTCGCCGAGCTCCGTCATTCCCTGCAGCAGCGCCGAGCCGCCGGTCAGCACGATCCCCGACGACAGCAGTTCCTCGAAGCCCGAGCGCCGCAATTCCTGCTGCACGAGCGAGTAGAGCTCCTCGACGCGCGGCTCGATCACTTCGGCGAGCATCGGCCGCGAGAGCTTCCGTGGCGCGCGCTCGCCGACGCCGGGCACTTCGATGATCTCGTTGGGGTTCGCAAGCTGCCGCAGCGCGCAGCCGTGGCGGACCTTGAGATCCTCGGCCTCCTTCGTCGGCGTGCGCAGCGTCATCGCGATGTCGTTCGTGATCTGGTCGCCGGCGATCGGAATCACGGCGGTATGGCGAATCGCGCCGCCGACGAATACCGCGATGTCGGTCGTTCCGCCGCCGATGTCCATCAGGCAGACGCCCAGGTCCTTCTCGTCGTCGTTCAGCACCGCCTTGGCCGATGCGAGCGGCTGCAGCATCACGTCGCGCACTTCGAGGCCGCAGCGCCGCACGCACTTGGTGATGTTCTCGACGGCCGACACGGCGCCGGTGACGATGTGCACCTTCACTTCGAGCCGCACGCCGCTCATCCCGAGCGGCTCGCGCACGTCTTCCTGCCCGTCGATGATGAATTCCTGCGGCAGGATGTGCAGCACCTGCTGGTCGTTCGGAATCGCGATCGCCTTCGCCGTTTCGACGACGCGATCGATGTCGGCCTGCGTGACTTCCTTTTCCTTGATCGCCACCATGCCGCTCGAATTGAGGCTGCGGATATGGCTGCCTGCCACACCCGTGTACACCTCGCTGATGCGGCAGTCCGCCATCAATTCCGCTTCCTCGAGCACGCGCTGGATCGACCCCATCGTCGCTTCGATGTTGACGACCACGCCTTTCTTCAGGCCGCGCGACGGCTGCGTTCCCAGACCGACGACGTTGAGTCCGCCGTCGGCCAGCACTTCGGCGACGATCGCGACGATCTTCGACGTACCGATGTCGAGTCCGACGATCAGGTTGCTGTTGTCCTTCACGATCCCCTTTTCCTGCACTCGAATGGCAAGCGCCGCAGAGCCGCCTCGAGGTGCGAATTCCGCCCCCGCGGGGGGCAGTGCAGCGGCGAAACCGCAAGCGTGGGGGGGTCATGCAAGCGCCGGCTACGGCCGCTTTCCGCAGGCCCTCGCGGGCCGGGCTCCGTCGCGTTGTCGATGCCGTCGGTCATGACACCTTCCGTGGCGTTTTTTCGCGAAATCCCGGCAATCGGGCGGCGAAGCCGTTGCGATAGCGCAGATCGACCTGATCGACGTGCTTCCCCGCGCGAGCGAGCACGCCGATCGTGCGTGCGTGAACGGCGATGAAGCGTGACAGGCGTCCGGCGACATCGTCGCGCCCCAGCTCGAGCGTCATCGCGCCCGCGTCATCGGCGGTGCGCAATTGCCATCCGCCCCGCGGCGACAGGCTCAAGCCGCGCAACCGCAAAGCGAGCGGCGCGAGCAGCGCGCCCCATTCGCGGTAGCGCTGCGTCATCACGCCGGACTGACCGTCCGGCCCGTTGAATTCGCGGCAGTTCGCCGGCCCAGTTCGCGGCGAACACTTCGCCACGCGTGTTCACGAGCGCGCTGTCGTTCCAGCGCGCAAGCGGCTCGTGCTCGTCGACTTCGATCTCGAGTCTGCGCGGCCACTGGCGGCGCAGGGCGACGGCGCGCACCCAAGGCACGCGCGGCGAGTGCTGCGCGCGCGGCATCGAGGTCCATCGTGAAGAACGTTCCGCGAAGCTCGCTGCGGATCACCGTTTCGAGATGCGCGCCGCTCGCGCGCGCGAGCGGTGTCGTGACGACGACGTCGCGATAGTCGAAGGCTGAGAGCCGCGTCGCCCAGCCGACGACGGCCCAGGACAGGAACGCGGCCGCGATCACCGTGAGCGTCACCGCGATCGCGTTCAACTGGCGTCGCGTCATCCCACATGCGCACCCCGCAGGATCTCGACGCAGAGATCGGGAAACGGCGTCCCCGCCTGTCTTGCCGCCATCGGCACCAGGCTGTGGCCCGTCATGCCGGGTGACGTGTTCACTTCCAGGAACGAAAAGCTGCCGTCGTCGCGCAGGATCAGGTCGAGCCGGCCCCAGCCGCAGCAGCCGACGATGTCGAACGCGGCAAGCGCCTGCGTCGCGGATCTCCTGCTCCTTCGCATCCGCAATGCCGCTCGGGCAGAAGTACTTCGTCTCGTCGGAGAAGTACTTGTTGTGATAGTCGTAGTTGCCCTGCGGCGCCTCGATGCGGATCAGCGGCAACGCGCGGCCGTTGACGATCGACGCGGTCAATTCGACGCCGCTCACGAATTCCTCGACCAGCACCAGCGTGTCGTGGATGGCCGCCGCCTCGAAGGCGAGGCGCATTTCATCGTGGTCGACGGCGGATACCTTCGTGATGCCGATCGTCGAGCCTTCGCGCGCCGGCTTCACGATCAGCGGCAAGCCGAGCTCCGCGACGAGTTGCATCCAGTCGGTCGCCGCGCTCGACGACGCGATAACGCGGAGTCGGAATGCCGCTCGCGAGCCATACGAGCTTCGTCCGCCACTTGTCCATCGCGAGCGCCGACGCCATCACGCCGCTGCCCGTGTACGGGATGTGCAGCGTCTCGAGCGCGCCCTGCACGGTGCCGTCTTCGCCGAAGCGGCCGTGCAACGCGATGAAGACCCGGGCGAAGCCTTCCTGCACGAGCTCGGGCAGCGTCGCGTTGCGCCGGATCGAACGGGTGCGCGTCGACGCCGCGTTCGCGCAACGCCTTCAGCACCGCGTTGCCCGACAGCAGCGAGATCTCGCGCTCGGCCGACGGGCCGCCCATCAGCACTGCCACCTTGCCGAAGTTAGCGGGATGTGTCGTCATCAGCGACGCGCCTCGCCCTCACCCGTGCCGGCGACGCCGAGCATCCGCACTTCGGGCTCGAGCGTGATCCCGGTGTCGGCCGCTACGACCGCTGCGCACACAGGCGATCAGCGCTTCGATGTCCGCCGCGCGCGCCGCGCGTTGCGGATTGACGATGAAATTCGCGTGCTTCTCCGACACGCGCGCGCCGCCGATCGCGTAGCCCTTGAGCCCGCAGGCTTCGATCAGGCGCGCTGCATGATCGCCCGGCGGATTGCGGAACACGCTGCCGGCGTTCGGCAGCGCGAGCGGCTGCGTCGCGATGCGCCTGGCGAGCAGCGCCTTGATGCGCGCGCGCCCGGCGCCGACATCGCCGACCGGGAAGCGAAACCAGGCCGCCGTGAAGATATCGCAGAGTGCGCTGCCATCGCGGTGCGCGACGCTGCGATAGCCGATCGCATAATCGGCCGGCGTGCGCACCTCGAAGCGCGCCGTTGCGCGACAGCATTTCGACGCGCGCGACGTGGCGCCACGTTTCGCCGCCGTAGCAGCCGGCGTTCATCGCGAGCGCGCCGCCGACCGTGCCCGGTATCCCGGCGAGGAATTCCGCGTCCGCGCAGCCGTGCAGCGCCGCGAACCGCGCGAGCTTCGGGACTCGCCACGCCGGCGTCCGCATAGACGAGACCGTCCGCGACGGCGAGCGCGGCACCGGGGTTGTGCAGCAGCACGACCGCGCCGCGCACGCCGCCGTCGCGGACCAGCACGTTGCTGCCGAGCCCGAGCACGGTGAGCGGCATGCCGGCGGGCAGCTGGCGCACGAACCGCGCGAGATCGTCGCGATCGGCCGGCACGTAGAGCACGATCGGCGGCGCCGCCGACGCGCCAGCTCGTGTGTCGCGCGAGCGGCGCGTTGCGCGCCAGCGTGCCGCGCAGGCCGGCGAATGCGAGGGGCTCGTTCATCATCATGCGCCGGCACTCAGCTGCGCCGGCACCGACGCCGATCGAGCCGGCGCCCATCGTGACGACGACGTCGCCGTCGCGCGCGACGTCGCGGATCGCCGCCGGCAGCTCGCCGATCGCCTCGACGAACACCGGCTCGACGCGTGCCGGCGACGCGTACCGCGCGCGCGAGCGCGCGGCCGTCGGCCGCGACGATCGGCGCCTCGCCGGCCGGATAGACGTCGGCGAGCACGAGCGCGTCGACGGTCGACAGCACGCGGACGAAATCCTCGAACAGGTCGCGCGTGCGCGTATAGCGATGCGGCTGGAACGCGAGCACGAGCGCGGCGCCCGGGAAAGCTTTCGCGCGCCGCGGCGAGCGTCGCCGCCATCTCGACCGGGTGATGCCCGTAGTCGTCGATCAGCGTGAACGTGCCGCCGCCGTCGAGCGTCGACGTCGCCGTGGCGCTGGAAGCGGCGGCCGACGCCCTTGAATTCGGCGAGCGCCTGCGCGATCGCCGCATCGCGCGACGCCGACTTCGCGGCCGACGGCGATCGCCGCGAGCGCGTTCTGCACGTTGTGCACGCCCGGCGAGCGCGAGCTCGACCGGCAGGTCGGCGACGCCGTCGCCTTGCGCGACGAAGCGCATCCGGCCGCCGGCGTTCGTCGACGTCGACGGCGCGCAGCTGCGCATCCTCGCGCGAGCCCGTAAGTGACGACCGGCTTGGCGATCTCGGGCAGGATCGCGCGCACGTGCGGATCGTCGACGCACAGCACGGCGACGCCGTAGAACGGCAGCCGCTGCACGAAATCGACGAACGCGCGCGTCAGCTTGCGCGAAGTCGTGGCCGTACGTCTCCATGTGGTCGGCGTCGATGTTCGTCACGACGGCGAGCACCGGCGTCAGGTAGAGGAACGACGCGTCCGACTCGTCGGCTTCGGCGACGAGGAAATCGCCGTTGCCGAGGCGCGCGTTCGCGTCGGCGGACGAGCAGCCGCCCGCCGATGACGAACGTCGGATCGAGCCCGCCTTCGGCGAGCACCGACGCGATCAGGCTCGTCGTCGTCGTCTTGCCGTGCGTGCCGGCGATCGCGATGCCCTGCTTCAGCCGCATCAGCTCCGCGAGCATCAGCGCGCGCGGCACGATCGGAATGCCGCGCTCGCGCGCCGCGAGCGACTTCGGGGTTGTCCGTCGGCACCGCCGTCGACACGACGACCGCGTCGGCGCCCCGCGACGTTCGCGGCGCTGGTGCCCGATCGCGATGTCGACGCCGAGCGCGCGCAGGCGCCGCGTCGCCGCGCTCTCGCGAGGTCGGAGCCGGACACCGGTAGCCCTGCGTCGCCAGCACCTCGGCGATGCCGCTCATCCCGGCGCCGCCGATGCCGACGAAATGCACGCGCTTGACCTTGTGCTTCATCGGCGCGCGCTCCCGCGAGCGCGATGCACGACGTCGGCGACGCGGTCGGCGGCATCGCGCTTGCCGACGCGATGCGCGGCGAGCGCCATCGTCAGCGCGTCGGTCGCGGTCAACGCACCGAGCGATGCCGGCGAGCGGCGCATCGGCGCCGCGCAGCTCGGATTGCGCGACGCACGATCGCGGCGCCCGCATCGACGCAGGAAGCGCGCGTTCGCGCTCTGCTCGTCGGCGATCGCGCCGGGCAGCGGGACGACGATCGCGCCCAGACCGACCGCGGCCAGCTCGGCGACCGTCAGCGCGCCGCCGCGGCAGACGACGAGGTCGGCCCACGCATAGCGCGCCGCCATGTCGTCGATGAACGGCACGCATTCGGCCGTCGACGCCCGCCGCTCGCGTACGCCGCGCGCAGCGCGTCGATGTGGCGCTCGCCGGCCTGGTGCACGATCAGCGGGCGCGTCGCGTCGCGGCAGTCTGCGCGAGCGCCGCCGGGAACGCGTCGTTGAGCGCCGCGGCGCCGAGGCTGCCGCCGACGACGAGCAGGCGCAACGGACCCGTGCGACCGGCGAAGCGCGCGTCCGGCGGATCGACGCGCGACGATGTCGTCGCGCAGCGGATTGCCGACCCACGTCGCACGCTTCGCGCATGCTGCCGCGCAGCGCGCCGGGGAAGCCGAGCAGCACGCGATCCGCGCCGTACGCGAGGATGCGATTGGCGAGCCCGGCGACGGCGTTGGCGTCGTGCAGCACCAGCGGCTTGCCGCTCGCCACGCCCATCAGCGCGCCGGGGAACGACGCGAAGCCGCCGAAGCCGAGCACGACGTTCGGGCGGCGGCGGCGAATGACGCGCAGGCTCTCGATGCACGCGGCCGCCAGCGCGTACGGACCGAGCAGCAGCGTGCGCAATCCCTTGCCGCGCATGCCGCGAAACGACAACGCTTTCGAAGTCGACGCCGTGCTGCGGGACGAGCTTCGCCTCCATGCCGTCGCGCGTGCCGAGCCAGAACACGCGGCAGCCGCGCGCGACGAGCTTCGCCGCGACCGCGAGCCCGGGGAAGACGTGGCCGCCGGTGCCGCCGGTGGTGATCATCACCGTCGCGCTCATGGTGCCCCCACGCTTGCGGCTGCGCCGCTGCGCTGCCGAAGGGGCGTTCGCGCCTTGACGGCCCGGCGGCGCTGATGCGCACGCTTGCGCTGCGCCGCTGCGCTGCGAAGGGGGCGCTTCGCGCCTTGGGACGGCCCGGCGGCGCTCATACCGTGAATCCCCGCAGCAGCCGCCGGTTCTCGTAATCGATGCGCAGCAGGATCGCGACCGCGATGCAGTTGGCGACGATGCCGCTGCCGCCGAACGACAGCAGCGGCAGCGTGAGCCCCTTCGTCGGCAGCACGCCCATGTTGACGCCGATGTTGATGAACGCCTGCACGCCGATCCACACGCCGATGCCGTGCGCGACCAGCGCCGCGAACGGCCGCGCAGCCGCGCCGCCTGGCGGCCGATCGCATACGCGCGAAACAGCAGCCACACGAAGAGCGCGATCACCGCGGCGACGCCGACGAAGCCCAGCTCCTCGGCGATGACCGCGAGCAGGAAATCGGTGTGCGCCTCGGGCAGGTAGAGCAGCTTCTCGACGCTCGAGCCGAGCCCGACGCCGAACCATTCGCCGCGGCCGAACGCGATCAGCGAATGCGACAGCTGATAGCCCTTGCCGAGCGGATCGGACCACGGATCGAGGAACGCCGTCAGCCGCTGCACGCGATACGGCGCGGCGACCAGGATCGCGGCCAGCGCGACCGGCAGCAGCAGCGCGAGGCCCGAGGAACAGCCGCCAGTCGAGCCCGCCGAGGAACAGGATCGCCGAACGCGATCGCGACGATCACGACGAACGCGCCGAAGTCGGGCTCGAGCAGCAGCAGGCCGCCGATCAGCACCATCACCGCGAACAGCGGCGCGAAGCCGCGCAGCAGCGTCTGCCGCAGCGGCTGCTCGGCGTGCAGGAACGCCGCCTTGCGCACGGCGTAGCTCGCCGCGTAGAGCACGACCGCGAGCTTCATGAACTCGGACGGCTGGATGTTGACGACGACGAGCGACAGCCAGCGCCGCGAGCCGTTGACCGACTTGCCGATGCCCGGGAACGAGCACCAGCGACCAGCAGCACCGCGCCGCCGATGAAGAGCCAGATCGCGCCGCGTTGCCACACCTTCACCGGCACCTGGAATGCGACGAACGCCGCGCACGAGCCCGACCGCCAGGAACAGCGCGTGCCGCGCGAGGAAATACCAGGCGCGATAGCCCGGTGTGCGCCGACGCCTCGGCCATCGCGATCGACGCCGAGTACACCATCACCAGGCCGAGCGCGAGCAGCAGCAGCGCCGACCACGCGAGCGACGCGTCGAACGTCGAGCATCGACCGCGGGTCGCGCGGCAGCGGCCGCAGCGGCGGCCTGCCGACGGACGCGGTGGCGAGCGAGGCGCTTACGCATCGACGTCCGCCGCCAGCGCGCGCGTTCGACGAGCTCGGCGAAGCGCGTCGCCGCGCTCGACGTAGTCGCGGAACTGGTCGAGGCTCGCGCACGCGGGCGACAGCAGCACCGCGTCGCCGGGCGCTGCGAGTTCGCATCGCGCGCGCAACCGCCGCGTCGAGCGTGCCGACGCTCTCGACGCGCGCACGTCGTTCCGGCCAGCGCGCGCGCGATCTGCGGCGCATCGCGGCCGATCAGCAGCACCGCGCGGCACGCGCGCTCGACGCTCGGCTTCAGCGGCGCGAAGCTCTGGCCCTTGCCGTCGCCGCCGGCGATCAGCACGACGGGCCGGCCGATGCCGTCGAGCGCGACCTGCGTCGCGGCGACCGTCGTGCCCTTCGAATCGTCGATGAACAGCACGCCGCCCGCGTCGGCGATCGGCTGCCATCCGGTGCGGCAGGCCGCGAAACGCGCCGAGCGCGTCGAGCACCGGGCGGCCGATCTTCGCGACCGACGACGCGAGCGCCAGCGCCGCGAGCGCATTCAGCGCGTTGTGGCGGCCGACGAGCGCAAGCCGCGACGCCTGCACGAGCAGCTCGCCGCCGCGCGCGAGCCACGCGCCGTCCGGCGCGCTCGACGAGGCCCCACTCCTCCTCCGACAGCGGCACGCCGGCGCCGAACGTCTGCACGGTGCGGCCCGGGCAGGCGCATCAGGCGCACGATCGGATCGTCGCGATTCAGGACCTGCACCGTCGCGTGCGCGAAGATCCGCGCCTTCGCCGCCGCGTAGTCGGCGATGCCCGCGTAGCGGTCGAGGTGGTTCGCCGATGACGTTGAGCACCGTCGCGGCCACCGGCTCCAGGCTCGTCGTCGTTTCGAGCTGGAAGCTCGACAGCTCGAGCACGAACACGTCCGGCCACGGCTGCGCCCGCCTCGTGCAGCGCGAGCGCATCGAGCACCGCGTCGCCGATGTTGCCGGCGACGACCGTCGCGAGTCCCGCGGCGCGCGCACAGCGCGCCGGTCAGCGCGGTCGACCGTCGTCTTGCCGTTGGTGCCGGTGATCGCGAGCACCTTCTGCGTCGGCCGGCAGCGCGCGCGCGAAGAGCTCGATGTCGCCGACGAGCTCGGCGCCCGCCGCGACGGCGGCGCGCGATCGCCGGCTGGTCCTTGCGCGACGCCCGGGCTGATCGCGATCAGGTCGACGCCGTCGAACGTCGCGTCGGAGAACGGGCCCGTGTCGAGCGGCACGTCGGGAGCTCCGCCGCCAGCGCGTCGCGATTCGGCGGATCGGCGCGCGTGTCGGCGACGCGCACGTCGGCGCCGTGCGCGCACGAGGTGGCGCGACGAGCGACAGCCCGGTCAGTGCCGAGTCCCAGCACGACGGCGCGCCGTCCTTGATGACGTCGTTCATCAGCTCATCGCAGCTTCAACGTCGAGAGACCGAACAGCACCAGCAGCATCGTGATGATCCAGAAGCGGACGACGACCTGGTTCTCCTTCCAGCCCTTGAGCTCGTAGTGGTGGTGGATCGGCGCCATCCGGAACACGCGCCTGCCGGTCGATCTTGAACGAGATCACCTGGATCATCACGGACAGCGTCTCGACGACGAACACGCCGCCCATGATGAACAGCACGATCTCCTGGCGGACGATGACCGCGATCGTGCCGAGCGCCGCGCCGAGCGCGAGCGCGCCGACGTCGCCCATGAACACCTCGGCCGGATACGCGTTGAACCACAGGAAGCCCAGGCCCGCGCCGCGCGATCGCGCCGCAGATCGACCGCGAGCTCGCCCGCGCCGGGGATGTAGCGGAAAGCCGCAGGTAGCGCGCGAAGACCGCGTTGCCGCGTGACGTACGCGAAGATGCCGAGCGCCGCGCCGATCATCACCGTCGGCATGATCGCGAGGCCGTCGAGGCCGTCGGTCAGGTTGACCGCGTTGCTCGTGCCGACGATCACGAAATAGGATGAGCGCGATGAAGCCCCACACGCCGAGCGGATACGAGATCGTCTTGAAGAACGGCACGATCAGGTCGGCCTTCGGCGACAGCCCGATGCTGAAGCCGCTTGCGACCCACGCGAGCAGCAGCTGCGACGAACGTCGCGTTGTCCGGCGCCGACACCGAGAACGCGAGGTAGACGGCGGCGACGAGCGCCGATCACCGATTGCCAGAAGAGCTTCGCGCGCGCCGACAGTCCCTTCGGATTGCGGTGCGACGACCTTGCGCCAGTCGTCGACCCAGCCGACGGCGCCGAAGCCGAGCGTCACCAGCAGCACGACCCAGACGAACCGGTTGTCGAGGTCGCCCCACAGCAGCGTCGTGATGACGATCGACACGAGGATCAGCGCGCCGCCCATCGTCGGCGTGCCGGCCTTGATCAGATGCGTCTGCGGACCGTCGTCGCGCACCGACTGGCCGATCCTCATCCGCGTGAGCCACGCGATCATCCGCGGCCCGACGACGAACGAGATGACGAGCGCCGTCATCGTCGCGAGCACCGCGCGCAGCGTGATGTAGCCGAAGACGTTGAACGCGCGGACGTCCTGCGCCAGCAATTCGGTGAGCCACAGCAGCATCAGTGCGCGCCTCCCGCGCCTGCGCCGGTCAACGCGGCGACGACGCGCTCCATCCGCATGAAGCGCGATCCCTTGACCAGCACCGTGACGCCGTCGTGCGCGTCGCGTCGCGACGCGCTGCGGCGAGCGCGTCGACCGTCGCGAAGTGCTCGCGCGCCGCGCCGAACGCGCGCGCCGCTTCGCGCGCGAGCGTCGCCCGTCGCGAGCATCCGCGTCGATGCCCGCCGCGCGCGCGTACGCGCCGATCTCGCGATGGAACGCCGGGCCCTCGTCGCCCACCTCGCCCATGTCGCCGAGCACGAGCCAGCGCGGCGCGCGGTCGCGCCGCAAGCACGTCGATCGCCGCGCGCACCGAGTCGGGGTTCGCGTTGTACGTGTCGTCGATCACCGTGCACGCCGTCCGCCGGTGCGCAGCGTGACGAGCCGTCCGCGCGACCGGCACGAAACGCCTCGAGGCCGCCGCACGATCGCCGTCGACGGCACGCCGGCCGCGTAGCGCGGCCGCCGTCGCGGCGAGCGCGTTGCGCGCCATGTGCGCGGCCCGGCACGCGCAGCGACGACGTGCGCAGCTGCCCGCCGGCGTCGCGAGCGCGAGCGACGCCGCCTTCGGCGATGCGGCGCGTAGCGCGCGCGAACGTCCGCGGGCCGATCGAGCGCGAACGTCACGACGTCGCACGCCCGCGTCGCGCGCAGCGCGCGCGCCACACGCCGGCGCGCGGATCGTCGGCGTTGATGATCGCCGATCCCGCCCTGGCGCAGCGCGCGGATGGCGTCGGCGTGCTCGGCCGCGACTTCGTCGACGCTCGCCATGAACTCCTGGTGCTCGCGCTGCGCGTTGTTGATGACGGCGATCGTCGGTTGCGCGATCGCGGCGAGCTCGCGCGTCTCGCCGCGATGGTTCATGCCGAGCTCGATCACCGCCGGCGCGATGCGACGCGCGCAGTCGCGAGCAGCGTCAGCGGCAGCCCGATCGCGTTGTTGAGGTTGCCGTGGCGTCGCCAGCACGTGCGTCGTCGCCGACGTGCGCGCGCAGGATCGCCGCGATCATCTCCTTCACCGTCGTCTTGCCGTTGCTGCCGGCGACGACCGCGACCGGAATGTCGAATCGGCTGCGCCAGATACGCGGCGAGCGCGGCCAGCGCGCGCAGCGGATCGTCGACGGCGATCAGGTTGCCGTCGAGCGACGTGGCGCGGCTCGCGCTGCGACCAGCGCCGCCGCGGCGCCGCTCCGCAGCGCCTGCGCGACGAAATCGTGGCCGTCGAAGCGCTCGCCTTTCAAGGCGACGAACAAATCGCCGGGGACGAGGCCGCGCGTGTCGGTCGTGACGCGCGAGAAAGGAACGTCCGCGCCGACGACGGAGCCACCGACCGCGCGCGCGGCGGTCGCCGTATCCATCATGCGGCCCTCCGGCGCGCAAGCGCATCCGCGACGCATCGGCGCGTCGGAGAAAGGCAGCGCGCTCGCCGTTCGTTTCCTGATAGTCCTCGTGACCCTTGCCGGCCAGCACGATGACGTCGCCCGCGCGCGCGTCGTCGAGCGCGCGCGCGATCGCGCTCGCGCGATCGAGTTCCACCGACCAGTCGGTCGGCAGTCGCCGCAACCCTTCGACGATGTCGTTCGCGATCGCGCGCGGATCCTCGCTGCGCGGGTTGTCGCTGGTGACGATGACGCGATCGGCGAGCTCGCCGGCGACGGCGCCCATCTGCGGGCGCTTGCCGCGATCGCGATCGCCGCCGCAGCCGAACACGCAGATCGAGCGCGCCGCCGTTGCGCACCGCGGGGCGCAGCGCGGTGAGCACCTTCTCGAGCGCGTCGGGCGTATGCGCGTAGTCGACGACGACGAGCGGATCCGGCGCCGCCGCCGCAGCGCTCCATCCGGCCGGGCGGCGGCGTTACGCGTCGCGAGCGCGTCGCAACGCGTCGGTCGAGCGCGATGTCGCTCGCGAGCAGCACGCCGAGCACGCCGAGCAGGTTCTGCGCGTTGAAGGCGCCGACCAGCGACGTGACGAGCTCGCCTGCGCCCCACGGCGTCGCGACGCCGATCGCGATGCCGGCCGGCGACAGCGTCGACGCGCGGTCGCGACGATGTCGGCACCGTCGAGCGCCGTACGTGAGCGCCTTCTGCCGCGCTGCGCGCGCACGTCGGATCAGGCTCTCGGCCGAACGCGTCGTCGGCGTTGATCACGGCGGCGCGCAGGCCCGGCCACTGCGAACAGCCGCGCCTTCGCCGCGCCGTAGGCGCGCCATCGTGCCGTGGTAGTCGAGGTGGTCGCGCGTCAGGTTCGTGAACAGCGCGACGTCGAACTTCGACGCCGTTGACGCGGCCCTGGTCGAGCCCGTGCGACGACACTTCCATCGCGACCGCGTCCGCGCCTGTCGCGCAGCCACTGCGCGAGCGAGCTCGTGCAGCACGGCAGGCGTCCGGCGTCGTGTTGCGCCGCCGGCATCGAGCGCGTCGATGAAGCCGTTGCCGAGCGTGCCGACGACCGCCGCGCGCCGGCCGCAATCGCTCGAGCGCCTGCGCGATCCAGTGCGCGCACGACGTCTTGCCGTTCGTGCCGGTGACGCCGATCATCCACAGCGCCTGCGACGGACTGCCGTAGACGACGGATCGCGATGAAGCCGAGCCGCGCCTTGAGGTCCGCGACGGCGACGTGCGGCACGCGCCACCCGGCGTCCCAATCGAAGCCGCGCGCCTCCCACAGCACGGCGGCGGCGCCGCGCGCGATCGCGTCGGCGATGTAACGCGCGACCGTCGCGCGCAGCGCCCGGGATAGGCGGCGAACGCGATCGCCGGGGCTGACGCGCGGCTGTCGGCCGTGATGCCGGCGCGGCGACGCGCCGCAGCCGCGCGAGCAGCGCGGCAGCGTCGACGATCGGCGAGTCGCGGCGTGCGCCGCTCATGTCTCCTCGCTGCACCTCGGCTGCCGTCGCGGCGGCAGGATCACGTTGTCGACCGGCGCGTCGGTCGGCACGCCGAGCATCCGCAGCGCGGCGCCCATCACGGCCGAGAACACCGGGCGCCGCGACGTCGCCGCCGTAGTACTCGCCGGCCGACGGCTCGTCGATCATCACCGCGACGATCAGCCGCGGATTCGACACCGGCGCGAAGCCGACGAACGACGACGACGTACTTGTCGCGTGTAGCCGCCGCCTTCGAGCTTGTGCGCGGTGCCGGTCTTGCCCGCGACGCGATAGCCGGCGACCTGCGCCTTCGGCGCGGTGCCGCCCGGCAGCGTCGCGAGCTCGAGCATGTGGCGCACCGCGCGCGCGGTCTCGGCGCTGATACGACCGGCCGGCCCGCGACGGCGCCGTCGGTCTTGAACAGCGTCGACCGGCTTCAGCTCGCCGTCGTCGGCGAAAACCGTGTAGGCGCGCGCGAGCTGCACGAGATTGACCGAGATGCCGTGGCCGTAGGACATCGTCGCCTGCTCGATCGGCTTCCATGTCTTCGGCGGCCGCAGCCGCCCGGCGACCTCGCCGGGAAAGCCGGTCTTCGGCGCCGTGCCGAAGCCCGCTTCGGAGAACATCCGCCACAGCGTCTCCGACGGCAGCGACAGCGCGATCTTCGCCGCGCCGACGTTCGACGACTTCTGGATCACCTGCTCGACGGTCAGCGGCCCTGCGCGATGCGCGTCGTGGATCGTGTTGCCGGCCGATCGTCAGCGTGCCCGCCTCCGTCTGGATCACCGTGTCGGGACGCACCTTGCCGGCTTCGAGCGCCGCGGCGATCGTGAACGGCTTCATCGTCGAGCCGGGCTCGAACATGTCGGTGAGCGCGCGATTGCGCATCCGCTCGCGCGCGACCCTGTCGCGGCGGTTCGGGTTGTACGTCGGCCAGTTCGCGAGCGCGAGGATCTCGCCGCTCTGCGCGTCGAGGACGACGAGGCCGCCTGCCTTCGCCTTGTTGCGCTCGACCGCCGCCTTCAGCTCGCGAAACGCGAGGTACTGCAGCCGCGAGTCGATCGACAGCGCGAGGTCGCGGCCGGCCTGCGGCGCACGGATCGCTGCGACGTCCTCGACGATGTCGCCGCGGCGGTTGATGATCACGCGGCGGCTTCCGGGCGTGCCGCCGAGCCACGCCTGCTGCGCGAGCTCGATGCCTTCCTGGCCCGCGTCGCTTGTCGCCGGTGAAGCCGATGATGTGCGCGGTCACTTCGCCGCCCGGATAGTAGCGGCGATACTCGTTCTGCTCGTTCAATCCCTTGATGCCGAGCGCCATCGCGCGCTCGCGCCGTTTCCGGCGCAAGCTGCTTCGCGACGAACGCGAATTCGCCGTCGCCGCGCAGGCGCGTCGATAGCTGCTGCGGCGTCGTCTCGAGCACGCGCGCGAGCTTGCGCAGCTGATCGGGCGTCGCGTCGACCTTGTCGCGGAACACCCACAGCGACTTCACCGGCGTCGAGATCGCGAGCGGCTCGCCGTTGCGGTCGACGATGCGGCCGCGATGCGCGGGCACTTCGATCTCGCGCGAGAAGCGCGCTGCGCCCTGGCTCCTGCAGGAAATCGTTGTCGATCCACTGCAGGTAAAGCGAGCGGCCGAGCAGCACGGCGAACAGCAGCCGCGAGGCCGCCGAACACGCAGCAGCGCGCGCGAGCGCGGCAGCTCCGGCGGGCGGCGCGACGTGCTTTCGCGCGCGGCGGCTCTCATTTCGCTGTGTCCTCCGCCGCTTCGACGACCTCGACGCGCGACGACGCGGGCAGCTGCATGCGCAGCGATTCGCGCGCGATCTTCTCGACGCGCGCCGGCATGCCCCACGTCGACTGCTCGAGCTGACAGCTGGCCGTACTCGACCTCGAACTGCCGCGCGCGCGCCTGCTCGCGCTCGAGCTCGACGGTAAGGCTGCGCGCCTGGTGGCGCGACGTGACGAGCGACAGCGCGCAGCCGACCAGCACGCACAGCAGCAGGACGTTCACGCGCGTCATCGCCGCTCGTCCGGGGCGCCGCGCGGCCAGTCGGCGGGCAGCGCATGCGCGCGTGCGCTCGGCGACGCGCAGCACCGCGCTGCGCGCGCGCGGATTCGCGCGCAATCTCCGCGGCCGACGGCTTGATCGCGCGGCCGACGATCGCAAGCGGCGCAGGCGGCAGCGCCGCCGTCCCTGATCGGCATCCGCGCAAGCCGCGCGTCGCCGCCGAACGGCCGCGACGCGAACGCGAGGAAGCGCTTGACGATCCGATCCTCGAGCGAATGGAAGCTGATCGACGGCAAGGCGTCCGCCGGGGGCGAGCCGTGTCGTCAGCAGAGGCAGCGCGATGGACACTTCGTGCAACTCGCGATTCACCGCAATCCGAAGGGCCTGGAAGGTCCGCGTGGCCGGATCCTGATGCCAATCACCCCGCGTGCGCGCGCCGATGGCTTGCGCAACGACGTTCGCAAGCTCGCCGTGTCGAGCCGATCGGCTGCGACTTCGCGAGCCTTCGCAATTGCTCTTGCAATCGATTGAGCAAACCGTTCCTCACCATAGTCGCGGATGACCTCCGTCAGTTCGCGCGATCGTGGCGCGGGCGACGAACGCGGCGGCGGATTCGCCGCGCGACGGATCCATCCGCATGTCGAGCGGACCGTCGACGCGATAGGAAAAGCCGCGCGCGGGATCGTCGAGCTGCGGCGACGAGACGCCGAGATCGAGCAGCGCGCCGTCGATGCGCGGGATCGCAAGCGCATCGAGCACTTCCGGCAATTCGGAGAACCACGCGCGGCGGAAAACGAAACGCGTGGTCCGCGATCGCGGCGGCGGCCGCTTCGGCATCCGGGTCGCGATCGACGGCGACGAGCGTGCCGTGCGCGCCGAGCGATGCGAGGATCGCGCGCGCATGACCGCCGCGCCCGAACGTGCCGTCGACGTAGACGCCCTCTTCGCGGATGGCAAGCGCTGCGAGCGATTCTTCGAGGAGAACGGGAACATGCGAGGCATCGGTTGCGTTGCGCATCCGACTCGTCAGAGGCTCAGGCCCTGCAGCCCGGGCGGCAACCCGCCGGGGAACGTGATCGTCTGCGCGATCTGCGCCTGCCACTTCACCTCGTCCCACAACTCGAGCTTCTGGCCCTGGCCGACGAGCACGACGCGCTTGTCGAGGCCGGCATAGCGACGCAACGCGGGCGGGACGAGGATGCGGCCGGCTGCGTCGAGCTCGACGTCGTCGGCGTGACCGACGAAGCAGCCGCTGCACGCTGCGGATCCCGGCGTCGAACGACGACAGCTCCATCAGCTGTGCCTGGATCGGCTCCCACGCCGCGACGCGGATAGATCAGCAGGCAGCCGGCATGGTCCGCGGTGATGATCACCCGGCCGTTGCCACCGGCAAGGTCCTCCCGGTGACGGGCCGGAATGGCAACCCGGCCTTTGGCGTCGAGAACCAGTTCGGAAACTCCCCGAAACAGCGACGGGCGCCTGCCGCCGCCGTTGCCCGTCGTTTCGCCCGAATCCCCGTTACCGCCGACCGCCACCGAACCGTCCTCCGCGCCGGAAAGTGGGTACTCAGGCGCCCGGACCTCCGTTCCATCGGAGGGCTCGCCTGCCCCACTTTGCCCCACTTTTTACCACTTGCGCGCACTATACGTGGCCTTTCAGCACGGGGTCAATGTATTTCCGATGCGGAACAACGACTTAAGTTCAAAAGAGCAACACCTTCAAAAACGCATAAAATGATGGGGTTACGGTTTCTTGTGAAAGCATATTCCCACCTGTGACGTCATTTCGGTCGAATATCGAACGTGCGTTCGATACCGTTCGTCTGATCGAGTGTTGCTTTCGTGCATCGACGGGCCTCCATGCGTCGACCCGCGCTGGCTGGCCGGTTCGGCGCCGCGGTAGACTCGGCGCAACGGAATGGTCGATTCGCGCATCTGGAAGTCGCGCCGCCGTTCGGATTCTCGAAAATTCTTGCGGGAGGTTGGATGCAACGTCTTACTGGCATCATGCTGGTTGCGGCCGTCGGCGTAGCGATGCTGGCCGGGTGCGCACTGCGCGACCCACGCGCCGACTATGCGTATTCGCGCGCTTCGGACGGGCTGTGGGGAGACGCCGCATTCGAGCTGATCGATTGGAATTTTCCGACTTCACGCAACCAGCCTCCCATCGAGGCGCCGAAGCGCATTCGGCTCGAGCGGACGGCGATCGGCGTCACCTGGGCGACGCGCAATCCCCTGCCGCTCTCGGACAATCTGGCGCCGTACGATTCGCCGCCGACCACCGCGGCGCAGGCGAATGACGGCGCCGCTTCGTCCAACGCCTCGACGCCCGCGCGCTGCGCGCGCTGCTGACGTTTCCACTGCTGATCGCGAGCGCCGCGGCGTTCGCTGAAGTCGCACCGCCCTCCACCGCTCCCGCTTCGCCGCCGCCGCAACCGCGTCCGCATCCACTGCGGATGCGTTGCGGTATCGCGTCGTCATCGAGGCGCCCGCGCCGCTCCGCGACACCCTTGCGGCAAGCGTCGACCTGATTCGCTGGCAGGGTTACGACGAAATGACGGCGAGCCTGTTCGACGCGCTCGTGCGGCGGGCGAGCGATCAGGCGAAGGAGGCCGCGGCAACGGAAGGCTTCTTCTCGGCGAGTGTCGATGTCGCCGTCGATCGGACGACAGCGCCATTCACCGTTACCGTTCGCGTCACGCCGGGCGTACAGGCGCGTGTGAGCGCAGCCACCGTCGCGGTCGAGGGCGCCGCCGCGACCGATGCCGGCGGCTCCGAGGCGATCTCGAAGGTGAAGCGCGAATGGCCGCTGCCCGCGGGCGCCCTCTTTCGGCAGTCGGCCTGGACGGACGCCAAGACGC
Source organism: uncultured Pseudomonadota bacterium (assembly GCA_963768545.1). Lineage (GTDB taxonomy): Bacteria > Pseudomonadota > Gammaproteobacteria > Burkholderiales > Casimicrobiaceae > VBCG01. The sequence goes on along the minus strand of CAVYIC010000005.1, from coordinate 262,794 downwards.
AGGCCGTCGACACGCTCGCCGGTAGCGCGTTCGCCGCCGCGAAACTCGTTTCGAGCGAGGCGAGCGTCGATCCCGACGCCAACAGCGTCGACCTCGAGATCGCGATCGACAGCGGCCCGGTGTTCCACGTCGGCGAACTCGACATCGAAGGCCTGTCCGCGCTACACGGCGGATCTCGTGCGGAACTACCGCACGGCCAGGCCGGGTGACCGCTATTCGATCGCGGAACTCGATCAGTTCGTGCGCCGGCTGAACGGCACCGGCTACTTCGCGAGCGTTCACGCGGCGATCGACACCGATCCCGCGCAGGCCGGCCGACGCAGCGGTGCACGTCGCCGTCATCGAGGCACCGCCCAAGAAGCTCGAAGCGGGGCTCGGCTATTCGACGGACACCGCATTTCGCGGCAACGTGAGTTATCGCGACGTCAATGTCGGCGGGCGCGCGCTGCAGATGACCATCGATGCGCGCATCGAATCGAAACTGCAGAACGCATCGCTGCGCTTCCTGCGCCCGCCCGCCGCGAACGGCTGGTCGCAGGCGACGTTCGCGCAGCATCGAGCGCACCGACATCAGCGGGCTCGTGACGCAGACGGCGACAGCCGGCGTGCGCATGATCTCGCTCGACGAGCGCAACCAATGGCAATACGGCGCGGCGTACTACGCCGACCGCCAGGAGCCGACCGGGCAACCGGCCGACGATTCGCATGCGCTGTACGTCGACGTCGAGCGCGCGTGGCGCCGTGTCGACGACCTCGCTGCGCCCTCACAGGGATGGATTGCGCTCGCGCAGGTCGGCGCCGGCATTCCCGGTGCATCGACGCGCGGTTTCGAGCGCGTCGTCCTGCGTACCGCGCTATGGCAGCCGATCAATCGCGAGTGGTCGTTCACGGCGCGCGCCGAAGCGGGTGCGGTGTTCGCGGCGAGCCGCACCGGCATTCCGTCGGCGCTGCTGTTTCGCACCGGCGGCGATACGACGGTGCGCGGCTATGCGTTCGAAAGCCTCGGCATCCAGCGCGGCGACGCGATCCTGCCGGCGCGCTACTACGGCGTGGCCAGCGTCGAAGTCACCCGCTGGTTCAGCGACGTGTGGGGCATTGCGGCATTCGTCGACGCGGGCAACGCGTTCGACGACTGGTCGGATTTCGATGTCGCCGTCGGCTACGGCATCAGGCGCGCGCGTGAAAACGCCGATCGGCCCGTTCCGTCTCGACATCGCCTATGGCGAACGATCGAGGCAGGTGCGGCTGCACTTCTCCGTCGGTGTCGCGTTCTGATCGATGATGCCCGCGCAACGCAGACCTACGGCAACGGCGTCATCCACGGGCGGTACGGAAGCGCGGCGTCGAAAGCCGTGGCGGCGTCGCGCTCACGATCACGCTGGCGATCGTCGCGCTGCTCGCGATCGGCATCGCGGCGCTGGTCGGCTACGGCTTGAGCGAACGCGGGCTGCCGTTCGTCGTCGCGCGGATCGTTGCGCAAAGCGGCGGGCGCATCACCGTCGACGCACCGACCGGGTCCATTGCGGGCACGATGCGCTTTCGCCGCATCACATGGCACGGCGCCGACGCGACGGTCGTCGCGGACGACGTCGTGGTCGACTGGAATCCCGGCGCCCTGTGGTCGAAGCGGCTGGCGATACGCGGACTCGGCGCTCGCCATGTCGACATCTCGATCACGCCTTCGTCGGGCGCCGGCACAGCCGCCGACGGACTTGCAGCTGCCGCTGTCGGTCGACATCGGAGCGCTCGCGGTTGCAGAGCTCGACTGGCGCGCGGGACCGCGCGCCGGACGCGTGTCCGGAATCGAGTTCGGTTATGCCGGCGACTCGCATACGCATCGCTTCCGGAACCTGCGCCTCGTGTCGGATCTCGGCAAGCTCGAGGCGGACCTCGAAGTCGGCGCGCGCGAACCGTTGCGCATTGCCGGCACCGCGAAAATCACCGGCGACGAAGCGTTGGCCGGCGCGCAGGGTACCGCGCAGTTGAGCGGAACGGTCGCGCAGATCGGCATCGTCGCGAAGGGCACGCTGCGCGAGGCAACCCTGTCGCTGCAGGCGACTGCGACACCCTTCGCCGACGCGCCGTTTGCGCAGGCCGTCGCCCAACTCACCGCAGTGGATGCGGCGGCGTTCGATCCGTCGCTTCCGCATACCCGCGCGCGCGTCCGCCTCGATGCGAGCCCGCAGGGCGCCGGTATCGCGGGGACGCTCGATGTCGTCAACGAGGACGCCGGACCGATCGACGCGGAACGGCTGCCGATCGCACGACTGTCGTCGCGCTTCGTCCTCGACCGGGAAACGCTCGCGCTCGAGGCGATCGACGCGACGCTGCCGAACGGCGGCGGCGCGCGAGGCGACGGGCGCATCGCACTCGGCGCTGCCGATCGGTCCGCACGCTTCGCGCTCGCCGTGCGCGATCTCGATCTCGCGCGCGTGCACACGAAGCTCGCAGCGACGCGCCTGTCCGGGCGAATCAACGCCGACGCGAGTGCCGCACGGCAGACGCTCGAAGGCGATGTCCGCGACGGTGACATCGGCCTCGCCTTCAAGGCGGTCGTCGCCGACGAGCACGTCGACGTCACGCACTTTCGTGCGAGCACGCCCGGCGGATCGCTGAGCGGTTCGGCGCGGATGGCGCTCAGCGACGTCAATGCATTCACGGTACAGGCGTCGATGCGGCGCCTCGATCCGTCGCGCTTTGCCGCGGTGCCGCCGGCAACGCTCGACGGCACGATCAAGGCACGCGGCGATATTGCGTCCACGATGGCGCGCCGAAGCCGATGTCACTCGTGGCCGAGGGGAGCCGCATTGCCGGCGTTGCGGCGTCCGGGAAGTTCAAGGGAGCGATTGCACCGGGCCGCGTGCGCAATGCGACGCTCGATGTCGCAGTCGGTTCCGCGAAGGTCCATGCAACGGGTGCAGCCGGCGGCGCCGGCGACAGCATCGCGTTCGCCGTCGATGCGCCGCAGATCGGCGAAGTCGCCGCGTTGCTCCCATCCGCCGTGCCACGGCCGCTGGCGGGCGAAGTGCATGCGAAGGGCGTCGTCGCGATGACGGGCGGAACGCTGAGCGGCGACGTCGACGTGCGCGGCCGATCGGTGCGCTCGGGTGCGTATGCGGCGGCGACCGTGCAAGGACACGGATCGATCGCGCCGCCGTCTGCCGGTTCGCGCGGCGCGCTCGGTGAACGCGCGCTGACGATCGACATCGCCGCCACGCGACTGACGATGCCCGGGCGCTCGGTCGACGCGATCAACGCATCGGCCACCGGAACGCTCGCACGCCACCATGCAACGCTCACGCTGCGCGCACCGGACATCGACGCGACGCTGGCAGTCGACGGATCGCTCGCGAATGTCGACCAGCCGTCGCAAATCGCATGGAGCGGCATGCTGACGACGTTCGAGAATCGGGGGACCGTTCCCGTCAGGCTTCGTGCACCAGCCGACCTCGCGTTGCGCAGCGACTACGTCCGGCTCGCCGATGTGCATGTCGACGCGGCGGGTGGCAGCGCCGATATCGCGGAGTTCGCCTGGAACGACGGCCGCATCACGACGCGCGGCTCCTTCTCCGGCATCGGCGTTACGAAAGCCGCGTCGCTCGCGGGCCAGGCGATGCCGGCGGAGTCGACACTCGTCGTCGGTGGCGAATGGTCGATCGCCGCCGCGCCGCGATTGAACGGGCGCTTTGCGATACGCCGCGAAGGTGGCGATGTCTTTGCGGATGTCACGACCGACGGAACATCGGAACGCCGCGGACTCGGCATCACGGCGCTTGCCGTCGCAGGCACGTTCGACAACGACGCACTCGACGCGACGGCATCGTTCGCATCGGAGCGCGCCGGCACGGCGAACGCAACGCTCGCGATCGGCGCGGCGAGCGGCGTGTCGACCGGGACGATCGACAAGGCCGCACCGCTCGAGCTCGCGGTCCGCGCGGACCTCGCGTCACTCGCCGTGTTCCAGCCGTGGTTGGGAACCAGCTGCGGCGCTTGGCGGCCGCGCGCATCTCGACGTGGCCGCGACTGGAACGGTCGGCAATCCGCTGTGGTCGGGTGCCGTGACCGGCGAAGCGCTGCGAGTCGATTCACCGCAGTACGGCATCAGCGTGACGAACGGCCGCCTGCGCGCGCATCTCGTGTCGACCGGCATCAGCCTCGATGAAGTATTTTTCGCCGGCGGCGACGGATCCTTCACGGCCACCGGATTGATCGCGTCTTCCCGGCGAGCGCAACGCAGCGCCGACGCACGTCGCATGGAAAGCCGATCGCTTTCGCGTCGCGAACCGTCCCGATCTGCGCCTCGTCGTCGACGGCGCCGGCGCCCTCGCGATCGAGAACAAGCGCCTGGCGTTGACGGGCAGCGTTGCCGTCGTCGAAGGGCATCTCGGATACGACTCGTCGCCGACCGGCCAGCTCGCGGACGACATCGTCATCAAGGGTCGAACACCGGCGTCGCGGCGCGAATGCCGGCGCAAGCGACCTGCCGCTCGCACTCGATGTCGAAGTCGATCTCGGACGTGCGCTGACGTTCACCGGCGAGGGCATCGAAACCGGGCTTGCCGGGCGTATCCGGATCACGACGTCGCCTGCGGGCACGCTGAACGGGCGCGGCACGATCCGCGCGATCAACGGCACCTATTTTGCATTCGGCCAGAAGCTCACGATCGATCGCGGGCGCCTTATCTTCGATGGCGCGCTCGATAATCCCGCGCTCGACGTCGTCGCGCTGCGCAAGAATCTCGAGGTGGAAGCCGGCGTCGAAGTGAGCGGCACGGTGAAGGTTCCGCAAGTGCGGGTGACGTCGAATCCTCCCGTACCCGAAAACGAGGCGCTCGCCTGGCTCGTCACCGGACAGGGACTGAACAGTTCGTCGCGCGTCGATTACGCCGCGCTGTCCGCGGCGTCCGCGGCGCTGCTCGGCAGGAGCGGCAAGCCGTTCACGGCGCAAATCGCCCAGCGGATCGGCCTCGACGACATTTCGCTGCAGAGCACGGGCACGAGCGGCGCGGAGGGAACCGCGTCGCAGGTCGTCGTGTTCGGCAAGCGGATCAGCGATCGCCTGTCACTCGGCTACGAGCAGGGCCTGTCGCTCGCGACGAGCGCGGTACGGCTCGAATATGCGCTGTCACGCCGCGTGACGCTGCGCGCTGAAGCCGGCGTGGTGAGCGGCGTCGGCATCGCGTACCGGCGAACGTTCCGGTAGTGATTCCCGGCCTGGCAAAGTGAGGCAGGCGACGCGCGTCGCGCATTGGCCAGCTTCAATGCGAAAGAAGGAACAGCACGTTCGCGAGAATCTCATAGGACGCGTAGTAGCTCAGTCGGAGTCCCGTCACGCTCGGGAGGTAATCGCCGAGCGCCGTCGGCACGGCGGGCGGCATGCCGATCGGGGCTGCGATCGTTTCGATGCCGGCCGCGTCGAACTCCGCGCGGGTCCGCGGAAAGTCGAAGCTGTGTCCGACGAGAATCACCCGCTGCACGCCGTCGGCCTTCAGCATCTCGGCGGAATTCACCGCGTTCTCGTGCGTGTCGCGCGAGCGCGCTTCCATCCACCGCACGGGGACCGCGAATTCGTTGACGAGCGCGTTACGCATCAGCAGCGCTTCGGGTGGCGCGCCTCGCACCGCGCCACCCGCTACCAGGATGGGAAGATCCGTGGCGCGCGCGAGTCGCGCGCCGTAGCGGACGCGCTCGAGCGTGATCGAGCTCAACGTAACGCCGCCGTATTCGGGCGCGTGCAGCCGGACGCCGCCGCCGAGGATCACGATCGCCTGCGCGCCAGACGCATTCGACGTGTCGAGCGGCGGCGACTGATCGAGGCAACGGACGAGCAAGGCGCCGACCGCCGGAATGGACAATAGCGTCAGCGACAGCACGCCCACGGCCAGCAGCCGACGTCCCTGCCGCGGTTTGCGACGCACGATTGCGAGCCCCGCAAGTGCGAGGAGCAACGGACCCATGGGCGGCAGTACGAGCCACTTGACGAGTATCTTGATCCACGCGAGCGTCATCCGATGTCACTCCGGTCGTTGAAACGCCTGCCACCGCTGCGGCATTGTTACCGGTCGCCACCGAAGAGGCCATCGCGGGCCGCCGCTCGTCGGGCCAGGGAACCAAGCATCACGCGCGCGTTCACAATCGGATTGCCCGGACGGAATTTGTACGGTCGGACAATAACTTGCGATTCCGATCGTCGGGATCGTTTACAACCAGCGTCACACGCGGAAAAGCGTTAGCCGGCAAGCAGTTGTTTTTAGGCCCGCAACAACGGGCGGCCGGCTCACTGGAATAGCGATTGCTTAGCTCTTCTCCGATGCTACCCATCGACAAATCGGCTGACGGCGGCCGCGACGCCCATCCGCCACCGAGCGTTCCCGCGTCCGGCGAACGGCGCCGGCTGTTGCGCGGGGGGCTGGCTGCCGGGCCCGTGCTCATGACGGTCATGAGTCGCCCGGTGCTCGGCCAGACGACCTGCCTTGCGGCCTCCGCCATGACGTCAGTGGCGCCGAGCGGCAACCGGACGGTCTCGGTCTGCAGCGGATTGACCCCCGAGCAATGGAAAGCGCGGGCGTCACAGTGGCCTACGCCGTATTGCGCTACGGCGGCGACCTCGGCGATCAACAAGGCGGTTTCGTATCAGGAACCGACGCTGTTTCACTGCCCCACCACGGGGCTGGGCGGCCGCGTCTACGGCCATCGGTCGATGCTCGACGTGATCGACCTCACACAAGGCGGACGGAACCTCGATTCGCTGGGACGGTACATCGTCGCCGCGATGCTCAATGCGCGGGCCGGCCGCACGCCGGTCCTGAGCGAGGCCGGCGTACGGATGATGTGGAACGACCTGGTCCACCGCGGATACTACGAGCCGACGGCCGGCATCCGATGGACGGCGTCGGAGATCGTCGCGTACATCAAGACCACGATGGGCTGACGCGACGGGCGAGTTGCCCGCGCGGCTCGCTCGAGCCGAATTGACTCCGAATGCCTTGTGGCGCGCCGCTACGCCGCAAGCGATCGCCTGGCGCCAGTGGAACGACGAGCTCGTCGTCTATAATGACGCCACCGGCAGCACGCATCATCTCGGCCCCCTCGGCAGTGACGTGCTGCTGGCGCTGCTTCGACATCCTTCAGGCATTGAAATGGCTGCGCTCGTTCGCGAAATCGGCGACCGCATCGAGTTTTCCGGCAACGAGACACTCGCCGACGAGGTCGAGCGTGCACTCGCCGAGCTGGCCGAATCGCGGCTTGCGGCCTGCAGCTCCGCTTGATCGTCGCCGATCTCGCGGCCGGCGAACTGAGACGCCGGCTCCATCGGCCGGGACTGCGAATTCGCGTCGGGCCGATCGTTACGGAAGTCCGATCGTCGTTCCGCGTCGTTGCCGAATCGATCGCGCTCCATTACGCTGCGCACGACGTTTCGACGCCCGCCGACTTCGCTGATTTCCACGTTTCCGTCGAGCCGCCGTTTGGCGCCCGACGTTGGATCAAGCGTCAGGCGCTGTTCCAGTTCGAGGGAAACCCGCCGTTCAAGCCGCTCGCGGCGACGCAGGCGTTCCCGTTGTTCGAATGGGGCCTGAACTGGTGCATTTCCGCGCATTGTCATCAGTTCATCGTCATTCACGCCGCCGTGATCGAGCGCGGCGGCCGGGCGATGATCCTGCCGGCGCCGCCGGGCTCGGGCAAGAGCACGCTGTGTGCAGCGCTGGTCGCACGCGGCTGGCGGCTGCTCTCGGACGAGCTGGCGTTGATCGACATCGAAAGCCGTCGTCTCGTACCGCTGCCGCGGCCAATCAGCCTCAAGAACGAGTCGATCGCCGTCATCGCGGCATTCTGGCCCGACGCACCCATGAGTCCCGTCGTTCACGATACGCTGAAGGGCTCGGTCGTCCATGTGCAACCGCCGCAGGCGAGCGTTCGCTCGTCGCAGCAGGCGGCGAACCCGGGTTGGATCGTGTTGCCGCGTTATCGCGCGGGCCACGGCGTCGAGCTCACCCCGCTTTCCAGGTCCGCAACGTTCATGCAGCTCGTGGACAACGCATTCAACTACAGCATTCACGGTCGCACGGGATTCGAGATCCTTGCCGACGTCGTTGCCGCGAGCGGCTGCTTCGAGTTCACCTACGGCGGCGCACTGGACGACGCGGCGCGCGTGTTCGATCGCCTGGCCGACACGCCATGAGCGCTGCAGAGCCGTCCCAAGGCGCGAACAGCGACTCCCTCGCTCGGCGTGCTGGGTGACGTGCTTCGCGACGTCGATTGCATGCTGCCGGACGCGCGTCATTGGGAGGAATTGATACGGCGCGCGCGGGAAGCTGATCTCCTCGGCACGCTCGCATCTCGAATGGATGAGCGCGGCCGGCTGATGGACGTTCCCGCGGGGCCGCGTGCGCACCTGATCGCCGCCCGGATCACCTGCGTCGCACAGCAGGCCGCCGTTCACCGTGAATTGAGCGAGATCGCCCGCGCACTGCAACCGCTCGGAGTGCCCATCGTCGTGCTGAAGGGCGCGGCGTATCTGCTCGCGGACCTGCCGTCGTCGCGGGGGCGCCTGTTTTCCGACGTCGACATCCTCGTGCCGAAAAGCGCGCTGCCGGCGGTCGAGTCGGCGCTGATGCTGGCCGGTTTTGCGACGACGCATCTTCATCCGTACGACCAGCGCTACTACCGCCGATGGATGCACGAGCTGCCGCCGATGCAACACGTCAAGCGGATGACGGTCCTCGACGTGCACCACACGATCGTCCCCGAAACGGCCCGCGTGCGCCCCGATGCAGCGGCGCTTTTCCGCGCGGCCGTGCCGATCGCCGGCCCGCACGGCTTTTCGGTGCTCGCACCGGCGGACATGGTGCTGCACAGTGCCACCCACCTGTTCCACAATGAAGAGCTGACGCACGGCTTGCGCGATCTGGTCGACATCGACGCCTTGCTTCGCCATTTCGGCGCACGGCCGCAGTTCTGGAACGGCCTCGCTGCTCGCGCGACGGAGTTGACGCTCGGGCGGCCGTTGTATTACGCGCTGCGCTGGGCGTCGCGATATTTCGGAACGCCCATTCCGCAACAGGTGGCCGCGGTCGCCGAGCAGCATGCGCCGAGCCCCCCGACCAGCGTGCTGATGGACGTGCTGCTCGCCGCCGCGCTGCGCCCCACGTCGTCGCAGGCGGCGACGCGCTGGGCGAGACGGGCGCTTTACGTGCGGGGACACTGGCTGAGGATGCCGATGCCTCTGCTCGCCTGGCACCTGACGGTGAAAAGTTTGCGGCGGGAGGATCAACCCGCTTAGGGTTTACCGCGTTCGGTACCTGCCGCGACGCGGATGCCGCATCCCGCCGGGATCACTTGCGGTCGGCGAGCGTGGAACGGCGAAGCAGCGCATCGAGGTGACGTGCCGGCACCGCATACGTGATGCCGCTCGGCTGCGACAGCGCCGACTCCTTCGTGCTCTTGACCAGCACCATGTTGACCACGCCGAGCACATCGCCCGTTGCCGGGTCGTAGATCGGGCTTCCGCTGTTGCCCGGATACGCCGTTGCGTCGAGCTGGAACACGGGGAAAGAACCGCTGGCGAGGCGGTGCACGACGGCAGGATCGAGATCGGCGGCCCGGTTCTGGGGAATCGCGATCGGCGTGATGGCCGAAATGATTCCGCGGTGGGTTGCGGCGAAAGCGCCGAGGACCGCCCCGATCGGAAAGCCGGTCATCAGGATTTCATGGCCTTCCTTCACCGTCCCCGAGTCGCGCAGCGCGAGCGGCGGCAACGGTTCGCCGGCCATTTTCAGCAGCGCGAGATCGGTATCGGAATCGATCGCGACCGGCTCGACCGAGCGCACCTGTGGGCTTTCCCTGCCCACGCCGGGGACCAATACCGCAAGCCCCTCGTTGCGCGACGCGTTGAGGACAGCCGGCAACACGTGCGCATTGGTGACGATCGTCGCGCCGGCACCGACCGCAAAGCCCGTCCCGCGAAACTGGAATGCGGGCGTGCGTCCGCGCTCGAACGTGCCCACCGCGACGACGGAACGCTTCACGCGAGCGATCGTGTCGGTCACATCGCCGGCGCAGGCGGGCGCGCACGCGCAGAGCGCCGCGACGACGAGCGCGCACGCTGCGCCGCGCCTGATCGACGGCGGAGAAACGCGTCCGGTCAATTCGGTCCGGCCAGTTGCCGTGCCGTGATCGCGGACGGCTCGACGACTTTCGGATCGTACGGATGACGGTCCCGCCGGAACAGCCGCAGGACGCGACGCACGTAGTCGCGCGTCTCGGGATAGGGCGGGATGCCGCGATACCGATCGACGGTGCCCTCGCCCGCGTTGTAGGCAGCCGCCGCCAGCGCGACTTCCCCGCGGTAATACGCGAGGAGCCAGCGCAGGTACGCGAGGCCGCCGCGCACGTTGTCCTGCATGTCGTACGCATTGCGGACGTTGAAGCGCGCGGCCGTTTCCGGAATGAGCTGCATCAGTCCGCGCGCATCCTTGATCGAGCGCGCCGTTGCGTTGAAGTTCGACTCGACGGCGATGACTGCGAGTGCGAGCCGCGGCTCGATGCCGTACCGCGGAGCGACGCGATAAACGAGTTCGGCGATCTTCTGCTTGTAGGGCGGCAGGTCGGCGAACGGGTCGGGGCCCGAATCGGCATCCTGACCGCCATCGACATCGTCTCCCGCCTCAGGCGAGCCGGCGGATCGGGCGGCCGCATGCAGTCGGGAAGCGTCCCGTTCGTTCGGCCCATGCGTTCGAGCGTCGTCCGCGCGTACGCATCGCCGCGGTCCGATGCCATCCGGAACAAAGCGGCGGCGGTCCCGTCATCGCGCGGGACACCGCGGCCATTGGCGTACATCCAGCCGAGGCGGAATGCGGCCTCCGCACTTCCCGCGCGCGCGGCCTCGCAGTACAGCGCAGCGGCGACCGGCTGGTCCTTCGGCAGCCCTTCGCCGTGCTCGTAGGCGAGCGCCCGCGCCACCTGTTCCGCCAACGCAGGCGTCGCAGCGGCGGACGCGGCCATTGCCTGCGCTTGCGCGGGTCCCGGCAAGCGTGAAGACGCCAGCCGCCGCCAGCGTGACGATGCAGCACGCGGATCGCGAACCGATTCCGTCAGGATGCCGAGCCGGCGCGGCGGGCATGGGACGGTTCACTCACCGGCGCTGGAAATGCTGCTGCATGCTGTTCGTACCAGGGCAGCGCTTCGCGCAGACCGTCGCGCACATCCCACGCCGGCCGGTAGCCGAGAAGACGTCGCGCCTTGCCGATGTCGGCCTGCGAATGCCGGACGTCGCCGGCGCGGAACTCGGCGTGAACGCGGCGCGGGAAACGCGAGTCCGGATGCCGCTCTGCGATCAGATCGCGCAAGCGCCGCGTGAAGTTCATTGAGCGACGTGCGCTCGCCGACCGCGACGTTGTAGACCTGGTCCGAGCGCCGCGGCGTCGCGTCGACGGTCGCCGCGAGCAGGTTCGCCTGCACGACGTTGGCGACGTAGCAGAAGTCGCGCGTCGTCTCGCCGTCGCCGTTGATCGTCACCGGCTGCCCGCGCAGCATCGCGGCGACCCAGCGCGGGATCACGGCGGCGTAGGCGCCGTCCGGATCCTGGCGCGGCGCCGAAGACGTTGAAGTAGCGCAGGCCGATCGTTGTCGATGCCGTAGCAGCGGCCGAACACGTCGGCGTACAGCTCGTTCACGTACTTGGTGACCGCGTAGGGCGACAGCGGCGCGCCGATCGCGTCCTCGACCTTGGGCAGCCCCGGATGGTCGCCGTAGGTCGAGCTCGACGCCGCGTAGACGAAGCGCCGCACGCCGGCGTCGCGCGCGGCGACCAGCATGTTGAGGAAGCCGGTGACGTTGGCGGCGTGCGTTCGCAACGGATCCTCGATCGAGCGCGGCACCGAGCCGAGCGCCGCCTGGTGCAGCACGATGTCGACGCCGTCGCACGCACGCGCGGCAGGCCGCCGGGATCGACGATGTCGCCTTCGATGAACGCGTGCCGGCGCCAGCGCCTCCGCGCCGACCGCCGCCGCGGACCTCGTCGAGGTTGCGCCGGTGCCGGTCGCGAAGTTGTCGAGGCTCGACGACCTGCTGGTCGAGGTCGCAGCAGCGCCTCGACGCAGGTGCGAGCCGATGAAGCCGGCGCTGCCGGTCACCAGCCAGCGCAGCGGCCGGCTGCGCAGCCGCTCCGTTGCGGCGCTGCATTGCGTCGCGTCCGTCGGCGACGATGCGCATCACAGTCGCCACACCGATACGCCATGCGCGCGCAGCGCTGCGGCGTCGGCCTGGCACTTCACGTCGACGAACAGTCCGCCGGGCTCGAGCTTGGCGACAAAGTCGTCGACCGGCCGGGCGCGTGAACTCGCGTGCGCGACGGCCGCCACGATCGGCGTGCGCCGCGCGGCAGCTGCTCCCACGGCACGCAGCGTCACGCCGTACTCGTGCACCGCCTCCGGCGGCATCGGCGACCGGGTCGTGCACGTGCACGTCCGCGCCGTACGAGTCGCAGCTCGCGGATGACGTCGATCACGCGCGAGTTGCGCAGGTCCGGGCAGTTCTCCTTGAACGTCAGCCCGAGCACGTTGACCTTCGCGCCCTTCACCGGGAACCCGGCCTGGATCATGTGCTTGACCGTCTGCTCGGCGACGTACTTGCCCATGCCGTCGTTGATGCGCCGGCCGGCGAGGATCACCTGCGGGTGGTAGCCGAGCTTCTCGGCCTTGTGCGTCAGGTAGTACGGGTCGACGCCGATGCAGTGGCCGCCGACGAGGCCCGGCCGGAACGGCAGGAAGTTCCACTTGGTGCCGGCCGCCTCGCAGCACTTCCAGTCGTGTCGATGCCGATCCTGTGGAAGATCAGCGCCAGCTCGTTCATCAGCGCGATGTTGAGGTCGCGCTGCGTGTTCTCGATCACCTTGGCGGCCTCGGCGACCTTGATGCGACGAGGCGCGGTGACGCCGGCCGTGACGACGCTGCCGTAGATCGCGCGCGACGCGCTCGAGCGTCTCCGGCGTGTCGCCGGACACGACCTTGGTGATCCGCGTCAGCGTGTGCTCCTTGTCGCCGGGATTGATGCGCTCGGGCGAGTAGCCGACGAAGAAATCGCGCTTCCATTGCATGCCCGAATGCCGCTCGATCACCGGGACGCAGATCTCCTCGGTGGCGCCCGGATAGACGGTCGATTCGAACACGACGATCGCGCCGCGCTTGCAGGTTCCTGCCGACCGATTCGCTCGCGCCGAGCAGCGGCCGGAAGTCGGGCTGGTGCGCGTCGTCGACCGGCGTCGGCACCGCGACGACGATGAAGTCGGCTCGCTGCGAGCGCGCGCGGCATCGGTCGTGACTTCGAGCCTGGTCGCGGCCGCAAGTTCGTCGCGGCTGACCTCGCCGGTCGGATCGACGCCGCTGCGGTACGCATCGATCTTGGCCTGCGCGAGAGGTCGAAGCCGATGGTCGGATACTGCTTGCCGAACTCGACGGCCAGCGGAAGCCCGACGTAGCCGAGGCCGACGACGGCGATGGTGGTGGAATTCGTCATGTTCTTCTGGGGCCGCCCGTCGCGGGGTATCGCTGCTGGCTGGTTTTGCTGGAAAATCGACTAGAGCGTCGACTGCAGTTTTTCCGCCTCGACGCGGATCGGCGACGCCTTGTCGAGTTTCGACAGCTCGGTCAGCTCCTTGCGCGCGCCCGGCTTGTCGCCGGCATCGGCGAGCGCCTTCGCGAGATGCAGGCGAATCTCGGCCTGCCCCGGCGCCAGCGTGGTCGCCATGCGCAGCAACGTTGCGCCACGCTTGGCTTCGCCATTCTTCGTGAGTGCCCAGCCGAGCGTGTCGAGGACGCTGGGGTTGAACGGCGCGTACCGGTGCGCCTCCTCCGCGTATTCGACGGCCTTCGGATCATTCTGCTCGGTCAGCAGCCACGCAAGATTGTTGAGCGCCGCGGTGTTGTCGGCGTCGATCTCGAGGACCCGCTTGTAGCCGGCGATCGCCGATCGATATTCCTTGCGCTGCTGGTCCTGCTCGGCGATCAGCAGCTGCAACGTCGCATCCTGCGGATGGGCCTTCATCCATTGGCTCGCCATCGCGGTTGCATCGGCCGCCTTGCCGGACCCCTGCAGCGTGATGTACAGGCGAGCCGCCAGCGTCGGCGCGGGCTGGCGCGTCAGCGCGGCGCGGAACGCGCGGGACGATTCGACCCACTTGCGCTGGGCCAGAAGGACTTCGCCTTCCAGTGCATACCCCAGCGCCTTGTCCGGCTGCTCCTTCTGAAGCTTGCGCGCCTCGGCAAGCGCGGCATCGGGCTTGCCCGACGCGATCAGGGTCTTGGCCAGCAGGCCCCATCCCGCCGCGAGATCGGGCTTGAGCGCGAGCGCCTTGCGCTCGTTCTCGATCGCGCCCGCGTAGTCCTTGGCGGCGAGCTGGGCTTCCGCGAGCTTCAGGAACGCCAGCGCATTCTGCGGCTGTACCCGGGTCAATTGCCGGTACGTGTCGATCGCCTGGTTGCGGTCACCGGCAATCAGCTGGCTCCTTGCAAGCGCTTCGATCAGTTGCGGCTGGTTCGGGATTGCCGCAACCGCCGCCTCCGAAGCGGTCAACATCCCCTTGCCGTCCTGATGGCGGGCAAGGAAGCTGATGAGTGCGAGCCGCGCGCGAACCGACGCCGGATGCGTGGTAATGACCCTGTCGAGCGCGTTCCGGACTTGCGCCGGAGAACCGCCCGTCACCGCGAGCAATTCGGCGGACGCGAGTAGCGCCGGCTCGTTCTTGGGATCGCTCGTGAGGATCGACTCGTAGCGCCTGCGAGCCGCTTCGGGGTTGCCTTCGCGCATGTCGAGCACCGCGAGATTGTTCGCGGCCGACGCGTTGTTCGGCTGGATCTCGAGCGTGCGTTCGAAGCTCTGCCGTGCGCGCTTGAAGTCGCGCTGCGCGAGGTAGACGATGCCGCGCAGGCTGGAAGGCAGCGCGCTCTTCGGCTGCTTCTTCTCCAATGCATCGACCGCGGCGAGCGCCTCGGCGTATTGGCGCCGGCGCAGATGCTCGCTGAACAATGCAAGCTCGGCTTGCGAGCTGGCGGCTTCCTTGTCGGCGAGCGACTCGAGGTCGTTGAACGCGCGCGCCGTGTCGCCGGCTGCCAGACGCACCTGGGCGAGACGAACCTGGCTTCCGAAGTTCGTCTTGTCGAGCGCATTTGCGCGCTCGTACGATTTTGCAGCGCTCTCGGGATCTCCGGATGCCAGATAAGCCTCACCGGCCGTTCGCAACAGTCCCGGGTCGTCGGGACGCGTCTTCAGCGCCGGACCGATCGTCTCGAGCGCCTGGCGCGCGCGTCCCGTCCGAAGGTACACGGCAGCCAACGCGCGCCTGGCACTGAGCTCATTCGGCACTTTCGCGAGCACCCGCCGCAACGGCTCCTCGGCGGCCTCGTAAGAGCCGAGTTGCGAGTTGGCGAGACCGAGCAGCAGCAGGCTCGGCAAATGATCGGGTCTTCCGGCAAGAACGCGCTGGACCGCGTCGCGCGCACGCCCGTTGTCGCGTTCGGCGTACGCAACCAAGCCCTCGGAATAGACGGTGCGCAGGTCGCGCGCCTGGATTTCCTTCATCTTGGCGAGCTGGGCCTTTGCGACATCGAGCTGATCCGTCACGACGGCGAGCGACAGCAGCGCGAAGCGCGCCTGCAGGGATTCCGGGTGCGCGGCGATCGCCTGGTCGAAGAGTTTCTGGGCGGCGTCGCGCTTGCCATCGCCCATCTCCAGCTCCGCCTTCATCATCAGCGCTTCCATATCGCTCGGCGAGATCTCGAGCGCCGAATCGACGAAGCCACGCGCGGCCTTGAAATCACCGCTTCGTCCGGCGATTTGCGCTTGCACGAGTCGCGCACGCACGTTCTCCGGCTGTTCCGCGAGTGCCTTTTCAGTGGCGGCTTGCGCGCGCTTCGCATCCCCCTGCGCGAGGTAGGCCAGCGCCAGCGATACTTCCAGTTCGGCGCGCGCGGCCGGGGTTGCGAGCTGGCGTGTCCGCGAGCTCGCCGGTGAGCTTCTGGTACTCGCCCTGCGCACCGAGCGCACGCGCGAGGAGCGGGTATGCCTGGTCGGCGGAGGCATTCAGCGCGATCGCCTTGCGAGCTTCCGTTTCCGCGCCAGGGAGATCTCCGGTTTCGAGCAACGACGTGGCGAGCAGCAGGCGCGCCTCCGGATTGTCCGGCTCCCGCTGCAGCGCGTTCTTGACCTCGATGAGCGCGGCCTTGTATTCCGCCTTTTCCACGTGGCGCTTGGCCGAGGCGATGAACGACGCAGCGTCGTCCTGCGCGCACCCGGTGGCTGCGGCAATCGCAACGATGATCGCGGCCGTCAGCGAGATTTTTCGGAATTGCATGTTCTTCATTCCCCGGTTTGTTGCGTCGCGCGCAATCATTTGAGACCGAACCTGTGCATCAGATCGTACAGCGTCGGGCGGCTGACGCCGAGCATTTCGGCCGCCTTGCTGAGATTGCCGTTGACGCGGCCCAGCACGCGCAGAACGGCGATGCTTTTCCGCGTGTTCCCGCACCTGACGCAGATTGAGTGCCGGCAAGTCGGCATCCCCCGGCGACAGACCGATGTCGTCGGCGCCGATGCCGTTGCCGTCGGCCATGATCACCGCGCGCTTGATGACGTTCTCGAGCTCGCGCACGTTGCCCGGCCATGGCGTGGGCGTCGATGGCGTCGATCGCATCCGGCAGCAGCGTCATCGCGCCCCGCCGCTGCTCGTTCGGCGAACTTGCGCACGAAGCCGTGCGCGAGCAGCGCGGCATCGCCGTGGCCGATCGCGCAGCGGCGGGATCTCGACGACGATCTCGGCCAGCCGGTAGATACAGGTCCTCGCGGAACCGCCCTTCCACGATCTGCGTCCTTGAGGCTCTGATGCGTGGCGCAGACGATCCGCACGTCGACCGGAATCTCCTGGCGGCCGCCGATGCGCTCGATGACGCGCTCCTGCAGGAAGCGCAGCAGCTTCGCCTGCAGCGAGATCGGCAGGTCGCCGATCTCGTCGAGGAACAGCGTGCCGCCGTGCGGCGGTCTCGATCTTGCCCAGCGTCTGCTTGACGGCGCCCGGTGAACGCGCCTTTCTCGTAGCCGAACAGCTCGCTCTCGAGCAGGGTCTCCGGAATCGCGGCGCAATTGATCGCGACGAAACGGTTCGTCGCTGCGCGGCGACAGGTCGTGCAGCGCGCGCGCGAGCAGTTCCTTGCCGGTGCCCGACTCGCCGAGGATCAGCACGGTGGCCGATGTCGGCGCGACTTTCTCGATCGTGCGGCAGATCCGCTGCATCTCCGGGTCGCGCGTGATGATGCCCGATGCGGCACCCGATTCCTGCGACGCCTGCAGGCGGCGGTTCTCCTCCTGCAGTTCGTGCACGCGAAAGGCGCGATCGATCGTCCAGCGTCAGCAGCTCGGGCTCGAACGGCTTCGTGCAGAAGTCGTACGCGCCGAGGCCGATCGCCTTCAGCGCGTTGGCGCGGTCGTTCTGGCCGGTCAGCACGATGACCTTGGTGTCGGGGACGAGCGTGTGCATCTCCTCGAGCAGCTTGAACCCCTCCGACGGGTCGTCGGGCTGCGGCGGCAGCCCGAGGTCCATCGTGACGACCGCCGGCTCGAAGCGCCGCACCTGCGCGATCGCGCTTGCGCGGTCGTTCGCGACGACGGTCTCGTACTGGTCGAACGCCCAGTGCATCTGCTTTTGCAGCGCCGGGTCGTCCTCGACGATCAGCAGCGGCTTGCGCGATTCGCGTCATGCGTGGACCTCCTGACGCTTGCGGTCGGTCGCCGCGGCGGACGCGCGCGTCCGCGCCGCGGCAGCCGCACGCGAACGCGCGTGCCCGACGCCGGGCTCGCTGTCGACCTGGATGTCGCCGCCGAGGCTTCCGACGTACTGCTGACTCTCGTACATCGCCGATGCCCATGCCGGAGGACTTCGTCGTCTCGAACGGCTTGAACAGTCGCTCGCGCACGAACTCGGGCGTCATGCCGATGCCGTTGTCGGATACGGCGATCACCGCGGACTTGTCGTCGCGCCTCGAGCCGTACCGTCACCCGGCCCGCGACCGGCAGTTGCGTCGATCGCATTCTGCACGCAGATGACCGATCACGTGCTCGAGCCGCGTCCTCGTGGCCGAGCACCGGTGTCGACCGGCGAATTCAGCGTCGATCGGCACGCGCGGGTCCGCCTTCGCAGCGCACGACGCGCCGCACGAGCGCTGCGAGCGTCGACGTGCCGCGGCTTCTCGACCGGGTCCGTTCCGGTCCGCAGCTGCAGCATCAGCCCGTTCATCCGCTCGACGACGTGCTCGACCGTGGCCAGCATGTCGCGCTGGAATTCGGGATTGTCACGATGCCGCTGGGCGTTGCTCAGCATCAGCGAAAGCTGCGCGACCAGGTTCTTGAGGTCATGCACGACGAAGGCGGACATCCGGTTGAATGCGTCGAACTTGCGCGCTTCGAGCAGCGCCTCGGTTGCGCGGATCTGCCCGAGGTAGCTCGCCGCCTGCCGGCTCGCAGTCTTCAGCAGATCGCGCACTTCCCAGTCGATCTCGATCGTCGCGCGCGGCGTCGACCGAGGACGACGAAGCCCAGCAGCTCCGAGCCCGACGCGAGCGGAACGACGAGCCAGGCGACGGGAACGCGTCGAGCCAGGCGGGCAGACGCAAGCCCGCGGTATCGCTCGGGCGTCGTTGCGCAGTTCCGCGGATGCTGACGATCCAGCCGGTCTCGCCCAGGAAACGCGGCGAGCGGGCCGTCGTGCGCGCTCGACGCCGTCGATCGCCGGCACGTTCCAGCGCGCCGCCGTGACGTAATCCCCTGCGACTCTTCCCGCAAGCCAGAACGCACCGGCCGGGCTCTCGACCAGGTCGGCGAGTGCCAGTGACGGTACGCTCCTGCAGACGCCTGCATCGGGCTTTCGGTCGAGAGCGTTCGCGTGAAGCGCAGCCACTCCTCGCGGTAGTCGTAGCGATAGGAGAAGAAGTGCTTGCTGACGAAGACCTTGAGCTTGGCGCGGAACCGGCCCGACGCACGCGACGACGCACCAGCAGCAGCATCGCGGCGAACAGCAGTTCGATCTGCAGCGCACGTCCCCAGTCGCCGCCGAAGTAGCGAACGAAGTATCCGGCGCCGGCAACGGCGAGCAGGAACGCGCCCGAAATCAACAAGCGCCGTCGAATGGAAGACGGCGCCGCGCGACAGGTGCAGGTCCACCGTCCAGCCGGTATTGCGGGCGGTCGCGACCGCCAGGAACGGAATGACCATGAAGTTCGCGAGGCCGCGCGACACCCAGATGTCCGAATCGACATGCCCGAAAAGCATCGCATCCGCGTACAGGAACAGATCGAGCCCGAACATTCCCGCGAGGCCCGCGGCAAGCGGCTTGATCGACCCAGCGCGACTGCGGGTGCACGCGCCGGACCAGCTGCTCGACGAGGATCAGCCCGAATACGGCCAGGCCGAGCCGCAGCAGGTAGCCGGCGCGCGGCCCGAATGCCGACGACGGCTCGGCCGTAAACGCGTCGCCGAGCAGTACGCTCGCAACCAGAATCGCGCCGACAGCAATGAACGCATTGCGCGAAGCGACCGGACCGGTCGCGGACGTGTCGGTCGGACGCACGAGGCAGGCGAGGAATGCGAACCATGCGCCATAGCGCAACGCATCGGCGAGGTTCGCCGGCGAGAGACGTCAGCGGCGACGCAGCGAGGCCCATCGCGAGCGACGACCCCGCCCACAGCGCGGTGGCGGCCAGTGCGGCGATCAGCAGCCGGGCGCGCGGGCTCTCGCGAGCTCCGATCGCGACCCGCACGGCAAACGCCAGGTATCCGGCGAGCAGCGAGCCCGTAGCTCCATGCGGTAGCAGTGGCGAACGTACTTCCGGTCAAGGATCAACCCGGCAATGAAGGGATTAACCAGCGGGCTCGCGCTCGCAGGCACGCCGCCGGAGATCCGGCGGACGTCCGGCTTGGACATCGAGCGCGGGCAAACGACATTCTTTTCGGAGCGGCGCCCGCCTGCCTGCGGTTCGGCCGGTATCGCGGGCAACCGCTGATCGCTTCAGCGCGCGCCCTCGCCGAGCAGAACGACCCGCACGGTTTCGAGCAGGATGACGAGATCGAGCAGCAGCGTGTGGTTCTTCACGTAGTAGAGGTCGTATTCGAGCTTCCGGACCGATTGCTCCACCGTCGCGCCGTAAGAGTACCGCACTTGCGCCCAGCCGGTGAGCCCCGGCTTGACGCTGTGCCGCACCGCATAGAACGGAATCTGCTCGGTCAGCATCGCGACGAACTCCGGCCGTTCCGGCCGCGGCCCGACGAAGCTCATCTCGCCCTTCAGCACGTTCAGCAACTGCGGCAACTCGTCGATCCGCGCGCGCCGGATCAGGCGCCCGACTCTTGTCACCCGCGCGTCGTTCTCCGTCGCCCAGGCGCGCCTTGCCGTCCTTCTCCGCATCGTGACGCCATGCTGCGCAGCTTGAGCACGGTGAACGTCTGGCCGCGATGGCCGACCCGCTCCTGCCGATAGATTACCGAACCGCCGCCTTCCGCCGCGATCAGCGCGGCCGCGACGAGGACGATCGGCAACGCGATCACGATCAACGCCGCCGACACGACGAGGTCGAAGCAACGCTTGACGATGTTGCGAACGAGGTTCTGGCGGAATCCGTGGCCGTAGATCAGCCAGCTCACCTTGAGCGATTCGATCGGAACCTGACCATGCACGCGCTCGAAGTACCGCGCGAGGTCGGTGACCTGCACGCCGTTCAGCCGGCAGTCGAGCAGCGCGCGCAGCGGCAGCACGCCACCCCGCTGCTGGCGCACCGCGACGATCACCTCGTCGACGCTCAACTGGCGAACCATTTCTTCGAGCGACGTCCCGCGCGCAATGACGCGATTCGCGGATACGACGGCCTCCTGCGTCTTCTCGAGCCCATAGAAGCCGACCAGGCGCATGCCCAGCGGATTCGTCGACGTCAGCGACGCTTCCACGAGCCGCGCCTCGGGGCCGGTGCCGAGTACGAGTACGCGATGGGGCAGCAGTGCGGCGACGACCGGCAGGACGACCGCATGGCGAACC
Source organism: uncultured Pseudomonadota bacterium (assembly GCA_963768545.1). GTDB lineage: Bacteria > Pseudomonadota > Gammaproteobacteria > Burkholderiales > Casimicrobiaceae > VBCG01. The sequence continues at coordinate 241,727 of CAVYIC010000005.1, read as the reverse complement.
AGCAGCAGGCCCAGCAACGCCAGCGCGATCGCAACCGACCAGTCGTCATGCAGTGGAATCGTGACGGGCAACAGGTGCAGGACGAGAAAGGCGAGCGGAATTCCGATCGCGGGCGCAAGGATGACGCGCACGAAATACGCGCCGGTCGACAGCACCTGCGTGCGGCGATACAGCCCGAACGCGCCATTGAGGCAGATCAGCGTCACGGCAAAGACGAAAGCGAGCAACGCCACGTCCGCATAGGCGACCGACGGCTTGCTGTCGAGCTGCAGCGCGAGCACGATCGCCGCGAACAGCCATGACAGCTCCGCCGCGAGCTGGAACAGCGTCGCGCCGGAAACATTCTGTCGAAGTGCGCTAAACAACTGCACTCCGTGATGGGTTAGTCATGCAATGCGGGGGTGTCATGTGAGCCGTGCCAATAAGCGGACCAAAGTGAGCAAACGCCATGCCACGATGGACATAGCCTGGATGAGAAGTCTCGCACCAATGCCGGAAGCGAACGGATTCAGCGACCGATCGCTCGACATTACGCCGCAAGCGCGCGCCGGCGTATGTTCGCCCGTCGAGTCACGCGCGAGCAACCGAATATTCCTGAACTTCAGGGGCCCGTAAACAACGACCCGCTGATCGGCAGAATATGTTGCTGATTGTTTATGACAGGTTGTCCGTTGCGACCATGAACGGCAACGGCGGCCGGCCGCTGCACCGGATCGTCGACTCGACGCATAGACCGGCGTTGATGTAGGTATAATTGGTTGAATTAGCGGGCTTTTCTTCGCGATCGGCAGGCTTGGCGTAAGTGCCGATCCACCTACACGCGGCCTGACGACGGCGATGGCCAAGGCTCATCCCGGAACGGGCGATCGCGGCCCGCGTAGAATTTGCACGCCGATCGGCGTTTTCGCGATCCGACAAACGCAGCGCTCCCCCGAGACGACACCACGCGTCATCCAGCCGACGCAACAACGATCGAGCGGCCTACCCACTCGATCGTCTTAGCGGCAACGCCCTCGCTCCACTCGCGCGTGGAGAACGTGTGATCCGCCCCGTCGATCCGCCAGACATCGGAGCGCGCGCGGCGCCACAGAGAACGCCGTCGATCGTCGCTGGTAGCCCAGCGCTCGAATTCGCGAGCAGTGAGATCGTTGCCGCTCAGGATGAAGAACATCGGCTTGCCGAACCGCGTCCAACCGGCTTGCATTTGCTTCAGGAACCTCCCGGGCACCGGATCATCGGTGGTCGACGCCTTGCGAACCTCACGCGCGAGATCGCGCGCGCTGCGCGTCAGATTCAGTCTTCCTGCAAGCAAATGCCGCCAGAACGCGCCGGAGACAAGGCGCTCGACGTAATAGTGTCGCAGCCGCACGAACGCCTGCCGCTGTTCCGAACGCGCCCAGGGATTGACGGCAACGACGCCGGCGACCCGCAGATCCGCAGGCGCGTACATCATCGCGGCCGACGCACCATCGCAGAGTCCCCACAGCACGACATTCGCCAGGCCCGTTCTCTGGACAAATGTATCGATCGCGGCCGCGAGATCCGCATCGACGCGTTCAAACGTGCGCATCGCGCCTTCGCTGTCGCCCATGCCACGGTAGTCGAAGCGCAGGCACGCGATGCCACTCATCGCAAGCGCGCGGGCGAGCAGCACGAACTGCCGATGGCTGCCGACCCGATATTGCGGCCCTCCGACGACAACCACGACGCCCGCTTGCGCAGCGGTCTCGGGTTCGGTCAAAACGCCGACGAGCGACGCGCCTTCGCAATCAAAGGACAGCGGGATGTCGCGATACTCACTCGTCTCCCCCACCGTCAGCGCGGAGAGCGACGCGTCGACGAGTGCATCGCAGTGCTCGTTTCAACGGACTGCCAGAAGCCAGGCCCTTGGACGGCCTTCGCGGCGATGTCGATGCCGGCCGAACGCAGGCCGTCGATTTTCTTGCGCGCGGCCGGCGAAAGCGATGGCGCGGCCGACGAGACGACTTCCAGCCACGCAATCCGACCGCGATAATTGCCCGGCAGGCAGAAAGTCGCGCGATCCAGTTCGTCGGCGAGCGCCGGCGAAATCGCCATAGCCACCCGTTTCCAGTGTTTCGCCGTCGCGCAACGCTCGCGCAGGTCCGGGTTCCCGAGCGCTCCGCCGATGTGTCCGATCGAGCCCTTCGGCGAGCTTCTGACGCAGCAAGTGATTGAGTTGTTGCGCACCAGAAAGACCGGTTGCCACAGCAGCAGCGGCGCATCGGGCGCTGCTCGCGCCAGCAACGGCGGGATCAACAGCGCACCGGCTGCGCAGCGCCCACAGCCATAGGATGTCACGCTTGGAAGGCTGCGTTCGCGAGCCAGTCGATTGCGCGCATTGCATTGCCGGTCCAGCGCGCAAGCGTCGCGTCCGCGTGCTCGCCCGCACTGTCTCCGCAACCGAAGAAGTCGATTTGCAGGACGCCGAAGCCGCGCGACGCGAGGGCGCGGGCAGTGCGTGCGGTCATCGCACGCGCCTTGTTCATCTCATCGCCGAATGCGGCCAGATGGAGGATCGTCCCGAGGACCGCATCGTGGTCGGGACAGCGATACACGCAAAAGCAGTCGCCGCCCTCTGCCGGAAGATAGAACGCCCGTTGCAGAGCTTTCAACGAACGGCCTCGAGCTTGCCGCGCACGAATGCGACCAGGCTGCCTACCGTTTCGAACGTCGAGCCGTCGATCTCGTCGTCGTCGATCGCTGAAACCGAACCGCTCCTCCAGCGACGCGAGCACACTGGCGACGGCCATCGAGTCGAGTTCCGGCACGCTGCCGAGCAGCGGCGTGTCGTCACGGAACGCTGCCGAGCGGCCCTTGAGACTCAGTACATCATCGAGCACTGCCAAGAACTTCACCGCGTGTATCCAAGCTCCCTCCATGGTCTCTTCACGAATCGCGCTCGAGCGCGCATGGCCGCTCGCATGCCCGTTATGCCGTTCGATGCGCGCCGCGACATCCTCCGACAGAGCCACGGCCTATTATATAGTCGCGATTCTCACTGATCACGGACGACGGTGTCCGCTCTTGACGACACGCAAACGGCTGTTGATGGTCGCCTTCCACTTTCCGCCGCAAAGCGGAAGCAGTGGCATACAGCGCACACTGCGGTTCGCTCGCTACCTTCCGCAATTCGGCTGGGAGCCGACATGTGCTCACGGTGCACCCGCGCGCGTACGAAGCGACCGACGATACGCAGGACATTCCCGACGGACTGTCGTCCACCGCGCATTCGCGCTTCGATGCCTCGCGCCATCTGGCGATTGGCAAGCGCTTTCCGTCCGTTCCTGCGCGCCCGACCGCTGGATTTCATGGTGGTGGGGAGCCGTGCCCGCCGGGTTGACGCGGTGCGTCGATTTCATCCCGACGCGATCTGGTCGACGTATCCGATCGCGACTGCGCATGCGATCGGACACACGCTTGCGCGCATCACGCGCTTGCCTTGGGTGGCGGATTTTCGGGATCCGATGGCGCAGGATGGCTATCCAGCCGACCCCCGCACTTGGCGAGCATTCGAGCGGATCGAAGTCGCGCGCGGTCCGCCGGGCGACGCGCAGCATCTTTTCGACGCCAATGTGCGCGCGAGGACTACCGGCGCCGTTATCCGGACCGGGCCGAGCGCATCTTCGTCATCGAGAATGGCTACGACGAAGAGGCGTTCGACGGGCCTGCATCCAGCGCCGCCACGCGCGAACGCAAGGCCGCTCGTCCTGCTGCACAGCGGCATCGTCTATCCATCGGAGCGCGATCCCACGGCGTTGTTTGCAGCCCTTCGTGCACTACGCGACGACGGTCGGATCGCCCGGGGTGACCTCGCTGCTGCGCTTTCGCGCGCCGGTGCACGATGCGCTGACTGCATCAACTGGCCGCGCGTTTCGGCGTGACCGATCTGGTCGAGCGGCGCCGCTCGTTGCCCTATCGGGATGCGCTCGCCGAAATGCTGGCGGCGGACGGTCTCCTTGTTATTGCAGGCGCGCGAACTGCAACGAACAGATTCCCGCGAAACTCTACGAGTATTTGCGGGCAGGACGGCCGTCCTCGGGCTGACCGATCCGCCGGCGATACCGGCAGGCGTTGCGCTCGGCGGGAGTCGGATACATTGCTCCGCTCGAGGACCCCGACGCTATCGCGCAGACGCTATCCCGCTTTCTGGCGGAACTGAAAACGGGAAGCGCGGCGATTCCACGGGCCGATTACGTGCGCCGCTCATCGCGTAGAGAACGAACCGCGGATCTTGCGCTGTCTCTGGATGCAGCGATCGGATCCTGATTTCGTCAAGGGTTCGCAGTGACATAGAGCTGGCGGACCGCCTTGATCTTGCGCGAGCCGTAGTGCAAACTTCATGCGGACAAGCAAGCGTGTTCATGCTGACAAGCAAGCGTGGTCCGCGGGAATCATTGAAGGCTCGCTACCATCGAGGCTTCCGCTGGCCTTCGCAACGCATCTGGCGAGATAAATAGGCAGCAGGAACGGGTGTCGCAACACGGTAACATCGGGGAAAATGGAAACGCGCGCGGAACCTGAGAGGTAATCTTTGAACGAAAGTTGGGAGATGACAGGCGTCAGCCGACGAGGATACGTTCCTCGCGTGCCTATTTCCGCAGAGAGCATCCGGTCTCTGCAAAGCTTGAGCACTTGGGCAACTGCACGTGCATTGGCGCTTGATTGGGTGACGATTGCTGCCGCAGCCTTTGTTTCCTACAAGGCGTTCAGCAGCCATGGAGTCCAAGCCTGGACGATCGCCGTTTACGTGCTTTCCATCATCCTGATCGGTTCTCGCCAAAAGGGCCTGGAAAATCTCACGCACGAAGGGATGCACTATCACCTCAGCCCCAGTCGCAGCGTCAACGACTGGATCGGAAAGTGGCTCTGCGGCATGTGGATTGCACCCGGGTTCAAGCCGTCGGCGCAGCGAATTTCGCATGTGGGCGATCATCACGGGCATTTCGCCGAGCCGCGCCGGGACAGCGAGTTCTTCGCGTATGAGAATCTCGGCCTCGGCAACCTTCCGCTGCATTCGGCATACAGGTCGCTCAAGACGCTTCTGGTCGCCTTCTTGCGCAAGACCTGGTGGCGCCTCCATGGCGACTATGTGTCAAATCCGAGGCGATTGTTGGTGATCGGAGCAGCGGCAGCGGTCCTATGGATGTTGGGAGTCGTCCATATCGTAGTGCTCTACTGGGTGATTCCATATGTGCTCGTTTACCTGCCGTTGCGGTACATGGCAGAGGTCTCGGAGCATATGGGGTTGGGATTTTCGACGGAATTCGCGACAACGCGCAACAAGCTGGGTTGGTTCCAAGAGCGCGTCATGCACCCCCACGGCGATGGATACCATTTGGTTCATCATTTGTATCCCGGGATTCCGCACAACAACCTGAGGAGGGCACACGCGCTGTTGATGGAAGATGACGTCTATCGAACTGCCGGACAGCACACTTACGCCTTCCTGTTCTCGCTTACCGGCCGGCCGACCACGGTTGGCGAACTCCTGTTGCATGGCACACCGTCGACGTTACGACGTCCGCACATTCCGCGTGCGCTGTCAACAGTCGCGTTGTAAACAATCCCCCCGGAATCGCGCGTCATCGACATTCCTCGTTGGAATCGCTTGACCCTTTTCTCGTCGCTACGCCAGTCGTTAAGGGAAATAGGCCTCGCAAACACGACTATCCTGATCGCAGCAAAACTATTTGCGCTCGGAAGCGCGGGTAATTGGCGAATCCACCGATACTATTTCGTCGCGCAGCCGGTGCCGGATTCCGCACTCCTGCGCGAGCCCGGCAGCAATGCGATCGTCATCCGGCGCGTTGAAGCGGACGACCCGGTGGTCAAGCTGTTTCCGCGTCCCCCCGAAGTGATCGCGGCACGTTACAAGATGGGCGCCCAATGCCTTGCTGCGGAAAAGCACGGACAATTCGCAGGGTTTCTTTGGATCAAGGAATCGCAATACCCCGAAGACGAAGTCCGATGTACTTACGTGCTGGAACCGCCGAGTGTCGCGGTTTGGGACTTCGACGTCTACATCGAGCCCGCGCACCCGCACCGGTCGCACGTTCGCCCGCCTCTGGGACAGCGCGTACGCGTGGATGCGGCAGCACGCCGATACCGATGGACGCTGAGCCGGATATCGGCGTTCAACATGGACTCGCTGGCGGCGCATCGTCGCCTCGGCACCCGCCCAATCGGAAGCGCGACGTTCGTGCCTCTGGGCCAGCGTGCAGGTGGCACTGCTCGATCGCGCACCGTATTTCCCCACGTCGGCTGGCCACGACACGCAGGCGCCATCGCTGAGGCTGAAATGCACCTGCGGACTGATGCATCACGACGGCCGCTCAATCCGCATCTGACCCGTTCCCATCCCGAGATTCATGATCGATTCGAACCTGCTGCACGAGCTGATCGAGGTTTCCGCGCAGCCCGATGGCCCGAGCGGTGCGCGCTCGCCGCCGGTTGGCGACGTCGGTGTCCTTCGGGCAACTGCCCACGCAGCAGGTCGTGACAATGCGAGTGGACTCACCGCCCTCGGGCTGCAGCGTGGCAGCATCGCGTCGGCATCTATCTCGAAAGCGCTTCGAGACGGTCGTCGCCATCGTTCGGCGCGGCCGCGGCCGGCGGCGTGTTCGTGCCGGTCAATCCGCTGCTCAAGCCGGAGCAGGTCGCCTACATCCTGCGCGACTGCAACGTGCGCGTGCTGGTGACGTCGGCCGAGCGGCTGGCGCTCGCTGCGCGACGAGCTCGGCGCGTGCCCCGACCTGCGCCATGTCGTCGTCGTCGGCGACGCCGTGGCATCAGCCGACGCGGATCGGCGCAGCGTCGTGCATCGGCTGGGACGACGTGCTCGATCGCGCCGGCGCGCGCCGGCGCATCGCGTCATCGACACCGACATGGCGGCGATCCTCTACACCTCGGGCAGCACCGGGCAAGCCCAAGGGCGTCGTGCTGTCGCACCGCAACATGGTCGCCGGCGCGAAGAGCGTCGCGAGCTATCTCGAGAATCACCGCCGACGACACGCTGCTGGCGGTGCTGCCGCTGTCGTTCGACGCCGGCTTCAGCCAGCTCACGACCGGCGTTTCACGCGGGCGCGCGCGTCGTGCTGCTCAACTACCTGCTGCCGCGGACGTCCTCAACGCGCTCGCGCGCGAGCGCGTCACCGGCCTGACGGCGGTGCCGCCGCTGTGGATCCAGCTCGCGCAGCTGGAGTGGCCGGCAGCGATCGCCGAGCACCTGCGCTACTTCGCCAACACCGGCGGCCGCATGCCGCGCGAGACGCTCGACGCGCCTGCGCGCGGCTGCTGCCGAAGCCGAAGCCGTTCCTGATGTACGGCCTCACCGAGGCGTTCCGCTCGACCTACCTGCCGCCCGAGGAGGTCGACCGCCGGCCCGATTCGATCGGCAAGGCGATCCCGAACGCCGAGATCCTGGTGGTGCGCGAAGACGGCACGCCGTGCGCAGCCGAACGAGCCCGGCGAGCTCGTGCATCGCGGCGCGCTGGTCGGCTCGGGCTACTGGAACGATCCGGAAAAGACCGCCGAGCGCTTCAAGCCGCTGCCCGGCGCGCGACGCAGCGGCCTCGTGCTGCCGGAGATCGCGGTGTTGTCGGGCGATACGGTGCGCACGGACGAGGAAGGCTTCCTGTACTTCATCGGCCGGCGCGACGAGATGATCAAGACCTCGGGCTATCGCGTGAGCCCGACCGAAGTCGAGGAAGTGCTGTACGCGACGCGGCTGGTCGGCGAAGCCGCCGCCTTCGGCGTGCCGCATCCGGTGCTCGGGCAGGCGATCGTCGTCGTCGCCACGCCGCTCGCCGACGGCGCCGGTCGACGCGACGGCGCTGCTCGCCGAGTGCCGCGAGCGGCTGCCGGCCTTCATGGTGCCGGCGCAGCATCGACGTGCGCGCCGGCCCGCTGCCGCGCAACCCGAACGGCAAGATCGACCGCAAGTCGCTCGCGCGGAATTCGTCGAGCGCATGCTGCGCCGAAGCGTCAGCCGCGATGAGCGCGCGACTGCTGCCGCCGCGCACGCGCCGATGCAGCAGTTGCCCGTCGTCGACGACTGCCTGCATCGTCGGCGGCATCGCCGCTGACGCGCCTCGCGGAGCGCGTCGGCCGCACGCCGTTCTACGCCTACGACCGCGCGCTGCTCGACCGAGCGCGTCGCGCGCGCTGCGCGCGGCATCTGCCGCCGCGAGGTCGAGCTGCACTACGCGATGAAGGCCAACCCGATGCCGGCGCTGGTGCGTCACATGGCGGCGCTGGTCGACGGCCTCGACGTCGCGTCGGGCGGCGAGCTGCGCGTCGCGCTCGACGCCGGCATCGACCCGCGCGACGATCAGCTTCGCCGGCCCGGCAAGAGCGACGCCGAGCTGCGCGCAGGCGGTCGCCGCCGGCATCCTGGTCAACGTCGAGTCGACGCGCGAGATCGGCGCTGCTCGCGGCGCTGTCGCGCGGCGCTGCAGCTGCCCGCGCGCGTCGCGGTGCGCGTCAATCCCGACTTCGAGCTGAAGTCGTCGGGCATGAAGATGGGCGGCGGGCCAAGCAGTTCGGCGTCGACGCCGAGCAGGTGCCGGCGCTGCTCGCGCGAGATCGGCGCGCTCGGGCTCGAGTTCGAGGGCTTCCACATCTTCAGCGGCTCGCAGAACCTGCGCGCCGACGCGATCTGCGAGGCGCAGCGAAAAGCCGTCGAGCTCGCGCTGCGCCTGCGCCGCGCACGCGCCGGCGCCGGTGCGCATCGCTCAACATCGGCGGCGGCTTCGGCATTCCGTACTTCCCGGGCGAGCAGCCGCTCGACCTCGCGCCGATCGGCGCCAACCTGCACGCGGCTCGTCGAGCGCGCCGCGCGCGAGCTGCCCAGGCGCGCAGCTCGTGATCGAGCTCGGCCGCTACCTGGTCGGCGAGGCCGGCATCTACGTGTGCCGCGTCATCGACCGCAAGGTTTCGCGCGGCCAGGTGTTCCTCGTCACCGACGGCGGCCTGCACCATCATCTGGCCGCGTCGGGCAACTTCGGCCAGGTGATCCGCAAGAACTATCCGGTGGTCATCGGCAACCGGGTCGCCGGCGCGGCAGCGCGAAATCGCATCGGTCGTCGGCCCGCTGTGCACGCCGCTCGACCTGCTCGCCGACCGCATGGAGCTGGCCGCGCCGAGCCGGGCGATCTGGTCGTCGTGTTCCAGTCCGGCGCCTACGGCGCAACGGCGAGCCCGCAGCGTTCCTGAGCCATCCGCCGCGCCGAAATGCTGGTCTGAGCGACTGCTGTTGGTTCAGCACGACACACGACGTTCGATGCGCTCGCGCGGCACCGGCATCGCTCGATTGGCGTGCAAGCGCGCGACCAGGCTTGCCGCAGCGCCCGTCGCGCGGTCTCGCATCTGTGGTGGGACACTCGGCTACGCCGACGCGGATCTGCGACAACGGCGCGCTGGCGCTTGCCAGCGGCCGTGCGCGCGACGCGGACGCCCGGGTCACGGAGTGAGGCGCGCGCGCTGGCTCGATCGCGCTACGCAGCGGCATGCCGAAAAGGCGCCGACGAAGTCGGCGGCGGATTCGCGTCGTGATCTTCGACTTCGGAAAGCGCCGCGCGCTTGTCGTCGATCGACCGATTCGGCATCGAGGCGCTCTGCTATCGCCGACGGACCGGAACGCTCGTCTTCGCGGACGGCGCGTGCGATGTCCCGGGCAGCGCGAAGGCGATCGATCCGCAGTCGATCTTCGACTATCTGTACTTCCATGTGATCCCGGCGCCGCGGACGGTTTTCGGCGACGTCTCCGGCTCGACGCCGCGCATCGCCTCGTCGCCTCGGCAACGGCGACGACGTCGACGCCCTACTGGAAGCCCGCGTTCGTCGAGAACGATCGTCGGTCGGCGCGCCGCGCGGAAGGACGAGTTCCTCGACCTCGTCCAGAGCGCCGTCGACGAGGAAGCCGAGAAGCGTCGACCGCCTGCTTCCTGAGCGGCGGCACCGACAGCTCGACGGTCGCCGGCATGCTGACGCAGGTTACGCGGCGAGCCGGCGCACGCCTATTCGATCGGCTTCGACGCCGAGGGCTACGACGAAATGGCGTATGCGCGGATCGCGGCGCGCCATTTCGGGCTCGCGCACCACGAGTACTACGTCACGCCCGACGATCTGGTCGGCGCCATTCCGCGATCGCCGCGTCGCTCGATCAGCCGTTCGGCAACTCGTCGGTGTTGCCGGCCTATTTCTGCGCGCTGCGCGCGCGCGACGACGGCTTCACACGCATGCTCGCCGGCGACGGCGGCGACGAGTTGTTCGGCGGCAATTCGCGCTATGCGATGCAGAACGTGTTCGAGCTCTACGACGCGCTTCCACGGGTCTTCGACAAGCGATCTGAGCCCGTCGCTACGGGTCGACCGCTGTTCCGCCGCGTTCCCGGCTTGAGGCAGCTGGCGGCTATGTGCGCCATGCGCGCGCGCCGATGCCCGACCGGCTCAATGCGTTCAATCTGCTGCGACGCATCGGGATCGAGGAGTGCTCGAACCCGGTTTCGCGCAGCCATCGACGTGGCGACTCCCTTTCGGCAGCAGCGTGCGACTGGCAGCGCTCCAACGCGCCGATCGCTGATCAACCGGATGCTCGCGTACGACTGGAAATTCACGCTGGCCGACAACGATCTGCCGAAAGTTCGTCGGCCGTCGCAGCTCGGCGGACATGACTGTCGGCTTTCCGTTTCTGAGCCGCGGCTGATCGACTTCTCGCTTAGCTTCCACCCGCTGGAAGCTGAAGGGATTCACGCTGCGCTGGTTCTTCAAGGAAGCCCTGCGCGACTTCCTGCCGGACGAGATCCTGCGCAAGAAAAAGCACGGCTTCGGATTGCCGTTCGGACCTGGATGTGCGGCACCGCCGCTCCGCGCGCTCGCCGAGACGCGCTCCATGGCATTGCGCGCGCGGAATCGTGCGCCGCGTTCGCGCACGACTGCTGGCCGAGCGACTGCCGCAGGCGCCCGGCTTCTACGGCGAGCTGGTCTGGATCCTGATGATGCTCGAGCTCTGGCTGCGCTCGCACGCGCCGAAACAAGCCCGACGCGCCTCGCGCGTGCCCGGGAATCGAGAGTGGTCCATGGCGGCGGGAGCGTCACGATGACCGCGCTGGCTCAGCGTCTGAAGGATCGCTTCTTTCGGCAGGCGCATCCCTACCAGATCTTCGAGACGGAAGTGAACAGCCGGCTCCAGCCAGCAAGCACGTTGCTGGACGCGGGTTGCGGGAGAACGGCACCCGTGCTGGAGAAATACCTGGGCCGGGCGCGCCGGCTTATCGGCGTCGACCTTGTCGAGTTCAGCCCGCGCGTGCAGGGCCTGGAGTTGCACTGCTGCGACCTTTCGAACCTGCCGCTCGAAGACGCGTGTGTCGACGTCGTCATGGCACGAAGCGTCATGGAGCACGTCACCGAGCCGGCGAAGGTATACGCGGAGATCTCTACCGGGTTTTGCGGCCCGGCGGGCACTTCGTGTTCCTGACCGCGAATCTCGGGGAGTACGCGCCGCTCATCGCCCGGATCGTGCCGAACCGGTTCCACCCGTGGGTCACCTCGAAAATCGAAGGACGGGAACCCGAGGATGTCTTTCCCATCGCATATCGGACGAACACGCGCGGCGCGGTCGGTCGGCTGGCCAAGCAGGCAGGCTTCGAGATCGTTGCCTTCAACTATCTCGGCCAGTACCCGTCGTACTTCATGTTCAACGGTTTTCTGTTTCTGCTCGGGACCGCGTACGAAAAAACGATCGCCAGCGCTACCCGTTCTGAATCGTCTGCAGGGGTGGATCCTGGCGAAGCTGGCTGCGAAAGCCACCGCATCGTCGATTGCAGGCAGATGAGTCGCGGTTGGGGCGGGTGGGAGCAGCGCTAGGCCCGGGCAGCCGGGCCTAGCGCTCCGGCTTCGGTGTGCCCTGCCGTCTCCAGCTCGGTGCGCCCGCGCGTATCGCAATCCTTTGGCATCGGGCCGAGCGGATTCCCTGGACTTATCCAGAAATTCGCGCGCCGTGGCAATGTCGCCCCGCTTCTTGTAATGGTCGCTCAGGGGGCCGCGTCTGGGGGCCAATAGTCGGGCTTGAGCTGAATCGCGCGCTCCAACTCCGTGATCCCCAACGCTAGTGCTTCCCCGGCGGATCAGGTTCTCGCCTTTTTTCGTAAGAATCTCGGGCAGCATGACGAAGTTGGGCGGCGGAGCTTCTGTTCATGTTGTTCATCTATCGCGGGCTCCCAGAGATAGAACACATCCTTTACCTGCTTCCTTCGTCGCCAGAAGCAGCGCCCGGTTCGTTTTCATCAGGCCCCAGCAATAGTGATACAATCGCATGGAACGCCGGTCCCATGATCATCGTACCAGCGTTTGACTTCTTCTGGATCGGCACGGAACTCGTCCCTGAAGAGCTGGGTGAACTTGCAGTATTTCGGTAGAAGCGCTACCTCACGCGGATCATACAGCCTCCACATTGTCGGGATAGCCCGGAATCATCTCAGCGGCCCACGACGCACGAAACCCGCGAGAAACGCGGCAAGAGTATCGAAACCATAACCATAAACGCAATCTACATCATTTGGGTTGTCATCGGCAAGTCTTGTCTTCGCGAATTCAGGTTGTCGAGACCAATGACGCTTGGGCCAGGGTGCAACTGCGCGCGTGCTCCCCTATCTCGGTCCTCCAGCTGGTTGTCGATCAATCGGCCGACGACCAGATCTTATTCCCGATGAAGTAGTACGGAACGTCGAAGTTCACGAGGCTAAGAAAAGCACCCCCAACGGCAAAACCAACGATGCTCACCTGCATCATCAGCCCGTACTGATGCGCCCATGCGAGGTCGGGCCGACCCTTGGTCTGCCGAACTCAGGCTGCCAACTTGGGTCCAATGGAACATCAGGAGCAAGCAGGTAAAGGGCAAGCCCGACGAATCCGTGCGCCCCCAACGCCTCGAAATAAATGCTATGCGGCCACCTGCGGAGGAAACGACCGGTCGGGCGAGTACCTGATCGATAGATCTCCTTCGTCGCGACTTCATAGCCCGCACCGACCAGCGGGCGGTCTCTTCGCGATATTGATCATCGTTCCCCATGCATTCAAGCGCATATTGCGCCGAGCTGTCCTGCTGATAGGTGTCGTGATCGTATCCATGCGCTGGTACCACTGTTGCGGCATATAAGTAGAGCGCGAACGGGATCGCATACGACGGCGATGACAAGGACCGACACCTTGTGGCGCCCCTTCAGCCACAGGAATGCGAGCATTGCCGCTATCGCGAGCAACGCTCCACGCGAGTAGGAGCCAAGCACCGCGATTCCACTCGATAGCATCATCCCGAGCAACCCCCAGCGAACGATCTTGTGCGGTGTGGTGAGTTGCAGATACCGCATCAAGGGGATGGCCATGATGATCGCTACCGCAAGCGCGTTGTTGTCCTCGATATAGCTGCCCTCTGGTCCCCACACCCTGAATTGGCCGCCTGTCAGCAATATGAAAATACCGCCCTTCGTCCCGTAGTACGCCAGCGAGAGCGAAATGACCCAGATCAGTTGCCGGATGCCTTCCTTCGATTGGAACAGCACCGGTATCAGCAGCACCATGAGTTGCGTTTTCATCATGATGAGCCACTTGTCGTAGGACTCGGACGGGAACAACGCGAATACCGTTGTCACGCTCGTCCAAACCAAGAAAAGGATCAACGTTATGCTGAGTGCGTTGAGGGGAAGCGTCTTCCGATCCGCGCGAAGAACGCGGCCAGCAGCGTGACCAGGGCGATGATGGCGGCAAACCCGAAGTCGTGCGCGAAACTCCACGTGAGCCGATGGGGGTTCATCACGCTCAGCCATACGTACACCAGCACGCCGAGATGCGGTCGATACAGGATGAATGGAATCGAGCCGAACACGATGGCGGTTAGTAGGAGATCCCTCATGGCAGACGTTCGTGGGTGACGCGTTGATCGGATCGCAGAGTGGGACGGCCGGAGTACATCCGCCAGGGATGATAACCAGGCCGGCTTGCGACCGGTTTCCTGGCGCGGCCAGAAGAATGTAGGGTTTCGGCGCGGCGCGCAATACCGCTCGACCGGCAATTGTACCGGCTATCCCGAAGCGGAGGATTCTCAAGGCAACCCGGCTAGCGCGGGCGTGGAATCGGAATGCGCGTCCGGGACGGCACGGCGGCAAAGCACGGGCTCGTTTCCTTTCCACTCCCTCGGACCGATCCCTCCCGCATGCCCGACCGCAGTTACTGATACCGATAGGCCCAGGTTTGAAAACCCGACCCGATGAAGATGTACACGTTGTTCACCGGATCGTAGTCGATGCAGTGGAACAACACCGAACCCGGCGCGCCACCTGTAATGTTCTTGCTCGACCAGGCTCTTGTGACCGGATTGAACGCATAGAAGACATTGTTGGTCGGGCCCATGCCGATCACCTGGTTGCGCGAGTCGTAGGCCGCGCCGAATTCCGAACCGGTGAACGGTATTCCCGTTGTCGCGACCTTCGTGATTTGCGTCTTGTTGAAGTCGCTACGGTCGAGGCTGACCCGGAAGACCTCGCCGGTATTCTTGAAGTAATAGAGATTCTGGTCGGGCGGGAAATAGACGAGGTTCTGATTGATTCCGAGCGCTCCGCTGTGCATCGTCAGCCCGCTTTCGTCACGAATGGCGTCGGTCCTGAGCAGATCGATAGCCGTGGTCCTGGTCTTCGCAACCGGGTCGTAAACCCATAGACCGTTCACGCCAAGCATGATGACCTTGCCGGAGACCGGGTCGTAGGCTGCGGCGGGGAAACTCGTGTCGGCTGACGCGGCTTCCGCAAACGACCACGCGCGTGACTTGAAGCTGTAATGCGCAATCTTGCCGAGCGTATTGGTGTAATGGTCCGCACCCTGGGACGCCACCGCTGACCAGGAACCCTCCAGGTTGGCATAGTTCCCCTCCACCTTCGCCAGCACGATCAATTCGTCGCCGACGATCACCGTCTCATCGAGCGTGTGCCGCGCCGCGGGACGCGGATACGGTCCGGCCGGGCCCGATTTCCAGGCGCCTTGGACGAAGTCGTAGTTCGACATGACCCATGCCGATCTCGGCGTCGGCGCGTACTCCTGGGTCCAGGCGAGCGAGTCGAGACTGAAGCGATCGATCGTGTCCGAGTTCGTTGCCGCGTGGCCGCCGCCGAACAGCACCATCTGGCGCCGATTGGCGTCGTATTGCATGCCGCTGTAATCGGTGGCGTGCGGACTGTTGGTGGGAGTGTCCCCCTGAGGTGGCTTCGGGTTGTACGGACCGAGATTGATTGCGGTGTTGGCGGCAAGCGCCAGTTTCGCGTTGGGGCTGGCGTTGGCATTGGCAGCGCCCGAGGGGTCGGCGATGTCCTGGGTGGAGATGATGACGTCGTCGTACCACGTTTGCGCCACCGCGTGGTCCTGCGTCTTGTCCTTGCTCGTCATGTAAGGCAGCAGGAACAGCTTGCCGAACCGCTGGTTCTCCGACGGGGGCCCTGCGGTCAGCGGGAAGTAATCCGGAATGCCGGGACGCCACCAGACCAGCAATTGCGACGCTTGCCCCTCCCGAGCGCCCCACAGCTTGAACTCGCTGTTATCCCACTCATTCGTCGTGAGGTTCCGCGGTCCGGCCTTGATCCAGATCTTGAATGTCATCCATTCGTCCGGTACCCACGCAAAGCAGCCGGGGCCAATGCCGTTGGTTCCCGGCCCTGGATTGCTGTACAGGCAGTAAGGCGACGTCCCGTTCTGCAGCCGAAAGTCGGAATGTCCCGGCGGTACCGCCTCGAAGAACCCCGCGTACGGCCCATGCGAACCGCTACCGGTGCACGAGTCGTAGCCGACCGGAATGCGATGCTGATAATAGGTCGTCAGGACGATCCCGATTGCCTCGCACGAATTGTAGGTGTGTCTCGGTTGATCGCCAGTCGTGACGATGATCGACTTGATGCCGCCCTGCGGGCGAACCGATCCATCGGTCCCTTTCTCGGTGAAATACGTATCGACGAACGCCTTGTTGAACCGCTGGCGCCACTGGATGAAAAACGCGGCGTTCTCGCCAAACTGAATGGACAGATCGTCGGCGAAGTTCGCGTACCAGGATCCCGCCGCGTCGGATCCCGTCAGTGGCAGGACGTCGAAGCGCAGCGCTCCCGAGCCCGACGCCTTCGTCGACGTGTCGATGACCGGTCCGGCCCTTTCGCCCGCTGTGCTACCGACGGGAGAGCCGTAGACCCGACTGCCAAGCTGCGAGACGGTATCGAAATCGAACCAGCGCACGACGCCAGGCGCGGACTTGCGCG
Organism: uncultured Pseudomonadota bacterium; assembly: GCA_963768545.1. Taxonomy (GTDB): domain Bacteria; phylum Pseudomonadota; class Gammaproteobacteria; order Burkholderiales; family Casimicrobiaceae; genus VBCG01. Next base: position 225,418 of record CAVYIC010000005.1, on the reverse strand, counting down.
CGTCGAAGTCGCTCGCTGTCGCGGGCGGAGGCGTCGCCGCTGCCCGGTGCTGCAGGCGGCACCGTAATCCGCTTCGTCGCCGATCCGGTGTTTCCCTTGTTATCGGCGACCGTCAGCACGACAGCATGGTCCCCGGGTGTCCCGAACCGATGCGACACGGTGGAACCCGTGTCGATCGTAACGTCACCGAAATTCCAGACATATGCCATGACGGCCGAACCAATGGCCGCCGACGCGACGGTGCTGCTGAATGCGAACATGTCGGGCGCTAGTTGAGTGGCGAGAATGCTGACCGAGATCGGCGTCGTTGCCGGGTCGGTCGGGGTCGCGGGGGTCGTCCCGGCATCCGCGCAGAACGCAACGCCTTCGTTGCCGAAACCTTCCGCGACCGCGCCGCCTGCAATCATGCTCCGACGCACGTCTGCGTCGGTAGTATAGCGATGGTTGGCGTTCCCGTCGATTGTTGAATAGCCGGTAAACGGGAAGCGTCGACGCGGGGCACGCGCCGTTGCCCTGGTTGGGCATCCGGACCTTGAAGACGCTGTCGGACTCGAGCTGCCAGCTCGACGCAAACTTCGCCTGCGTCGCGGCGCATTCCGCCGGCCAACCCGAATAAAAATGAGAGTCCAGTCCCGCCTGCGGAAGACCATAGAACCGGCAAACGGAACTCAGCTCTCCGGCTGACGACGCCGCAGAAAACGCCCCGAACCTGTAGCCGGTCCGCGCCCATCCGCTGAGTATTCCGGCGTCGAGAATGGCGATCTCGAATGGATCGGCGGTGACGAAAAAGTGATCGATACCGGCGTGATGGAACTCGACGACCTGCACTTGGTCGGGTGAACTCACTGCCGGATCTTGCGACGACACGGCATGGGAGACCAGGGACGCGAGGAAGGCGCAGACTGTTGCAACTGTAGCGAGTCGTTTTGACACTATTGAGCCTCGAACGTCTGCGGAACGGTCCGAATCGACGTTTGCCGCCGACCGGGCGTATCGCGTCACGGGGCCCGATGACAATAACATGGCATAGCCGTCGCCGGGTCCCGACACCACCGGCATCGGCAGCCGTCGTCGACGTATCGGTCATAATCACGCCTTCGGCTTTGACTGGCGCGGGATTTGCATCCGCCACGCCGCCATGCATTCGATGGCGCGCCGGCGAGCGTTCCCCGGCCCGCCCTCACGGTTCGAATTGCATATGCCATGCGATGTGCGCACACCCGAATCGAAACACCGACCTGATGACCCTCGAAGCACTCCCGCTGCTCTGCCCCAAATGCCGTGCAACCCTCCCGTGGGGCGAAGCGAATCCGCTGATTTGCTCAGGCTGCTCGACCACGTACCGCGTGGAGGATGGTATCCCGATCCATTCGTGAGAATGACGACTTACTACCACGAGTTGCTCCCCAAGGAGAGCATGCAGGAGCTGATCCCGGCGACTCGCAGCCGCGGACTGGCGTATCGCCTCTCCGCCGAACAGATTGCCAAGGCGCCGGAGCGCAAGCGCGCTGTGCTGCAAACGGTATTCCTCGACGAAAACCGCGCCGCGTTTAAAGCCATTCTCCCCGCCCCTCTGACTGGCCGGCGCGTTCTCGACCTCGGTTGCGGCAGCGGTATCACATCCAATCGGGCTGGCACGTTGGGCGCGCGAGGTCGTTTCCTGCGACCTCACGTTCGAGCGCGTCCGTCTTTCCTGGCTTCTCTGCGCGCGAAAGACATGGGGCTCTTCAATTATCCGCGCAATCTGCGCTGGCGATACGAGGCCGCTGCCATTTCCAGACGCAAGCTTCGATTGCGTCATTCTTCAACGGTGTTCTCGAGTGGTCGGCCCCGCGGAGGGGGAGCCGTCCCGTGCCCGAAGGCCAGCTTCAGTTTCTTGGCGAAAGTTTCCCTGCGCATCCTCCAGCCGGACGGGCACTTATATATCGGCATCGAGAATCGATACGGTTATGGCTATTTTTTCGGTGTCCCCGAAGACCACACCGGCGTCAAGTACGCATCACTGGTGCCACGCTGGCTCGCCAACGTGCTCCGGTCAAGCGCGCAAATGGGCCATCAGTACAGGACGTACACCTACGGCTACGGCGGGATGCACAAGCTGCTCCACGAAGTGTGCTGGATTCTTCTCAAGTGCAAGCTTCTTTGCGCCTCGATTCCGGACTACCGAAACTTCCACGAGCTCTATGCGCTTGATGCGCGTTCGCGTCCGAAATTTTTCAGTCTTCTCTCTCTGTAGCTTGCGGCGCCGGGTTAAGCACAGCCTTGAGCGCAGCCGCTGGTTTACGCCGTCGTATGGATTTTTGTGGTGGCAAGCCCCACGTGGTCGGGAAGGGATGGTTCTAGGAGCTGCAGCAAACGAGCTGCGTCTGCGCCTTTTTCGATCCGGGACCCCCCGATATAGCTTTCCCGCAGGTAATCAGTGCGCGACGTCAACGGCGGGACTGATCGTCACTTTAGGTCGCCATGCCCGATCGTTCGCGTCCCACTCGATCCCATTAACACGGCGCAACGCGTGCGGCGGAATTTCGATGGTCTCGAGAAAGCTCAGGCGGTTGCGTTAGCCTGTTTTAATAGGTTTATTGCTCTCACAGCCTCCTTGTTGTAAGTGACAAGTTCCATGGAGTTGCCTACCCACGGTCCGAGTCCTTCGTTGGCGGCACGCCTTACGCGGATCACTTTCGGACAAGCAGAAAGAGCGCGGTGACCGGCAGGTCTTTGACCTTCTTCTAGTAGACCTGAAAGCCATTCGTGATTCCCGACCCGTACCCTCGGACGGAGCCGAAGTCTGGCTGGGCGCCTCCCGTGAACCGCTGCACGCCCTCCCCGCGCAGCTATCCGACGGCGAAGACCGCCGCAACCCTGGCAATGCTGCTTGAATCGGTAGACGAAGGCGTCACCATTGTGGTTGCCCGTTGCGTTTACGCACGGAGACTTTTGGTGGGGCAACATTCTGTTCGATGATCGTAAGAGTCGGCTCGCGCTTATCGACTGGGACCGCTGGGCTGAACGTGATTTGGTGACGCATGACTTTCTGCATTTTGTCTGCTATCGAAGAATGCTTCGGACCAACCGCAAGTGGCATGAAGTCTTCTCTGCGCTTGGCTCAACGATGCGGGAGCGGATTCGCTCGAGGCGAGACGCGACCCATCGTTTCGCTGAGCGGCTTCAGTTACCCAAGGGCTGGAAACCATGGGCAGGGTTGGCTTACTGGGTGCGCGAGGTAAGTGGGCATCATCCGTCGAAACTGCAGTTGGATCCTACCGGCTGGCAACGACAAATCGTCGGCGGTGCGCTGCCGGCTTTGCTCCAACACGTCACCGCTGCGAGTCGCTGATCGGACCTTGATATACGGAATGCCGAGTAGGCGTCCTCTTATCCGACACGCACCGTAACGCTCGTATGAAGGACCGTATCGCCAAGTCGATCTTCTGGGTGGTCTGGTCGCGCGGTATCTTCCAGGCGTTGTCCTTCGCCACGACGTTATCGTCGCGCGGTGGTTGGACCCGTCCGACTACGGTCTGATGGCGCTGGCGAGCATCTGGATCTCGGTTCTGGGCCGGTCTGCGAACTTGGCCTTGGTGCCGCGGTCGTCCAGTTCCCGGACCTCGAGGCGCCGGGAGCTCAACTCTCTGCTTCTACCTCGCAATGGCGGCGGCCTGCATCATCTACGCTCTAATGTTCGTCGGGGCGCCGGTGATCGCGACTTGGTTCGAGGCGCCAGCACTCTCCGACGTGTTGCGCGTCGCCTCGCTAGTCCTGCCAATCGGCGCGCTGGCCATCGTCCCCGATGGTCTACTGCAAAAGCGACTTCAACTCGATCGCATCACGAAAGCGGAAATTGCTGGCGGATTGGTCTCTCTCGCGGTCGTATTCTGGATGGCGTGGATCGGAACGGGCGTTTGGGCGCTGATCGGCGGCTCGCTCGCGCGTGTGTCGTTCGGGTGGCAGTCCTGTACGGCTATATGCCGTGGTGGCCCGGACTTCAAATTGGCAGCGTGAGACTGCGGAAGATTCTCAACTTCAGCTTCGGCACCTTCTCCTCGCGCACGCTTTGGGTCGTCTATGACCAGAGCGATAATTTCATGCTTGGTAAGGTGAGCGGAGTAGTCGCGCTTGGCTTCTATACGATGGCGCGCGACCTCGCGAGCATCCCCGTAACGCGCATCTCGTCGATCGCCAACCAGCTTTCGGTGCCGCTGATGGCGAACCTGCAGCACGATACGGCGGCCATGCGTAATGTGCTGTTGCGCGGCCTGCGCCTGACCGCAAGCGTCTCGGTGCCCGTCTGCGTCGGACTCGGCCTCGTTGCCGAGGACCTCGTCCGTATCGCGCTCTCCGACAAATGGGCCCATCGTTCCGGTCCTCAAGATTCTTTGCGCTGTATCTCTGATCAAGTCGATCGACGTACTTATCGCGCCTGTATTGCGCGCGCGCTACCGAATGAATTTTCTGATGGGATACAATTTCGTCTTGATCGTCTTGATGCCCATCGCCTTTTTTGTCGGGGCATGGTCGGGCGGCGGCATTGGCGTCGCACTCGCGTGGCTGATCGTCTATCCCCTGGTCATGACCAAGATGGCGACAGAAGCGTTCCGCGAGATCGATCTCCCTTGGCGGACCATTTCGGCCAGTTGCGTGGTCCGATAATTGCGGTCGTAGCCATGAGCCTTGCTGTACTCGGCTTGCAGTTTTTCATCCGGGGTGACGCATGGAGCGCGATGCTGACGCGACTGCTGCTTACCTCCGGCATCGGCGCGGCGGTCTACGCCAGTGTTCTCTGGTTTTGGGGTGGCCCCCTGAGGGCGGAATTGCGCGAAGTCATGTCTTGGGTATTCAAGCCGGGCCGAGGCGCGGCTAGCTGAGTGGGATCTGACGCGGCTCGACGGTTCCTTACGTTGTTGACTAACAGGCACCGTGCACTGGCGCGGTAAACGACATGTGCGGGTTTTCGGTGATTCTGGCACGCAACGGAACGCAAGCTGACCTGGACATCGTCGGGCGCATGACAGAGGTCCTTGCTCATCGTGGTCCGGACGATTCCGGCACGTTTGTTTCTGGACCCGTCGGTTGGGCTTTCGCCGCCTGGCAATCCTTGACTTGTCGCCCGCCGGACACCAACCCATGGCTACACCGGACGGCGAAGTCATTATCGTACTTAACGGCGAGATTTATAACTTCATTGAACTTCGCAATGAATTGAAAGCACTCGGACACCATTTCAGATCCAGCGGCGACACGGAGGTGCTGCTGCACGCTTATCTGCAGTGGGGAACCGAGTGTGTAAGCAAGTTCAATGGGATGTGGGCTTTTGTGATTTACGACAAACGACGCGGCAGTCTTGTTCGGGTCCCGCGATCGCTTTGGTATCAAGCCGCTATATCGCTACAGTGATCGCGATTACGTCTTGTTTGGTTCGGAGATCAAGTCGATCCGGGCGTCCGGCTCTACCGCGGCGGTACCAATTGGAGCCGGGCCGCCCGCTTCCTGCTAGATGGGCAACTCGATGAGACGCTGAAACCTTCTACGCTGACATCGAGCAGGTCTTGCCGGGCATGGCTTTCGAGGTCGACTTGCGGGGAAGCGTCAAGGAATGGCGCTATTGGTCTCTGGAAGACGCGCGCTATGAAGTCGGCGCCGATCCTGCGAGCTCGTTCGCGGAGCTCTTCGAGGATGCGGTACGCCTGCACATGCGAAGCGACGTGCCGGTTGGCGTGCATCTTTCCGGCGGACTCGATTCCACTTCGATTATCTGCGCTTCGGCGCGGCTGCGCCGCGAGCCAATGCGACGGCCCTCTTATGGCTTTTTCGTACATTGCTCCGAGTTCGACGAATCGAGATACATTGCCGACACGATCGAGCAGACGGGCGCGACGCTGGTTCAAGCTGGAGACGAATCCCGGTACGACTATGGGGGCTTCTCAAGGAAGTCCTGTGGTTTCAGGACGAGCCCATTCACAGCATGACGCCACTGGTCGGTTACGAGTTGATGCGACTGGCCGCAAGCAACGGCATCAAGGTATTCTGAATGGACAAGGCGCCGACGAGACCATCGCGGGCTACCCCAGTATTTCAGGGACTATTGGTGCACCCTGCTGGGCGACGGTCAATTCCGGAAGCTTGGAGCGAGATCGGCGACCATGTGGCCGTACATGGTGGGAACCGAACCCGCATATTCCTGCGACAGTTGCGACGCCTTGCCCAGTCGAGGCTTGGAGAAGTTGGTCCGTACCGGCGGCTGGCGCAGTGGAAGCGACGCAGAAAGGAACCTGAATCATAGGTGGTTCACGCGAGAGCTGACCGAGCAGTTGCCCAAGGAAGATCGTTCGGGCGCGGTGACGCGTTTAAATGACTCGCTGGCCTACTCGATTATCGTAGCCCGCTGCCACGAATCCTCCGAGTCGAAGATCGCAACTCTATGGCGCATTCGATTGAAGCGCGCCTGCCGTTTCTCGACTATCGACTCGTGTCCCTGGCGTTTAGCAGCAAGCCAAACTGGCGGCTGCGCGGTCCGTGGAACAAATTTGTACTACGGGAAGCGATGCGAGGACGCATTCCGGAGTCTGTGCGAACCCGTGTGGACAAGATGGGATTTCCCGTTCCCGCCAACAAATGGGTGGCCGGCCCTTTACGAACCCATCCTTGACCTAGTGACGAGCCGGGGGGCAAGGGAGCGAGGAATATACAATGTCGACGCCATCATTGGCGACGTCCGGAGGCATCGTCGCGGGGAGGTCCGGTTGGGCGACGCGATTTTCGATGTTGCCCAGTTCGAAATCTGGTCGGCGCTGTAAGCGCGCCGCCGCATCGTTCATCTTTTGGAGGCCCAAGGTCCATGTCGAACCCGTTTCGCCTCGCGCTGGTCGGCGCCGGCATGATCACCCGGCAATCGCACCTGCCCGAGGCGCTCGCCTCCCCGATGGCCGAGATTGCCGCAATCGTGGACCCCGTCCTCGAGCGTGCCGCCGGGCTTGCAAGGGCGTACGGGATTGCGCCGCGAATCGCGTCACGCGTCGATGAAGTGTTGGGCGAGATCGACGGTGCGATCATTGCGAGCCCGAACGACTCGCATCGTGCGATCGCCGTTGCCTGCCTGAAGGCTGGCGTTTCCACGCTGATCGAGAAACCGCTCGCCAGCAGCTATCGGGAGGGACTGGAAATCGTCGAGGCAGGAGAGGCAGCCGACAGGATCGTCGCCGTCGGATACTCGACGAGGTTCAGGGACAGTACCAGGCTGCTCAAGACGCTGCTCGACGAAAACTCTTCGGGACGATACGGCGCTTTGTCCACCAGTTCGGCACGGCCGGGGGATGGGCGCCCATGTCGGCCTATAACCTCGATCGCAAGACGGCCGGAGGGGGCGTGCTGGTCGTGACCGCCACCCATTTCCTGGATCGCATGCTCCATTTCTGGGGATATCCGGACGATGCGTCGCTCGAGGATGACGCGATGGGCGGGCCCGAAGCGAACTGCGCGGCGAAGTTTCGCTACGCGTCGTCACCGACGCCGTTTGAAGGCGTCGCCCGGTATTCGAAAACCGTCCAGTTGCCAGGCGGCATGGTGCTTGAAACCGACGACGGGTACGTAGCATTGGCCGACAACGATGACGCAGAGATCGTTTTCCGCTCGAACTCCGACCCGGAACTCGAGCACATCATACGAAGGCGCGCGCCAGCCGGGCCGAACAACACCGCAACGGTTTTCCAGCGACAGCTCGAGGACTTCATCGATGCCTGCCGGTCCAAGCGGATTCCCGAAGTGGACGGCCATCAGGGACTTGTTTCGCTGCGGCTCATCGAGCAGCTCTATTCCAACCGGCAAACCGTGAACATCGATCCCTATGCCCGCGGCGTCGACGCGACGACAGCGTGAGGAGAATCGCGGTAATCGGGGCGTCGGGATTCGTCGGGTCGACGCTGGTCGAGCAATTGCTCATGGGAACGGACGAGGTCGTCCCGTTCATTCACAGCAGCGGGAACGCCTGGCGCATCGCCCGCCTCGGCATCGAGCTCCGGGCACTGGACCTGCTGGACGGGCGGCAAGTCGAGGCTGCCTTGCACGGCGTTACCCATGTCGTGAATTGCTCCCGGGGCGGCGACGAGGTCATGCTTACGGGAGTCAAAAATTTGCTGATGGCGAGCAGGAAGAATCGCGTTGACCGCTTCATCCATCTCGGCAGCGTGGCGGTATACGGCGATCCACCGCCGGCGGAAAGCGTGCATGAATCGGCGCCGACCGTGCCCGAGCGAGCATCGTATGGATGGCTCAAGCTGCAACAGGACCGCATGGTGATGAAGGCCTGCCGCGAAGGCGTTCCCGGCCTGATCCTGTGCCCGCCCAACATTTCCGGGCCGTATTCGAGCTATTTTGTCGGGCTGGTAAGCGCGCTGCGCGCGGGTGAGTTCGCGCTGCTCGACGACGGGTCCGCACCCTGCAATCTCGTCGACGTGTCGAACCTGACCCTCGCGATCGAGCTCGCCTTGAGCAATGGGCCGGCGGACGGCTCCCGCATGTTCGTGACCGACGGCGAAAATACGACCTGGCGATTCGTCATCGACAACCTGGCATCGTTGACCGAATCGGATCGTCCAGTTCCGACCGTCACCCGCGACGAGCTGGAACACATGGCCGGCACGACGGCCATGCGCCAGATGTCGCTATCGAGAAGCCTCAGGCACCTGCTGTCCAGCGAAATACGCCAGGCGTTGCGCAAGGATCCGCTGTGGGAACGCGTCGATACGTTCTTGCGGCGCGGCGTGACGCGCATGGGAACGTCGATCGAGGGCGCATTGCGCATCTCGATCGAGGGACCGACGAGAATCGGGAAAGTGAAATCCGGACGTCGCCTGGACGCGCGCCTTTGCCGGCAGCAACTGCGCGGGGTCAGGCATTCCTGCGAATTGGCGAAGAGACGCCTCGGATACGAACCGCGGTACAGTGCTACCGAGAGCATGGCGGCATTTCGAACGTGGTTTCGAGCGCAGCACGGAATGGACTCGAGTTTCTGGCCGCTGCTTTGTCAACTGTATCCTTCGTAAGGCTCGCGAATCATCATGCCGCGCACGCCGACATTGCGACGGAAGTCGTCATGGTCCGCCGGTGGCATGCTCTTCCAGTCCACGACCTCCATCCGCTCGAACCCGGCACGGTGAAACCACTCGGTGACTTCCGCCGCCTGGTGCCTGTGCGCGAACTGCGGCGTGAACCGGTCGCGCGCGGCATGCACGCCGCGCGAAAGCGTCAGTGGCTGGATCGCAGGGTTCATCGTGCGCCGAAAGCCGTTGAACGCCACATAGCCGAATCCCATGGCGGTCAGGAAAGCCTTCGCGGGGAGCGAGTCGGGTGCGGCACTCAGCGCCGGGCGGAACACTCGCTCCATCGCATAGACGGCGCGACGGAAGATCGTCTCGCGAATCGAGCCTACGCCATAGACCCACAGGTAGAGCGTGCCGCCCGGCCGGCAGAGCGGCGCGATCGACTCGAACGCCACCCGCGTCGAATACGTATGATGGAGCACGCCGCGCGAGTAGATGAGATCGAACGATGCCCTCGAGAATGGCATCGCGAATGCCGAGGCCTGGACGAAGTGCAGGAAGGGGTTGTCGCGGTAATGCCGGCACGCCTTCCACACGGCGAGGCTCAGGTCGAGGCCCACCGCATCGGCGCCGGAATTCCTGTGCGCGAGATGCGTGGTGATGCCGAGGCCGCAGCCCACTTCGAGGAAATCCCGCGGTGCGCGATCCGACAACGCCGGTCCCGCCTCCTTGAGGAATCGCTGCTCGTGGTCGTCGTAGCTCATTTCCCAGATCACGCCGTCGTAATCGTAATCGAGCCATTCCCGGGAGAACGAGCGCATGACCGCGCGCTCCCCGTCCGCGGGCTCCCGGTCGGGAAACCGATATTCGACGTATGGTTTCTGCGCCGCGCCGGGATGGCGTTCGATGAACGTCGCATGCATTGGCGTCGCGTAGCAGAGCAATATCGGCAGGCCGTCGACGATCGGGAACTTGGCGCTGCACGGCTCGCACAGCAGCAGACCCGACTCGACGTGCTGATCGAGGCGGTCGTCCCGCATGCCAAGGTCCTGCGCCCGCGCGACAAACTGCGGCGTGAGCGTCAGGCGCGAGCCTTCGAACGTGCGCTGCTGCAACGCGCCCTTGCACAGCGGACACCGTAGCTTCTCGGCGAATCTCATCCACATGTTGCCAACTCTTGTTTGGGTTTTTGACGAAGGTTTCGCAGCATCAGCAGATCGAACTTCAGGGGATGGCGTGTCCACGGCGTGAACCGCGGCAGCTGCAGCCGGTCGCTCGATCGGTGCGGCTCCCCAGCTGGTGCTGACGGCTGCGTCGAACCCGGCCTCCTTCACCATCCGGACGTGTTCGGCGTGGTAGTCGTCGTTCGGCCGCCCGTTGGGATACGCGAACAGCGTCACGGCACGTCCGAGCAATTCCCTCGAGCGCGCGCTTGCTTTCGCAAATCTCGCGCCAGGCAACATCGGCGGCGGTCTCGCGAGAATCGGATGGTTGACGGTATGCGCGCCGACATCGATTCCGAAACCTCCAGCGATCGCACGCCGGTCACTGGTCAGCATGAGCCCTGGCGGAATTTCGCCGCCGGCAGCCCGCAGATCGCCCGCGCCTCGCGCTCGCGCTGTCCATGCGGCCGATACTTCAGTTCGCCCAGCACGCTGTCGATCGCCAGTCGCCGACGCTGCGCCGATCCGAGCGCATGCGTGCCGAGGCCCAGCCCTTGCAGATCCAGCTCCGGCAGGCGCGTCGTCGACGGAAAGCCGCAATGACGACGTCGTTCCACATGACGCCGCCGTCGAGATATCCGGTCGCGACGAAGAGAGTTGCCGGAATGCCGTGCTTGCGAAGGAGCGGCGCGGCGACCGCCAGATTGTCCGCATAGCCGTCGTCGAACGTCATGGCCAATGCCGGTCGCGGGAAGCGTGTGATCATAGAGGCGCTGATTCCCTCGGCAAGCGGCAGGACGCTGAAGCGCCGCTTCAGGTGATCGAGCAACGCATCGAATTCCGCCGCCGTCGGTTCGCCGGGAAAGAGCGGATCGCGCTCCGGCAACACGCGATGGAAGATGAGAATCGACAGCCGGCCCTCGGACGCGAGCGCGAGCATGCTGCGCGCAATCACGCGCGACCTCCGATTCGCAGGCGTTCTCGCGGCGGCGACGCGTTCGTAAAGCGCGCATTGTTCCGCCACGACTTCGTCCCACCCGAATCGAAGCGCGTATCGACTGCACGTCGTCGGGTCGCACGCGCCGCGCCGAGCATCGTCGTCAATGCTGCCGCCCACGCTTCGCCGCATCGCGCCCCGACCAGCAGCGCAGGCGCCTCGCCGCCCAGGATTTCCGGAACGCCGCCGACCGGGCGAGCCACCACCGGCGTGCCGCAGGCGATCGCTTCGAGGACGACGTTCGGCCATCCCTTCGCGAAGCGACGGAAGCGCCAAGCACGTCGCAGCGCCGATAGGCGAATCGAAGCTCCGATTGCGGCATGTTGTCGCGGAATTCGACGCGCCCCGGCGCGACGCGACCGGCGAGCGCTCGAAGCGATCGTTGAGCGGCCCCTGGCCCACGAGCAGCAAGCGCGCCTGTCGCGAGCTTGGACACGGCGCGGATCAGCAGATCGAATCCTTTCTCCGGCACCAGGTTCCCCACGCCGAGTACCCACTGCGGCCCTCGTCGAGCCGAGCCGCGCCTGCGCCTCCACCCTCGGCGGCGGGCAAGAAGACCTTCGCATCGACGCCATTGCGCAGAACCTGCATGCGCTCGGCGGGCATCCCGAGCGCGGTCATTCTTGTCTGCGAGCGCCGCCGAGACGGCGATCAGCGCCTGCGCGGCGTTGGCGCGCGCACGCATGCGGCGGCGCGCGAACGGCGATGCCGCCGATGAGGTTGATGTCGCTGCCGCGCGCGCTGATCACGAGCGGCAGCCCGAGTGCCTGCGCGACGCGCGCGGCCGCGACGCCGTCCGGATAGAAGTAGTGCGCATCGATCACATCGAAGCGATTTGCGCCGAGACCGGTGCGTCGCAGCTCTTCGAGCAGCGCACGCGAGAGCGAATCGCGGCTGGATGCGCATGCCAACCGCCGGCACCTGCATGTAGCGCGGGTGACGCACGGGCATCCCGCAGATCGTCTCGGTGCGCGGGACCCCTGCCGCATCCCGGTACGCGCCTGGAAACCACGGAACGGCCGCGACGACCGTTGCGTCTATACGCCCGGTGTCGCGCAATCGGGCGAGCCGGTTCGCGATGAAGATGCCGTGCCTCGGCTGACGCGCGTTCGGAAACAACGTCGTCAGCGTCAGCAATCGGACGGGAGGCGGCTGACGGGCGTTCATGCGGCGGCGACACAATGGTGACCCGCCGGGGTCGAACGGACTACCAGCACAATCCCTCGATGGCGCACGGCCACTCGGACGGGGCCGGAATTCGCGCGAGGTCGATGATGACGTGGTCCCTGCGGACCGACTTGCGCAGGTCGTCGAACACGGCGGGATCCGACAGGCTCGCGATCAGCACGTCCGACTCGCTCGACCACTTCGCCGATCGTTCCGCGAATCAGGTTGCCGATGTGCGGCACGTGCTGCTCGATGAAGCGCCGGTTGGCGCCGAGCAGGCGCGACAGGTGCACTTCGGGATCGTAGACCGAGCAGCGACAGGCCCTTGCCGATGAGGTGCTCGGCCAGCGTCACCAGCGGGCTTTCGCGCAGATCGTCGGTGCCGGTCTTGAACGACAGGCCGATCATGCCGATCCGCCGCTTGCCGGTCGCGAGCACCTTGTCGATCGCATGCTCGATGTGCACGCGGTTCGACGCCAGGATGCCGCCGAGCATCGGCAGCTCGACGTCGCGCATGCTTCGCCAGGTACATCGTCGCGCGCAGGTCCTTCGGCAGGCACGAGCCGCCGAACGCGAAGCCCGGCTTGCAGATAGGCCTGCGAGATGTTGAGCTGCGTGTCCTTGCACACGCAGGTCCATCACCTCGAACGGATCGACGCCCAGCGCCTCGCACAGCCGCGCCGTCTCGTTGGCGAACGTGATCTTCAGCGCGTGGAAGTTGTTGCAGCAGTACTTGACCATCTCCGCGGCGCGGATCGAGGTCGCGTGGAACTCGCACGGCAGGTGGCCGAACAGCTCGCGCAGCTTGCGTCGACCGGGTACGGCTGATTGGCGCCGACGATCGGTGAACGGCGGCTTGTCGTAGTCGCGGATCGACGATGCCTTCGCGCAGGAACTCGGGCTGGAAGCAGAGGTGGAAGTCGACGCCGTCGCTGCTTGCCCGATTCGCGCTCGATGATCGGGCGCAGCACGTCCTCGACGGTGCCGGGCACGAGCGTGGAGCGGAACACGAACGACGTGCGGCTCGGTCTTGTCGCGCATCGCGCGCGCCGAGATCGCGCGGCAAGCGCGCAGCATCGCGGACTGGTCCTGGCTGCCGTTCGGCGCCGACGGCGTGCCGACGCAGATCAGCGAAATCTCGCGTGTCGACGGACCGCGTCGCGCGACGTCGGTCGTCACGCGCACGCGGCCGCTCGCCGACGACGCTCGCGCATCAGCTCGACCATGCCCTCCTCGACGACCGGCGTCTTGCCGGCCGCGATCAGGTCGAGCTTGGTCCGGTCGATGTCGACGCCGATGACCTGTGGCCGTCGCGCGCGAGGCAGGCGAGCGACACGGCGCCGACGTAGCCGAGACCGAAGATGCTGATGTTCATGCGTCGACGTCCTTGCGCAGTTTCGCTGGTCGGGTCCGGGTGAGATGGCGCCGGCATCGCCGACGCGCGAGCCCTCGTTGCGCGCAGTCGCTGCCGACGTCTCGAGACAGCGCTCGATGATGCCGTCGAGGCGCTGCATCGAGCGACCCAAGCGTGGTGCGAGCAGCATCCGCGTCGCGGCCCGCACGGGCGAGACGCGCGCGCTCGTCGGCGTCGCTCGAGGATGCGCAGGATCGCGGCCGCGTATTCCGCGGGCGTCGCGCGACCAGGAAATGCTCGCCGGCGACCGCATCGACGCCGCCGGCGGCGATCGCGGCTCGCGACGACCGGCACGCCCATCGCCATCGCCTCGAGGATCTTGTTCTGCGTGCCGCGCGCGATGTTGAGCGGCGCGACCATCAGCGCCGAGCGGCGCACGTACGGCCGCACGTCGGGCACCGAGCCGGTGACCGTGACGCCGGGCAGCTCGCCGAGCCGGCGCACCGCGGGCGACGGATCGGCGCCGACGATCGAACAGCTTGCAGCCCGGACGCCGCCGTCGCAGCAGCGGCAAGACGTTGCGCGCAGAACTCGAACATGCATTCCTGGTTCGGGTAGTAGTCCATGCGGCCGACGAAGCAGATCGTGTCGGGATCGTACGGCTCGCCGGTCGGCGCGAAGTACTCGGCTGTCGACGCCGTTGGGAAACCAGTCGCGTCGGCGCGCCGGTGCCGTAGCCCTCGCAGCGTCTGCCATTCGGCGCGCGTCGTCGCCGTGCAGAGATCGAAGCGCGCGCGCGAGCCGCTTCTCCTCGCGCGTCGAGCTTCGCGCCCTCGAGCCAGTAGCCGAGCGACAGCGGGAACGGCTTGTAGCTGCGCGTATTCGAGCCACTTCTGCGAATCCATGTCGCCGAAGTCGAGGATCTTCGGGATGCCGCGCGACGTGCTCGACGTACTGCGCGACCGACGAGCAATGCACGAAGATCAGGTCGAAGCGCTCGCGTCGCGAGCGAGCGCGCGGATGCGCCGCGCAAGTGCGCGGCGAGTGGAAGTAGCCGATCGACGACGGCGTCGGCGTCGGCAGCCGCGCGACCATGCGCAGCGACCTGCACGCGGATTGCGCACGACGGCCATCTCGAAACGCGCGCAGTGCGCGGCGATGCCCTGCGCCTTCCTCGCCTCCGTCGTCCGAGCGCGCGAGCGAGCACACCGTCACCTCGTGCGCTCGCGTGCAGGTGCCGGATCATGTTGAACGGCCGGATCTTGCCGCCGCGCTTCGGCGGAAACGGAAAGCGATGGCAGACGTAGAGGATCTTCATGCGGCGGCCGCCTTCGAGCTCGTCCGCCGACGTCGTCGCGGCGCGCGGCCGTCGAGGTAGAGGCGGCCCAGATCTCGAGATTGAGCAGCGCCAGCAGCCGGTCGGTGCCGTCGATGCGATTCGGCGTCGTGCGTCGTCGATCAGCTCGCGCGACCGCGCGGATAGCGGAACAGGCCGCGCGCGCTCGACCGACTCGCGCGACAGCAGCGTCGCGCAGCAGCGGCGCCAGCTCGCCCTTGAGCCAGGCGCCCATCGGCGTGCCGAAGCCGCGCTTCTTGCGGTCGAGGATGTCGTCGGGCAGCACGTCGGCGAGCGCCGCCTTCATGCACGTGCTTCAGCCGCCCGCCGCGCATCTTGATCGCCTCGCGGATCGCGCGCGGCGAGCTCGACCAGCTCGTGATCGAGCAGCGGCACGCGGCACTCGAGCGAAACCGCCATGCTCATCTTGTCGGTCAGCAGCAGCAGGTCGTCGGGCAGCTGCGTTTGCGCGTCGACGGCGAGCATCCGGTTCAGCTCGTCGTCGCTCGTCGCGTCGGCGAACGCGGCGGCGAGCGCGTCGGCGCTCGCGCCGTGCGGCGCGCGCAGCAGCTCGGCCGTCGGCCGCGTCGTCGAACACCTCGACGTAGCGAGCGGTAGCGCTCGTCGAACGGCAGCCCGGCGCTGGCGAGGAAGCCCTTCGCCAGCCGCATCGTGTTGAGCAGCGGCGAATGCCGGTCGCTCGGCAGCGCGCTCGCCGACGCGCGATCGCGCGCGCGCCGCAGCCCAGCCGGGCAGGCGCTCGAAGTCGCGCTGGTAGTGGTCGCCGAGGTAGCGCCGGTAGCCGCCGAACAGCTCGTCGCCGCCGACGCCCGACAGGATCACGGTCACGTCGCGCCGCGCGAACTCGCGACACGAGATAGGTCGTGATGAACGCGCGTGTCGGCGATCGGCTCGTCCATGTGCCAGAGCAGCTTCGGCAGCAGCGCGACGACGTCCGGGCGCACGAGGATCTCGTGGTGCTCGGTGCCGAACGCGCTCGCCACCTGCCGCGCGTAGGGCAGCTCGTTGTAGAACGCCTCGGCCGCGCCGCCGTCGAAGCCGATCGCGTAGGTCTTGACCGGCTGTCGCTGTGCGCGCGCCATGAACGCGACCACGGCGCTCGAATCGATGCCGCCCGACAGGAACGCGCCGATCGGCACGTCGCTCACCATCTGCATGCGCACCGACTCCTCGAGCCGCGCGCGCACGCGCTCGATCCACGTCGCTTCGTCGACGCGCCGTGTCGACGCGATCGCGGCGACGCGCCAGTAGCGCCGCTCGCGCGACGCGGCCGTTCTCGACGATCGAGCAGCGTCGCCGGCGGCAGCTTGCGAATGCCCCGGAACATCGACTGCGGCGCCGGCACGTAGCCGAGGTGCAGGTAGCGACGGCAGCGCGCTGCGGGTCGAGCTCGGTCGGCACGCCCGGCAGCGCCAGCAGCGCCTTGGCCTCGCTGGCGAAGGCCAGGCGCCGGCCGTCGTGCCAGACAGTAGAGCGGCTTGATGCCCAGCCGGTCGCGGCCGACGAGCAGCCGCCGCCGGCGCGCGTCCCACAGCGCGAAGCGCGAACATGCCGTTGAGGCGCTCGACGAAGTCGTCGCCGTGCTGCTCGTAGAGGTGCAGCAGCACCTCGCAGTCGGAGCCGGTGCGTGAAGCGATGGCCCTGCGCGCTGCAGCTCGCTGCGCAGCTCGCGGTAGTTGTAGATCTCGCCGTTGCAGACCAGCCACAGCGTGCCGTCCTCGTTCGACAGCGGCTGGTGGCCGCCGGCGAGATCGATGATCGACAGCCGGCGCATGCCGATCGCCAGCGGCCCGTCGACGTGCAGGCCTTCGTCGTCGGGGCCGCGATGGCGCGTGACCCGCGCCCATCGCGCGACAGCGTCGCGGCCGGCGCGCGTGCGCCCGTCGAGGTCGAGGATGCCGTGGATGCCGCACATGGCGTCAGCGCGTCACGCCCGCGCCGACGCGAGCGCGCTGCGCCTCGCGCGACGCAGCGCTCGCGTAGACGTCCAGGTAGCGCGCGACGCTGCGCGTCCAGGTGCGCTCCGACTCGACGAAGCGGCGCGCCTGCGCGCGCCATCGCCGGCCAGTTCGCGCGCGTCGCGCAGAACGCGATTCGATGCGCCTGCGCCAGCGCCTCGGCGTCGCCGGCCTTGAACAGAAAGCCGGTCTCGCCGTCGCGGATCAGTTCGCGATGGCCGCCGACGTCGGAGGCGACGAACATCCGTCCCTGCGCCATCGCTTCCAGCGGCTTCAGCGGCGTGACGAGCTCGGTCAGCCGCATCGGCGGCGCGGATAGGCCAGCACGTCGATCAGCTCGTAGTAGCGCTGCACGTCGCCGTGCGGCACGCGGCCGGTGAACACGACGCGATCGCGCGAGTCCGCGTGCCGCGACCTGCGCGCGCAGCGCCGCTTCCTGCGGCCCGCCGCCGACGAGCAGCACGCGCAGGTCCGGCAGTCGCGGCGCGAGCAGCGCCAGCGCGTCGATCAGCAGGTCGAGCCCCTCGTAGCCGTAGAACGAGCCGGCGAAGCCGATGACGCGCTTGCCCGTCGAGCCCGAGCGCGCGTGCGCAGCGCGGCGTCGGGCGCCGTACCGAAGGCGAATGCGCGCACGTCGACCGCGTTCGGAATCACCGTGATCGCGGTCGGTCGGATACGCCGCGCGCGATGATCTCGCGTCGCAGCCCTTCGCAGATCGTCGTCACGTGGCTCGGCGCGGCGCAGCGCGTAGGTTTCGAGCGCGCGCGACGCGCGGTAGCGCAGGCTGCCCTCGCGCGTCGTGCCGTGGTCGACCGCGGCGTCCTCCCACAGCGCGCGCACCTCGTAGACGACGGGGATGCCGTGCCGGCGCCCGACCCACAGCGCCGGCAGCGCGTTCAGCACCGGCGAATGCGCGTGCAGGACGTCCGGTGCGAACTCTCGGACCGAGCTCGTCGATGCGGCGCGCCGTTGCGCGCATCTCCTGCAGCGTAGATCGCGCCGGGAAGCCGCGACAGCACGTTCGCGCAAGCGGCGTGCGGTGGAACCGCCAGCCGTCGACGTCCTCGACCCGCACGGCACCGCCATTGCTGGCGCGGCGTCGTGAGCTGCAGCGTCTCCCAGCCGAGCGCGCGCTGCTCGCGCAGGATCGCGACCGTGCGGAACGTGTAGCCGCTGTGCAGCGGCAGCGAGTGATCGAGGACGTGCAGGATCGCGCATGTTCGGGCGTTCAGGCGGCCTTGCGCGATGTGTCGCGCCGGCGTCTCGCCGGCCAGCACGTTGCGCAGGAACGCCTCGAACATCAGCAGCGTCCAGAGCGGCGCGCTGTGGTCGCGCGCGCCGGACTGCGTGCTGCGTCGACGAGGCGCGCGAGGTAGCGCGCGTTGAAGATGCCGGTGGCGGCGAGCTCGCCGCCGCCGAGCACTCGCGCGCACGCGCTCGCGCAGCGGTCCGCGGAACCAGCGCGCGAGCGGCACGGCGAATCCCATCTTCGGCCGGTACAGGATGTCGTCGCGGCAGTCGGCTCCATCGCCTTCTTGAGCAGGAACTTGCCCTTCGCCGCCGCGGATCTTGAGCGACGGAGGGCAGCGTCGCCAGCCACTCGACCAGCTCGTGGTCCATCAGCGGCTCGCGCACCTCGAGCGAATGCGCCATGCTCGCGCGGTCGACCTTGGTGTTGATGTCGCCGACCAGATAGGTCTTGAGATCGAGGTACTGGATCAGCGCCAGCGGATCGTCGGTGTCCGCGCGTCGCGCGTGCCGCTCGAACACTTCGACGCGCGCGGTAGCCGCCGAGCTCGCGCGTGGAACGTCGCGCTGAACAGCTGCGCGCGCATCGCTTCGCGCAGGATCGACACGCTGTGGAAGTAGGCCTCGACCGAATCGCGCGCCAGCGCCTGGAACGTCGTCTTGGCGCGCAAGACCCGCGGCGCCCAGTCGAGCTTCGGATACGCGCGGCCGAGCAGGCCGAACAGCGGCCGGCGCAACGCGGAGCGGCAGCGCCGAGCGCAGCCGCTCTTCGGCAAGATGCAGGCGATAGCGGCGGTAGCCGCCGAAGCTCTCGTCGCCGCCGTCGCCCGACAGCGCGACGGTCACGTGCCGGCGCGCGAGCTGGCAGACCCGGTACGTCGGAATCGCCGAGCTGTCGGCGTACGGCTCGTCGTAGAGGCGTGCCAGCGTCGTCGATCAGGTCGAAGTCGTCGCTTTCGACGCGATCGACGTGGTGACGCGTCCGATAGCGGTCCGCGACCGTCTGCGCGTAGCCGCGACTCGTCGAACGCCGGATCGGCGAAGGCGATCGAGCAGGTGTTGACCGGCGTCTGCGGACAGTCCCGCCATCGTCGCGACGACCGCGCTCGAATCGACGCCGCCGGACAGGAACGCGCCGAGCGGCACCTCGGAGATCATCCGCAGGCGCACCGACTCGCCCAGTCGCCGCTCGAGCTCCTCGCGCGCGTCGTCCGCGCTGATCGGTGATCGAGCAGGAAAAGCGGACGTCCCAGTACTGCGCGCGGCTCGGCCAGCGGCTCGCCGCGGCGGATGGCAAGCGTGTGCGCCGGCGGCAGCTTGCGCGCATCCGCGGAAGATCGTGCGCGGCTCGGCGACGTAGCCGAGCGCGAAGATACTCCTCGACCGCGCACGGGTCGATGTCGCGACGCAGGCCGCCGTGCGCGAGCAGCGACTTCAGCTCCGAGCCGAACAGCAGCGTGCCGTCGGCGAGCAACGCGTAGTGCAGCGGCTTGACGCCCAGCCGGTCGCGCGCGAGGAACAGCGTCTCGCGGTTGCGGTCCCACAGCGCGAACGCGAACATGCCGCGGAAGCGCTTCGACGCAATCCTCGCCCCATGCCTCCCAGGCGTGCACGATGACCTCGGTGTCGCTGCGCGTGCGGAAGCGGTGGCCGAGCGCCGTCAGCTCCGGGATCAGCTCCTGGTAGTTGTAGATCTCGCCGTTGAAGACGATGCAGACGCTGCGATCCTCGTTGTACAGCGGCTGCTGGCCGGTCGACAGATCGATGATCGACAGCCGGCGATGGCCGAGCCCGACGCCCGGCTCGATGATGCATGCCCACCTCGTCGGGGCCGCGGTGGTGCTGCGATTCGTTCATGCGCGCGAGCGTCGCGCGGTCGACCTCGCGCCTTGCGCGAATGTCGAAGATGCCGGTGATGCCGCACATGTCAGTGAGTCCAGGTGGTGGCGCGGCCTGGCGCCGAAGCGACCGGGTCGCTCGAAGCGGTTGCACGCCGCGCGAGCAGCGTGTCGTAGAGCGCGCAATACGCTGCGACCATTGCATCCAGGCCATAAAGCGATTCGGCGCGCGCTCGCGCCGCGCGTCCGACCGAGCGCGCAAGCTCGGGTGCAAGCGCGTACCGGACGATGGCATGCGCGAGCGACTCGTCGTCGCCGGCCGGCACCAGGGTCCCCGTTTCACCGCCTCCCAGCAATTCGGCGTTGCCCCCGACGCGGGTTGCAATGACCGGCAGTCCGCACGCCATCGCTTCCAGGATGGTGTTCGAGATGCCTTCCGCGAGCGAGGGAAGCACGAAGACATCGAGCGCGCGAAGCACGTCCGCGACATCGTCGCGCGCACCGGGCAGCCACGCCAGTTCCCGCGCATTCGCGCCCGCGAGAACGTCGAGAATCTCCGGCCGCAACGGCCCATCGCCGACGATGACGAGGCGCAGCCGCGAGCGCAGGCCCGGTGCGCTGTCGATCGCCTTCACGAACGCGCGCGCGAGCGCCGCCTGGTTCTTGACCGGCTGCAGGCGGCCGACGGTGCCGATCACACAGTGCCCGGGGTCATCGAACGGGCACCCGGGAAGACGGACACGCACCGCCGCCGGACGGAAGCGCCCGGTGTCGACGCCATTCACGATGCGGGTAACGTTCGCCTGCCGCACGCCGATCGCATCGACCAGGTATTCCCGCAAATCGTCCGATACGGCGACGTAATGATTCACGAACGGCCGATGCGCTCGGCGCACGATCCGGTACGTGCGGTTGGATCCATCGAGATCCCCGATGTCGCGGCCGTGCTCGCCGTGCATGCGAACCGGCACGCCGGCAAACCATGCGGGAACGCTTGCCTCGAGGGCAGCGAGGTTGCGCGTATGGACGATGCTCGGCCGCAGTCGCCTGAATAAGCCGTGCAGGCGGGGGAAGAGCCTGAAGCCATGCCCCGGTGCTTTCTTCAGCTCGACGAACTCGACGTCGTCGCGTACGACGCGATCGCGGAACGCCGTCACATCGGTCAGCGCGATCACCGCGTGCCGGAAGCGCTCGCGCGGCATCCGGTTCAGCAGGTTGACGACGCCATTCTCCAGTCCACCGATGTCGAAGCGGTAGAGGACGTGCGCGATCAGCGGACGCACATCGCGCGCGCTCATTGAACGACCCCCACGCTTGCGGCCTCATTGGCCAATTCGGCCGCTGCGCTGACCCCAAAGGGGGAGAGATTTTCGCGCCTTGGGACTGCCCGGCGGCGCTCATCGGCGCCCCTCGGCGCGCACGAGCGCTGCGGTAATGGCGGGCCATGCGTCCCGCGTGAACTTCCGGAGCGTTGCCGAGCCGGGCGTATCGTCACGATCCTCCGCGTAGGCGATCACGACGGCGGAATCGTCCTGTGCCGGACCAGTTTCAGCCACGCGATGCGCGCCTTCGCCACCAGGTCGCTCGACGTCAGCGCACCGTCGATCCAGTACCAGCGCCATGCGACGTACGACCTTCCCTCCGCCGTGCGTACGCGCGATTCGCGTACGTCGAACGACGTGCCGCCAAGGTCGAGCCTCGCCGTTCGGGTTTCCGTGATAAGCCTCGACCGGTCGTCGCTCCTGACAAGCGCGTTTTCGGAGCTCACGAGCTTGCGCTCGGCATTCTGGCCCCGGTAGTACGCGATGTAGAGATTCGCCGTTGCGTCCGCGCTTTCAAACGCTTCGTGGATCGAAGCGGACGCCGATTGGAAATGCGGCGCAAGGCCCCCGCGGTTCGCTACGGTGCGCCATTCCGGGATGTCCGGGATGTCGGGCATTTCCAGCACGACCGGTGACGCGATGCCGACTGCGTCGACGCGGGCATCGAGCAGCGGCCACACGAGCGCTACGGCCAGTACCGCTGCCGCCGACGCGAGCGCATGACGCGGGGAAATCGATGCGGGTGACGCCGTGGAAGAGGATTGCGCTCGAGGACTGCCCCCGGCAGAGGCCGGCTCGTGCCATCGCGATCCGATCCAGAACATCAGCGCCATCACGACACCGAAGAAGATCCATCCATACACGAGGTGATCGACGCCGGCGGCGAGCGTGTTGTTCGACAGGTGCCCCAGCAGGACGATGAAATAGGCCCGGAGCCAATTGGCAACGATCGGCACGACGATCGACACGCCGACGAACACCCAGCGACGCCAGTTCGCGCGGTAGTTGAGATAGGCGAACAGCGTCCCGACCATCAGCGACGCAATCAGGTACCGGACCCCGCTGCAGGCTTCCACGATGGACCAGCGGCCCGTCGGCAAGACGAGGAGCAGTCCCTCCCGGTAGACCGGAACGCCGGAGGCCCGCAATGCGAGAACCGTGAAATCGGCCGTCCGGTCCATCAACGTCGGCAACAGGAAATCACCGATCGGTACCGCGAAGAACAGAAAACCGAGCGGGAACATCATGGCGCGCGCAACGCGGACGCCGAGGATTGCGGGCACGGTGAGTACCAGCATTGCGACGAAGGCCGCTTGCGACAACGCGTTGACGACGGCGAACTGACCCACCAGCCAGGCGAATCCCGCACCGGCCAGCAGGGGCAGCGCGATCCACGACGGCGCGGGTTCGAGCGTGCGCAGCGTGTCGCGCAGCCGCCAAACGAGCCACAGCGAAATGGGAAAGACGACGAAGCCGTGCGCGAACGTGTCTGAGCGAGACCAGGTGTCGACCATCGAGCGCACCGTGCCCGCATAGCAAAGACCGATGAAGGCCACCGCCAGGCCAAGCGCCGGCAGCGCGACGCGCCAGCCGGCGGCCTCGCCCACCCCTGCCCGGCCGGACGGGATCGACAGCGGCAGCGGATCGCGCTTCAACCGCCTGCCCCGAACGTGTTTGCAGCCGTCCATGTGCCGGTGCGGACGATCGTGCGGCGCCGCGGATTCATCCGAGGCTCCTCGCGATCATCGGTCCGACCGCGTTCGACCACCGGCCGCGGCAAGCCGGCGCCACAGCGCGATCATCGCGCGGTACTTCGGGTTCAGCGGATTGTTCTGCGGAACCGCGTCGCCGCCGTACAGCGCGGTACTCGTAGGCGAGCGGCGACGGCTCGAAGCCCCAGTTCTTCTTGAAGTCGAACGACCCGGTGCCGCGCTTGCTGCGGCCGTAGTCGAACAGCGCGAACGCCGCGCTCGCACGCCCGGCGCATCAGCTCCCAGTACTTGAAGTCGTTGGCGGCGAGATCGCGCGCCTGCGCCGTGTCGCCGGCGTAGTAGGGCAGCACCTCGTCGCGGAAATAGAAGGACAGCACGCCGCTCACCGGCCTGGCCGCCGCGGATCGGTGACGGTCAGCACCTCGCAGTCATCGCCGAACACGCTCATCAGCTCGGCGAAATAGCGCTTCGGCAGCGGCGGCGTGCCGTGCCGATGCACGTTGTCGGCGTACAGCGCGAAGAAGCGGTCGAGCGCGCCATCGATCTCGCTGCGCAGCCCGCGGTTCGATGCCCTTGCGCACCATCGCGCGCTGCTTGCGCGGAATCGCCAGCATGTTGGCCTCGGCGTCCGGCGGCGAGCGGCTTGCGGAACGTGACGTAGAGATCCTGCCGCGGCCAGTCCGGCCGCTTCGCGAGCCCGGTTGCGCAACTCGAGATGCTCGACGCGCAAGCGTCGCGCGAGATCCGCCGCTGCATCGATCAGCGCGCTCTCGGCTACCGCGTCGGCAGCGACCGGTCCGCCGTAGACGCAGAAAGGCAGCGACACGAGCGCATGGCCGAACAGCCGGCTCTTCACCTCGGCCAGCGGCAGACGCCGCAAAGCGCGCCGTCGCGCTCGGCGAGCAGGTAATGGGTACGATGGCGGAACACCTGCTCGAGAATGTCGCGCCAGCCGGCGCGGTGGAAGAACGTCGCGTCCGGACAGCGCGCGACGAACGCATCCCAGCGGCGCTCGTCGCCGCTGGCGAATCGCCGGACGCGAGCGGCGTGGCGAACCGCCGCCCGCGACGTCGAGGTCGTCCACTGTTGCGCTTTCCATCACGCGGCCCCGGCGAGGAACACGCGGTCGACGCGGCCCCAGCGGAATCGCGGAGCAGGCGCGTCAACCGCGGCCCCATCCGGTGCAGGTTCAGGTAGTGGCGGAAGCGGCTTTTGCGCGGCGCGCCGGCAACGCGCGGCTGCTCGGGGTCGAGCTCCCACGGGTGGAAATAGAACATCGCCGGCTGCCCGTCGCATGCGTTGACGCGCCGGATCGACCAGCGCGACAGCGCGTAGGGCAGCAGCCGGAAATAGCCGCCGCCGCCGGCCGGCCAGTTGCGGCTGAAGCAGCCGCACCGTCGCGACGGGCACCTCGAGCAGGCCCGGCACGCACCTCGTGGGCGAAGCGCGGCGCATCGGGCATGCCGTAGTGATCGTGGCGGATCGGGTAGACGCTCGAGCTGTAGCGGTAGCCGGCTTCGGCGATGCGTCGAACGCCCACAGGTTGCGAGGCGCCGATCGAAAAGCTCGGCGCGCGGTAGCCGCTGCACCTCGCATGCCCGCAATGTCCTCGAGGATCGCCTTCGCGAGCCGGATGTCGGCGAGGAACTCGCTTCGGCGTCTGCTCGCTCGCGCGCTGGTGGCCGAAGCCGTGGCTCGCGAGCTCGTGGCCCGGCGCCGGCGATCCGGCGCACCAGCTCCGGATAGCGCTCGGCGATCCAGCCGAGCGTGAAGAACGTCGCCGTCGCGTCGCGCGTCGGCCAGCAGCGCGAGGATCGCGCTCGACGTTGCGCTCGACCCGGCATTCGCATCGCAGTCCCAGTCGCTGCGCGCGATATGCAGGCGCGAACGCGGACACCTGGAAGTAGTCCTCGACGTCGATGGTCAGCGCGTTGACGATCGCACCCGACGACGCCGCGGCGAGCACCATCCCCGGCAAGCGTGCGGTTGCGGTCACGTCCTGACGCGTCCGAGCGAAGGCGCGCGGGCGCGCAGCCAGCCATTCAGGTGCAGCGCGATCCGTTCGGCGGCATGGCCGTCCCACAGCTCGGGCACGCGGCCGCGCTTGCCGCCGTTGGCGAGGATGTCGTCGACGCACCGCGTGCACGAGCGCGCGGTCGCGGCCGACGAGCGTATTGGTGCCCTGCTCGACCGTGATCGGCCGCTCGGTGTTGTCGCGCATCGTCAGGCACGGCACGGCGAGCGCCGTCGTCTCCTCCTGGATGCCGCCGGAATCGGTGAGCACGAGCGCGCGCGTGCGCCAGCAGCCCGAGCATCTCGAGGTAGCCCTGCGGCGGCGAGCAGGGCGATCGCGCGCATCGCGAGCAGCGTCGCAGCGAGGCCGAAGCGATCGATGTTGGCCCGCGTGCGCGGGTGCACCGGCCAGACCAGCGGCAGCCGCTGCGCGACGTCGCGCGAGCGACGCCGAGCGCCTCGCGCGAGCGCGTCGGGCTGTCGACGTTCGACGGCCGGTGCAGCGTGACGACGCCGAAGCCATCCGCGCCGTCGATACGAGCGGCGTCGATGCCGGCCTCGCGCAAGCGTGCGCGGCCGGCGATATCGCGCGCGGCCGGTGCTGCAGCAGCGAATCGATCATCACGTTGCCGACGAATGCGATGCGCGCGGCGTCGATGCCTTCGCGCGCAAGGTTGTCCGCCGCGTCGCGCTCGGTCGTGTAGAGCAGGTCGGCGATCTGGTCGGTGAGGACGCGGTTGATCTCTTCCGGCATGTCGCGGTCGAAGCTGCGCAGTCCGGCCTCGACGTGCACGACCGGCGTGCGCTTCTTGCTGGCGACCAGGCTGCACGCGAGCGTCGAATTGACGTCGCCGACGACGATCACGCAACTCGGCTTCAAGTCGTCGAGCACCGGCTCGAAGCGTCGCATCACCTCGGCCGTCTGCACCGCGTGCGTGCCCGAGCCGACCTCGAGATTGATGTCGGGCGCCGGCAGCTCGAGATCCGCGAACAGCCGCTCGTTCATCGCGACGTCGTAGTGCTGGCCCGGTATGCACGAGCACGACGCCGGGCAATCCGCGCGCGTGCGCGCGAACGCGCGCAGCAGCGGCGCCATCTTCATGTAGTTCGGCCGCGCGCCGACGACGCAGACGAGCGGACCCGAGCGGCCGCAGGATCTCGCCCATCAGCGGCCTGCCGGCGCGCCGGGCTTCGTCGCGCGTTCGCGGATGCAGCAGCCGGTGCAGCAGGTCGACGGCAGCGCCCACCGTCTTCTCGAGACGCTCGATCCGCTCTTCGATCCCGCGAAGATGCGCTGAGCAACGCGCCCGGATCGCCGCCCGCGTAACTCGCCGATGACGTCGCCGGCGCTTCCGCGTGTCGTCGTCGGCACCGCGGCGAGCGACGCCTCCGGACCGAGCTCCTCGCGGATCTCGCGTGCGATCGCCTGCACGTCCGCCGGTGTCGAACGCGTGCTTCTCGCCGAGGAAGCCGGCGAGCAGCAGGCGATTGCACAGCGTGTTGATGCGCCGCGGAATGCCGCCGGTCACCGTGTGGATCAGGTCGAACGCGGCCGGCTCGAACTGCGGATCGCCCTTCCAGCCGACGTGGTTCAGCCGGTGCTCGATGTAGGCCTGCGTCTCCGCTTGTCCAGCGGACCGAGGTGATACGAGGCGATCACGCGCTGCCGCAGCTGCTGCATCTGCGGGCCCTGCATCATCGTCGCGCAGCTCCGGCTGGCCGACCAGGAAGCTCTGCAGCAGCGCCTGGTCGCCGAGCTGGAAGTTCGACAGCATGCGCAGCTCCTCGACCGCGCGCGGCGTCAGGTTCTGCGCCTCGTCGACGACCAGCAGCGCGCGCTTCCGGTCGAGCGCGAGCTGGCACAGGAATGCCTTCGAGCGACGCGAGCAGCGTCGCCTTGTCGACCGTTCTCGACCGGCAGCCCGAACGCGACGGCGACCGCGCGCAGCATGTCGTCGGCGTCGAGCTGCGTGCTGACGAGCTGCGCCGCGACGACCTGGTCGCGGTCGAGCTTGCTCGAGCAGGCTGCGCACGATCGTCGTCTTGCCGGCGCCGACCTCGCCGGTGATGACGATGAAGCCTTCGCTCTGGTAGACGCCGTACTCCAGGTAGGCGAACGCGCGCTTGTGGCCGCGGCTGCCGAAGTAGAACGCCGGATCGGGATTGAGCTGGAACGGCTTGCCGGTCAGCCCGTAGAAGGCTTCGTACATGAGATTGCATCAGTCGAAACGTGTGATTGATGCCGACGAACGCGGCGGACTCCTGCACGAGATCCTCGAGGTTCGACGTGATTCGCTGATATCGCGCGCCCGCGTAGACGCTGGTAAGCAGCGACAACCGCGCGGAAATCACGAGCTGAAGCGTGCCTTCGCTCGATCGTTCGCCGCTGACATCGTTCGCAACCGTGCGCGTCCAGCCGGCGGTGGCGCCAAGGGTGTACAGAGGCGTCAGCATGTGAGTCCAGGCGGCGTTGACACCCGTCTGCGTATTGTCGATTTGAGTCGAAAGAGCGCCGGCGAACGCAATACCTGCCTCTCCACCGATAGGCTCGCTGCGGAGCCTGAAGGCTCTCAAAACCACGCTGTTTCGCGCGCCGACCAACCCGAGCGTCGCCTCGAGCCGCTCCTCCAGCGTGACCTGCTGGCTGAACAGGCTGATGGGTCCCCCCAACGTCGGCGGCAGGCCGCGCTGGCTGATGAATTGGTCGACGAACGTCTGGCGCGCAGCCGGATCCGGGAGACGCGAGGCGAACAGCGTATTGAGCAGGCTGTTGACGTCGCCGCCGGCGCTGAGGTTGGCCAGCTGCTGCGGATAGCTCGTGATGTCGCGCGTCGCCCGGAACGACCAGACGGAGAGCGGCCTGCGATGGTCGAACGAAACCAGGTACGACGCGCCGAAGAACCGATGCTCCCACCGTCGCTTCGACGGAGGTAAGCGCGTTCGGGCGCCATCGACCGCCCACACCGTACGTTGCGCCGGCGAAGTCCTCGAACGGATATTGGTTGTCCTCATAGCCGCCGGTTGCCGAGAGTTCCCATTCAGGATCCGGCCGCCAGAACGCCCTGGCGCGAGCGATTTGCGTCAGAAAGGGATCCTGCCGGGTGAACCTGGTATCGACGCGGTCGAATTCGAATCCCCAGCCGAGCGGCTCGGCAGGGCGCGTTACGTTAGCAAAGATCTCGTTGGTATAGGCGTCATCGGTCGTTGTGGACGCCCCACTGCTGGTCGAAGTGTCGGCGATATTGCCTTTCGTCCACGTATTGTTGTTCCGCAGCTCGTACGCCAACCGCGTGCCGGTTTCGCCCCGGATGAACGGCGAAACGCGGTACGACTGCGCCGTGTACCGGTTATCCGTCGCATTGATGAGGTTCTGCGGTCGCGGCCCGAACGGCGAGAAGTACTCCTGCGAAACCTGCACCGCTCCCTCGATGAATAAGAGACGCGGATACAGCTCCATCGTCCCGAGAAGGCTGACCTCCGGCGCGCACCGAATTGTTCTCCGTTGTTCGCGCATACAGCAGAGTCGGTAAGCTGATCGTGCCGGCGAGCACGCTGTGGGCACCTTTCTCGCTGATACGCAGCGCCGGCGTGATCGTGGTGACCAGGTCGCCTCTGCGCGAGGCGGATGGCACCAGATCCACGTTATCGGTGAGGCTCGAGTTCAGCGGAGACCGAAGGAACAATCACCCACGCCTGCGCGGCGGCGTCCGCGCTGGCGGCGAGAAATACAACTCCGAGTGCCCGCGCCAGGCGGCGACCGGTCGGTGGCCGCCATTTGAGCTGAAACCTGAAACGCGGCGCGCGTCCCGGCTGCGTGGACCGGTCGCTACGGAGCCTCATCGTCCCGCGTAATACCCATAGTACGTGCCGACGTCGGTTCGGCTTGCCTTGTTGAGCACCATCAGCACGATTTCGCAACTCTCGATCGTCGCGAGCGCCTGGTTGACCGCGTGCTGCGACGTGGCGTCTGCGGCGACGACCATGACGATCTGCCCCATGTGCGTTGCCAGAACGCGCGCCTCGGTCGTTGCCAGCAGCGGGGGCGAGTCGAAAATGATGATGCGGTCCGAATAGCGTGACGCGAGCTCGCGCAGCAGGCTCGCCATCTGCTCGCTCGCAAGCAACTCGGTCGAACGACGGTGGCGCGTTCCCGCCGGAAGCAACGACAGCTTGTCGACGTTGGTCTTCACGCAGCGCGTCGGCGAAATCGAGGTCGTCGCGCGTCAACAGATCGAGCAGGCCGGGACCGTGCGGCGCGCCGAGCAATCCCGGGATCGACGGATGCGCGACGTCGCCGTCGACCAGCAGCACGGTGCTGTCGATTTCCGTCGCGATGCTGAGCGCGAGATTGAGCGACGTGAACGTCTTGCCCTCGCCGGGCAGCGCGCTCGTCACCATGACGAGATTGCCGTGCTTGACACGCACGCCTGCGTGGCCCAGCGCGTTGCGGATGATCGGCCGCTTGATGACGCGGAACTCGTCGGCGATCTGCGACGTTCGGCGCATCGGGCGTCACGAACCCGCGTGCTTGAGCCGCGCGAAGATCGAGCTCGACGTGGCGCGCCAGATGATCCGCATCGCGCCCACCCGCGGGATCGACGCGACTAGCGCTTCCGGCCCGGATCGTCGGCGGCGCGCGCGTGACCCGTCGAGGTGCGCGCTTCCATCGTGCGCATCACTGCCTCCGGCGTCGGTGGCAGCGCTGCGCCGGACGGCAGCAGGAGCGTTGTCGTTGAGTTCCGACGCCGGCGCGCCGCAGCTCCTCGAGTCGCTTGGCGGCCTGCTCGATGAGCTGCTCATTCGTTCGTCCTCAAGCTGCGCGCCCGATCAGCAGCGCAAACGCGAATACCGCGGTGAACGCGGCAAACAGACCGCTCAGGCCTCCGGCAAACAGCCAGGCATTGCGTCGGCGCAGCCGGCGCATCGTATCGCTCGGCAGCATCGAAACCATCCCGAGAATCGGCCGCTTGGTGATCTCGCGCAGCGTGCGTGCGTCGTGGAACGTCGGCATCATCTGGCTCGCGACAAAGCTTGCAAAAACGCCGGCCGCGATCGCGCATGCAAACGCAATGCCGAGCAGCGCCAACCGGTTCGGCGCGACCGGCTGCGGCGACACGCGCGGCGGATCGATCACGCGAAACTGCGCGCCGCCCGTGTCCTGAACGTCCTTGCCCATCGTCGCCGACTCGCGCCGCGTCACGCAGGTTGTCATAGGTCCTCTTCTGGACGTCGTAATCGCGGATCGAGCTGCGTGATATTCGGCCTCGATCTGGGGAACGAGTTGCGCCTGCGACTTCAAGTTCGCTGGTATTGCGCCTGCAGGCCGCCGAGCTTTGCGCGCATCGATGCGACGTTCGCCTCGGAATCCGCGAGCGAGATGCGCATCTGCTGGAACACCGGGTTCTGATTCGATCGCCTGTGCCCGCCGCGGTGCGGCCGGCGGACGCCTTGCGCCGCGCTTCGAGTTCGGCGGTGCGCTGCGTCCTCCAGCTGCGCGATCAGACGCTGCGTCGCGACGACGTCCGGGTGCTGCATCCGTGTACTTGCGCAGCAGCGTGTCGAGATCGCGCTTCAGCGCGGCGATGCGCGCGTCGACCTCCGGTGTCGACATCGCGCTCCGCGTCCTCCGCGATCTCCGGAACAAGGTTCGGCGGCTCGTCGATCATTTCGCGTCTTGTAGGCAGCTCGCGCCTGCTCGGCCGCCTGCAGCTCCAGCTTGGCCGTTTCGATGTCGGACGCCAATCGCGACATCCTCGAAAAATAGTCCTGCGTCGCGGTTCGACACGCCGATGTACTTGAGCTTGAAATCCTTGATCTTGTTCTCGGAGGCCCGCAGGTTCTCCTCGTAGCGCTTGATCTGGTCGTCGAGGAACTTCACCGCAGTCTGCGTATCCTGGCGTTTGTCGCCAAGGCTCGACTCCATGAATATCGCCAGCAGCGACTGGACGATCCTGCGCGCCTGCTGCGCGATTCGGGATCGCGGTAGCTGATGATGTAGAGGTTTGACGCCGTGCGTTGCCTTCGAGCTTGATCGTGCTGCACGATGTTGTCGATCAGCTCGTCCCGTTCGCGGGCGTTCGCACCGCGCAGGTCGAGGTCCGCCAGCCGCATCAGTTTTTCGACGTTGGGACGGCTGATCAGCGTGCGGCTCATCAGCGACACCTGCTGGTCGACGTTCGGCTGGATCGCGAGTCCGGCGAGCAACGGCCGCAGCAACGATTCCGTGTCGACGTAGACGCGCGCGCTGGCTTCGTATTGTTCGGGAATCCGGTAGACGATCGCGACGCCGATGAGCGCGGCGATCCAGGCGGCGGCGAGACCGATCCAGCGGCGATGCCACATGCCGCGCAGATAGCCGACTAATTGCTGAAGTAGTTCCTGCATGATGCGTTTGACTTGTCGTTATGACAGTGAAGTCGGGTCCGGTTCAGAACCAGCTTTGCGGAATGATCAGGATGTCGCCGGGTCGCATGTCGACATTCGCGCGTGATGTCCCCGCGCTTGATCAGGTCGCGCAGCCGCACGTTGTAGAGCTTGCCGCCGTCGGCAACGCGAACGATGCGCGCGCGCATTGCCGTCGGCGAAATCCGTCAGTCCGCCGGCCGCGATCATGACGTCGAGCACCGTCATGTCGCGTCGAAATGCGAGCGTCTGCGGCTTGGCGGCCTCACCGATGACGCGCACCTGCTCGCTCGCCGGACCGACGAAGTTCGTCACGATGACCGTCACGACGGGATCGCGAATGTACTTGACGAGCGCCTTCTCCATGTCGCGCGCGAGCTCCGTCGGAGTCTTGCCCAGCGCCGCCAGGTCGTCGATCAGCGGCGTCGTGATCCTTCCGTCCGGACGAACCGGGACGCTCATCGACAGTTCCGGATTGCGCCACACGATGACGTTGACGATGTCCGATGGACCGATGTGGTAGTTGTAGTCGACACTCGACGCGTCGCCCGGCGCGGGCGGGAAGGACGGCGTGGTACACGCGGCCAGCACCAGGACCGCGACGAGGCTCGCCAGCCAGGCGCAAGCACGCGCTGCAAGCGCCGTGCTTTCAACGAACAACCGCAATTGCTGATTCATGCTTCCTCCGTGGACAGGGGCCGGGGAATCGAATGTGGATCATATCAGCAGCATGGGCTGCGGAGCACGGGACGCCGAGGTGAGCACAGCAGCTTCCGTGCCATGTGTTGCGTCCCGTGCGCCATTCAGCCGCGCTCGCGGATTTCGGCCCTCGATAACGGGCGTGGGACGGGACCACGAATGGTATCGAGATCCGTCATCGGCGAAAGCGCGGGCCGATAAGCGTTACACATGCAATCGTGCCGAAATCGGGCAAACGCGCGGAAGAAAATGCGCGCGCCTCCGAACATGCATACAATCGGCGCACGCGCCACCCCCGTCGGCCAACTTTCCCGGGTATCGAGGACATGCCACCGTCGAACCATCGCCCAGCGTTTCGGACTGCATTCGCGATCGCATGCGTCGCTGTCGTTGCCGGCGGGGCCGGGCCGGCAAGGGCGGCCGACGGCACGCCGGGCGGCAACGATATTTCCGACAAATGGCGTGTTGCCCGGTTGCTTGCCGCAGAGAGTGCGCCGGGTTCACGAAGCGGGCTCTTCGACGAAGAGACCGCCCCGGAGGACGCCGGCAAACGCGAGTCACGCGACGCGCTGTTCGGCGACGAAGCCAAGCCATCCGGCAAGGACGCTTCGATCAGGTCGCCCTGGCGCGGGTTTGTCCGCAGCGAGCTCGCCTACACCTACGCGAGCCCTGCGCACTGGTCGAAAATGCTCGTTCGCGGCGAGCTCGACGCGCAGGGCTCGCTGACCGATCGCATCAAATACAAGGTGGGCGCGCGGCTCGATTACGACTTCGTCTACGACGCCACGGACTTCTATCCGCCGGACGTGCGCAGCGACCAGCGCGTGAACTTCCTGCTGCGGGAAAACTACCTGGATTTCGGCGCGGGAGACTGGGACTTTCGCATTGGCCGCCAGCATGTCATCTGGGGCGAGATGGTCGGCCTGTTCTTCGCCGACGTCGTGTCGGCCAAGGACCTGCGAGAATTCATCCTGCCCGATTTCGATATCCTGCGCATCCCGCAATGGGCCGCGCGGGCCGAATACTCCAAGGGGGATTTCCACGCGGAAGCCCTCTGGATACCGGCCGTCAGCTACGACGACATCGGCAAGCCCGGCGCCGAATTCTTCCCGGCGGTCATTCCGCCTCCGCCGGGGTTCGCGACGCTTTTCGACAACGAACAGTTTCCGCGCCGCACCCCGTCCAACAGCAACTACGGCCTGCGCCTGTCGTATCTCGCCAACGGCTGGGACATGTCCGGCTTCTATTACCGCAGCATGGACGCCGCGCCGACGTTCTACCGGCAAGTCGTCGTCAGCCCGCAACCGGCGTTCGTCTATCAGGCGCGTCATGACCGCATCGACCAGTTCGGCGGCACGCTCGCCAAGGACCTCGGCACCACGGTGCTGAAGGCCGAGGCCGTCTACACGCACGGCCGCGGCTACGGCGTCGTGACGCCGGACGACGACGACGGCATCGTCCGCCAGAACACGCTCGACATTGTCGGCGGGCTCGATTTTGCGCTGCCCGCGGACACGCGGTTGAACCTTCAGCTATTCGCGCGCACGTTCTTCGACCACGACCCGAACATCATCTACAAGCGGCACGAGCCCGGATTCAGCGTGCTGCTGAACCACCGGCTCGGCGACCGGCTGACCGCCGAGGTGCTCTGGATCGCGAGCCTCGCGCGCACCGACTGGATGTTGCGGCCACGCGTCATCTGGAATTTCGAGACGAACTGGAGCGCCATTTTCGGCGTCGATGTGTTCCAGGGTCCGCCGCTCGGCTTCTTCGGGCAGTTCGACAACAGGGACCGCGTGTACACCGAGCTTCGCTACAGTTTCTGATCGCCCGCGAACGCGGGCATCATCGGGTCGGCGGTCGCGATGCCGCCGCGGGCCCGTCACTCGCCGCCCGGCAACGACTTTTCGAACGCGTATCGCCAGTTATCGCCCTGGCGGACACCCAACCGCACGATTTCTCCGTCCTCCAGGTCGACGCGGCGGTCGGCCATCCTGATCACCTGCGGATCGTGCGTTGAAAATATGAACGTCACCTGCGTTTCGCGGTTGATCTCGCGCATCAGCTTGAGAATGCTTCGGCCCGTTCGGTGATCGAGGTTCGCCGTCGGCTCGTCGGCGAGGACGATCTGCGGATGGCCGACGAGGGCGCGCGCGATGGCGACCCGTTGCCGCTGGCCACCCGACAACTGATTCGGTCGATGCCGGGCAAAGTCCGCCAATCCAACGAGGTCCAGGTAGTGCCGGACACGCTCGCGTCGCTCGCGCCCGGCGATTTCATGACGCTGATGCAACGGGTAGGCAACGTTCTCCTCGGCGGTCAACACCGGGAACAGGTTGAACGTCTGGAAGACGAAGCCGATCGTGCGGGCGCGCAGCTCCGCGAGCTGGTCGGGGCTCCTCCCTGCCACGTCGTGACCGTTGATCGCGATCCGTCCGCTGGTGGGGGTGTCGATGCATCCGATCATGTTGAGCAAGGTCGACTTTCCGCTGCCTGAAGGTCCGGCCAGCGCGAGAAAAACACCTCTTTCGATGCCGACGCTCACACCGGCCAGCGCTCGCACGCGTTGCTGGCCGAGCAGGTATTCCTTCGTGACATTCTCCACGCGGACGACCGTCGCGGGTCCCTGTCCCCGGAGCGAGATGGTTGAGCCGAGCCCCAGGGTCATTGCGACATCATCGTGTGCGGCATGCGCGTCTCAAATAGCCTGCCGCAGCGCATCGACCACCGGGATGCGCACGACGCGCAGCGCCGCGGGAATGCCGGCCAATGTCGTCGCGACGACGCCGATCACGAACGCGCCGAGCACGATGCCCGGAACCAGCTCGATCCGCGCGGTGTAGCCGAGATCGGCGTTCGGAGGCGGCGGCATCGGAATGCCGACCGCCGATACGCCTGTCGCCAATGCGGCGCCGATCACCACCGCGATCGCGGATCCGATCAAGCCGAGCACGAACGTTTCGGTCAGCACGAGCCGAACGACCAGTGCGCGGCGGTCGCCGAGCGCGCGCATCGTCCCGAATTCGGCCACGCGCTCGAACAGGCTCATGTTCACGCTGTTGGCGACGCTCAGCAGCACCATCAGCAGGATGATCAGCCGCAGGACGCCGAACTGGCGGCCATACAGGCTCACCGTCTTTTCGTAGAAGTCGTTGAGCTGCTGCCAGGCCCACACCTCGAACCCGTCTCCGCCAACGCGCGAACGAAGCTGCGCCGCAACCCGGTCCGTGTCGGCGGTACGGGCCAGCAGCACGACGAGCGCATTGACGCCCTGCGTCTGGAGGATCTCGTGCGCCGCGGCAAGCGGAATCCTGATGGCGCGCGCGTCGTAATCCTTCGAATAGCTGCGGAACACGCCGACGACCTCGAGGTCCAGCGTGTTCATCGCGCCGGCCTCGGTGCTCAGCATCAGCGTCGCCCGGTCCCCCGGATGGAGATTCAGCGCCTTGGCGACGCCATCGCCCAGCATGACGCCGTTGGCGTCCTTGTCGGACAGCCGCCGGCCGGCGACGACCGCCGTGTAGGTGCCGAGTCGCGTTTCCTTGTCGGGCTCGACACCTTCGCCGATGACCGCCAGGTCCGTGCGGCCGTTGTTGAGCAGCCCGGAAAACCCGATGCGCGACATGACGTCCGTGACACCGGGGACCGACGCAATCTTCGCCGCCAATGGCTTGGCATCGGGAATCAGGAACTGCTCCGGTTTGCGCGCACCGCGCTCCTGAAAACCTGCACGCGAGACCTGAAGGTGTCCCGATTGGGAATGGATGACGGCTTCGCCGAGCTGCTCGAAGATGTCGTGCACGAATCCGCCACTGAGGATCAATGCCGCGACGCCCGACACGATGGCGCCGAGCGTCAGCGCCGTTCGCCCCCGGTGACGAAACAGGTTCCGAAGCGCCAGCTGCAGCATGCGTCAGCGATTCGTCCGCAATGCGTCGACGATGACCAGCCGCGAAGCGCGCCACGCCGGATAGAAGCTCGCCAGCAGCGTGGTCAGCGCGGCGAGCGCGAACGCTTCGGCCGCGAGCTCGCGCGTGATCCTGATCTCGCCGACGAAACCGTGCGCCATCCCGGGCGGTGGCGGCATCGGGAATGCCGATGGCCGATATGATCGCCGCCGCGACGAAGCCGACGGCGGCCCCGATCGCGCCGCCCAGCAGACCGAGCGCGGCGCCCTCGGCGACGAACTGGCCGAGGATGCGCTTTCGCGTCACGCCGAGCGCCATCGATGTGCCGATTTCCCCGGTACGCTCCATCACGCCCATCATCATCGTGTTGGAAATGCTGAGCACGATGATGACGGCGATGATGACCCGCACGATCTCGACCTGCTTCGAGAACAGCGCCACGGTCTTGCGGTAGAAATCCGCGAGGTCGTACCAGGGGATCACCTGGAAATCGCGCGACGACAGCCGCTTCTCGAGCGACGCCACGGTTGCAGCCGTCCTGGCGGTGTCGTCGAGCAACACCACCCAGGCATGCGCGCCGCGTACCCGCAGGAGCCCCCGAGCGGTGTCGATCGGCAATCGGAGGGCGGAGTCGTCGAACGCCTTCGTCACCGTGGAGAACAATCCGCGGACGGTGAGCTCGACTGCGTTGATCCCGCCGGTGGCCGTCGTCACCAGCAGCGTCACGCGATCGCCGACATCGACGCCGAGGTTACGGGCCAGCCCCGAACCGAACAGGACGCCGTCGCGGTCGCCGTTGCGGAGGGAGCTGCCGCGATCGATCACCAGCGAGCTGCTCAGCGCCGATTCGAGATCCGGACTGACCGCTTCCCCGACGAACGATATCGTCGTGTCGCCGTGGCTCGCGAGACCCGAAAAATAAAGCCGCGGAGCGACGACCTCGACGCCCGGCGTGGCGCGAACTTGCGCGAGCTCGGGAGAGTCCGCAGGCAACAGGTATTTGAACGGATCGGACCGTCCAAGCTCGTGGTAACCGGGACGAACGACCTGCAGGTGACCGAGATGCGCCCGGATCGTCGACTCGCGCAAGTCGTGATAAATCCACTCGATGAAGCCGCTCGCCAGCATCAATGCGACAATTCCGAAGGCAACGGCCGAGACCGCCATGGCGGTCCGGCGTGGCTGGCGAAGAAGATTGCGCAATGCGAACCACGGCATCGCCCATGGGAACCTCATAGTCCGCGTCCGGAAATCGATCGGGCAAGGAAGGGCGGAAAAAGCATAGCACCCTCCAGCGATACCCGAAGCGAGACATTCGTTCCGATTCCAGGGAAGCCAATGAGCGCTGCAGAGCCGCCTCAAGGACGTCTACGCGAGCAGGGCGCAGCCGAGGCGCGAAGCGCGCGGCTGCGAGCGTGGACGGCGGCCGACACTCCGATATAGCGAATGTCGAACTCCAACAATGAGGCCGCACGGAATTCCGCCCCCCCGGGGGGCAGCGCAGCGGCGCAGCCGCAAGCGTGGGGGGATCGTACAAG
This sequence comes from uncultured Pseudomonadota bacterium, assembly GCA_963768545.1. Taxonomy (GTDB): domain Bacteria; phylum Pseudomonadota; class Gammaproteobacteria; order Burkholderiales; family Casimicrobiaceae; genus VBCG01. The sequence continues at coordinate 187,710 of CAVYIC010000005.1, read as the reverse complement.
CGACTTCGACTATGCGAGCGCGTTTTCAAGAAACGTCGGCTGGCTTACGTCGAACGAGCAGGCGGCGCTGCGTGGAAAGAGGATTGCCATCGCCGGCCTGGGAGGCGTGGGCGGCGTCCATCTGCTGACGCTGGCACGCCTTGGAATCGGCGCATTTCACATCGCCGACTTCGACCGTTTCGATTTGCCGAACTTCAATCGGCAGGCTGGGGCGAGCATGTCGACGCTCGGCTGCGACAAGGTCGACGTGCTCGCGGCAATGGCGCGCGACATCAACCCGGAACTCGAGATCGTCACGTTTTCGGAAGGCGTCGCTGCCGGCAATCTCGATCGGTTCCTCGCCGGCGTGGATGCCTACGTCGATGGTCTCGATTTCTTCGCGTTCGGCGCGCGCGCCGCCACATTCGCAGCCTGTGCGCGGTTGCGCGTGCCCGCGGTCACCGCGGCACCGCTCGGCATGGGAGCTGCCGTGCTCAATTTCCTGCCGGGCCGGATGACGTTCGAAGAATATTTCGGAATCGATGGGCGATCGGAGGAAGAACAGGCGATCCGGTTCCTGGTGGGACTGGCGCCACTTGCACTGCATCGCACGTACCTCGCAGACCGCACGGCCGTGAACCTCAACGAGCAGCGGGGCCCGTCCACCGTGATCGCGTGCCAGATCTGCGCGGGCGTGGCCGCCACCGAGACGCTGAAAATCCTGCTGAAGCGCGGAAAGATTCGCGCCGCGCCCGCCGCCATCCAGTTCGACGCCTACCGGGGACGCCTGGTGCGCACCTGGCGGCCGGGCGGCCACCGGCACCCGTTGCAAAAGGCCGCGATCGCGCTGGCGCGACGGCAACTGCGCCGGATGGCGCGCGCGGCAAACCGACCGTCCAAGGGATGACGACGTCAACCGACATCCTCGAGCTCGCCCGCTGGGCGCCGAGTGGCGACAACACGCAGCCGTGGCGATTCGCGGTCGACGGCAGCGACAGCATGATCACGGTATTCGGATTCGACACCCGAAATCACTGCGTCTACGACCTGGATGGACATCCCAGCCAGCTGTCGCTCGGCGCCCTGCTGGAAACGATCGCGCTTGCGGCAACCCGATTCGGACGAGTCGCTCGGATCGCGCGCCGCAACGACTCGAACGACGAACACCCGATCTTCGACATCGCCCTCGAGTCACGTTCGGGACTCGCGGAAGACCCGCTCGTTCGCTACATCGCCGAGCGCCGGGTGCAGCGCCGCCCGCTTCGCATGCGTGCGCTGAGCGACGCCGAGAAGGCGTCGCTCGAGCGGGCGGTAGGGCCGGACGTCGAAATCCGGTGGTTCGAGCGCTTGCAGGATCGGGCGCGGATCGCGCGGCTGAACTTCAGGAATGCAAAGCTCAGGCTGACGCTGCCGGAGGCGTACCCGGTGCACCGGGATACGATCGACTGGAACGCCGAGTTCAGCGAGGACAGGATCCCCGCCGCGGCCATCGGCGCCAGTGCTCCGAGTCTCAAGGTGATGCGCTGGGCGATGCGAAGCTGGGAGCGCGTCGCGTTTCTCAATCGCTACGCTGCGGGCACGCTGGCCCCGCGCCTGGAGCTCGACCTGGTCCCGGGCATCGCCTGCGGTGCGCACGCGGTGTTCATCGCCCGCCAACCGGCGCGTTCCATCGACGATTACGTGGCGGCGGGCCGGGTGATCCAGCGTTTCTGGCTGACGGCAACCGCGCTGGGCCTGCAATTCCAGCCCGAGTACACGCCGCTCGTCTTCGCGCGCTATGTGCGGGAGCAAACGCCCTTCACCAGGGACGCCCGGGGAAACCGGCAAGCCAGGAGGATCCACGCGGACCTGAGCGCACTTCTCGGTCCGGCAACGCTGGAGCGCACCGTCTTCATCGGCCGCATCGGCGCCGGGGAGCCGGCTGCCGCGCGTTCCACGCGCCATTCCCTCGCGCATCTGATGCAGCCGCAGAAACAATAAGCGGCGCCGAAGCGCCGCGTATTGTCAAACCCAACGGAGACTATGAAGGGTCAGTTCGACTTGCGCCGATAGCCGACGAATCCCAGACCGGCGAGTCCCAGACCGAGCAGCGCCAGCGTAGCCGGCTCGGGAACGGCCTCGACTTCGACTGCCTGCGTGGACACGTTCTGGTTGATCGTCAGGCTGTACGGATGGTCGGCCAGCAACGCGAACGTCGTGAACGCCTGGAACGACCCGGTGCAATTCTGGACCGGTCCCGACGGCTGGTTGAACGTCGCGCTTGCGTTCGCAACCAGGTTGCATCCTTCCTGCGTTACGTTCAGGCCCGTTTGCGTTCCGGTCCCGATGTTGCCATCGGGAACCCATTCGAGCAGCGTCGCGCCTCCAACTCCATCGTTGAGCACGATCGACCACCTGAACCCGGAGCCGGCCGTCGTGCCGGGGAGGCTTCCCGCCGCGGTCCAGGCGCGCAGGAAGGTCGTTGCGTCGAATTCGATATTGGCGTCGCCAATGTCGTGCTCCAGCACGAACGTGAAACTCGTGGTCAGCAGGATGTCGGACCTCGAACCTCCCGAGTCCGTGACCCCGTCAAGGGACGTCTCGCCGATCGTGCCTGCATGCACGCCGACGTTGAACCCGGTTCCGGCAATGGGAACGCCTTCCAGCAACGAGTCGCTTCGCGCGAAGGTGGCGACGGGCGGCACCGGGCTTGGCGTGAAGCTATTCTCGGGCGCCGTGCATGTTCCTACGCAGGCCTGCGCAGCGTTCGTCGAGGCCTGGAACACCGTCGTCGTGGCGAATTGAAAGTCCGCGCCGGCTCGATGTCAGGTTTGCGCTATTGGTCAGGTTGTCCTGGAAGCTGAGCTGGGCGAAATCCGCGAGCGTCAACGCACCGCCGCCGGGCCCCGACAGGATAAAGCCGGTGATGTCGATCAGCGACTGCGCCACCGCGGTCGCATTCGCCTGACCCGCCGCTCCAGCACCAACCGCGGCAGAAACGGCTACGGCGACTGCTAGTTTATTAAGCTTCATTATTTCGTCCTTTTCACCGTCAGCAAGAGATTGCACTCGATACCTTTTACCCGCGCACAACCCTAAGCAATCCCGGTGCCTGCGATTCAACACATTGAAGTATAAACATTTTCTAGCGACAGCCGGTGCAGGTGCCCATTTCGAACGTGCAAGCTGTAAGCTCGTTCGACAGTGTCCGTTGCCTCACGCCGGCTGGCCACCAACCCGGGATGACCGTGGCCGGACGCACACCGGGCTTGGGATCGACTCCAGGCTCGATGTCGTGGCAGGTGGAACCGATCGAATAATGGCCTGAGCCAGTGTAAGCGCTTGCTACGCCAAGTCGGCCGGATTGTTCGCGGGACTTGGGCGGCCGTAGCGCGACAGGCATCATCGGCAATCCTGTAAACACCATCGACAGGAACTTGCATGAGTCCGGTCGTCCAGACACTGGAGGCGTGCGCCTGCCCCCGCGCCCGCGCCCGCCGGGACCCGCGCCTGCGGGACAATCAGAAGGCGTCGGTGCCCGCGTCGAGGTCCGGCGTCGCGTCCCTTGCCTGCGGAGCATTGCATTGATGGACGTAGAGTAACTTTCGCGTGGTCTGGCGGGGCAGATATTCGCGTGGGACGACCTCGTAGTTGAAATAGATCGAGAGCTCGACCAACTGGTCGGCGCGGCGGGTGGCCGCGATTCCATGTCCGGCAAAGATAGCGGGCATAGTAGGGACGATACTTGGCGAAGTTGTCGTTCTTGAGCGCGATCAGGTACTTGCGCCAACGGTACGTCGGATATTCGCGGGACAGGTACTTCGGCCGCGTCCAGTCGGGCTCGCCGGCGCGATCGTGCAAGACTTCGACCACGCCGCCGGACGCCGTCTCGCCGCGCACGACGTACCATCCGTCCGCCCGCGACGGCGCGGGTGCGAACATCTCCCATTTCTGCGAAAGCCGCAACGTTCCCTTGATCCCCTCGAGCGCGTCCGGCAACCGGTAACGGACGTTGGGCAGCGTCCTGATGTTGATGGCCACGACGAGGACGAGCAGTACGCCGATCACGGCGTTCGCCGCGAGCGATGGGTGAATCGACTGGTCGCGGTACGGCAGCGCCACCGCCGACCACTCGGCCAGCCTGCCGCGATTGCGGGCGACCGTTTCGTAGATCCGGTCGCCGGCCTTGCGCATCGCCCGCGTGCCGAACACCATCCCGAGCGGACGAAAGAGGGGCGAGCGGCGGAACACGAGGGCGATGGCATCCCAGCGCACATGGCGCGATCCATCGCGATCGACGACCACCCAGCTGTTGTGCGCCTGCATCTCGGCGTAGATTTCCGCGTCATCCTGAGCCGGCTTTATCGGCGTATCCGGCAGGATGAGGAACGTTCTAAGCAAAAGACACACTTTCCGGCAGAATTCGCACGGCCTGTCGTAATACATCGCCAGGCCAAGCCGGTCGGGCCGGCGAACGCGTTCCTCCAGCCGATCCCACACCCACCCCGGCGTGAAGACGAGCAGCGACGCGATGCTGACGAATGGAAAAATGCCGATTTCCATGCAGAGGAAAAACCCGATGTGCATCGCGATCAGCAGCGCCATTCCCGCCAGCCGCAGCGGGATATGGAATACCGGCGAGAACATCAGCGCCGGAGTGACGATCTCGAGACACCAGACGAAATACGTAAGACCCTGCAGCAGCACGGGAAATTGACGCAACCAGACGGCAAAGGGCGTCGCGAGATAATCGAGGTGCAGCGCGTAGTAGACGGCCGTCCCATCGGGGATCCACGCATCGCTGGTCTTGAGCAACGCGGTGAAGAAATAGACGGAAATGACCTGGATCTGGAGCGCGAGGGTCGCGATGGAAAAATACGCGTTCGGCTCGTCGGCCACCCGGCGGTCGAGCGCGGCGTCGACCGAGTAGCGGGCGCCGAGCGGAAGGAACATCGCCCAGAAAAGCAGCAGGCGAAGCAGCAGGTCGGCGCCCTGCGGAAACGGCAGGATTTCGCGCCTGCAGCGACAACAGGAAGACCCACGACAGGACCGTCGCCCATCGGGTCCGGTAGCCGATGAGCAGCGCAAGCGCGATGATGCCGGCGGCAAGGAACAGGATTGCCTGCACCTTCGCCGACCCGCTCATCAGGTGGAACGACGGCAGCCAGATCCCGAACTCGCCGATGAGCGCGGTGCGCGGCAAGATTCCGAAATCCGAGTAATGCGCGGTCAAGTCCCGCGCACGCATCACGAGATCGGCGATCAGCATGACGGCGGTCGCCACCCGGAACAGGGCGAGCGTCCGCAAATCGATGCCGAAGATCTTTCTGACGATGGCGCTCAACGGTGCTCCAGGCAGCCGCGCAAAGCCACGTGACGCATGCCGGCGTCATGATCGATCCCGCTTTGCGACCGCGACTGTTTCACATCGAGCAGGACGCAGTCAGAAGATTTGCGGAGTTTATGACACGCGTGCGGATCCGCATCCGCGTGCCCCGGAAGACACTGCGGTTTGCGTTGACGGATTTTTTTACAAGCGCTGGCAATCCGCGGTCAAGCGTCAAGTGAAAATACCTTGCACAACAATGACTTTTGAGCACTGGCCTGTTTATAGCTATCCGACTTGACGTCAATCAGACTCATTCACAGGAGAAGCAAGAACATGAAACGCACGGCACTGACACTGGCTCTCATGGCATTCGCGACGGTCGCCGCCGCAAATACGGTCTACGTCTTTCACCGGTGGTACCGCGGGTGGCGCTCAGGGCGCAACGGCCACGTTCGACTTCTCGGACGCCAACAACCTGACGCTGACGCTCGAAAACACCAGCAACATCATCGACATCGCGAGCCTGCTCGACGATTTTCACTTCCTGTTGTCGGGAGATCCGACGACGGCGAGCATCGATTCGATCACCGGTGGCGGATTCATCACCTGCGTCGATAAGCAGAACCCGGACTGCACGACGGATCCCAACACCGACGCGACGGGTACGTGGGGCTTGGTCGATACCGGCGCGCAGATCGACATGTTCTCGTCGGGCACCCAGATCCATCCGTTCGCGATCGTCAATCCGAGCTTCGAGGCGAACGCCGGTCTGGACGGCCTGACGAACGATCAGCACAATCCCAACATTCTGGGACCGGTGAGCTTCGAAATCGATTTTACGGGCCTCCTCGCTATCCCGACGGTCAGCAACGTGGATTTCACGTTCGGTACTACACCTGACCACGTTCCGGGTACTTGCACGTCCGGCTGCGACGATTCGACCGATTTGACTGATGTTACCGACGTTACTGATGTGACCGATGTCACGGACATCACCGTACCGGAGCCGGCGACGACGCTGCTGCTCGGCCTGGCGCTGCTCGGGCTCGGGCTGTCACGCCGGCGCGGCCAACGCTGACAGATACAGGCTTCATTGAAAAACGCCGGCATCGCCGGCGTTTTTCTTTTGTGCGGGAGCGACGCAACGAGCCGTCGCCCAACCGGGCCTACTTCAGCACCGATACCGCGGCGCTCCGCGAGTTGCCCGCCGCATCCTTGGCGATCGCGATGATCGTGTGAAATCCTGTCGAATAGCCGGCGGTATTCCAGCCGTAGGAAAGCGAGCCGGTATTGCCGGTGGCTTTTAGGGCGCCGTCGATATACAGACTGAGCGATTTCACGGCGACGTTGTCGGCGGCAGCGACGGCGATCGTCGCGGTCCCGCTGACCTTTGCGCCGTTCGTGGGCTTGCTGATCTGCACGGTCGGTGGCGTCGTGTCCGCCGTGACGGTCGGCGGAGGCGGCGTTGGCGCGGCGACGGCATTCGACACCGTCACGTTGACGGTGGACGACGACGCAACGTTGCCTGCGAGGTCGTACGCCTTGGCGACCAGCCCATAGGTGCCGTTCGGCCGGGTTCGCGTATCCCAGCTGAAGCTGTAGGGCACCGCGGCATCGCTCGCCAGCAACGTGCCGCCGACGAACAGATCGACCTTCGTCACGCCGACGTTGTCAGCGGCACTGACCGACACCGGCACGATGCCGCTCAGCGTACCGCCCGCCGGTGATGCAATCGAAACGCTCGGCGGCGACGTGTCGCTCGGCGTTATCGTTGCCGGGCTGGCCGCCATGACGGCTGCGGCGGCATTGACGCGGCCCCAGCCGTACTGCGTATCGTACCCGGCCGCACCGAGATTCGTCGCACTCGTGAACAGGATGTTCTCGACCTGGGATGGTGACAGGCCCGGATTGGCCGACATGATCAGCGCCACGGTGCCGGCGACAATCGGGGTCGAAAACGACGTGCCCGTACCCCAGCCGTAGCCGCTACGCCATAGCGTCGTCTGGATCGTGACGCCCGGTGCCGCGACGTCCACCATCGAGCCCCAGCTCGAGAAGCTCGCGCGAACGTCGTTCGCGTCGGTCGCCGAGACGGTGATCATCGTGTCGGTATTGGCGGCCCGCTCGTCGATGCCGTTGTTGTTCGCCGATACGACGGTTATACCGCCCCTGCTGCGAAGATACTGCGCAGCCGCTTGCATCGTCGAGCTCTTGAACGTGTTGCTGAAGCTGACGCTGGCAACATCGGCGCCGTGATCGGCCGCCCAGGTCAGCGCCTTGGCCAGGATGCTGAGCGACGTACTTCCCGCCGCGTCGGTTACGCGAATCGGCATGATCTTGGCGCGGTAGGCAACACCGGCGACGCCCATGCCGTTGTTGCCAACCGCCGCCGCAGCGCCCGCTACCGCCGTGCCGTGACCATGCACGTCTTCGCTGATGCTGTTGTTCTGGTACACGTTCCAGCCGGCAACCATGTTGGCCTGCAGATCCGGATGACTGGCCTGCACGCCCGTATCGAGGATCGCGATGACGATGCCTGCGCCGGTCGACCGGTCCCACGCGCTCTTCGCACCGATCTTGCTGATGTGCCACTCCGAAGGAAGCGTCGGGTCGTTCGTCGTGCCCGAGATCGAGACGATCTCGTCGACCTCCGCGAATTTGACGTGCGGATTGTTGGCGAATGCGCGCGCCACGATGGGCTCGTCACCATCCGACTCCAGCGGCAACTCGACGACATGCACATCGAGTCCGTTCAGCTTCCGCGCGAACTTTGCGCCGTGCGCGGTGAGCAGCTTGTCGAACTCCGCTTCCGGCAGGCCGGCTCTCGGGGCAACCAGCACCCGAGCCTTGGCCCACTTGCCGCCCTTCGACTTGACGATTCGATTCTCGCTCGCAGCGGCGGCTGCCGCATTGTCCTTGTCAGCGGCGGCCAGTGCACCACCCGCAGCGCCAACGTACGCGGCGATTGCGACGGCGACCGCAATCGACGCGCGGCGCGAGGGACGAAGTCCGATTATTCTGTTGTTCACTGCATTTCCCTTCCTCGGTGTTGCGACCCGGCGAAGAGACTGCAGCGGACTGTTACGAAAGGCGCGCGGACAGCGTCCGCTCATGCACCCATGCAATGCCTTTCGGCATAGGGCGACGAGCCGACTTCGCACCGACAGTCGATCTGGCAGTCCCGCCGTCGTGGGCCGCAGGGGCCTTTAGACCGGTGACTTTGCGTCCCCCGCTTTCGCCGGGGTTTACCTTTGTCAGATTTCTATGACGTCATCATTATTCCGCTGTCATAATGGCGAAGTCAAGGAGCTTGTCCGCTCAAGCCGACGAGCGGCGTTTGGTGCGGCCAGCCTGTGATCCGCAGGCCGATCCGCCGTACAACAGTCGCCAGTGGAAGGAGTTCGTGCCATCGCCGGCGAGTGCCAAGCACCCGGACGCTAGCCGAGCGCCCGCAGTCGGCGCTCGATCATCACTTCCTCACGCGGCGCGAACGCGTACGGATAAAGGGACCGCGTCATGGTGGCGAGGTTGGGATTTCCCCCGAGCCGGGCAATCTCTGTCTGCGCGTGCTTCAGGCAGAGGCGCAGCAGCAATGCCGGTGCGCCGACACGCGGATCGGTACGCAGTTCACCGAGCGCCTCGAAGCCGAGCATCCGGCGGTAAAAGCTTTGATGCCGCGGATTGACTTCGATCAACAAATCGGTGCAACGGTGGATTCGCCGCACGTAGATGAAGGCGATGTGAAACAGCGCCGCGAGCAACGGCTTCGAATGCACGTTGTTGTCGATCGCAAGCTTCGTGAACTCGGCGAGCCTGCCGCCATTGCGCCGCAATGCATCGGCCTCCTGGGAGTAGAGACCATCGACGAACATTGCATCGGACGAATCGAGTCCGACCGTCACCGTGCCCGCCGTGCCATTGTGATCATGCGCAGCGATCGTGATGCGACTCGGCGTTTGCGGATGTTCATCGCCGACCGCGTAGCCGCGCCATGCATATCGACGCTGGATCAGATAGCTCGCGGAGCTGCGGCGTTCTTCGGTATTCGCAAGACGAACCTTGAACAGATTCGTCTGCGGTTCGATGGCGAGTCGTCGAGCCTCCTGATCCTCGACGCACAGCCGAATCGGACTTGGGTTATGCGGAATTGCGGTGATCGTGTCGCCGGCCATCGAGTTGTCGACCGGGCGCCTTTTAGCCAACGCTGCCAATATGCACCCTCGCTTTATGAGACGGAAAAAGCAGCCGATCAGTCGACTACACCTTGTACAACGGAGCGAAGTCTAGCCAAGAAAATCGCGCGCCGATAGTGTCTCTGATCGGCGACGCAGGCGAGGGAATCACGTGACTCGGTCATGGCGATTGCAGCGGGGACTGAAAGCGTGGACACATTTCCGCGCTGGCGAAGCGGGACCTCGCAATCGCGAGATCCGCTATGCGTGTTCGCCCGTTGCAGGTTTGCAAATCAGTTTGCACGCTACAATCTCGGGCCGGGATTCCGTCACCCTGGCCCGACACATCGCGCGAGACCATCCATGCACCTGCCCGAATTCCTGAACCTCGGCGCAGGCTTCAGTAAATACTTCCGAGCGCTGCCGGCACTCGATGAAGACTTGCGGCGCACGGTGTACACGATCCGTCACGCGGTGTACTGCGACGAGCTCGGGTACGAGGCCGCACGCGCCGATCGTCTCGAGTCAGATGCCTTCGACGCCCGCTCCGTCCACTGCCTGTTGCAGAGCACGCGCAACAACGACTTCGTCGGTTGCGTGCGCCTGGTCCTCGCGGATGCAAGCGACCCGCAAGCCGAATGGCCGTTCGAGCGAGTGTGCGGCGCTTCGCTCGACCGCAACGTCGTGGACCCGGCACGGCTCGATCGAACCAAAGCAGCCGAGGTGTCGAGGCTCGCCGTCGTCAGCCAATATCGTCGACGCAAGGGCGAGCAGACGGTGGCGCTTGGCATCGACGAAAGCGATTTCGGGACGCCCGACCGACCGCGTTTCCCCTACATCGCCGCCGGTCTGTACCTCGGCATGATTGCGCAGGCGCGCCACCATGGCATCGACACGCTCTTCATGCTGACGGAGCGCCGCCTTGCGAGACAGCTGTCGCGACTCGGCGTGAACATGCGCACGGTCGGTGCGCCGATCGAGCATCGTGGCATTCGCTATCCGTCGATGATGTCGGTGCACGAAGTCATCGACGGACTCAGCTTTTTCGTCCGCCCGTTGTTTGCAGTCATCGCCTCGGAAATGGAAACGGCGTATCAGCAGGCAGCGCCATCCACTTGATCGGCAAACTCTCGCAGCGTCATTCGAGTCGCTTCAGGTAGTCTTTCGTGAATACCTTGTCCGGCAGATCGCGGAGCTTCATCGCGCTGTATTCGAGCACAGACTGCTCGCCGCTTCGCAATGCGTCCTCCATGACGAGCCGCGTGGGCCGCACCTTGCCGAGGATCTTCTCGAATTTGTCGTACAGGCAGGTCTTCAGAAGACGGTTCGACGCCGAATAGAATTCGGCCTTGTGCGGCGCCGAATTCGACTCGCGCACCCAGTAGACGACGCGCTGATACGTGACGCTGCGATCGACGGCGACAAGCTCCAGCACGCTGTATTTTTCGCCATCGATCGTGTCGGTGCGCAGCAGCCGCGGGTTGTAATCACCGGCGAAATTCGCGCGAGCGAGGTCACCGTTGGCCACCTGGCCCGTGAGCCGTTGCGCGAGCGAGAGTCGAACCGGCTGCGACACGTTGGGCAGGAAAATCCACAGCTCATGCCCTTTCATCAGCAGGATCTGTCCGCGCTCCGACGCGGGCTCCGTGATCATGACGACCGTGTTTTCGTTGCCCTTCGACAGCACGCGGTACCTGCGCTCGTCGGGCGCCTTCTCCTTGCCGGTCGTGACGATTGCCACGTCGACCTGGAATCCTTCGGCAGGGAAGCGGATGCGATCGGCCTCCTCGACGATGCGGCGCGCGTTGGGATCATCGGCGGGCGCTGGCGCGACAACGTCCTGCGCGAACGCGGACATCGAGATGACCAGCAGCAACAGCAACGAAACGATCGGGGACGACGGTCGGTGAGGCATGGCGAACGCTCGGAATGGGCGAATGACGACTTCGCGTGAATGGACACCGGAAGAACGCGTCAGCGTGCGATGCACGTCGCATCCGGATCGCGCCTTGTCGCACGCCGATCGGGGCAAGGCGATCCGACCCGGCGCATCGATCAGGTTTGCATCCGGCCTCGACGAACGTGCTCTGCGCCCTCGAACACGAGTACGGCGACGACAACGGACCGGCAAGTGGCGCGCCCGACAGGATTCGAACCTGTGACCCTTGGCTTCGGAAACCAATACTCTATCCAACTGAGCTACGGGCGCGTCGCGAGGCGAATTATAGCGGGCCGCTCGATCGGGTGCCCGTCGTCGGGTATCCGCGGATAGCGGGCACAGTATAATTGCCCGTTTGACTGCCGCGCGACTGCCGGCGGTCGCACGCCTCCCCGACTGTCGATCGCGACCATGACGGAACACGACCCGCATTCCTCTCCGATCAAGACCCCGAAGCAGCTCATCATCGTCGTCGTGCTCGCGTTCATCGTGCCGATCGTGATCATCGGCCTGCTGTCGCAGCTCTTCACCAGCACCCGGCACGAGGCATCGCAGAACGAGCAGCGCGTGCTCGAGCGCATCAAGCCCGTCGGCACGGTCGTGATCGCGGATGCATCGGGGCCGCACGGCAACCTGACCGGCGAGGAGGTCTATGCGCAGGTCTGCAAGACCTGCCACGAGGCCGGTCTCGCGGGCGCGCCGAAGACCGGCGACAAGGCGGCGTGGGGAGCGCGGATCGCGCGGGGCGAGAAGATGCTCGTCCAGCACGCGATCGCCGGCTTCCAGGGCAAGACCGGCGTGATGCCGCCCAAGGGCGGCAACACGGAATTGACCGACGAAGAAGTGCATCGCGCCGTCGTGTATCTGGCGAACCAGGTCGGCGCCGGCTGGAAAGAGCCCGCGCCGACCGCGGTTGCCTCGACCGCGCCGGCGCCCGCCTCGGCTGCCGCGGCGAGCGGCCAACGCGCCTCCGGGCGGTTGCAACAGGGCAGTGCGGCACCCGCCACTGCGATGGCCACGCCTGCAGCGGCACCCGCCGCGGCGACGCCAGCGCCGGCCGCCGCTGCCGCAGCGGGCGGCGCGAAGGCCGACGGCAAGGCAGTCTACGAAAAGACCTGCTCGGTTTGTCACGCAACCGGACTGGCGGGTGCACCGAAGTTCGGCGACAAGGCCGCGTGGGCGCCGCGCATCGCGACGGGAATGGATGCGCTGCACAACAGCTCGCTGCACGGCAAGAACGCGATGCCGCCGAAGGGCGGCAACACGGCGCTCTCCGATGCCGACGTGATGGCCGCCGTCGATTACATGGTCGGCGCGGCGAAGTAAATCCGGGTCAGAGATGTATTTCCGGACATCCGGTCGAGTGCAAACGACAGACGCGTGCGTCGGACAAACGTCTCGGACCCACATCTCTGACCCGGATTTACTGAACCGGATTCATTTCGCGACCAGCGCCTTCAGCGCCTGCAGTCGCGCGTTGCCGCTCGCCTTCGCCTTCACGGCCTCGTCCGCCGATAGCGGCTGATCGGCGTAGCGCACGTCTTCCTGCGCGAGCTCGGCGAGGAACCGCGACGGCGCGCAGTCGACTTTCTCGCCCGCACGCTTGCGCGTGCGGCAGTACGACAGATGCAGCGATCTGCTGCGCGCGCGTCAAGCCGACGTACATCAGCCGCCGCTCCTCGTCGACGTTGCCCGCGTCGATCGCCTCGCGATGCGGCAGCACGCCCTCCTCGAGCCCGACCAGGAAGACGTGCGGAAACTCGAGTCCCTTCGCCGCGTGCAGCGTCGACAGCCGCACGGCGTCGGCGCGCGTCCGCCTCGCGTCCTTCGAGCATCGTGATCAGCGCGACCATCTGCGTCAGCTCGAGCAGGTTCTTGCCGTCGGCCTCGCCCTTGCGCGCGAGCCAGCCGACGAAATCGCCGACGCTCTGCGTGCGCGCCTGCGCATCGCGGCGGTCGAGCGTCGACGCGAGCCAGTCGGCGTAGCCGATCCTGCGACAGCAGCTCGTCGAGCAGCCGCCCGGCGGGCTCGCGCTCGGCGCGATAGCGCAGGCCGTTGATCAGCGCGCAGAACTCGTCGAGCGCCTCGCGCTGCCGCGCGGGCACCGCCGCCGCGAGCGACGGCTCGAAGACGGCGGCGAAGAGGCTCTCGTGCCGCGCGCTGCGCGACGTCGCCCAGGCGCGCGAGCGTCGTCTGGCCGACGCCGCGCTTCGGCGCGCGCCAGCGCGCGAACGAACGCCGGGTCGTCGTCCTCGTTCGCGATGAGGCGCAGGTACGCGACGATGTCCTTGATCTCGGTGCGCTCGAACATCGACTGCCCGCCCGAGATCTCGTACGGGATCGACTGCGCGCGCAGCGCCGTTTCGAACACGCGCGCCTGGTGATTGCCGCGATAGAGGATCGCGTAGTCGGCGAACTTCGCGCGGTGCTCGAACTTGTGCGCGAGCGAGCCGGCGCACGACCAGTCTCGGCTTCGGCTTCCTCGTCGGCTGCCGGCGCGACGCGCATCGGGTCGCCGTGCGCGAGCTCGCTCCACAGCCGCTTGTCGAAGAGCTTCGGATTGTTGCCGATCAGCGCGTTGGCGCAGCGCAGGATGCGCACGGTCGACCGGTAGTTCTGCTCGAGCTTGATGACCCGCAGCGCCGGGATAGTCGCGCGGCAGCGCGGCGAGATTGTCGAGCGTCGCGCCGCGCCAGCCGTAGATCGCCTGGTCGTCGTCGCCGACGGCGGTGAACGGCGTGCTCGTCGCCGACCAGATGCCGGAACAGCCGGTACTGCGCCGGATTCGTGTCCTGGTACTCGTCGATCAGCACGTGCGCGCAGCGCGCCTGCCAGCGCGCGCGCGCCGTCGCGCGTCGCGCTCGAACAGCGCGACCGGCAGCGACGATCAGGTCGTCGAAGTCGACGGCCTGGTACGCGCGCGAGCGCGTCGGCGTAGCCGCGCATAGGCGCGCGCCGCGGCGAGCTCGTCGTCGTCTGCCGCCGTCGCGCAGCGCGTCGCGCGGGCGACGACCAGCGCGTTCTTCCATGCGCTGATCCGCCATTGCGCTCGCGCGCGCGCGCGCGCGATCGGCCGTCGCCGACGAGCTCGGCGACGATCGGCTCGATGTCGGCCGGATCGAAGATCGAGAAGCCGGGCTTCAAGCCCAGCGCCCGCGCCTCGGTGCGGACGATCGACAGCCCGTAGCGCGTGGAACGTCGAGACCGCGACCTTCGACGCGCGCAGTCGGCGCGAGCCCGCGCGCGAGCAGCGCCGCCTGCGCACGCTCGCGCATCTCGCGCGCGGCCTTGTTCGTGAACGTGATCGCGACGATCCTGCGCCGGGTCGACGCCGCGCTCGACCAGGTGCGCGATCTTCGCGGTGATGACGCGCGTCTTGCCGCTGCCGGCGCCGGCGAGGACGAGCAGCGGCGCGCTGTCGTAGCGCACGGCTTCGCGCTGCGCGGCGTTCAGGGGAGACTGCAAGGAAGACGATTCGATGGGCGTTGCTACAATCGGCGCCCGATTGTACCGACGCGGTCCGTTGCACCGCTAACAACGATCTCGACACCGACTCCATGGCGCTCTACGCGATCGGCGACATCCAGGGTTGCCATGCCGAGTTCTGCGAGCTGCTCGACGCTGATCGGCTTCTCGCCGGCGAGCGACCGCCTGTGGCTGCCGGCGATCTCGTCAATCGCGGCCCGGACTCGCTTGCCGTGCTGCGCGACGTCATGGCGCTCGGCGACGCGGCGGTCACCGTGCTCGGCAACCACGACCTCCATCTGCTGACGGTCGCGGCCGGCCATCGCGACGCCGCATCGCGACGACACGCTCGCGACGATCCTCGAAGCGCCCGACCGCGACGAGCTGCTCGACTGGCTCGCGCGGCGGCCGCTCGTCGCGGTCGAAGCGGACGGCATGCTGATGGTGCATGCCGGCGTCCTGCCGCAGTGGACCGCCGCGCAGGTCGCTCGCGCTGTCGCGCGAAGTCGAGGCAATGCTCGCGAGCGAGCGACGCCGAACGCGTTCCTGCGCGTGCTCTACGGCGACGAGCCGCACGCGTGGCGCGACGATCTCGCACGGCGTCGACCGGCTGCGCGCGATCGTCAACGCGCTGCACGCGGCTGCGCTTCTGCACGGCGGACGGCACGCATGGAGTTCCGCGAGAAGCGCGGCGCGCGAGCATGCGCCGCCAGGATTCGCGCCGTGGTTCGCGCATGCCAAGCGCCGGACGTCGCGTCGTCGCTCGTCGTCTGCGGCCACTGGTCGACGCTCGACCTGCTGCTCGCGCCGAACGTGCTGATGCTCGACTCGGGATGCCTGTGGGGCGGCCCGCTTACGGCGGTTCAGCCTGCCGGACCGGCGCGTCTACCAGGTGCCGAGTCGCGTCGCCGGTAACGCCAAAGCCGTCCGGATAGCGCCTTCGGCCTCGCGCGCGAGCTCGCGCCGGTGCTTGTCGCGCGCCGGCAACGGCGCGGTCGCCGTCAGCTCGACGACGAGCGCGCGCTCGCCGCACATGCGCCAGAACGAGCCGACGAACGTGACGTCGTCGACATACGCCGGGCGCCGTCGACGGATCGCCGTCAGGCGTCTCGGTAGCGGATCGCGACGGGCTGCACGTGCCCCTGCGCATCGACGATCGGCTGCAGCAGCGAGCCCTTGAACGGCAGCAGTGTCGGTGCCGTCGGTCGTCGTGCCTTCCGGAAAGACCGCGACGATGTCGCCGCGCTGCAAGCGCGTCGCGCGATCTCCTGGTTGACGCGATGCGTGTCGTGCCGGCGCTCGCGCTCGATGAACAGCGTGCCGACGCCGCGAACCAGGCGCCGACGACCGGCCAGCGCGCGATCTCCGCCTTGGCGATGAAGCGCACCGGACCGACGGCGTGCAGCACGAAGATGTCGAGCCACGACACGTGGTTGGCGACGACCAGCACGTTCGGATGGCGAAGCGCGCCCGTCATGCGGATGTCGATGCCCATCAGATGCAGCAGGCGCCGCGACCAGCGCGCGCATGCGCGCGCGCTGCGCGCCGCTGCGTCGAGCGAGCGGGAATACGACCACACGCGTCACGAGCCCGTGGCAGCAGGTGCAGGACCATTCGCGGCACCGCGCCAGATGCTGCGCAGTGCGGGCGAACGCCGGAACGGCTCGCGATGCGTGAACGCTTCGTCGTCGCGTGTCGGCGATCACCACGGACGTTCGCCGAACGCCTCGTGATAGCGCGCGGCGACCGCGTCGCGATCGACCGCATGGTTCTGCCCGCCGCGGCTCGCGATCTTGATCGAGCCCATCACCGAGGCGAGGTTGCCGGTCGCCTGCCAGTCCCAGCCATGCGCGATGCCGTACAGCAGCCCGGCGCGATAGGCGTCGCCGCAGCCGGTCGGATCGACGATCGCGGTCGGGCGCACGGCGGAGATCGCATACGTCGCGCCGTCGGCGTGGATGATCGAGCCTTCGCCGCCCAGCGTCACGACCAGCGCGTCGACGCGATCGGCGATGTCGGCGATCGACCAGCCGGTGCGCTCGGACAGCAGCTTCGCTTCGTAATCGTTGACGGTCAGATAGCTCGCGCGCGTCGATCATCGCAGACAGCTCCGTCGCCGGTGAACAGCGGCAGTCCCTGGCCCGGATCGAAGATGAACGGAATGCCGCGCGCCGCGAACTGCGCGGCGTGCTGCTGCATGCCCTCCTTGCCGTCGGGCGCGACGATGCCGAGCCCGATGTCGCGCGACGTCGTCGACGCGGTTGACGTGCGAGCGGTTCATCGCGCCCGGGTGGAACGCGGTGATCTGGTTGTCGTCGAGGTCGGTGATGATGAACGCCTGCGCCGTGTACGCGTCGTCGATGACGCGCACGCCGTCGATCGCGATGCCGAGCGTCGCGCAGGCGCTCGCGGTAGCTGCCGCCGTCGCTGCCGAGCGTCGCCCATGACCACCGGCTCGCCGCCGAGTCCGCGCAGGTTGTAGGCGATGTTGCCGGCGCAGCCGCCCCATTCGCGGCGCATGTCGCTGATCTGGAACGACACCGACAGCATGTGCGTCTGCTCGGGCAGGATGTGCCGCGCGAAACGATCGGGAAACACCATGATCGTGTCGAACGCGAGCGAGCCGCAGATCAGTGTGCGCATCGGGGCCTGGCAAGTTGGACGCGCCGAGGCGGCGCCGCGCGAGAGTGTAGCGCAGGCGATGCGACGCCGAGGCTCGCCCTCGGCCTCCGCATCGTTCGACAGTGCGACGCGGCGTGTCGGCCTCGCGCGTCGACTCGCGTTGCCGTCGATCGCGGCTGTCGCGCGGCGCTCGCGCCGCTACGCCACCGCGCCGTTCATCGCCTCGCGGCCGATCTCGCGGACGATGTACTGCTGGCGCCGCGACACCGGCAGCGATTCGGCGATGCCGTGCAGCAGCACTTCCCAGTGCGCATCGCCGTCGTCGTTCGACGCGCCGCTCGAAGCCGCGGATGAAGTCGCGCGCGACGAGGCAATTGCGGTGGACGCGCACGAAGCGCGCGCCGAACTCCTGTTCGAGCCGCGTCAGCGATTCCTCGAGCAGGTACTCGCGCTGCGCCGTGCGGATCGTGATGTACTTGAGCTCGGCCTTCAGATAGATGACTTCGTCGACCGGGACGAGCACGACGCGCGAGCGCTCGGTGACCGACAGGAAGCGCCGCGCCGCGGCCGGCAACTGGGTGAGCTTCTCGATCGTCATGGGCTTCAATCGCGGCACCTTCTGCAGTGCGGCCAGCAGTCGCTGCACGCGCACCGGCTTGACCAGGTAGTCGATGGCGTTGACCTCGAACGCCTGCCAGCGCATGCTCGTGAAACGCCGTCGTGAAGATCACGACCGGCGGATGCGAGAGCTTGAGCAAATGCCGGGCCAGCTCGATGCCGTCCATGTCCGGCATGTGGATGTCGGTGAGCACGAGGTCGGCCGGCGCCGAATGCAGGATGTCGAGCGCCTCGCGGCCGTGCTGCGCCTCGCCGATGATCGCGATCGGCAGCACCGCGGCGCAATCGTCGAGCAGCTCGCGCAGCCGATGCCGCGCCGGCGCCTCGTCGTCGACGATCAGGACGCGCAGGGGTGATTCAGCCATGGCTCGATCCTCGTGGCGGGCGTGCCGGGAAGCGGCCGGTGTCCTCGCGGTTGGCGGCGCTTCTGCGTCGCCTGATCGTTGTCGCGTGCGTCGCGTGAGCCTCGCGCCGCACCGTTGCGGCCGGCGCGAGCTTCTGCCGTGCGGTACGGCATGCGGATGTGCACTTCGTAGCTGTCGCGCGTGACGCGCGATTCGAGGCTCGCCTCGGCGTCGAAATGCAGCGCGAGCCGCTCGCGGATGTTGTCGAGCGCCATCTTGTTGCCGGCATGGTGGCGTGCCGCCGTTCGCGACGGTACGGATTGCTTGCAGGATCGCGTGCACTTCGCCGCGCGACAGGAAGATGTTGATCGACAGCACGCCGCGGCTCGGTCGACGGCTCGATGCCGTGGTAGACGGCGTTCTCGAGCAGCGGCTGCAGCACGAGCGGCGGGACGAGCGCGTCGCCCGGCATGCTCTTCACGTTCCAGTCGACGACCAGCCGCTCGCCGAGCCGCAGCTTCTCGAGCTCGAGGTACTGCCGGCACAGCTCGACCTCGTCGGCGAGCGGCGCCAGGTCGCGGTTGTCGCGCATCAGCACGCGAAACAGGTCGGCCAGGTCCTGAGCGCCGCCTCGGCGCGGCGCGGGTCGCTGCGCACCAGCGACAGCACGCGCGGTGATGCTGTTGAACAGGAAGTGCGGGCGGATGCGCGCCTGCAGCGCCTGCAGCCGCGCCTCGGTGATCGCCGGCGACAGCGCGCGAGCGCGCAGCCGGAAATAGGCGATCAGCAGCGAATTGACGCGGCGAGCGCGAACGCGAGATGACGCGCGAGCGATCCGGGAGCTTCGGCCGCCATCCGGGGCGTCAGCGCGTTGACGCCGACCGCGATCGCGCAGGTGATCGCCGTGATGATCGCGACACCGGTGCGAAAGCCGACGCGCGCGAGCCATGGCTGGACGAGCCACAACAGCGCGAGCTCGGCGAACAGGTGCGGCTCGACGAACCCCGTGAGCGTCGCCCACTCGGCGGCGAGCGCGCCGATGCGCGGCTCGCGCGCGAGCGCGATCAGCAACGTTGCGCCGTTGACGGCGAGCAGGATCCGCAGGATCGTGCCGAGGTTGCGCAGATCCGGCAATGCGGGCGTCATGGGCGGTTGTCTTATAATCCCCTGCATAACGAAACGCGATATGCAAGCATCATGCCGGATGCCTGCATGCGGGACGATCCACGGCACTGCCCGCGGAGGCGCCGAACGCGTTCCCCCGTGCGTCATGCGTGTCGCGGGGCGAGAGCACACGAAACCCGGTTCCATTGTCGACAGGCGCACGCCGCGAGGCAAGTCGCCGCATCGCGAAACTCATGCCTGCACCCGATCCGTCGTCCGCGCGCGACACCTCCGAAGCGCCGAACCCCGCCACCCCGGTGCCGCCGCACGGCACATGGTCGGGGCGTTTCGGCGAGCCGATGTCCGAGCGGATGCAGCGCTTCACCGCATCGGTCGACTTCGACCGCCGCCTCGCGCGCGCCGACATCAGCGGCTCGCTCGCGCACGCGCGCATGCTCGCCGCGCGCGGCATCCTGACCGCCGACGATCTCGCCGCCATCGAGCGCGGCCTGACGATCGATCGAAGCGCGAAATCGAGAGCGGCGAATTCGCGTGGTCAGCGCGCACTCGAGGACGTGCACTTCAACATCGAGCGGCGCCTGACCGCGCTCGTCGGCGACGCCGGCAAGCGCCTGCACACGGCGCGCTCGCGCAACGACCAGGTCGCGACCGACATGCGGCTCTGGCTGCGCGACGCGATCGACGCATCGTGCGTGCACCTGACCGCAATGCGCCGCGCGCTGCAGGATCTCGCGGAGCGCCACGCCGACGACGATCATGCCCGGCTTCACGCACCTGCAGGTCGCGCAGCCGGTCACGTTCGGCCATCACCTGCTGGCGTACGACGCGATGCTCGCGCGCGACGTCGAGCGCTTCGCGCGACTGCCGGCGACGCGTCAACCGCCTGCCGCTCGGCAGCGCCGCGCTCGCCGGCACCGGCTATCCGATCGACCGCGAGCAGGTCGCGCGCGAGCTCGGCTTCGATAGCGTCTGCGACCAATTCGCTCGACGCGGTGTCCGATCGCGACTTCGCGATCGAGTTCGAATGCGGCGGCCGCGCTCGTCATGGTGCACCTGTCGCGGTTCGCCGAAGAGCTCGTGCTGTGGTCGAGCCCGCGCTTCGGTTTCGTGACGCTCGCCGATCGCTTCTGCACCGGCAGCTCGATCATGCCGCAGAAGAAGAACCCCGACGTGCCGGAGCTCGTGCGCGGCAAGTCCGGCGCGCGTCATCGGGCACCTGATCGCGCTGCTCGTGCTGATGAAGGGCCAGCCGCTCGCCTACAACAAGGACAACCAGGAAGACAAGGAGCCGCTGTTCGACACGGTCGACACGCTGGCCGATTCGCTCGCGATCATGACCGACCTGGTCGCGACCGGACTGACGCCGAACGTCGAGCGCATGCGCGCCGCGGCCGCGTCGAAGGTCATGCGACGGCCACCGACCTCGCCGACTACCTGGTGCGCAAGGGCGTGCCGTTTCGCGACGCGCACGAGGCGGTCGCGCGCGCCGTGCGCCAAGCCGAGTCGCGCGGCATGCGATCTCGCGGCAGCTGCCGCTCGCCGAGCTGCGTCGCTTCTCGCCGCTGATCGGCGCCGACGTGCACGACGTGCTGACGCTCGAAGGCTCGGTCGCGAGCCGCGACCATCCCGGCGGCACCGCGCCGCGTCAGGTGCGCGCGGCCATCGCGGCCGCGCGGCGCGATCTCGCCGGCGAGCATGACGGGTCGACGCCGTGACGATCATTCGTCGTAACCCTTCGGGCAGCGCTGTCGCGCTTTGCCGTTACGGGCCTCGACCGCCTGCACACGGGAGACCACATGAACGGAAAGAAACTCGCATTCCTCGGCCTTGGCGTCATGGGATACCCGATGGCGGGACATCTCGCCAAGGCGGGCCATGACGTCACCGTCTACAACCGCACCGGCAGCAAGGCTGCGAAATGGGTCGAGCAGCACGGCGGACGAGCGGCGCCGACGCCGGCGGATGCGGCGCGCGGCGCCGACATCGTGCTGATGTGCGTCGGCAACGACGACGACGTGCGCGCCGTGCGCCGAAGCGACGCGCTGGCGGGCGATGAATGACGGCGCGATGCTCGTCGATCACACGACCGCTCGGCCGAAGTCGCGCGCGAAGTGCACGCGCGCCGCGAAGGCGCGGCGCGTCGGCTTCCTCGATGCGCCGGTGTCCGGCGGGCAGGCGGGCGCCGAGAACGGCAAGCTCACGATCATGGTCGGCGGCGATCCGGCGGTCTTCGCGAAGGCCGAGCCGGTGCTCGCGCACTACGCGCGCGCGGTGACGCTGATGGGCCGGCCGGGCAGCGGGCCAGCTCACGAAGATGGTCAACCAGATCTGCATCGCCGGACTCGTGCAGGCGCTCGTCCGAAGGCATCGACTTCGCGCAGCGCGCGGGCCTCGATCCCGAGCGCGTGCTCGACGTCATCAGCAAGGGCGCCGCGCAATCGTGGCAGATGGAAAACCGCGGCAAGACGATGGTCGCCGACAAGTTCGATTTCGGCTTCGCCGTCGACTGGATGCGCAAGGACCTGGCATCTGCCTCGCCGAAGCGCGCGCGCAACGGCGCGGCGCTGCCGGTCACCGCGCTCGTCGACCAGTTCTACGCGCGCGTGCAGGCGCGCGGCGGCGGCCGCTGGGATACGTCGAGCCTGATCCGGCTGCTGCGCGATCAGGAGAAATCGCCGGTCGGAGCCGCAATAATCAGCTCACTGGTATCGGGACCGTTCGGGCCATCCGATCATCGCGGCTTCGACCCCGATTCGACGCGGTCGCCGTCGACGATACGAACGTCGTACGTGATCTCGGCCGCGTGCGCGAGCATGATGCGTCGCCGAGCAGTACTTTTCCTTCGACAGCTTCACCGCCCGCTCGACCTGGTGCGGATCGAGCCCGCGCCCGGCAACCGCGTACGTGAGGTGGATCCGCGTGAAGACCTTCGGCTCGACGGGCGCCCGCTCGGCGTCGGCGTCGACGACGCAATCGGCGACCGGCTGGCGCGCCCGCTTCAGGATCCAGACGACGTCGAACGCGGTGCACGCGGCGGCCCCCGCCAGCACCATCTCCATCGGCCGCATGCCGAGGTTGCGTCCCCCGGCCTCCGGCGCGCCGTCGACCACCGATCGCGTGCCCGCTGCCGCTCTCCGCCACGAAGCGACACCTCTTCGACCCACTTGACGCGCGCCTTCATCCGATGCTCCGTTCGAACGCCGGTTGTTGCATTTTCGCCAGCCGCCGATCGCTCGAATCCGCCGCCCTTTATCCATCGGTGCGAATATGCATCTTGCATTGTGCAGCGCAATATGGAATGCTTACGCCTGTCCGCGGTTCGCCGTCCTCCTCCTTCGGCACCGCGGACGCATTCCTCCATTCTCCTCCTATGGTGGAATCCTCGAGCGCGGTCCACCGGACCGCGCCTTTTTTAAGGCATTGCGCTGCACCATCCAGATGCAGACACCGGCGGCGACCGGGCGCTCGGCGGGCCAGACCGCGCCGCCGGCATGCTGCGACCCGTGCGAGCATCGCGCGGGTCCCGCTTGATTGACCGACAGGCGACGAGGAATAGTACAATCATCGACTTTGCTGATTTTGCCGCCTGACCCTCGATCGGGCGCGGACCCCAGGATTCTCCGATGAAAACCTTCTCCGCCAAGCCCCGCGACATCACGCGCGACTGGTACGTCGTCGACGCCACCGACAAGGTGCTCGGCCGGCTTGCGAGCCGAGATCGCGCTGCGCCTGCGCGGCAAGCACAAGCCGATCTACACGCCGCACATGGACACCGGCGACTTCATCGTCGTCACCAACGTCGAGAAGCTCCGCGTCACCGGCAACAAGGCCGAGGACAAGCTCTACCACCGCCACAGCGGCTATCCGGGCGGCATCCGGACGACGTCTTCGGCGAGATGCAGGCGCGCTTTCCCGGCCGCGCGCTCGAGAAGGCGGTCAAGGGCATGCTGCCCAAGGGCCCGCTCGGCTACGCGATGATCAAGAAGCTCAAGTGCTACGCCGGCCCGTCGCATCCGCATTCGGCGCAGCAGCCCAAGGCCCTCGACATCTGAATCCAACGTCGCGCGACGCGCTGCAGACGCCCGGCACCCACCCAATGATCGGCAACTACTACTACGGCACCGGCCGGCGCAAGACGTCGGTCGCGCGCGTCTTCATCAAGCGCGGCGACGGCAAGATCGTCGTCAACGACAAGCCCGTCGACGAATTCTTCACGCGCGAAACCGGCCGCATGGTCGTGCGCCAGCCGCTCGTGCTCACCAACCACGAAAAGACGTTCGACATCATGGTCAACGTCATCGGCGGCGGCGAATCCGGCCAGGCCGGCGCGGTGCGCCACGGCATCACGCGCGCGCTGATCGACTACGACGCGGAGCTCAAGCCCACGCTGTCGAAGGCCGGGCTCGTCACGCGCGACGCGCGCGAAGTCGAGCGCAAGAAGGTCGGCCTGCACAAGGCGCGCCGCCGCAAGCAGTTCTCGAAGCGCTGACGCTGCTCACGCCGCTTCGCACGCGAAGGCCGCCGGCGGGCGGCCTTCGTGCCGTCGAGCGGACGCCGCGATCGCCGGCAGGCGGTCTTTGCCTGCGCGGCCGTCATGCCATTGGCATAATGCGCGCCGCCGATGCTAGAATCGTCCGCTCGACTCGCGAGGATCGACATGATCAGGATCGGCATCGTCGGCGGAACCGGCTACACCGGCGTCGAGCTGCTGCGGCTTCTCGCGCAGCATCCGGAAGCCGACGTCCGCGCGATCACGTCGCGCAAGGACGCCGGCACGCAGGTCGCGCACATGTTCCCGAGCCTGCGCGGCCGCTACGACCTCGCGTTCACCGATCCGAAGGACGCCGACCTCGCCGGCTGCGACGTCGTGTTCTTCGCGACGCCGCACGGCGTGGCGATGGCGCAGGCGCGCGAGCTGCGTCGCGGCCGGCGTGCGGATCATCGACCTCGCCGCCGACTTCCGGCTGCAGGATCCCGCGCTGTTCGAGCGCTGGTACAAGATGCCGCACGCGTGCCCGGATCTGCTCGCGGAGGCGGTCTACGGCCTGCCCGAAATCAATCGCGAGGCGATCCGCAAGGCGCGCATCGTCGGCAATCCGGGCTGCTATCCGACGGCGGTGCAGCTCGGCTTCCTGCCGCTGATCGAAGCGGGCCTCGTCGACACCGCGCACCTGATCGCCGACTGCAAGTCGGGCGTGTCGGGCGCGGGCCGCAAGGCCGAGCTGTCGCTGCTCGTTCGCCGAAGCGTCCGACAACTTCGCCGCGTACGGCGTCGCCGGCCATCGCCACCTGCCCGAGATCGTGCAGGGGCTGAACCGGGCGAGCCAGGACGCCGGTGCGCCTCGTCGTTCACGCCGCACCTGACGCCGATGATCCGCGGCATCCTCGCCACGCTGTACGCGCCGCTGACGCGACGCCGACGCCGACCTGCAGGCGCTGTACGAGAAGCGCTACGCGCGGCGAGCCGTTCGTCGACGTGATGCCGCCGGGATCGCTGCCGGACACGCGCAGCGTGCGCGCGTCGAACATGCTGCGCATCGCCGTGCACCGGCCGCCGGACTCCGATCATCGCGCTGGTCATCGCCGTCGAGGACAACCTCGTCAAGGGCGCCGCGGGCCAGGCGATCCAGAACATGAACCTGATGTTCGGGCTGCCGGAGACCGCCGGCCTCACCGCGCCGCCGGTGCTGCCGTAGCGCTGCCGCCGCGTGGCATTCACAGGCTGGTGGCGCCGCGCGCGGCAGCAATTCGGCATCAGCGCGCCGCGGATGGCGGTGCGCACGCAATTCCCGTGGTGGGGCGCGCGGCGCCGTCGGCGACGCTCATTGCCGCGTTCATCGCCGGCATGTGGTGGTGGGGCTTCGACTTCGGGCAGCTCTTCGGCGGCGTCAACCGCCGCGAGATCGAAGCCCGGATGGCGTCGCTCGAAGCCGACACCGCCGCGCTGCGCACCGAAGCCACGACGCTGCGCGCGCGCAACTCGCAGCTCGAAAGCGAAGCTCGCGATGGCGCGCGGCGACGCAGGAGGCGATCGCGCAAGCAGGCAGCCGACCTCGCGGCCGAGAACGCGCAACTCAAGGAGGAAACGGCGTTCCTGCAGCAACTGCTCGGCCGATACGAACAAGCAGCCCGGCATGTCGATCCCGCGGCTGCCGTCGAGCGGCAGGGCGACGACACCTGGCGCTACAGCCTGCTGATCGTGCGCGGCGGCAACCCGCGCGACGAGTTCGCCGGGCGCGCTCGTGCTGCAGGCAACGCTCCAGACGCGCGGACGCCGGTGACGGCACGACGACGCACCTGACGCTGCCCGACGACCAGCCCGAGACGGCGCCGGCGCTGAAGCTCGCGTTCAAGTACTACCAGCGGATCGAGGGCACGTTTCGCGTACCCGCCGGGCGTCCGCGTCACGGCGTTCGAAGCGCGCGCCTTCGAGAACGGGCAGCGGCAGCCCTCGCGCGAGCCGCACCGTTCAAAGCGGTTTGACTAACCCCTGAGGAGTCCCCATGTTCAACCGGAGCAACAAAAGCGCGGCCCCGCAGAAGCGAATCGACAGCCTGATCGGCGCCGGGACGATCGTACGGGGCGACGTGGTCTTTTGCGGCGGGCTGCGCATCGACGGCCACGTGCAGGGCAACGTCTCGACCGCCGACGGCGAGCCGGGTACGCTGGTCGTGAGCGAGCAGGCCCGCGTCGACGGCGAGGTGAACGTGTCGCACGTCGTCATCAACGGCAGCGTCAACGGGCCGGTTCACGCGGACGATTACCTCGAGTTGCAGGCCAAGGCACGGATCATCGGGCGACTTGTCGCTACCGGCGGCTGGAGATGCAGACCGGCGCGGTGGTCCAGGGACGGCTGCAGCATGCCGAACCGGTGTCTGCGTCGGTGGTCGAATTGAAGCTGGCATCGGGCGAATGAGCATTCCGTCGGGGCGATGGTTTTGACGGCCACGCGCACCCGGCCGATAATGGCGGGATTGGAGAACCGGAGTACCGAATGAATGCAATGAATGAAATGCCGAGCCCGCTGGTGTTCACCGACGCGGCGGCCGCCAAGGTGAAGACGCTGATCGATGAAGAGGGCAACCCCGACCTCAAGCTGCGCGTATTCGTATCGGGCGGCGGCTGCTCGGGGTTCCAGTACGGCTTCACGTTCGACGAAGTCACCAACGAAGACGACACGGCGATGCAGAAGGCCGGCGTGACGCTGCTGATCGACCCGATGAGCTATCAGTACCTGGTCGGCGCGGAAATCGATTACCAGGAAGGCCTCGAGGGCGCGCAGTTCGTGATCAAGAATCCGAACGCGCAAACGCACCTGCGGCTGCGGGTCGAGCTTCTCGACGTAGAGCACCGCCGATCCGCATCACGACACGGGCCCGTACGTCGCGGGCCTTTGTTTTGGAGGCACTTCCCTCGCGCGGCCTGCGCGCCCGCATGCGGCTCTTCGGATCGGTGAAGGTCGTTCAACGCGGATATATCGCGCCGAGGATTCGCGGCCCCTTCGCGCCGGTGACGGCCGGCAGGTTGCCCGGCCGCCCCGCGAGCGCCTCGCGCGCGAGCCACGCGAACGCGAGCGCCTCGACCTGCTCGACTGCCACGCCTTCGTCCGCCGTCGTGCCGATGTCGCGCGGCTCGAGCTCGGCTACGAGCGCGCAGCATCAGCGCGGTGTTTCTCGCCCCGCCGCCGCAGACGAGCACCTCGCTCGCGCCGGGCGCGTAACCGCGGATCGCGTCGGCGATCGTGCGTGCCGTGAGCGCGACGAGCGTCGCCTGCACGTCCTCCGCTTCGGCGTTCGTGCCCGGCGGCACGCAACCGCTCCTCGAGCCACTGCAGATTGAACTTGTCGCGATGCGTGCTCTTCGGCGGCGACGCGCTGAAAAACGGGTCGGCCAGCAGAACGTCGAGAAGCGCGGGCAGCGACCTTGCCGGTGGCGGCCCACGCGCCCTGTGCGTCGTATGTCATGCCGCGATTGCGCGCGCACCAAAGATCGGACAGCACGTTGCCCGGTCCGGTATCGAAGCCGCGCACCTGGCCGTCCTTGCGGCAGGTCCGTCATGTTCGCAATGCCGCCGACGTTGACGACGACGCGATGGCGATCGGGACGCGCAAACAGTGCCGCGTGGAACGCCGGCACCAGCGGCGCGCCCTGCCCGCCTGCCGCGACGTCGCGGCTCCGGAAATCGGCGACGACGCATCATCCCGGCCTTCTCCGCGACGCGCGCCGCGTTGTTCAGTTGCACGGTGATGCCGAGGTCGGGGCGATGGCGCAGCGTCTGGCCGTGCACGCCGGCCGCCTTCACGTCGTCTCGCGTCACCTTCGCCTCCGTCAGCGCGCGTGCGATCGCGTCGGCATAGAGCTCGGCGAGCATGTTCGCCGCCGACGCTGCGCGCGCGAGCTCGTTCTTGCCCGGTAGTTGCAGGGCGAGCAGCTCGTCGCGCAGCATCGTGGGAAATCCGATGTGCGCGGCCCCGAGCGTGTGGCACGGCTTGCCGCCTTCCGGCGCGAAATCGGCGATGACCGCGTCGACGCCGTCCAGGCTGGTGCCCGACATCACGCCAGCGAAGCACTCGCGATCCATCAGCGGACCGGAGGATGCTCGACCGGTGGCGGGCGATCGAGCCGCAGCCGAGCGGCTAATCCGCGGCGACAACGCGGACGTCGGGCAGCGCGCGCACGACGGCGAGCTCGGATGCGAGCGGCGCGATCTGCGCGGCGAATGCAGCGCGTTCCCCGTCGGATACCGGCGTTGCGATCGGCAACGCGACCGTCAGCGGATCGCGCGGCTCGCCATCGACGCGCAACTCGTAATGCAGATGCGGCCCGGTCGCCCAACCGGTCTGGCCGACGTAGCCGATCGTGTCGCCCTGATGCACGCGTTCCCCGTCCCGCACGCCCTCGGCAAAGCGCGACAGGTGCGCGTACACGGTCGAATACGTGCCATCGTGCTTCAGCATGACGACGTTGCCGTAGCCGTTCTGCTGTCCCGCCACGGAGACCACCCCATCCGCCGTCGCGCGGACCGGCGTGCCCATCGGCGCCGCGAAATCGGTGCCTTTATGCGCGCGCATCGAGTGCAGGATCGGATGGAAGCGCGCCTGCGTGAAGCCCGATGTGATGCGGGAGAACTCCATCGGCGAGCGCAGGAATGCCTTGCGGGAACTGCGCCCCGTCTCGTCGTAGTAACCCTCGGTCGCCGTCCGGCGCGCGCCACAGGAATGCGTGCAGCGCGACGCCGCGGTTCACGAACTCGGCGGCGACGATGCGTCCCGTTCCCGCCGGCTCGCCATCGACGTAGCGCGTCTCGTACAGCACGATGAAGCGATCGCCGCGCCGCAGATCGTGATAGAAGTCGATGTCGCCGCCGAATACGTCGGCGAGCGCCAGCGTGATGGTGTCGGGCAGTCCGGCCTCGTCGGCCGCCGCGAACAGCGACGACGCGATTTCGCCGGCGCGCATCGTGAGGCGCGTGTCTTCGGGCGGCGTTTGACGCTGCGCGCTGAAACCCGACTCGGAACGCCCGATCGACAGGATCTCGCCGTTGCTGGCGAGAAACCGCAATCCGGCAAGCCGGCCGTCGTCGTCGGTCGCGACCCTGATGGCGCGGCCCGGGCGCAACTGGTAGAGCGCGCGCGCCGATGGATCGGTGCGCAGGAACTCCATCGCGTCCGGATCGACGACCGTTGCGCGCGCGAGCAGGCTTCCGATCGTGTCGCCGCGCTGCACGCGCTCTTCGCGCCAGTACTGATCGGCCGGCTCGTCGTCGACTGCGATCGCAGGCAACGGCAGCGTGCGCGAGACACTGCGAACCGGGATGGCGTCGAGCGACGTGTCGGGGGTGATGCCGAATGCCGCGACCCCTGCGAGGCCGAGCACTGCGACAGCGAGCGCCTGGCCTGGCGGAAAGCGTGTGCGTGACCGCGCGCAATGCCGCTGCGAAAGGGCTGGGCTAGAATCGGGGGTTTGTGCGTGATCAACGGAATGACTTGCGGTAAAGGGATACGCATTGACGAGCGTCTTGGCGCTGCCCGGTCGGATTGTAGCAGGCTTCGCGCGCGAGGCAGCAACCCTTTCTGCCGCACGCTGCATGAAGCTGTCCGGAGCCGATGATGGGCTTCGACATCGACCACCATCTCGCCGTGTTCCGGCGCGGCGCCGACGAGCTGCTGGTCGAAACCGAATTGCGGGCCAAGCTCGCGCGCGGCAAGCCGCTCAACATCAAGGAAGGGTTCGATCCGACGCGGCCGGACCTGCATCTCGGCCACACGGTGCAGTTCAACAAGCTGCGGCAGCTGCAGGATCTCGGCCACCAGGTCGTGTTCCTCATCGGCGATTTCACCGTCGCTGATCGGCGACCCGACCGGCCGCAACGTGACGCGGCCCGCGCTGTCCGCGCGAGGAAATCGCGGCCAACGCGAAGACGTACACGGACCAGGCGTTCCTGATCCTCGATCGCGCGAAGACCGCAGGTCGCGTTCAACTCGAAATGGCTCGCAGCCGCTCGGCGCCGACGGCATGATCCGGCTCGCGGCGAAATACACGGTCGCCCGCATGCTCGAGCGCGACGATTTCGCCAAGCGCTACGCGGCGGAGCAGCCGATCGCGATCCACGAGTTCCTGTACCCGCTCGCGCAGGGCTACGACTCGGTGGCGCTGAAGACGGACGTCGAGCTGGGCGGCACCGACCAGAAGTTCAACCTGCTGGTCGGCCGCGAGCTGCAGCGCCACTACGGCCAGGAGCCGCAGTGCATCCTGACGCTGCCGCTGCTCGAGGGACTCGACGGCGTCAACAAGATGTCGAAGTCGCTCGACAACTACGTCGGCATCACCGAATCGCCGACGTCGATGTTCGGCAAGCTGATGTCGATCTCCGACCCGCTGATGTGGCGCTATTACGAGTTGCTGTCGTTCCGCCCGGAGTCCGAAATCGCGGCGCTGCGCCGCGAATGCGACGAAGGCCGCAATCCGCGCGACGCGAAGGTGATGCTCGCGATGGAGATCGTCGCGCGCTTCCATTCGCAGCAGGCGGCGGACGCTGCGCGCGCGGAATTCGATGCGCGATTTCGCCAGGGTGCGATGCCCGCCGACATGCCCGAAGTGACGCTGCACGCCGACGGCGCCGGGTTTGCCGATCGCGCAGCTCGCGAAGCAGGCGGGAATCGTCGAGTCGACGTCGGAGGCGCTGCGGCTCATCGCGCAGCGCGGGCTGAAGGTCGACGGCGACGTCGTCGCCGACAAGGCGCTGGTCGATCGCGGCCGGGCGCGACGGTCGTCGTGCAGGCCGGCAAGCGCAAGTTCGCGCGCGTGACGGTGAAGTAAAAGTGGGTCAGAGACCGGGGCAGGGTCAGAGACGACCTATTCGTAAATGGGGTCGGAGTTGTTTTCCCGCGACAAGATACGACCCATCGCCCGACACCGTCGGGAAAAACAACTCCGACCCCATTTAGGACGCGAGGCCGGGGTCCGCGCCAACACCCTCGAGCTTCGGCAGGTTCGGCGCCCGTGGCGCGATCGTCTTCTGCGCGCGCAGGTAGCGCGCGCGACGTCCCAGATCGGCTCGCCGCCCGCGGCCTTCGCCTCTTCGGCCACCGGCGCCCAGCCGGCGACCTTGTACTGCTTGCCCGCCTCGATCGGCTTGCCGCCGCAGCTCCATCCGCGTGATGCGGCGGCCGCTCGCGCGCGTACGGGTCGATCGCGTAGCGCATGCCGCCGACGCGCACCATGTCGCCGCCCTGCTGGTAGTAAGGATCGGGATTGAAGAGGTTGTCGGCGACGTCCTCGAGGATCGTCTTGATCGTCTCGCCCGTCAGCTTGTTGACGGTGACGTACGGATAGGTGATCGCGGTCTGGTCGAGCAGATCCTCGTAGCGGATCGCCTCGCCCGGCAGCAGCGTCGGGCCCCAGCGGAAGCCGGGCGAGAACGCGATCTCCGCGTTCTTCTCCGCCATCAGCGCGTCGCAGCAGCAGCTGGTCGAACGTGCCGTTGAAATTGCCGCGCCGATACAGCAGCTGGCCTCGGTCACCGCGAGCTTCTCCGACGAGCTTGCGCCTCGAACGGCGCGCGCACTCTGCGCGATCAGCGCGTCCATCTCGCGATCTGGCGGCAGCAGGTTCGCGAACACCGGCACGCAGCCGGTAGCGAAAATCGGCGACCTTGCCGCCTGCGCACGTCGAAGTCGAGCACGGCCGAGGAACTTGCCGTTGCTGCCGGCGTTGGTCACGAGCGTCTTGCCGCCGCGGTTGCTGACCAGCGTCGGCTGCGGCACGCCGTCGTGCGTGTGCCCGCCGAGGATCGCATCGATGCCCGTCACGCGCGAGGCGAGCTTGAGGTCGACGTCCATGCCGTTGTGCGACAGCAGCACGACGACCTGCGCGCCTTTGCGCGCGCGCCTCGTCGACCGCCTTCTGCAGTCCCTCTTCCTGGATGCCGAACGTCCACTCCGGCACGAAGTAGCGCGGATTCGCGATCGGCGTGTAGGGAAACGCCTGGCCGACGATCGCGACCGGCGACGCCGTTGATCTCGCTGCATCACGTAGGGCGCGAACACCGGATCGCCGAAGTCGGCCGTGCTGACGTTCTGCGCGACGAAATCGATGCGGCCGGCGAAGTCCTTGTCGACGACTTCCTTGACGCGCGCGGCGCCGTACGTGAATTCCCAGTGCCCGGTCATCACGTCGACGCCGAGCAGCTTCGCGCGTCGACCATGTCCTGGCCCTTGGTCCACAGCGACGTCGCCGAGCCCTGCCACGTGTCGCCGCCGTCGAGCAGCAGCGCGCCGGGCGCGATCGCGCGCAGCCGCTTGACCAGCGTCGCGAGATGCGCGAAGCCGCCCATCGTGCCGTACGCGCGCGCGGCGCGCTCGAAATCGAGATAGGTGAACGCGTGCGCGTCGCGCGTGCCCGGCGCGATGCCGAAATGCCTGCAGCAGCGCCTCGCCGACGAGATGCGGCGGCTTGCCGCGCGCATCGCCGACGCCGAGGTTCACGCTCGGCTCGCGGAAATGCACCGGCAGCAGCTGCGCGTGGCAGTCGGTGAAGTGCAGCAGGCTGACGTTGCCGAACGGCTCCACGCGTCGTAGAAGCCGCTCGCCGTCGGCATCATCGGCCGCGCGCGCCGCGTCGAGCGGCAACCCGGCGACCGCCGCCGCGGCGAGCGCCTGCAGGAACTCGCGGCGTCTCATCGACGCATCGTCAGCGGCCGAACGTCCCGATGCCGGCCGCGTTCGGCGACGACGGTCACTTGTTGACCGGCGACGCGGGTCCATCAGCAGCGCGACGACGTCCTTGATCTGCTGCTTCGGTCAGGATGCCGCTGGTGCCCGAAGCGCGGCATGTTCGAGCACGCGGTGTACGCCTCCGCGTTGTAGACCTTGCCCTACGCGTACTTGCGCATCTCGTCGGTGTAGCCGCGCAGCTTGCCGAACTGGTACAGCGACGGGCCGATCGTGCCGTACGACAGCTCCTGCGGCGCCAGCTGGTGGCACGCGTAGCAGTTCGCGCCGACCGGACCCTTCGGATCGTCGGAATACTGCATGCCGCGTGCCCGCTCTGCGCGATCTTCTCGCCGTTCTTCCAGTCGCCGACGAGCTTGCCGTCGGCCGGATACTTGATCGTCGCGAGGTTCGCCTTCTCGATCTTCTCCGCGACGTCCTTCGGCAGCGGCCTTGTCCGCGTACTCGCTGCACAGTCGTCTGCGTCTCGTCCTGGTCGAGGCGGTCGAGCTTCGCCTGGCCGCGCGCCTTGAACGACGCCTTCATCATCGTCGCGCGCCTTCGCGCGTCACCTCGCGCGTCGCTCGGGCGCGGTCGCGCAGCCGTGCAGCACGCCGCGCCAGCGCAGCAGCGCCGGCGATGACGCGCGCACGATACGATGTCGCGTCGCATCGTCGTCGTCCTCCGTCAGCGCTTGATCGCGGGCGCGTCGAACGCGGCGCCGTTCGCGTTGCCGCGCCAGGAACGTCGTCAGCGCGATCGACGCGTCCGAGCCGAACTCGAGCTCCGGGAAAGCGCTGCTGGCGGAAGCAGTCGTTGAGGCGCCACTGGAACGTGCGCAGCTCGCCCTGCGACACGCGATACGCGGGCCACGTCGTGTACGCCTTCTGCGCGCCCTCGGCCTTGGTCAGGTTCGGCAGGTCCTGCAGCCGGATGCGCTTGCCGTCCTCGGCGTGGCAGGTCGCGCACGCGAAGTCGTGCGTGCCGCCGCGGAAGAAGAACATCTTCTCGCCGAGCGCGATACATCTCGCGTTCACGTGCGGATCGTCGAGCGCGACGTTCATCTTCACGCCGCGCGATTGCGGACGTGACGTACGCGACCAGCGCCTCCATGTCGGACTTGCGCTCGTTGCCGCTGCCGAACGGGTTCTTCGTCGGCGTCGGCCTCGGACATGCCCTGCTGCGTTGACCATGCACCAGACGAGCCGCGTCTCGAGGTCCATCACGCGCTCGGCGTCGGCGAAGTAGCGCGGCAGCTGCGCGTACGCGCCCTTGACCACGCCCGGGCCCATGCCCGAGGTCGCAGCTTCTCGAAGCGACACCTTCTTCGGGCCGCGCGGCTTCTTCCACAGCTCCTCGCCGCGCGCTTCCCACAGCTCGGCCGGATTGCCGTCCTGCAGCGCCTCGCGATACTTCGCGATCTCGTCGACCGTCGATGATCTGCGCGAACGCGCCACCGATCGCGGCGCCGAGCGCGGCTGCGGCGATTCCCGCGGCGACCTTGCGCCGGTCCCTGCGTTGCATAGCTTTCCTCCTAAGAAGGCGCCGCAACCTGCCGGTCGCGCGAACGCCGTCCCGTTTTACGGGTGTCCGTTCCGACACTGCGATCAGGCGATGGTCGCCTCGTCGGTGCGCTTGTCGTTGTGATTGTCGACCCAGGTGATCTGGACCTTGTCGCCCTTGGCGCCGCCCTTGAACTTGAACGACAGGAACGGGTTCTTCGCCATCGCCGGGCCCCACTGCGCCGCCAGCACCGTCTTGCCGTTGTGCGTCGACCGTCACGTTCTGGATGAACCACGCGGGAATCGTCTTGCCCTGCGCGTCCTTGCGCTGGCCGGTTTCCATCTCGTGGTTCATCAGCACCTTCACCTCGGTCGAATCGCCGATCGACGTTCGCCCGGATTTTCATCGGATCTGCCATCGCATGCTCCTTCGCTCGCGTCGGTTTGCGTCTCGTCGATGCATCGATAGCGCGGCTCGTCAGCCGCCGCAACCGCCCAGCGTGACCTTGATTTCCTTCGACGCGACGTAGTACTTGCCGTCGGCCTTCACCAGCGCGTAGACGTTCGACGTCTGGCCCATCTTGATGCGCGTCGACAGCGACGGCTCGGTGCCGGCGGGAATGTCGAACACCGCGGCCAGCATGTTCGGGTTCTTCTCGACCAGGATCGCGATCGACTCGGTCTTCGGAACGTTGCTCGTGATGCCGATCGGCACGACGGCGCCGTTCTCGGCGATGTCGGGCGTCGAGAAGAACGCGATGTCCTTGCTCTGCGCCGGCGTGCCGCCGCCGAGCGCCTTCAGCGTCTCGTCCATCGACTTGGTCTCGAACGCGGCCTTGTTCCAGTTCTGCGCGCGCGCGTCCTCCGGCGTGAGCCAGCCGGCCGCCGCGAGCAGCGTCAGCAGCGTCACTCCGCCGCCCGCCTTCAATGCCTGCCTGCGCTTCCTGTCCATCGTTGTTGCTCCCGTTTGCATCGTCGCCCTCTATTGTAGCCGCTCGAGAATCCACGCCGATGATCGCCCGAAGATCGCCGCTCGTCGACCTGCTGGCGCGGGCATGGAAACGGTGCCCCAGCTGCCGCGATCCGCCCTGCTGCACCTTGCGCAGGAGTCGCGACGCCGCGGCCGGGTCATCGTGATAGCGGCGCGCCACGCTTGCGAAGGCGGGTCCGACGCCCGGCCTTGTCGACGCCATGACACGTCATGCATCCGGCACGCGTCGCCATCTCGGCCGGCGCGGGACCTGCCGGCGGGCTCGACGCGCTGGCAGCGGCAATGGCATGGCCCGCGTCTGCGAGGCGTCGCGTCTGCTCGGCGAGGTCGCCGTGCGAGTCGCGCGCGTATTCCGGAATCTCGCGAAGACAGCCGCACCGTTCGCCGCGCAATCCGTCATGCAGGCGCGTTGCGTGCGTGTCCGGCTTGCCGTCGACGCGCATCAAGCCGTGCTGCGTCGTGAAACCGTCGCGATTGGGCATCTTCACCGCGACGATCGACGCGCGGTCGAGCACCGCGTCGGCCGGCAGGATGTCGCTCAGGTTCAGCACGTACGCCGTCAGCGCGTAGACCTCGTCGTGCGTCAGCGTTTTCGGCGCGTTGAACGGCATCGCGCGGCGAATGTAATCGAACAGCGTCGTCGCGTAGTTGAGCTTGCTGCCGGTCGTGCGCATCGGCTGGTCGGATCGCGAGCGTGCCCACGCCGCCGGCGATCGCCATGTAGTCGGTGCTTTCGCCGAACGTGCCGTGGCAGCTCGCGCATTTCGCGTCGTAGATCGCCTGGCCCTCCGCGACGCTGCCGCGCCCGGCCGGAAGACCCGTGCCGTCGGGCCGCACGTCGATGTCCCAGCCGGCGATCTCCGCAGCGCGTCGCCGGCTTGCCGAAGCCGTAGCGCAGCGTCGCTCCGCGGCTGCGCGAGCGGACCGTGCGCGAGCGATCGCCGCACGCGCAGCATGCGCGCCTGTCGCACGAGCGCGCACACGCGTGCCGCGCGCCATCGCGGCGCCGCTACGCAGCGCGCCGTCTGCACATTGCGTCACGTCGCCGGCCGGGTCGACGCGCCACGTCTGGATCGCGTTGTTGTGGT
This sequence comes from uncultured Pseudomonadota bacterium, assembly GCA_963768545.1. GTDB lineage: Bacteria > Pseudomonadota > Gammaproteobacteria > Burkholderiales > Casimicrobiaceae > VBCG01. The sequence continues at coordinate 151,345 of CAVYIC010000005.1, read as the reverse complement.
AGATCGAGCGCGTGCCGCGCACCTCGCGCAACTGGCGGATCGACGGCTGCACGTAGCCGGTTTCGTCGATCACGCGCGACTGCAGCAGCGCCGGGCCGCCGTCCCACGTCCAGTCGATGCGAAATCGCGTCAGCGCCTTGGCGAGAACCGGCGCCTGCAGTCTCGCCGTGCGCCAGTTGCGGCCGCCGTCGGTCGAGACGTCGACGCGCTTCACCTTGCCGCGACCCGACCACGCGAGGCCCGTGATCTCGTGATAGCCGCGGTCGAGCAGCACCTGCCCGCCCGAAGGCGACGTGATGACGCTCTTCGCTTCCTGGATCCACGTGTACTGGCGGTGGATGCCGCCGGGCATCAGGTCGACGTAATGCAGCGATTCCTCGCGCGTGTTCCACGGCGCGTCGCCGACTTCGAGCCGGCGCAGCCACTTGACGCTCGACACGCCCTGCACGCCGGGCACGACGCAGGCGCAGCGGATAGCCCTGCTCCGGGCCGCAGCATCTCGCCGTTCTGCCCGTAGACGACGAGCACGTCGTCGAGCGCCATCGCGAGCGGGATCGTGCGAGTCAGCGATGCGCCGTCCGCGCCTTCGGCGAGCACGAAGCGCGCGCGCTTGCGGTCGTACGCCCGCCTCGTCGAGCAGCATCGGACAGCGGCACGCCGGTCCATTCGCTGCAACCGATCATGCCGTGCGTGTATTGCACGGTCGGCACGGCGACGTTCGCCCATTCCATGCCGGTGTTCGCGCCGCACTCGATGAAGTGAATTCGCGACACCGACGGAAAACGCACGATGTCGTCCATCGTGTAGATGCGCGGTTCGCGCACCAGCCCGTGGATCATCAGCCGGTGCCGATCCGGAATCGACATCGGGAACGCCGGCGTGGTGCCGCTCGAAATGAAGGCCGGACGGCGTGATGATGCCGAACAGGTTCTGCAGCGGCGTGAACGCCACCGACGAGTGCGCGCGTGCGCGTCAAGCCCGGGACTCTGCCGGCGCACGACGCTCGCCTCGTAACGCGCCGGCACGCCGTACGGCGACGCGAGGATCGGGGCGCCCAGCGTGCGACTCCACGGGGGCTCGGACGGCGGCAGAACGCCAGCGCGATCATCGGCGGCGAGCGCAGCGCCCGTGGCAAGACTTGCCGAGAGCGACGCACCGCGTTTCAGGAAGTCGCGCCGCGCAGCGATCGGCGGCGTTGTCGCTGTCGCTGCGTCCGGCGCGGGCATGATGCGCCCTGCCATTCGAGTCGATCGCGGCATGCGACAGTCAGCGATCGAGCATCAGCGGCGTTGCGCCGCGAACCCGAGCAGGTCCTGCTTGAGCGGCACCGACGCATCGATGCGTCCGGCGATCTGCACGCACACGCTGCGGCAGATCTGCAACGAACTCGGGATCCGCGACCCCGTAATAAACGGCGCTGCCCTTCGCGCCGGCGGCTCACCACGCCGGCCTGGTGCATCAAGGCGAGGTGGCGCGACACGTTGGTCTGCGTCGCGCCCGTTGCCGCGACGATCGCGGATACCGATTGCTCGGCCTGGCAGATCGCATGGAGGATCCGCAATCGCGTCGGCTCCGACAGCAGGCCGAAGTAACGGGCGACGGCGGTGAATACGCCGTCGAGCTCGTCGGTTGCCGGCGCGCGGCGTCGACGTGCGACCGTCTCCGCCGAACGCTTGCCGCTGCTATCCGGCGCGCGGGAATCAGGCGGTTGGGTCGTTCGGCGCATCGAGACATGAGCATATGCGCATATGCTGCTGCACGTCAAGGCGATGCCGGCATCACACCGGCCGAGCGGCCGTGTGGTCCAGAACGCGCGCGCGGCGAGGCGATCAGCGCCTCGGAGTTCGTCGATCCGAAGGCGATCAGCGCTGTAGCGAAGCGGTCAGTGAACGGTCGCGCTGGTCAGGAAGCGCAGCAAATGCCCGTCGACGAGGCGGTAGAAGCCGTCCGCAACGTGTTCCGCGTCCTCGAAATCGGCCTGGGTGAACGCAAGCTCCGTCTCCCCGTGGCGCGCTTCGAGCACGACGTCATCGGCCACCGTGAATTCGTCGGGCACCCGCACGTATTCGGTTTCGAACACGACACCGTCGATGACGACGAAATCGGCGTCGTGCATCGTATCGGAGAGTTTCAGCATGGTGTGGTCACCTTCGGTTCGTGGGGCGCCGCCGAGCGCCGATCTCGTAGCGTAGGTGCGGCCAAAGGCTGGGGGTTCAAGGCGCCCTGCACCCGCGCGAGCCGATGTTGCGCCATGGAGCCATCGATGCCCGCCTGGCGGGGAGGCTGTCGAGGCACCGAACGCCTCGAATTTCGTCGGCTTTCCGCCTACGCCGGGAAGGACCGCTGCCGACAGCCGGACGTCTACGCCACCAGCGTGCGGACGAAGTTCGGCAGCGCGAGCGCGGCGCGGTAGCTTTCGCCGTTGATGTACTGCAGTCGCGCGATCCCGCGCTGGGCGATTCGCCGGTCGATTGCAACGTCCGAATGCTCGCGCGGATCGAGGCTTGCCGAGCAGCACGCCATCATCCACAGCCCGCCGTACAGCGGTACCGACGTGAGGTAGGGCGTCACGCGGTCGAACGCGCGCCGCAGTTCCGCCAGCGTCTCCCGGACGCGTGACGGGTGCGCGACCGGGCTCGCGATGTGCATCGTCATCGCGCCGATCGACGTCAGGCGTTGCGCGCACGCCGCGTAGAACTCGCGGCGTATAGAGCGCCGTCGACGGGCCGCCGGGATCGGTCAGGTCGAGGACGATCAGGTCGTATTCGTCGCGCGTATCGCTGCACGAACTGGAAACCGTCGCCGACGCGCACGGTCACGCGCGGATCATCGAGCGCGCCGTGATGAACGCCTGCCAGGTGCTCGCGCGAGATGTCGATGACCGCCTGGTCGATCTCGGCGATCGTCACCGACTTCATCGACGGGTGCTTCAGCAGCTCCTCGGCCGAGCCGCCGTCGCCGCCGCCGACGATCAGCGCGCGCTCCGGCCCCGGATGCGCAAGCGCCGCGATGTGGATCAGGTTCTCGTGATAGAAGAACTCGTCGCGCTCGGACGTCATGAAGTGGCCGTCGAGGCGAAACAGCTTGCCGAACGGCACGCTGTCGTGCACTTCGACGTCCTGGAAGGCCGAGCGGAACTTCGCGATCGTCCGCGCGGAGCGAATGAACAAGCCCCAGTCGTCGGTCAGGTACTCGGTCATCACGCCGGGCGCGAGATCGCCCGGCGCTGCTGCCTCATCGGTCATGCGTCAATCGTGTGAACTGTTCCTGCCGCCGCGGCAATTCGCCGGGGAGCGCCGGCGTCGCGACGTCCCTGCCGCCGCGGTGAATCGCCTGGAAGCGCTTGCGCCGCGGCTTCAACGCCGCTTCGAGCGCCTTGAACACGCGCTCCGCCTTGGCGGTGTTGTCGGTCGTGTAGTTGCAGACGTAGACATCGACGGTCACGAAACCCGCTTCCGGCCACGTGTGGATCGCGAGATGCGATTCGGCAAGCAGCACCGTGCCGGTCACGCCCTGCGGCTCGAACTGAAAAAAGCGGTCGCCGACGATCGTGAGTCCCGATTCGTCGACCGCTTGGCGGCAGAGGTCGCGCAATGCGTCTGCTTGCGTCAGCAAAGGTTCGTCGGCCGGGCAACCGTACCACTCGCCCAGCAGATGGATTCCTTCCATCGCGTCTACCCTCCAGGAACTGCTTACGCGCGGGCGTTTCCGGATCCCGGAGCAACCGTTGCCAATGTGTCGTGCCTGACGAATCGTCGACGCGAATCGCCGACGACCGTCCGAGTAATCGATACCACTCCCGCGCTCTCGCGCGAAATCCAAACGTGAAATTATTGCACAATGGTTGGGCTTCCGCCATTGAATTCAAGACCTTCGCGCCGCTTTACCGCGGTGGCGCCCAGCCTCCCGCCTGCGCTTTCTTTCATGCCCGATTCCGGCACTCTGCATACATCCGACAGCGCAAGTGCGCGACAGCGACCTCGCCAATGCGATTCGCGCGCTGGCGATGGACGCCGTCGAAGCGGCGAAATCCGGGCATCCCGGCATGCCGATGGGCATGGCCGACATCGCGGTCGCGCTGTGGACGCGCCATCTGCGACACAACCCCGCGAATCCGCACTGGCCGGATCGCGATCGCTTCGTGCTGTCGAACGGTCACGGCTCGATGCTGCAGTACGCGCTGCTGCATCTGACCGGCTACGACCTGCCGATCGACGAGCTGCGCCGGTTCCGGCAACTGCATTCGAAGACGCCCGGACATCCGGAGGTCGGCGTCACGCCGGGCGTCGAGACGACGACGGGGCCGCTCGGCCAGGGACTCGCGAACGGCGTCGGCATGGCGCTCGCCGAGCGGCTGCTCGCCGCGCGGTTCAACCGGCCCGGCCACGCGATCGTCGACCACCACACGTACGTGTTCGTCGGCGACGGCTGCCTGATGGAAGGCATCTCGCACGAGGCGTGCTCGCTCGCCGGCACGCTCGGCGCTCGGCAAGCTGATCGTCGCTCTACGACGACAACGGCATCTCGATCGACGGCGACGACCGCCGGCTGGTTCACCGACGACACGCCGCGGCGCTTCGAGGCGTACGGCTGGCACGTCGTGCCGGACGTCGACGGCCACGACGTCGACGCCGTCAGCGACGCGATCGCCGCCGGCAAGGCGCAAGCCGACCGACCCACGCTGATCTGCTGCAAGACGATCATCGGCAAGGGCGCGCCGACGCAAAGCGGGCACCGCGGATGCGCACGGCGCCGCGCTCGGCGAAAGCGAGGTCGCCGCCACGCGCGCCGCGCTCGGATGGCCGTACCCGCCGTTCGTCGATTCCGCAACCGATCTACGACGCCTGGAACGCGACGCGCGCGCGGCGACGCGCGACGAGCGCGACTGGTCGACACGCTTCGCGCGCTACGCCGCCGCGCTTTCCTGATCTCGCCGCCGAGTTCACGCGCCGCACCGCAGGCCCGCCTGCCGGAGACATTCGCCGAGAGCGCCACGCGGTTCGTCGCGCGCAAGCGGCAAAGGGCGAGACGATCGCCACGCGCAAGGCGTCGCAGCAGGCGATCGAGGCGTACGCGAAAGCGCTGCCGGAGATGATCGGCGGCTCCGCCGACCTGACGGGCTCGGTGTTCACCAACTGGTCGGGCAGCGTGGCGGTTACCGCGACGCAGCCGGGCAACTACGTCAACTACGGCGTGCGCGAGTTCGCGATGGCGGCGATCGCCAACGGCCTCGCGCTGCACGGCGGATTCATTCCGTACGCGGGAACGTTCCTGACGTTCTCCGACTACGTGCGCAACGCGGTGCGCATGGCCGCGCTGATGAAGCTGCGCTCGATCTTCGTGTTCACGCACGATTCGATCGGCCTCGGCGAGGACGGGCCGACGCACCAGTCGATCGAGCACGCGGCGAGCCTGCGGCTCATCCCGCAGCTCGACGTCTGGCGCCCGTGCGACACCGTCGAGACGGCGGTTGCCTGGAAGCACGCGCTCGAGCGGCAGGACGGCCCGTCGGCGCTGCTCTTCACGCGCCAGAACGTCGCGTTTTCCAGGCCGCGATCCGCTGCGATTGCCGACATCGAGCGCGGCGGCTACGTGCTCGCGGATTTCGTCGACGTCCCGACGCCGGCGCGCGTCGTCATCATCGCGACCGGATCCGAAGTTCCGCTGGCGATGGCCGCGCGCGAGACGCTCGCGTAACGAAGGCGTTGCCGTGCGCGTCGTCTCGATGCCGTGCACGCAGCTGTTCGACCGCCAGGACGCCGACGTACCGGCGCCACGTGCTGCCGCCCGGCGTTCCGCGGGTCGCAGTCGAGGCCGGCGCAACCGACTGGCTGGCGCAAGTACGTCGGCGCCGTGGACGACGCGCATGCCGCCGTCGTCGGCATCGACCGCTTCGGCGAATCCGCGCCGGCCGGCGTGCTGTTCAAGCATTTCGGCTTCACGGCCGAGAACGTGGCCGGCGCCGTTCGACGAGTCGTCGCCAACCGCTGAGGACGCATGGCGATCGACATCCGCCGAGCGACGGCGCAGGACGCGGCGGCGATCGCGCGCGTGCGCATCGACGCCTGGCGGGTGACGTACCGCGGCATGATTCCCGACGCCTATCTCGACGGCATGAGCTCGACGAGAGCGTCGCGTCATGGGAGCGTGTGCTGAGCGCCGGCAAGAACGACGCCAGCGTATTCGTCGCCGAGAAGGACGGCGACGTGATCGGATTCGCCGCCGCCAACATGCTGCCGGAACCGCGGTACGATCTCGATGCCGAACTGTCGGCGGTGTATCTGCAACGCGAGTTCCAGCATGCCGGCATCGGCCGGCGCCTGGTGGCGGCCGTGGCACGGGCGCAACGCGAGCACGGCGCAACCGGGCTGATCGTCTGGGTCATCGCGGCGAACAAGGCGGCACGAGCGTTCTACGAGCGGCTGGGTGCCGGGCTGCTGGTCGAGCAGCCATTCGAATGGGACGGCGTGGACCTGGTCGAAGCGGGTTACGGCTTCGCCGACCTCGATGCGCTCGTCGCTGCGGCCGAAGCGGTCTCGGGACCGCCGGGGTCGGCCATCCATTGAACCGATGACTGCATTCACCGTATGCGGGCGCTTCGGCCCGACCTGCTCTAAACGACATCGGCGTTACGACATCAAGGAGACCGCATGACGATCAAGGTTGCGATCAACGGGTACGGGCGCATCGGGCGCAACATCCTGCGCGCGCACTACGAGGACGGCAAGAAGCACGATCTCGCCATCGTCGCGATCAACGACCTCGGCAGCCCCGAAACCAACGCGCATCTGACGCGGTACGACACCGCGCATGGCAAGTTCCCGGGCACGCATCGACGTCGAAGGCGACGCGATGGTCGTCAACGGCGATCGGATCCAGGTGTTCGCGCAGCGCGATCCCGCGCAGTTGCCGTGGGGCTCGCTCGGCGTCGACGTCGTGCTGGAATGCACCGGACTGTTCACGACGAAGGAAAAGGCGTCGGCGCACCTCAAAGGCGGCGCGCGCAAGGTGATCATCTCCGCGCCGGGCGGCAAGGACGTCGATGCGACCGTCGTCTACGGCGTCAACCACCAGACGCTGAAGGCGTCCGACACGGTGATCTCGAACGCATCCTGCACGACCAACTGCCTGGCACCGCTGGTCAAGCCGCTGCACGACCGGATCGGCGTCGTGAACGGCCTGATGACCACCGTGCACGCGTACACGAACGACCAGGTGCTGACCGACGTCTACCACGAGGACCTGCGTCGCGCGCGCTCGGCGACGATGAGCATGATTCCGACGAAGACCGGCGCGGCCGCCGCAGTCGGACTCGTGCTGCCCGAGCTGAACGGCAAGCTCGACGGCTATGCGATCCGCGTGCCGACGATCAACGTGTCGATCGTCGATCTGACGTTCATCGCCGCGCGGGACACGACGGTCGACGAGGTGAACGCGGTGATGAAGGCGGCGTCGGAAACGGGACCGCTCTCCGGCGGGATCCTGCGCTACAACACCGCGCCGCTCGTCTCCGTCGATTTCAATCACGATCCGGCCTCGTCCACGTTCGATGCGACGCTGACGAAGGTGTCGGGCCGGCTCGTCAAGGTGTGCAGCTGGTACGACAACGAGTGGGGTTTCAGCAACCGGATGCTCGACGCCACGGTCGCGCTGATGAACGCGAAATGACGACTTCGAATGGCCGGCCGCACGGATGGATAGAGGGTAGCGGGCGATGAACCTGCTGCGGCTCGCCGACGTCGACGTGCGCGGCAAGCGCGTATTCATTCGCGCCGATCTCAACGTGCCGCAGGACGATGCCGGACGGATCACCGACGACACGCGAATCCGCGCATCGGTGCCCGCCATCCAGGATGCCCTGTTGCGCGGAGGCGCGGTGATGGTGACATCGCACCTCGGCCGCCCCGTCGAAGGCAAGCTGACCGACGCCGACTCGCTGGCGCCGATCGCCGCACGGCTCGGTGAATTGCTCGAACCGCGAGGTCCGCCTGATTCGCGACTGGGTCGAACGGCGGCGCGTGGCACAGCGAGCTCGCCTCCGGCGACCTCGTCATGCTCGAGAACTGCCGCGTCAACCCGGGCGAGAAAAAGGACAGTGACGAACTCGCGCAGCAGATGGCGCATCTCTGCGATGTCTACTGCAACGACGCGTTCGGCACGGCGCATCGCCCGGAAGCGACGACGCACGCCATGGCGCGTTACGCGCCGATCGCATGCGCCGGCCCGCTGCTCGCCGCGGAGCTCGATGCGCTCGGCCGCGCGCTCGGGAATCCGCAGCGTCCGCTGGTTGCGATCGTCGCCGGCGCGAAGGTGTCGACGAAGCTCACGATCCTGCGGGCGCTCGCTCGCGAAGGTCGACGCGCTGATCGTCGGCGGCGGCATCGCGAACACGTTCATGCTCGCGGCAGGCGGGCGCATCGGCAAGTCGCTCGCCGAGGCGGATCTGGTGGGCGAGGCACGCGCGATCCTCGACGAGTTTCCGGGCAAGGTGCCGGTCCCGGTCGACGTCGTGTGCGCGAAGGCGTTCGCGGCGGACGCGGCACCCGCGATCAAGGCGATCGACGACGTCGCGGACGACGATCTCATCCTCGACATCGGCCCGCAAACCGTTGCGAGCTTCGAACGGGTGATCGCGGGCGCCGGAACGATCGTCTGGAACGGCCCGGTCGGCGTATTCGAGTTCGACGCGTTTGCGGCAGGCACGCGGGCGATCGCCAAGCGCCATTGCGCGCGCGCCGGCGTTCTCGATCGCGGGCGGTGGCGATACGGTGGCGGCCATCGCAAAGTTCGGCGTGGCCGATCGGATCGGGTACATCTCGACCGGCGGCGGCGCGTTCCTCGAGTTTCTCGAAGGCAAGACGCTGCCCGCCGTCGAGGTGCTGGCGGAACGCGCAAGCGAAGGACGTTCGCCTCGCTGATGCCGGTGAAATCCCGTACCATCGTGCTTCGCGGCTGCTAGCGACATCGCACGTCGCGATCCTCCGCCGCGAGATCCCGGTTCACACCATGCCCCGTTCCACGAAGATCGTCGCCACGCTCGGCCCGGCGTGCAGCAAGCCCGACGTGCTGCGCCGGATGCTCGCCGCGGGTGTCGACGTCGTTCGCCTCAATTTCTCGCACGGCAGCGGCAAGGACCACGTCGAGCGTGCGACGCTCGTCCGCGATGTCGCGCGCGCGCTCGGACGCGAGGTCGCGATCATGGCCGATCTGCAGGGTCCGAAGATCCGCATCGGCAAGTTCGCCGACGGCAAGGTCGAGCTCGTACCCGGCGCCGCGCTTCGTCCTCGACGCCGAATGCGAGATGGGCGACGCGACGCGCGTGGGCCTCGACTACCGCGAGCTCGTCGCACGACGTCGGGCCCGGCTCGGTCCTGCTCCTCGACGACGGGCTGATCAAGCTCGACGTCGAAGCCGTCGAAGGCTCGCGGATCATCACGCGCGTCGTCCTCGGCGGCATGCTGTCGAACAACAAGGGCATCAACCGGATGGGCGGCGGCCTGTCCGCGCCGGCGCTGACGACCAAGGACATGGACGACGTCAAGACGGCCGCCGCAGCTCGAGGCCGATTACCTCGCCGTGTCGTTTCCCAAGAGCAAGGAAGACATGTACATGGCGCGCCAGCTGATGCGCGCCGCCGGCGGCCGGGCGATGCTGATCGCCAAGATCGAGCGCGCCGAGGCGATCCCCGCGCTGGAAGAAATCATCGACGCGTCCGACGGCATCATGGTCGCGCGCGGCGACCTCGCCGTCGAAGTCGGCAACGCGGCGGTCCCCGGACTGCAGAAGCGGATGCTGCGCGCGGCGCGCGAGCACAACAAGCTCACGATCACCGCCACGCAGATGATGGAATCGATGATCCACCATCCGGTCCCGACGCGCGCCGAGGTGTCCGACGTGGCCAACGCGGTGCTCGACGGCACCGACGCCGTGATGCTGTCGGCCGAAACCGCCGCCGGGCGCTATCCGGTCGAGACCGTCGAGACGATGGCGCAGATCTGCGTCGAAGCGGAGAAATCCGACCCGGTTCAGCTCGACCGCGATTTCATGAATCGCACGTTCACGCGCATCGATCAGTCGATCGCGATGGCGACGCTGTTCACCGCGTATCACCTGAAGGTCAAGGCGATCGCCTCGCTGACCGATTCCGGGTCGACGGCGCTGTGGATGTCGCGTCACAACTGCGGCTGCCCGATTTTCGCGATCACGCCCAAGGTCGAGACCCAGCGGCGGATGGCGCTGCTGCGCAACGTCACGTCGCTGTTTCTCGAGCAGAGCACCGACCGCGACGAAGTGCTGCGCGCGGCGGAGGACCTGCTGCTCGCGCAGTCGCACGTGCAGCGCGGCGACCTGATCGTGCTCACGATCGGCGAGCCGATGGGCAAGTCCGGCGGCACCAATACGATGAAGATCGTCAGGGTTGGTGACCACAGGCCCTAAACTCTCGCCCTATCGGCATTCGCCGACACTTCGGAGCCGCCGCCATGGATCATTCGATGTATCCCGACACCAGCCGCGAACTGCATGAAAAGCGGCGCACACTTGCGCCGGATGCCTATGCGGCATTCAGGACCTTCAGCCAGAAGGTGTTTGCCGACGGCGCCTTGCCGTCCAGGACGAAGCAGCTGATCGCGGTGGCGGTCGCGCACGTCACGCAGTGCCCGTACTGCATCCGCGGCCACACCGAGCTGGCGCTGAACAAGGGCGCGACGGAGCAGGAAGTGATGGAGGCGATCTGGGTCGCCGCCGAGATGCGCGCCGGAGCCGCGTATGCGCATGCGAACCTGGCTCTCGACACGATGAACCGGGTCGCGACCCAACAGGGGCAGGCAGGCGACTGATGCGGCGACCCTGGTGGCAGCGTGTGCTCCTGTCGGCGTGGGTGCGGCCGGTGCTGCTGGTGATCGTCCTGCTCGTCGTCTGGGACCTGACGATTCGGGTGTTCCGCATTCCCCCCTATCTGATTCCGTCGCCGTGGTCGGTCGTGCAGCAACTGGTGGCGGAATGGCCGCGCCTGCTTAAGGAAAGCATCCCGACCACCTACGCGACGCTCGGGGGCTTCGCGCTGTCGATCGCCTTCGGCATCCCGATGGCGCTCGTGATCGCCTACTCGCGCACCGTCGAGAGCTTCGTCTATCCGCTGCTCGTGTTCTCGCAAAGCGTGCCCAAGATCGCGATCGCCCCGCTGTTCGTCGTCTGGTTCGGATTCGGCATCATCCCGAAGGTTATCGCGGCGTTCATGCTCGGCTTCTTTCCGATCGTCGTTTCCACGGTCATGGGCTTCAAGTCCGTGGACCCGGACATGCTCGACCTCGCGCGGTCGATGAAGGCGGGTCGCCTCGAGACGTTCATGCGGATCAGCCTCCCGCAGGCGCTGCCTTCCATCTTCGCAGGGCTGAAAGTGTCGATCACGCTCGCGGTCGTGGGCGCCGTCGTCGGCGAGTTCGTCGGTTCGAACTCGGGCATCGGTTACCTGCTGCAGATCGCCAACGGCAACTTCGACCTGCCGCTGATGTTCGCTGCGCTGACCGTATTGTCGGCGATCGGCGTAGTGCTGTTCGTCGCGATCGACGTCATCGAACGGCTGCTGATCCCGTGGCATGCGTCGCAGCGCATCGATCTCGCGGCGACGGCATGATGTCGCTCGACGGCCATCCAGCGCGGCCAGCGACAGGGTTTCAAAGGTGCCGCCACACGCGGCTCATCCACCCAAGGAGGAATCGACAATGATCAAGCGTCTTACCTGCATCGCCGCGGCGTTTTGCGCGCTCGTGGCGGCACCGGCGTTCGCACAGGGCAAGGACAAGGTCGTGCTGCTGCTGAACTGGTACGTCTACAGCGAGCATGCGCCGTTCTTCCTCGGCAAGGCGCGCGGCTACTTCGACCAGGAAGGCATCGACCTCGACATCCAGGAGGGACGCGGCTCGGGCGTCACCGTGCAGGCGGTCGCGGCCGGGACGGCGAACTTCGGCTACGCGGATGTCGCGACGATGATCAAGGCGGCGTCGAAGGGCGCGCCGGTGACCGCAGTCGGCGTGGCGCTGCAGACGTCGCCGATGTCGGTGATGGGCTTTGCGGAACGCAACATTCGCAAGCCCGAGGACATCAAGGGCAAGACGGTCGCCGTGACGCCCGGCGACTCGATGTCGCAGATCTGGCCGCTGTTCCTGAAGAAGACCGGCCTCAAGGAGTCCGACTTCAAGACGGTGTCCGGCGACGCGCAGACCAAGCTCAACGCGGTCATGAACGGCCAGGCGGACCTGCTGCTCGGTTACGTGATGGACCAGGCGATCAAGCTGCAGGACGCGACGCACAAGCAGGTCTATCCGATCCGCTTTGCCGACTACGGCGTCAACATGGTGCTCGAGCGGCATCATCGTGCAGAAGGACTACCTGAAGGAGAAGCCCGACGTCGTCAAGCGCTTCCTGCGCGCCACGACGAAGTCGCTCGAGGAAGCGGCGAAGAATCCGGAAGCCGCTGTCGACGCGATGCTCAAGGCCAATCCCAAATCGGGCGTCAAGGAGACGGCGCTGGTCGGCATGAAGAACACCGCGGCGCTCTACAAGGGTCCCGACAATCCGAAGGACCGGCCGCTGCGCGTGGGTGCCAAGAACATGGACGAGACGCTGGCGTTGCTCGTCGAATACGGCGGCCTCGACAAGGCCAGCGCCGGAAAGGCCACCGACTACTACACGAACGAGTACCTTCCGTGACGAAGAACGCGGCGACGCGACCGGACAGGTCGCGTCCCGCGTGCCCGCATCGTGCAACCGGCCGTCGTTTCCCACGCCCGACCCGATCCAGCCGCGCAGACCGCTGCGCGTTCGCTGATCGCGCTCACCGACGTCGCGAAGACCTATCGCACGCGCGACGGCGACGTGGAGTCGCTGAAGCCACTCACGTTCGAGATCGGCGACGGCGAATTCATGGCGATTGTCGGCCCGTCGGGGTGCGGCAAATCGACGTTGCTCAAGATGGTCGGTGGCTTGCTGCCGGCGTCGCAGGGCCGCATTGCGCTGAACGGGCGCGACGTCAGCGGCCCGCCCGACGACGTCGGGTTCGTGTTCCAGAGCCCGGTGCTGCTCGCCTGGCGCACGGTGCTCGCCAACGTGATGCTGCAGATCGAGATGCGCCATCTGCCGCGCGACGAAGTACCTGCCGAAGGCGCACGCGTTGCTCGAGATGGTCGGGCTCGGCGACTTCGAGCGCAAGCTGCCATGGCAACTGTCGGGCGGCATGCAGCAGCGCGCTTCGATCTGCCGTGCGCTGGTCCACGATCCTGCCGTGCTGCTGATGGACGAGCCGTTCGGCGCGCTCGATGCAATGACGCGCGAGCGGATGAATCTCGAATTGCAGCGGATCTGGTACGAGACGCGCAAGACGGTGCTGTTCATCACGCACAGCATCCCCGAGGCGGTGTTCCTCGCGGACCGCGTGCTCGTGATGACCGAGCGCCCCGGCGCAATCGCTGCGATCTACGACGTTCCGCTGCCGCGTCCGCGCTCGCTCGGTGTCATGGGCGATCCCGCATTCGTCGCGTTGACACAGACGATTCGCAAGCATTTCTATTCGCAGGGAACGCTCGACGGATGACGCGCACGCAATGAACAAGCGAGCGCTCCGCGCACCGCGCTTCGCCGTCACGTCGCTCGAGTGCTTCGAGCGGCCGGTCACGCTGCGGCTGCCGTTTCGCTTCGGCGCGGCAACCGTGTCGGAAGCGTCGCAGGCGTTCGTCCGTGCAACGATCCGTGCGACCGACGGCCGTGTCGCGCAAGGCATGACCGCCGAGCTGATGATTCCGAAATGGTTCGACAAGTCGCCGGACCGCTCCGACGCCGCGCAACATCGACGACCTGCGCGCCGCACTTGCGCTCGCGAGCGCCGCCTATTGCGCGAACTCGGCGCCGCGCAGCGCATTCGGCCATGCGTCGTTCCACTATCGCGCGCTGCTCGATGCCGGTGGGCGCGCGGGGTCTGAACGCATTGACGGTGTCCTACGGTGCCGCACTCGCCGATCGCGCCGTGCTCGATGCGCTGTGCCGGATGCGCGACGTGTCGATCGGTACCGCGCTGTGGCTCAACCTCCCGGGGCTCGGCGCCGACCTGACGCCGGACCTCGCGCATTTCGATTTCGACGCGTTCCTTTCCACCCTTGCCCGCGCCGGCGGCGATCGAAGCGCGGCACACGGTCGGCATGGCCGATCCGTTGACCGGGGAAGAACTCGATCGCGGATCCGCCCCCGACGACGGACTGCCGGTCACGCTCGGCGACGTCATCGCCCGCTATCGCAACCGCCATTTCAAGTTGAAGCTGAGCGGCGATGTCGCGACCGACATGGCGCGGCTCGCGCGCATCGCCCTCGTGCTGGAAGACGCGGGCGACTATCGCGTCACGCTCGACGGCAACGAGCAGTTCATCGACGTGGCGACGGTCGCCGCGTTCCAGCAGGCGCTGCGCAACGAACCGCGCCTCGCCCGCCTGAACGACGCCATCCTCTATCTCGAGCAGCCGTTGCCGCGATCCGATCGCGCTCGCCAGCGACGTTCGTCAGCTTGCCGGCGACATGCCGCTGATCATCGACGAATCGGACGCGACGATCGACGCGTTCCCGCAGGCGCGCGCGCTGGGCTATGCGGGTGTGTCGAGCAAGAGCTGCAAGGGCGTCTACAAATCGCTGCTCAACGCGGCGCGCTGCGCGCGCTGGAATGCCGCGGGCGGATCGATCCCCGCATTCATGACCGGCGAAGACCTGACGGCGCAGCCGGGACTCGCGTTGCAGCAGGATCTCGCGCTTGCCGGGCTGCTCGGGCTTTCGCATGTCGAGCGCAACGGCCATCACTACGCGGCCGGTTTCGCGGGGCAGCACGCGGGCGTGCGCGAGCAGCGGGCGTTCCTCGCCGCGCATCCGGACCTGTACGAGGCCGCCGGCGACCAGGTGCGCGTGGCGATACACGACGGCCGCATCGCCATCGCTTCGCTCGCCGTTCGCGGCTTCGCGTCGGCCGCGTGGCCCGACGTCGACTCGCTGACGCCGCTGCGCGTCCCGCAGTCCGCGGAAGCCCCGCTGGCGGCGACACCGTAACCCACGAAGGAGCGCGCCCATGGATACCGTACGCGTCGGCATCATCATGAACGGCGTCACCGGCCGGATGGGCACGAACCAGCATCTGGTCCGCTCGATCAACGCGATCCGCGCGCAGGGCGGCGTGCCGCTGGCGGACGGACGGCGCGTCATGCCCGACCCGATCCTCGTCGGGCGCAACGCAGGCAAGGTCGAAGCGCTCGCGCGCGCGCACGGCGTCGCGCGCTGGACGACCGACCTCGACGCGGCGCTCGCCGACCGCAACGACGCGATCTATTTCGATTCGGCGTCGACGGGCCTGCGCGCACAGCTCATCCGGAAGGCGATCGACGCCGGCAAGCACATCTACACCGAAAAGCCGGTCGCGCACGACGGTCGACGATGCGCTCGACCTCTACCGGCGCGCCGAGCGCGCGGGCGTGCGGCACGGCGTCGTGCAGGACAAGCTCTGGCTGCCCGGCCTGCTCAAGCTGCGGACGCTGATCGACAGCGGCTTCTTCGGCCGCATCCTGTCGGTGCGCGGCGAGTTCGGCTACTGGGTCTTCGAAGGCGACTGGCAGGAAGCGCAGCGGCCGTCGTGGAACTACCGCAAGGAGGACGACGGCGGCATCATCGTCGACATGCTGTGCCACTGGCGCTACGTGCTCGACAACCTGTTCGGCGGCGTGAAGAGCGTGATGTGCATCGGCGCCACGCACATTCCCGAGCGCTGGGACGAGCGCGGCGAGCGCTACGCGGCCACCGCCGACGACGCCGCGTACGCGACGTTCGAGCTCGCGCACGGCGTCATCGCGCAGATCAACAGCTCGTGGTGCACGCGCGTGCGCCGCGACGACCTCGCGACGTTCCATGTCGACGGCACGCTCGGCTCCGCGGTCGCGGGCCTCACCGAGTGCTACATGCAGCCGCGCGCGGCGACGCCGAAGCCGGTGTGGAATCCCGACATTCCGCAGACGATCGACTTCTACGACACCTGGCAGAAGATGCCGGCGAATCGCGTCGTACGACAACGCGTTCAAGGTCGAATGGGAGCTGTTCCTGCGCCACGTCGTCGAGGGCGGACCGTTCCGCTGGAACCTGCTCGAAGGCGCGAAGGGCGTGCAGCTCGCGGAGCTCGGCCTGCGGAGCTGGGCCGAGCGGCGCTTGCTCGACGTGCCGGACGCTCGACCGATGGCGTAGACCGGTCATGACCGCCATGCGAACGCTCAAGCTTCCGCAGGCCGACGGGCGCTCGCCGCCTACACGCTGTCGCGGCAAGCCGATCGCGTGGCGCTGCCGACCGCGCGTCCGCGCTGGAATCGCGTCGCGTTCGCGGCCGCGCACGTCGTCGCCGATCCGCGCGCGAACGTCGATCCCTGGCTCGCGGCCGCCATCGACTGGGACGCGACGCTCGCGTACCGCCGCTACCTGTGGGCACAGGGCTTCGGCGTCGCCGAAGCGATGGACACGGCGCAGCGCGGCATGGGACTCGACTGGCCGACGTCGCTCGAGCTGATCGGCCGCACGGTCGCCGAATCGCGCGGCGTCGCCGGGCGCCGTCGTGTTTTCCGGGCGCCGGCACCGACGACCTCGCGCCGGATCCGGACGGCATCGATCGAGCGCGTGATCGACGCGTACGCAGCGCAATGCGCGGCGATCGAAGCGCGCCGGCGGCCGCATCATCCTGATGGCGAGCCGCGCGCTCGCCGCGTGCGCACGGTCGGCCGACGACTACGAGCGCGTCTACTCGCGCGTGCTGGCGCAATGTCGAGCGGCCGGTGATCCTGCACTGGCTGGGCGAGATGTTCGATCCCGCGCTCGCCGGCTACTGGCTCGGACGCGACGAGCGCGGACGCGACCCCGACCACGCGCGCGCGATGGACGTCTGCGCGCGCGTGATCGCCGCGAACCGCGGCCAAGATCGACGGCATCAAGATCTCGCTGCTCGACGCGGACAAGGAGATCGCGTTGCGCGCGCGGCTGCCGGCCGGCGTGCGCATGTACACCGGCGACGACTTCAACTTCGCGGCGCTGATCGGCGGCGATGCGACCGGCCACTCGGATGCGCTGCTCGGCATCTTCGATGCGATCGCGCCGGCGGCTTCCGCCGCGCTGTCCGCGCTGGCGCGCCGGCGATCGCGCGCGGTTCGACGCGATCCTCGCGCCGACGGTTCCGCTGTCGCGGCACATCTTCGCGGCGCCGACGCGCTTCTACAAGACGGGCGTCGTGTTCATGGCGTGGCTCAACGGCCACCAGTCGCATTTCACGATGGTCGGCGGACAGCAGAGCGCGCGCAGCCTCGTGCATCTCGCCGAGCTGTTCCGGCTCGCCGATGCCGCTCGCTGCTGCGCGATCCCGAGCTCGCCGTCGCGCGGATGCGCACGCTGCTCGCGTTGCACGGCGTCGCGTGAATTCACCCGACCCGGCGCTGCTGTCGATCAACACGGCCACCGTGCGCGCGCAGTGGCCGCTGCCCGAGATCATCGCGGGCTCGCGCGTCACGGCATTCGCGGCATATCGCCGTGGCGCGACCAGGTGGCGGCGGCGGGGCTCGACGACAGCGCGCGGCGCATTCGCGACGCCGGCCTCACCGTCACCGGCCTTTGCCGCGGCGGCATGTTCCCCGCGCCGGACCGCGAAGGGCGCCGCGCGGCGCACGACGACAACCGCCGCGCCGTCGACGAGGCGCTGACGCTGGGCGCGCAATGCCTGGTGCTCGTCGTCGGCGGCCTGCCGAAGGACCGCAACGGCGAGATCGTGTCGCGCGACCTGGCCGGCGCGCGCGAAATGGTGCGCGACGGCCTCGGCATGCTGCTCGAATATGCGCAAGGCGCGGGCATGCGCGCTCGCCATCGAGCCGCTGCACCCGATGTACGCCGCCGACCGCGCCTGCGTCAACACGCTCGCGCAGGCGAATGCGCTATGCGACGAGCTCGCACCCGATGGCGCCGACGGACTTGGGGCTCGCGGTCGACGTCTATCACGTCTGGTGGGATCCGCAGCTGCAGTCGGAGATCGCGCGCGCCGGCGAGCACGACCGGCTCTACGCGTATCACATCTGCGACTGGCTCGTCCCGACGCGCGACCTGCTGAACGACCGCGGCATGATGGGCGACGGCGTCATCGACCTGCCGACGATCCGCGCGTGGATGGAAGCGGCCGGCTATCGCGGCATGCACGAGGTCGAGATCTTTTCGTCGCAGGACTGGTGGAAGCGCGACGCCGACGAGGTGCTGCTGACATGCCGCCAGCGACACGCCGAACGCACATGAGGGCTCGCTGCGCGTTCCCGCGGACTGGCTCGCCGGTTCGGTAGTATCGGGACCACGGCAATTCGCCCGATCGTCAAGCCGCGACCGCAACTTTCAGCCGAAACTACCGCCTCGTTCCCAGCCACCGCTGCGCCTTCTGCATCGCGAGAAGGCGGTGTGCACTGCCCATGCCGACGGCTTCGGCCGCCGCGAAGCGCGACCAGGAATAGCTGCGCGGTTGCGTATGCATCGGCAAGCGGATCGTGGCGCGACGCGATCGTGACGCCGAAGTGCGCGAGCCAGTCGTCGAGACTGCCGCATTCCGTGCCGCGAAACAGTGCGGGGAGCAGGAACGCGAGGTCGATGAACGGCAGGCGCGAGCTCGACGCCGAGAATCTCGCGTGTGGCGCGCAACAGCATCGCCTGATCGAAGTCCGCGCGAAACGCGACCAGCGGTGACGCTCCCGCGAACTCGACGAACTCAAGCATCGCGAGGGCGGGATCGCGCCCGCCGAGTTGGGTTTCCCCACCGATGCCGTGGATCAGGATGTTCGCATCCGCGCTCACCGTCGTCTGCCGCAACACAACCTGATAAGTGTCGTCGAAGGCGATTGCGCCACCGGATACGCTCATCGCGCCGATCGCAATCGGCGTGTCGCGGCGCAAATCGAGGCCGGTCGTCTCGACATCCACGATGACATAACGCGCCTGCCGGTGCGGAAGCGCGAGGTCGGTGGGCGGCCGACGTTGCCATGCCAATAGCCGGTCGCGCAGAGGGCCTTCGACCTTCGGCGTGCGAAACAGCGCATCGAGCACGAGCGCAAGCGTTCGCATGGGCGGGCGCGGTCGTCAGAGATCGTACGTGCGCGCGAGCAGGTCCTGCAGCTTGCGCGCCTGGCGGAACGCCTCCTTCAGCATCCTCTGGTCGACTTCGTTCAGCGTGTCGGGATCGAGCCGGTTCCGACTGCCCGTGTTCGGCGGTCGCGTCCTGCAATCGCAGGCGAAGAAGCTGCAGGAAGTGGAAAGCCTCCACGGTAGCCTCGACGTGACGCGCTTCGACCCGAAGCGCGCGGCCCGCCGCGCGCAGCCGCGACACCGTGTTCGTGTCATGAATGCCGAAGGCCAGCGCGAAAACGCGCGCCGCGTCGACGAACAGGCGCGTGCCGCGCGTCTTGATGTCGAGCGTGCCCCGGTGCGCGGCGTCGTCGTCGGTTGCGAACGTGCGGATCAATCCAAGCGGCGGCTCGATTCGAGCGCGTTCTGCGCCATCAGTCGCAGGAATACCTTGTTTTCGCGTGAATAACCGAACAGCCAGGTCCGCAAGTCGTCGGCGAGAGTTGTGGCACCGAACAGCGGACGAAAATCGAACACGATGTTCGCACCCAGCAACGCATGCGGAGTCGGCGCGCGTGAGCCAGCCCATGAATCGATCCTTCCACTCGTGACGCGTCAGGCAGTATTCGGGATTGCGCGCCATCACGCCGCCCTTGCACAGCGGGAATCCGAGCGTCGCGAACGCTTGCGTTCACGTCGTGCGCGAACGCGAGCAGCCGCGCGCGCGCACGCGTCGACGTCCGCCTCCACTCGCGAACACCAGCGCGTTGTCCTGATCGCTCGCGAACGTCTGCTCGCTCCGGCCTTCGCTGCCGAGCGCGAGCCAGCACCAGTCGATCCCGTCGAGTTCGTGGCGCGCGAGCATCTGCTCGATTGCGCGTCGCGCCAGCGCGTCGTTCAGTGCCGCGATCGTACGCGTCAGCGGTTCCGCGGTCACGCCCTGCGCCAGCAGGGTGTGCGCGAGACCCCGGATGTCGTCGGCGCAATGCCGCAACGCTC
Organism: uncultured Pseudomonadota bacterium; assembly: GCA_963768545.1. Taxonomy (GTDB): domain Bacteria; phylum Pseudomonadota; class Gammaproteobacteria; order Burkholderiales; family Casimicrobiaceae; genus VBCG01. The sequence goes on along the minus strand of CAVYIC010000005.1, from coordinate 131,200 downwards.
CGATCGAAGGCGCTTCGCGCAATCCGTCGAGCACCTGCCGCATCGAAACGCGGGTCAGCGTGAACAGGTCACGCTCGTTGACGACGCCGACGAGCCGCGCGCCGTCGACGACGACGATCTGGCGCACCTCGCGCGCAGCCATCGTCTCCATCGCCTCGTGGGCCGTCGCTGCGGCGGGGAGCGTAACGACCGGCGCCGACATCACCTCCGCAAGCGGTGTCGTCAGCGGCCTGCTCGGGCAAGACCACGCGCCGCAGCAGGTCGACCAGCGTGAACATGCCGATCGGCGCACCGTCGTGCCTCGACGACGACGATCGTGCGCACGCGCGCATCGCTCATCCTCGCGAGCGCGTCGGACAGCGGCGCGTCGCCCGGCACGTGACCGGCTCGCGGCGCACGAGCTCGACGAGCGTGCGGCGCGATCGACTGCTGTTCCGCCGCGCGCTGCACGTAATGCGCGGAAAGCTGCGCGAGCGACTGCTGCAGCGTCTCGGTAATGGCCCGCGTGCAGAAGCGCTCGAATTCCGGCGAGCGCCGGCGCAATTCCAGGAAATCGTCGCGCGGCAACGGTAGCAGAACGTGTCCTCGCAGCGCGTGATAGACCTTCGTCGGCGCGCCGCCCGCCGACAGCGCGCCGACCGGAAAGCATTCGCCGGGACCGAGTGGAGGCTCCGGTTCGGCGCGCGGATCCTCGAGGCGGCTGCCGACGGCGCCGCGCTGGACGATGTGGAGATGCGTCGCCGGCCGCGCCTGCGGCGCGAGGATCTCGCGCTCCTTGCGCGAAATACGCGAGCTTCATCCGCGGGATCGCGAATGCGAACGCATCGTCCGTCATCCGATCGAACGGCGCGTGCCGGCGCAGGAACTCGCGCGTCGAATCGATCAGGAGGTCCGGCAGTCTGCCAGAGGCGCGATGCGCGAACACTGCGTGGGCGGGAGTCACGACGCGATGCAGCCTGCTAATGCGCCGCCGCCTTCGCGGCCAGGATGCCGGTGTTCTGCCGCGCGTACAGCTCGTCCCACATGTCGTCGGCGCGCCGGTCGCGGTACAGCAGCGAGCCGATGATCACCGCGAGGAAGCCGAGCGGGATCGACATGAGGCCGGGGTTGCGCAGCTCGAACAGCGGCTTCTCGAGGCCGACGATGCGACGTTTCCTCGCCCTTGAACTTGCTCGAGGTTCGCCTTGGCGGCCGTGACGTCCTTGTGCGACGCCGGCGATGCGCCTTGTGCACCCTGCGCCTTCGCCGCATCGTCGGCCGCGGCGGCGAGATCGGCGGTAAGCTTCGCCTCGCGCGCCGGCGCGGCGTCGACGACCTTCTGCGCCGTCGCCTTGACCGCCTTCGGATACGTCATGTTCGGCGACACCAGCACGAGACCGATCGCGGTCAGCGTGCCGACGATCATGCCGAGCACGATGCCGCCGGTGTTGCAGCGCTGCCAGTAGAGCGTCAGCAGCACGCACGGGAAATTGGCCGACGCGGCCACCGCGAACGCCAGCGCGACGAGATGCGCGACGTTCTGGCCCTTGGCCGCGATGCCGATGCCGATCGCCAGCGCGCCGACCGACGACGGTCGCGATGCGCGCGGCCTTCACCTGCTCCTGCGGCGGCACGTCCTCGTCGCCGCGGATCACGCCGACGTACAGGTCGTGCGCGATCGCCGAGGCAGCGGCGAGCACGAGGCCCGCGACGACCGCGACGATCGTCGCGAATGCGACGGCGGACACGAACGCGAGGAACAAGTTGCCGAGCAGCGAATCCGCGCCGCCGCCGAGGTACTGCGCGAGCAGCGGCGCCGCCATGTTGCCGCCGGCGTCGACCGCCTTGATGTTGGCCGCGCCGACGTTGATCGCCGCGCCGATGCCGAGGAACAGCGTCAGCACGTAGAAGCCGCCGATGATCGCCATCGCCCAGATCACCGACTTGCGCGCCTCCTGGCCGTCGGGACCGTGAAGAATCGCATCAGGATGTGCGGCAGGCCGGCCGTGCCGAACACGAGCGCCATGCCGAGCGAGATCTGGTCGATCGGCGCCTTGAAATAGAGGCCGGGCTCGAGGAAGCGCTGGCCGAGTTGCTCGGGCGTCATCGTGCTGCGATGCGTCGCCGAGCAGCAGCGCGACCTGTGCCTGCACCTTGGGGTCGCCGACGACGTCGCTGAGGAACGCCGGCAAGCTGAAGCCGTACGGCGTCCACACGAACATGACGAGCACGATCGACGCAGTCACGAGCAGGATCGCCTTGATGATCTGCACCCAGGTCGTCGCGACCATGCCGCCGAACAGCACGTAGGCCAGCATCAGGACGCCGACCACGATCACCGAGACCTCGTAGTCGATGCCGATCAGCGTCTTCACCAGCACGCCGCCGCCGACCATCTGCGCGGTCAGGTAGAACGTCGAGACGGTGATCACCGAGAGCGCGCCGACGATGCGCGTCGCGCGCGGATTGTTGCGGTAGGCGAGGATGTCGGACAGCGTGTACTTGCCGATGTTGCGGCAGGGCTCGGCGATGACCAGCAGCACCGTGATGTACGCGACCAGCCAGCCGACCGAGTACATGAAGCCGTCGTAGCCGTACAGCGAGATCAGGCCGGCGATGCCGAGAAACGACGCCGCGGACAGGTAGTCGCCCGCGATCGCCCAGCCGTTCTGCAGGCCCGAAACGCCGCCGCCGGCCGTGTAGAAGTCGGCGGCGCTCTTTACGCGCTTGGCCGCCAGGTACGTGACGTACATCGTCACGCCGATGATCGCGCCGAACACGACGAATGTGAGCCAGCGCCATTGGTCGGCGACGGCGCCCTGCGCGAGCGCCGGCGTGGCGACGCAGCAGCCGCCGCCGCCGCGACGTGCGAGCGCGAAGCGATCGCGCGCTCATTTGCGGCCTCCCGATCTTTTCGGCGTCGCGAATCGAGCTCGCGCGGCCATCGCGTCGAATTCCGCATTGGCGCGCCGCGAGTAGATAGAACGCGATGCCCCAGGCGACGACGAACTCCGACAGCGCGAACAGCAGGCCGACGTTGACGGCCCCCAGACCTTGATCCTGAACAGGTCCTGGAAATACGCCGCGCCGATCGGCAGCAGGAAGTAATAGATGACCGAGAACACCATCAGTCCCCACAGGAAGCCTGGTCTTCTTGCGATGCAGCGCCTGGAAACGCGGATCGGCGACGATCATTTGCCAGTTGAGCGCAGGAGCTTGAGCCATGCCTTCTCCCTTTTTCGGGTCGGCGCAGAGACGGGCGGTCCGGCGCGAGCGAGCCGGCGACCTTGCACGAAATGTATGTTCTGCCTAGCCCTCGATCCGGTCAAGCCGGCGGCAGTGCGAGGCAACGTCCCATTCAATCCGGGTCATGCGATCGTCCACTCGTGCTCGCATTTGCGGCATCGAACGCCGAGCGAGCATCCGTCGAGCGCGTCAGGCGACGTCCGCACCGAGACGATGGCGAATTTCGCATAGACGTCGCAGGCCGGGCAGCGTGCCTGACCGGCGAAGTACTCGGCTCGCGCGAGGAGGCGGTGAAATCGGCTCCACGCGATGACGCAAAGCGCGCCGCCGATGGTTGCGACGATGACCAGCGCCAGCAATCCCGCGACCGATTCGCGAAACTCGCTGACCTCGAGCGCGATCGCCATCATGATGAGCGCGAGAAACCCCGTCACGAGGTACGCGAAGCTCTCGTAGAGCTGGCGCTCGTACCAGCGAGCGAATCCGTTCTTGCGAATGGCGTCGGCGAGCGGCATTCTGGATGTTGGATTACCGACCTCTGCGCCTCTTCGGAATCGCGCAGCACGAGTGCGCGAGAGGCTGGCCGGGCGCCCGCCCGACCGCCGTCAGATCAAGCCGATGCCTGCCACCACCATCCCCGCCATCATCGAGAAGAATGTCAGCAGCAAGATCGAAATCCCGATGAACTCGACCTGATCCTTGCGGATCTGCAACACCTCGGTAGTGCCGACGTAATAGAGAAACAGCGTGTAGCAGAGCGCGACCATCGATACGACGATCATCGCCGGCAGCACGAGCGTTATCCCGGACAGCAGCAGCGGACTGGCCCCATGCGTGGAGACCTTCAGCGCCGAGAGGTAATCGCGCTTGCAGTGGTACATCGGCGCAATGAGCGTCATGATGGCCGCCAGGATGAAGATCGAAGCAATGATGCCGAAAAACGTGGTGGCCGCGGCGTTGAAGATCTGGTCGGCGGGTACCAGGTAACCCTGATCCGGGTCCCAGGACCGGTCGAATACCTCCATGCCGATAAACGTTGCGATGGGGGCAAGCGCGGACAGCGGCAGGATGTAGCGCCGCAGCAACGTGTCGACGCTGGTCGGCTCGCGTGCGATCGCTTCCCATTCGTCGGCGGGCCTGAAGATCAGGTACGTGATGCGACGCAGTACTTCCATGGCGCCTCGTTCAATCGCGCATGCCGGAACGCCCCGCCCTGCCTACCCCGGGGCGGGCGCGACAACCGCGCTACTGCGGCCATTATAGGTCCCGAGCCACGCGCCGGCCGCCATCGCCGATCGCGATGCCGACGAACGCGTTCCGGTAATATCGTGCGGACAGCCGCTTTGCCCGATTGCCGCGTCATCATGCGTCACGGAGGCCACGAATGCTCGCTGCCGCCGAACCCATTGGCCGGACCGAGATCGAGGCGCTGCGGCGCTATGCGCCATTCGACCGCATGGACGCAGCGGCGTTCGACTATCTGACGCTGCACGTCGTCGCGGCCACCCATGAGACTGGCACGACGATCCTGAGCCGGGGTGCCGACCCGCAGGACCTGCATATCATCGAGCGCGGCAAGGTCCAGAGCGAGCAGCCGCGGCTCGACGATCTGGTCGAGGAGCCGTACCCGGTACTCGGACCCGGAGATTGCTTCCCGATCGCTGCGCTGTTTTCGCATACCGCCGTGACCGGGCTCTACCGCACGGTCGAGCCGACGCGATGTCTCGAACTGCACGGGCCGGCGTTCGCCGACCTGCTGCGGCTCGCGCCGGCATTCGAGCGGCATTGCGTCGCACGCGTCACCGCAATGCTGCAGCAGGCACGCGCGCGGATGCACGCGCAGTTCACGCAGGTAAGCTCCGAGCAGCAGTCGATGGCAAGTCCGTTGCGCGCGATCGTGCGCCGCGCGCCGGTGGCGTGCCCCGGCGAAACGCCGATTCGCGAGGCGTTGCAGAAGATGCGGGAGGCCCGGGTCGGCTCCATCGTGATCGCCACGGCGGACGGCAGACCGGATGGAATCTTCACGCTCCAGGATCTGCTCGACCGTGTCGTGCTCGACGGCATCGACCTCTGCGCACCGATCTCGGCGGTGATGACCGCGCGGCCGCTTGCGCTCGCGGCCGACGCAACCGTCTACGACGCGTCGCTGGCGATGGCGCGACACCGCATACGCCATGCCCCGGTCGTCGAGGAAGGACGAATGATCGGCGTCGTGTCCCAGCGCGATCTATTCTCGGTGCAACGGGTGACGTTGCGCCAATTGCCGGAGACGATCGCCGCGGCACAGGACGAGGCGGCGCTCCGGCATGCCGCGCAGGACATTCGCCAGCTGACGAAGGACATGCTGACCAACGGCGTTGGCGCCGAGCAGCTCACGCAGTTCATCGCGGCGCTGAACGACCGCCTGACGCAGCGCGTACTCGAGATCGAGCTGCCGCGACATGCGCTCGGTGACCTTCGCTTTTGCTGGATCGCGCTCGGCAGCGAGGGTCGGCTCGAGCAGACGCTTCGCCACCGATCAGGACAACGGCCTGATCTTCAGCCTGCCGGCCGGCATGACGCCGCAGGAAGCGCGCGAACGCCTGCTGCCATTTGCCACCGCCATCAACCAGACGCTGGATCGCTGCGGCTTTCCATTGTGCAAGGGTGACATCATGGCGGGCAACCGGCGCTGGTGCCTGTCGCTCGCCGAGTGGCAGGAGCAGTTCTCCGCGTGGATTCGCAACACCGACCCGGAGGCCATGCTTCATTCGGCGATCTTCTTCGATTTCCGCGCGGTCTTCGGCGACGCCACGCTGGCCGATCGACTGCGAACCTGGTTGCTGCCGCTTGACCCAGGCGACGCCGCGCTTCCTGCTGCAGATGGCGCAGGGCGCGCTTGCCACGCAGCCTCCACTCGGGCTCGTCCGCGATTTCCGGTTCGACGACTCGCCGCGATTTCCCGCACACGATCGACCTCAAGCTGTACGGGCTGCGCCCGTTTGTCGAAGCGGCGCGGATCAACGCGCTGCGCTTCGGCGTCGCGCATACGAACACCGCGCAGCGATTGCGGCTTGCAGCACCCGCGCTTGCACGTCAGCACCGGCGACATGCGCGCGATCGTCGACGCGTTCTACTTCATCCAGCTGCTGCGCCTGCGCCACCAGCAGTTCGAGCCCGATGCGGCAGCGGGCGCCCGAACCGCATCGATCCCGACCGGCTCAACGCGTTCGACCGGCGTATTCTCAAGGAATCATTTCGGCAGGCGCGCGATCTGCAGCAACGGCTTGCGCTCGATTTCCGGCAGTAGGAAGGTCGCGGCGCCGGAGGACAGGATGTCCCGGATGACATTGACCGGACAGCGGCTGGTTGCGTTGTTCCTGCTGGGTTGCCTGCTGCTCAACTTCCCGCTGCTCTACCTGTTCGAGCGCGACCTGGTGATCGCCGGCGTGCCGCTCCTGTTCGTGTACGTATTCGTGGCCTGGGCAGCGCTGATTGTCCTGCTGGCGCTCGTCGTCGAACGCGGCGGGGACGACGCCGAATGACGAGCCGGGCTCGCGCCGCACCGGGCGAGGCGATCCGTGAGGCTCGACGGGACCGTCATCGCGCTCGTTGCGCTGGGGTACCTCGGCGTGCTGTTCGCGATCGCGTACATCGGCGACAAGCGCGCCGACGCGGGGCGCAGCCTGATCGCCAATCCATGGGTCTACGCGCTGTCGCTCGCCGTGTACTGCACGACGTGGACGTTCTACGGCAGCGTCGGTCGCGCCGCCGCGACCGGCATCGGTTTTCTGCCGATCTACCTCGGGCCGACGCTGATGGCGGTGCTGTGGTGGTTCGTGCTGCGGAAGATGATCCGCATCAGCCACGCCAACCGGATCACGTCGATCGCCGACTTCGTCGCCTCCCGTTACGGCAAGAGCCAGCTGCTGGGCGGGCTTGGTGACCGTCATCGCGGTCGTCGGCATCGTTCCCTACATCGCGCTGCAGTTGAAGGCAGTGGCCGTCAGCGTGGGCATCCTGTTGAGCGACCCGGCGACGGTCGCGGCCGTGCACGGCGCGACCGGGCTTGCTGGACGATCATGCGTTCTATATTGCGCTGCTGCTCGCCGCCTTCACCATCCTGTTCGGCACGCGGCATCTCGACGCGACCGAGCGGCACGAAGGGCATGGTCGCGGCGATCGCCTTCGAATCGCTGATCAAGCTGATCGCCTTCATGCTGGTCGGTGCATTCGTCACGTGGGGACATCTACGACGGACTCGGCGACATCTTTCGCCGCGCCGCCGCGGAGCCCCGGCTGCAGCCGCTGATGAGCCTGTCGTCGGTCGGCGGCCAGTACACCGGCTGGGCGTCGCTGACGCTGCTGTCGATGTTCGCGATCATGTTCCTGCCGCGGCAGTTCCAGATCGCCGTCGTCGAGAACGTCGACGAGCGCCACCTGCGGAAGGCGTCTGGATCTTTCCGATCGTACCTGGTCGCGATCAACGTGTTCGTCCTGCCGATCGCGTTCGGCGGCCTGCTGCTCTTCCCCGAAGGCCGCATCGACGCCGACACGTTCGTGCTCGCGCTGCCGCTGCACGAAGGCCAGCTCGCGCTCGCGATGTTCGCGTTCGTCGGCGGACTGTCGGCGGCGACGGCGATGGTGATCGTCGAGACGATCGCGCTGTCGACGATGATCTGCAACGACCTCGTCATGCCGCTGCTGCTGCGTCTCGGATTGCTGCGCTCGGCCGGCGCGCGCGACCTGTCCGGCATGCTGCTCGGCATTCGCCGCGGCGCCATCGTGCTCGTGCTGCTCCTCGGCTACCTCTACTTCCGGCTCGCCGGAGAGGCCTACGCGCTCGTCTCGATCGGCCTCATTTCGTTCGCGGCGGTCGCGCAGTTCGCGCCGGTGATGCTCGGCGGCATGTATTGGCGCAACGGCACGCGCGATGGCGCGCTGGCCGGGCTCGTCGCCGGGTTTCCTGGTATGGGCGCTACACGCTGTTGCTGCCGTCGTTCGCGAAATCCGGCTGGCTGCCGATCGAATTCCTGGAGCAGGGCCTGTTCGGCATCGCGCTCACGCGGCCGCAGGCGCTGTTCGGACTCACCGGGCTCGACCAGATCACGCATTGCCTGTTCTGGAGCATGCTCGCCAACATCGGCTGTTACGTCGGCATTTCGCTGTTCACGCGGCCAAGCGCGAGTGAAGCGGCGCAGAGCGTGCGCTTCGTCGAAGCGTTCACGCGGCGCCGCCGCCGTGCCCGCAGTTCTGGCGCGGCAGCGCGTCGCTCGATGAGTTGCGAAAGCTGCTGCGCCGGTTCCTCGGCAGCGCGCGCGCCGACGAGATTTTCGCCGCCTACGCGCGGCGGCGCGGCTGGCCCGCGCACGTTCCGCTGCAGCGCCGACGCGGCGCTCGTGACATTCGCCGAAACGCGAGCTGGCCGGCGCGATCGGCGCGGCGTCCGCGCGAGCGATCGTCGCATCGGTCGTGCAGGAGGAGCCGCTGTCGATCGACGACATCATGCGGATCCTCGACGAGACGTCGGAAGCGATCGCGCACAGCCGCGCGCTCGAGCAGAAGTCGCGCGAGCTGGAGGCCGCCACGGCGCAGCTGCGGGCAGCGAACGAGCGGCTGAAGGAGCTCGACCGGCTGAAGGACGACTTCGTCAGCACGGTATCGCACGAGTTGCGCACGCCGCTGACGTCGATCCGCGCCTTCTCGCAGATCCTGTTCAATGATCCCGACACCGATCTGCCGCGGCGCAAGGAGTTCCTCGGCATCATCGTCAACGAGAGCGAGCGGCTTACCCGGCTCATCAACGACGTGCTCGATCTCGCGAAGCTCGAGTCGGGACGCGCGAAATGGCACGTCACCGCGCTCGACTTGCGTGAGATCATCGCCGACGCGGTCGCGGCGACCGGCCAGCTGTTTCGCGAGCGGGCGATCGGCATCGAGACGCGCATCTGCGATCGACGCAGGCGGCCGTCGAAGGCCGATCGCGATCGCGTGATGCAGGTGTTGATCAACCTGCTGTCCAACGCCGCCAAGTTCTGCCAGAGCGGCACCGGCCAGGTGGAAGTCGAGTTGCGCCGGCTCGACGGTTTCTTCCAGGTCGACGTCGCCGACAACGGTCCCGGCGTCGCACCCGAGCGAGCAGGAGCTCATCTTCGAAAAATTCCGCCAGGCGGGCGACACGCTCACGGCCAAGCCCCAGGGCACGGGACTCGGACTGCCGATCAGCCGGCAGATCGTCGAGCATTTCGGTGGCCGGCTGTGGCTGCGCAGCATCGCCCGGCGCCGGCGCGACGTTTTCGTTCACGATGCCGGCGCTCGATCCGGTGTCGTCGGAGCCGCAACCGGCCGGGCAGTCGGTGCGCTCATGAGGACATGGCAGCCGCGTCGTCCCCGCTGCATTCGCGACACGGGACGCCCGAGCGCAATCGACCGGACCGCAGATGACGAAGAAAGTCCTCATCGTCGACGACGAGCCCAACATCGTCGTCGCGCTCGAATACCTGATGCGACAGAACGGCTTCGACGTCCGCGCCGCGCGCAACGGCGACGAAGCGCTCGCGGCAGTCGACCGACTTCCGGCCGGACCTCGTGCTGCTCGACGTGATGATGCCGGTGAAGGATGGCTACCAGGTTGCGCAGACGATCCGCGACAACCCGGAACTCGCAGGCGGTGAAGATCGTGATGCTGACCGCAAAGGGTCGCGAGACCGAGATCAGCAAGGGCATGGCGGTCGGTGCCGACGCCTATGTCACGAAGCCGTTTTCCACGCTCGACCTGGTCGCGCAGGTCAAGCGGATGCTGGACGCGTGACCGGCACGCCGTCCGTACGCGCCTGCGTCGACGCCCGCTCGGCCTGCGCTGGAAGCTCGCGCTCGCCGTCGACGATCCTGTTCGCCGCGGTCGCGGCCATCGCGTTGCGGCGGCGGTGATCGCCGTCTGGTCGCGCATTCCGGAAGACCTGCGGGCGCCGCTCGCGCCGTCCTCGACGATTCGGCGGGTCTGGTCGTCGTGTTCGCCGCATTCCTGCTGGTGCGTGTTCGGCCTGCTGGTCGGTGCGGCGCTTTCGCGCATACGTCGGCGGGCATGGTCAGGCTCGCCGACGGCGCGCGGATCATCCTCGGCGCCAATCCGGCGCATCGGCTGCCCGACGAGGGCCCGGCGGAAGCGGCGCAACTCGCGCGACTGATCAACGCACTCGCCGATCGACACCAGTCTGCGCTCGGCGAAGTCGAGCTGCGCGTGCATGAAGCGAACGCCAAGCTCGAAGAGGAAAGGCACCGGCTGGCTGCGCTGATGTCCGAGCTCACCGACAGCGTGCTCGTCTGCAATTCCGAAGGCCTGATCCTGCTGTACAACGACACGGCAAGCTCGCTGTTCGATCGGCCGGCCGATCACGAGGCAAAGACGTCCGGAATCGTCGGCCTCGGCCGCTCGGTCTTCGGCGTCATCGATCGAGATCTCATCGCGCATGCGCTCGATGTCGTGCGCGAGCGGCTGCACCACGGCGAAGCGAGACCGGTGTCGCAGTTCGTCGCGACGGCCGCCGGCGGCGGACTCTTGTCCGCGCGCAGATGGCGCCGGTGCTGCGGCGCGCGCGATCGCAGGCAGGACGCCATCACCGGTTTCGTGCTGACGCTCGACGACGTCACCGGCGCCGTGCAGGGTGGCGAGGCAGCGCGACCGGCTGGTGCAATCGCTGACGCGAAGACACGCGCGCGGGGCTCGCGAGCATCCGCGCCGCCGTCGAAACGATCATCGACTACGGCGACGATGGAGCCCGCGCGGCGCAACCAGTTCACCGCGATCATCCTCGACGAAGCGGTTCGCCTGAGCGAGCGCCTCGACGCCACGCTCGGCATCGGCGCCGGCGGCGCGCCGCTCCTGGCCGCTCGAAGAGATGAAGGGCAACGACCTGCTGTCGCCACGCTCCAGCGCAGCATCGCGCGACTTCCCGGCGTCAACGCGACCGCCGAGACCGGCGGCGACACGCAGTGGCTGAAAGTCGACAGCTTCGCCGTCGTGCAGTCGTTCACGGCGCTGGCCGCCCGGCCTGAACCGCGAATTCGACGTCGCGCGAGTTCGCGCTCCGCGCTTTCGCCCGGAGGCCGTTTCACCGGCCTGGAGCTGACCTGGCAATCGCCGGACACCGATCACGACGGAAGTTGCCGACTGGGGCGACGCACGCGTTCAGCACGGTGAACGATCCGGCGACGCCTGTCGCTTCGTGAAGTTGCCGAGCGGCACGGCGGCGAGCAGTGGTGCCGTGCAGACCGGCACGCAGGCACGGTGACCTATTCGCTGCAGCTGCCCGTCGCCGCGGAGGCACCGGCTCCGCGCGTGCCCATGGCCGGCGGGTGCGCGACCGACGTTCTACGATTTCGAGCTGTTCGACCGGCCCGGCCAGGCGAGTCGCGTTCGAGCAGCGTCCGCTGGCCGAGCTGGTGTACACGGTGTTCGACACCGAGACGACCGGACTCGACCCGTCGGCGGGGGACGAGATCATCTCGATCTCGGCCGTGCGCATCGTCAACGGGCGGCTGCTGCAGCAGGAGCGCTTCGACCAGCTGGTCGATCCGCGGCGCTCGCTGTCGCAGGGAATCGATCCGCATTCACGGCATCACGCCGCGATGCTCGCAGGGCCAGCCGACGATCGAGCAGGTGCTGCCGCGGCTTTGCCCGCTTCGCCGAAGACACGGTGCTCGTCGGGCACAACGTCGCATTCGACATGCGCTTCCTGCAGATCAAGGAGCGCCAGACCGGCCAGCGCTTCCTGCAGCCGGTGCTCGACACGCTGCTGCTGTCGGCCGTCGTGCAGCCGAACTTGCGCGAGCACGAGCTCGAGGCCAACGCGAGACGCCTCGGCATCGCCGATCATCGGCCGGCACACGTCGCTCGGCGATGCGATCGTCACCGGCGAGATCTTCATCAAGCTGATGCCGCTGCTCGCCGCGCAAGGGATCGTCACGCTCGAGGATGCGCTGGCGGCGTCGCAGCGGACCTACCTGGCCCGGGTGCAGTACTGAGCCCGCCTGAAGCAGAGTGAACCGCTCCCGGCGCCCGATCCGAAATGCCCGCTCCATGGACTTTCGGCGCATTTGCCGACGCCGGTCGTTACTGTAGAATCGCCGCCGACCGGGATCGGCCAGCCGCGCACGGCCACCGCGGGCGCGGGAGCACAAGGCGGACGCAGCGCCAATAACAACAACGGGGTCGATTTTTCAATTTCAGCGGGAGGACACGATGGAGCTGACTGCCAGGCATCGCGAGTATTGGCACAAGAATCTCGTCATCACCGGAATACTGCTGTTCATCTGGTTCGTCGTCACGTTCGTCGAAGGCTGGTATGCGCGTGAGCTCAACGCCGATCAGCTTCCTCGGCTTTCCCCTTGGCTTCTACATGTCGGCGCAGGGCTCCCTGATCGTCTATGTCGTGCTGATCTGGGTCTACGCGCGCTACATGAACAACCTCGACAAGGAATACGACGTCGACGAAGGAGACAGACGAATGACCACGGCAGCGTTGACGCCAGAGGGCCTTCTTCGGCCAGCTCAAGAAGTACTACAGCTTGTACACCGGCGGATTCCTCCTGTTCCTGATCGCGCTCGCGATCGCCGAGCAGATGGGCATGTCGCGGCGCTGGATCGGCTACTGGTTCCTGTTCGCCACCATCGCGCTCTATGCCGGCATCGGCATCATGAGCCGCACGATGGATGCCGCCGAATACTACGTCGCGGGTCGCCGCGTGCCGGCATTCTTCAACGGCATGGCGACCGGCGCCGACTGGATGAGCGCGGCCTCGTTCATCGGCATGGCCGGCACGCTCTACCTCGCCGGGTTCGACGGCCTGGCGTTCGTCATGGGCTGGACCGGCGGCTACGTGCTGGTCGCGCTCTTCCTCGCGCCGTACCTGCGCAAGTTCGGACAGTTCACGATTCCCGACTTCCTCGGCGAGCGCTACGGCGGCAACATCGTGCGCAGCGTCGGCATCTTCGCGGCGATCCTGTGCTCGTTCACCTACGTGGTGGCGCAGATCTACGGCGTCGGCATCATCACCAGCCGCATGACGGGACTCGAGTTCGGCGTCGGCGTCTTCGTCGGCCTGGGCGGCATCCTCGTCTGCTCGTTCCTCGGCGGCATGCGCGCGGTCACGTGGACGCAGGTCGCGCAGTACATCATCCTGATCATCGCGTACATCACGCCGGTGGTCTGGCTGTCGCTCAAGTACACCGGCAACCCGATCCCGCAGATCGCCTACGGCCAGGTGCTGCAGAAGGTGACCGAGCGCGAGAAGGTGCTGACCAACGATCCGAAGGAGATCGAGGTCCGCAACATCCTGAAGGCGCGCGCCGACGCGGCCGACGCCAAGCTGAAGGGCCTGCCGGGTTCGTACGCGACGGCCAAGGCCGCCGCGGAGAAGCGGGTCGCCGACCTGAAGGCCGCCAACGCACCGGCCGCGCAGATCACGGCGGCCGAGAAGGCGCTCACGGACTTCCCGGCCGATGCGGATGCGGCGAAGGCGCTCTGGACGACGGAGAAGGGCCTCGCCGCGCGCGCCGCGCCGCCGAAGCCGCACGCGACGCCGTTCCCCGGCGCGACGAGGAGGCGCGCGAACATCGCGCGCAACAACTTCCTCGGCATCGTGTTCTGCATGATGTTCGGCACCGCCGCATTGCCGCACATCCTGATGCGCTACTACACGACGCCGAGCGTGCGCGAGGCGCGCAATTCGGTGTTCTGGTCGCTGTTCTTCATCTTCCTGCTGTACTTCACGGCGCCCGCGCTGGCGGTGCTGGCGAAATTCGACGTCTATACGCTGCTCGTGGGCAGCAGCTTCGCGCAGCTTCCGGCGTGGGCGGCGAACTGGGCGCAGGTCGATCCCACGCATGCTGTCGATCAACGACATCAACGGGGACGGCATCGTGCAGCTCGCCGAGATCGTGCTCGGCACCGACATCATCGTGCTCGCCACGCCCGAGATCGCCGGCCTGCCGTACGTCGTCTCCGGGCTGGTGGCCGCCGGCGGTCTCGCGGCGGCGCTGTCGACGGCCGACGGCCTGCTGCTGACGATCGCCAACGCGCTGTCGCACGACCTCTACTACAAGATGATCGACCCGCAGGCCACGACGAAGCGCCGCGTCACGGTGTCGAAGATGCTGCTGCTGGTCGTGGCGGTCATCGCGGCCTACGTGACGTCGCTCAAGCCGGGCAACATCCTGTTCCTGGTCGGCGCGGCGTTCTCGCTCGCGGCCTCGGCGTTCTTCCCCGCGCTGGTGCTGGGCGTGTTCTGGAAGCGCGCCAACAAGTGGGGCGCGATCTCCGGCATGGTCGCTGGGACTGGGTGTCGCGATGTATTACATGGTCCGGACGTATCCGTTCTTCGGCGGCGTCGCGGCGAACCAGTGGTTCAACATGGCCGCCATTTCGGCCGGCGTGTTCGGCGTGCCGATCGGCCTCATCACGATCTGCGTCGTCAGCCTGCTGACGCCCGCGCCGAGCGCCAAGGTGCAGGAGCTGGTCGAGCACGTCCGGTATCCGCATCTGCGCGGCGACATGTCGACGCAGGCGGCGTGACGGCTGGTCGCTCGGCTGGTGTAGTGCAGGAGGCCCGCTTCGGCGGGCTTCCTGTTTAATGAGGCCGAAGAACCGTGGAGGACTCGTGCGATTTTCTCTCGCCGTACTGCGGTCGATAACATCTCCTGGCCGCAAGCGCTTTCCAGCCGCTACTGCGCGCGCTCGACGCGTTGGCGAGGCAACTGAAATAGCCGCCCGCACAACCCCGCGCCGGCCATGGCCGATGGCTGTTCGATGACGCCACGGAAGCCGTACGGCCGCCATCGCGACGCGCCCGCCTGCGCTCGCGTCACGCCGGCATGTCCATGAGGATCGATGCCTGGTGGCACCTCAAGGTCGCGCACTTCTGGCTGTCGGTCAGGCAGCGCGACCGCGCCGTCGATGAGCTGAAGACCGCGCTCGCGCTCGATCCGGCGATCCGTCCGTGGCGGCGAGCGAACTCGGCTATCTTCATGGCTCTCGCGGCGAGACGCGGTGGCGATCCGACTATCTCGAGCGTGCGCGGACGCTGGCACCCGTGGATGGCGACATTCAGTTCAACCTCGGCTTCGTGCGGAGCGCGCCGGCCAGCACGAAGCCGCGCTCGCGGCGTTCCGCGAGGCGGTGCGCCTGCGACCCTCCATCGATCGCGCCTGGTTCGGCATGGGCATGTCGCTGGCCGCGCTCGGACGCCATGCCGAGGCCGCTGAAGCGCTGGAGGAAGCCGCACGGCTGCAGCCCATGAATCCGCATGCTTTCTACGCGCTCGGCATGGCGTACCACACGCTCGGCCGGCGCGACAAGGTCCGCCAGGCTATCGAGCGCCTGCGGACGTTCGATCCGAAGATGACGGCGCAACTCGAGCGCGACGTGTCGCAGAAAGACAGCTAGCGACCGCGCAACGGATGCTGCAACTCGTCGTCATTCTGAAAGCGGTCAACGAGGTGGCGCTGATGGCGCTGCTGGGCCAGGGCGCCCTCTACGTGCTGGCCGGCGCAAACCGCGACCGCAATCCCATCTACGGCATATTGAAGGCCGTGACCTCACCGGTGATGAAGCTCGCCCGGCTGATCACGCCTCGTGTGGTGCTCGATCGGCACATCGGGTTCGTCGCGCTGTTCCTCGTGCTCGTCGCCGAAGCGGCGCTGATCGCCGCCAAAATCTATCTGGTGGTCACGGCACGCTGAGACACCGGCTTCGCTTGGCCGCTTCAGGAGCCGCCGCAGGCAGCGATCGGCAACGCGAGCGTCTGCAGCACGTCGCCGTTCGACCGACGCTGCACGAAGGCCACCACCATCGGCTGCGTGCCCGGCTCGCGCGGCCGCACGAAGTCGACGCTCGCGTTGACGCGCCCTCGACCATCGACGGCGCCCGCCGGCCGCAACGCACGGACGACGTGATCGTGCGTGAGGCGCACACCGCGGTTTTCGCCCGCCCGCACGTCGGAGCTCAATCCGCTGTCGGCGTAGGCAACGAAGACCTGCGCATCGGCGCGCAGCGCCGCATCGGTGACCTCGGCGTCGACCTGCACGGCAACCGCGCTGCCCGACGCCGTTGCCTCGAGCATCAGCGTGGCGCGCGCCGGCTTGCGCACGGCCGTCTCGATCGAAGAGACGCCACCTTCTCGCCACCGGGGGAAATCGCGCCCTTGCAGCAACACTTGCGGCGTGTAGACGAACGTCGCCTTGTTCGCGCGCATGGCTTCATACTGGCGCTCGGTATACGCGGCGCTCGCGAAGCGGTCGGCCCATCCGAGCCGATCCCAGTAATCGACATGGAACGCGAGGGCGACCGGGCCGGCGTCCCCACCGGGCGTCGCGAAGTTCGCCGCGAGCCAGCGGTCGGCGGGCGGACAGCTGTTGCAGCCCTCCGATGTGTAGAGCTCGACCAGCGGGCGTGTCAGCGGTCCGCTGCTCGCGCGACACGTTTGCGACGCGGCGGCGGGAGGCGTCAGCGCCGCCATGATCAGCAGGACGAGGAAACGCAGCGGGGCGATGTTCATGCTGCCGGTCGCCGGCGCGGCCCGGTACCTTACAGTTGCAACCGGGCCGATGCTGCGCTTCGACCGGCGGGACGAGGATCCTGTTATCCCGTCGCAGCTCGCCGGCGTTGCCGGCACGCGCAGATCCGTCAGACGAAGTCGCCGGCCGGCCCGAGGATCTGCTCGCGCAACTCGCGATACCGCGGCAGCTGCGGCGGATAGATGCAGATGTACTTCACCTGCGCCGCCTGCAGGCAGCGCTGCTTGATCGTCTCGAGCTTCTGGTCGCGCGGATTGATCGACCTGATCGGGCTCCTTCGTGTCGACGATCGCGACGATCGTCATGTCGCGATCGCAGACGACGAAGCCGACGTGCTGGTTCGCGATCTTGCGAAAGGCGCGCAGGCGCTCCATGCCCTGCGGGCCGATCTTCACCTGCAGCACGTCGGCCAGCCGCACGCGCGCGAACACTTCATGACGCGGGAAACGCCGCCTTGAGCAGCAGAAACACCACGTTTTCGGCTTTGGTCAGGAACCGCGGCCGCAGCAGATAAAGGCCCGGAACTTCGGCCGAGGACAGCAGGCGGGTCGTTTCGCCTTCGGTCCATTGCGCGACGGCGGTCGGCCCGTCGACCGACGCCGCGCGCACCGCCGGGCGCTTCGCGGCTGCGACGCATCAATCCGACGACGATGACCACGGCGAGCGTCACGATCGCAAAGCCGAAGATCAGTCCGGACGTCATCGTCGCGACGCGAACCGGACGCAGCAGGTCGACGGCGGCTGAGGATGACTGGAGCATAAGCGTTGCTGTTTCCCGGACTTTTACGCGGGGCGCTGTCAGTCTAATGCATTTTGGTCATCCGCCGCCGGCAAAGCTCGCCGGGCGTGCCCGTCGAGCATCGGCAGCGTGGCGTCGCCGCAACGCGAGGCCGCGGCATCGCGGCGCGGACCGGGACGGAAAAAAAGGCCCGCATCGCTGCGGGCCTTTTCGTGCACTTCGGGACGGACCCGATTACATGTCCATGTCGCCCATGCCGCCCATGCCGCCGCCGCCACCGCCGCATCGACGGCTTGTCGTCCTTCGGCAGCTCGGCGACCATCGCGTCGGTCGTCAGCATCAGGCACGCGACCGACGCCGCGTTCTGCAGCGCGAAGCGCGTGACCTTGGTCGGATCGACGACGCCCATCTCCACCAGGTCGCCGTACTCGCCCGTCTGGGCGTTGAAGCCGTAGTTGCCCTTGCCTTCGACGACCTTGTTGACGACGACCGACGGCTCGTCACCCGCGTTGTGCGACGATCTGGCGCAGTCGGCTCTTCGAGCGCGCGCAGCACGATCTTGATGCCGGCGTCCTGGTCGGCGTTGTCGCCCTTCAGGTTCTTGAGGTTCGCGCGCGCGCGCAGGTACGCCACGCCGCCGCCGGCGACGATGCCTTCCTCGACGGCCGCACGGGTCGCGTGCAGCGCATCTTCGACGCGCGCCTTCTTTTCCTTCATCTCGACTTCGGTCGCGGCGCCGACCTTGATCACCGCCACGCCGCCGGCGAGCTTGGCCACGCGCTCCTGCAGCTTTTCCTTGTCGTAGTCGGACGTCGCTTCCTCGATCTGCTTGCGGATGTTCTTCACGCGCGCCTCGATCGCCGCCTTCTCGCCGGCGCCGTCGATGATCGTCGTGTCTTCCTTGCCCGACTTCGATGCGCTTGGCGCGGCCGAGGTCCTTCAGCGTCGCGTTCTCGAGCTTGAGGCCGAGCTCTTCCGCGATGACCGTGCCGCCGGTCAGGATCGCGATGTCTTCGAGCATCGCCTTGCGACGATCGCCGAAGCCCGGCGCCTTGACGGCGATGGTCTTCAGGATGCCGCGGATGTTGTTGACGACCAGCGTCGCGAGCGCTTCGCCGTCGACGTCTTCGGCGATGATCAGGAGCGGCTGGCCGGCCTTCGCGACCTGCTCGAGCAGCGGCAGGAGATCGCGGATGTTCGAGATCTTCTTGTCGTGCAGCAGGATGTACGGATCTTCGAGGACCGCGACCTGCTTGTCCGGGTTGTTGATGAAGTACGGCGAGATGTAGCCGCGGTCGAACTGCATGCCTTCGACGAGGTCGAGCTCGTTCTCGAGGCCCTTGCCGTCTTCGACGGTGATGACGCCTTCCTTGCCGACCTTGTCCATCGCTTCGGCGATCGTCTTGCCGATCGACTCGTCGGCGTTGGCCGAGATCGCGCCGACCTGCGCGATTTCCTTGCTGGTCGTGCACGGCTTGCTGATCTTCTTCAGCTCCTCGACGACGGCGATGACCGCCTTGTCGATGCCGCGCTTCAGGTCCATCGGGTTCATGCCGGCGGCGACGTACTTCATGCCTTCGGCGATGATCGACTGCGCGAGCACGGTGGCCGTCGTCGTGCCGTCACCGGCGACGTCCGAGGTCTTGGACGCGACTTCCTTCACCATCTGCGCGCCCATGTTCTCGAACTTGTCCTTGAGCTCGATTTCCTTCGCGACCGACACGCCGTCCTTGGTGATCGTCGGCGCGCCGAAGCTGCGCTCGAGGACGACGTTGCGGCCCTTCGGGCCGAGCGTGATCTTGACGGCGTTGGCGAGAATGTTCACGCCGGACACCATCCTGTTGCGGACGTTTTCGCCGAAGCGGACGTCTTTAGCTGCCATGTTGATTCTCCTGGTACGTGTGCTTTAGGTAGGGAGGATTCAGTCGACGATGCCGATGATGTCGTCTTCGCGCATGTGGAGCAGGTCCTTGCCTTCGAGCTTGAATTCCTGGCCCGAGTACTTGCCGAACAGGACCTTGTCGCCGGCCTTGACGCCCATCGCGACGAGCTTGCCGTTGTCGTCGGTCTTGCCGGGGCCGGCGTAGACGACTTCACCCATCGAGGGCTTTTCGGCGGCCGTGTCGGGAATGACGATTCCACCGGCGGTCTTGCGCTCCTCTTCGAGCCGCTTGACGATGATCCGGTCGTGCAGGGGACGAAGTTTCATGTTAGTGCTCACTCCTGAAATGAATTGCTCTGGATGACAACCGATTGGGAAGCCTGACGCCGAGCCTCGAACGCCGGCCTGCCCGCCCGCTGGCGGATCGGCATTAGCACTCAGCTCATGCGAGTGCTAATAGTACGGCGTCGCGGGACAATTTTCAAGGGGTTGCGACGCGTTGAAACGAGGCGGCGGCCTGTGACGCAAGCATCACGTTGCCCGGAGCGCGCTGCCGAACGCGCGCCGCTCCCCGGGCGTGCAGTTTTACGGTACGCCAGCGGTTTCGCCGCCGCCAGCCGCATGCCAGCCGCCGCCCATTGCCTGGATCAGCGCGACCGGCCGCCGCCTGACGGCTCGACATCAACTGCGACAGCGTCTGTCGGGCATTCAGCGCCGTCACCTGCGACGGTCACCACGGTGCGTATCAGGGCACCTGACCCCTGCAGGTACTGGTTCAGCGTCAGCTGCTCGGTGCGGTCGGCATCGGCCGACGCCGCGCGGCGCTGGCCGTCCTGCTCGGCAAGCGAGCGAATCGTCGCCAGCTGGTCCTCGACGGCGACGAACGCCGTCAGCACCGTCTGCCGGTAATTGGCGATCGCGACGTCGCCGCGCCGCCTGCGCGCCTTCGACCTTGGCCGCGATGGCGCCGGCGTCGAAGATCGTCTGCGCCAGCGTCAGGCCGAGCGACCAGACGCTGCCGGATGTGCGGAACAGCGACAGCAGCGTTCCGCCTGCCGCGCCGTACGAAGCGCGTCAGCCCGATGTTCGGAAAATAGGCGGCGCGCTGGATGCCGATCTGCGCATTCGCCGCCGCAACCGCGCGCTCCGCCGCCGCGATGTCCGGCCGCCGCTGCAGCAGTGCCGAGGGCACGACGAGCGGTATCGCCGGGAACGGTTGCGTTCCACGGCGCCACGGGCACGCTGAACTCCGCCGGCGCCTTGCCGACGAGCAGCGCGATCGCATGCTCGAGCCGCGCACGCTGTCCGCACCGCCGCCGACAGGTTCGCGCGCGTCGTCTCGAGCTGCGTCTGCGCCTGCAGCACGTCGGTGCGCTGCGCGATGCCCGCATCGTATTGGTTCTGCGTGATCTGCGCGCGCCCGCTCGTACGCCGTCACCGCGTCGGTCAGCAGCGCGATCTCGTTGTCGGCCTCGCGCAACGCGAAGTAGTCGGTGGCGAGCGCCGCCTGGGCCGACAGCCGCGCCGCGGCGAGATTCGCGGCACTCTGCCTCCGCACTGCCCTCGCGCGCCCGTCACGGCGAGCCGAACGCGCCCCAGATGTCGGGCTCCCAGCTCGCCGTGAAGCCGAGCCGGAGGTTGCTGCCGCTGGCGACCGCGCCCTGGCCGCCGCTGCGCGTCGCGGTCGCATCCAATCCCAGAGACGGGAAGAGCGCGGCGCGCTGCTGGCTCACGAGCGCCTGCGCCTGCGCGTACGCGGCGACCGCCGCGGCAACGTTCTGGTTCGACACCTCGACCTGCTCGACGGTCGCCGAGAGCGCCGGATCGCCGAACAGCTGCCACCATGTGCCGCGTCGAGTTCGTCGGCGGGCGCGGCCGGGAACCACGTCGATCGGCGGCCGGCGCCTCTTTGTAGCCGGCGGGCTCCGGCGTGCCCGGGCGCTGGTACGGCGGGGCCAGCGAACACGCCGACAACGCTGCAAGCGCGATGCAGAGCAGGCTGACCGCTGCGCAGTGAACGAATGACGGTCCCAGTGTCATGCGGCGCCCGTCGACTGCTGCCGGAAATCGCGCACCGCCGCGGCTCAAATGCCGCTCGTCGACACCGCGCCGGCGCAGCTTGTCGAGCAGCATGTAGACGACCGGTGTCGTCAGCAGGGTCAGCAGCTGGCTCGCGATCAGGCCGCCGATGATGGCTACGCCGAGCGGCTGGCGCAGCTCCGCGCCTTCGCCCGAAGCCGATGGCGAGCGGCAGCGCACCCAGTGCAGCGGCGCCAGCGTCGTCATCATGATCGGCCGAAAGCGCAGACAGGCACGCCTCGCGCACCGCATCGAGCGCGGCGAGGCCGCGCGCGCGCTCGACGTCCAGCGCGAAATCGATGATCATGATCGCGTTCTTCTTCACGATGCCGATCAGCAGAAATCACGCCGATCAGCGCCATCAGCGTGAACTCCATCCGAAACAGCATCAACGCCAGCACGGCGCCGACCCCGGCCGACGGCAGCGTCGACAGCACGTGATCGGATGCACGTAGCTCTCGTAGAGCACGCCGAGGACGATGTAGATGACGTCAGATCGCGGCAGCGATCAGCAGCGGCTTGCTGGCTGACCGACTGCTGGCGAGCAGCGCCGTGCCGGCAAACTGCCGCGCACCGTCGTCGGCATGCCGATGTCGGCCTCGGCCGATGATGCGCGGCGCGCGTCGTCGAGCGTCGCGCCCTCGGTGAGATTGAACGAGATCGTGGTGGCGAGCTCGCTATCCTGGTGATTCACCGACGTGGCGTTCGCCTCCTCGACGAAGCGCGCGATCGCCGACGAGCGGCACCAGGTTCGTTGGCGTGTTGCTCAGCACATTGCCGCTCGACGCGTTGCGCAATGCCGGATTGGGCGAAACCGGCACCGACACGGTGCCCGCACCGGCGGTTGCCGTCCCCGCCGCGCCCGCAGCCGAGCCGGGCGACGGCCGACGACGATGACGCGCCGGCACTCTCGATCGCGACGACCGTGCCGCCGCTGTTGACGAGCGACGTGGCGGGAACGTAGACGTCGGCGAGCGCGTTCGGGCTCTGCGTGTATTCCGGCGCCCATTCCATGACGACGTGATACTGGTTCAGGTCGGTGTAGATCGTCGCCACCTGGCGCTGGCCGAATGCGTTGTAGAGCGCCGCGTCGACGGCATTCGCCCGGATCCCAAGGCGACGCCGCCGCGTCCCGGTCGACGTTGACCTCGTCTGGACGCCGTTTTCCTGCGGTCGCTGTTGACGTCGGTCAGCTGCGGCCGTGCGCCTTGAGCGCATCGACGAGCTTGCGCGACCACGCGTCCAACTCGGTGCCGCTCTCGCCCTTCAGCGTGTACTGGTACGACGCGTTCGCAGAGCGCCCGCCGATGCGCGACGTCCTGCACCGGCGAAAGGAACGCCCGCAGTCCGGTGACGCGCTCGAGTTGCGGGCGCAGCCGGGCAATGACCGCGAGGCCGCGGTCGGTGCGCTCGCGATGCGGCTTCAGCTCGACGAACATGAAGCCGCCGCCGGCGCGCGACGCCGCCGATGAAGCCGACGACCGATGTCCACCGCGGGATCGTGCCGCACGATGTCGATCACCTGGCGAAGCTTTTCGCCCATCGCATGGATCGAGATACTCTGGTCGGCGCTGAAGCCGCCCTGGAGCTGTCCGGTGTCCTGCTGCGGAAAGAGGCTCTTCGGCACGGCGACGTACAGGTATCCGTTCAGCGCGACGACGGCGAGCAGGATCAGCATGACCGGGCCCTTGCTCGCGAGCGCCCAGTCGAGGCTTGCGCTCGTAGCGCGCGCGCACCCAGGCGATAGCCGCGCTCGGCCTGGCGCGCAAGCCAGCCCGGCCGGCGCTGCCTCGCGCCCGGACCGCCAGGCGGCAACAGCCACGCGCACATCATCGGCGTCGTCGTCAGCGAGATGACGAGCGAGATCAGCACCGCGGCCGACAACGTCACCGCGAACTCGCGGAACAGCCGCCCCACTGGAGCCCCGCCATGAACAGCAGCGGAATGAACACGGCGACAAGCGACAGGCTGATCGAGACGACCGTGAAACCGACTTCGCGCGCGCCGCGCAGCGCCGCCTGCATGCGCGTCATGCCGGCCTCGATGTGCCGGCTCGTGTTCTCGAGGACGACGATCGCGTCGTCGACGACAAAACCGGTGGCGACCGTCAGCGCCATCAGGCTCAGATTGTCGAGACTGAAGCCCAGCAGGTACATCACGCCGAACGTGCCGAGCAGCGCAGTAACGGTCGCGACGGCGGGTACGAGCGTCGCCCGCACGCTGCGCAGAAACACGCTGACGACCAGCACGACCAGAATCACGGCGACAATCGAGCGTCGACCTCGACCTCGTGCAGCGATGCCCGGATCGAATGCGTGCGATCCGATGCGACGTGCAGCTCGACGTCGGCGGGCAATTCGGACTGCAGCTGCGGGCAGCAGCGCGCGCACCGAGATCGACCGTGTCGATCACGTTCGCCGCAGGCTGGCTGCGGATCAGCACGATGATCGCCTTCTCGCCATTGAAGAGCCCGAGCGTATGCGTGTCTTCGACGCCATCGACGACGTCGGCCACGTCCTGCAGCCGCACCGCGGCGCCGTTTCGCCACGCGATGACCATCGGCGCGTAGTCGCTCGCGTGCAGCCCCGGCGTCTGGGTGTAGATCTGCAGCCGCCGGCCATTGCCTTGAACGCTGCCCTTCGGCCGGTTGGCATTGCTCGCCTGGATCGCGGCCCGAACGTCCTCGGTGCTGATGCCGTACTGGTTGAGCGCGAAGGGCTTGAGTTCGATGCGCACCGCCGGGAGCGAGCCGCCGCCGATCTGCACGTCGCCGACACCCTCGATCTGCAGCAGCTGCTGGTTCAGGACGTTCGACGCCTCGTCGTAGATCTGTCCCGGCGTCTTCGTCTTGGACGTGAGCGCCAGGATCATCACGGGCGCCGCCGACGGGTTCACCTTCCGGTACGTCGGATTCGAGCGCAGCGTCGCCGGCAGGTCGACGCGCGCCGCATTGATCGCCGCCTGCACGTCGCGCGCGGCGCCGTCGATGTTGCGGCCGAGATCGAACTGCAGCGAGATCCGCGTCGCGCCGATCGAGCTCGTCGACGTGATTTCGTTGACGCTCGGTATCGTGCCGAGACGCCGCTCGAGCGGCGTCGCGACGCTGCTTGCCATCGTGGCGGGACTCGCCCCTGGAATGCTGGCGTTGACGGAGATCACCGGCAGGTCGATCGCCGGCAACGACGCTACCGGCAGCACGAAGAACGCAGCGATACCCGCGAGCGCGACGCCCGCCGTCAGCAACGCCGTGCCGATCGGCCGGACCACGAACGGCCGCGACAAATTCATGTTCTACGCATCCGCGCGGGTCACGCGGCCGGCGGCATCCTCGGTCACGACGCGGCGCGTGCTGCCACCGCCGAGCCGGTCGAACGCGAGGTAGATCACCGGCGTCGTGAAGAGCGTCAGCATCTGGCTCACGATCAGGCCGCCGAAGATCGCGAGGCCGAGCGGCCGGCGCAATTCGGCGCCGACGCCGAAGCTCAGCATCAGCGGGACGGCGGCGAAGAGGGCCGCCAGCGTCGTCATCAGGATCGGGCGCAGCCGCAGCATCGCGGCCTGGTGAATCGCATCGCGCGCGCTCATTCCCTGGATGCGCTCGGCGTCGATCGCGAAGTCGATCATCATGATCGCGTTCTTCTTGACGATGCCGATCAGCAGGATGATGCCGATGATGCTGATCACGCCGAGGTCGTTGCCGGTGATGATCAGTGCGAGCAGCGCGCCCACGCCCGCCGACGGCAGCGTCGACAGGATCGTCAGCGGATGCACGTAGCTCTCGTACAGCACGCCGAGCACGATGTAGACGCACACGACGGCGGCGAGGATCAGCCACAGCTGGTTGGCGAGCGATCGCTCGTACGCGCCCGACGCGCCCAGAAACGTCATCGTGATCGTCGACGGCAGCCCGATGTCGTGCGCGGCCATGCGAATGGCGTCGACGGCGTTGCCGAGCGAGACCCCGGGCGCGGTGTCGAAGTTGAGCGTGCTCGCCGGATATTGGCCGACGTGGGTGATTTGCAGCGGCGCGCGCGCTTCGGTGATCGCTCGCGAAGGCCGACAGCGGCGTTGGCCGGCCGCTTGCCGAGATCAGATTGAGCTTGCCGACGCCCTCGGCAGTCGTCGCGAGGCCGGGCTGGGCCTCGAGTATCACGCGGTACTGGTTGGTATCGGTGAAGATCGTCGAGACGATGCGCTGGCCGAACGCGCTGTACAGCGCGTCGTCGACCGCGCTCGCGGTGATGCCCAGCCGCGAAGCGGTGTCGCGGTCGACGTCGATGTTGGCCGTAAGGCCCTCCGCGCCGGCGTCGCTGCTGACGTTGCGCACCTGCGGCACGTCCTGCAGCCGCGCGATCAGCGTGCGCATCCACTGCGTGATCTGCGCGCTGTCCACGCCTTCGAGCGATGCGCGGTACTCGGTGGGGCCGGTCTCGGCGTCGATCGTCAGGTCCTGCGTCGGCTGCAGGTACAGCGTCACGCCGGCGACGGCGCGCGCGCGCTCGCGCAAGCGGTTCATGACCGCCTGCTGGTCGCCGTGCGAAGGCTTCAGGTTGATCAGCATGCTGCCCGTATGCAGCATCGTGTTGTTGGCGGCGTCGACGCCGACGATCGAGCTGAGATTCGCGACCGACGGGTCGGCAAGGATCGCTTGCGCCGCCTGCGCCTGCAGCTCGGCCATGCGGTCGTAGGAGACGTCCTGCGCCGCCTGCGACGCGCGCCTGCAACTGGCCGGTGTCCTGCGTCGGGAACAGTCCCTTGGGAATCACGACGTAGAGCAGCACGGTGATCACGAGCGTCGCGAGCGCCACGATCAGCGTCAGTCCCTGATGGTCGATCACCCAGACGAGCGAGCGGTCGTAGCGATGCATCACGCGCGCGTAGAAGCGCTGCATGCGCGACGCCGCGCCGCCGGCGCCGTGCTCGTCGCGCCGGGTCCGGAGCCAGCGTGCGGACATCATCGGCACCATCGTCAGCGAGACGACGGCCGAGATCAGGATCGTGATCGCCAGCGTCACGGCGAACTCGCGGAAGAGGCGCCCGACGACGTCGCTCATGAAGAGCAGCGGGATCAGCACTGCAACGAGCGAGATCGTGAGCGAGATGATCGTGAAGCCGATCTGCGTCGCGCCCGTCAGCGCCGCGCGCAGCGGCGATTCGCCTTTCTCGATGTAGCGCGAGATGTTCTCGATCATCACGATCGCGTCGTCGACGACGAATCCGGTCGCAATCGTCAGCGCCATCAGGCTCAGGTTGTTCAGGCTGTAGCCGAGCAGGTACATCAGCCCGAGCGTGCCGATGAGCGAGATCGGGACGGCGATGCTCGCGATCACCGTCGCGCGCAGGCTGCCGAGGAACGCGAAGATCACGAGCACGACCAGCACGACCGCGACCAGCAGTTCCTTCTCCACGTCGCGGACCGATGCACGGATCCCGCTGGTGCGGTCGGCGAGCACGTCGACCCGCATCGATGCGGGCAGTCCGGCCTGCAATGTCGGAAGCTGCGCCTTGATCGCGTCGACGGTCGCGATGACGTTCGCACCCGGCTGGCGCTGAACGTTGACGATGATGGCCGGAATGAGCACGGCGCCGCCGTTGCCCCGGCAGTCGTCGACAGGCGGCCCGTCGGCAACCGTGGCGGGGGCCGGCGCGTGCGGTGTGCACGGCAGTCCCGCCCATGCGCCGAGCTGATTGTTCTCGGCGCTTTGAATCACGTCGGCGACATCGGCGATATGAATCGGCGCGCCGTTCCGGTATGCGACGATCAGGCGGCGGTAATCGTCCGCCGTCAGCAGTTGATCGTTCGAGCTGATCGAGTACGCGCGCTTCGGACCGTCGAAATTGCCCTTCGCGGCGTTCGAATTCGCGTTGCTGATCTCGGTGCGCAACGTGTCGAGACCGATGCCGTAGGAAGCGAGCGCCTGCGTGTTGGCCTGTATGCGCACCGCCGGGCGCTGTCCGCCCGAGAGCGAGACGAGGCCGACGCCCGTCACCTGGCTGATCTTCTGCGCGAGCCGCGTGCTGACGAGATTCTGCACATCGGTGAGCGGCATGCTGTCGGAGCTGACCGCGAGTGTCAGCACCGGCGCATCGGCCGGATTCACCTTCGCGTACACCGGCGGCGCCGGCAAATCGGCGGGCAGCAGCGAGCCGCTCGCGTTGATCGCTGCCTGCACCTCCTGCTCGGCAATGTCGAGCGACACGTCGAGCGAGAACTGCAGCGTGATCACCGACACGCCGGAGGCGCTCGTGGAGCTCATCCGCTGGAGTCCGGACATCTGCCCGAATTGACCTTCGAGCGGTGCCGTTACCGTGTTGCCCATCACTTGCGGGCTCGCGCCCGGATACAGCGTCTGCACCTGGATCGTCGGGTAGTCGACCTGCGGCAGCGCGGACAACGGGAGGAAGCGGAAGCCGACGATGCCCGCCAGCACGATCGCCAGCATCAGCAGCGATGTCGCAACCGGCCGCTCGATGAAGGGGCGCGATGGGCTCATGCGCTGTTGCGGTCTGGCGCTGCACGGCTCGCGGCATTGCGCTACGCGTGGCCGCCGTCCACGCGCGCAGCCGGCGCGGCGCCGATCGCCTTCGCCCTGCGCGCTGGACGTCCGCGCGGCTCGGCGTCCGTTTCGCGCGCTAACGCGTCGCTGGAGCACCGGCCGGTGGGCCGCCGTTCGCCGCACCGGATGCGCGGTTGCCGCGACGGCCGGTACCGGATCCGGCATCGGCGGGCGCGGGCCGGTCGGCGCTGGTCTGGATGCGCGCGCCGTCCTTCAACCGATCGCCGCCCTCGGTGACGACCTGCTCGCGGAGCGCGAGGCCGCTCGTGATCGCGACGTCGTTGACGCCCGAAATGCCAGCCGTCACGTTGCGCAGCGACACCGTGTGGTCGGCGTTCACGACGTAGACAAAATCGCCGTTCGGGCCGTGACGTAGCGCGGTGACGGGAACGACGACGGCCGCGTTGATCGTGCGCAGCAGAAGTTGCACGTTGACGAATTGATTGGGAAACAGTGCGCCGCTCGCATTCGCGAAACGCGCCTTTGCCTTGACGGTGCCGGTCTGGACGTCGATCTGATTGTCGAGCGTCAGAAACGCGCCGTCGTCGAGCTTGCGCATGCGTCCGCTGTCCCAGGCCGTCACCGGCAGCGTCGCCCCGGCGCCGATACGCTCCCTGATGTCGGGGACGCGCTCCTGCGGAATCGAGAACTGGACGTCGATCGGCGAAATTTGCGTGATCGTCGCCACACCGGTTGCGTTGCCCGCCGCAACGTAATTTCCGGCGGAGACGGGTCGAAGACCCACGCGTCCGGCGATTGGCGCAACGATGCGCGACCACTGCAGATTGAGCCGCGCACTCGCTTCATTCGCACGATCCAGCGCGACCGTGCCGGCGAGCTGCTTCACCAGTGCATCCTGCGTATCCACGGTCTGCCGGGCGATCGAATCCTGCTCGAGGAGTACCTTGTAGCGTTCGAGCTGCACGCGGGCCGCGTCGAGTTGCGCGGCGTCGCGCTGGCGCGCGGCAGTTGCCTGATCGAGCGCCATCTGGAACGGCTGCGGATCGATCGTCGCGAGCACCTGGCCCTTGCGGACCATTTCGCCTTCCTTGTACATGACCTCGGTAATCACGCCGGAGACCTGCGGGCTGACCGTCGCGACGGCCAGCGGCGTAACGGTGCCGAGCGCGTCGATGATCACCGGGATGTCGGCCTGTCGCGCCGCGGCGACGCCGACCGTGCTCGGAGGCGCACCCCGCGCATTGGCCGGACCGCCGCCCGGGCCGCCCTTGCCGCGTGCACCGGCAGCGCTTGCTGTTCCCGGGACGCCCGGTGTCGGCGCGGGGGCCCGGTGCGTCAGGTACCAGGCAAGCGCGATGATGGCAGCCAGCACGACAACGGCAACGACGCTTCCCCAGCGTCGGGCGCGCGATGAAAGGCCGGACGAGGACGCCGCTTGAGTCGGGGAGGCAGACGACGGTGGATGTTTCATGAATCGAGTCCTGTGGGCTCGGGCCAGTCGAACCGACCGACTATGCCTCTCGGGCAACAGCGCGGTCTTTTCGCGAAGATGCGAACGTTGATCGTCAATGCGTCAATTGTCGGTCGCGATGGGCCGCGCGAAGTATGAACTACTGGACGTAAACGGCCGGCGCGCCATCCGTCCGGGATTCCTCGGACCTTGTCGTCCAGGCGCGAGCAACTCGGTGTCCGGGATGTCCGCCCCTGACGCGAGCTCGCGCAACCTCCCTCGAGGCATCGGACATCAGAGGACCCAGCTATGCATTGGTTCTGCGCGCGCCGCAATCGTGCCAACGAACGTGGCACCGGTTTGCAAGCAATCGTTTCAGGCCCGATCGATCGTGGAGAATGCGACCGACGGAGTTGCAAGCAATCGTTTCAGGCCGCTGTGCGGGCGGCGGGCGCTGCAGACCGCACGAACGTCATCGGCTTCCCATGCTCGATCGGATGCCCCGCGGCCGACCATGCGTCGATGCCGCCGACCAGCGGCCGCACCCGGCGATAGCCCTTGCGCATCAGGAGCTGCGCGCCCCTTCGCGCCGACTCCTCGTTGGGACACGAGCAATAGAGCACGATGTCGCGGTCGTCCGGAAAATCGTCCGAACGCGCGATCGCATCGAGATCCAGCATCACGGCGCCCGGGATATGCGGCCGCGCATTGTGCGCGAGGCTCGATCCGACGTCGATGATGAAGGGTCGCGGCTCACGAGCCAGGCCCTCGCGCAATTCATCGACCGAAATGACGGCGGCCGCAAGCAACCGCGTCATTCGCCAGCGCTGCACGGCTCTCACGACGACATACGCGCCGACGAGCGCTCCGACCACCAGTGTGGCGAGCGCGACATGACCTTCCATCCACCCGAGAGCAACCTCGATCTGGCGCGCGAACAGCGCACCGGCCACCATCGCAGCACCCACCCAGAGCGACGCGCTTGCTGCCGATGCGGCGATGAACGCTGGCAAGCGCATTTTCAGCGCGCCCGCGAGAGGAGGCGCAACCGTCGCGAATCCCGGTACGAATTTCGAGACGACGACGGAGAAGAAACCCCAGCGCTCGAAGATTCCTTCGGTCTGTCGCACGCACGTATCGGGCGACAACGAAACGCGGCACAGGAAGCGCAGCACGGGGTACCCGTATCGGCGGCCGGCCCAGAACCACAGGAGGTCGGCGACAAGCGACGCGGCAACGGAGATGGCGAACGCCGGCGCGAATCCGATCCGACCCGCGACCGCCAGCGCCCCCGCCAGCATCATCGTAGGCACCGCGGGAATCGGCAGGCCGAGCTGCTGCAGCAATACGTTCAGGCCGATGAGCGGCACGCCGTATGCTGCGAGCTCGCTGGCAATGGAATCCATGCAATATGAATGAAGCGGCGGGTAAGCGAACGCAGATGGGATCGAACGGCAGCCTTCCCAAGGGCCGCTCGTCTTTTTCGGGTGGCTACGCCACAATTGCCGTCCAGCGCCACGCCGTCAATGGCATAAGCATATTCGCTTCGGGGAGGAAGACAGATGCAGATTCCACAATCGCCAGGCACGTCCGCGTCATCCGACGCAACGGTGTCCGCCGCGCCGCCGCCACGCCAGCTCGCCGCCGGCGAGGGCGCGGCATGGTGGGGCGAGAGCTGGCGGATATTCTGTGCCGCCCCCGCGGTCTGGATCGGCATCTTCGTCATTTTCGTCGTCATTTCGATCGCGCTGGTGCTGGTGCCGCTCGTCGGCAGCCTCGTTCACACGGTGCTGACGCCGGTGTTCGTCGGCGGCGTCATGCTCGGTTGCCATGCGTTGGCCCGCGGCGAGCCGTTGCGCATCGGACACCTGTTCGAAGCATTCCAGGGCGGGCGCTTCGCACCGCTCTGCATCCTCGGGCTGCTGTGGCTCGCGATTCTTTTCGTCATCGCGATCGTCATGGTCGGCACGGTTTTCCTCACACTCGGCGCGGCAGGCCTCGCGGCGCTGATGGACTTCGGCGCCACTTCACTCGACTACGCGGCGATTGCATCGGCCGGCGTCGCGGTGCTGATCGTCGCCCTGCTCGCGCTGGCGGTGGCCGTGCTGGTGGCGATGGCGTACTGGTTCGCGCCCGCGCTCGTCGTGCTGAACGGCGAGCAGCCGATAGCCGCGCTGCAGAAGAGCTTCGCGGCGTCGTGGCGCAACTTCGGCGCCTTCCTGCTCTACGGCCTGATCTACATCGTGCTTGCGATCGTCGCGTCGATCCCGATGGGCCTCGGGTGGCTGGTGCTCGGCCCGATGATGGTCGGCAGCTGCTACGCGGGGTGGCGGACGATTTTCGGGCGATGAGCTTTAACGGTCCGATTGCAGCGCGATCCGCTGTAGCGTCCTCGAGCGAATCAGTTGCACACCGTTCCCGGCGTACGAAATACCTGCCGCGTGATCTGCTTGGTCTGGCTCACCGCGTTGACGGTGTAGGCGAAGGTCGCGTGATTGCCGTCGGCGAACGTCAACGTCACCGTACCGACTTGCGTGATCGTCACCGCCGCGGGGTTCCAGGGCGTCGCGCTGAATGGCGGTCCGCTCGTGCGGTATAGCGTTCCGGCGTACGCGGTCGGACCGGTTTTTTGCGCCGTCGCGGACAGCCACAACGGCGAGCCGTCGAGGTCGTAGGTGAACCAGGTGACGAACAACGTGTCGCCTTGATGCGAAATGTTCAGGCCCCAGCCGGATTCCGATCCCGCCGGCGCATTCCACCACAGGTCCTGATAATTGCTTGCCGCGGCAAGATCGGCCTGCATGCCGAAGCGGCACGTCGGCAGCGGGCCGAACACCTGGCGCGTGATCGGCTTGCTCTGGGTCACCCCGTTCACCGTGTACGCGAACGTGCCATTGTCCGCGTTCGCGAACGTCAGCGTGCCGCTGCCCACGGCGGTCGGCACGACCAGCGCCGGGTTGAACGGCGCCGAATTGAAGGGCGGCCCATGCGTGCGATAGAGCGTGCCGGTGAATTTGTTGCCGCCGCTGACGAGCGGCGCGGTCATCGACAGCCACCACGCCTTGCCGGCGGCGTCGTACGTGAACCAGGTCGCGAAGATGATGTCGGCCTGATGCGCGATGTTCATGCCCCAGCCCGATTCCGAGCCGGCCGGCGACTTCCACCACAGGCCCTGCCAGGCGAGCGGAAGGTACGGCGCGAGCGCATCGCGGATCGCCTTGCGGCACGCACCGCAGAACGGCTGACCGAGTGTGCGCATTCGGCAGTCGTACGACGGCCGGTAGCACCCGCAGTGCATGTAGCGCGCACCTTCATAGGCGCCGACGTAGTCCGGCCCGCGCGGATCCTGCTGCGGATCGCATTGGCTGCAGTTCGCGTTGGCGGTCGTGGGCAGCGCGTCGACCGCCGACGACAGCACCGACTTCCATTTGATCGACGCACGATTGGCGTTGCGCGTGACGTTCGGTTCGACCGGTTCGCCGCCGGTGTAGACGTCGTGCCCGACCTCGCCGCTCCCGCACCCGGCATAGTATTCGTACTCGTCGGCGAGGCCGAACGCCGTATGGCCCATCTCATGCAACGCGATCTCCGCCGCGCCAGCCGCAGTCGAGAACGTCGCGACCGCGCCGCCGGAGCCGCCGTACAGCGGCTGAATTGACGATGACCATCGTCACGTGCGCCGCCGGCACCTGTGCATGCGCAACGTCGAGCGCGCTCGCGCTGTCGCAGGTCAGCAGACGCCGGATCGCGTTGCCGCTGCAGAACGTCGCGTCGAAATAGGTCCTCGCGACCGCGCCCGAGCCCGCGGTGCCATCGCCGCAGGCGATCGGATCATCGGCGCCGCTGTCGGTCGACACCACGTCGATCCGGTGGACGTTGATGCCGCACCACAGATCAGCGAACGGCGCGGTCTCGCCGAATACGTGGACGAACGCCTGCACGTCTGCGCGGTACTTGGCCATCTCGGCGGCGCGATAGCCGTCGCCCAGGATGACGACGTTGTAGCGCTGCGCGTCCGGCCCGTGGTCGACGATCTTCTGCTTGCCGGCGACCGACCCGTCGGCGGTGCTCATTTCGGCGGCTTCATCCTGCGCACCGCATCCACGTCGAGCCGGAGCAGTTCGCGGGCCGGCTCGTCGGGTCGCGCGGGATCGACCGGGCCCTGCAATTCGAATGTTTGCGCGTCCGCGACGTCCGGGATCAGCACGGTGAACCGTCCTTCCCGTTCGGCAACGGGCACGCGCGCGATCGACTGCCGTGGGTCCGGCGAGAACGCCTCCACGTCGACGTTGATCGGGCTGTGCAGCGGCCGGTGGTAGATGACGCGCCCGGTCCCGTCGCGCACGCCAAACCACTAGCCGGTCTGCCCCGTTTCGGGGAGCGGCAGTGCTCGGCGCCGGCACGATCATCGCGACGCGCTCGGCTGCCGATCAACCGGATTTGCGCGCCCTGGTAAGCAAAGGTGAGGCGCAGCGCGTGCGGGGGATTCGAGGCCATCATCATCTCCACGACGTGCACGAGGAACAGCAAACCGTCCCGTTACCCGGCGTGCCGACCACTATCGGTCACTCATGACCGAATCTGCCGCGCAAGGGGCGAAACGCCGGCAGCGACGGTTGCCTTCGCTTTCGCGCTACTTCGGCTTGATGAAGCGTAGCGCAAATTTATCCGTTGGGATCTTCGGCTCATTCGACGACTGATCGCGCGGATCGGCGGGGTTGCGCAGGAAGTCGCTTTCGGCGTCGATCACGAAGCCCGCCTGGCGCAGCTCGGCGCGAACCACCGCCTCGTCGATCCGATGCAACGTCCTGCCGTCGGAAATGCCGGTACCGCTGCGGGCCGAATGGTCGATCACCACCATGCGCCCACCGGGTTGCAACGCCGCGAACAGGCGAGCGTTCATTTTCGCGCGGTCCACCGGGAGATAAGAAATGTCGTGATAGTTGAGGATGATCGTGATCAGGTCGAGCTTCGCCGCCTGATCGGGGATCGGGTCGTCGAAGGGACGTTCGACGACGACCAGGTTCGCCTGAGGATGATCGGCAACGCGCTTCGTCAGCGTCGCTCCGGGCTTGGGCGTTTGCGCCCACACCTTTCCGCCCGGGCCAACCGCGAGCGCCAGCAACTGGGACGTGTATCCCCCTCCTGCAGAAACATCGAGCACCTGCATGCCGGGCTTCACCTGCGTGAACGGCAGGAATTGCGCGGGTTTGCGAGCTTGGTCCATGCGCCGGTCCTGGTCCGTCCGGATTTCGCTCGCGATGACGGCTTCGTAGCTTCGGACATTCAAATCCTTCGGCGTTGTCATGCAACCGGACATCACGCCGAACAAGGTGACCAGGCTTGCGAGACCGACGAAGGTTCGACGCCGATGTCTGATCACTCGCTGCTCCCGTGGAATGTCAAAGGGGGAAGTGTAGCCGACGATGAAGCGTTGTCCGGACCCCGGCATCGGTGCACTCATCGCCGCGTCGACATCGCCTTTCGTACGCATATCTCCACCGGAATCGACGCCGCGCCATTCGCGACGAGAACGTGCTCTTCCTGGATCGAACCGACCGGCCATTCGAGCAAGCGCGCGGGTCGCTTCGACCGGGACTTCGCTCACCGCAAGCCTACGTGCCGCTCCAGCTGCACCTTGCCACCACAGGTCGGCTGCACGCCC
This sequence comes from uncultured Pseudomonadota bacterium, assembly GCA_963768545.1. Lineage (GTDB taxonomy): Bacteria > Pseudomonadota > Gammaproteobacteria > Burkholderiales > Casimicrobiaceae > VBCG01. The sequence goes on along the minus strand of CAVYIC010000005.1, from coordinate 96,090 downwards.
GCCGTACGCGACGATGTAGACCGCTGAAGCCCGGCCGCATGCCCGGCACATCGCGTTCATCGGGCAAGCCGACATCGATCCAGCGTTCGATCGCGCCGGTCAAGTCGCGCCGCCATAGGTCGGGTTCGTCCTCGGTGCTCAGGCCCCGACCGAACTCCAGGCTGTCGTCCGCATGCAAGGCGAATGCAAGCAGGCGGACCATCATGCGCTCGTCGGTCTCCGAAGGGTGTCGCGCAATGGTCAGCACGTGGTCTCGGTAATAGCCGCGGTCGACGTCCGCGACCGACAACTCCGCCTTGCAGATCGTCGATTTCAATGCCATGCGAAACCTGCCGCCGTAGCGCCCCGCGTCACAGGACTTTCCAGAAAGTCGCCACCTCGACCGCGTAGGCCGGGCTCTCGCCTGTCGCCGCATCGCACCACGCCCCTCAATGCGCCTGCTCCCAGTTGCGTGCCGTGACCGACATCGACTTCCAGCGGCACCCGCAGCGTCGCGACGGACGTCATCAGCGCAGGCAAGGTCGCGGACGATGCGCGACACTTCCTCGTCGGGCGATTCGAGCACGAGCTCGTCGTGCACCTGCAGGATCAGGCGGGTCGCAAGCCGCTCGCGCTCGAGGTAATCCTGCACGGCGATCATCGCGAGCTTGATGAGGTCGGCGGCGGTGCCCTGCATCGGCGCGTTGATCGCCGCGCGCTCGGCGCCGGCGCGCCGCGGGCCGCTTGCCGCACGGATGTCGGGCAGCCACAGCCGGCGGCCGAACACCGTCTCGACGTAGCCCTGCTCGCGCGCGAGCTCGCGCGTGCGCTGCATGTAGGCGGCGACACCGGGATAGCGCGCGAAATAGCTTGTCGATGAATTGCTGCGCGGCGCCGCGCTCGATGTTGAGCTGCTGCGCGAGGCCGAACGCGCTCATGCCGTAGATCAGCCCGAAATTGACGGCCTTGATGTAGCGGCGCTGATCGGCGGTGACCTCCGCCGGCGGTACGCCGAAGATTTCCGCCGCCGTCGCGCGATGGATGTCGTCGCCTTCGTGGAACGCCTTGCAGCAGCGCGGGATCTTCCGACAGGTGCGCCATGATGCGCAGCTCGACCTGCGAATAATCGGCCGAGACCAGCACGTGTCCCGGCGGCGCGATGAACGCCTCGCGGATGCGGCGGCCTTCGGCCGTGCGCACCGGGAATGTTCTGCAGATTGGGCTCGATCGACGCGAGACGCCCGGTGACCGCCGTCGTCTGCGAGAACGTCGTGTGCACGCGTCCGGTGCGCGCATTGACCATCGCGGCAGCTTGTCCGTGTACGTCGACTTGAGCTTCGCGAGCGCGCGGTACTCGAGCAGCACTTTCGGCAGCGGATAGTCGGCCGCGAGCTCCTGCAGCACTTCCTCGTCGGTGGACGGCTGGCCGGTCGCCGTCTTCTTCACGCACCGGCAGCTTCATCCGCTCGAACAGGATTTCGCAGAGCTGCTTCGGCGAGCCCAGGTTGAACGGCGTGCCCGCGAGCCGATGCGCCTGCTGCTCGAGCGCATTCACGCGCTCGCCGAGCTCGCGGCTTTGCGCGGCGAGCACGCTCGAATCGACGAGCACGCCGTCGCGCTCCATCCGGAACAGCACTTCGCGCACCGGCAGCTCGATCGTCGCGTAGATGTGCGACGAGCTTCGGGTCGCGCTGCGATCTGCGGCGACAGCGTGTCGATGAAGGCGCAGCGTCACGTCGGCGTCCTCCGCCGCGTATTCGGTCGCGCGGTCGAGCGCGACCTGCTCGAACGAAATCCGGCGCGCGCCCTTGCCGGTCACCGTCGTCGTAGCCGATCGTCGGCAGGTCCAGGTGGCGCGCGCGCGAGGCTGTCGAGGTCGTGCGGCTTGTGCGATTCGAGCACGTACGACTCGAGCTCGGTGTCGTGCGCGCACGCCGCGCAATGCGATGCCGTGATTGGCGAGCGCGTGCTGCGCGTACTTGAGGTTCTGGCCGAGCTTCGCGCGCGCTGCGTCGCCGAACCACGGCGCCAGCGCGGCCAGCACCTCGCGCGGTTCGAGCTGCGCAGGCGCGCCCGCGTAGCGATGGCCGAGCGGGATGTAGCAGCCGCGCGCCGGCTCGATCGCGAACGAAAGGCCGACGATCTCCGCGCTCATCGGATCGGCGGTCGTCGTCGACGTGTCGAACGAGACGAGCTCGGCGCTCGCCGATCGCCGCGCAGCCACGCGTCGAGCGCTTCGCGCGTCAGCACCGTTTCGTAGTCGACGGGCGGGCGCGATTCGCGGCGGGCGCCGCCGACTGCGGACGTCGGCGTCGGACGCGCTCGCGCCGCTTCGCGCGGCACGCGTTGCCTGCGCCGGACCGAGATCGCGATCGCCGCGCGCGAGCCTCCTGCAGCCAGACCTTGAACTCGAACCGCTCGTACAGCGCGCGCAACGCGCTCGCGTCGCCGGCTCGCCCAGCGTCGAGGTCGACCGGCGTCGACGGCAGCTCGCAATCGCACTTGACCGTCAGCAGCCGCCTGCCCTGCGGCAGCCACGCGAGCGACGTCGCGCAGGTTTTCGCCGACGACGCCGGGAATCTCGCCGGCGTGCGCGATGACGTTGTCGAGCGTGCCGTATTGCGCGATCCACTTGGCGGCGGTCTTCGGACCGACCTTCGGCACGCCCGGCACGTTGTCGATCGCGTCGCCGGTGAGCGCCAGCATGTCGAGCACCTGGTCCGGACGCACGCCGAACTTCGCCACGACGGCGTCGTATCGAGCGCTCGTTGGTCATCGTGTTGACCAGCGTGACGCCGGGTCCCGACGAGTTGCGCGAGGTCCTTGTCGGACGTCGAGATCAGCGTTTCGATGCCCGCTTCCTTCGCCTGTCGCGCGAGCGTGCCGATGACGTCGTCCGCCTCGACGCCTTCGACCATCAGCAGCGGCCAGCCGTGCGCGCGCACGAGCTCGTGCAGCGGCGCGATCTGCAGCGACGAGGTCGTCCGGCATCGCCTGCCGGTTCGCCTTGTACTCGGAGTACCACGCGTCGCGAAACGTCTTGCCCGGTGCGTCGAACACGACGGCGAAGTAGTCCGGCTTGCCGTCGATCACCAAACGGCGCAACATCGACAGCACGCCGCGCAGCGCGCCGGTCGGCTCTCCTTTGCGACGTGCGCAGATCCGGCAACGCGTGGAACGCGCGGTACAGATACGACGAACCATCCACGAGGACGAGCGTTGCCATGCGGCTGCAAACCCACAAGATTCCGGAAATGATTGACCCGCAAGCGCTGCATTTCGACCAACGGACAGGAAGCGTGGCGGGTGCTTGGGATTATGGCAGAGTTCCAGATGGCGGCCGATCGGCTGAGCGGCGTGCGGCCCGCCGTCAGCATGTTCGGCAGCGCGCGCATCAAGCCGTTCGATGCGCACACCGTCGTAGCCGGTACGCGATCAAATGAATGAACCCGAAGAACGAGCGGAGAGAAGAATGTTGAACGACGTCGTGGTGTCCTCGTCACCTGTCGAACCCGACATACCGCCTCCGGGGCCCGTACTTCATACGTCCATCAACGTACGGAGCACATCGTTGGCGGTTCTGGCACTGCTCGCGGTCATCGGATTCCTGTTTGTAGCCCGAGCCGTATTCATCCCCATCACCATCGCGGTGCTCGCCAGTTACGCGTTGACGCCGGTCGTCGACTGGTTGAAACGCAGTCGCCCGGCTGCCGAAGGCGTTGGGGGCGGGAGTCACGCTCGCATTGATTCTCGTCGGCCTCGGTTACGGCCTCGAATCGCTGCAGCCGCAGGCGATTCAAATCCTGGATATCGTCCCGCGCGCGACCGAGAAACTCAGTACCGCAATCAGACGCAGCGCCCTCGGCCCACCGGGAGCCGTCGAAAAGATCAAGAAGGCGGCCAGTGAGCTCGAGAAAGCCGCCAGTGCCGCTGCGACATCGTCCGATGCTCCAGCGCGGGCGCCGGCGAGAATCGCCGCCCGCACCCCTGCGGCTGTTGCTGCCCCTGCCGTTGCCCCTGCGTCCAGCTTCAACCTGCTGGACTACGCCGTCATGGGTACGGCGAGTGCCCTCGCAGGCATCGGTCAACTCGTCGTTGTCATCGCACTCGTATATTTCCTGCTCATCGCCGGTGACAGCTTCCGTCGGACCCTGATGCGCATCAGCGGCGACACCTTGTCGAAAAAGAAGATCACGCTGCAGATTCTCGACGAGATCGATTCACAGATTCAGCGCTACCTGCTGGTCCAGGTGGCGACGAGCGCGCTCCTCGGCGTCGTCGCATGGTTCGTATTCGCATGGATAGGCCTCGACAACCCGCTGTTCTGGGCATGCGTAGGCGGCGTCCTCCATCTCATTCCCTATGCCGGGCCCACGGCGTTTGTCCTGCTCGTCGGCCTCGTCGCGTACGCGCAGTTCGATAGTTTGCAGCCGGTTGTCCTTGTGATCGGCAGCATGCTCGCCCTGGTCGGCGTGATCGGACTTCTGCTCGTGCCTTGGTTGACGCAACGTGTCGGCCGGCTCAACGCGGTCACCGTGTTCGTCAGCCTGCTCATCTGGGGCTGGCTTTGGGGCGTCTGGGGTTTGCTGCTGGGCATTCCCATCGTCATGGCCATCAATGCGGTCTGCGAACGCGTCGAGGATCTGCAACCGATCAGCGAGTTTCTGGGTTACGCGCCGAGGGAGCGCAACGACGAGGGAAGCCGAAGCGTTCCGTAACTTGCCCGACGAGGGATGTCAGATTCGAGTGACCGCTGTCGCTTCGACGCTGTTCATGGGGCCAGCTACCTGACTCGGACCGCGGGTTAGACACGCCCGCACGCGCGCGGCCAGCTGCGGGATCGTGAAGGGCTTGGTCACGTAGTCCGTTGCTCCAGACTCGAAGCCCGCACGCGTATTGATCTCGTCATCCATCGCCGTCAACACGACGACGGGTAGCGAGACAGTCGCCGGGTTCAAGCGAAGGACCCGCAGCACGTCCAGCCCGCCCTGCTCCGGCATCAAGAGATCCAGTACGAGAAGATCCGGAATCTCGGCCTCCATCAACGCGAGCGCTTCCCTGCCGCTGGAAGCTTCGACCACACGATGGCCATCCTGCGTGAGTGCCAGCCTGGCGAGGGCCCGGATGTCGGGATCGTCGTCCACCACGAGGATCCGGATACCGCGCAGCGCCTCGCGGTCCCATTGCGGAGCGAGAGGCGCGTCGGCCAGATGCTCGATGCCATGCGGCTCCACGATCACATCGAGCCCCTCGTAAGCGCAGAACACTTTCACACGATGGCCGCGCTGCTTCGCGTACCCGCGTGCGCGCCTTTCGACGTCCTCGACGAAAGCATCGTCGTGTGCAGGATCATGGTGGGTGAGCGCGAGTTCGCGCACTTGCGACGCGCCCGCGAGGTCCACCGCATACTCATATGTGCTGTGGCCCCAATTCTTCTTCGCCGGATACTCCTCCGGCGTGTATTGCGCGTCATGAACCACCAGGCCCGCACCGGCCATGAAGCCCGCGTGACGCCGGTCCCCCTCGTGCGCGATGGGTTCGTCCCCGGCGGCAACCACACTCTCATGGGATAGCCGCTCGGCGAAGGGCTCGTGGTCGCACAGGTACGCGACGCTCGCGCCATCGGCTTCGATGCGGTAGCCGAGCGTCATGGCCGGGTGGTGCAGGTACTGCGCGAGGATGCGGGCGCCACCCATCTCGTGCGTTCCCTCGCCGAGCTCCTTGAATGCGATCGTTGCTGGAAGCTGCCCGATCTCCACCGGAAAGTACGTGAATTCCATTTGACCGGAGAGGACCTCACGCAGCGAACGCGCGCACCCTTCGGGACCGCATACCGTTATGCGATTGCCGGGAACGAACAGCGGAGCGAAGAAGGGGAAGCCCTGGATGTGGTCCCAGTGCGTGTGACTGAGCAGGATCGTCACCGAGAGGGGGCCGCGGCTGCTTGCCATCAGCGCCCCACCCAGCGCGCGGGCGCCCGTCCCGCAGTCCAATATGAAACAGGCGCCGGCGCTCGTCGTCACTTCCACGCACGACGTGTTGCCGCCGAAGTGATTCGTGCCCGGCCCTGGTGTCGCAATCGATCCCCGCGTACCCCAAAATCGCACTCGCACATGAGCTCCCGGTTGATCTATTCGTACACGACATGAAGGCGGTCGAGGTACCGCACGAGCTCCGCAGACCGTTCGCGGATTGCCTGGGGCGCACGGCGCCCGGCCGCCTGCTCCAGCGATGCGCCGATTTCGGTGATCCGATTGAACCCGTAGCCCGCGCCGGATCCCTTCATGTTGTGCCCCAGAATCCGCACGTTGTCGTAATCCGACCTTTCCAGCGCCGCGGCGATGGCATCGATGTCCCGCCGCCGCCCCTCGAGGAAGCCCGGGACGAGCTCGGCAAGGCTCGGGATCACCCGCACCAGCCCCATCGTGTGCTCTTCAATGGCAGCGAGGAGCGTCGCCTTGCGAATCGGTTTGGTGAGGTGGGACGTACAGCCGGCATCGAAACTCTTGCGCACTTCTTCGGGAAGTGCGTGTGCGGTCAGCGCAAGGATCGGCACCGGCGCTGCGCCGTTCTCCGTTTCCCACTGTCGGATCCTGCGTGTGGCCGAGTAACCGTCCATGATCGGCATCTGGACATCCATCAACACGACGTCGTATGTGCCCGACTTGAACTTTTCAAGCGCGATCAGGCCGTTGCGCGCCACATCTGCGGCATAACCGCTGGCCTTCAAGTACGCTTCGATCAACAGTACATTATCCTGTGAGTCTTCAGCGAGCAGTATTCGCAGCGATTGCGAATCTGCCGGAATGCGTCGAGCCGGCGCTACAGGTCGCTCCGCTGCAGGCGTTGCACCGCCGCGCACTTCCTGGATCGCCTCGAGCAGCTCCGCTTGCTTGACGGGTTTCACCAGGTATGCGGCGACGCCGAGCGCGCGACCGCGTGCGATATCGTCGGCGCGATTCTCGGACGTGAGCATCAGGATCGTGGTGCCGGCGATGTTCGGCTGTCGATGGAGCGTCTCCGCGACGTCGAAACCGTCCACGCCGGGCATGCGACGATCCAGCAACACCAGCGCATAAGGGGCGCCCGCGTGTTTTGCGCGAAGCAGCTCCGTCACCCCCTGCTGGCCGCCTTCCGCCTCCGTGACGGCGGCGCCCCACCGCGAAAGCACTTCGCTCAGTATCCGCCGGTTGGCATCGTTGTCGTCGATGATCAGCGTCTTCACGTGGCCGAGGTGGATCGGCCGCGGCGAAACGGCGAGCGGCGGCTTGTCACTGACCGTGAACTGCGCGGTGAAGTAGAAAGTGCTCCCGGATCCGATGTTGCCCTCGGTCCATATCCGTCCCTTCATCAAATCGACCACGCGCCACGAAATGGTCAGTCCGAGGCCGGTTCCGCCGAACTTTCGCGTCGTCGAAGTATCGACCTGCGAATAGGGCGCGAAGATCGACTCGCGCGCATCCTCCGGAATTCCGATCCCGGTGTCGCACACCGCGAACCTCAATGCACCCGCGGTAGCGTTGTCGCTGTCGCACTCGACCCGGACAATCACTTCACCGTGCTCCGTGAACTTGATCGCATTGCCGATGAGGTTGATGAGGACTTGCCGCAGCCGGGCCGGATCGCCCACCAAGCCCCTGGGCACATCGGGCCCAATCTGCAAGGCGAGCTCGAGCCCCTTTTCATGTGCGCGGATCGCCATGATCTCCAGCGTCTTGTCGAGTATCTCGCCAAGATCGAAGTCGAGGCTTTCGAGCGTCAGATGCCCGGATTCCACCTTGGAAAGGTCCAGGATGTCGTTGATGAGGTCGAGCAGCTGACTCCCTGCCTTTCTGAAGATCCTTACGTATTCGCGCTGCTCGGGGATCAACGGTGTTTCCCAAAGCAGGTCCGCCATGCCGATGATCGCGTTCATCGGCGTGCGGATTTCGTGGCTCATGCGCGCGAGGAAATCGCTCTTGGCGCGGTTCGCATCCTCGGCGGCCTCCTTGGCCTGCTTCGATTCGCCTTCGGCCTGCTTTCGGTCCGTGGTGTCCTCCATCGCAAGCAGGAACAGCTCGCGGTTGACGCCAGGCTCGGAGAGCTTGCGGGCATTGAGCAGCATCGTGCGGCGGCCGATGGCGGGAAAATCGTGGGTGACTTCGAAATCGCGGAACTCGGTGTGTTGCGGAATAATGTCTTCGAGCAGGCGGCGCAATTCCGGAATGTCCCACTGGCCGTTGCCGAGCTCGTACAGCAATCGGCCTTCCGTGTCCGCTTTCGATGCCCGGAAAGTTTCGAGGAACGACTGGTTCGCCATCCTCACGTGCAGATCCTTGTCGAGGACCAGCAACGGCTCGCGCACCGTCTCCACGATTGCTTCCGCGAAGGACTGTACTTCCTGCAGGATCGCTTCCCGGCGCTGGAGCTCCGTAATGTCGCGTGCGGATGCAAACATGTGCCTGACCTCGTGTTGTTGCAAGTCGCGGGCAGCGGCAGCTGCGGTGACGCCTGGCGCTGCCCTTGAAGGAAGGATTGTGATTGCGCGGTGGGCTTCCCGCATCACGGCGGTCGTTGCCGGTGCGGGCAACCAAGCGAGCGGCCCTCAGGCGATTATAGGAGGTGATTCGAGTTCGAGGCAGAAAATCGGACGAAGTGCACGTACCAATCACTCGTGCACGGCGAAGTAGTCCGGCTTGCCGTCGATCACCAAACGGCGCAACATCGACAGCACCCCGCGCAGCGCGCCGGTCGGCTCTCCCTTCGACGTGCGGAGATCCGGCAACGCGTGGAACGCGCGGTACAGATACGACGAGCCATCCACGAGGACGAGCGTTGCCATGCGACTGCAAACCCACAAGATTCCCGAAATGATTGACCCGCAAGCGCTGTATTCGACGAACGGACAGGAAGCGTGGCGGGTGCTCGGGATTATGGCAGAGTTCCAGATGGCGGCCGATCGGCTGAATGGCGTGCGCCCGGCCGTCAGCATGTTCGGCAGCGCGCGCGTCAAGGAAGACCATCCGTATTACGCAACGGCGAAAACGATTGCGCGAAAGCTTTCCGACGCAGGCTTTTCGGTGATCTCCGGCGGCGGTCCCGGCATCATGCAGGCGGCCAATCACGGCGCGCATGCCGGCCGCGCGCCCGCCATCGGGCTCAACATCGTGCTGCCCAACGAGCAGGCGAGCAACCAGTATCAGGACATAAGCCTCAATTTCCGCTATTTCTTCGCGCGGAAGATGATGTTCGTGCGCTTCGCATCGGCGTACGTGGTGCTGCCCGGCGGCTACGGAACGCTCGACGAGCTGAGCGAATGCCTTACGCTCGTGCAGACCGGAAAGAGCCGCCGCATTCCGATCATCCTCGTCGGAGGAACGTTCTGGCAGGGCTTGCTCGACTGGCTGAGCGACACGGTGGCCGCCGAAGGCATGATCGGCGAACACGATGTCGACCTGATGCGCGTGATCGATGACCCCGATGCGGTCGTCGAGGCGATCTTCGACTTCTACGAGAACCGCGGTTTCCAGCCATCGCGCGACGAGCGCGAGAAGCTGCTCAATCTTTGACCCGTATCGGAAAGCCACCTACTCGCGAAAGCGGCGCCGGACGACAGTTCGGCGCGCAGTCGATAACTGCGGGAATGGCGCGGCGTTTGCTAGAATGGATCCGTTGCGCACGTGAGCCCTTGCCGGCTGCCGATCAACGTTCGGATCCGAGTTCGCCATGGTTGAACGCCGCACTGCTGATGCTGCTCCTCACCATGGCTGCCGGCTGGAGCTTCGCGCAAGCCCCTCCGAAGAGCGAACCGCTTCCGCAGCCGCCGCCACCACCCGACGTCATCGGCGATCCCGAGCTCGAGCCGCAGGTCACGATCGTCCGCCGCGACGAGCAGGTGGTCGAGGAAGTGCGCGTCAAGGGGGAGTTGCGCTACATGCGCGTCACGCCGCGCCACGGCCGGCCGTACTTCCTGATTCCGGACGTCAACGGTGCAACCTTCATCCGGCGCGACAGTCTCGATTCGTCGCTGAAAGTGCCGATGTGGGTCCTGTTCTCGTTCTGATCGCCTAGTCTTCTCCAAAGTGACAGTGCGCCACGCGGCTCGCGCGCGGTGCGGATGCCCATGTCCGTCTATACCGCTGTCACCGCCGACGAACTCGATGCGTGGCTCAGCCGTTACACGCTGGGCACGCTGGTCGACCTGGCGCCGATCGCAGCGGGCATCGAGAATACGAATTACTTCGTCACCACCGAGCGTGGCCGTTTCGTGCTGACGCTGTATGAACGCCTCCCCGCGGACGAGCTGCCGTTCTACCTGAACCTGATGGCGCACCTGGCGCGCGCCGGCGTCGAGGTTCCTGCACCCGCGCCGGATCGCACGGGCGCGCTGTTCTCGGTTCTGAACGGCCGCCCCGCGGGCCTGGTCCGCGGATCGACGGGGCCGCCGTGGAATTGCCGTCGCGCGACGCATGCGCCGCCGTCGGCGATGCGCTCGCGCGGCTTGCACGTCGCGTCGCAAAGTTATCGCGCGCGGCTCACGAATCGACGCGGGCCGGCGTGGTGGCGCCAGGCGGCGCGCGCCGTGCGCGCCGTTCGTCACGCCCGAGCAGAACGAGCTCCTCACGAGCGAAGTCAAGTTCCAGACGGGATTCGGCAAGGGCAAGCTGCCGAAGGGCGCGATCCACGGCGACCTCTTCTGCGACAACGTGCTGTTCGCCGGCGGTCGCGTCGCGGGCATCATCGATTTCGGCTTTGCCGCGACCGATTTCTTCGCGTACGACCTCGCGATCGCGGTCAACGACTGGTGCGTCGCCGGCAACGTGGACGGCAGCCTCGACGATGCGCGCATGAACGCGATGGCCGCGTGCGTATGACGCGGTGCGACCGCTGACCGACGATGAACGCCTGCAATGGACGGCGCTGTTGCGAGCCGCCGCGCTTCGCTTCTGGCTGTCGCGGCTCTACGACCTGTATCTGCCGCGCCCCGGCGAGTTGACGCACGCCCATGATCCTGCGCCCTTCGAACGGATCCTCCGCGCGCGCGTGGCAAGCCCCGCGCAACCGCTCGAGGTCTGATCGCCCCTTGAGGCGCGACTGCCCGATGGCCAACGACGCCCGCGACATCGCGTACACCCGCTACGAAGGACGTCGTGGCATCGGCTGGCTCACGGAGAGCTACCGGATGTTCAGCCGGCATCGGCTGCCGTGGATCGGCATGCTGCTCGGCTATTACGTCGCGCTGATCGCCGTGGACGTGGTTCCGCTGATTGGCGTCTTTCTCGCGCCGATGATCAAGCCGGTGCTGTCCGTGGGATTCCTCGCGGCGGCGTGGACGCAGGAGCGGGGCGGCAAGCCGGCGCTGCGCATGCTGATGCGCGGCTTCGGCGCCAATCTCGCGGCGCTGTTGCCGCTCGGCATCGTCTTCGTCGTCGGCGTGTCGATCGCGCTCGGCGCAACGGCGCTGATCGACGGCGGGCGCCTGCTCGAAATGCTGTACGGGGCCGCGCCGGCGGCCGACGCCGATCCGACCGCCGCCGCGCGCAACGTGCAGGACACGCTGGCGTCGACGCAGGTGCAACTCGCGATGCTGTTCGGCGCGCTGTGCGCGCTGCCGACGATCCTTGCGTTGTGGTGGGCGCCCGCGCTGGTCGTCTTCCAGGATGCGCCGATGCTGACGGCGCTGGGCGCAAGCCTGCGCGCGGCGCTCGCGAACTGGCGCGCGGCCGCGCGCTACGCGATCGGCGTTTTCACGCTCGGCGCAGTTGTCCCGACGCTATTCACCACCGCGCTCGCGCTGATCGTGCCGCCGCCGCTCAATGCAACGTTGGCCGCGGTGATCGTGCTGCCCTATCTGGCCTTTTTCGTCGCGACGTTGCACATTTCCGACTACGTCAGTTATCGGGACGTGTTCCACGCCGGCGAGTCGCTGGCGCCGATGGCCGGCGGAGAAAAGACGGATCTACGCCGCTTCGAGCCGCGCGTAATCCAGCGCGAGCCACTTCACGCCCGCGTCGCGGAAATTGACCTGCACGCGCGCGTCGCTGCCGCGCCCTTCGGCGTCGATGATGACGCCGACGCCGAACTTCGCGTGCCGCACGCTCTGCCCGATGCGCCACGCGGATGCCGGCGGCGTCGCGCGCGGTCCGCCGGTGACCGAAGGGGTCGGCTGCGCCCATGCGGCCGTGTCCCACTCCGACCGGTCGGCAGCGAACGCGCCGCGCCGCACGCGCGCGGAGAGCCACTGCACGAGCTCGCGCGGAATCTCGTCGACGAAGCGCGACGCGATGCCGTAGCGCATCTGGCCGTGCAGCATCCGGCTCTGCGCGAGCGTCAGGTACAGCCGCCGCCGCGCGCGCGTGACGGCGACGTACATCAGCCGCCGCTCCTCCTCGACGCCGTCCACTTCGTCGAGGCTGTTCTCGTGCGGGAACAGTCCCTCCTCGAGGCCGGTGACGAACACCGTGTGGAACTCGAGGCCCTTCGCCGAGTGGATCGTCATCAGCTGCAGCGCGGGCCGGCCTTCGGCGGCCTGCGTGTCGCCCGCCTCGAGCGCGGCATGCGCGAGGAATGCGGTCAACGGATCGGTCGCGCCTTCGTTCGCGGCCGCACCGCAGCGCCGCAGCCGATTCGCCACCGGCGATCCGGATCGCTCGCACGCCTCACCGCGGTGCCGGACAGCGATCGGCGCGTCGACGGCGAGCTCGCGCCTCGCGCACGAAGCTCTGCGCGGCGTTGACGAGCTCCTCCAGGTTCTCGACGCGCTCCTGCGCCGTCCTTCTCCTGCCGGTAATGCGCGAGCAGCCCGGACGCCTCGATCGACGTGCGCGACCGTCTCGGGCAGCGGCAGCGCATCGCGTCGCCTCGCGCGCCGCCTCGATCGAGCCGCACGAACGCCGCGAGCGACGTCGCCGGCCTTGCCCTTGAGCGTCCCGGCGCACGCCGCCTGCCACAGCGACGTGCCCTGCGCGCGCGCGGCGTCCTGCAACTGCTCGAGCGTGCGCGCGCCGATGCCGCGCGGCGGAAAATTGACGACGCGCAGGAACGCGCCGTCGTCGCCCGGCTCGGCGAGCAGGCGCAGGTACGCGAGCGCATGCTTGATCTCGGCGCGCTCGAAGAAGCGCATGCCGCCGTAGACGCGGTAGGGCAGCGCGGCATTGAACAGCGCGTGCTCGAGCACGCGCGACTGCGCGTTGCTGCGATAGAGCAGCGCGACCTGGTCGAGCGCCAGGCCGTCGCCGGCGAGCCCCTTGACGACGTCGACGATGAACGCCGCCTCGTCGAGGTCGCGTCGGCGCGGCGAACGCGCGCACCGGCTCGCCCTTGCCTTCGCTCGTCCACAGGTTCTTGCCGAGCCGCGTCTGCGTTGTTGCTTGATCAGCGCGTTGGCGGCGTCGAGGATGTGGCCGTGCGAGCGGTAGTTCTGCTCGAGCTTGATCAGCTCGCACCGGCGCGTCGGGCCGCGCGAAGTCGCGCTCGAAATGCTGCATGTTGGCGACGTTCGCGCCGCGGAACGCATAGATCGACTGGTCGTCGTCGCCGACGGCGAACACCGCGGTGTTCGGACCCGGCGAGCTGCGCGCAGCCACCGGTACTGCAGCGCGTTCGTGTCCTGGAACTCGTCGACCAGCAGATGCGAGAAGCGCCGCCGGTAGTGCTCGCGGATGCCCGTCGTGCGTGCGTCAGCAGCTCGTAGCAGCGCAGCAGCAGCTCCGCGAAATCGACGACGCCTTCGCGCTGGCACATCGCCTCGTAGAGCGCGTAGTGCTCGACCTGCCGGCGCGTGAAATCGTCGCCCGCCTCGACCGCGTTCGGCCGCCGGCCCTCCTCCTTCGCGTGCGGCGATGAACCACTGCAGCTGCGCGCGGCGGATAGCGCTCGTCGTCGATGTTGTGCGCGCGGTACATCCGCTTGATCAGCGCGAGCTGGTCCTGCGTGTCGAGGATCTGGAAGAGCTGCGGCAGGTTCGCGTCGCGGTAATGCATGCGCAGCATCCGGTTGCACAGGCCATGGAACGTGCCGACCCACATGCCGCGCGATGTTGATCGGCGTCAGCGCGGACAGGCGCGTCAGCATCTCCTTCGCCGCCTTGTTCGTGAACGTGACGCGCGAGGATCGACAGCGGGCTCGCCTGGCCGGTCGCGAGCAGCCACGCGATGCGCGTGGTCAGCACGCGCGTCTTGCCGCTGCCGGCGCCGGCGAGGATCAGCGCCGACGCGTGCGGCAGCGTGACGGCGGCGAGCTGCTCGGGATTGAGGTTTTCGAGGAGGTTCAAGGAATTGGCCACGCGAGCGGGCGATGGGCCGCCCCGAGGCCGATCGTGCGCAACTGTCCGGGCCGAAGTATCGTGGCGAGCGCGCGCAAGGGCCGACCGGAACCTCGGCACCGTTTCGCAATTATAATCGGCGCCGCTCATGGCCCGGAAACCGAAAACGGTGCGCGCGCCCGACGACACGCCTCCGGCGAACTCCGCGACGATGCGCGCGTTCGTGCACTGGATCCGCGCGGCTGCGCCCTACGTGCACGCGTTTCGCGGCAAGACGTTCGTCATCGCGTTCGGCGGCGAAGTCGTCGCCGACGATTCGTTCCTCGGCGTCATCCACGACCTGAACCTGCTGCACAGCCTCGGCATCCAGCTGGTCGTCGCGCACGGCTGCCGGCCGCAGGTCGAGGCGATCCTGACCGCGCAGAGCATCCCGAGCCGCTATGCGAACGGCGTGCGCGTCACCGACAGCGAGGCGATGGACTGCGTGCTGGAAGCGGCCGGCCAGGTGCGGGCGCGCATCGAGGCGCTGCTGTCGCTCGGCCTCGCGAATTCGCCGATGGCAGGCGCGCGCAACCGCGTGTCGAGCGGCAACTACCTCACCGCGAAGCCGATGGGCATCGTCGACGGCGTCGACATGCAGCTGACGGGCGAAGTGCGCCGCATCGACACCGAGGCGATCCAGCAGCGGCTCGACGACGGCGACATCGTGCTGATTTCGCCGATCGGCTATTCGCCCACCGGCGAGATCTTCAACCTCACCGTCGAGGAAGTGGCGACGCAGTGCGCGGTGCGGATGGATGCGACGAAGCTGATCTTCCTGATCGACGCCGACGGCGTGCGCAACGGCGCGCCGGCAGCTGCTGTCCGACCTGTCGACGACCGACGCGGAGAAGCTGCTCGGCCCGGCCGGAGCGGCTTGCGCCCGACATCCGCGTCTACCTTCCGGCCGCGATCCGCGCGTGCAACAACGGCGTCAAGCGCGCGCACCTGATCAGCCGTCATCACGACGGCGCGCTGCTGCTCGAGCTCTTCACGCGCGACGGCGTCGGCACGATGATCGCCGGCGACGGCGCTCGCGCACCTGCGCAACGCGACGATCGACGACGTCGGCGGCATCCTCGGCGATCATCGAGCCGCTGGAGGAGCAGGGCGTGCTCGTGCGCCGCTCGCGCGAGCGGCTGGAAAGCGAGATCGAGCGCTTCGTCGTGGCCGAGTACGACAATCACATCATCGGCTGCGCGGCGCTGTACGCATTTCCCGAGCGAGCGCGTCGGCGAGCTGGCGGCGCTCGCCGTGCATCCGGATTTCCGCCGCGAAGGCTACGGCGAGGCGCTGATGAACGAGATCGAGCAGCGCGCGCGCAAGCTGCGAGCTCACGCAGTTGTTCGTGCTGACGACGAAGACGGCGCACTGGTTCCTCGAGCGCGGCTTCCGGACGGCGGCGATCGCCGACCTGCCGCAGCAGAAGCAGGCGCTCTACAATTACCAGCGCAAATCGCTGGTGTACGTCAAGAATCTGTAGTCGGCCCGCAATCGCTGTCGCGGCGAATCGCCGATCGCAACGGAAGGAACCGACCATGGCAAGAATGGTGAACTGCGTCAAGCTCGGCCGCGAAGCCGAAGGCCTCGACTTTCCGCCATACCCGGGCGAGCTCGGCAAGCGGATCTACGAGAACGTGTCGAAGGAAGCGTGGGCGCAGTGGCTCAAGCACCAGACGATGCTCGTCAACGAGAACCGGCTGTCGCTCGCCGACGCGCGCGCCCGCAAATGGCTCGCCGAGCAGATGGAGAAGCACTTCTTCGGCGGCGGCGCCGAGATGCCGTCCGGCTACGTGCCGCCTTCGCGATGAATACAGCCGCCGATCTCGCGCTATCCCGGTCCCGGGCTTGTCGGAGTTGCCGGACGACATCCGCGCGCGCATTCTCGAGGTGCAGGAAAAGGCGGGCTTCGTGCCGAACGTGTTCATCACGCTCGCGCACCGGCCCGACGAGTTCCGCGCGTTCTTCGCCTATCACGACGCGCTGATGCTGAAGGACGGCGGACTGACGAAGGCCGAGCGCGAGATGATCGTCGTCGCGACGTCCGGCGCCAACGACTGCCTCTATTGCATCGTCGCGCACGGCGCGATCCTGCGCATCTACGCGAAGAACCCGCTCGTCGCCGACCAGGTCGCCGTCAACTACCGCAAGGCCGACATTCACGCCGCGCCAGACGGCGATGCTGGCGTTCGCGATGAAGGTCGCCGTGCGACAGCGTCGCGATCGACGACGCCGATTTCGCGGCGCTGCGCGAGCACGGATTCACGGACGAGGACATCTGGGACATCGGCGCGATCGCCGCGTTCTTCGCGCTGTCGAACCGGATGGCCAACATGATCTCGATGCGTCCGAACGACGAGTTCTACCTGATGGGCCGCGCGCCGCGCGCGTGAACCCGCCTCGCTTCCAGCAACGACGTCAGGCGACGCCGTATCGCCTGAACCAGTCGAGCATCCGCTTCCATCCGTCTTCCGACGCGGCTTTGCGGTAGCTCGGCCGGTAATCAGCGAGGAAGCCGTGCGGCGTGTCCGGGTACGTCACGATCTCGACCGTCTTGCCCGCCTTTTTCATCGCATCCTGGATCTTCGCCGTCGTGTCGGCCGGAATGCCCGGATCTTCGCCGCCGTACAGGCCGAGCACCGGCGCCTTGATGCTCGCAACGATGTCCATCGGCGTCTTGTCGCCCTGATGGTACGCACGGGAAACGGGGCCGTACCAGGCGACGGCGGCCTTGAGGTTGGGGTTGTGCGCGGCGTACATCCAGACGATGCGTCCGCCCCAGCAGAAGCCCGTGATGCCGAGCCTGGCCGTGTCGGCCTTGCCCGTCGATTTCGCGTACGCGACGGCGGCGTCGAGATCGCCCATCACCTGCGCATCCGGGACTTTGCTGACGATGTCTTTCATCAGCGCGTTGGTGTCCGAAATCTTCGTCGGGTCGCCTTGCCGCGCATAGAGCTCCGGCGCGATCGCGAAATAGCCGGCCTTTGCGAGCCGCCGGCAAACGTCCTTGACCCATTCGTGTACGCCGAACACTTCCTGGACGACGAGCACCGTCGGAAACGGGCCGCCGGCGGCGGGCATCGCCCGGTATGCGGGCATGTCGCCGTCCCTGGCGCGCACCTTTACCTCGCCGGCCGTCATGCCTTCCGCGGACGTCGTGATCGTCTGTGCCGACACCGGCAATACGGCCAGCGCAAATCCGGCGCCCAGTGACGTCACCAGAAACGCGCGGCGATCGACCGGGACAGGCTCGCCATGCAGGCTGCTTCAGGTGTGGATCGACGACAAGCGACATGGTTTCTCCATCACGACGGGTTGGAGGCGGTGTGGACGACTTGCCCGGCGAGCAACGTGTAACGCACCCTGCCGAGCACCTCGATCCCGAGGAACGGCGTGTTCTTGCCCTGGCTGCGCAACGACTCGCGACGAACCGTCCACGCTTCGGACGGATCGAAAACGCAAAGGTCCGCCGGGCTGCCGCGGCGCAACGCCGGAGCCGCGAATGCCGATGATCGCCGCCGGCGCCGTCGTGATGCGCGCGATCGCGCGCGATCAGCGGCAATCGCTCCTCGGCTGCCCATTTGAGCGTCAACGGCAGCAGCAGTTCGAGGCCGGTCGCGCCGGGCTCCGCTTCGCGCGAACGGCACCTGCTTGCCGTCGTCGTCGACCGGCGCGTGGTCCGAGCAGATCGCGTCGATCGTGCCGTCGGCGACGCCGGCGCGCAGCGCAGCGCGGTCGCGCGTGCCGCGCAGCGGCGGCATCAGGTTCGCCTGCGGGTCGAACCAGCCGATGT
This sequence comes from uncultured Pseudomonadota bacterium, assembly GCA_963768545.1. GTDB lineage: Bacteria > Pseudomonadota > Gammaproteobacteria > Burkholderiales > Casimicrobiaceae > VBCG01. The sequence continues at coordinate 78,037 of CAVYIC010000005.1, read as the reverse complement.
CGACATCGCACAGGTGCAGGTGATGCACGGCGACGTCGCAGGTGACCGGCAGCCCTTCGCGCCTTGGCGGCGCGCACCATCGCCACGCCGCTCGGCGGACGACAGCCGGCACAGGTGCACGCCGACGCCGGTCTCGCGGACGAGCGCGAAGATCGTGGCGAGCGCGATCGTTTCCGCGGACAACGGGTATCGCGGGCAAGCCCAGGCGCGTCGCAACCTCGCCGTCGTGCGCGACGCCGCCCCGTGCGAGATGCGGATCCTGCGGCCGCAGCCAGACGCGATGGCCGAACGTCCCCGCGTATTGCATTGCGCGGAACAGCATCTGCGTGTCCGCAAGCGGCACGTCGGCCTGCGAGAACGCGACGCAGCCGGCTTCGGCGAGCTCGCTCATCTCGGTCAGCGTCGCACCCTGCAAGCCCGATCGTCAGCGCGCCGATCGGATAGACGTGCGCCTGGTTGATCACGCGCGCGCGATGCTTCAGCATTTCGACGAGACCCGGCTCGTCGAGCGGCGGATCGGTGTCCGGCGGGCAGGCGAGGCTCGTCACGCCGCCGGCGGCCGCGGCAGCCAGCTCCGATTCGAGCGTCGCCTTGTGCTCGAGGCCCGGCTCGCGCAACCGCGCGGCGAGATCGACGAAGCCCGGCGAGACGACGCAACCGCGCGGCATCGATGACGCGATCGGCGCGCCAGCCCGCCGGCGCGTCGCCCGACGCCGGCGATCGTGCCCTCTGCGATGTAGACCGGCGCGGCCCGGTCCATGCCCTGCGCGGGATCGATGACGCGGCCGTTGACGATTTCGATCTTCAAGTGTCGGTCAAGTCATGGCCTAGTTCGCCGGCGATGATGCGAGAGCACCGCCATCCGCACGGCGATGCCGAACGTCACCTGCGGCAGGATCACCGAGCGCGCACCGTCGGCCACCGGCGAATCGATTTCGACGCCGCGGTTCATCGGCCCCGGGTGCATGACGATCGCGTCGGGCTTCGCGAGCGCGAGCTTTTCCATCGTCAGTCCGTAGTGCTTGAAGTACTCGCCCGCCGACGGCAGCAGCGCACCCTTCATCCGCTCGCTTTGCAGCCGCAGCATCACGACGACGTCGCAGTCGCGCAAGCCCTCGCGCATGTCGTGATGGACCTGCACGCCCAGCGCCTCGACGCGCGTCGGCAGCAGCGTTCGCGGGCGCGATCACGCGCACCTGCGGCGTGCCGCATCGTCGTCAGGCCGTGGATCAGCGAGCGCGCGACGCGCGAATGCAGCACGTCGCCGACGATCGCGACGGTCAGCGTCACGAAAGTCCCGCTTGTAGTGGCGGATCGTGTACAGGTCGAGCAGGCCCTGCGTCGGATGCGCGTGGCGGCCGTCGCCGGCGTTGACGACGTGCACGTGCGAGCGGCCCATCGCGTCGAGATGCGACGCGATCAGGTGCGGCGCGCCCGACTGCGAATGCCGGACGACGAACATGTCGGCGTTCATCGCGACACAGGTTGTCGACGGTGTCGAGCAGCGTCTCGCCCTTCGCCGTCGACGAGGCGCCGATGTTGAGGTTGATGACGTCGGCGGACAGCCGCTTGGCGGCGATCTCGAACGTCGTCCGCGTGCGCGTCGAGTTCTCGAAGAACAGGTTGAACACCGCCTTGCCGCGCAGCAGCGGCACCTTCTTCACCTCGCGCTCGGCGATCGAGACGAACGGCTCGGCGGTGTCGAGGATGTGCGTGATGATCTCGGCCGGCAGTCCCTCCAGCGTCAGCAGGTGCGTGAGCTCGCCGTGGCGGTTGAGCTGCGGGTTGCGCGTCATGCAGGCCACGCCCGTCACCGGCTCGACGGCCGAGCGACAGCGTGCCGCCGGGATCGCGCGACAGCACGATCGACAGCTCGCGGGCGACCGCGAGCCGCGCGCCGCTGTACGTCGCCTCGATCGGCAGCTCGCGGCCGCCGCGGTCGACCAGCACCGCGAGCTCGATGCGCTCGGGCCGGCCGAAGTCGAAGAGCTCGTTGATCGCCGCGCGCACGCTGCGGCCGGTGTAGAGCACGTCGTCGACGAGCACGATCGTCGCGCCTTCGACGTCGAACGGCAGCGACGTGCGCCGCGTGTTCGGGCTTCAATCCCGACAGCGCGTAGTCGTCGCGATAGTAGGAAACGTCGATGAACCCGAGCGGATGCGTCGCCCGGCAGTCGCTGCGCGAGCCGCTCGGCGAGCCACGCGCCGCCGGAATAGATGCCGACGAACGCGGCATCGTGTGCGACGGCGCCGCGCATCCGCTCGACGAGCGCGCGCGAGCGCCGCTTCGGCGTCGGGAAGGGCGTCAGCAGTCTCGTGCGCTTCATCGAACCATGCCTGCAGGATGATCTGCGCGGCGGCCTCGTCGCGCTGCGCCCGCACCGCGCGCCCGCCGCCGCCGGCGGCGCGCAGCGCCTGTTCGGCCGCTTCGCTCGTCCAGCGCTCGTCGACGAGCGCGACCGGCAGCGCGAAGCGCGCTTCGAGCTCGCGCGCAAAGCCCCGCGCGCGGGTCGTCATCGCGTGCGGCGTGCCGTCGGCATGCACGGGCAAGCCGACGACCAGCTGCGCCGGCCGCCATTCGTCGATCAGCGCGGCAATCGCATCGAAGCGCGGCGCTGCGCGTCGGCGCATCGATCGTCGTCAGCGGATGCGCGACGCGCGGTCAGCGTATTGCCGAATGCGACGCCGATGCGCCGCGTGCCGAAATCGAACGCGAGCACTGTCGCGTCCGGTTTCTTCCGCACGCGCGATCACCCGTGACCGGCGGTGTCGGACAGCCGCGAAATGTCGATGCCGAGCAGGCGCACCGCAGCGGGAAGCCGGCGCTCGGCCGGCAGCTCGAACAGGACATCGGGGTCGGCTTCGACGGTGAGCCACGCATTCTGCGCGAGCTCCTGCTCGAGCTGGCCCGCCGACCACCCGGCATAGCCGAGCGACACGAACATGTCCCGCGGCCCCTCGCCACGGCCGGCCGCTTCGAGCACGTCCTTCGACGTCGTCAGTCCGAGCTCGTCGTTGATGGCAAGCGTCGACTGCCAGTTGCCGAGCGGCCGGTGCAGCACGAAGCCGCGGTCGATCTGCACCGGGCCGCCGAAATGCACCGGCGCCTCGCGCAGCGCGCGATCGTCGAGCGGGATTTCGATCTGCTCGAACAGCGCCGAGAGCGTCATGTCGATCGGCTTGTTGACGACGATGCCGAGCGCGCCTTCGGGATTGTGCTCGCAGACGTAGGTCAGCGAATGGGCGAAATGCGGGTCGGCCATCGCCGGCATCGCGATCAGGAAATGGTGCGTCAGGTTCATCGAATCGCCCACGCCGGCAATTGTAATCTGCAGGGGTTGTCGGCACAATCGAGCGCCCTTCGGCGGGAGTCGAACGTCGTGAAGCATCGGTTCGTCATCGCGGTCGTCTTTGCATGGCTCTTCGCGAGCGAAGCGCAAGCGCGGCTCGTCGTCATGCATGGCTACGTGGATTACACGAGCGCGCTCCTCTGGGTGCAGGCCGAAGCGCCGGGTCCGATCAGCATTCACTGGCGCACCGAGCACGACGGACGCGACCATGCATTGACGCTCGACGCACGCGCGAGCGAAGACGACGTCGTCCTCGTCGCGGCTGACGGGACTCGCGCCGGGAGCGCGCGCGACGTACACGATCGACGGCGACGGCGACCGGCGCGAGGGCGCGTTGCGCGCACAGCCGTATTGGACGAACGACGACGCGCCCGACATCACGATCGCGATCGGCTCGTGCTTCTTCCTGGCGGCCGCCGAGCCGCCGTGGAACGCCAGCACCTATGGCGGCGGCTATGAGATCTTCGATGCCATCGCGGCCAAGGCGCCCGACCTGATGGTGTGGTTGGGCGACAACCTGTATTTCCAGCCGCCGGACGAACTCGATCCGGCTTCGATGGCAGCGCGCTATCGCAGGCAGCGCGCGCTGCCGTCGCTGCAGCGACTGCTCGTCGCCGCCCCGCAACTCGCGATCTGGGACGACCACGATTACGGTCCGAACGACGCCGACATGTCGTACGTCCTCAAAGCCGAATCGCTCGCGCTGTTCCGGCGTTACTGGGCGAATCCGAGCTACGGACTGCCCGACGCACCGGGCGTCTTCGGGCGTGCGCGCTGGGGCGACGTCGACGTGTTCCTCCTCGACGACCGCTGGTACCGCTCGGCGAACCGCTCGAATGACGAGCCCGGCAAGACGATGTTCGGCGCGCAGCAACTCGCGTGGCTGCGCAACGCGCTCGTCTATTCACGCGCAACGCTCAAGCTCGTCGTCAATGGGTCGCAGGTGTGGAATCGCGCGAACCGGTTCGAAGGGCTGAATCATTTCGCCCACGAGCAGAAAGCGCTGGCCGACTGGCTGATCGCCCAGCGTGTCGAAGGCGTGATGTTCGCAAGCGGCGACCGTCACTTCACCGAGCTCCTGCGCATCGAACGTCCCGATGCGTATCCGCTGTTCGAATTCACGTCGAGTCCGCTGACGTCGCGTGCCTGGGAGAATCCGGAGGCCGCCGAGCGCTCGAATCCGGACGTCGTGCCCGGTACGCTGATCGGCAAGCGACAGTTCGGGCTGATTCGCGTCACCGGTCCGGCCAAGGCGCGACGCATCGCGCTCGAAAGCTACGACCAGAGCGGCACGCTGTTGTGGCGGCACGAGCTGCGTGCGCAGGATTTGCGTTTCAATCGTCGCTGACGCCTCAATCTTCCTCGTGCCGGCGGTGTTTCGCGTATTCCGTCGCGAGCTGGTTCTGCAGGTTCGGCGGCGCCTGCTCGTAATGCGACAGCGACATCGTCCACGCCCCATGGCCGCCGGTCATCGACTTGAGCCGCGCCGCGTAGCCGTCGAGCTCCGACAGCGGCGCAAGACCGTTGACGGCGAGCATCCCCGCCTGCATCGTCTGCGTCCCGGTGACCTGCCCGCGCCGCGATGACAGATCGCCGGTGACGTCGCCCATCGTGTTGGCGGGACAATTGATCTCGACGCCGACGATCGGCTCGAGCACGATCGGCCTGCGCCTTGCCGATCGCGTCGAGAAACGCCTTGCGCCCGGCGGACACGAACGCGACCTCCTTCGAATCGACCGGATGATATTTGCCGTCGTAGACGATCACGCGCACGTCCTGCATCGGAAAGCCGGCCACGGGTCCCGCATTCAGCACCTGCTCGACGCCCTTCTGCACGGCCGGGATCAGCGTGTTCGGAATCGCGCCGCCTTTCACCTGGTCGACGAATTCGAAGTCCGCCGCCGCGCGGCATCGGCTCGATGCGCAGGTAGACCTCGCCGAACTGGCCGGCGCCGCCGGTCTGCTTCTTGTGGCGATGGTGCCCTTCGGCCTTGCGCGGTGACCGTTTCGCGATACGGCACGCGCGGCGGCCGCGTGTCGACCTCGAGCTTGAACTGATTCGCCATCCGCTCGAACACCGAGCGCAGATGCAGCTCGCCGAGGCCGCGCAGCACCGTTTCGTTGACGGTCGGATCGTGCGGCGACGACAAGCGTCGGATCCTCGGCGATCATCTTGTGCAGCACGTCGGAAATCCGCTGTTCGTCGCCGCGCCGCTTCGGCGTGATCGCGAAGCCGTGCATCGGCACCGGGAATTCCAGCGGACGCATGTGGATGTGGTCCTCGTCGTGCGAGTCGTGCAGCACGCAGTCGAACACGATCTCGTCGACTTTCGCGACGGCCGCGAGGTCGCCGGGCACCGCGCGGTCGATCTCGATGTACTTGCCGCCCTGCAGCATGAAGAGATGGCCCACCTTGAAAGGCTTGCGGCCGTCGCCGATGAAGAGCTGCGTGTCGCGCGTCACCGTACCCTGATGCACGCGGAAGACGCCCAGCTTGCCGACGAACGGATCCATCACCACCTTGAAGACGTGCGCCAGTACGTGCTGCCGCGGATCGGGCGTCGAACGGAATTCGACCGCATCGGCGCCTTCCCCCTTGGTGAACAGCGGCGGATTGCCCTCGGCGGGATTGGGCGCGAGCTTCACGAGCACGTCGAGCAATTCGCCGACGCCCGCACCCGTCCGGGCGGACACGAAGCACACCGGCACCAGGTGGCCTTCGCGCAGCGCCTTCTCGAACGGCGCGTGCAACTGTTCCGGCGCGATTTCGCCCTGCTCGAGGTACAGCGCCATCAATTCCTCGTCGACTTCGACGACCTGGTCGACGAGCGCGCGGTGCGCATCTTCGACCGACGAGAAATCCGCTTCGCCGGACGGATTGAAAAAGCAGTCGACGACGCGCTTGCCGCCGTCGGCGGGAAGATTGATCGGCAGGCATTCGTTGCCGAACGCACTGCGAACCGACGCGAGGATCGCCGGCAGGTCGACGTTGTCCGCGTCGATTCTGTTGATGACGATGAGCCGGCACAGCTTGCGCTCGGCCGCCCATTCCATCATTCGCGCGGCAATCATCTGCGGGCCTGCCGCTGCATTGATGACGACCGCCGCCGTTTCGACGGCGTCGAGCGCGCCGATCGCCTGGCCGATGAAATCGGGGAATCCCGGTGTGTCGATCAGGTGGATCCGGGTATTGGCCGTCTCGAGATGCATCAGCGACGCGCGCAGCGAATGCTGATACGACTTTTCGAGCGAATCGAAATCGCTGACCGTGGTGCCGCGCTCGACACTCCCGGCCGCGGGTATCGCGCCCGCCCGGGCGAGCAGCGCCTCCGCAAGCGTCGTCTTGCCCGCCGCACCATCACCTACCAACGCTACAGTACGAATGTGTTCCGTCGCGAACTGCGCCATGGCTGTCTCCTCGGGTTCAATGGGGCGAATGTACCGCCGATGCCGTCGGCTGTCAGCCGCGCGGGTGCCCGGGAGGGGGCGTCCGGGCGCCGTTCAATGAGCGTTTGTCCTACCGGCTGCCGCGCAAGGCTCCGATAGCCGCGGCACGAGGCGCTTGGGACGATGTTCGACGTGCCTGCGTCCCTGACCCTGACGAACGGCTTTTCGCGCTCAGCGCGCAAGATCGCCCGGGACCCCCTTGCTTTCGCCGCGCAGACGTTGCGCGCGTTCCGGGCCAACCAGGGCCTGCTGCTCGCGGGCGGCGTTGCGTACTACACGCTGCTGTCGATCGTGCCGCTGATGATCCTGCTCGTGATCATCCTGTCGCACGTCATCGAGGCGGATCGCCTGATGGTGACCCTCGCGCGCTACCTGGAAATCGTGCTGCCGGGCCAGTCGCGACCGCTGGTCGAGGAGCTGCGCAGTTTCATTTCGCACCGGGAAGTGATGGGCTTGACGCTGGCGGTCACGCTGGTGTTCTTCAGCTCGCTCGCATTCTCGGTGCTCGAGAATGCGATGTCGGTGATCTTCTATCATCGCGTCCTCGCGAAGCGGCGCCGCGCCATCGTCTCGGTGCTGATCCCGTATCTCTACATCCTGTTTCTCGGCATCGGGCTGCTCATGGTGACGATTGTCGCCGGTGCGCTGCAGTCGATGGCGATGACGACGCTCGATTTCCTGGGCCGCGACTGGTCGCTGTCGGGCGTCTCGCGCGTGCTGCTGTACCTGATCGGCGTGGGCGGTGAAGTGCTGGTGCTGGCGTCGATCTATTTCGTGATGCCGGTCGGGCGCCTGTCGTGGCGGCACGCGCTGATCGGCGGCGTGAGCGCGACGGTGCTGTGGGAAATCTCTCGCCATGTGCTCGTGTGGTACCTCGCGACGCTGTCGCAGGTGCGCACGGTCTACGGATCGCTGACGACGGCGATCATCGTGCTGCTGACGCTCGAGATCGCGGCGATCGTGCTGCTGTTCGGTGCGCAGGTGATCGCCGAGTACGAGCGCATCGAATGGGAGCCGGTGGCGCGGCCGCCGCAGCCGATGCACACGCCGTAGTTGATCCGGGTCAGTGCAGTGCCGTCGATCCCGGCAACGCCACGTCCTCATCGTCCGCCATCACATCGCGCAGGCTCCGCAGCAACTCGTCCTCCTGATAAGGCTTGCCGAAGAAGCGCTCGACGCCGAGCTCGGTGGCGCGATTGCGGTGCTTCTCCGCGGTTCGCGACGTGATCATGATGATCGGGATGTGCGCGCTCTTCGAGTCGCCCCTGATCGTCTTCGCGAACTCGAAGCCATCCATCCGCGGCATTTCGACATCGAGCAGGATCGCGTCCGGCGCGTGCTCGGTCAGCATCTTGAGCGCGTCCACGCCGTCGCGCGCGGTGATCACCTCGAACCCTTCGCGCGTCAGAAGCCGCGTCGTGAACTTGCGCACCGTCAGCGAATCGTCGACGACCATCACCAGCTTGCGCGCCGATGACGCGGCGGCCCTGCCGCGCTCGGCGATGAGCCGCTCGTCGTCCGCAGGATCGTAGCGAACCACGCCCGCCCGCTGGGCGAGCTGCACCGGATTGATGATCAGCACGATTTCGCCGGTGCCGAGCACGGTGGCGCCCGATATGCCCGAGACTCGCGCAAGCTGCGGTCCGATGTTCTTGACGACCACTTCCTGGTTGCCGACCATTTCATCGACGTGGATCGCCGCCGTTCCCTGACCGCTGCGAATCAGCAGCACCGCGTTGTAGCGACCGGTCTCCGGGAACGAACTGGATTCGCCGAGAAGCCGCGGCAGGTAGTGGAACGGCCATGCGCGTGCCTGCCAATGCACCTGCCCGTCCGCATACAGCGTACGCAGCACGTCCGCCTTGATCTGCTGCACCTGCTCGACCATCGGCGCCGGTATCGCCCACAGCCGCCCGCCCGCGCGCACCAGCACCGCCTGCGCAACGGCGAGCGTCAACGGGAGGAACAGGTTGAAGCGCGTGCCCTTGCCCGGTTGCGTGTGCACGTCGACCCGGCCGCCGAGCGCGACGATTTCACTGCGAACGACGTCCATTCCAATGCCGCGGCCCGAGATCTGTGTGACGCTCGAAGCCGTCGAAAATCCCGGAAGGAACAGGCACTCGACCAATTGGTGGATCGTCGGCTCGCTGTCCGGCGCAATGAGGCCGCAAGCCACCGCGCGTTCGCGGACGCGCTCGAACTCGATGCCGCCGCCGTCGTCGGAGAGCTCGATCGCGATTTCGTTGCCGACCTGGCGCACCGTCAACTCGATTTCGCCGGTTTCCGACTTCCCGGCGGCGAGACGCGCCGCGCGCGTCTCGATTCCGTGATCGAGCGCGTTGCGCAGCAGATGCTCGAGCGGACCGACGAGTTTCTCGAGTACCGAACGGTCGAGCTCCGTCTGCGCGCCGTGAATCTCCAGATTGACGCGCTTGTCGAGCTCACGCGCGGTCTTGCGCAGGATGCGGTAGAGCCGCTCGGACAGGCTCGCGAACGGAACCGTGCGGATCGCGAACAGCCGTTGCTGGACATCGCGCGAGAGCCGTGCCTGCGCGAGCAGCGCGGCATTCGCGTCGTCCAGGTTCTTGAGCAGCGCCTGCTGCACCGTCGAGACGTCGTTGACCCCCTCGGCAAAAGAGCGCGTCAACTCCTGGAAGCGCGTATAGCGGTCGAGCTCCAGCGGATCGAAGTCCTCCTGGGACGGATTCACCGCCGACATCCGCGACTGGATCTGCGTTTCGGCTTGCAATTCGATCTCGCGCACCTGGCTGCGCAACCGGATGACGCTGCCCGTAAGCTCGAGCAGGTTCGCCTTCAGCGCACGCAATTCGCCTTCGACGCGCGCACGGGCGATGGCGACTTCGCCGGCCTCGTTGACCAGTTGATCGACGATATCCGCGCGTACGCGGAGCATCGCTTTCGACGCCTCGACCTCGAATGGCTCGCGACCGTGCGGTCCCGCCGCCGGAAGCGACACGGCCGCATCGGATGCCGCACGCAATGGCGACGGTTGCGCGGGTTTCGCACCCGCCGCAGCGCTCGTTGCGGCCACGCCGTGCAGGATCGCTGCCGGCCGTGACGAGTCCAGGGACCCGGACGCTGGTGGCGCAAGCCACGGCAATGCGACGTTGGCCCGGCCTTCGCGAAGCGCATCGAGCACGAAGCCGATCCGATCGAGATCCGTGTCGAGCGCCTCGAAGAGGTCGAGGCTGGGCGCCACCGGCACATCGCCGATCGACAGGCGTGACTCCATTCGGTGCGCGAGCTCTCCGAGCCGCATGGCGCCGGCCATCCGCGCGCTGCCTTTCAGCGTATGCAGCGTTCGGCGAAGTTGCGCAGCACTCGCGGTATCGTCGGGCGTGCGGCGCCATGCGCGCACTTCCTCGCCGGCCTGTGGAAAGAGTTCGTTCGCCTCCTCGACGAAGATCGAGAGGATCGTCTCGTCGAGGTCGTCAGCCACCTCGAGCAGCGATTCATCGGTGACGACCGTCCGCGCGGGCGCCGCCGCGGATGGCGCGGCAGGTGGCTCGAGCCACGCCTGCTCGAGCATCGGCGTTTCGTTCGCCTTGATGTCGATGGCGGGCGCGATGCTGCGCGCCTCGGGCGCCGCGTCGAGGTGATCGGCAATCGGCGGAAAATCGACGAACGGCGCCGCAGGTTCGACCGACACCCGCTCGGGCGCCTCGTCGCGTAACCGGCGTTGTCGTTTCGTCCGCTGCAAGCCCGTGCACTTCATCGATCAACGGCGCGCGCCGTTCTCGCCGGCTGCAGGCTGCGGCTCTTCATCGATCGAGGCCGCGGCCGTTTCGTTCGCGTCGAGCAATTCATCGCTGAAAGGGGCGGCCGCTTCATCCCGTGCAGGCTCGCGCGCTTCATCGATCACCGGCGCTGCACGCGCGCCGTCCGGGCCGTCGCCCGATTCTTCAACCTGCGCGAAGGCTTCGGCCGGCCCTTCGGGCAGCGGGACGTCCGCTTCGGACTCCGCGGGAATCAGCGGCTCTGCTGGCTGCACGTCGGCGAGCGCTTCCTTGCGCATCTCCTCCAGTTCGGCGGTGATCTCGGCGGCCTCGCGCTCGTCGCTGGCGGTGAAGCCCTCACGGCGCTTGACGCGGGTTACGAAATGGGCGAGTCCGGCGGTCGCGCGCGCCAGCACCGGCTGCGCGGTGCTCGGGAATGGCGTGCCGCGTTCCTCGAGCGCGAGCAGCGCCTGCTCGAGCACGCGTGCCGTCGTCGCGATCAGCGCGATGCCGCCGGTGCGGTGGATGCCGCACAGCGTATGGCTCGCACGCACCATCGACACGACCGGCATGTGGTCGGGGTCGAACTGAAGCACCGAGACTTCGTGCTGCAGCACGGCGACGTTCTGGTCCGCCTCGTCGCAAAGGATTCGCCACAACGACGACGACAACGTGACCGAACCCACGGTGATCTCTTCCGGTTCGGACGGCAGGACGGCTTCGGGTGCGCGCGGCGCATCGGTCAGCAGCGTCAACTCCGGCGTGTGCAGCGTATGCAGCATCCGCATCCGGCCTTCGTTGGCGCCGGCGTGAGCGGCAGTGTTGTCGGCGACGACCCGCAACACCGGTTTCGCCGCATCGCGCAGATCCGCGGGCAGCCCGACGTCGATCGTCTCGTCGACCGACTCCTCGACGACGGTCACGCGAGGCGCCGCGTCATCGGACAGCGGCGCGCCGAGCTCCGGAAAGTCGACGAGCTCGAGGTCGGGAACCCGCGATCCGTCGGCCGCTGCCTCGGACATCGGATCGGCGGGTCCATTGGCGTACGGCGCCGGGTATTCGATCGGCGCTTCCTCGTCCGCGGCGAATGGCGCGAATCCTTCATCGGCGTCGACGGCTGCCGGCGGACGCTGCGGCGCAATGACCGGCCCGATCGGCGTGTCGCTTGCTTCGGGGCCGGCGCCGTGTGCGTCAGTGGCGGCAGCGGCATCGCTGCGGCTGCCCCGCCGGGCAGTTCAACTTCGACCGCGCGCAACGCGGCCTGAAGCGCCGACGGATCGGTGGCGATCCGGCCGGTATCGCGCAATTCCTTCACCCAGTGGCGGAAGCTCGTCTGCGCGACGCCGATCAATGCGATGACAGTCGGCGTCACGCGCCGGTCTTCCTCGAGCAGCCGGTTCTGGATTCGCTCGACGCAGAAGGCGAGCTCGCCCAGTTCGGTCAAGCCGACCATCCGGCCGCTGCCCTTGAGCGTATGGAACTGGCGGCGCACGGTGACGAGCGCTTCGCGATCGCCGGGATTGTGCTCGAGCATGCGGCGATGTTCGTCGACGGTATCGAGAACCTCGTCGGCTTCCGTCAGGTAGATGTCGAGCAATTCGGCGTCGAGGCCGCTCGCATCGGTTGCGAGCAGACGCTGCGTTTCCTCGGAGATCGCAGGCGCCGGAGCCGCACCTGCCTCCACGATCAGATCCACGCTCGCCGCGAGTGCCGCGCCTTCGCCGCCGCCGTCGATTTCCTTCAGCGCCGCGTTGGCTTGCGCGACGAGGTCGCCGTCGCCGATCAGGTCGGCATCATCGCGGAGGCTCGCGAGTTTTCCGCGCAGCTCACCGCGTGCCGTCGCATCGGCGGGCGCGTTGCGGACGTCCGCCATCAGTCGCGGCAACGCGGCGCGCAGTTCTTCCACCGAGTCTTCGACGGATTGCGGTTGCGCGACGACCGGCTGCGGCGGCTTCGCCGAGCCGCTTCGCGATCAGGGGCGCGATGATCCGTTCGCGATCCGGACGCTGATGCAGGACCGCGTCGATGTAGAAGCCGAGTCCGGACAGCGACTCGGCGAGCAGTTCGAGGCCCTCTTCGTCGACCTGGGTATCGGGATTGGCGTAGCTTTCGATCTGCGTCTGGCACAAGTCGAGCAGCCGATCGGCGGCGTCGAGCTCGAGGATGCGCAACGCGCCGCGAATCTGCTGGCTGTCCTTTGCCAGCGCGGCGAGCTCGAAACGCCGCGTGTGATCGCGGAAGAATGCGTCGAGCACCTGCTCCATGTGGCGCAGGTTCACCCGCACTTCGCGCATCACCTGCGACAGCAGCACGCGCTCCTGCGCACGGCGCGACATCTCGTCGAGCACCGGCGTCGCCGTGGCCGCCGAATGGCCGGCGCGCGCGGCGTCGAGACGCTTCAGCATCGCATCGACCTGGCTCGCGAATTCCGGCGACAGATTGTTGAAGTTTTCGAAGGCGCTTTCCGCGAGCAGCAGCGCGGTCGCGAACTCCATCGCGAGCGGCTCCGAGACGCCTTCGGCAGGCATGTCGGAAAGCCGCTCGACGAGCGCTGCGGTCAGCTGCGACAGCGCCGGATGCCTGATTTCGGCCGCCTTGGCATTCGCCGAGGCGAGCAGCTGCGCGAGCTTCGGCAGATTGTCGGTGCGCCCCGATGCCGCCTTGAGCCACGCATCCTTCGCGCCCGCGAGCTGGTCGCGGGCGTCGCGCAGGATCGGCTGCAGCCGCACGACGTCCGCATCGAGTGCTTCGGCCGTGGGGATCAGCGCCGCGAGCTGATAGGCGCGTTGCACGGCGTCGACCTGCGGAGACGACGGCGCGGCGGTCGCGACGTAATAAAGCACTTCGCGGCGCAAGCGATCGGCGACCTTCGCGCTGCCCTCGGTCACCCGGCGAATCTGCATGTCGATGCGCGCGACCAGCTGCTTCGCCCCGAAGCTGCGTTCGAGCGTGCCCTGCTCCAGCGCCTCGAGCAGCGCGCCGGCGGTCCACCAGAACGCACGCAGGTTCGGCTGCGTCGTCACGTCCTCGATCGCCGCGATCGCCTCGCGCATCGTCGCGGCGCCGCTGTTCGCGCCCCGCAGCCATTCGAGCAAGCCCCGCTGATACTGCCGGCGCTCCTTCAGCAGATGCGATGCGAGCCGTGCGGCCGGCATGATCTCGCACGTGCGGCGAGCGCGGCGCGCGTACGTTGAGATCGGGATAGAACAGGTCGGTCGGCGCGGTCGCATCCACGCCCGCGCGCCTTCCGCATCGACTCGTATTCGGTGAAAAGCGTCGAGCGGCACCGGCGGTGCGCCGTTGGCGATTTCGTCCAGGAACACGCGCAGGCGGCTCACCGCATGATCGACGAGATCCGACGACACCCGGCACGTCCTCGGCGGGCATCTCCTCGAGGCGCGTCAGTTGCCGCTCGATTTCGTCGGTGAACGCGACGACGGCGTCGAGGCCAACCATCTGGATGGCGCCCGCGGCCTGGTGGATATGGGCGCGCGCATGCTTGAGCGACGCCGTATCGCCCGAGTTGCCGCGAAAGATCGCGAGCGCGTCGGTGCCGCGCGTCAGCGCCTCGTCGATCTCGCCCTGCACCCACGACAGCGGACCGAGGTCGAATTCGGTGGCGGTTTCACTCAACACGGAAGGCATCCTCGACGCGACACTTTGCAACGATCACACCTTGAAGCCCGCGACCGAGCTGCGCAGTTCGGCGGCGAGCTTCGTCAACTGGCCGATCGACACGTTCGTCTGCTTCGTGCCTTCGGTCGTTTCCTCGGAGATGCGCAGGATGCCCTGCATGCCGCGCGTCACGTCGGTGACCGACGCCGACTGGCGCTGCGTCTGCGCGGAAATCCCTCCGATCAGGTCGGCGAGCTCGCGCGACACGCGCTGGATTTCCGCGAGCGCCTGCCCGGCGGCGTCCGAAAGCTTCGCGCCCTCGACGACGCCGACCGTCGACTTTTCCATTGCCGCCACCGCGTCCTGCGTGTCCGCCTGAATCGTCTTGACGATCGCCTCGATCTGCTTGGTCGCCTCGCCCGAGCGCTCCGCGAGTCGCTGCACTTCCTCGGCGACGACGCGTGAAGCCGCGCCCCGCTTCGCCGGCCGACGCCGCCTGGATCGCGGCATTCAGCGCGAGCACGTTGGTCTGCTCGGTAATGTCGGAAATCAGCTCGACGATTTCGCCGATCTCGAGCGACGACTCGCCGAGCCGCTTGATCCGCTTCGACGTTTCCTGGATCTGCGAGCGGATGTCGTTCATCCCGGAGATCTGGTCCTGCACCGCGCTGCCGCCTTTTTCCGCGGCGGCGAGCTGTGCTTCGCGCCACCTTCGCCGATTGCGCCGCGTTGTGCGCGACCTCGTTGATCGATTCCGCCATCGTCAGCACCGACGCCGAGGCCTGCTGGATCTCGCGGTTCTGCCGTTGCGACGCTTCGAACAGCCGATTCGAGATCGCCTGCGTTTCCTGCGTCGCCTTCGTCACCTGGTCGGTCGCCGAGTTGATGCCGCGCACCAGCGTGCGCAATTCCTCGATCGTGAAGTTGATCGAATCCGCGATCGCGCCCGTGACGTCCTCGGTCACCGACGCCTGCACGGTGAGGTCGCCGTCGGCGAGATTGCCCATTTCGTTCAGGAGCCGCAGGATCGCTTCCTGGTTGCGCTTGTTCTCGTGCTCGCTGTCCTGCGCCCGCAATCGCGCGTCGTCCAGGAATACCTTCGCGACCATCGCGAGGCAGGCGAGCGCCAGCAGCGCGAACGCGATCGCGAGGCCGAGCGTGTACTGACGCGACCGCTTGCCGCTCGTGTATTGGTCCGCGAGCTTCGTCGTGTCGGTCAGCAGCGGCTCGGCTTCGTTGTTCACGCTGCGCGCAGCCTGCTTCGCGACGACGAGGTTGGCCATGTTCGACAGGATCGACGGCGATGCCCGCCTGGTAGGCGGTGAAGCGCTTGCCGAGCTCGGCGAGCGTCGCGCGCGCGTCTTCGGAGCGTACCGGCGCAAGCCGCAGCGCGTCGCTGCCCTTGGCGAGGCCGTTCATGACGTCGCGAAATGCCGTCTCGTCCTTGCCGAGCAGGAACGCGACTTCCGGATCGATTTCGTCGGCCGCCGCGAGCGTGTTCGCGTTCTTCGCGATTCGTTGCGACAGCACGGCGAGCTGGTTCGCGTAATCGACTTCGCGCAGGCTGCCGCCGCCTTGGCCGATCTGCTGCGCCGCCTGCTGGGCGAGCTCCAGCAGCCCGCTGTTGCCCTGGTTGATCGCGTCGAGACCGCGCGCGAGCGACGTCAGGCTCTTTTCGTTATCGGCGAGGCGCTTCGCCGCGGCGTCGATTCGTTCCCACCGGCCCTTGACGGCCGCCGAGCGTTTCCAGCGCTGCCGGATCCTGCGTCGGATCGAGCGTCGTCCCCTTGAACAGCCCGCCGCGTGACGAGCGCATCGAGATCGCCCTTGAACCGCTCGCGGCTGTCGCGCACCGCTGCGAATGCGCTCGCCTGACCCTGTGCCGCCAGCGCCGAGCCGCGCGCAAGACGCTGCGACAGCATCTGCATTTCCGTCGCGATCGACGACTGCATCGATTGCTGCGTCGTCGCGCGGTTGTCGAGGTACACCATGAACGCGGCGAGTGCGAGGAACGCGACCGTCAGCACGCCGAGGATCTGGAACTGCTTGACCGTCGGGCAGGTTGCCGATGACAGCGAGCTTCGACGGCGCCGACGCCGTGTTGCTCGCCGTGCGCAGCTGCTCCATCACCGACATCGTCGTCAACGGGTCGTAGCCCTCCGGCGACGTGATGCCCATTCGCACCTGCGTCGTCGGCGCGTCGAAGTCCGTGTTCTCCGCTGCACCGCGGCTCGCCGCCGAAGAGCTTGGTCATTTTCAAGTGCCATGGAGCCTCCCGAATTCATCGACGCCGCGGCCGGACCGGCGCTTATGCGCCAACCTGCAGAAACGCGGGATCGCGCGCCAGCTTGCCGAGATCGATTTCCTGCCAGATACCGTCCGTCGGCATCCAGCCAGCGCTGCACGTGCCACGCCGGAGCGCTGCGCGTGACCGCTCGTGCGCGGGCCGCAGCTGCGCCAGGTTGCGCAAGCCGAGCACGCGCTGCACGACGATGCCGGCGTTCTGTTCGCCGCTTCGCGGCATGGAGCAGGATCAGACGTGCGAGGCTCGCCGAGCACGACCGGGCGCGCCCGAGGAACGCCGGGAAATCGATGACGCTGAACAGGTTGCCGCGGATGTTCGCGAGCCCGAGGAACCAGCGGTGCGTGAGCGGCACCGGCACGATCGGCGGAACGGCGATCACCTCGCCCGCATCGGACGAGCCGGATCAGCCAGCGCTCGTCGCCGCATTGAAGGCCCAGCCGCGACGATTCCACCTGCGCGGCCGTCTTGGCGGCGAGCCGGGTGGCAAGCTCCTGCTGGAACGACCGGAGGTCGAGTCGGGCGGCGCGCGTCATTCGTTGTTGTCGTCGGCGACGCCCGGTTCAGCCGAGCGACGAGATCTTGGCGAGCAGCTCGTCGCGGTCGACCGGCTTGACGACGTAATCGCGCGCGCCCTGCCGCAGCCCCCAGATCTTGTCGGTTTCCTGGCTTTTCGACGTGCACATGATCACGGGGATCGATTTCGTCTCGCGGATCGCGGCTGATCGCCCGCGTTGCCTGGAAGCCGTTCAAACCGGGCATGACGACGTCCATGAGGATCAGGTCGGGCTTTACCTGCCGCGCCTTGACGATCGCGTCCTCGCCGTTGTCGCTCGCAGACGACGTCGTAGCCGGCCTTCGTCAGCAGATCGTTCAGCATGTGCCGTTCGGTGGCGGAATCGTCGACGATCAGGATCTTCCGGATGCTGCCCATGGTGGCTCCCTTGCGTTCGGCGTCGCGCGGGCCTCCGCAACGATCGCACGCGCGGTCATCGGGGTGGTCATGCCCGCGGCTCCCTGCTTTCCTTGTCATGAATCTGGTGCTTATGGCGCTCGCGACGATTCGCGTTTGCTCCGAACGCCGGGGCCCCTCGTCGCCTCACGCCGTCACCTTCGCCTTGACGTGCGCGGCGACGGCCTTCAGCAGGCTTTCCTTCGTGAACGGCTTCGTCAGGTACTGGTCCGAGCCCACCATCCGGCCCGCGCGCCCGGTCGAAGAGACCGTCCTTCGACGACAGCATCACGACCGGCATCGCGTGGAAACGGCTGTTTTTCTTGATCAGGGCGCAGGTCTGGTACCCGTCGAGCCGCGGCATCATGATGTCGACGAACACGAGGTCCGGCTGGTGGTCGGCGATCTTGGCGAGCGCGTCGAAGCCGTCCTCGGCCAGGATCACCGTGCATCCGGCCTGCAACAGGAAGATTTCCGCGCTGCGGCGAATGGTGTTCGAGTCGTCGATCACCATGACCTTGATGCCCTGCAGCGGACTGCGGCTCGGAACGTCGTTGACCATCGGCGCCCCATATTACGGTCCCACGCTGCGCGGCATGCTCGCGCCGCCCACCGGACCCGAGCCGAGTCTGCCACGGCCCAGGCGGCTTGCCTAGAGCATAAAGCTTGCCGGAATCGGCATGCGCGGCGAAAACGGACGAAAACGCAACATCCGAGCAATTTTCGGGGACTGCCCGGCTGCCGTCGAGCGGCACGACGTGCCGTGCAACGCCGTTTCCGCAACTCGACGCGGGTGCGTGTCAGGCGAGGCGGCGAGCGGCAAATGCCGGGTTCAGCCGCCCGAGAAACATCCGGTATGCCGGATTGGCCGATTCGTCGACGTAGTCGTAGCCGAGGCGGTCGAGGAAACGACGGAACTGCGCGCTGTCCCGCGGCGGAACCTGCATGCCGACCAGCACGCGGCCATAGTCGGCGCCGTGGTTGCGGTAGTGGAACAGGCTGATGTTCCATCCGGCGCTCATGCTGTCGAGGAAGCGCATCAGCGCGCCCGGCCGCTCCGGAAATTCGAACCGATAGAGGATTTCGTGCTCGGCGGCCGGCGCGTGCCCGCCGACCAGGTGGCGGACGTGGAGCTTCGCCATCTCGTTGTCGGACAGGTCGTACGCGTCGATGCGGCTGCGCTTGAGCGCGGCCAGCAACTGCTCGGTCTCGCGCCGATTGGCGACTTCGATGCCGACGAAGAGGTGCGCCACCTTCGGGTCCGCGTAGCGATAGTTGAATTCGGTCACCGAGCGCTTGCCGAGCAGCTCGCAGAATTCGCGGAAGCTGCCCGGGCGCTCGGGAATCGTCACGGCGAGGATCGCTTCGCGCTGCTCGCCCAGTTCGGCTCGCTCGGCGACGAAGCGCAGCCGGTCGAAGTTCATGTTCGCGCCGCAGGCGATCGCCGCGAACGTCGCGATCCCTGACCCGCGTTCGCTCGACCCAGGCCTTGACGCCGGCAATCGCAAGCGCGCCGGCGGGCTCGAGGATCGAGCGCGTGTCCTCGAACACGTCCTTCAGCGCCGCGCAGATCGCGTCCGTGTCGACGATGACGATGTCGTCGACGTACTTCCGCGCAAGGCGAAACGTTTCCTTGCCGACCTGCTTCACGGCCACGCCGTCGGCGAAGAGTCCGACGTGCGGCAGCGTGACCCGCCGCCCCGCCGCGATCGAGCGCGCCATTGCATCGGAGTCTTCCGGCTGCACGCCGATGATCCGCACCTCGGGACGCACGCGTTTCACGTACGCCGCGACCCCGCTGATCAGCCCGCCGCCGCCGATCGCGACGAAAATCGCATCGAGCGGTCCCTGGCACTGGCGCAGGATTTCCATGCCGATCGTGCCCTGGCCCGCAATGACGTCCGGATCGTCGTACGGATGCACGAACGTCGCGCGCGTTTCCTTCTGCAGCTCCTGCGCCTTCGCGTACGCGTCCGAGTACGAATCGCCGTGCAGCACGACGGTCGCCCCGCGTGCCTCGACTGCCGCGATCTTGATCTGCGGCGTCGTGACCGGCATCACGATCGTCGCGGCGCAGCCGAGCCGCTGCGCGGCGAGCGCCACGCCCTGCGCATGATTGCCGGCCGACGCCGCGATGACGCCCCGCGCGCGCTCGGCCGCGCTCATGTGCGCCATCTTGTTGTAGGCGCCGCGCAGCTTGAACGAAAACACCGACTGCTGATCCTCGCGCTTCAGCAACACGCGATTGCCGAGGCGCTGCGACAGCGTCTGCCGCGAGCTCGAGCGGGGTTTCGACCGCGACGTCGTACACCTTCGCGGTCAGGATCTTCTGCAGGTAATCGACGGGCATGCGAAACGGCGCGAGGCCGCGCTTCGAAAGCCGTCGAGCGTATCAGGATTTCACCGGGCGCTTGTCGCGCCACGGCAACTCGCGACGGGGTGCTGCGCTTCGACGTCGAAACCAGCGGCTCCGATGCTTACGAACCGCGCGGACGCGACAGCACGGTGACGACGAGCGGGATCGTGCTGACCACACCAATGGCGAGGAGCGTCCAGCCCACGGTCTTGCGCCGCACCTCAGGCAACGAAGGCGCAAGCAGCAAGCCCGCACCCATGCCCAGCATGCCGCGCGTGGCAGCCACCGCGCCGATCAGCGGAAGAGGGAGGTCGACCGACTTCATGGCGCTATTGTGCGCAGTGCCACTGGACCGGGATGCCGGAGCAATGCTCCAATCGCTGTAGGAGAAGATCGAAAAATCATCGAACTCATGCGGCCACTGCCGCCTGGTCGCCCGGCACGGTGGAGCGGACAGGGCCGTCAGGACGCCCGATGCCGGGCGCGATGACGGCGAAGTTCGCCGAGCTCGCCCAGAACGTCGCCCATTTCGACGCGTTCCGCGATCTCGTGGCGGGTCCGGAAGCGCCCGCGATGCGGCGCCTCGATGCGCAAGCGCTTTCATCAGCGGTGGACGCCGGCCGCCGACCGTCCCGGCGCGCTCATCGCCGGCGGGCTGAAATCAGCGTGCAGGTCGCCCGCGATGACGACGTCGGCGGGCCATCCGGCGACTTGCGTCGTGCGAACGCCGATCGGTCATCAGGCCCTCGAGGAGCCCCGGGCGGCATCGCGCCACGGCCACGCCACAGCCGGGCCGCGTCTCGATCAACGCGACGGGCTTCAGTGCGGCTGCAACGCCCTGGCACGACCACGTCGTCGCCGCGATCATGTCGCCGCGTGCGAGGACGGCCGAAATGCTTTTCACCGAGCCGCAGAAGCAGGCATCGACGCCTTCGAGCGTCGCGCCCCCGACATACCACGCGTCGGCATAGGACTCGCCGCGCCGAGCCCATGGCGGATCCGCGTCGTCGACCAATACCACCGCAGCACCCGCGCCGTGGAGCGTGCAGGCGATAGCGGAGCCGACGTCATCGCAGCCGACGACGATCACGACCGGCCGGTCCTTGTGCAACGCATTGGCACCCATGTCGGACTCCGCTGAAAGACGGAATCGATGATCGGCGCCTTACGCTACACGCTGATGACAGCGCGCCTCGAACCGCGGACAGCGCGCTTCGAACGGCCGCCAGCGCGCCGGAACGATCCGTTTATCGCGGGACCAGATCCGGCTTTGTCGCAACCTTCAGCACGGCGGTGGCCTTTTCGCCGTGCGGACGATGCGCGAGCCACACGACGGCGCCCTTCCCGAGCGCACGATCGGTTCCTTCACCGGATAGCAGGCAGGACGACGACGTGGCCGAGCGTCGGTTCGTGGCCGACGATCAACGTCGTCGTGTCTGCGTCGGGCCAGTGGGCGACCTCCAGCAGTTGCGCCGCGGAGCCGCCCGACGCGAGTTCGGGCAGGGTCTCGAATGGCCGGTTCAGCGCCTGCGCCGTCTGCTGAGCGCGAACGGCAGGCGACACGAGGATCCGGCAATCGGCGGGCAGCCTGGGAGCGAGCCATCGTGCCATCCGCGCCGCGTCCTTGCGGCCGCGGGGTGTGAGTCGACGCAACTCGTCCGGAGCGCCCGCTTCGGCGTCGCAGTGACGCCACAGAATCAGCTCCATCGTCAGGCGAGCGCGGCCGTCTCCATTGACGCCTCGAGCACGGCCGCCTCCACCGCAGCGTCGAGCGTGGCGGCCTGCTTCGTTTGGAGCTCCTGCTCGAGCGCGAGCCACAGGCAGCCGGCTTTCGATTCGCGCGCGAGCGCCTCGAGATAGTTGCGATGCGCCTCGAGCTCGGCGGGTCCGGCATGATGCAGCGGATACGTAGCGCGGCATGCCGTCGGCGCCGCTGTCCGCGCGCCGAATGCGGGCCGGCCTGCGGCACGACCGGCATCTGCATGTCGATGATCAGCGTTTCCTGCCCGCGCGTCATCGCCAGGTACACCTCGGCGAGCAACTGCGCGTCGAGCAGCGCGCCGTGCAGCGTCCGCTGCGCGTTCGACACGCCGAAGCGCTCGCACAGCGCGTCGAGGTTGTTGCGCTTGCCGGGAAACGTCTCGCGCGCGAGCGCCAGCGTGTCGACCAGCCTGCCGTAAATCGTCGTCGATCGCGGGAAGCCCGCACGAGTCGAACTCGACGTCGAAGAACGCGACGTCGAACGGCGCGTTGTGAATGATCCATTCGGCGCCGCGCGCGAAGTCGACGAACTCGGCCGCGATGTCGGCGAAAGCGCGGCTTGCCCGCGCAGGTCGTCGCAGCGTCAGGCCGTGCACTTCGGTCGCGCGCGAAGTCGATGTCGCGCTCGGGATCGAGCCGGAAGTGCAGATGCGCGGCCGGTCAGCCGGCGGTTGACGAGCTCGACGCGCGGCGATCTCGATGATCCGGTGGCCCTGCTTCGGGTCGAGCCCGGTGGTTTCGGTGTCGAGGAGAGCTGGCGCATCGCGATACGCGCTTCGGCATCCACGTTCCTACTTCCGGTACTTCTGGATCGTCGACTGGATTTCGGCGATCGCGCGCTCGATCTCGTCGTCGGTCAGATCGCGCTGCGACGCCCGCGCGGTCGGTCAGCGTGAGCGTGCGGTCGATCTGCGTCTCGAACTCGCCGAGCCCGAGCGTTTCGGTGAGTCGTCGACGGCTGGTCGGCGAGCGTCTCCGGACCCCAGCGCACGATGATCGCCGACAGGTTGTCGCCTTCGGCGCCCGCCGCGCTTCTCCGCCTCGCGCATGATCTGCGGCGCCGTCGTCAGGATCGGCGTCGACGTCAGCATCGTCGACATCTCGCGCTGACCGGATACACGCTCCACAGGCCGTCGGTGCACAGGATCAGGATGTCGCCGTTGCGAAGCGGCGTGCGCTTCGACAGGTCGATCACCGGATCGGCGAGCGCCGCCCAGGCAGCTGAAGATCTTGTTGCGGTCCGGATGCGTCGCCGACGTCCTGCGGCGCCGATGATGCCCTGGTCGACGAGGTACTGCACCTTCGAATGGTCCTTCGTCGCGCCGATCAGCCCGCCCTGCCGGAGCAGGTAGAAGCCGCGAGTCGCCGACGTGCGCCCAGTACGCGTGGCCGCCCTGCACGACGACGGCGACGCAGGTCGTGCGCGGCGTCTCGAGCATCGAGAACTGGTTCGCGTACGAGCCGAGCGCCGCGTGCGCGCGCAGCATCGTGTCCTGCAGGAACTTGAGCGGATTGCGCAGGATCGGCTTCGCCTCCTGCTGGAAGCGCTCGATGAACAGGCGCACGGCGATCTGCGCGGCGATCTCGCCGCCCGACGTGCCCGCCCATGCCGTCGGCGACGACGAGCAGCAGCGTGTCGCGGCTGTACGTGTAGGCGATGCGGTCCTGGTTGACCTCGCGCGCGCCCTTGCGCGACTCCTGGAAGATCGTGAAGCGCATGACGTGCAGACGGGCTTAGGCGCCGATCTCCGAGAACAGCAGGCGCTTCAGGTTGCCGAGGAACGTGAGCTTGCGCTTGTTCGGCGCGATGTCGCGGATCGCCCTCTGCAGCGCGAACACGCTTTGCGGGCGCTCGAGCGGATCGAGCCGCAGGCACCAGTCGATCACCTCGAGCAGGTTGTCCGAGTACTGGCCGGACCAGATCTTCTTCGCCGAGACGAGGTGATCCTCCGGACAGCCGCGCGTCGGCCGCCTGCGGCGCGAACGCGGCGAGGCACGCGAACATCGACGCGCCCGTGCCGTAGACGTCGGTCCACGGGCCCGAGCCGGTCGTGGTCGCGGTATTGCTCGGGCGCGGCGAAGCCGGGCGTGTACATCGGCGCGAGCTTCGGCCGGTTGCGTGGTCAGCGTCTGCCGCGCCGCGCCGAAGTCGAGCAGCACCGGGCTGCCGTCGGTGCGCAGGTAGATGTTCGCCGGCTTGATGTCGAGATGCAGGAGCTTGTGCGTGTGCACTTCGCGCAGCCCGTTCAGCAGGTGCATGAACACGTGGCGGACGAAGCGCTCCGACATCTGGTCCTGCCGCATCTGGATCTGCTGCTGCAGCGTGCGCCCGCGCTCGTAGCGCATCACCATGTACACCGTTTCGTTCGCGCGGAAGAAATTCAGCACGCGCACGACGTTCGGATGGTTGATCTTCGCGAGCGCGCGGCCTTCCTCGAAGAAGCACTTCATCCCGTAGCGGAACGACGTGAGGTTCTCGGCCGAGCTCGCGCGCACGATGTCGCCCTCGGTGCGCAGCACGAGCGACGACGGCAGGTATTCCTTGATCGCGACCGGCGCTGCCGGTCTCGTCGAACGCGCGGTAGACGATCGAAAAGCCGCCGCGGCTGATCTGCCGGTCGATCCGGTAGTTCAGCAGCTGGTAGCCGCCGGGAAGCGCTTGGTTGGTGACGGCCATCGAGGAATCAGTTGAGGCGGCGGGCGCGTGCGGATCAGAGTCGACTCGCAATTCGCGTGCCAACGAAGCGCGCTCTGCCTTGCGCCGAAGGCGTAGAACGCATACATTCTCCCGATGCCCGTCCGCAAAGTAAAGCCGGAATCGTCTGCGATACCGGCGTCTGCAGCATTCCGTTGCCCGATGATCCTCAGCATGACCGGCTTCGCGGCCGCCGCCGCGGAGCTGCCGGGCATCTCGCTTGCTGTCGAGCTGCGCTCGGTCAATCACCGCTATCTCGACGTCACGGTCAAGCTGCCCGACGAGCTGCGCGCGCTCGAGCCGGCGCTGCGCGAGCGGCTCGCCGCGGCGCAGAAGCGCGGCAAGGTCGAATGCCGCGTCGCGCTCGCGCGCACCGTCAGCGCGGCGCGGCGGCATCGCGGTCGACACGCGAGCGCGTCGCAGCAGCTCGCGGCAGCGGCCGCGGGCGTTGCGCGCAGTCGTTCCCGGCACGCCGCCGCTGACCGTCGCCGAGATCCTGCGCTGGCCCGGGCGTGATCGTCGACGCGTCGATCTCGCCCGAAGCGCTCGCCGAGCAGGTCGACGCGCTGCGTCGCAGCAGGCGCTGTCCGAGCTCGACGGCCGCGCGCGCCCGCGAAGGCGCGAAGCTGCGCGCCGTGCTCGAGGCGCGCTGCACCGACATCGAGGCGCAGGTCGCGCGCGTCGCGCCGCGCATTCCCGCGCTGCACGCCGCGTACATGGAAAAGCTCGGCGCGCGGCTGCGCGAAGCGGGGCTCGAGCCGAACGACGAGCGGCTGAAGCAGGAGCTGGCGCTGTTCGCGACGCAAGGATCGACGTCGCCGAGGAAGTCGCGCGGCTCGACCACGCACGTCGCCGAAGTGCGCCGCGTGCTCGCGCAGGGCGGCAGCGCCGGCAAGCGGCTCGACTTCCTCGCGCAGGAGCTGCATCGCGAAGCCAACACGCTCGGCTCGAAATCGGTCGACGCCGAGCTGTCGCAGGTCTCGCTCGAGCTCAAGGTGCTGATCGAGCAGATGCGCGAGCAAGTGCAGAACCTCGAATGAGTACGGCGGGACTCGTGAGCGCAGCGCAATGACGCATCACCACCCGGAGCCCCGGCGCCTCGGGCTGCCTGTTCGTCGTCGCGGCGCCCTCGGGCGGCGGCAAGAGCAGCATGGTCAACGCGCTGCTCGAGCGCGAGCCCGGCATCCGGCTGTCGGTGTCGTACACGACGCGCCCGCCGCGTCCCGGCGAGTCGGAGGGCGTCCACTATCACTTCGTCGACGTGCCGACGTTCCTGGCGCTGAAGGACGGCGGCGAATTCCTCGAGCACGCGTTTGTCCATGGCAACTGGTACGCGACATCGGCCACGTGGCTGCGGGCGCAGGTCGCGCGCGGGCCAGGACGTGCTGCTCGAAATCGACTGGCAGGGCGCGGCGCAGGTGCGGCGGCTGATGCCCGATTCGGTGCCACATCTTCATCCTGCCGCCGTCGCTCGCAGTCGCTGAAGGAGCGGCTCGACAAAGCGGGCGCAGGATCCGCCGGACGATCATCGCGCAGCGGCTCGACGGCGGCGCGCGAAGAGATGCGCCACTGCGGGGAGTTCGATTATGTTATTATGAATCAGGACTTTGCACGTGCCGTCGACGACCTGTCCGCCATCGTGCGCGCCGCGCGCCTGACGGCCGCCGCGGCAGCAGGTGCGGCATGCCAAGGCACTGGCGGCCGCTTCTCAACCCCGACTACTTAAGAAAGTCACCATGGCCCGCATCACGATCGACGACTGTCCTCGCCAGCATTCCCAACCGCTTCGAGCTGACGCTCGCCGCGACCAACCGCGCGCGCCAGATCACGTCCGGCGCGTCGCCGCTGGTCGACCCCGACCGCGACAAGCCGACCGTCATCGCGCTGCGCGAAATGGCCGCCGGCAAGGTCGGCATCGAAATGCTGCACCAAGATCGCGCCGACGGTCACGCTGTAACGCGCGTCGCAACCGGGCGCGCCTGGCATGTCGGAGATCGCCGAATTCACCCGACACCTCGGCCACTACCTGCCGCCGCCCGACGTCGCGCTCGTCGAGCGCGCGTTCGAGTTCTCCGAGTCCGCGCACCGCGGCCAGTTCCGCAAGTCCGGCGAGCCGTACATCACGCATCCGCTCGCGGTCGCGAGCATCCTGTCGCAATGGCAGCTCGACGCCGCAGGGGCTCGCCGCCGCGCTCCTCCACGACGTGATGGAGGACACCGTCCGTCACCAAGCACCGAGATCGAGATCGACGTTCGGCAAGCCGGTGGCCGACGATGGTCGACGGCGCTCTCCAAGCTCGACCAGATCGAGTTCGACGACGCGCGAGGACGCGCAGGCCGAGAGCTTCCGCAAGATGCTGCTCGCGATGGCGCGCGACGTTCGCGTCATCCTGATCAAGCTCGCCGACCGGCTGCACAACATGCGCACGCTCGACGCGATGGCGCCGGCGCACCGCAAGCGCATCGCGCGCGAGACGCTCGACATCTACGCGCCGATCGCGAACCGGCTCGGCCTGAACGCGCTGTTCCTCGAGCTGCAGGACCTGTCGTTCAAGCACCTCTATCCGCTGCGCTACCGGATCCTCGCGCACGCGATCAAGGCGGCGCGCGGCAATCGCCGCGAGGTGATGAACCGGCTGCTCGACGTGATCCGCGAAGGCTTCGCGAAGGCGCGAGCATCGCCGCGGTGGTCACCGGCCGCGAGAAGACCGTCTACTCGGTCTACAAGAAGATGCGCGAGAAGCGCTACACGTTCTCGCAGGTGTTCGACATCTACGGCGTGCGCGTGCTCGTCGCCGACAAGTCGACGCTGCTATGCGGCGCTCGGCGTGCTGCACGAGCTGTACAAGCCGATCCCCGGCAAGTTCAAGGACTACATCGCGATCCCGAAGGCGAACGGCTACCAGTCGCTGCACACGACGCTGTTCGGGCCGTTCGGCACGCCGCTCGAAGCGCAGATCCGCACGCACGACATGCACCGCGTCGCCGAGGCCGGCGTCGCCGCGCACTGGCTCTACAAGTCGGGCGGCGCAGCTCGACCTCGCCGAGGCGCAGCGCGAGACGCATCGCTGGCTGCAGAGCCTGCTCGAGATCCAGTCGGAGTCGCGCGACTCGCAAGGAATTCCTCGAGCACATCAAGGGCGACCTCTTCCCCGACGAGATCTACGTGTTCACGCCGAAGGGCAAGATCATGGCGCTGCCGCGCGGCGCGACCGCCGTCGACTTCGCGTACGGCGTGCACACCGACATCGGCCACCATTGCGTCGCGGCGCGGATCAACTACGAGCTGCTGCCGCTGCGCACCGAGCTCAAGAACGGCGACCACGTCGAGATCCTGACGTCGCCGACCGCGCGCCCCAATCCGTCGTGGCTGTCGTTCGTCGCCACCGGCAAGGCGCGCTCGCGCATCCGCCACTACCTGAAGGGCCTGCAGCAGAAGGAGTCGGCGGCGCTCGGCGAGCGGCTGCTGAACCAGGCGCTCGCGACGCTCAAGGTCGAGCCGGAATCGATCACGTGGGATCGCTGGGAAGCGCTGCAGAAGGAATACGGCGCGAAGAGCCAGCTCGAGATCCTGGCCGACATCGGGCTCGGCAAGCGGCTGTCGTTCGTCGTCGCGCAGGCGCTGACGCGCGCTGCCGGGCAAGGCCGACGAGACGCCGTGCACGCGACGGCGACCGGCGCGAAGCCCGCGGCGCTGACGCTGCGCGGCGTCGAGGGCGTGGCGATCCAGTACGCGAAATGCTGCCGCCCGATCCCGGGCGACGCGATCATCGGCCAGTTCCGCAAGGGCCAGGGACTGATCGTGCACTTGCGCGATTGCGTCACGCTGCGCAAGCAGCGCGTCGACGGCGGCGAGCTCGTCGACGTCGAGTGGGCGCCCGACGTGCAGGGCGTGTTCGATGCCGGCGTGCGCTGCTCGTCGCCGACCGGCGCGGGCTGCTCGCCGAGCTCGCGACGGCGATCGGCGACGCCGACGCGAACATCGACACCGTGTCGATGGAGCGGCCCGACGGCGGCGGGTCGTCGCGATGTTCTTCGGCGTGCAGGTGCGCGACCGGCGCCACCTCGCGCACGATGCGGGCGCTGCGCCGCGTGCACCGATGTGCGGCGCGTGCAGCGCGCGCGCACGTAAATCCGGATTGACGGACCCGGATTCAAGATTGCAGTCAGGCGGGCTGCTTGGCGAGCAGCTGCTGCAGCTCGCCGGACTGGTACATCTCGCGCACGATGTCGCAGCCGCCGACGAATTCGCCGTTGACGTAGAGCTGCGGGATCGTCGGCCAGTTCGAGTACTCCTTGATGCCCTGGCGGAGCGACGTCGTCCTGCAGCACGTTGAACGACGCGTAGTCCGTGACGCCGCAGCGCTTCAGGATCTCGGCGACCGTCGCCGAAAAGCCGCATTGCGGGAACTGCGGCGTGCCCTTCATGTACAGGACGACGCGGTTCTGCGTGACCTGCTCCGAATCGTGTCCTGGATGTCGCTCATCGCGGGTCTCCGGCGGGCGGTGAATGGTGTCATTCTACCGAATGCCGCCGGGCGCCGACCCGTTTCAAGCGACCGTAGCCGCGCTACTCCTTCACCGCGCCGGTCAGCCCCGACACGTAGTACTCGACGAAGAACGAGTACAGGATCGCGACCGGCAGCGAGCCGAACAGCGCGCCGGCCATCAGCGATCCCCAGTGGTAGACGTCGCCTTCGACGAGCTCGGTCACCACGCCGACGGGCACCGTCTTCACTTCCGACGACGAGATGAACGTCAGCGCATAGATGAACTCGTTCCACGACAGCGTGAACGCGAAGATGCCGGCCGAGATCAGCCCCGGCACCGCGAGCGGCAGGATGATCCGCACGAGGATCTGCCAGCGGATCGCGCCGTCGATCAGCGCGCACTCCTCGAGCTCGATCGGGATCGACTTGAAGTACCCCATCAGGAGCCACGTGCAGAACGGGATCAGGAACGTCGGGTAGGTGAGGATCAGCGCGAGCCGCGTGTCGAACAGCTTCAGCTTGTAGACCATCGTCGCGAGCGGAATGAACAGGATCGACGGCGGCACGAGGTAGGCGAGGAAGATGCTCATGCCGACGTAGCGCGAGCCGCGGAAGCGCAGCCGCTCGATCGCGTAGGCGGCGAGCACGCTGCAGACGATCGAGAGGAACGTCGCCACGACCGACACCAGCATCGTGTTCCACAGCCAGTCGGGATACGCCGTGTCGAACAGCAGCTTCTTGATGTGCGCGAGCGTCGGGTTCTTCACCCAGAACGGATTGCCTTCGCGCGACAGCAGCTCCTCGTTCGGCTTGAACGTCGTGATGACCATCCAGTAGAACGGGAACAGCAGCACGATCAGGAACACGGCGAGCGGCAGCCAGACGGTGACGATCCGCCGCGGCAGCGAGACGAGATAGTTCATCCCCTGCGACTCGTCGCGCCGTGCGGCCGGCGACGCTGCGGCAGCGTCGCGAGCGGCATGCGCGCTGGACGGCTCGCGCTCATTTGTCGGCCCCGCCCTGCTGCCACGCGCGGCGCTGCAGGCCGAAGTAGCTGAACAGGATCGCCGCCAGCAGGAACGGCACCATCGCGGTCGCGATCGCCGCGCCCTCGCCCAGGCTGCCGCCGGAAATCGCGCGCTGGAACGACAGCGTCGCCATCAGGTGCGTCGAGTTGAGCGGACCGCCGCGCGTCAGCACGTAGATCAGCTGGAAATCGGTGAACGTGAACAGCACCGAGAACGTCATCACGACGGCGATGATCGGCGTCAGCAGCGGCAGCGTCACGTAGCGGAACTGCTGCCACGGCGACGCGCCGTCGAGGCTCGCCGCCTCGTAGTACGACGGCGAGATCGTCTGCAAGCCCGGCGAGCAGCGTGATCGCGACGAACGGCACGCCGCGCCAGATGTTGGCGGCGATCGTCGAGAACCGCGCCTTCCACGGCTCGCCCGAGGAAATCGATGTAACCGTGGATCAGCCCCAGCCGCTGCAACGCCCAGCTGATGATCGAGAACTGCGAGTCGTAGATCCACCAGAACGCGATCGCGGACAGCGCCGTCGGGACGATGAACGGCAGCAGCACGATCGCGCGCAGGAACGCCTTGAACGGCAGGTGCTTGTTCAGCAGCAGCGCGAGCCACAGGCCCAGCCCGAACTTGATGACGCTCGCGACGACCGTGTAGAAGAGCGTGTTGAAGAGCGCGAGGCGCGTGACCGCGTCGCCCCACAGGAACTCGAAATTCTCGAGGCCGATCCACTGGCCGCCGCGGCCGATCTTGGTGTCGGTGAATCCGAGCCACGTGCCGAGCCCGAGCGGATACGTCAGGAACAGCAGCAGCAGCGACCGCGGTCGGCAGCAGGAACAGCAGGCCGAGCGCGTTGCGGTCGTTCTGGAGGCGGGAAAGCAGTGCTGCCAACGGGAGACTTCTGTCGAGTGGACAGAGAACCTCGCGCGACGTTTCAAAGCCGCGCGAGGTCGGAGAGCCGCGGCGAAGTGGCGCCGGCGCGCCGCGCGCGTCAGCCGGCGCCCCAACGCGCCGCGTTCAACGCGCGCAGCTATGGCGTCGCGCCGGCAAACCGCTTCAACGACGATGAATCGGCGACTGGCGCGAAGTCATACCTTGTAGTAGCGCTCCGCCCGCTTCTGCGCCCGCTCCGCCGCTTCCTTCGGCGTCTTCGAGCCCGACGCCGCCTCCGCCACCATGTTCACGATGATGAAGTCGGCCAGCGCACCGGCCGACGCGTAACCCATCTTGCCGGCGTAGCCCGACGGCATCATGTTCTTCATCGAGTCGCGATACGGCGTGTGCTTCGGATCCGACGGTCCAGATCGGGATTCTTCTCGTAGTAGCGCAGCGCCGGCGTCACGTACCCGATCGCCGGACTGCACCCACGGATCCATCTGCTCGGGCTCCATCATGAAGCGCAGGAACTCCTTGGCCGCCTTCGGATACTTCGAGTACTTGAAGATCAGCTGGTTGAAGAACAGCTGGAATTCGGTCGGCCGGCCGATCGGTCCGACCGGCATGTTGGCATGGAAGATGTCCGCCGCCATCTCCTTGACCTTCGGATCCTGCGAGTTCTTCGCCGCGTAGTAGACCGAGATGCCGTTGTTGGTCAGCGAGATCTGGCCGTCGAGGAACGCCTTGTTGTTGTTCGGATCGAGCCACGACAGCGTGCCGGGAACGAACGTCGCGTAGAGCTCCTTCGCGTATTCGAGCGCCTTGATCGTCTCCGGGCTGTTGATGACGACCTTGTTCTTGGCGTCGACGAGCTTGCCGCCGAACGACCAGACGAGCCACTGGCACCA
The DNA here is from genome assembly GCA_963768545.1 of uncultured Pseudomonadota bacterium. Classification (GTDB taxonomy): domain Bacteria; phylum Pseudomonadota; class Gammaproteobacteria; order Burkholderiales; family Casimicrobiaceae; genus VBCG01. The sequence continues at coordinate 46,522 of CAVYIC010000005.1, read as the reverse complement.
GGTGTTGCCGTCGCCGGTCGCGTTGCCGAGCGCGAAGCCCGGCGGCGTGCCCTTCTCCTTCAGCGCCTTGGCAGAGCTTGAGGAAGCCATCGGTGTCCTTCGGAAACGCTGTCGAAGCCCGCGGCCTTCATCGTGGCTCTGCGCGGTAGACCATGCACACGCCGGCCACGCCGAGCGGCACGCCGATCCACTTCTTGCCGTCCGGCTTGCAGGTACGGGTCGCACACCGGGTACCAGCCGCCGTACTTGCTGCCCAGGTAGTTGCAGACGTCGCGTGACGTCGACGAGCTTCTCGGGATACAGGTTCGCGTCGTCGTTCGTCGACAGGATGATGTCCGGGCCCGCGCCGGTGTTCGCGGCGACGGCCGCCTTCGGCCGCACGTCCTCCCAGCCCTCGCTGTCGACGCGCACCTCGATCCCGTACTTGTCCTGGAATTTCTGGACGTTCTTCATGTACTGGTCGTGTCGCCCTGGACGAACCGGTTCCAGCGCAGCACGCGGAGCTTCGCGCCCTTTTCCGGCGTGTTGTTCCACGCCTGCGCGTTGGCGTCCTTGACCCAGATCAGCGGTCCGGCGGCGGCGCCTGCGGCCACGACCGGCGGATGTCTTCAGGAACTTGCGACGCTTGAACTCACTCACGACTCTCTCCTCCTCGGTGTGATGCGAGAACCGGTCGAGCTGTTGTCGCGACTTGCTTCGTGCTGATCGCTCACGCGGCGAGCCGCGCTCCGCTCGCCGCGTCGAACAAATGCGCCCGCGCGACGATCCGGCACGAGCCCGATGCGGTCGCCGGCGCGGCAGCTCACGCGATCGCGCACCAGCGACGTCAGCTCCTGGCCGTTGAAGCGGCAAAAGAGCTGCGTGTCGGCGCCGGTCGGCTCGACGACGACGACTTCGGCCGGCAACCCCGCGTTCTGCGACACAGCGCAATGCTCGGGCCGCATGCCGTAGAGCACCGGCTGCCCGTCCGTCGGCGCGCGCCCTCCGGGCAACGGCAGCCGCGACGCCGCCGTCGAATTCGACGCCCGACGACGCGCCGTTGACGTCGCGCGATGCCCGGGATCATGTTCATCGCCGGCGAGCCGATGAACGCCGCGACGAACGTGTTCACCGGCGTGTCGTAGAGCTGCAGCGGATCGCCGATCTGCTCGACGATGCCGTCGCGCATCACGACGATCCGGTCGGCCATCGTCATCGCCTCGATCTGGTCGTGCGTGACGTAGATCGACGTCGTCTTCAGGCGCTGGTGCAGCTCCTTGATCTCGGTGCGCATCTGCACGCGGAGCTTGGCGTCGAGGTTCGACAGCGGCTCGTCGAACAGGAACACCTGCGGGTCGCGCACGATCGCGCGGCCCATCGCGACGCGCTGCCGCTGGCCGCCGGAGAGCTGCCGCGGATAGCGGTCGAGGTAGGGCGCAAGGCCCAGGATGTCGGCGGCCCGCGCAACCCGCTGCTCGATCGTCCGCGCTGCGGCGCTTCGCGAGCTTCAGCGCGAACGACATGTTGTCGCGCACCGTCATGTGCGGATAGAGCGCGTAGTTCTGGAACACCATCGCGATGTCGCGCTCCTTCGGCGGCACGCGGTTCACGACCCTGCCGCCGATCGCGATTTCGCCGTCGGTGATCTCCTCGAGGCCCGCGATCATCCGCAGCAGCGTCGACTTGCCGCACCCCGACGGGCCGACCAGCACGCAGAACTCGCCGTCGGCGATCGCGATGTCGACGCCGCGGATGACGTGCGTCGAGCCGAACCACTTGTGCACGGCGGTGATCTTCACCGCGGCCATCGACGCCTCCTCCACGCCCTTGTCATGATGCTCGATCGCGCGATACCCGGGCCGGCTCGGTCGCGTCGTCACGGTTTGCGCGTCCCGTGCACGACCGGATAGTCCGGCCGGCCCGGTGCGGCAGCCAGGTGACGATGTTCTGCGCGGCCTTGCGCCGCAACTCCTTTTCCGACTCGACCGAATAGAACGCCGCGTGCGGCGTCAGGATGACACGCGGATCGCGCGAGCAGCCGCGAGTCCGCGCGGCACCGGCTCCTCCGGCAGCACGTCGAGCGCGGCGCCCCGCGAGTATTCCAGCATCGAGCGCGGCGAGCAAATCGGCGCACGTCGACGACCGCGCCGCGCGACGTGTTCACGAGCGTCAGCGCCCGGCTTCGCCGCGCGCGAAGAACGCCGCCGCCGATCATGCCGCGCGTCGTCGCGTCGAGCGGCGTGTGCAGCGACACGACGTCGGACTGCGCGGCGAGCGCCTCGAGCGCGCGCGCGCGCTCGACGTACGCCGGGAAAGTCGCCGTCGATCAGGTACGGGTCGCAGGCGATCGACCCGCTTGAACACGTTGCGCGAGACGTGCGCCATCCGCTTGCCGATGCGCCCGAGGCCGACGATGCCGAGCGTCAGGTCGGCCGGCCGCCGCAGCGTGCCCGACGACAGGTAGTACCACTGGCCGTCGCGGATGTCGCGGTGGTAGCGCGACGACGTTGCGGATCGACGCGAGCGCCAGCGCCAGCGCGTGCGTCGCGACTTCGCCGACGCCGTAGTCCGGCGAGTTCGCGACCCAGACGCCGTGCGTCTCGCAGGCGTCGATGTCGACGGTGTCGAAGCCGGCGCCGATGCGGCTCACGATGCCGAGCTCGCGGCAGCGCCGCGACGACGCGCTCGCCGTGATCGGCGCGTATTGCAGCAGGATGCCGGCGCAGCCCCGCGCCGCGTCGATCGACCTCGTCCTCGGTCTGCATTGCGCGACTTCGAGCTCGAGGCCGGCGGTCGCGAAGATTTCGCGCTCGAGGTCGAGGTTCGGGATAATCGTGGTCGGCGAACAGGATTTGCATGGCAGGGGGTCGCGATCGCGGCATCGGCCGCGAACGCGACGGCGAACGGTACGCGGCATCGCGGTCGAGCGTCAAGCGGCTGCGACGTCGGCCTGCAACCTGCTCGGCACGCGACCGAAGCGGCCGCGACGCCTCGCATAGAATCCGCATTCGACGGCATGCGCCCGATCGAGCCGGGAGTGCACCGATGAACACGCTGCTGCGAACGACGATCGCCGGCAGCCTGCCGAAGCCCGGCGTGGCTCGCCGAGCCCGAAGCGCTGTGGGCGCGCGTGGAAGCTCGAAGGCGAGGCGCTCGCGGAAGGCAAGCGCGACGCGGTGCGGCTCGCGCTGCGCGACCAGGAGCAGGCGGGCATCGACATCGTTACCGACGGCGAGCAGACGCGCCGCCATTTCGTCACGACGTTCATCGAAGGGCTCGACGGCGTCGACTTCGAGCACAAGCGGACGGTCCGGATCCGCAACCGCTACGACGCCGACGGTGCCGGTGGTCGTCGGGCCGGTCGCGCGGCGGCACCCGATCTACGTCGACGACGCCGCGCTTCCTGCGCGCGCAGACGTCGCGGCCACGTCAAGTACACGCTGCCCGGCCCGATGACGATGGTCGACACGCTCCACGACGCGCATTACGGCAGCCGCGAGAAGCTCGCCTGGGCGTTCGCCGAGATCCTGAACGAGGAGGCGCGCGCGATCGCGGCCGCCGGCGTCGACGTGATCCAGTTCGACGAGCCGGCGTTCAACGTCTACTTCGACGAGGTGCGCGACTGGGGCGTCGCGGCGCTCGAGCGGGCGGCCGCGGGCCTCGCCTGCACGACCGCGGTGCACATCTGCTACGGCTACGGCATCAAGGCCAACATCGAGTGGAAGAAGACGCTCGGCGGCGAATGGCGGCAGTACGAGCAGACGTTTCCCCGCCTGGCCGCCTCGAAGATCGACCAGGTGTCGCTCGAGTGCGCGAATTCCCACGTGCCGATCGACCTGATCGGGCTTCTCGAGGGCAAGGACGTGCTGGTCGGGCGCCATCGACGTCGCCACCGAGCGAGTGGAGACGCCGGAGGAGGTGGCGCGACGTCATCCGCGCGGCGCTGCGGTTCGTCCCGGCCGACCGGCTGCTGCCCTGCACCAACTGCGGGATGGTGCCGCTGTCCCGGGACGTCGCGCGGGGCAAGCTGCGCGCGCTGGGGGCCGGCGCCGCGCTGGTCCGGCGCGAATTGACGTCCTAACGGCCGTCGAGGTCCGGACCGGGCGCTTTCCCGAATCCCGCGTCTGGCGCGGGATTCCGCGCAACACGTTGGTCGGCGGCCGGCCGGAAACCTATCGCTTTATCGGGAAAATCGCGGTATAGTGTCGCGCCGTGTTTTGTTCCAAGCAGTAAAGGCATGCTCTGTACGACCGCCACGCAGTCGTTCGACCGCCGTACTTTCCTTGAGATCGAAACATCGGCCGGGCAACGTCCCGTTTATATCTCGTACTTAAGGAATTACAGAAATGGCAACCGGAACTGTGAAGTGGTTCAACGACGCGAAGGGCTTCGGATTCATTACCCCCGATGGCGGCGGTGAAGATCTGTTCGCTCATTTCTCGGCGATCAACATGCAGGGCTTCAAGACGCTCAAGGAAGGCCAGAAGGTCAGCTTCGAAGTCACGCAGGGCCCGAAGGGCAAGCAGGCATCGAACATCCAGGCGGCGTGACGTCGGGATCTTTCGATTCACATGAAAAGGCCGGGCATTGCCCGGCCTTTTTTTACTGGTCGAGCCACCGGCGTAAGCGGCTCGGCTGTGGCGATATCGCAACACCGCTTGTCGGTGCAAAGCAACCGTCGCTGCGTCTTTCGGCGTCGCTCGCGTGGCATGCCGCGTACGATCGGAATGACCGGGCGTCCGCGAGGCATGTCGACGCAGCGGCGAGGCCGGTATACTTTATCGACACCGATCGGCCGCGACAATGGACGGCCGTTGCGAAGTCCCGAACGAATAAACGGCTGTCGACGAGAGGAGCGCGCGTCATGCCAGGTACCGCCGATCCAGGCTCGCTGGAGTTCGAGAAAGTTTCATTGAACGACGCGCGCAAGGCGCTCGAGGAAACGGGCCCTGCGGCCTATGCGGCTCGCACGGAAACCCGAGAACTGGGAAGAGAAGCGCACCCAGGCGCCCGCCGAGCCGCTCTCCGACGAGGCGAACGCCTGGTTGGCCGACTTGCCCGAATCGGTTCAGCCGCGCCAACTGGCGCTGCGTTACGCGCGCCTGGCCAACCGGCTATGCAAGGTCTGGAGCGAGCCGCTGAAGTGCGAGCGCCTTCTCGATGATCTGATGATGGACCGCCGCGGCGGCCGCAAGGGATTTCCCTTGCAGGTCGCGAACGAGCTCGCAACGCTTCGCGATCATTACTTCCGGCTGCACCATCAAGGCAAATCGGCGTGGGAACACGTCGAGATGGGTCGGTGACGCGGCCTCGGCTTTCGCGGTAGATCGAACAGGTCTACGCGAACCATCCAGTAGCGGTACGGTAGTCGGCCGTCGCGTCGGCAGCGCCGACGCGCATCGGCACCCGAGCCGAGAAACCCAGGATCAGTCAGCACCACGAGAACGTGCGTGGTGAGTCGTCGCATCCCGCGCGAATCCCGAGAGAAACGAAACGGCTGCATCAGCGACGCGAAAGCGTGCGCGGTGCGAAACGCTTGAACAGTGACGCGAAAACGTGCGCGTTGGGAAACGCTTGCATCAGCGACGCGAAAGCGTGCGCGTTTGCTTGACAGGTCGTTCGCACGGTCTATATGATAATGAGAACTATTCTCATTCTCTGGAGACCAACGCGCGATGCCTTCCCGATTCTCGCCACGGCCGATTGCCGCCGCTGTCGCCCTGGCACTGTCCGGCCCCCTCCCCTGCGTTGCCCAGACGGTCACCGCACCCGATGCGCCACCGAGCGAGACTGCAGCCGTGAAACTGCCGGACGTTTACGTGGAAGGCACCCGCGAGCGCGACGCGGCCGGCTACCAAGGGGGCAAGACGCGCGTCGGCAAGCTCGATCAATTACCGCGCGATATCCCGCAATCGCTGACGGTCGTGCCTCGGCAGTTGATGCAGGATCGCAACGCCGACAGCCTGCGCGAGGCATTGCGCAATGTCCCGGGACTCACGTTCAACGCCGGGGAAGGCGGCCGTATCGGCGACAACATCACGCTGCGGGGATACTCGGCGGTCGGCGACCTCTACCTCGACGGGATTCGCGATATCGCACAGTACAACCGCGAGACGTTCAATCTCGAGCAGATCGACGTGTTGCGCGGGTCGGCCTCGATGCTGTTCGGGCGGGGATCGACCGGCGGCATCATCAACCAGGTGAGCAAGGTCCCTGCTCCGATCGATCAGTTCACGACGGCGCTGACCTATGGCAGCCACGACTACAAGCGTGCCACGCTGGATGCACAGCAAGCGATCGGCGATACCGCTGCGATACGGCTCAACGCGATGAAGACGGATGCGGGGAGCTTCCGCGATTTCGTGCACGCCGATCGATGGGGCGTGGCACCTTCGCTGCGGTTCGGCGTCGATACCGACGATGACGTGACGCTCGCGTACTACCACCTCGAGGAGGAGAACGTTCCCGATTACGGGGTGCCCTATTTCCAGGGCAAGCCGCTCGACGTCCCCGTTCAGCGCTTCTACGGCCTCGCGAATGCGGACCGTGAGCGCAACCGGACCGGCATTGGCACTGCCACGTGGAATCACCGGTTCGACCTCGATACCGCGCTTCGCATCGCGGTTCGCAAGGCCGATTACACGCGCGACCTTTCCGCCGTCGCGCCGCGACTCTCCGACAATCCGGAGATCATTGCCGATGACACCGTGATCAATCGCCAACGCCAGGCGCGCGGAGGTGACGAGCACGTCCTCACGGGCCAGACGGATTTCACCGCGGTGCGGAACCTCGCCGGCATGGATCACCGTCTGCTCGCCGGTGTCGAGCTGACGCGGGAGGACGCCGATCGCTGGACGCTCGCGAATGACGTACCGAATCCTTCGACGACCGTCGGGTCACCCGATGCCAATCCGGAGCTGCCGCCGGAATACTTCACGTCGGTCAGGCGTACCAATCCGGTGAGCTACCACGCCGAAACCGTTGGCCTCTATGTGCAGGACATGATCGAGCTGTCGCCGGATTGGAAGCTGCTCGCAGGGGCGCGGTGGGATCATTTCGATGCCGATTACGAGCGGGCGCCGCCCGCCGGCCCCCTTTCACGGCTGGATCGGCAGTGGAGCTTTCGCACGGGGGCGCTGTACCAACCGACGCGGGTGTCGACGTATTACGCAGCCTTCGGAACGTCATACAACCCGTCCGGCGAGCTCTATGCACTCGACGACCGGACCGCGAATACGCCGCCCGAGAAGAATCGGAATCTGGAGCTCGGCGCCAAGTGGGATGTTCTGCACGGCGAGTTGTCGCTCCGCGCAGCCATTTTCAGAAGTGAAAAGCGCAACGAGCGCAACACCGATCTGGCGCAACCGGACATCGCGCTGCTGTCGGGACGGCGCCATACCGACGGCATCGAGTTCGAAGCGGCGGGACGCATTACGCCGGATTGGGAAGTGTTCGGCGGGATCGCGCTGATGCGGGCGAAGATCGACGTCGCGTCCGCGCAACAGGCGAACACCGAGGGCAAGGCGCCGCTCAATACGCCGGATTACACGGCCAACGTCTGGACGACATATCGCTTCGCCCCGGGCTGGAAACTGGGCGGAGGTCTGGAAGCGGTCGGTGCGCGCTGGGCGAACAACACGAACACGAACGAGGTGCCTGCGTACAGCCGCTGGGATGCGATGGTCGAATATTCCGAGCGGCATTACGCGCTTCGCCTCAATGTACTGAATGTCTTCGACCAGACCTATTACCAGGGCGTCTATGCGGGTCACGTCGTTCCGGGCACCACGCGCAGCGTGCAATTCACGGTCGAGCTCTATTACTAGGAGAATGGGTTGCTGCTGCACGTACCCGCAGTGCTTACGCCTGCTGATCTTGTCCGATGCCGGGAAATCATCGATGGCGGCCGAGTGGGTGGATGGTCGCGCCACCGCGGGCAGCCAGTCAGAGCGGGTGAAGAACAACTTTCAGCTTCCGGAAGACTCCGAAGCGGCGGCACGCGCCAGGGACATCGTTCTTGCCGGCTTGCAGGTGAATGGCCTGTTCTTTACGGCCGCGCTGCCGAAGAAGATCTTTCCGCCGCTCTTCAACAGATATGCAGGCGCCTCGAACGCGTTCGGGAACCACATCGACAATGCGGTAAGGACCGTACCGGGCACGCGCATGAACGTCCGTACCGACCTGTCCGCGACGCTGTTCCTTTCCAACCCGGGCGATTACGACGGCGGCGAACTGATTGTCGAAGACACGTTCGGCAGCCAGTCGATCAAGCTGCCCGCCGGTGATCTGATCCTCTATCCCTCTTCCAGCGTGCACCGCGTGCAACCCGTGACGCGCGGGGCGCGGATCGCCTCCTTCTTCTGGATCGAGAGCATGGTGCGCGATGACGCAAAACGGCGGCTGCTGCTCGATCTCGACCTGGCGATTCACGGCTTGCGCCGATCACACGGAGAGGGCGACGAGATCGTGCGTCTGACCGGCTGTTATCACAACCTGATCAGGATGTGGGCGCAGTCGTGACGGCCTCCCGCGAACTTCGCGCCACGAGTCGCAATTCGCGCGAAGCCGTCATTGTCGAAGCGTCGCGTCGAGAGAGCGCGCCCGGATCATCTCCGGGCGCTCTCCGTCAGTCGCGCGGATAGCTGCCCAGCCCGCCAACCATGGGATCGGGGGGAGGGGATCCGGCGGTGCCGCCGCTCTCGCGGTAGACGACCCACGCCTCGAGCGCATCGAGAGCGGGGCCGATCATGGCGTCGAACTCGGCGCCGCCGTGCCCCATGCCGGGGATGTAGTACACGGCCAGCAGGTCGCGAGCACCGGCAATCCCGAAGCGCTTCTCCACGAGCCGCTTGTACACCGCGGTCTCGCCCGGCGAGACGATGGGGTCATGCGAGCCGTGACCGATGATGATGGGGTGCCGCAAGTTGCCGGTGTTGTCGAACCTGCGAAGGTCGTTCGCAACGGGCGGCGGGCTCAGGTTCGGATCCCATGCCTTGATCTCCTCGATCGAGAGGACGCCGTTGCCGTCCGGGTCGTAGAACCGATCGAACTTCGCGACCGAGGTCTCCGCGTAGCCGAGGATCGAGTTGTATTGGCCGAGCGGCCAGACCGGGCTGGCCGGCGGCCATCTGTACTCGGAGCCCGGCGGACGCCCGACGTTGAAGGCCAATCCGCCGACCTGCGCCGGCATGTTGTACACGTTGAGCAACGCCTGGATCTGAGCCGCAGTGAGCGGCGGGCTGAGCGGGGTCGTGACCGGGTTCCAGTTCTGGTCGGCGGTACGGGCTGCGATGATGTCGTCGATGCGGGATGCGAACACGTCGAAGTTACGCACGAACCTCGTGTTCGAGCCCATCCACTCGAGATGCGAGGTGATGCCGTAGCCCGCGATGCCGCCGTCGTATTCGGACGGGATAGTCTTCCACCATCATCTTCGTGTTGTGGCCGCCGTTCGAGCCGCCCACCATGTACGTACGCAACGGCCGCGCACCGTAGTAACGGCTCAACGTCGCCTTCGTGTAGTTCGTGAGCTGCAGGATCCGGCGTCGTGACTCGAAGTACTTGTCCTCGGTCTCGTCGATGATCGTGAAGCGGTTCCAGCCCTGGTCGCTGAGGGCGTATGCGTACCCCTTCTCGAGTCCCACGGTCTTGAACGCACCCGCCGAGTTCTCGTCGCCCGAGAATCCGCGTGCGCCGATGAGGAGCTTCCCGTTCCAGCTGTCGGGCAGCGCGATCTGGAACTCCGCGTCGCCGAGCCTGCCGTGGATGTAGCGGTGAGGCACCGGAGTGGTCCGGTGTTCATCGGTGTCGATGTTGCCCTGCGCGGACACACCGGCGCTGATAGTCGCTAGCGCCAGCATCCAGACAAATAGGGCAACGAGGCGTTGCAAGGGAAAAGTTCGGTGCATAAACCCTCCGTTGAATGCAGATGCGCGTCAGCTGAATCCTCGACGCAATGCCGAATGTGTATCGTGGAGATGCCGGTGAGGCGTTACTGCACCGGTGTCGGGAAAACTACGCTTCGGTCCGGAACGTGTCAACGATCGTCGCGCACGCGACATTTGAGCGCGCTACATTTTCGGCAACCATTCGCCGACGCGCCGAGGGTTCAGTGAACGCATACGGCATCACCGACACCATCACCGTCGAGTTTACGGCGATCGTGGGCGCGACAGACGAGATCGCGACGGGCTGCAACGTGGCGCTAACGCGACGCGGAGTCATTTCGATCGGCACGAAACTGCTTGCCGGCGCCGTGCTGGAGCTGATGGGCGCGCGCTCCTAGCAGACCGCGGCGGGTCCGCACCTTTGAATGGAAAGCCCATGAGTCGAGACGCGATCTCTCGTTACATCGACGCTCACCTGGACGAACACATCCGCAAGATCCAGGACCTCGTCCGCCAGCCGAGCGTCAGCCTGGAGCGCGAGGGACTGCGGGAGTGCGCCGAGTTGCTGCGGCGACATCTCGCCGAAATCGGTTGCCAGGAGACTGCGCTGATCGACGTCGGGGATCCCTACCCCGGCGTCTGGGCGCGCTTTTACAGCGACGCCCCAAAGACCATACTGTATTACTCGCACTATGATGTCCGGCCGGTCGGCGCCGAGCACTGGGATTGGCCACCCTTCGGCGCCGAGCTCGTCGAAATGCCACCGTACAAGCGTGTGATCGTCGGCCGGGGCGCGCTGGGCCTGAAGGGTCCTCTGCAGGCGTGGTTGAATGCCTTGCAGGCCATCAACGCCGTGGAAGGAACGCTGCCCGTCAATGTCCTGTTCCTGATCGAAGGGGCGGAGATCATGGGAAGCCGAAATTTCCTGCAGCTCGCGAAGCGGTACTGGGAGCCGTTGCGTGAAGCCGATACTCTGTTCAGCCCGGGCGCCTCGCAGAATGCCGAGGGCGAAGTGTCGGTGGTCCTCGGTTACAAGGGACTGCTCTACCTCGAGCTCGAGGCCAGCGGCGAGGCGTGGGGACGCGGCCCCAGTGTCCCGGTTCACAGCGCTGCCAATGCCGTCGTGGACAGTCCCGCCTGGCGCCTGGTCCACGCCCTCGCGACGCTCACGGATCGGGAAGGCCAGCGCCTGGTCGTCGAGGGTCTGGCGCCGCTGTTCGATCGCCGCAAGGACATCGGGGCGACAGAACGCGAGCTGCTGGAACGACTCCATCGCCGGTTCGCCGGCCGCGATCTCAATACGGTTATACCGGGTCTGTCCGTCGCTAGCCCCGTGAAGCTGTTCAAGCGCGGCGCAAGCGGCCCGGACGTGCTGGACGAATATCTGTACGCGCCCTCCGTCAACATCAGCGGTTTGCGGAGCGGCTATGTCGGCCCCGGAAGCAAGTCCTTTCTCCTGCCCCATCAGGCGATCGCCACGCTCGACATCCGCATGATCACCGATCTGGACGCCGGGGAAATACTCGGCCTCCTGAAGGCTCACCTCGCGCGTGAGGGATTCGGCGACATTCGCGTGCACGTGCACGGCGCATACAACTGGGGGCAGACGGATCCTGGCGCGGACGTCGTGCGGGCCACGCTCGAGACGCTGGCAGCGCGTGGTTACCCTTCGATCGTATGGCCGATGGTGGCCTTCGGTGGGCCATGGGCTCATGTGCCCGGGATGCTCGGGATCCCGGCATTGCGTGGCGCAGGACCGGGGTATGGAGAACGCATGGCCACCAGCAACGAGTTCTACGTCATCGAGGGTGACGGCAAGGTGGCGGGCCTGGCGGACATCGAGAAGTTCTACGTGGACTTGCTCTACAACTATGCCGCGCTGTAGCGCTCGCGCGATCCGGGCGACGTCGCGGTGAATCGCATCGTCGTTTGCCCGGAGCCCCTCGCCGCGGCGGCCGGCGCGGAAATCTTCCGCGCGGGAGGATCGGCGATCGATGCCGCGCTCGCAACCGCCTACGCGCAGGCAGTCGTATCGCCTGCCATGACGTCGATCGCCGCCACGGGCGTGATGAATGTCTATCACGCGCCGAGCCGGCGCAACGTTCTCATCGATTTCCTCGACCGGGCCGGCTCCCGCGCCCATGCGGACATGTTCGCCGGAGCCCGTCCGGGCGAGCTTCTCTTCGGTTATCAGTCCCTCCTCGTCCCCACTTTCGTCCGGGGGACACAGGTTGCATTCGAGCAGTTCGGCAGCGGCCGCATCGGCTGGCAACACTTGCTCGAGCCCGCGATCCGCTACGCCGAAGCGGGATTCACGATCTATCCGTACCTGCACCAGTATTGGCGCGCCGACGCACCCGTTCTGCAGACCGCCGCTCCTTTCGACGGGTACCGGATGCTCACGAAGACCCCGGCATGCGCAGCCATCTTTACCCGGGAGGGCCGGGTACCGCGAATCGGCGAGCGCCTGGTGCAGCCCGATCTCGCACGCACCCTTCGACGGCTCGCCGTCGAGGGTCCCGAGGATTTCTACACCGGAGAAACGGGTCGTGCGATGGCGGCGGATCTCGAACGCCACGGGTCGCCGGTCACGGCGCGCGATCTCGCCGACTGTCGAGCGGAGGTCCGGGAACCGCTCAGAGGCAGCTACCGCGAACTCGCGGTCAGCACGGATCCGCCGCCGGCCATCGGCGGGTTGCTGCTGGAGTTGCTGAATATTCTCGAGTGTCATGACCTGCGCGCGCTCGGGCACGGAAGCGCCGCCTACTACGATCTGCTCGCACAGGCGCTGAATCTGGTCTTTGCAGACCGGGCACGCTTCGCCGAACCTGGCGCGGGGCCCGCGCTATTCGCGGAGCTCACGTCCAAGTCTCATGCGCGGGCGCTGTCCCGCCGGATCGGCAATGTGCCACGCCTGCCGGCGCAGCCCCCGTCAAATCTTGCCGGCACGACGCACGTGACGACGTACGACGACGAGGGCTCCGCGGTCAGCATGACGCACACGGTCTGCTTCGGATCCGGCGTGGTGACGCCAGGGCTCGGCTTCATGCACAACAACGGCATGTGCATGTTCGATCCCCGGCCCGGCGAGCCGAATTCGATCGCGCCCGGCAAGCGCCCGATCGCGGGTGGTGGCCCGGCCATCCTGTTCGATGGCGATGCCGTGCGGCTTGTCCTGGGCTCGCCGCACGGCGGACGCAAGACGAGCTCGATGGCGCACGTGCTGATGGGCGTGCTGGAGCTCGGTCTCTCCCCCGCCGCGGCGGTGGCCAGTCCACGCATTCACTGCGAAGACGATCCACGCGAGCTCCGCGTGGATCCGTTCTTTCCGCTGGAGACTCGCCGCGAGCTCGAGGGACTGGGCTACCGAGTGCGCGAAGATCCCTACGGCGGCCGCGTGTGTCTCGTGGCGGTGGATTCGAGGACGCGTATTGCCAGCGGCGCCTCCGATCCCAGAGGCGGCGGCGGCCTCGTCGAATTGTAGGCGGCATGCGCGGACGTGCCGATGCAGGTTCAGCACGTCGTTGACGAGGGCAAATCGCGTCATTAGACTGCCCGAGCCCCTGCTCCAGCCTATCCGGTTTTGCATCGGCCGCCGACCCGCATCGAAAGGGAGCGCATGAATCGCCGGAAAACGAGTCGCCGAGAGTTCCTGCGCCTGGCCGCCGTCGGTGCGGGTGGAGCGCTGATCGCGGGGCGCTCTGGGGCCCAGGGTACGCCGAGCGCCCGCAGGCCGTTGAACGTCGTCCAGACCGCGTGGCCGCAGTCCCTCGACCCTTCGATGGACACCAACGCCAATTCCGGCAACCTGTACGCGCACATCTTCGAGAGTCCGGCGCAATATCGGTACGACGCCGCCGACAAGGTGATGAAGCTCGAGCCGCGTCTGTGCGACAAGTGGGAGAACCAGGCTCCGGACCGCTGGCGATTCCACCTCCGTCCGAACCTCAAGTTCACGAACGGCGAGGAGATCAATTCCGAAGTCGCGAAGTTCAGCATGGACACCATCAAGGGCAACAAGGGGATGGCTGCTCCGTTCATGGCGCACGTTAAGGAAGTGGTGCCGGTGGATCGGCTGACCTTCGACATCGTGACCGAAGGCCCCTACGCGGCAACACCGGCCTCCACTGCGTTTTTCTGGTTCTTCCCGCCCAAGTATTACGTCGAGTCCGGCGGCAGGACCGGTTTCGGTCGGCAGCCGATCGGCAGCGGCCCGTACAAATTCGTCGAGTGGCAGGAAGGCGTTCACGTCAAGGTCGAGGCCAATCCCGCCTACTGGGGTCCCAAGCCGCAGATCCAGGCCATCACCTTCCGGGCCCAGCCCGAGAGTGCAACGCGCGTCGCGCTGCTCGAAACCGGCGAAGCCGATCTCATCACCGCGCTGTCTCCCGAGCTGATCGACCGGGCGAAGCGGACCGCCGACATCCGCACCGCCCGCGGGTTACGGCGGGTGTACTGCTTTTTCAACGCGAATGTTCCGCCCACCGACAATCCGCTGGTGCGCAAGGCGATCAACTATGCGATCGACGTCGAATCGATCGTGAAGAACATCCTCGGCGGTCACGCGTACGTGGCGAAGGGCATCAACAAGCCGGGCTACGTCGGTTACGCGCCGGACAAGATCACCGGCTACAAGTACGATCCGGAGCAGGCGAAGAAGCTCCTTTCGCAGGCCGGGTTTCCCAATGGGATCGACCTCGACTACAACCATCCGGTCGGCCGGTGGCTGAACGACAAGGACGTGGCCGCGGCGATCATCGACATGGCCGGGAAGGTCGGCATCCGGTTCAGGGACAAGGGCGTGGAGTTCAACACCGTGTCCTCGCTTTATTCGACGCAAAAGGCCACCGGGATGAACATGTGGTCGGTCGGGCCGCTCTGGCTCGATCCGTCGTTCGAGTGGCAAGTTCCGTTCTGGAGCCGGGGTCTGTACCACTACACCAACAACGCCAGGATGGACGGGTTGCTCGACCGATTGCGCACGGAAGTGGACCCGGCGAAGCGCGTCCCGATCGCGCAGGAATTCGAGAAGTACGTCGTGGACGAGTATTGCCCGTGGCTGTTCCTGTACGACGAAGAGCACATCTACGGCGCGAACAAGAAACTCCAGTGGACGCCGAGCCCCTTCGAGCGGATGGATCTGCAGTACGCGACCATGGCCGGGTAACTGCCTCGGCTGACAGACCGTTCCTGGCGTAGGAACCGTGTGAATGTGGCGGTACATCCGCCGTCGGCTGTTGCTCGCCGTGCTCACGTTCTGGGCGGTGAGCACCATCGTTTGGGGCCTGCTGTACCTGACCGGCGATCCGGTTGCGATCCTGTTGGCAGGGACGCCGGCCGGGCAGACCGATGTCGAGCAGTTGCGGCACGCGCTGGGCTTTGATCAGCCGCTGCCGCTCCAGTACCTCCACTTTCTGGGCAACGCGGTCCAGGGCGATCTGGGAAAATCGCTGCGGTCCGGCGAGCCGGCGTTGCTGCTCGTGTCGCGGCGCATCGGCTTCACGCTGCAACTCGCGCTGCTGGCCATGACCTTGGCCCTCGCAGTCTCCGTTCCCGTAGGCATCGTCTCGGCCACGTTTCGCGGCTCGCTCACGGACCGCACGCTCATGCTGCTCAGCATGGTGGGCCAGTCCATGCCGATTTTCTGGGTGGGACTGCTGATGATCTTCGTGTTCGCGATCGAGCTGCGCTGGTTTCCGGCGGGTGGCGCCGGCGGCATCAAGTACCTGATCCTGCCCGCCGCGACGCTGGCGTTGTATCCGATGGCGCGCATCGCGCGGCTGATTCGCTCCAGCCTCGTCGACGTGCTGAACCAGGACTACATCCTGGCGGCGCGCGCGCGGGGGCTCGAGGAATGGCTGGTCGTGTGCAAGCACGCGCTCAAGAATGCGTCGCTGCCCGTGATCACGATCGTGGCGCTGCAATTCGGGTACATGCTGGGCGGCGCCGTGATCACCGAGACAATTTTTGGATGGCCGGGAATCGGCCTGTTCACCGTGACGGCGATCCACGAGCGCGACTTCCCCGTTGTGCAGGCCGCCGTGGTTCTCGCCTCCGGCATGTTCATCGCGCTCAACTTTATCGTGGATCTGCTGTACGGCTGGCTGGATCCCAGGATCCGGTTTTCATGAGCGTGCCGATCGCATCGTCGCCGGCACCGGTACGCGAGCTTACCGGCCGGCGCACCACCCGGTTCAAGACCGGTGACATTCTGGTGCTGGTGGCCTTCCTGATGCTCGCGACGATCGTCGTCTGCGCCCTGATCCCCGCGACCTTCGCGCCGCACCCGCCCAACGAGCAGAACATCACGAAGCGGCTGCTGCCGCCGAGCTGGATGGAGCGTGGAAATTCCGCCCATCCGCTCGGGACCGACCAGCTCGGACGCGACCTCCTGTCGCGTGTCATCCACGGCGCCCGCATCTCGCTGATCGTGGGGCTGAGCGCGCTGGCGATCTCGGGGATCATCGGCGTGGCCATCGGGCTCCTGGCCGGGTACTACCGCGGCTGGCTGGACGACTGGATCATGCGGCTCGCGGACGTGCAGCTCGCCATCCCCTACGTGCTGCTCGCCATCGCCATCATCGCGGTGATCGGCCCCAGCAACCTCAACGTGGTGCTGGTCCTGGCGGTGAACGGATGGGTCGTCTATGCGCGCCTCGCCCGCGGCCAAACCCTCTCGCTGCGCGAGCGGGAATTCATCCAGGCCTATCGCGCCCTGGGCGCGCGCGACTGGCGCATCGTGCTGCAGCACATCCTCCCCAACCTGCTGAGCGCCGTGATCGTGGTGGCGTCGCTGGAGCTCGCCGGCATCATCACGCTCGAGTCCTCGCTGTCGTTCCTGGGTCTGGGGATTCAGCCGCCCACGGTGAGCTGGGGCTACATGCTGGCGGACGGGCGCACCTACCTGTTGGGCGGGGCGTGGTGGGTCGTCACGTTTCCCGGGTTGGCGATCACCGCAACGATTCTGAGCATCAATGTCCTGGCGGACTGGCTGCGCGATGTGCTCGACCCCCGATTGAAGATCTGACGATGCGCGAGCCGCCGCTGCTGGAAGTGGAAGATCTCCGGGTGGAGTTCGCCACGTCGAAGGGGTCGGTGCGCGCGGCCGATGGCGTGTCGTTTCGCGTGTGGCCGGGCGAGATCGTGGGCGTCGTCGGCGAGAGCGGTTGCGGGAAATCCGTCACCACGCTCGCACTGCTGCGACTGGTGCGACCGCCGGGCCGCATCGCGGCCGGCCGCATCCAGTTCAAGGGAAGAGATCTCCTGGGTCGATCCGAAACCGAGATGCGGCTGCTCCGCGGCGGCGAGATGGCAATGATCTTTCAGAATCCCATGACGGCGCTCGATCCCGTCTTCACGGTGGGCGAGCAGATCGCCGAGGTGTTCCGCTCGCATCCGGCGCTTCACACGAGCGACGTGCGGACCGCGGCCGCAGCGGTTCTGGAACGCGTGCGGATTCCGAATCCGAAAGCGCAAGTCAACGCATACCCCCACCAATTGAGTGGCGGAATGGCACAGCGGGTCATGATCGGCATGGGCGTGTCCGGGCGGCCGTCGTTGCTGCTTGCCGACGAGCCCACGACGGCGTTGGACGTGAGCGTGCAGGCGCAGATCCTCGACCTCCTCCGCGCGATCCGTACCGAGTTGCACACCGCCATCATCCTCATCACGCACGATCTGGCGATCACTGCGCAACTTTGCGATCGCATCATCGTGATGTACGCCGGGCAGGTCGTGGAGTCGAGCCCGACACGCGACTTGTTCCGGGCCCCGCAGCACCCCTACACGCGAGGCCTGCTGGATTCCATGCCGCGGCTCGGGCAGAAGCGAGCGCGCCTGGCGCAGGTGCCCGGCCAGCCGCCGGACCTCCGGATGCTGCCGGTGGGATGTCGCTTCGCGCCGCGCTGCTCGCGCGCCGAGGAGCGCTGCCGTGCGTCAGAGCCGACGCTCACGTCGTCAAGCGAGGGTCGCGCTGTCCGCTGCTATTTCCCCCTCGACGCGCGCTGATGGATCTGGTCGTCCTCGAAGACCTCTGCACCTACTTTCCGGCGCGCGGACCCACGGGTCGCCGCGCCATGCTGCATGCCGTGGACAAGGTCAGCTTTACCATCCGCCGCAACGAGATCCTGGCGTTGGTCGGGGAGAGCGGCTGCGGAAAATCCACGCTGGGCCGCACGATCCTGCAACTGCAGAAGCAGACCGCGGGCCGCGTGCTCTTCGACGGGCAGGACCTGGCGGCTCTCGCGCCCGCGGAACTGCGCCGACTGCGACGCCGGATGCAGATCATCTTCCAGAACCCGCACGGTTCGCTCGATCCGCGGATCCCCGTTGGCCAAGCCATCCGGGACCCGCTGGACATCCACGCCGTCGGCACGAGCGATGAACGTCAGGCGCGGGTCCACCAACTGCTGGGTCTGGTGGGGCTCCTCCCCGACCACGCGCAACGCTTCCCCCATCAGATCTCGGGCGGGCAGGCCCAGCGCGTGGCGATGGCGCGTGCGCTGGCGCTACAGCCGGATTTCATCATCGGCGACGAGCCGGTTTCCTCGCTGGATGTCTCCATCCAGGCCCAGATCCTCAACCTGATGTCGGATCTCCGCGCTGAGCTGGGGCTCACGTATCTCTTCATTGCCCACAACCTGGCGGTGGTGGAGCACTTCAGCACCCGGGTGGCCGTCATGTATCTCGGTCGCATCGCCGAGCTCGCACCGAGTGGCGAGCTCTACGCCCGTCCGCTGCATCCCTACACGCAGGCGTTGCTCGCGTCTGCGCCGGTCGCCGATCCGGACGCTCCGGTGCGCCCTCCCGCGCTCGCCGGCGACGTCCCGAGTCCGCTGGACCCGCGGCCCGGCTGCCGGTTTGCGTCGCGCTGCCCGATGGTCATGGACGTTTGCCGCCGCGTGGATCCGGTCTTGACCGAGATCGAGCCGGAACACTGGGTAGCGTGCCATCTGTATCCAGGCTCCACCTCCAATTGAACTGCCAAGTGCGCCGCGCTCTTTCCATTGAACCCGACCAAATCGTTCCGCGCCCGGCAGCACGACCACGATCAAACGACGCCGCTTGGCGCTAGACCGTGCCGTAAGCACGCGCCAGCTTGCATTGCTTCGTCTCCAGCGCCATCACCATGCGCGTCATGAACGCGTTGATGGGCGTCGGAATACCCACATTGCCGGCTTCGCGCAACAGGGCACCGTTGAGCGCATCGATCTCGGTGCGCCGCCCGGCGAGCATGTCGAGCAACATCGACGGCATCGCGTTGGGAATCACGCGCCCGAATTCATGAACGCGCCGGATCGGATCGTTGAACTCGAGGGCAATGCCCTTGGCCATCGCCACCTGAAACGCTTCAGCGGCGCAACCTTCGGCCAGTGAGCGCGCCGGCGGGTTTTCGAGAACCTGGCCGATGCGCAGCGATAGCGCCGTACACACCGGGCTGAAGGCCAGGTTGCAGATGTACTTGCCCCAGATCATGCGGTCGGCATCGTCGAACGCCTCCACGTTGAAGCCTGCGCCGCGCCAGATTTCCACGACGCGCATCAAGACGAGCGACTGCCGCCGCCCGCCGCTTCGGCGATATTCACACGGTCCATGCCGTTGTGGTGCACGCTGCCCGGCTGTGGATTCGAGGCGCCGAACCCGCCGGCGACGCCGACCAGAAAATCGCGGCCACCGAGGACGCGCGCCATGATGTCCTGATTGCCCAGGCCATTCTGGATGGCCAGCACCGCCGTGCCGGCGCCGAGCATCGGTCGAATCGAGGCTGCCGCAGCTTCGAGATCCCGCATCTTGGTGGCGAGCACGACGAGGTCGCAGCAGCCCGCCTCCCCCGGCGTTGTCGTTGCGTCAGGTCGTACGGTGCGTTCACCGCTGGCGCCCGAGACATGGAGGCCGTTCCGTCGAATGGCCTCGATGTGCTCGCGCCATGGATCGACCAGCCACACCGTGTGGCCCGCGGCGGCGAAAAGACCGCCGTAGACGGAGCCCATCGCACCCGCGCCGACGATGCCGATTTTCATGCTCGTTCCTATCTCCGCATTGCCGTACGTTGGCGCTAGATCCGCACACCGTGCTTCAGCGACTGCCAGATCTCGCGCCGCAGCTCCACGAACTGCGGCGTGGACTTCACGTCCTCGGTGCGCGGGCGCCCGAACGGCACGTCGAGCACCCGCTCGATATGCGCAGGCCGCGGCGTGAACAGCACGACGCGGTCGGCGAGATAGATCGCCTCCTCGATGGAGTGCGTCACGAACACCACGGTCTTGCGCTCGCGCTGCCAGATCGCCAGCAACTCGTCCTGCAGCAGGTCGCGCGTCTGCACGTCCAGCGCGCCGAACGGCTCGTCCATCAGCAACACCTCGGGCTCGATCGCGAGCGCGCGCGCGAGCCCCACGCGCTGCTGCATGCCGCCGGACAACTGGTGCGGATACGAATGCTCGAATCCGCGCAACCCGACGAGTTCGATCCAGCGTTGCGCGCGCTCCCGACATTCGCGTCGCGGCACGTCCATCATCTCGAGCCCGAACTCGACGTTGCCGATGGCGGTGCGCCACGGAAAGAGATCGAAGCTCTGGAACACCATGCCGCGCCCGTGGCCCGGCCCATCGACGGCGCGGCCATTGATTTGGATCGTGCCGCGATCGGGCGGGATCAACCCGTCCACGATGCGAAGGAACGTCGATTTGCCGCAGCCGCTCGGTCCGACGATGGCGACGAACTCGAGATCGGCGACCGCAAACGAGATGTCCTCCAGCACCGGCATGACTTCGCCGCGCCCGCGCGGGAACCCTTTGGTCAGGTTCCTGACCTCGAGCTTGGGCTGCGTCACGCGAACATCACTTGAGCTCGGACGCCGCCTGCTGCGCGAGCGAGGTTTCGATCACCTGGGCGACGTTGACCTTGCCTTCGATCGCGCCCGCTTGCTTGTACGCGGGCAGCAGCGCGTTCCAGTACTCGAGCTTCATCTCCATGACGTCCGGAAACGCCTTGATATCGCGGGTAAGGCCCTCCCATATCGGCTTGATGGATTCCGGCGTCGCGCTCTTCGCGTCCTTGAGCGTCACATGCTTGCGATAGCCTTCGGTGTACCAGTTGAGATCGGTGTTCGCCCGGCGGAACGCGGTCATCTGCGCCTTCAGGAGGTCGATGACGGCGCGCTCGTTCTCCTTTTTCTTGAGCCACGCGCCGCTGCATGCCCAGATCTCGTTGATCCAGGGCGAATATTCCTTCCATGGCTCGAGCAGGATCTTGTAGTTGCCTTTCTTGGCGATCTCCGCCGCCTGGTCGAAATGCACGGGCACGGCCGACACGCGACCGGCCAGCAGCGCCTGCATCCGCGCGCCGGAGCCGCCGATCTCGACGAGGTTGAGCTTCTTCACGTCCACGCCGCGCTTGATCAGCGGACCGAGCAGCATCACGTGCGTGATGTCGCCCTTGCCGTTGATCGCGACGATGTTGTCCGGCTTTTCGAGGTCCTTGAACTCGCGCACCTTGTCCGCATTCACGAGGAAGACGAGGCTGGTCTGCAGGTACCACAGGCCCACGATCTTGAGATCGGCGCCCTGCTCGACCGCGCTCATGACGGTGATCGAGTCCGTCTCGCCGAGCTCGGCAGCGCCGGCAATCAGCGTCTGCGTCAACGTGCGGATCTGATCGAGGCGCTGCGTCTCCGGCGCATAGCCCATCGCCCGGCATGATGTCGAGCAGCGCCGCCGTCGTCGGCACGTGAATGCCGAGCGCAAAGCCCAGCAGATTCACCTTCAGCGGACGCTTCGCCTGCGCGAACGCCGGAGTGAACGTGCTCAATCCGGCCGCCGCGGCCGCCTTCAGTGCATCTCGTCGTGTCAACATCGCGTTTCTCCTTTGCCTCGAAATTCACACCTGCGTGGCGCTTGACCGAGGCCACCCGCTCCTCGTACCAGGGCGCGATCCTGCGCGCACCTCCGCGAAGCAGCGCGTTCGCCGCCGACGCCCACCAGCATCAGCGTGACCAGCAGCGCCAGCAGCGGCGCCGTCGACAGCGACAGTCCCGAACGATAGATCAAGCCGCCATAGCCGACGATGATGAACATCTCGGCCACCACCATCGCGCGTATCGCGTGGACGAGCCCGATGCGCATCGCCGTGATGACGTACGGATAGAGCGCCGGCAGCAGCACGGTGCGAAACGCCTGCCAGCGGCTCGCGCCGAACGACCGGCCGACGTCGATGAACCGCGGCTCGATGCCGCGTGCGCCGTGATAGACGGTCAGCATCACGTACCAGATCGACGCCGTGAACACGATGGCGGCGCGAAACCAGAAGCCGGTTCCGAAGATCAGGATGAAGAGCGGCACCAGCGACGCGACCGACGTCACGACGAACATGCTGAGCCACGGATGCAGCAGCGCATCGCAGATCCGCGAGCGGCCCATCGCCACGCCCAATGGAATCGCCGATCAGGCACGCGAACGCATAGCCCACGATCATCTGTCGCAGCGAGCCCGCGAGCTCCCGCAGCATCTGTCCTTCGCGCAGCAACGTGACGAATTCGGGCAGCACCACCGTCGGCGGCGCGAAAAGGTCGGCGCCGAACGCGCGGCCGATGAGCTCCCACACCGCCAGCGCGACGACGATGCCGAGGGCGTGATATTTGAAGCGTCCCATCATCGCCGCACGTGCCACGGCAGCAGCCGTGCTTCCAGGCCCTTCAGTCCCGCCTGCGCCGCGAGCCCGACGAGACACAGCAGCACGATCACCGAGAGCAGCCCGGCGGTATCGAAACGCTGCGCGCTGTGCTTCATCATTGCACCGAGGTTGACGGCCGCGAGAAACAACTCGGCGGTGATCATCGCGTTGATCGCGCGCGCCAGCCCGACGCGCAGCGCCGCGAACACGAACGGCAGCGACGCCGGCAGCATCACCCGGGTGACGAGCCGCGCGCGTCCCGCGCCGAACGAGCGTCCGACGGCCAGCAGCGTCGGCTCGACGTTGCGCGCGCCGGCCGCCACGGTGACGAGGATCTCGAAGAACGACATGAGGAACACGAGCGCGACGCGCGCCTCGAAGAACAGGCCGAACCAGATGATCAGGAACGGCACCATCGCCACCGGCGGCACGGCATAGATCGCGTTCAGCACCGGATCGGCCATCGCCGCGACCTTGGCGTTGCGACCGATGGCGAAGCCCAAAGGCAGCGCCAGCGCGACCGCCAGCAGGAATCCCACGGCGAGATGGGCGAGCGAGCCCAGCAATGCCAGCGGCAGTACACCGGAGACGATGTCGGCGCCAAGGCGCACGAGCACCGCCGAGGGCGGCGCGAACACGACCCGTGAAACGTCGCGCGCGGCAAACTCCCACAGCACGAGACCCGTGATCAGCGAGAGGCCCGTGAGGGCGAGCGCGCTCGCGCCGCGAATCATGCCGCCTCCGCCCATCGATGGCGCAGCAGCCGGAACAGCGGCTGCACGTCGGCCAGCCGTTCGAGATCGTCGACGAGCGCAACGATCGCGTCGGCATTCGTCGCACCGAACACCGGCGCTGCGAGCGCCCGAAATTTGGCGCGTATCTGCGTGCCGTCGGCCGCCGGCGGTTGCCCGGCCTCCAGCGTCACCTGCTCGCCGTTGTCCATCGATACGATGATGCGGTGTGGCCACGTTGCGGGATAGGCGCCGTCGAGCGCGGGGTCGTGGCGGACGCGGACGCGCTCGGCCAGCGCGCGCACGGTGGCGTCGGGCGCTTCCAGCTCATGCGGGACGATGGGCCGGTCGAGCAGCGCCAGCGCGGCGGCCAACTGGTGACTGAGGATCGCCTCCATCCGGTCTCGCGGACGAGGACGGTCCGACACCTCGACCGAAACGCGGAACGTGACGATCTCCACGGCCGCGATGCGTTGCGGGTCCAGGTGCGCAGCGCGCAATGCCGCGACGGGACCGTGCGTGAATCGGCATGACGCAAACGGCTTTACCTTGGTCTCCGCGAATTCCCAATGCTGCCCGAGGTCCGCGGTGATGGGCGCCGCGGAACCACCGCTCATGACGTTCAACACACCCCAGCGGCCATCGAGCACGCCGCGCGGGCCGGCGACGCCCGACGCAGCGAACGCCGCCGCACCCACACCCAATTCCGCGCCGCGCGCGCCATTGAGCGCCGTGTCGAGCATCGAACCGTCGTCCTGATACTGGCGAAGGCCGATCGCGGCTTCGCCCGCAAGACCCAGCGCCGCGGTCACGCGCGACGCATCGAGACCCCACGCGCGCGACGCGGCCGCAGCCGCCCCGAATGGCGTCGCGGTGCCGGTGCTGTGAAAGCCGGCGCTGTAGTGGGTGGAGCCGAGCGCGACTGAAACGCGCGTCGCGGTCTCGTACCCGCCAAGCAGCGCCGCGAGCAGCGTGCGCCCCGACGCTTGCGCGGTCTCGGCGGCAGCCAACGCGGCGGCGACCACCGCGCATCCGGGATGCGCAGGCCCCGACTCGTGCGTGTCGTCGAATGTATGGATGCGCGCATGCAACGCATTGAGAAACGCCGCCTTGGGTGCGGGATAGCGGCCGGGCAGGCCGATCACGCTCGCTTCGGCAACGCCTGCCCAGCGCTGCACGACGCTTGCCACCGCCCGCGCCTGCGGATCGGTCAAGCCGGCGCAGGCGACGCCGATGGTGTCGAGCAAATGCTCCTTCGCCTTGACGACCAGCACCGGCGGAACATCGTGGCATTGCAGCGTTGCGACGAAATGCCCGAGGATCTCGCTCGCCGTCATGCCGCCTCCCGCACGCTGCGTCCGGCCCGCTGGACGGCGAGCGTTGCCATCAGGTTGCCGTCGCGATCGATGACGGCCGAGCTGCCGGGTCCCATCACCACCGTGGATTCCGGCTCCTCGATCACGGCAGGACCACGCAAACGCCTGCCCGGTGCAAGTGCTGCGCGATCGTACACCGCGCAATCGACGTAGCGACCGGCCTCGGCGAAATACACCGGTCGACGGCCTTTGCGCGCGCTGCGTCCGGCCGTTTCGAGCGGCGCGATGGACAGCTCGGGCTTGGGTCCGGTCACGGTGACACGCCAGTTGACGACTTCCACCGGCACGTCGGGATTCAGACGGTAATAGCGCTTGCGATAAAGCGCGATGAACTGCGCGCGCAACTCCTTCAGGCTTGCGCGCGTCAGGCGGCCGGAGGGCAGCGGCACGAGCAACGCATAGCTTTGACCCGCAAAGCGCAGCGCGGCCTCGCGCTTGACCCTGCAGGCTGCGGCGGGCACGCCGGCCGCGCGCACCAGCTCGCGCGCCTCGGCCGCGAGCTCGCCGACGATGCCGTTGGCCCGCCCGGGATCGAGCACGTCGAGCAGGCCGACGTCCGCGCGCATGCGCTCGAACGCCACCGGTGCGGCGAGAAAGCCGAGCGCCGACATCACGCCGGCGCGCAACGGATACATCACCTGCCGGATCCCGAGCGCCGCCGCGACCTGCGCCGCGTGCACGGGGCCCGCGCCCCCATAGGCGAGCAGCACGTAATCGCGCGGGTCCTTGCCGCGCTCCAAGCAATGCACCTTCGCAGCCCGCGCCATGTTGTCGTTCACCACCGCATGAATGCCCCAGGCCGCACGCGTGGGATCGAGCCCGAGCGGTTGCGCGACATGCTGCCTGATCGCGTCGGCGGCGCGCGCGCGGTCGAGCCGCATCTCGCCACCGAGGAACGAATGCTCGTCGACGTAGCCGAGGCACAAATCGGCATCGGTGACGGTCGGGCGATCGCCTCCACGCGCGTAGCACGCGGGCCCGGGATTCGCCCCGGCGCTCTCGGGGCCCACGCGGAGCAGGCCGAGCTCGTCGACGCGCGCGATCGAGCCGCCGCCGGCGCCGATCTCGATCATTTCGATGACCGGCACCTTCAGGGGCAGGCCGCTGCCCTTCGCGAAGCGATGCACCCGCGCCACTTCGAACTGGTCGGCGCGTTCGGGCTCGCCATTGTCGATGACGCATACCTTGGCGGTGGTGCCGCCGACATCGAACGCGATGAGGTCCTGCACGCCGGCGCGCGCGCCGAGAAACGAGCCCGCGATCGCTCCACCGGCGGGCCCCGATTCGACCAGCCGGACGGGATAGCGCACGGCGGCCGCGCGGCCGATCGTGCCCGCGTCGGATCCGATCAGCATGAGCTCGGCGGGGATTCCGGCGGTCCGCAATCCTTCCGCCAACCGGTCCACATACGAACGAACGACAGGCTGCAGGTAGGCATTGGCAACCGCGGTGCTCGCCCGCTCGTATTCGCGCAGGTCGGGCATCACGTCCGACGAAAGCGAGACCGCGATCCCGGGTGCGAGCGTGCGCAATGCTTCGCCGAGCTCACGCTCGTGTTGCGGATTGCGAAAGCTGTGCAGCAAGCACACCGCCACCGCCTCGATGCGTTGCGCCTGCAGTGCCTTCGCGATGCCTGCCGAACTCGGCAATCGCCAGCGGCTCGACGATCGTGCCGTCCGCGGCAAGTCGCTCGGTCACTTCGAACACGCGCCGGCGCGGCACCAGCGGCATGGGCACCTCGAGGTCGATGTCGAAGATGTCGTAGCGACTCTCGCGCGCCAGCTCCAGGATGTCG
The DNA here is from genome assembly GCA_963768545.1 of uncultured Pseudomonadota bacterium. Classification (GTDB taxonomy): domain Bacteria; phylum Pseudomonadota; class Gammaproteobacteria; order Burkholderiales; family Casimicrobiaceae; genus VBCG01. The sequence goes on along the minus strand of CAVYIC010000005.1, from coordinate 20,088 downwards.
CGGAATCCGCGCGTGACGATCAGCGCCGTGCGCGCACCGCGCCGCTCGATCAGCGCATTCGTGGCAAGCGTGGTGCCATGCACGACCTTGCGCACCGCGCTGCCCGCGATCCCGTGCCGCGCCAGCAGCTCGTGCATCCCGAGCAACACGCCGGCGGCGAGATCGGTCGTGCGGGTCAGCACCTTGCCGGTCATCACGCGACCGGTCGCCTCCTCCAGCAGCACGAAATCGGTGAACGTGCCGCCGATGTCGACGCCGAGTATGCAACCCGCCGCAATGCGCCGTGGCCCACGCGCGCTACGTCGGCGGCATGCTCGAGTCGTCGGGGCATGACCGTAATCGCGCGCGCCGCCTCGCGGCGTGACGAGGCCATCGGCGATGTCGCGCGCCAACGCCTGCGCGGTCGCGCGTCGGCGGGCGGGTACATCCCACCCGAGCCCGGCACGTGCAGCTGCAGCACGTCGCCGCGATGCAGCGTGACCGGCAACTTGTCGGGAACCGGAGTCGCCGTTGAGATACAGCCGCCGGCGCTGCCGGCCAATCCGCCGCGCAGTCCGCGCGGTGCGGTCGCGAGCTTGCCGTGCTCGGCGCGCACGGTGATCGGTGCGTCGGCAACGCGATTCCAATTCGTAGATCTGGCCGCAGCCGCCGCGAAAACGGCCCGCGTCCGCCGGAATCGGGCCGCAGCGCACGGCGTCGGACGCGCACCGGCAATGCCTGCTCGAGCACCTCGACCGGGATGTTCGACGAGTTCGCGGGAAAGCTCATGCAGTGCAGGCCGTCGCGCGCAGCGCGCGCGCCCATGCCGCCCATCACGAACATCAGATCGGAAAAGGCTGCGCCGCGGTCGTCGCGACCCGCCATGTAGACCAGGAACTTGTTGCCCGACTCGGCGAGCATGCGGTCGGGCACCGCGTCGGCGAGCGCATTCGAGGATCGCGATCGGAATGTAGTGGCCGCTGCTCGGCTTCATCTTCACCGGCGCGGGAAACCGCGGGATTGAGGAACGAGCCCTCCGGCGCCTTCGACCGCGATCGGCGCGAACGTGCCCTCGTTGTTCGGCAAGCCGGGCGCGGCGAGGCACTTCATCGTGTAGGTCGCCCACACGTTGGTGTAGACCATCGTGCAATTGATGCCGAGCGCTGCTTGCGGCGAGCTGCCGGCGAAATCGATCGTCGACGTCCCGTCCTTCGCTTCGACGCGCGCGCGGATCAGCAACGGCTCGTCGAACCCGTCGACGGTCGTCTCGCCCGTATGGACGCCATCGGGGATGGTCGTTGCGAGCGCACGGCGCATCGAGGATTCAGAGCGCCCGCGGATCGTCGCGCCGAGATCTTCGAGATCGGCGAGATCGTGCCGGTCGAGGAACTCCGAGAGCTTTCGCTCCATCACCGAGCATCCGGCGGCCAGCGCACGCACGTCGCCGCCGACCTGGCGCGGAACGCGCACGTTCGCCTCCAGCATGGCGAAGAACGTCGCGTTCTCCCGTCCGCGCTCGAAGATCCTGCAGCGGCGGAATGATCAGCCCTTCTTCGTAGACATCGCGCGGCGAGCCCGAGAGCGAGCCACCGATGTCGGCCATGTGCGCCATGCACTCGGCGAACGCGACGAGTCGCCCGCGATGGAAGAGCGGCGCCACGACCGCGATGTCGTTCAGGTGACCCATGATCCACCAGGGATTGTTGGTCGCCACCATGTCGCCCGGCCGAAAGCTCGCGGCCGGCATGTGCTTGAGGATCTCCTTCACCGCAATCGAGATCGTGCCGGTCTTCGACGCGACGCTCACGTCGGCGGCCAGCAGGCGGCCTTGCGGATCCAGCAGCAACGAGCCGAAGTCGCGTCCTTCGACCACCACCTTGGACATCGACGTGCGCACGATGGCGTACGCCGCCTCGTCCACCACCAGGACCAGGCGGTTCCACAGGATCTCGAGGTCGATGGGATCGAACGCGCGGGAGCGGGCGCGCTTCATATCGGGATTTCGACGTCCAGCAGCGGCGCGTGCTGCTGCGCGCCGTAGACGTCGGTGTCGCCGATGTCGCCGGAAGGAACGAGGCGCGGGATCGTCGCCTTGAACGCGTTGCCGGCCGGATACTCGGTGAACAGCACGTCCTCCGGCCGCACGTGGTAGAGGCGCGCGAACAGCGCCGGACCGAGCACGCCGGTCGCGCGCACGCGCTCGTACATGCTCGCGCTCGTCGAACACCACGTCGATGGTGAGCTCGAACGGGCCCGCGTTCTTGCTCTTGCACGCCTTGGCGATGTCGCGGATGCGCGGCATGCAGATCGTCTCGTATTCGATGGGAAACAGCGCGCAGGGATCGTCGATCGCCACGGTGTGGAAGACGCGAGAAGCGGTACGCCGGCGCCGTCTCGATGTCGGACGGCGAGATACGGAAACGCCATGTTGCCCTCCTTGCACAGGCGTCCGGGGAAATCGGCGTGCAGCATCTGCACGCGCGCGATCGCCAGCACCGCGTTGGCGATCTCCTGCGTCTCGGCGCGACCACCTCGACCACGAAGCCGAGCTCGTGCGACTGCGTGTGCCTGCACCGGCTCCCAGCCCGCCATGACGCCGTTCGCGCCGTAGATGCGGATCACCAGCTGGTATTGATCCGGCGCGACGCCGAAGGCCTCCGCCTTGACCGCCACGTTCTCGCGCACCGACTCCAGGAACGCGTCGATCTTGCCGATCAGCATCGGATCGCGCGTGCCGCAGATCGTGATCGCGCGGTAGCCGACCAGCTCCGCGCCTTCGAGCTTGACCGTGTAGGGCTGCTGGCGTCCAGCCATGCCGCTGACGCGCACCGCGCGGTCGTTGACGCGCCTCGAACGTGCAGTCGGTCGTGTCGAGCATTCCGCCGGGCTCGATGTGGATGCACGGGCTCGCGTTCTCGTGCAGGCTGTGATTGGCGACCGAGAGCGGCGTGCACACGGCGGATCGGATTCATCGGCTTCGAGCACGACGCCGTCCGGCCGCACGCTCGCGAGCAGGCAGTCGTGGCCCTTCGGGCATCGCGGCGGTGGCGCCGCATTCGAGCATCTTGCCCGCGTACCACGACGGGCGCGGGCGGCATGCCGGCGCGCATCGCGCAGCCGGCCCAGGGCGCCGGATCGCTGGTGCGGCCGCGCGAGGATCGACCTGCGCGCCGTCGTCGAGCGCGCGCATGAAGGGCTCGGCGCCCATCATGCCGACGATGCGCGTCGGCGCGGTCGATCGTCGCGTCGTCGAGCGGCGGCACGTTGCGCAGCGGCCTGCACGCGGCCCTGCCTGCAGCTCGCCGCTGCACCCATGTCCTTGTCCTGCTCGGCATGGATGAGCGCCATCTTGAAGTGCAGGCCGTCCTCGCGCGCGATCTCGCGCACGATGTCGACGACGGCCTGCAGATGCGGCTCGCCGCCGGCGCCGCCGCAGCTGCCGATGATCAGCGGGATGCGCTGCGCGACGCGCGGCGCGCAGCATCAGGCGCAGAGTCGCGCTTCATCGCCATGCGCGAGTTGACGCACTTGCCGGAGCCGAGATAGTAGGGCCCGGGATCGGTGCTAGCCGCCGTCGACGCCGATCATGTGCGGCTCGCGCGCCATGCCCGCCTTCAGCGAGGCCTCGGGAAAGCCGTAGCCGAGCAGGCCGCTGGTGGACAGCAGTCGGTATTCCTGCAGATGGCCCATGGTGAGCTCTCGATCTTGGCATTGGCGGCGCGGCGTTTTCAGAGGTACCCCTATAGACAACTATACGTCAAGCCGGTGTAATCCAACCTTCCCCCGGCCGAACTCCTTCAAAGCCTGTCGCAGGTGCCGGGTCTCGATGACGCCCACGACGCCGCTGTACTTCCGCATCCAGGAGATGCTGCGCACGCAGATCTCGTCCGGACGCCTCGCGCGCGGGTCATCGCCTGCCATCCGAAACCGAGCTCGCGGAAAGCTTCGAGACGACCCGCACGACCGTACGCCAGGCACTCGCACGACTGACGTTCGAAGGCCTGATCCTGCGGCGCATCGGCCTCGGCACCTTCGTCGCGAGTCGTCCCGTCGAGAGCCGAATCGAGGCGGAGCGCGTGCGCTCGTTCGAAGAGCAAATGGAAGAGACGGGCGTGCATGTGAGCTTTCGTCTGCTCGGGTTCGATCTCGAACACGCTTCCGCTTCCGTCGCGGCAGCGCTCGCAATCCCCGTCGGGGCCGGGATCTACCGGTTGCGCCGATTGCGGCTCGTGGAGAACGAGATCATCGGTCTCGAGGATCGGGCGATGGCGGAACGCATCGGAGGCGCGATCCCTGCTGCTGCGCTCGTCACGCGTCCCGCCACGCGGATCGTCGAATCCGCACTCGGAACGCCGCTCGGCGGCATGACCGTTTCCGTGGGCGCCATGGCAGCTCCCGCGGACATTGCGCGCGAACTGGAAATCCGCCGTGGCAGTCCCGTGCTCGTGCGCAGCCACACGTTTTTCGATCAATCCGGACGGCCGGTACTGACCGGCGATTCGATCTATCGCGGCGACAAATATCGGTTCACCTATCGCTACGGACAGAGTGCCGCGCGGCCGCCGCTCCGCGTGACGGTCGCGTCGAAACCGCCATGCCCGAAGCAACGGAGAACACATGTGCATCAACCGGCGCAGTGGCTGACAGCGTCGTCGTCCGGGGACGCATCTGGCGCCTCGCGCTGCTCTTCGTCGCGCATGCGCTCGGCACCGCGACGATCACGCTCGTCGTCGCGCTCGCACCATCGATCGAAGAGGCGCTCGGTGTTGGCCATGCCGGATTCGGCGTCATCGTGTCGAGCTACTACGGCGCCGTGCTGGTGCTCGCACTGCCGGCAGGCTGGCTCGTGGACCGCTTCGGAGTGCAGGCGATGCTGTTCGCCGCCAATGCGCTGCTGGCGCTTGGCATGTGGCTCTTTGCCACGGCCGCGGGCTCCCCGGCGCCGCGATCGGCTTGATGCTCTGCGGTGCCGGGCTATGCGCTCATCAATCCCGCATCCGCACGTGGCGTGCTGATGTGGTTTCCGATGCGCCGCCGAGCGACCGCGATGAGCGTCAAGCAAACCGGCGTGCCGGCGGGCGGAATCGTCATGGCGATGCTCGCCGGCTCGTCGGCGGCGGACTTCCGCGGAGTTGGCACTCATGGTCGCGCTGGTCACGGTCGTCGTCGGGGCTCGCGTATTCGGGCCTTGCGCGCGGGCGCCGCAGCCTCCGCATCGACGCCGGCGCGCTGGTCCGGCTTGCATGCGCTGTTGCGCCTGCCGCGTCTCGCGCTGTTCAATATCGGCCTCTGCGCTGTTCGCGGCGGCGCAGGCCGCGTTCTTCGCGTATCTCGTCCTTTACGCGCGGGACGCGCTGGCGCAGCCGGCAAGAGTCGCCGGCGTCTGTCTTGCCGTTGCGCACGCGGCGTCAGCCATCGGGCGCATCGGTTGGGGAGTCCTGAGCGACCGGCTTGCGCAACGGCCGTATCGTCTGCCTGATCGCCATCGGACTTGCCGCCGCCATCGGCGGCGTTCTGCTGCTGACGATGCCCGCGCACGGCGACACGCTGGCTTCTGACACTCGTCGCCGCGCTGCTCGGCCTCACGCTCGGCGGCTTCGCGGGGCTGAACCAGACCGCGGCCGTCGAAGCCGTCGATCCGAATCAGGCGGGTGCTCGATCGGCTATAACATGCTGCTGATAAGCCTCGGCACGGTGCTCGGGCCTTCGCTCTTCGGCATGGGTGTGGAATGGATCGGCTATCCGGCCGCGTGGACGGCGATGGCCATGCTGCTGTTGATGGGCGCCGCGCTCCTCCGGGCGAGCGCCGTGGCGGTTCACCGATGAAGTCGCCGATCCGGAAAACCGCCTTGCCGTTGACGGTCTCCCCGCTGGTCGGTGGCCTCGGTGCGGAAATCGGAGGCGTCGAACTGTCGCAGCCGCTTGGCGACGACGCCGTCGCCGCCATTCGTCACGCATTGCTCGACGCATCTCGTCGTCTTTTTCCGCGATCAATCGTTGTCGCCGTCGGGGCTCGTCGATTTTGGCCGGCGTTTCGGCACGCTCGGGCGATATCCGTTCGTCGACGGGCTTCGCGATCATCCCGAGGTCATCGAAGTGACGAAGCTCGAGCACGAGCGCACGAACTTCGGCGGCGTGTGGCATTCGGACACCACGTACCTCGCCGAACCACCGATGGGATCGATGCTGTTCGCCGTCGAAGTGCCGCCCGTCGGCGGCGACACGCTGTTCGCGAACATGTTCATGGCCTACGAAAGATTGTCGGACGGCATGAAAAGGCTGCTTGCCGGACTGCGCGCGGTGAGCACCTCCACGAAAGCCGACGTGACGCGCACGCGCGAGGACCGCATTGCGTCGGCGCCCGGCAAGGACGCCGGCGGCGTATTCGAAGCGACGCATCCGGTGGTTCGCACCCACCCCGAGTCGGGACGCAAGGCGCTCTACGTCAATCCGGCGCACTCGGTGCGTTTCGACGGCATGACCGAACGGGAAAGCGCACCGCTGCTCGAATTCCTGTTCCGGCACCAGATCGACCCGGAGTTCACGTGCCGCTTTCGCTGGGAAGTCGGTTCGCTTGCCTTCTGGGACAATCGTTGCACGTTGCACAATCCGATCAACGACTATCACGGCTACCGGCGCCGGATGCTTCGGATTACGCTGGCCGGTGACGTCCCGGAATAGCGCGCGGTGGACCCCATCACTGCCGAGCTGGTCCAGGCGCGACTGACCTCGATCGTGCGCGAGATGCGCACCATCATCATTCGCACGGCGTATTCGCGAATGATCATCGAAGGCCACGATTTCTCCTCCGCGGTCCTGAGTCCGCACGGCGACCTCGTCGCGGCGTCGGAGCTCGAGCAACCCACGCACATCTCGGCGCTGTCCTGGTCGGCGCGCGCGATCATCGGGAAGTACGGCGACGATATCGGTCCCGGTGACCTGTTCCTCCACAATGATCCCTATACCGGCGGCTCGCACCTGAACGACGTCGGGCTGTTCTGTCCGGTGTTTCGCGGCGAGCGCGCGATGGCGATCGTCGGCGTCATGGCGCACTGGCAGGACATCGGCGGCATGGTCCCCGGCAGCATTTCCGGCAATGCCAGGGACATCTATCAGGAAGGCATCCGCATCCCTTCCTTGCGCATCGCGCGCCGGGGCGCATGGACGGAAGAGGTGCTGGAATTGCTGTTTGCGAATGTGCGGGAGCCAGACGACCGTCGCGGCGACCTCGGCGCGATGGAGGGTGCCTGCCGCATTGCCGAGCGCCGGCTGCACGCGATGGCCGACCGCTTCGGCGACGATACGGTCGACGCTGCCCTGGAGGTGCTGCTCACCCGCGCCGAGCGCCGGATGCGCGATGCCATTCTTCGTCTGACGGACGGGGAATACCGCTACCAGACCTACCTCGACAACAGCGGCGAATCAACCGAGCCGCTGCTGCTGCGCCTCAGGCTCACGGTGGGCGGAGGCGAAATCCACGCCGACTTCACCGGCAGCGCGCCACAAGTCGCGGGACCATCGAATCTCGGTCCTGCTCCCGCCACGACGGCGACGTTCACGATGACCAAGGCGTTGCTCGATCCGTCCGGTCCGATCAACGCGGGCGCGCAGCGGCCCATCACGGTGACAGCGCCGCTCGGCAGCGTCGTCAACGCGCGTCCGCCGGCGGCGTGCGGTGCGATTGGCGAGGTGCGCCGCGCACTCGAATCGCTGGTCGTGGGCACGCTCGGCATGGCCATTCCCGAACGGCTGGTGGGCGATCTCAAGGGGGCCTCGAACCTCACGTCGATCAGCGGCCGTCATCCCGCGCAGCAGGGCGATTTCCTCTTCGTCGAGTTTCCCGCCGGTGGCACCGGCGGAACCGCGCACGCCGACGGCAACAACACGATGCGCAATTTCGCCGAGGGCGACATTTCGTCGATCCAGCCGATCGAGGCATTGGAAGCGAGCTGCCCGCTGCGCGTGGAGCGCATGGTGCTGCGCCAGGACGGCGGCGGACCGGGCCGCCATCGCGGCGGACTCGGTGTGCAACGCGAGATCCGCGTGCTGGCAGACCATGCCGAGCTTTCGGTGTTGTCCGACAAGAATGTGATCCCGCCGTATGGCGTGCGTCGCGGCTGGACCGGCGCGACCAATCGCTTCACCGTGCTGCGCGACGGCACCGAGATCGAACCCTCTCCGCTTCCCGGCAAGATCACGGGATTCCACCTGCGTGAGGACGACGTCGTGATCGAGCGCACCGCCGGCGGCGGCGGCTATGGGGATCCGCTGGAGCGCGATCCGCTCGCGGTCGCGCGCGATGTGCAATTCGGCTACGTTGCCAGCGAATCCGCGCAGGCGGTGTACGGCGTCGCGTTGCAGGATGGCCACGTCGATCTTCCGGCAACGCAGGCGCTGCGCGCGCGCCTCGAGCGGCAGCGCGTGGCGCTGCGAGCAATGATCGTCGCCGCCGACGAGCGTGAAGGCGCGCGCCTGACGCTCGGCATACCGCCCGCCGTGGCGCACCGACTCGGCGTTGCCGACGGGGATCTCGTGGAAGTCCCGCGCGACGACGCGCCGTCGCTCCTCGCGTGGGCGCGTCTTGCCGCGGACGTGCCGCAGGACAGGTGCGCAATCCTCGCATCGACGGCCGCGCTGCTCGGCCTGATGGCAGACGACCCTGTCTCGTTGCGGCGCGTGCAGGATCGGCGGCGCTGACGCATGACCGCGCGGCTGATTGCCGGCGTCGACGTCGGTGGAACGTTCACCGATGTCGTGCTGTTCGATTCCGATGCGCGCACGCTGAGCGTGACCAAGGTGCCTTCGACCCCCGCCGACCAATCCGACGGCGTGCGCAGCGGCCTGTTAGTCGTGCTGCAGGATCTGGACCGCCTGGACAAGCTGGTGCACGGAACGACGGTCTCGACCAATACGATGCTGCAAGCGAGCGGCGCCCGCGTGGCGATGGTCACCACCCGAGGCTTTCGCGACGTTCTGGAGATCGGACGCACGCGCCGCATGCTGCCAAGTCTCTACGATCCGACGTTTACGCGTCCGCCGCCGCTGGTGCCGCGCACGCTGCGCTTCGAGGTCTCCGAGCGCCTCGCGGCCGACGGATCGATGCTCGCCGCGCTGGACGAAGACGCGCTCGCCGACATCGCCCGCACGGTGCGCGATGCGAAAGCCGAATCGGTCGCGATCTGCTTCCTGCACGCGCATGTCAACGCTGCGCACGAAGCGCGCGCGAAGGAGGTGCTGCAACGCGCGCTGCCCGGCGTCTGGATCACGACGTCGGCCGAGGTCGTGCCCGAATTCCGCGAATACGAGCGCTTCTCGACGACCGTGATCAACGCATACCTGTTGCCGGTGATGGATCGCTACATGTCGTCGCTGAGCGCGAAGCTCGGTGACGCCGGCTATCGCGGTGACGTTTTCACGATGTCGTCCGGCGGGGGCATCATGGATCTCGCTGCGGCGCGCAGCATGCCGGTGCGCACGATTCTCTCGGGACCCGCCGGCGGTGTCGCCGGCGCGCTATGGATTGCGAAGACCGCCGACCTGCGCAACTTCATCACCTGCGACATGGGCGGCACCAGCACCGATGTGTGCCTGATCGAAAATCTCCAGGCAGCCTCGGTCAGCGAAACGGCATTCGCCGGCTATCCGATCAAGGGCCGCGCGGTGGCCATCAATACCGTGGGCGCGGGTGGCGGCAGCATCGCCTACATCGAAGCGGGTCACACGCTGCGGGTGGGACCCCGCAGCGCCGGGGCTGACCCGGGGCCGGCGTGTTACGGGCGTGGGGGCAACGAACCCACCGTCACCGACGCCAACGTCGTGCTCGGGCGGCTCGGCACGCGGCTGCTCGGTGGTGCGATACGTCCGGACGTCGAGCGCGCGCGAGCCGCCGTAGCGGCATTGGGCACGCCGCCTGGGGATAGCGAGCATCGAAGAGATGGCCGAGGGCATCGTGCGCATCGCCGTGGCGCAGATGGCGAATGCCATCCGCGAGATTTCGATCGAGCGCGGCTACGATCCTTCCGAATTCGTGCTCATGCCCTTCGGCGGCGCTGGTCCCATGCACGCCGCGCAGATCGCCGAAGAAATCGGCATTGGCGAGATCCTGGTGCCCATCCTGCCCGGCAACCTGTCGGCGTTGGGCCTGCTCGCGTCCGATCAGCGCTACGAACGCGTCGAAACCTTCAGGACGCGACTCTCGACGCTCGATCGCGACGCGTTCGCGGCGGCGCTGGCTCGGCACGTGCGCGTCGAAAGTGCGGAACTCGCGCGGCGCGGTTTCAATGTCGCTTCCATGCGCTTTCAGCACGCGCTCGACATGCGCTACATTCGCCAGGCATTCGAGCTGACCGTCGAGCTGCCTGAAGGCGCGCGGGATGCGCAGGCGCTTCGCAAGCTCTTTCTCGAGGCGTATGCGCATCATTTCGGCCGCGCGGATCATGCGGCCGAGATAGAGATCGTCAACCTCCGCACGACTGCAATCGGCGTGACTGCGCATCCGGAATTCCCGGCCGTGCGCGAAGCAGCGCGCAGGCTCGAGGAGGCGTTCATTGCGCAGCGCCCGATGATCTCGGCTGGCAAGGCAGCGCTCGCCACGGTTTACGAGCGCGACCGGCTGCCGGTGGCAGCCGTGTTCCGTGGCCCCGCCATCGTCGAGGAAGACGGCGCGACCTCCGGTGATACCTCCGGGATGGACCGGTCAACGCGACACCCGCGGCAATTTGCGCCTTTCGACAATTCGATAACCGAACGAGGAAAACATGCGCCCGAACTCCGTGAGACAGAAGCTCGCCGCCGGCGATGTGGTGATGGGAATGATGCATTTCACCGCGAGTCCGATGATCGTAGAAGTGATGGCGAGCGCGGGGCTCGATTTCTTCATCATCGACTTCGAGCACAGCCCGATCGATATCGGCATGGCGGCACACCTGGTGCGGGCCGGCGATGCGGCCGGTATCGCACCCTTGCTGCGCATTCCGGACGTCGATGGAGCGCTCGTCAAGAAGGTGCTCGACCTCGGTGTGCAGGGCATCGTGCTGCCGCATGGCACGCGGCAACGCGCTGAAGCTTTGCTCCGCGCGGCGCGCTACGAGCCGGCAGGCACTCGCGGCTCCTGCCCCGCGATTCGCCAGGCGAACTACGGCCCGCCCAACTGGAAGGAATTTCAGGACGAGGCAGACCGGCAGCTCCTGATCATTCCGTTGATCGAGGATCCTGCGGCGCTGGACGACATGGACGCGCTCGCCGCGATGCCCGGAATCGATGTCTTCTTCCTCGGTCCGTTCGATTTCTCGGTGGCCGCCGGCATTCCCGGTGCCGGATTCGATCACCCGACGATGTCCAGGGCCATCGACCGCATGATCGGAATTGCCACCCGCCATGGCAAATACGTCATGACGTCGGTCGGCGACCGCATCGATACCGGTCTTGGTCGGAGCTTGCTCGACCGCGGCGTGCGGATGATCAGCTACAGCGCCGATGCGCTGGTATTCCGTCGTGCCTGTCAGGACATCGCGCGGCTCAAGACGCCGGCATGAGTGGCGGGCGAATGACGCCGCCGGCAAACCAGGAAACTGGTCTTCCGTGCCGCGTTTTGAAGTGAAAAATTGAGCTCGACAAACCCGGTTTCAACGATGCGGATTCGGCATTTTCGCTACAGTCAACCGCGTTGATTGAGAACTGCTCGCAGGCGAGATTTGATGAACGACGGTCGTATTTCGTACTCACGTCACTACAAGCAGAGGCAAGCCGACCGAGTGCAAACGGTGGAAAGAAGCGCGCGAACTACGGCCGTTCTCTAAACCTCATTCATTGCGTATAGTGCCCGTCCATTCAACCTGACGTCGCGGGCGGGATAATGAGCTATATCGACGGCAACCTTCTTGCGGGCGAACGGGTCGTCTTTCGAACCCGCCTGCACTGGAAGATTCTCGTCGGACCGCTGCTGTTCGCCGTCGCAAGCTTCCTGCCGGTCGCTTGGCTGATGGCACAAGGGACCTGGACCTACCTTGTCCTGATCGCCCCTGGTCTTGGACTCCTCATCCTGCTTGCTGCTGTAATCAGGCGCCAAAGCTCGGACTTCGCCGTTACGAACAAGCGCGTCATGATGAAGATCGGCGTGTTCACGACTCGCTCCGTCGAGCTCTTGCTCAGCAAAGTCGAAGCGATCACCGTGCACCAGAGCCTCGGCGGACGGCTCTTCGGCTATGGCGACCTCGTGGTTACCGGCAGTGGCGGCACCGAGGAACGGTTTTCGAATATCCAGGCGCCGCTCGAGCTACGTCGTGCCGTCCAGTCGGTCACGGACAGGGAGACTAATGCTGACGCTGAAGATCGAGCAGCGAATGCGTGATCCAGCCTCGAAGGATCGGCCAGTTTCTAACTGTGGGACCTGTGAGATGCAGGCGTAGCCTTTTGTATCGGTAGTTCCGTTCACCGCGCAAGCGCGTACTCCGCCCCCGAACGAGTACGATGATCTGCAACTCTTCAGGGTATGAAAATCAGCAGCAGGTAGGCGAGGAAGAGACCGACGTGCACAGTCCCTTGCAAGACGTTGGTACGCCCTCCGCCGAACGTCAGCATCGACGTGAGCAGGGTCAGCACGAGCATCACCTGCTCGCTAGGCGAGAGTCCCAGTCGGAGCGTCGTATGACCGACCATCGCAATAATGATCACCGCGGGGATCGTCATCGCCAGCGTCGCGAGCGCGGAGCCCATCAGAAGGTTCATCGATCGCTGGACCTGGTTGGCCAATGCTGCCTCGATTGCCCCGACGCCCTCCGGCACGAGCACGAGGATCGCCACCAGCAGGCCTCCCAGGGCCGGTGGCAAGCCGAACGTTTCGAGGCCGGTGTTGAGCGTGACCGCGAGCTTTTCCGCGAGGAAGACGGCCGCGCCAAGGAACACGATCATCATCGCCGTGTGACGCGCCAAGGTCATCCGCTCCCCGGCACCATGCGGTAATGGCTGTAGCTCTTCGGGCACCGGCAGGACTTCAGCGAAGTACGAACGGTGGCGCGTCGTCTGGATAATCAAAAACACGGCGTAAAGGCTCAAGCACATGGCGATCAGGAAAGCCTGCTGACCCCTCGAGAGCGTGGAGGCCAGCATGGTCGTCGTGTAGTTCGGCAAGATCATGCCGAGCGTGCTCAGGACGACGATAAGGCTGAGGTAGGCGGTGACCCCGGAGAAGTTGTAACCCTGCTCGTGATAGCGTAGTCCGCCCAGGAGCAGCGCGAGGCCGATCAGGCCGTTCATCACGATCATGACAACGGAGAACATCGTGTCGCGAGCAAGCGCTGGATTCGCTTCGCCCGTGAGCATCACGGTGCCGATCGTCATGATCTCGATACTGCCGACGCTCAGCGTCAGGATCAGCGTGCCGTACGGTTCACCCAGTATGAGCGCGAGTTCGTCGGCGTGGGCGACCACAGTAAGTGCGCTGATGACAACCGCGGTGAACAGCCACACGAAGACGGCGATGCTCATCGCCGGGCTAAGGCCAGGCGACAGCAGCTGATGATCGAAGACCACGAAGAGCGCGGTGCTGCCAAAGACGAAGAAGAACCGAGGCGCAGCGCGCACGACCGAAGCTGCCGGTTTTGCAGCGGAGCGTGAGGAGGTCATAGACAGAAGAGATCGAAGGCGGCGCGCGTGAGCCCGGTTACCCTCCTTCGAGTGTAGTCGCGAGAACTGCGATCGCCCTGGGGTCGACTACGATCCTTTAGTGTGGGCGAACAATCCAAAGGGGCCCCACCAACGACGAGGCGGTTCGTAAACGCCTGCCAAGTTGACAGGGGCCAATTGAGCTGCGGACACGACTGGTCGCGAGTATCCGAGCCAGCACTCCGTCCTCGGCACAAAGTGCGGCGTTGTTGTACGCCGTAGTTTTGCGTGCGAAGCTGGCGGAAACTTCAGCGGCGCCTTTCAAGCGGACCTTGACGCGACGGGAGAGGGATCGTCGGGCGAAGTGCGGGCTTCGCTCGTAGGCATTTGCAGTCATCCTGGTGCGGTAGATTTCGACGTGCCAACCCGGACAGTCTACGACGCCATCGGTCCCTCCAGATGCGCGAACAATCGAGCAACGCTTGAGTGCGTTGGACCGGTCGGCGCGACTCACGCCACCTAGCTGCCGTATACCATACGACCTACGATTCGATCCACCACAAGCAGTTACCGAAAACGAACTGAACGACTAGACCGATGCGGGCGGCGCAACCCGCGCGACACTTCCTGAGATGGGTGGTGCAGAACAAGCGGCAAGCGCGAGAAACCCGGCAACTCCCAACGTTTCAAGATGCGCTCTCATTGGACTTCCTCGATGTTGCATAACGACCAAGTTACTGCGCGCGCCGTCAGCGACGGTTGCGAACAACAATCTTCATGTCGGCGGGCCCGGCCGAATGTGGGATGGCGCGTTTATCTCGAGTTAGTCGTGTGTGTGGGGATGGTGTCGGCGGCAGCCGCGAAGGAGTACGACGAATCGTACCCGCCGCGCCGGGTGCCGGTGTAATCTCGGAATCGAGCTCGGGAAGTAGTCTGGGAATGCACGCTTTCCATAGCGCGACAGTCAGCAATGGGGGAAGGGGGTCTGGTTTTTGTTCTGAGAGGGGTGGTTGGGTTCGGGGGGGGGGGAGGGGGTGGAGTGGGGGGGGGGGGGGGGGGTTTGGGGTAAGGGGGGTTGTTTTTTGGTTCCCAGAAGGCCGTTCGCGATGTCGTTAAGGCAGGTTTCACACGGCCACCCTTAGCGGACTCACCTACGCGCGTGCGCTATGTGGCGGGCGAAGGTTATTTCTGCCGAGCTTTACGCGCGGCGTATTTGGCGTCGCGCGCAGCCTTCTGATCCTTTTTAAGCGCTGCATCGGCCTCCGCTTGGGCACGCGCGTTCGGCATCCTTGCGCGCCTTTTCTTCGACGACAGCGAGTGCTTGCCTGGCGTTCTCAGCCGCGCGTTGCGCCTCTCTCTGTTCGGCGCCCATCCGGTCGGAGTCCTTTCGTTCCGCCGTGCGAATCTTGCGCGCTGCTGCCGCTTCCACCCGTGCAGCCTGCCGCTCGGCGGACTGTGCGCCGTTAGCCGGCACCGATGCACGTATCTTTTCCAGCTGAGCTTTCTTCGCCTTGGCCGCCGTCTGCAGGCGTTCCACGAAACCTGGTTCTTTACGGGCATGTCTTCAATCCTTCATTTCACGCTGGCAGTGACGAAGTGGAATTCGCCTTGCTGATCATATCTGATGGAGTTGTGAGTGTACTTCACGCGAATAGGCGTTCCTCCTCTGGTAGAAATCACGCGCATATGAGCGGCCGCTGTTCGGCGTCGTGGGCCGCTTGCTCAGTGACGCAGTTAGCCGATCTCGAAACTTCGACCGTCCGGTTGTCGAAGATCGCGCAAGGGCGCGCGTGGGCACCGCGCCGTTTCCTCGTACTGAGCACTTGGCACTCCGTCCGAGTGCTTCCTACATCCCCCCTGAGCTACGGGTTCGGATCGTTCGTTTTGTATTTCTCGGCTGATCAAATCCCGGGCATGCCGACAAACCCCGGCAAGGACTTGATGCGCTCGATCCAGCTGCGCACGCTGGATAGGCATCGAGCCGTATCTCGCCCTCGGATGCGAGCGCGACATACGGGAAGCATCCGATGTCCGCGATCGTCAGATGGTCGAGCGCCAGCCATTGATGCGCAGCGAGCCGCTGCTCCAGCACGTCAAGCCCCTTGCGCCCCAATAGCTGCGCGTCTTCCAGATTGCCGGGAAACTTGAACTTGCAGATAAGTCGCGCCTTGCCGAGGCCATAAAGCGTCTCGTTCTCCATGACGGCCAACCACTGCATCACCTCGGCCATCTCCTTCGCATCAACGGGGAGCCACTTCTCTCCGCCGTATTTGCGGGCGAGATAGACGAGGATCGCCATCGAGTCCCAGACGACCGTGCCATCATCCTCGAGCGTGGGGACCTGGCCGCGAGGATTGAGCTTGAGGAACCACGGTTCCCGATGCTCGCCTTTCATCAGATTGACCGTCACCAGCTCGTGCTTCAGCCCCAAAAGGGACAGCAGCAATCGGACGCGATAGCTATTACCGGATAGTTCGAGATCGTAAAGCTTCATGCTTCTCCTCCATCCATTGTCTTCGCTCTACCTCGTACATTCTACTGAGCACTTGTCGCTCCCTGCTAAGTACTTCCAGGGCGATGTCGAGGACTCAGGTCCACGCGCACCCAATCAAACATGGCTTTCGTGTTTCTAACCTCGAACGAAGTGCTTCGTACTTGGCGCTGGCTGTCCGCGATCGGCCAACGCCGGTCGTCGCGCATTTCGCTTCATAGCGGCCGTTGAGTATTGCTTGGCGGTCGGGCGGGGTCAGCCGGCACGCTGATGAACGCGGTTCACTCGTGCGCCTGCCTGTCCTGGCCATCCTTTCCACCAGGGGGATAGCAATGCTTTCGCGCGAACGCTTTAGGAGAGCCAGGATTTGCGGCGAAAGCACCGGGACATCGGCGTCGTGTAAGCGACATCGACCGGAAAGCCTGCCTCAGTTTACGACGCGGCTGGGTCGAATTTGGCCCCGATGACGGCTGCCTTCCGCGCTGTACGGTTCCGGCGAGGTGATCGAGCACGATGGGGGAGGGTGGACGAAGAATCGGGGCGCCGCCATGACGCCCCGATCACGTTGCTGAACGACGACCCGACTATTTCAGTTCGGCCTGATGGGCGGTAAATTCCGCCTGGCTCACGGTTCCGTCGTTGTTAGCGTCAAACTTCTTCCACATGCCTTGCACCTTGGAATCGGCCGCTGCTTCGGCCGCGCTCAACTTGCCGTCGTGATTGGTGTCGAGTCGCGCAAACGCCCCGCTGGCAGTCGAACTCTTGCTCGAACTCATGCCGGTGGTGTTGCCGGTCGTGGCAGTGCTCTTGTCGTTCGTGTTAGTGCTTCCGCTGGTCGCGGCCTGGCCCGTGACCTTGCTGGTGTCGCCCCCGGCCGATGCCACGCCGGCGGCCAGTGCGAGCGCCGGAACGAACAGTCCGGCAAGTAGCTTAGTCTTGAATGCATTCATCGTCTGTCTCCTATGTAGAGCCGCTTTGATCGTTTCGCTTGATTGGCGAAACTGCGGCCAACCCATAATTCTCCGTGTCGGGTCACGGTCCCGGCATAGGGGAGCCCATGAAACGCGCGTAGGACATCGTCTTCGATGTAGGCCTACATTGGCGCGGCGCTGTTGGGTCGTGGCGCGCGTCGTGGCCGAGTGCGACGAGGAGCCGCCATACGCAATCGAGACGTCGATTTCGGCTTGGTACCTTCGTAGTGTTCTTCGCAGCTCACTCCGCATCCGCCAGGCTGATCTTCGACTTGTCCGTCCTTTTGATCGCTCATGGGTCTGGCAATAGCCCGCTGCGATCTCAGCCCATCCGGCCCGAGTATTATTGACGAGTCGCTCGGGCGCCATAAGAAGAAAGGGAGGCACCCGCCTCCCCTTCCCAATGATTAATCGAGATCCGACTCACTGGCCCTGGTAGTACTCGCGATCACGGTCACGCGGACTGTAATAGTATCTTTCGCCGTCACGGGGACCGTAATAGTACTGGTCGCCGTATCGGCGGTCTGCGTACCGGCCGTGCTCCTCATAGTCGCGCTCATAAGCGCGTCCGTATTGATCGACCGGTCTCACTGAGGAAATCCGGTCGTTTAGACCGATCGAACCCAACGACGGGTAAGTTCCCGGCCGTAATACGATGCATCGCCCCTCGAAATACGCATCTGTACAAACTGCCACGTCCCTCCCCGCACCTCGACCGACGATGCCTGTCGTTAAACCCGCTATTAGCGAAGTTATCTATAGGACGGTTCGCGGTGACGTGATTCCCTTGGAAGCCATCGTGTTCGAAAAGGGTAAGCTGCGCGGCAGCTTGACCAGCGAAGACCATACTGGCCGCGACAAGCAGTGCCTTCAATCCCACCTTCATAACTGCCTCCATTGAGAGGTGCTGCAAAGAGAATCGCCTTTCAGACTTTCCAATGATGCCGGGAAAGCTCGGACCTTTCCTTCGGCCGCGCGCTAAAATTGCGTCGCCCGATGCCTTAGGAGGGTGTAGGAAAAGTCGGGCAAGCTTTGCCGACACGCGCGTTAAATGGACCTCTGGCGCACGATCGGCTTGGTCAGATAAATCAGATCGCCGGCATGGATGTCATCTACAACCCGCGCGCCGGGCTTCGTCGACTACCGGCGTAAGCGAACTCAGCCGTTGCGCGCGATGTTTATTAGTGAGCAACCCGCGAAATTGATTGGTCATCAACCTCAACACCGTCATAGCGCTCACCTCCCCGCGTAAAACGAGGGTGTGCGCCCGTCAGCGGCCGGCGTCAATTCAACCGCATGCACGGACCGGTCGCGCCTATCGAAGCCTAACGCTCAGCACCAAGCACCCGGTTGTTGTACGCCGTGCTTCGTGTGTCACAAACCACTTCGCACCTCGTACGAAGAGCTCAGCACCGCGAACGAATACTTCGTACTCCGTACGACGTACTGAGTGCTTCGATCGCTCTCGAAGTACGCCCAACTTTTGCGAGCCGAATGATCCCGCAGCCCAGCGTTTACGGAGTACGGTGCGTACCGATACCGTCAAGTCGCTGTTGAAGAAAGAAAGCGCACCATTTCGCGAGAGGCATCCCGACCTCCGCTATCGGTGTAGGTCTCTGCTGGACTGCCACCCGCCCACGCGTGTCCACCACCGTGAACTGGCCAAAGTTCAGCGTCTGTTATGCCGCCCTTCAAGTAGCCGGCCGCATTCGCGTCACGCGGGCGCTGCGCCGGCGCGGTGGAGTCGTCCCCAGCAACAGTATCGGCCACGAGCGTCCGCAGCGAGGAGTGGATCGAGATCCCGGTGCCGGCGCTGGTGAGCGAGGAGAGCTTCGCGCGCGCGCAGGAACTGCTCCACGAGAACAAGATACGATCGCGGCGTCGCACGATCACGCCGAGCGTCGTGCAGGGATTGGTCAGCTGCCAGAAGTGCGGTTACGCGTTCTCCCGCACCTCGACATACACGATCGCGCGCAAGCTCCACTACTACAAATGCATCGGCTCGGACAGCTGGCGAAAGCTGGGTGGTCCCGTGTGCGACAACCGCATGGTGCGGCAGGATCTGCTCGATCAGATCGTCTGGACCGAGGTGATCCGACTGCTCGAGGATCCGACGCTGATCCAGCAGGAACTTGACCGCCGCCTCGCGGCAGCGCGCTCGTCCGATCCAACCAAGAAACGTGAGCAGAGCTTGCAGAGGGAACTCACCCGTGTTGGCAAAGGCATCGAACGACTTCTCAACGCCTATCAAGAGGAACTCTTGTCGCTCGAGCAACTGCGCGAGCGTATGCCCTCGCTGCGGCAACGCGAACAAGCGCTGCGCGCCGAATTGCAAGCGATCGCTGACCAGGCTACCGATCGCGCCACGTTCCTGCGCCTTGCCGAGACGCTCGCGGCGTTCCTCGGCCGTCTGCGCAGCGCCGCCGACACGCTTGACGTCATGGAGCGCCAGCGAATCGTGCGCCTCGTCGTCAAGGACATCCTCATCGGCGACGACACGATCGTCATCCGGCATTGCATTCCGGTCGGCTTGGGGTCCCCGCCGGATAGCGGCCCGCAACCCCCGGCCGCGCCCATGACACGCGGGCGGCCAAAGTTTGCTTTTGCGTCGGGGAGTACTGGCACCCCTGCTGACAAACCAGCGCCGTACCCGCGTGAGGTCTATACCGTGTTCCGCGACCACTTGGCGCGCTCATTCCTGCAATCAGCGAGGGTTCGCCGCGACGCCGAAGGCGTAGGACCACCCCTACATTCAAAACATCCCTTGGTGGGCTACTAGGTGGGAAGAGTTTGGTAGCTTGACGATCGGCTTGCCGGTGAGCGCCGATGAAGTAATTTTCGCGCGGGTGTTCGCCCGTCCTCCACAACAGGCCGGAAACCTCGTTAGCGATGTCGTCGAACGTCATTGAGCTGTTTGGGGCCCCGCGCTGGCGCGTGCTTGTCGCGCACCATAATGGCGAAGTGCGCAGAAGCGCTACGCTAACCGATCATCTGCTTTTACTGGGCACGGCGGGGTTCATCGACGACGCTCCGCGGAGCGACGTG
>CAVYIC010000004.1:0-189291 GCA_963768545.1 uncultured Pseudomonadota bacterium | reverse complement strand
CCCTCAGACGGGTCTATCCCCTGCACTGAGACTGGTGCACACCGCTCGACGAGCAAATCGGTAAAGGCATCGTTGCCGCAGCCAACGTCCAGCCATCGCAAACCTGATTTTGAGGCAGCCAGTCGAGGAACGTTTCACCTGCAAGCTGGCTCCACCTCCCCATGTATCGTTGTAGGCAGCCCCGTCGTCAAAGCGGATTTGGTTGGTCACCGTTGGTGTTTTCCCTTGGTAGGACTACCTGCGACAAGTGGGCTATATCGCGGTATCTCGTGCCGCAAATCGTCCAAGTTGAGCGGACCGCCGCCACGGACAGTCGGAGACAGACGCAGCTTGCCGGCGGATCCGCTTGGACGCCAGGTCAGGCGGTATGGATATCGGTCCATAGGTATTTCCGCGCCACACGCCACTTCCCCTTGAAGCGTTTGACGCCTCACGCCTTCCGCCACGCGTCTTCATAGACGGCGATCGACTGGTCGAGACCGATGCAGAAGGACGACATGATTCCGTCGCCCAAGTGCTTGACTTCCTGCTTCGTGTCCCGAAGCGCATTGCGGGTCATGGCGTTGTGAACGGGAAGTCAATCCAGCGCCTTGGCGTCGCCCAGCCGCTGTGTCATGGCAGCCGAATCCATGAGGTCGGTGAACATGATCGCGTCGAAAAGCAGAATCAATCGGCGCAACGGCCGCGGCTTGGGTCGCCTTCGCGGCGGGCGGACCTTTCACCCGGCCAAGGAAAGCGCCCGCCAAAGAGAAGTTCCGTATCGGCGCGTCCGGTTGACCGCGTGGTTGGGCGTCATCGGTTCAATTGCGCGCATGCCCTCAACGAGCTTGGGTACCAAGTGGCGGACGGTTCTTGCGGTAGGAGTTCTTCAGGGCGATCTTGCCATCTCGGAAGGTGAATAGGTCACAACCGTGGACCTCGACGCGTGTGCCGTCGGTACGTGTTCCTGTGAATGTCCACTCCGACACCCCTCGGTCGCCTACGACAAAATGACGTGCGTTGCCCCAGTGGGCGTCGGGAAAGGTTGCCCAAACCTCGGCAAAGCCGGCCCGCACCGAATCAAATCCTACATATCGGGTGCCGTAGACCTCCGAACCTGCAGAGGCTTCGAAGACGCAATCCTCCGTCATGAAGGACATGAGGCCATCGACATCATGGCGATTCCATGCATCCGCAAAGGCCTGCAGAGTCTCCTCGGTAACCTGAGCGTTCACGGTGGGCATGGTTTGGCGCTCCTTTCATTCTATGCGGCGATGCTGCAACGTGATGACGTCCAACTATCAAGTTAACAGACGCTCGCGAGAAACGAGCCATGAACAGGTCCGCGTCCGGTTGACCGTAGGGTTAGCGAAGTAATCGGCCCGCTGCCGCAAATCGCGCCGAAGAAACACTGCGGTGGCGTGCGTTGTGGCAAGGTGGAATGCGGCGCCGCGGAAGACCGATCTAGCAATGGTGCGACACTGCCCGCGAGTTAGCGTGGTCCTGGGTGACGTCATCGACATTGGTGAATCGGCGTGGCGGTTCGCAGCCGCTGGGCCGATATCCCGTTTGAGAGAGTGAGCAAGACGACGTACCCGATGCGGCGCCACATTCCACAACTGAATGATGGAGCAAGCCTATGGCCCAACGCAATCGCAGCGTCACGCCTCAAGCCGGGCAAGTCCCGAGCAGCGCTGACGATCACCCACCCCAATGCCGCCGGCATCGACATCGGCAGCGCGTCGCACTTTGTGGCCGTGCCGCCGGATCGCGACGATGAACCGGTGCGCGAATTCCCCAGCTTCACCGCCGACCTCAACGCCATCGCCGACTGGCTCGCAGGCCTGCGGCGTCGACACCGTGGCGATGGAATCCACCGGCGTGTACTGGATCCCCTTGTTCGAGTTGCTGGAGTCGCGCGGCTTCACCGTGCTCCTGGTCAACGCGCGCCACGTCAAGAACGTCTCGGGCCGCAAGTCCGATGTGCTGGACTGCCAGTGGCTGCAGCAGCTGATGACCTACGGCCTGCTGCAGCGGGGCGTTTCGCCCGGCCGAGCAGGTGTGCGTGCTGCGCTCGCTGTGGCGCCAGCGCGAGATGCTGCTGCGCAGCCAGGCGCCGGCATGTGCAGCACATGCAAAAGGCGCTGACGCAGATGAACATCCAGCTGGCCAACGTCATCTCCGACGTGGTGGGCGAGACGGGCCAGAAGATCCTGCGCGCCATCGTGGCCGGCGAGCGCGATGGCCAGGTGCTGGCGGCGCTGAAGGACGTGCGCATCCACGCCAGCGACGAGGAGATCGCCAAGAGCCTGCAAGGCAACTGGCGCG
The DNA here is from genome assembly GCA_963768545.1 of uncultured Pseudomonadota bacterium. Taxonomy (GTDB): domain Bacteria; phylum Pseudomonadota; class Gammaproteobacteria; order Burkholderiales; family Casimicrobiaceae; genus VBCG01. The sequence continues at coordinate 186,984 of CAVYIC010000004.1, read as the reverse complement.
CCGAGCATCTGTTCGCGCTCAAGCAGGCGCTGGCGCGCGTTCGACTTCATCGGCACGCAGCTGGCCGAGTGCGACCGCGAGATCGAGGCGCAACTGCAAAGCCTGCAGGTTCACGAGGGCGAGCCGGCCAAGGGCAAGAAGCGCAGCCGCGCGCGCAATGCGCCCAAGTTCGACCTGCGCACGCAGCTGTTCAAGATGTGCGGCGTGGACCTCACGCGCATCGACGGCATCGACGTGACCACGGCACTGGCGGTGATCTCGCGAGATCGGCGCCGACATGTCGCGCTTTGCCACCGTCAAGCACTTCACCTCGCTGGCTCGGGCTTGTGCCCGGGCACCAAGATCACCGGCGGCAAGGTGATGAGCGGCAAGACCAAGCGCTGCGCCAACCGCGCGGCCCAGGCGCTGCGGCTGGCCGCCGCGGCGCTGCGCACCAGCCAGTCGGCGCTGGGCGCGTACTTCCGACGCATGTGCTCGCGCATGGACAAGCCCAAGGCCGTCACCGCCGCCGCCCACAAGCTCGCGCGACTGATCTACACGATGCTGACCAAAGGCGAGGAGTACACCGACCAAGGCCAGGACTACTACGAGGAGCGCTACCGCGAGCGCGTGCTACGCCAATTGACCAAGCGCGCCGAAAAACTCGGCATGCAACTGATACCTGTATCACAACCCATTTAAAATCCGCTACATCAAATCAATTACGGGTCTTCACGGACTCGAGTGGGTAAATTGAGGGGGTAAGCATGGCTGGAAGCCTCGTGGATATTGGCTTTCAGGAATTTCAGAAGGGGCTCGCATTTGGCATCATGTCTGAATGGCCAATTCTGCGAAGCGACGGCGGCGACTTTGGGATGAGTATGCATTCCCGGGGTTTCGTCCGCTCCCCACGGTGCGCGGCGTGTTCGGTGATCCGAAAGCGTGCGTCATCACCCTCAAACGGCGCTCAAAAAAACGATCTGCAGTTGCTGTGGTCGAGTGCACTCGGGCTGGTACGACCGACGCACACGGCGCGTTCGCGATCTGTCGTGTGGCGACGCGCGCATCTTTCTGGAGATCGAGGTGCGTCGGGTGCTGTGCAAGAGTTGCGGGCACGTGAAGCGCGAGCGGCTCGACTTCCTGGCGGACAATCCCTTCTATACCAAGCGCTTTGCCTACTACGTTGGGCGGCGCTGTCGTCAGGCCACCATCAAGGACATTGCCGAGGAACTCAGGCTTCACTGGGAGACGATCAAGACTCTGGAGAAGCAGTACATGCGGGCGCAACTGGCCCGTGCGGGCGCGCCAGGACCCAAAGCCATCGGCATCGACGAGATCTCGATTCGCAAGGGCCATACCTACCGCATCGTGGTGAGCGACCTGATTCGAGGGCGACCGATCTGGTTCGGGGGAGAGGACCGCAAAGAGGCGAGCATGGCGCTGTTCTACGACTGGCTGGGCGAGAAGAAGACCCGGGGCATTCGCTTGGCGGTAATGGACATGTGGAAGCCGTTTCACAACGTGACGCGGCGCGTGCACCGCAGGCGGCGATCCTGTACGACAAGTTCCACGTCATGCGCCATCTGGGCGATGCGCTCGACGAGGTGCGCAAGACCGAGTACCGCAGACTCAGCGGCCAGGATCGAAGCTACATCAAGGGCCAGAAGTACACGCTGCTTTCGCGTCGCGAGAACCTCACGCTGAAAGGCCGCCAAGCACTCAAGAAGCTGCTGCTGGCGAACAAGCGCTTGAACACGGCCTACCTGCTCAAGGAGTCCTTCGGTCAGCTCTGGGACTACGAGCGCGAGGGCTGGGCGCGGCGATTCTTCGAGAACTGGCGGGCGAGCCTGAAGTGGCAGCGCCTCGAACCCTACGAGAAATTCGCCGAGATGATCGATCGGCATTGGGACGGAATCGCCGCCTATTGCAGGCCAGAGAACAAGGTCTCCCTCGGATTCGTGGAAGGACTGAACAACAAGATCCGCGTCATCCAGCGTCGAGCATACGGACTGCGCGACGAAGAGTACCTGCGCCTCAAAATCCTGACCTGTATGCTCCCGCAGCTCTAAAACTGCTCAAAATCACCCACTCGATTCCGTGAAGACCCTCAATTACTTGAGTTGTGTTTCTTGAGAGGTCTCGTTCGGGTACGTCAAGTCGATATCGGACAACCGCTCCTTCATAGTTGTCGCAAAATATTTTGCGCATGACATCGGATTCGTTGAGCGCGGCAATGTAAGCGCCCAGGCCCTCAAACACAGCCATGAGCAATGCGTGCATGTCGTAGTACTTGTGTTCGCGATCCGGAGCGGGGCATCGACGGCCAGCGTAAAGGACAAGCTTTCGGACCGAACCATCTCGAACCTTGTTTGATTCATAGTGGCTGAGATGGAGTACGGCATTTCTATGCTCCCACAGCTCCTCGGCAGTTACACCGACGCGCTGTAGATTCACGAATTTGTTCAGCCATTGCTTGAAGCTCCCTGGATTGTTTTTTCCCGGTCGACACGTAAGCCATCGTGTCGAACAAAGCACAGGAGTAGTTTCAGAACCGAGTTGTAGTGTCTTAGCTTGCCATAGTATGCGTATCGCGGACACGAAGTCATCGTTGACCATGGCAGCGATATCGAAATGCCCGTCTTTGATGTACCTCGAGTCGTAGTCCGCCATCTGCGTGATGAGGCCTTGTATATTGGAATTGCCTGATTGATTTGTCGCGCTCGCTATGGACGGCGAAACTATGGTTTCTCCGGGGAGGCCGTTGATGCCTTAAGGCTTGGACCTTGTTCGTTAGATCGGCCCCCCGCCTTCTTTGCCAATACCGTGGAGTATCACAGACGCGAGAGTCTGCATCACAAGGTCGGTTTCGCAAGGGTGCAAGGTCGGGGGAACCGGAGTTCAGCGTAGTACGGGAGCCGCCATGAAGCAAGTCAACCAGGTTGGGGTCGATGTGGATTCGGAAGAGTTGGTGTGCGCGATGCAGCGCGCGGGGCAACGGATGCCGCTGGCGACGTTTGCGAACACCGCGGCCGGGCACAAGAAATTCATTCGGTGGGCGACCAAGGGTGCGCACCCGGCGCGGGTCTGTCTGGAAGCGACCGGGATTTACAGCTTGCAGTTCGCGCTCGCCTTGCACCACGCCAAGAACGTGGAAGTGATGGTGGTCAACCCGCGGGCGATCAAGGATTTTGCCCGCGCATGCATGCAGCGGGCCAAGACCGACGCCGTGGACGCCGGCGGCATTCTGGAATACCTCGAGCGCATGCCGTTTACCGCATGGCAACCGCCGGCGCCAGAGATCCTGCAGCTACAGGCGATCAACCGCCGCATCGTTCAGCTCAAACCGAGCTCACGCGCGAGAAGAATCGCTTCCATGCTGCGGAGTTCGCCGGAGCGAGTGCCGACGCGATTGCCAACGATATCGAAGTCAATATCCGTCATTTGGAGCGGCGCATCGAGCGCTTGCACGACAGCGGCCTGCAATTGGTGCGCGGTGTACCTGCACTGGGCACCAAGCTCGCCCATCTGGTCTCGGCCAAAGGCATTGGCGAAGCCTCTGCGATGCGCTTGTTGGCGGAACTCCTGGTGCTTCCGGGCGATCTCGCTGCGCCGCAATGGGTGGCCCATGCCGGGCTCGATCCACGTCCCTACGAATCGGGCACCTCGGTCAAGCGACCGCGACGCATCAGTAAAGTCGGTAACCGCTATCTACGCGCCGCTCTCTACATGCCGGCGGTGGTAGCCATCCAACACGAGCCCAACGTCAAAGCGTTTTACGACAAACTCGTCGGTGCGGGAAAGAAGCCGATGCAAGCAGTGGTCGCGGTGATGCGTAAATTGCTGCACGCCATTTGGGGCATGCTCAAGCACGATCAGGACTTCGACGGCAATAAGTTCTTCAAGCTCGCAGAAAAAACTGCTTGACAAGAAAGAGAGTATCTAACGATATGAAGTTAACCGGCGCGCCGCGCTGACGGTGACCGAAGTTGCAGCCACGTACCGGCGCGTCCGGTTGAACGCCAGGTTAGGCCACGACAACACGGTACAACACCACTAATGACGCGACCACGAGCAAAGGAATGAAAATATGGAAGGTTGTGTATGGAACTCCCCAATACAGCACGTAGCGACAATTTTGCGCCGTCGTCGGTTCGATTTGCAGGCGCAGCGAAGCGGGGTAGGAGAGAGGATCAACCTTCCGAGGAATCGTCACGCGCAGGAGAAGCCGCCCCTGGGGCAGCTTCAGTCGTGCGAGGCGGCGTCCGACTTTGCCGCCGGAGAAGCTGTTGCCACTCGTTGACTCGGACTCGCCGGCAGTGATGATCGTGTTGTTGTAGCAGTCCAGCACTTCCCATTGCACGAGAACCGGTACGCCCGGAAATGGAGGTACGCCAAAGCCGAACAGCCGCTTCCACTCCTCCGGGGGCGACCCTCCGTAACGAACTCGATCCACAGTTCGTATTCGTCCGCGAAGTGCGTGACGAAAGGCGTCTGGCGACTGCTACTCTCCGACAGTGCGATGGGCATCGTCAGAACAGGTAGGTTCGAGCGGCCGTTTCCAAATCAACGAAATTACGACGAGCAACGCAGCCATGCCCCACGCTGCGGCAAGCAGTTCGATTCCCGGGATGGCCGCCATCGAGGCCTAACGTGAAGTCGAGAACCTAAAATCGAGCCGCCTGCTGCCTAAAGTGACGTCAAACAAGGCATCACTCGGCCAAAGGGCCTATTCATGAGATCGCAAAATACCTGGAACATCAAAGCGCTCGACCGGATTAGTACGCCCTAATAGCCCAGCGCACCCATGGCACCGACCGGCCCTCGTCTGCTTGACCAGGTCCGGGCCCGCATACGGTTCAAGCATTACAGTCTTCGAACCGAGCAGGCGTACGTCGACTGGATCAAACGCTTCATTCGCTTCCACGGCAATCGCCACCCGTCGGAATTGTCTGCAAGCGACGTCGAGCAATTCCTCACGCACCTCGCGTCGGAACTGAAGGTCGCTGCATCGACGCAAAATCAAGCGCAAAGCGCGTTGCTGTTCCTCTATCGGCAAGTCCTCGCCCGCGAGTTGCCTTGGCTCGACGGTGTCGTCCGGGCAAAGGCGCCCACGCGCTTGCCCACGGTGCTCACGCGATCCGAGGTGGCAAGGCTGCTCAATGGCTTCGGGGGCAACCACCGGCTCCTCGCGGAATTGCTGTACGGCACCGGCATGCGGATCCTGGAAGCCGTCCGGCTGCGGGTCAAGGATGTGGATCTCGAGCGCCGGGAAATCCTCGTACGCGACGGCAAGGGCGCCAAGGATCGCGTCACGATGCTGCCCGATCGTCTCGTTGGCCTGCTGCGCCGCCAGCTGCGGGAGGCGGAGCGGCTGCACGCGATGGACCTGCTGGAAGGATGCGGCGCCGTCTGGCTGCCGTTCGCGCTCGAGCGCAAATATCCGGCCGCATCCCGGGACTGGGGCTGGCAATACGTGTTTCCGGCCGACCGCCGTTCGATCGATCCGCGAAGCGGCATCGAGCGGCGGCACCACATCAGCGATCAGTCCGTTCAGCGCGCGATGCGCGAAGCCCTTCGACGTACGGGCATCGCGAAGCCGGCTACGCCGCATACGTTGCGCCATTCGTTCGCGACCCATCTGCTCGAGGCGGGCCACGACATCCGGACCGTGCAGGAGCTGCTGGGACATTCCGACGTCAGCACGACGATGGTCTACACGCACGTCCTGAACCGTGGCGGGCGCGGCGTCGTGAGCCCGCTCGACCGCCTGATCATCGATTCGCGCGAAGCGTCCGCGAACGGAAAAGGGGACTTCGCGAACGAGTCCCCTTGATTGCAAACCACGCGGTCGGGCAGTCAATCCCAGCTCAGCGCGCCCCCCGTCTGATACTCGATCACCCGCGTCTCGAAGAAGTTCTTCTCCTTCTTGAGATCGATCATCTCCGCCATCCACGGGAACGGGTTGTCGGCCTTGTCGAACAGCGGATCGATGCCGATCTGCTGGCAGCGGCGGTTGGCGATGAAGCGCAGGTACTCCTTGAACATCGGCGCGTTCAAGCCCGAGCACGCCGCGCGGCATCGTGTCCTCGGCGTATGCGTACTCGAGGTCGACGCCTTTCTTCATCAGCGCGCGAATCTCCTCGCGGAACTCGCGGCGTCCACAGATGCGGGTTCTCCATCTTGATCGTGTTGACGAGGTCGATGCCGAAATTGCAGTGCATCGATTCGTCGCGCAGGATGTACTGATACTGCTCGGACGCGCCGGTCATCTTGTTCTGGCGGCCCATCGCGAGGATCTGCACGAAGCCGACGTAGAAGAACAGTCCTTCCATGATGCACGAGAAGACGATCAGGCTCTTCAGCAGCTGCTGGTCGGCCTCCATCGTGCCGGTCTTGAAATTGGGATCGGTCAGCGTCTCGATGAACGGGATCAGGAACTCGTCCTTGTCGCGGATCGACTTCACTTCGTGATACGCGTTGAAGATCTCCGCCTCGTCGAGGCCCAGGCTCTCGACGATGTACTGGTACGCGTGCGTGTGGATCGCCTCCTCGAACGCCTGGCGCAGCAGGTACTGCCGGCATTCGGGCGCCGAGATGTGGCGATACGTGCCGAGCACGATGTTGTTCGCGGCGAGGCTGTCGGCGGTGACGAAGAAGCCCAGGTTGCGCTTGACGATCAGCCGCTCGTCGTCGGTGAGCCCGTTCGGGTTCTTCCACAGCTCGATGTCGCGCTGCATGTTGATTTCCTGCGGCATCCAGTGGTTCGCGCAGCCGGCCAGGTACTTGTCCCACGCCCACTTGTACTTGAACGGGCACGAGCTGGTTGACGTCCGCCTGCGCCGTTGATGACGCGCTTGTCCTCGACGCGGACGCGCCGGAAGCCGTTCTGCATCGCCTGCTGCTCGGCGTCGAGGTCGTGGACCGGCTCGCGCGCCAGGCGCGGCGACAGCAGGCCACCACCCGTGGCCTGCGGGTGAGCGGGCTCCGGCATGGGACGTCCCTTGGTCGGGGCGGGCGCAGCGGTGAAATCGTCGTCGAAACTCAACATGGCGGGCATCTCCAGTACTCGTTCTTATATTGGGGCAGATTCGTTGATTTCATCAGCGGCGCCGCATCCCCCACCCGGTTTCAGGCAGGGGAGGGGGCGGTCCGCAGGCTATCCGCTAATTCATCGCCTTCAATTTGTCGTAGAGAAACTCCGGCGTGAAATCCTGGCCGTCCAGCCAGGCGATCGACGCAAGTCCGTAGTCCAGGTAGAACTCCGAGAAGCGGTCGCGATCCCGCAGCGGTTCGAGTTCTTCGCCGTGCAACTCGTCCGCAAGATCGACGACCCCTTTGCGTCCATCGTTGAATTCCAGCCAGACCTTGTAGTCACCGAGATAGCGCGCGTCGATGACGTGCCGGGGTGCAAACTCGTACCGAGCCAACGGATGCCTCCTTTCGCGAAGTGGACGTTCCGTGCCGCCGCGTGAATGCCCGCGCTGGGAGGCGCGTCGACAACGCGGACTGCACCGCACCGGGACTGAAGTCCTGGGAAAAAGCGGCGCGCGGCGGCATGACGATCCGCAACCGCGCGAGCCCAGGAAAACAACTGCGAGCCGTTGCCGGCCCTATCGGTCTTGCAGGTCCCTGGCGCGTACACGCCAACTTCGCGTCCTGTCTGGGTCCGCGTGGGTCCGTCATCCCGGTGTCGCCGCGCCATGATCTTGAAGTCATCGCTACCGTCGCTTCACCGGTTCACCGAATCTCTTCGGGCGCCGTGCCGGTCAGGATCCACCGTGCAACGACGTCCACCACCTGATATTCCTTGCCGCCGAACTGCGGCCGTTTGCCGCATCTCCATGAGCCATTTCCGCGTGCGGCTCGCGCTCGTCGTGGACGGTCACCAGCGTCTTGCGGCCCCGCGTATGCGCCAGCGTCGCGTACGAAGGGCTGTCGTCACGGCGGTGTCGCACGGCCAGCACGCGCATCCGGTCGGACTTCTGTGGCTGATCGAATGCCTCCTCGGCACACGAGAGGAGCACCGCGCCCGCCAGATCGTCGATGCTCGCCGTCGCCACCGCGGCCGACAACGCGCCATTGTTGAGCCCGAGCACCCAGGTTTGCGCCTGCGGCCATTGCGGCTTGTCCAGTTCACCGCCGCCTGCAAATCCGCCACATGCCGATCCGACATCCGCCAGCTACGGTCCATCACCGGTTGATCCGTTGGCGGTGACAACGCGATCACCGGGCCCCCGATCGCAGCCGCCAGCCGCTGTCGCTGCGGCAACGGCAAACCTCCTTGCACGCACGGCACGCCGTCGGGACACGTCACTGCAAAACCGCCGCCTCCGCCACCCAGCACGATGACCGCATGCTGGTCGGTCGCCGGCCACGCGCGCCCTGCGGTGACGAGGAGCACCTCCCGCACGCCGGGCCGCGATTCGAGCACCTGGACGCGCTCGCGGAGCGCCTCCGATTGCACCGCCTCGGGCGCAACCGAAACCGCCAGTGCCGCTGTCATGGCTACGCGTCGCAAGGCGATCGCTACTGGCACGCCTCGCACTCGGGATTGTCGATCGCGCAGAACTTCGGCTCCGCCTCAGCGAGCGGCGCGCTCTTGCTGCGACCGATTGCGCCCATTCCCGGCAGGCCACCCGATTCCGACACGGCGTTCAGTTCGCCGCCGCGCGCCCGTCGACTTCTCGGCGGACGTCGCGGCCAGCGTGCGCAGGTAGTACGTCGTCTTGAGGCCGCGCATCCAGGCGAGCTTGTACGTGTCGTCGAGCTTCTTGCCCGATGCGCCCGCCATGTAGATGTTGAGGCTCTGCGCCTGGTCGATCCATTTCTGCCGCCGTGCACCGGCCTCGACGATCCACGCGGCATCGATCTCGAACGCCGTCGCATACAGTTCGCGCAGCGGCGCGGGCACGCGGTCGATCTTCGCGAGCGAGCCGTCGAAGTACTTGAGGTCCGACACCATGACGTCGTCCCACAGGCCGAGCGCCTTCAGGTCCTTGACGAGCTGCTCGTTGACGACGGTGAACTCGCCCGACAGGTTCGACTTGACGTAGATGTTCTGGTAGTCGGGCTCGATCGAGGCCGCGACGCCGATGATGTTGGAGATCGTCGCCGTGGGCGCGATGGCGACGCAGTTCGAATTGCGCATGCCGTGCTCCGCGATCCGCTGGCGCAGCGTCGTCCAGTCGAGCGTCGACGATTCGTCGATGTCGACATAACCGCCGCGCTCGTCGCGCAGCAGCGGCAGCGTGTCCTGCGGCAGCACGCCCCGATCCCACAGGCTTCCCTTGTACGACGTATAGCGGCCGCGCTCCTCGGCGAGCTCGGTCGACGCCCAGTAGGCGTGATAGCAGACCGCTTCCATCGACGTGTCGGCGAACTGCATTGCAGCCGCAGAGCCGTACGGTACGCGCATGGCGTGCAGGCAGTCCTGGAAGCCCATGATGCCGAGTCCCACCGGACGGTGCTTGAGATTCGAATTGCGCGCCTTCGCGACCGCGTAGTAGTTGATGTCGATCACGTTGTCGAGCATCCGCATCGCGGTCGTGATCGTGCGCTTCAGCTTGGCCTGGTCGAGCTCCCAGCGTCCGTCGACCTCGTGCATGTGCGCGAGCATGTTCACCGAGCCCAGGTTGCAGACGGCGATCTCCGTCTCGCTCGTGTTGAGCGTGATCTCCGTGCAGAGGTTCGAGCTGTGAACGGTGCCGACGTGCTGCTGCGGCGAGCGCACGTTGCAGGCATCCTTGAACGTGATCCACGGATGCCCGGTCTCGAACAGCATCGACAGCATCTTGCGCCACAGCTGCATCGCCGGAATGCGCTTGAAAAGCTTCAACTCGCCGCGTGCGGCCTTTTCCTCGTGGCGGGCGTACGCCTCCTCGAACGCGCGACCCCACTTGTCGTGCAGGTCCGGCACGTCGGACGGCGAGAACAGCGTCCAGTCGCCGCCTTCGACGACGCGCTTCATGAACAGGTCGGGAATCCAGTTCGCCGTGTTCATGTCGTGCGTGCGGCGGCGGTCGTCGCCGGTGTTCTTGCGCAGCTCGAGGAATTCCTCGATGTCGAGGTGCCATGTCTCGAGGTACGTGCACACGGCGCCCTTGCGCTTGCCGCCGTTATGCGCGAGTCCTGCCACCGTCATGTACGACTCGTCGACGTCGACCTTCAAGTCGACGACCAGCGGCTTCGGCGCGATCGCCTGCACGCCGCGAACCCGCGAGAACACGGTGTTGCCGAGCGTGATCCAGTTGCGCTTGGCGATCGGCTTGCATCCCACCAGCGCGGCGATTTCGGGCACGGCCGGAATGCGGAGGTCGAAGGCGCGGGTGGGCGTGTGGAACGAGATCGAGGCGCCTGGCAAGCGACGTGCCGTCGGGTGCATGGTCCCGCCGGCGAACCTGCCCGCTGACCGGCACACCGAGGCGCAGGCATTGATAGCGCAATCCTTCCGCCAGCGGTTGCGACGCGGACGTGAAATAGATTTCCGCGCCGCGCGACACGCCGCCGTCCGATTCGAGCAAGCCCCGCACGAGCGCAAGCGTCTGCGGACGCGGCAGGTGCGCAAGCCGCGGCGCGATCCGCTTGCGGTGCGAATCGTCGTAGAGGTCGTCGCAGGCGAACGGGATCGTCTGCGGTCCGGCGCCGACGATATTGCCGGTCGTCGCGTCGCGCACCACGCCGCGGGCCGCGGCCCATTGCACCTGCAAATGCGTTTCGCCGCGTGACGTTTCGCGGAACTGCACGCCATGCTGCTGCAGGTAGTCGCGAACGAACACGAGGTGCTCGTCCCGGCTCGGGTTGCCGGACACGCCCCATTGCTGGCCGTCCTTGGAGAGCTGGCCGTCGCCGAGCAGGATCCCGTACAGTCGTGCGTCGTCCTCGGCCAGTCCGTCGACCGGAATGATCTTCGGTCGGAATCGTCAGACCGACGTAGTCGCCGACCTTCAACTGGCCGGCATCCGTCCACTGCGGTGCGATCTTGCCCTTGGCGATCCAGTCGTGCGTGCGCTCGCTGGACTGCTCGAGCGGCACGCCGCGCAAGCGCCCAGAACGGATGGCCGTCGGTGACCTCGATCGGCATCAGCGAATGCTTGACGTCGATCGCGACCATCGGATCGTTCTGCTCGTAGACGAGCTTGTCGATCACTTCGCGATAGACGCCGCTTTGGCCCAGCACGAGATCGCCGGCCTGAACCTGGCGAATGGGCAGCACGCCGCGAGCGGTGTAGACCTGCGTGTCCGGAGCGAAGCACTGATTCACCGCGACCGCCGTGTCGTTGACCACCTTGAGGAACGGCACGACGCCCTGCGACTTGCCGTTCGTCCCCTTGATGTGCGAGCCCATCGCGCGGACGTTCGTCCAGTCGTTGCCAAGGCCGCCGGCGAACTTGGACAGAAGCGCGTTCTCCTTGATCGCCTCGTAGATCCCGTCGAGGTCGTCGGAGACGGTCGTCAGGTAACACGACGACAGCTGCGACCGATGCGTGCCCGAGTTGAACAGCGTGGGCGTGCGAGCTCATGAAGTCGAACGTCGACAGCACGTCGTAGAACTCCATCGCGCGCGCTTCGCGATCGACCTCGTTCAGCGCGAGGCCCATCGCGACGCGCATGAAGAAGCATTGCGGCAGCTCGAAGCGGCGTCCGCCGACGTACTGGTCGACGAGGAAGTAGCGGTCGTAGAGCGTCTGCAGGCCGAGATAGCCGAACTGCAGGTCGCGCTCGGGCTTGAGCGCCGCGCCGAGCTTGTTCAGGTCGAACTGCAGCGAGCGCTTCGTTCAGCAGGCCGACCTTGATGCCGTGCTTCACGAACTGCGGAAAGTATTCGGCGTACTTCGTCTGCATGTCGGCCTGCGTCGCTTCCTCGCCAAGCGCTTCGAAGCGCAGCGCGTCGAGCAGCAGGCGGGCGGTGACGTACGAGTACGCCGGATCCTTCTCGATCAGCGTGCGCGCGGCCAGCACGACGCACTTGCGCACTTCCTCCATCGGCACGCCGTCGTAGAGGTCCTTCAGCGTGGCCTTCAGGATGCGGTTGGGCTCGGCGTCGGGCAGTCCTTCGCACGACTCGTTGACGAGCTCGGTCAGCCGCTCGAAGTCGAGCGGCTTGCGCACGCCGTTGTCGAGCACGTGCAGCGTCGTGTCCTCGGCCGTTGGCGCCTTTCTGCTGCTTTTCCTGCGCGCGTTCCTGCGCGCGCTTTTCGCGATACAGCACGTAGGCGCGCGCGACTTCGTGCTCGCCGCCGCGCATCAGCGCGAGCTCGACCTGGTCCTGGATTTCCTCGATGTGGATCGCGCCGCCATCCGGCTTGCGCTTCAGCAGCGCGGCGACGACGGCGTCGGTGAGCCGGGTCACCTCGTCGCGGACGCGCGCCGAGCCCGCGCCCTGGCCGCCGTTGACGGCGAGGAACGCCTTGGTCATGGCGATCGTGATCTTCGCCGGCTCGAACGCGACGACGGCGCCGTTGCGGCGGATCACCTTGAACTGCGCGAAGCGCGGATCGGTGCTGCTCGCGACCGGGCTTCCAGGTTCTCCCACCATCAGATCTCGCGGCGGCGTTGCGGTGGAGGAAGTGGAAGCGGTGGCGATGCGCATGAGGTCGAGCTCCTGGTTGGTGCCTTGTCGGTTGCTGCTCGTTGGCAGCGCTTCTCACGGGTTATCGGCGCGCCCAGCGGCGCGGACTTTCCGGGCAGCGGCCCGGGAAAGCTGGCGCCGGATCTCCGTCTCCGTGCGCCACGTGGCGCCAGGGCGGCGCCGAATGTGACATTCGCGTTAAATCTACTATATGTTGTGTCGACCAGCGTTTTCAATACCAAGCATAGTAGGTCGATGGGGCGAGTGCAAGTCTTTTTTAATCCACAGGAACGGGCTCGAAAAGCGGCGTAAAAACAGCGCGCTAAAGGGTGTTCGCAGAACGATCACCGGCGTGTGCACCGCGTATCCACTGCTTTGTCCACAGCAGCGATTCGCAATTCCGCAACCGACGAACGGAGCCTGCCGACGTTGCACTTTTACGACAGCGTCGTCACGGCGCGCCCGCGCGGCCAGTAGAGCGCGCGCTCGGCGTGCAGCGCCACGCGTTCACCGGCCACGAATGTCTCGAGCACACCGTCCGCTGCGCGTGATGCAGGCGGCGAATCGAACGCAAGGGGAAGGGACACAGGCAGAGCGTCGGATTTCGGCAGATTGCACGTCGACGCGTTCACGGCGCACAATCAGGGACGATTGTAGCCGAACGCGCGCGGGCGGATGCGCGCGTGCGAAACTCGCGTTCGACGGATCCAAGCGATGCCGCAAGCTTCGCCGCCAACCTGACGTTCCTGTTCAACGAAGTGCCGTTCCTCGATCGCTTCGCCGAGGCGGCGCACGCGGGATTTCGCGCGGTCGAATTCGCGTTCCCCTACGACTACCGGATCGCCGAAGTGGCGGCGCAGCAGCGCGAGCATCGCCTGAGATCGTGCTGATCAACGCCCCGCCCGGCGATTGGGCGGCAGGCGATCGCGGGCTGGCGTCGTTGCCGGGACGCGAGCACGAGTTCGCTGCGTCGATCGCGAACGCGCTGCAGTACGCGCAGGCCTTTCGCTGCACGCGCATCCACGTGATGGCCGGCGTGCTGCCGGACGGCGCCGACGCCGCGGAGCGCGAGCGGCGGATGCGCACCTACATGCGCAACCTGCGCTTCGCCTGTAGCGAAGCGGCCGCGCAAGGGGTGACGATCCTGATCGAGCCGATCAATGCGCGCGATTTCCCGGGTTACCTGCTGAACACGCAGGCGCAGGCGCATGCGATCCGAACCGAGGTCGGCGCACGCAATCTGAAGGTTCAGATGGACCTGTATCACGCGCAGATCGTCGAGGGCGATCTCACCGAGAAGCTGCGGCAGTACCTGCCCCATATCGGGCACATCCAGATCGCCGGCGTGCCGGGACGCACCGAGCCGGACACCGGCGAAATCAATTACGGCTACCTGTTCAAGATGCTCGACGAATTGCGCTACGACGGCTGGGTCGGCTGCGAGTATCGGCCCTTGAAAAGCACGACGGAAGGACTGACGTGGCTCTACCGGCTGCTCGATCGGAAACCGGCGGCGCAGAAGAGCGCCGGTTGATAACGCTGCAGGGATTCTTCAATGGCACTGACATTTACATGGCTCACGTCCGATTTCGCGACCGCGCCGCAATTGGCGACGGAAGACCTCGCACAGGCCGCCGCCGCAGGATTTCGCAGCGTCGTCAACAACCGTCCGGATTTCGAAGGCGGCCCGTCGCAGCCGACATCGCAGGCGATGCAGCAGGCGGCCGAATCGGCAGGTCTTGAATACGCGTTTCTGCCCGTCCAGTCGGCGTATCAGTCGCCCGCGGAAATCGCGCGGATGCACGAACTGCTGCAGCAACTGCCGAAGCCTGTGCTCGGATTCTGTCGCTCGGGCACGCGAACGGCTGCCCTGTTCCGCGCGGCGAACGGGCCTCGCCTGAAGCCGCTTACAGCGCCACCGACATCCCGCCGTCGATCATGATCATCTGGCCGGTGATGTAGTCGGCTGCCGACGACGCGAGGAACACCGCCAGACCGGCAATCTCGGGCGGCTCGCCCCAGCGGCCCGCCGGCGTGCGCTGTTTCACCCACGCATCGAACGTCGGATCATCGAGCAGCGCGCGATTCATCTCCGTCGCGAAATAGCCGGGTGCGATGGCGTTGACCTGGATGTTGTGGGGCGCGAGCTCGACCGCCATGCCACGCGTCAACTGCCGGATGCCGCCTTTGGCGGCGGTGTACGGAACGACGCTCGGGCGCGCGAGTTCACTCATCAGCGAAGCGATGTGAATGATCTTGCCGCGCTTGCTCGCCATCATCCCCGGCATGACTGCCTGCGACACGAGGTAGGGCGCGGTGAGGTTCGTCGCGATGATGTCGTCCCAATCACGTTTTGGAAAATCGACGAGCGCATGCCGCCGCTGAATGCCCGCATTGTTCACCAGGATGTCGATGGCGCCGGCGCGACGGGTAGCGGCGGCCACGCCATCGCGCACCGCGTCGGCATCGGTGACGTCGAACAGGGCCGCCTCGGCCGTCAGGCCTTCGCCTGCGAGCACCGCGGTCGCACCGGCCAGCGCATCGGCATTGCGGCCATTGAGCATCACCCGTGCGCCCGCTGCGGCCAACCCGCGCGCGATCGCGAAGCCCAGTCCGCGGTAGGCGCCGGTCACGAGGGCGACGCGGCCCGTGAGATCGAACGGATTGCTGCTCATGACACTGCGCTCACCTTGAGTTGTGCCGCGGCTTCCAGGCTCGCGACCATCCGTGCGACGCGCGCTTCAAGCGCCTCCGTCGTCAACTTCTCGCGGAGCGTCGCGTCAGCCATGCCGGCGAACGAGCGCCATCGCACGCTTGAGCGTTCGCTTGCGATCGTCCGGCAGGCCCTTGCCCGAGCGGTTGATGTAGAACTGGATGAAGCGGTTGATCGAGCCGGCGCCTTGCTCGCGATTGCGCGCAAGCAGCGTACGCGCAATCTCGGGCGCCGACTGCGTCATCGTACCTTCCGGCACGTCGACGGCGGTGGTCTTGACGTTCCGGATCCAGCGGTGATTCCGTTTCTTGCGCGGATGCTTCCTGATCGCCATATCGTCCTACGCCAGGCGTGATGATCGGCCGCCTTGCCATGATGATGAAAAACGCGCGACGAGGCCGCATCAATCGGCTGCAACCGCCACCTTCGCCGAGGGGGCAGGCTCCGGCGCGCCACGGAAACGCTCGAGCAGCGCCGCCTCGCGCGCCTTCGCGTCCTTCAGGTGGCGCTCCTTCACGTGGCCGTAGCCGCGGATGTGCTCGGGAATCGACGCGAGCGTCGACGGCGAGCTCGTAGTTCTGCGGCGCGAGCCGCGCGAGCAGCTCGTCGACGAGCGCTTCGTACTCGCCGATCAGCGCGCGCTCCTGCCTGCGCTCCGCGGTCCGGCCGAAGACGTCGAGCGCGGCCGCCGCGGAAGCGGCGCATCTTCGCGAGCACGCGGAACGCCGGCATCATCCACGGCCCGTACGTCGATCTTCTTCGGCTCGCCGGTCTCCGGGTCGGGCTTGTTGAGCATCGGCGGCGCGAGGTGGAAGGTGAGCTTGTAGTCGCCTTCGAACTGCGCCGCGACGCGCTGCGCGAAATCCGTCTCGGCGTACAGCCGCGCGACCTCGTACTCGTCCTTGATCGCGAGCAGCTTGAAGTAGTAGCGCGCGACCGCCTCGGTCAGATCGCGTCGATGCCCGGCATGCTTCGCGCTTCGGCGGCGCGCACCTTCGCGACGAGGTCGGTGTAGCGCTTCGCATACGCGGCATCCTGGTAGTCGGTCAGGAACTCGCGCGCGGCGCTCGATCATCTCGTCGAGCGATTCCGACAGCCGCTGCGACTCGGGCTTCGCCGTCGGGATCGCGGCCGCGGCGACCTTCGCCGGATCGACCGCCGCGAGGCGTCCCCAGTGGAAGCTCTGCTTGTTCGACTCGACGGCGGCGCCGTTCAGCTCGATCGCGCGCAGGATCGCGGCTTCGCCGACCGGCAGCAGGCCGCGCTGGTACGCGTAGCCGACCATGAACAGGTTGGTCGCGATCGAGTCGCCCATCAGGCCGGTCGCGAGCTTGGTCGCGTCGAGGAACTCGGCGTCGCCGGGCGCGACGGCATCCTTGATCTCCTGCTCCATCGAGCCCGGTCGGGAAACTCGAGATCGGGCTCGCGCGTGAATTGCGCCGGCATCACGAGCGCGGTGTTGACGAGCGCCTTGGTCACGCCCTTCTGCATCTTGGCGAGCGCTTCGTTGCCGACGCCGGTCAGGATGTCGCAGGCGAGCACGAGCTTCGCTTCGCCGGCGGCGATGCGCGTCGCATGGAGCTGCTCCGGCGTGTCGGCGATGCGCACGTGCGAGACGACCGCGCCGTTCTTCTGCGCGAGGCCCGTCATGTCGAGCACGCTGCAGCCCTTGCCCTCGAGGTGCGCGGCCATGCCGAGCAGCGCGCCGATCGTCACGACGCCCGTGCCGCCGATGCCGGTGACGAGGATGCCGTACGGCTCGGCGCGTCGACGCATGCGCCGGCTCGGGCAAGTGCGAGAAGTCGACCGGCCTCGGCCTTCTTCGGCTTGCGCAGCTGGCCGCCTTCGACGGTGACGAAGCTCGGGCAGAAGCCCGTTGACGCACGAATAGTCCTTGTTGCACGACGACTGGTCGATCGTGCGCTTGCGGCCGAACTCGGTCTCGACCGGCGCGACCGACACGCAGTTCGACTTGACGCCGCAATCGCCGCAGCCTTCGCACACCAGCTCGTTGATGACCACGCGCTTGGCGGGATCGGCGAACTTGCCGCGCTTGCGGCGCCGGCGCTTCTCGGCGGCGCAGGTCTGGTCGTAGAGGAGGATCGTGCGGCCCGGCGTCTCGCGCAGCTCGCGCTGCACGGCGTCGAGCTCGTCGCGGTGGTGGATCTCGATGTCGCTCGGCGAAGTAGCCGGCCGGGTACTTGTCCGGCTCGTCGGTGACGACGACGATCTTCGACACGCCTTCGGCCGCGCATCTGCCGCGCGATGTCGCGCGGGCGTGAGCGGGCCGTCGACCGGCTGGCCGCCGGTCATCGCGACGGCGTCGTTGTAGAGGATCTTGTACGTGATGTTGACGTCGGCCGCGACCGCCGCGCGGATCGCGAGGATGCCGCTGTGGTAGTACGTGCCGTCGCCGAGGTTCGCGAAGATGTGCTTCTCGTCGGTGAACGGCGCCTGGCCGATCCACGGCACGCCTTCGCCGCCCATGTGCGTGAACGTCGACGTGCTGCGGTCCATCCAGATCGCCATCACGTGGCAGCCGATGCCGGCCGTCGCGCGGCTGCCTTCGGGCACGCTTGGTCGACGTGTTGTGCGGGCAGCCGGAGCAGAAGTACGGCATGCGCGCGAGACTGATCTTCGGCTTGGCGAGCGCGTGCTCCTTCTGCGTTGATGAACTCGACGCGCTGCGCGGATCTTCTCGATCGTGCGCGGATGCAGGTCGAGCCGCTGGATGCGCTGCGCGATCACGCGCGCGATCATCGCCGGCGTCAGCTCGGCAGCGGCGGGCAGCAGCCAGTCGCCGTGCGGGCGCACCCATTCGCCCTTCTCGTCGAACTTGCCGACGACGCGCGGGCGCACGTCGTCGCGCCAGTTGTAGAGCTGCTCCTTCAGCTGGTACTCGACGATCTGCCGCTTCTCCTCGACGACGAGGATCTCCTCGAGGCCCTCGGCGAACTGCCGCACGCCCTCGGGCTCGAGCGGCCACGGCATCGCGACCTTGAAGACGCGGATGCCGATCTCGGCGGCATCCGCTTCGGTGATGCCGAGGTCGTCGAGCGCCTGGCGCACGTCGAGGTAGCTCTTGCCGCTGGTGATGATGCCGAGGCGCGGCTTCGGCGAATCGATGACGATCGCGGTTCAGCCGGTTGACGCGGCAGTAGTGCAGCGCCGCGTAGATCTTGTAGTCCTGCATCCGCGCTTCGGTCGCGAGGAACGCGTCGGGCCAGCGGATCGACACGCCGTCGGGCGGCAGCGGGAAGTCGTCGGGAACGACGATCTTCGACGCGATCGGCGTCGACGTAGACCGACGCCGAGCTCTCGACGGTGTCGGCGACGCACTTGAAGCCGACCCAGCAGCCGGAGTAGCGGCTCATCGCCCAGCCGTGCAGGCCGAGATCGAGGATCTCCTGCACCGACGACGGATACAGCACCGGCATCATCGCCGCCGAGAACTGGTGATCGGACTGGTGCGGCAGCGTCGACGATTTCGCCGCGTGGTCGTCGCCGGCGAGCACCAGCACGCCGCCGTGCTTCGACGTGCCGGCGAAGTTCGCGTGCTTGAACACGTCGCCGCAGCGGTCGACGCCGGGGCCCTTGCCGTACCACATCGCGAACACGCCGTCGACGTTCGCGCCCTTGTACAGGTTGACCTGCTGCGAGCCCCAGATCGCGGTGGCGGCGAGGTCCTCGTTCAGGCCGGGCTGGAACTTGATGTGCGCGCGATCGAGGAACTTCTGCGCCTTCCACAGCGCCTGGTCGAGGCCGCCGAGCGGCGAGCCGCGATAGCCGGAGACGAAGCCGCCGGTGTTGAGCCCCGCCTGCGTGTCGCGCTGGCGCTGCAGGATCAGGAGGCGGACGAGCGCCTGGACGCCGGTCAGGAAGACGCGGCCGGAGTCGAGCTCGTACTTGTCGTCGAGCGAGACGTCGCGCAGGGCGACGTCGAGCGGCAGGGGTCATCGTGATGCTCCGCGAGTGGATCGTCTTTTGGACGCGTGTTCGACCGGACGTTCAGTCCGGAAGCGCGCGGGATTGGTCGAAGGCTCGTGGCCTCGACCGCCCGGGCGCGGATGATACGCCTCAAAGCAGTGGCTCGTCCAATGAAGGCGGACGGTTTCCGCCGTGTTTGGACCCTATATGCGGCCGGACGTTGCGTTCGAAAAGGAGTGGGTCGCTGCCGTGCAGGATCATTTGAAATTCATCGTGCCGGGCAGCCACAGCGCGATCATGGGGAAGAGCATCACCAGCACGAGACCGAGGATCAGCAACAGGACGTACGGCGCGACACCGTGAATGATTTCCATGATCGGCGCGCGCGTAATGGCCTTCAACGCAAAGAGGTTCATGCCGACGGGCGGGGTGATCAGCGCGAGCTCGAGGTTGATCGTCAGCAGGATGCCGTACCAGACCGGATGGATCTTGAGCGCCACCAGCACCGGCAACACGACCGGCGTCGTGATCAGGATGATCGAGATCGTCTCGAGAAACATGCCGAGGACGAAAATCAGCGCCATCACCGCGCACAGGAAGCCGAGCTGCGACACCTCGTACGTCAGCACGAGCTCGACCATCTGGTTCGGTATCCGCAGCTTCGTCAGCACGTTGCCGAGAATCGCCGCCGCGGCAAGGATCATGAACAGCATCGCGGTGTTGCGCGCCGCATCCTGCGCCGAGAGCCACAGGTCGCGCAGCGAGAAATTCCGGTAGACCGACCATCGCGATCAGCAACGCACCCAGCGCGCCGATCGCGGCGGCCTCGGTGGCCGTGAAGACGCCGAAATACATGCCGCCCAGCACGAGCACCGGCAGCAGCAACGCCCAGAACGAGCGTCGCAGCGCCGCAGCGATTTCCGCAATCGACGCACGCGGCTCGCGCGTGCGTGACGAGGCGCCGAAGCGCGCGGCGCTCATGCAGTAGATCGCGAAGATCGCCGCCAGCATCAGTCCGGGCACGACGCCGGCCATGAACAGTGCGCCGATCGACGTGTCGGAAATGACGCCGTAGAGGATCATCGGACCTGACGGCGGAATCAGGATCCCCAGCGTCCCGCCGGCGCCGACGACGCCATACGCCACGCGCGGCGGATAGCCATAGCGCACCATCAGCGGAATCGCTGCCGCGCCGATCGTCAGCGCCGTCGCGACGCTCGATCCGGAAATCGCTGCAAATACCGTGCAGGCCGCGACCGTTGCGACGCCGAGCCCGCCCGGCAGATGGCGCACGAGCGTATGTGCCGCGCCGAACAGGTCGTCGACGACCTTGCCGCGGATCATGAACTGCGCCATCAGCGTGAACAGCGGAATGGCGACGAGCAGATAGGTATCCAGGTGTCCAAAGACAATATCGCCGATCCCGCCCAGGTGGCCCTCGGCTGCGTACAGGATGGCGGTGCCGAACAGCATCAGTCCCGCAAAAACCGGAACGCCGGTCAGAAGGACCGCGACCAGCCCCGCGAGGATCAGCGCAAACAGCATGGTTGCGACGTTGCGGGCGCGACGCTCGTTGCGGCGATCGACGTGCCGCGCGAGCTGCGAAGAAGGGCGATGCGCACGAACGACTGCATCATTCGATGCCTTGCACCGGCGTTACGTGCTCCCATGGCTGCAGCCGCCCACGCCATGCGGCGACGAATGAAACGATGGCCGCGAGCAGCAGCAACAGTGCGCCGATCGGCACGAGCAGTTGCGGAATCCACATCGGGACCGCGAGATACCCGTTCGACCGCAGTCCGACCTGGTGCGAGAACTGCACCATGCCGATGCCTTCGACGACGCAGCAGCACCGACGCCGCTGCGACGGCGGCGAGGCCGAACAGGAACGCGATGCGCTTGCCGCGCGGCGTCAACCGCTCGGTAACGATATCGACCGAAATGTGCTCGCCGCCGAACAACGCAGTCGGCCGCGGCGAGCATCACGCTTGCGACCAGCAGGTACCCGACCAGCTCGTCGGTCCACGCAACCGGCGTACCGAACACGTATCGCCGCACGACCGAATAGCCGATCGTCGCGAGCGATGCGAGCATCGCCGCTGCCGAAAGCGCGAGCGCGGCGCGCGCAATCGCCGCGCGTCAGCCGCTCCAGCATTGACATCGCGGCTGGACTAAAGCGCCTTCAGCAGTTCGAGGATCTTCGGGCCGTCCTGCGGCGCGGACTTGAGGAACACGTCGAGCACCGGCTTTTGCATCGCCGCGCGCCAGGTCGCCTGTTCCTCGGGCGTTTGCACGTGAATCTGCATGCCCTTGCCCTTCAACTGCACGAGCGCGTCGGCCGCCGTCGCTTCCGTGACGGCGAACGCGTTCTGTTCGGCTTTGGCTGCGGCCCCTTCGATCGCCTCCCGCTGGGCCGGCGTGAGCTTCGCCCACCATTGCGGGTTCACGTAGACGTGGAAGAAGATCGTGAAGTAGGGTGCAACGGTGCCGAATTTCTGGATCTCGTAGTACTTGCGGCTATAGGCGGCGGACAGATCGGTCAGGCCCGCATCGAGCACGCCGGACTGCAGTGCCTGGTATACCTCCGAGCCCGGCATTGCCGACGGCGCCGCGCCCACCGCGGTCAGTGCATTGTCGGTCAATGAATTCAGGCCGCGGATCTTGACGCCCTTGAAGTCATCGAGCGCGATCAGCGGCTTCTTGCTCGACGTGAAGATCGATTCACGCGTGATGTAGAGCCAGGCAACGCTGTGCACACCGCGGGCTTCGAGCTTCTGATCGAGGAAGCGGCGCGCTTCCGACGTCGGAAACCGCTTGATTTGCGCGAGGTCCGTCATGTAATACGGGATCAGCGTCGCGCTCATTTCGGGAATCGTCGTTCCCCATTGGAAGTTGACGCTGACGCCCGCCTCGATATTGCCGCGCGCGACCTGCGGAAAGTTCTCCGCCGGCCTTTGCGAGCTGCTCCGATCCGAACAGCTGCACATCGACCTGCCCGTTGGTGCGCGCCTTGACGTCGGCGGCGAAGTCCTGCAGCAGCTTGGTCAGGTGGTGCGCGGGCGGCACCTGATGCGACACGCGCATGACGACCGGCTGGGCCACTGCGGTCGACGTGCCGATCAAGAACAACGCAACAGCCAGCCAGGGACGAAGCGAGCGAAACATGGCATTTCCTCCGGATAAAGGTTCAGCGAAACGTCTTCGAAGCGATGTCAGGACGCTCCGCGATGGCGTTCGACGAGCGTATCGGCATAGCGTTGCCATTCGGCCTCGCGTCCGCGCTGCGCCGAGAGTCCGACCAGCTCGTTGAATTCGTCGAAGGCCAGCAGCCGCGGCAGGAACTCCGCCGTGCTCCCGGTGCGCCGGATCGTCGCGAACAGTTCGCGCAGCGCATATGCCACCGCGTAGGTCGCGGCGACGGGGAACACGACGGTGGCGTAGCCGATGTCTTCCAGTTCCTTCGCGGGCAGCAGCGGCGAGAGGCCGGTCTCGATGTTGTTCGCGAGACACGGCCCGGGGATCTCAGTGCAGATCCGGCGCATCTGCGCGACATCCGTCGGCGCCTCGACGAACAGCAGATCGGCGCCTGCCTCGCATGCGAGTTGGGCGCGCCCGATCGCATCGTCGAGTCCGTTCACCGCCAGCGCATCGGTTCGCGCCATGACGATGAAGTCGGGATCCACGCGCGCATCGACCGCCGCCTTGATCTTGGCGAGCCATTCGGCGGGGGGCACCACCGCCTTGCCCGCCATGTGGCCGCAGCGCTTCGGAAACACCTGGTCTTCGATGAAGAGTCCCGCGACGCCCGCCTTCTCGTACAGTTGGACCGTGCGCGCGACATTCGTCACGTTGCCGAATCCGGTGTCGGCGTCGGCGAGCAGCGGCAATGCGGTCGCATCGCAAAGACGCGAATACATCTCCGACAACTCCGTCAAGGACAGTTGCGACGAATCAGGTCGTCCGAGCAGCGTCGCCGTGGCGCCGTAGCCACCGGCGGTGGCTGCCGAAAAGCCGGCCGCTTCCGCGAGGCGAGCGCCGAGTGCATCGTGCACGCCCGGCATGATCAGGATCTCCGGCGCGTCGATCAGTTCGCGCAGGCGTGTCGTACGACGCAAGGGGCCTCCTGGTTGAGCGGCACACCGCGGAATGGTGCGCCGAACGCGCGCGGAATTCTAACCGGTCAGCCGAGGTCGCATCCTACGCTCCGGTAGAATCCGGCGCTTTCGCGAAGAGTACGAAATGCCCGAACCGCTGTTGCCGGCCATTGAAATCGAAACTGCCCCGAACCCCGATGCGGCGGTCATCTGGATGCACGGACTGGGGGACGACGGCCGCGGCTGGTCGGAAGTGGTTCCGTCATTGGGCTTGCCGACGTCACTCGCCGTCCGTTTCATCTTTCCGCACGCGCCCGTGATGCCGGTGACGATCAACAACGGCATGCGGATGCGTGCGTGGTACGACATCCGTCAGGCAAACTTCAACGAGCGGGCCGATCTCGAAGGTGTCAGGCGTTCACAGGCGCATGTCGACGCACTGCTCGCCCGGGAGACGGAGCGCGGCATTGCCGCGCGCCGGACAATGCTGGCGGGATTTTCCCAGGGCGGCGCGATCGCACTCTACGCCGGCCTCCGATACGAGGCACGGCTCGCCGGCATCGTGGCGCTGTCGTCGTACCTGATCGGCGCCGACCGGGTGACGACGGAGGCGAGCGCCGCCAACCGCGATGTGCCGATATTCATGGCGCACGGCACGAGCGACCCGGTCGTGCAGTATGCGTGGGCGGAGCACTCGCGGAGCGCGTTGGCAGCCGGCGGCTGGACCGTCGAATGGCATGCATACCCGATCGAACATTCCGCAGCGATCGAGGAGATCGTCGCTGCCGGCGCATTCATACGGAATGTTTTGGAAGTAAAGCAATAACTTACGCTATCTTATTCATGTAAATTATAGGAGCTAACCAAGTTCCGCAGAGAGTCACGCAAGTCCCTGATCACTTTATCGTTTAGCCGAGCGTCGGCGTCAGCGCTTCGGATCGAATTTCAGCGCGGCGGAATTCATGCAGTAGCGCTGGCCGGTGGGTGCCGGGCCATCGGGAAACACGTGTCCGAGATGCGCGTCGCATGTCGCACACACCACCTCCGTGCGCCGGGCGAAGAGGCTGTTGTCCGCCTCTTCGCGTACGTTCTCCTTCGAGACGGGGGCATAGAACGATGGCCATCCGGTCCCCGATTCGAATTTGGTCGATGAATCGAACAGCGGTGTGCCGCAGCAGACGCACCGATACATGCCTGCCGCATGGTTGTCCCAATACTCGCCGGTGAACGCGCGCTCGGTGCCTTTCTTTCGCGTCACGCGGTACTGCTCGGGTGTCAGCTCTGCCTTCCAATCAGCGTCGGATTTATGCGTAGTGTCGACCATGTTGTCCTGCCGTAGTTGATGGTTTGAAGAGAGCGGCGACAAGACCGCGTGCGCTATAGTGACCGTTTGGCAACGCTCCCTTACACGCTCTCCCGCATTGGATAACGCACCCGCCGAGTCGTTCCGCCGGGATGCCCGCGTCATCGGTGTCGTAAGCCTCGCGCACGGCGTTTCGCATTTTCTGCAGCTCGCGCTGCCGCCGCTGTTTCCGCTGCTGCGCGCGGAATTCGACGTCTCGTGGACGCTGCTCGGCCTGATTGTCGGCGTGTTCTACGTGGCGAGCGGTCTCGTCCAGTTTGCCGCGGGATTCGTCGTCGATCGGCTTGGCGCGCGTCACGTGCTGCTCGGCGGCATTGCACTTCTCACTCTCGGAACGCTCGCGGCTTCGCTCGCGCCCAATCCATGGTGGCTGTTCCCGTGTCGCGGCGATCATGGGCGCGGGCAATGGCGTGTTTCACCCGTCCGATTTTGCGATCCTCAACGCGAACGTGACCGCGCGACGGCTCGGCTATGCGTATTCGACGCACGGCGTCGGCGGCAACCTCGGTTACGCGCTCGCGCCGATCGTGAGCTTCGGGTTGGGCACGGCGTTCGGCTGGCGCATCGCCATCTGCGCAATGGGCGTGATCGGGCTGATCGTTCTTGGCGTTCTCGCCAGTCAACGGGAAATCCTCACGTCGCAACGCGCGGCGGACGCGCATCTGCATACGCTCAAGGGAAGTGTCGGCCTGTTCATCCATCCGGCGATCCTGCTGTGCTTCTTCTACTTCATTTTCCAGACGACGGCGACGATCGGTCTGCAAACGTTCCTGCCGCCCGCGCTCAACTCGGGACTGGACATCCCGTTGATCGTTGCGACGTCCGCGGTAACCGCCTACCTGCTCGGCGGCACGGCCGGCATTGTCGCCGGCGGATTCCTCGCCGTGAGGACCGCGCGGCATGATCGCGTTGCGGCCACCGGTCTGTTGCTGGGTGCGACGTTGCTTGCGCTGATCGCGAGTGGCGCCGTTCCGCTGCCGTGGATCGTCCCGATGTTCGTCGTGATCGGGCTTTGCGTCGGCGCGACCGGTCCGTCCCGTGATTTGATCGTGCGCAACGCCACGCCCAAGGGCGCGGCCGGCCGCGTCTATGGGTTCGTGTACTCTGGCCTCGATATCGGGTCCATGCTCGGTCCGATCTGGTTCGGCATGATGCTCGACCACGGACTCGCGCGCGAAGTGCTGTTCGCGATCGGCGTGTTGTTCATCATCGCCATCGGCACTGTGGTGCAGGTGCGGCGCGCAGGCGTGCCACAGGTCGCGTAAGTCACATCCGGAGGAGTACCACCCATGGAACTGGGACTGGCGGGTCGCCGCGCGCTGGTTTGCGCGGCAAGCAAGGGGTTGGGTCGCGGCTGCGCGGAAGCGCTCGCACGCGAGTCCGTCGACGTCACGATTTGCGCGCGCACCGAAGAGGACGTTGCGCGCGCGGCGGCCGAAATCGGCGAACTCGCCGGACGTCCGGTTGCGTGGGTCGCGTGCGACATCACGACGCCCGACGGGCGTGCGCGGGCGCTTGGCGCCTGTCCGCGATCCGGACATCCTGGTGAACAACGCCGGCGGGCCGCCGCCGGGCGATTTCCGCGATTGGGACCGCGCGGCGTGGATTCGCGCGCTCGACGCGAACATGCTGACGCCGATCGAACTGATCAAGGCGACGATCGACGTGATGATCGAGCGCAAGTTCGGCCGCATCGTCAACATCACGTCGAGCGCGGTCAAGGCGCCGATCGACATCCTCGGCCTGTCGAACGGCGCGCGCTCGGGCCTCACGGGATTCGTTGCGGGTCTTGCGCGCAAAGTCGTGCGGCACAACGTCACGATCAACAACCTGCTGCCCGGGTCAGTTCGCCACCGATCGGCTGCGCACGACGCTCGAGGGCCGCGCGAAGGCGGCCGGCAAGCCGTACGACGAAATTCGCGACGCCGCGATGAATGCGACACCCTGCGGGGCGCTTCGGCGATCCGCGCGAATTCGGCGCGATCTGCGCGTTCCTGTGCAGCGTGCACGCGGGTTACATCGCCGGGCAGAACATCCTCGCCGACGGCGGCGCGTATCCGGGCACGTTTTGATTCGTCGCCTCGGACGATCGAGCGGTACCCGATGCAGGCGCTCGATGCCGTGCCTGATACCTGATACCTGATACCCGATACCTGGCAATGATCGATCTCTACTACTGGACGACGCCGAACGGCCACAAGCTGACGATGTTCCTGGAGGAAACGGGCCTGCCCTATGCGTTGAAGCCGGTCAACATCTCGCGCGGCGAGCAATTCGCACCGGAGTTTCTCGCGATCGCGCCGAACAACCGGATCCCCGCGATCGTCGATCACGCGCCGGCCATCGAAGGCGGCCCGCTCGCGATGTTCGAATCGGGCGCGATCCTGCTCTATCTCGCCGACAAGACCGGGCGGCTCATTCCCGCCGATCCGCGCACGCGCTGGCAGTGCATCCAGTGGCTTTTCTGGCAGATGGCGGGACTGGGCCCGATGGCCGGCCAGAATCATCATTTCGGAAACTACGCGATGGAGCCGATACCCTACGCGGTCGACCGCTATGTCAACGAGACCGGCCGACTTTACGCAGTGCTCGATCGGCAGCTGAAGGGTCGAGACTTCATCGTCGACGAATACTCGATCGCGGACATCGCCTGCTATCCCTGGATTCAACCCGAGCGGCAGCGGCAGGACATCGACGAGTTTCCGGACCTCAAGCGGTGGAAGGAATCGATCGCCGCACGTCCGGCGACGCAACGTGCGTATGCGATCGCGAAGACGGTGAACGTGAAACCGGCGGTGAGCGACGAGGAATCGCGCAGGATCCTGTTCGGGCAGGGCCGGCACACGGTGCGCTGAACGCCTCCGTCGAGCCGACCGCTACTGCAACGTGCCCCAGCCGTCGGGCGCGATCTTCCCGACGACGCGAAATCCCTTCGCGCCGAGCGGCTCGACGATCGCGACCTCGCCTTCGGCAAGATACGGCGGCCCGGCCAGCGCATGGAACGGGTTGCCATGACTGACGATCGCGACGTTGCCGCCCGCCGCAACGGGCGTCGACAATAGCGTGCGCAACGCGCCGTAGCGTTCCGGATCCTCAGTGCGCGCCGGTCCGCCGCGCACACGCGCATCGGTGGTCGCGCGGCCGAATATGAGCTCGGCGGTTTCGCGCGTGCGGCAGAACGGGCTCGCCAATACGCTCGTCACCGGAATCCGCAGCCGTCGTATCGCGGCGCCGATCGCACGCGCGTCGTCACGACCGCGGTCCGTCAGGTTGCGCTGCCGCGCGCAATCCTCGTATCCCGTCATCGCGCTGTCGTTCTGTCCGAAGTCGGTCGCGCCATGCCGGAAATAGAGCACGTAGCCGCCGCGCAACAGCGCCGCATGCAGCGCCGGACCGGCGAGCGACGGCGCCGGGACGTCAGCGGCCGCGAACGATGCCCAGCATGCGACGACCAGAATCGCAAGCGTCCGCACCCAAAGGGCCGTTGGCATTTCGCGGATTTCCGCAAGCGCCGGGGAATCGCCTGCTGGTCCGTTCAGCGCGCGTCGAGCAGCGCGATCCCCGGCATTGGAAATTCAGCGCGGAGGGCGAGCGACTCGTCGGCATCGAACGCGAGGTCGCCGTCCGGCGCGGGCGCGCCGGTTGCGCGCACGCTCGCGAAATCGTGCAGCGTGCGATCGAGCAGATGCGTCGGCACGACGTTGGCCATGGCGTTGAAGATCGATTCGACGCGGCCGGGGAAGCGCTTGTCCCATTCGCGCAGGAGCGCCGCCACCTGCCTGCGCTGCAGGTTTTCCTGCGAGCCGCACAGCGTGCACGGTATCAGCGGAAAGGCGCAGGCTTCGGCGTAGCGGACGAGATCGCGCTCGCGAACGTAAGCGAGCGGCCGGATGACGACATGCTTGCCGTCGTCCGAGACGAGCTTCGGCGGCATCGTCTTCAGCTTGCCGCCGTGGAACAGGTTCAGGAAGAACGTCGCAAGGAGGTCGTCGCGATGATGGCCGAGCGCGATCTTCGTCGCGCCGAGCTCGGTCGCCATCCGGTAGAGGACGCCGCGCCGCAACCGGGAGCACAACGAGCACATCGTCGCTCCCTCGGGAATCAGCCGCTTGACGACGCTGTACGTGTCCTGTTCGGCAATGCGAAATGCGACGCCGCGGCTCGCAAGATAGCGCGGCAGCACGTCGGCGGGAAATCCCGGCTGCTTCTGGTCGAGATTGACCGCGATCACCTCGAAGCGCTGCGGTGAGCGCCGCTGCAACGACAGCAGGACGTCGAGCATCCCGTAGCTGTCCTTGCCGCCGGACAGGCAGACCATGACGCGATCGTTCGCGTCGATCATCGCGTAGTCGGCGATTGCCTGACCGACGAGCCTGCGCAACCGCTTGCGCAGTTTGCCGAGCTCGAATCCGGCTTTGCGCGGATCGCGCCGAACGGTTGCAGCTTCGGGTTGCGGCGGGGCGTGCAGGGCGGAATCGGTCATTCGCCGATTCTACTGCAGCGTCAGTCGCGCTTGAACGCGACGTCGACCGTCGTGGTGCGGCCGCCTGGGCCCGGCTCGAACATCCAGCGTGAAAGCGTGTTCCGGACGACACGATCGAAGACGCGATGCGGTGATGCATCGAGTATGTCGACGTCGCTCACATGTCCTTGCGTATCGACCGTCAAGCGCACCTTCACTGTTCCGCGTGCAACGCCTTGCGCGATCGCCTCGCGCGGAAACTCGGGCGCCTCGCGCGAAACCGGAACGAGCTTCGGCAGCGTGGCGGCAGGGACGGGCACCGCCTGCGGTGCTGCACTCGCAAGGCGCGCCGCAACGTCAGCCGATGCTGCGATCTGCTCGCCCGCATGCGACGCGGGCGGCATCAAGGGGGCCTGAAGGGGTGCAGCGCTCGGCGCCGTAGCAGCAGAAGCAGCTGCGTTGTCCGTCGGCTTGCCGGCGCTCGAAGCCGCCTCGTGCGCTCCACTGCGCGATTGTTGTGCTGGTTGCCTCAGGCTCCGGCGCGTGCATCGACACCATGGTTGCACCGTGCTTCGTTGCGTCGTCCCGGGTTGCGCCATTCATTGCCGTGACTGCAGCGGCGCCCGACGAAACTTCTTTCCCGTTTCCACGCTCGGTGTCCGGAGGGATCGCCGGCGCCGCGGGTTTTGCTGCCGGCGGCGCGCGCGTTTCCCTGAGCGCGTCGCGGCTTTGCTCGGGTATCTCGCCGCGCAGGACGCGCGTCGCTATGGCGACGGCTTCCGGTGAGGCGACCGGGGCAACGCGATCCGGGGCGGCTGGTTTTGCCGTTCGCTCGATGTGGCTTCCCGCCGACGGACCGCGTTGCGCAGCGTACTGCCATCCGGTCCAGACGAGAGCGCCCGCGGCAATCGCCGACAGCGCCAAGGCGGCTCTGAGCGCCGGTCGCGGCCCGCCGAGTCGAACGCCGGTCGCGGCTTCCTCGAGCGGCGCTGCATCGGCCGTGACCGGGACGTCGTATGCGATGAGCCCCGCGCGCGCGAGCCGCAACGCTTCCCGGCAGAGCCGTTCCGGATCGAGCGCCTGCCCAACCGCCAGATCGTCCAAACGCGCTGGAGTGTCCAGCAGCGTCAGAATGCGGCGCTGCGTGATCGAGAGACCGTTGGCGGGCACAGCCACCTCGGAATCGCCCGCCGGCGTCCTGCGAAGCACCTTGGACGAGTCCACGATGGCGACCTGGCCGATGAAGAGGAGGTGGTTGCGACGGCTGGCGCTGCGGGACGTGGGTCCCGCCCTTTGGACGGGAAAGCGTCGAACACGGCGCAACCGCTCCGCTTACTGCAATCGCAATGCCACGGCCGGCGCCTGGCCGACAGGCGTAACCGGGCTGTGGCCCGCGAGGCAGGTTCGGCCGAAGGCGTACAGGAAAGCGGCCGTCATCGCGACGGCCGCTGGACCAACGGAAAGACGGATTACTTCTTCGCGTCCTTTGCAGCTTCCTTCGCGGCTGCGTTGGCCTTCATCGCCGCCTCGTCGGCCTTCGCGGCGGCGTCCTTCGACGCGTCGGCGGCCTGGTTCGCAGCATCCTTCGTCGCGGTGCCCGCTTGAGTGGATGTGTCCTTCGCGGCGTCGGCCGCCTTGCCGGCAGCTTCCCTGGTCGCGTCGGCGGCGTTCTTGGCGGCCTCGGCTGCAGCGTTTGTCGCATCCTTGGCGGCTGCGGAGGCTGCGGTCGCCGCATCCTTCGCGGCGGTCGCGGCCGAGTCGGCGGCCTTGGACGCGGATTCCTTCGCCTTGTCGGCGGCCTGCTGGGATTGCTGACCGCAGGCTGCCAGCGTCGCAGCCAACGCGATCGCCGACAGTGCGGTGAACATCGATCTCTTGATCATCGTTGCTCCTGCTTTCGCAATTTGAACATGGTGAACGGACAGTTCAGCCGACTTGTTTTGTCAGTGGTTCCCCAACCCGACATTGTAAAGGACGGGCCCGTCGCGCGGCCGCCGCATTGCGCGGCGCGCACGCGCATTCCCGGCGATCCGATGATTTCAGAGCAATCGCATCCGCCGCTGCTCCCACAGCGCGAGCGAGAGGCCGCTCGCGACGATGATCGCCATCCCGACCGCCGATAGCCGATCGGGGTGCTGATCGAAGATCAGGAATCCGAATGCGGTAGCCCACACGATCTGCAGATACGTGAAAGGGGTCAGCAGCGACGCCGGCGCGCGCAGATACGCGTGCGTCAGGCACCAATGGCCCAGGCCCGCCAGCAAGCCCATCAGGATGAATGGCGGCAGAGGGACTTCCGGAATCTGCGCGGTGTCGATCGCAAACGGTAGTGCGAGCGACAGCACGACGGTGCCGACACTCGCGCTGTAGAACAGCGTCGTGTGCGGATTCTCGTCGAGGAGCTTCCGCGTCAGCAGCTGATAAAGCGCGTTCGCCAGCGCGGCGCCGACGAGCAGCGCCACGGCAGGGTGCATGACAGCCGAGCCTGGACGCAACAGGATCAGGATGCCGATGAAGCCGGCGATCGACGCCAGCCGCCGTGCGTGCGTCGCACGCTCGCGCAGCAGCGGCCATGACAGCGCGACGACGAAGATCGGCGCGAGGAACGTGATCGCCGAGGCTTCGGCGAGCGGCAGGTAGCGAAGTCCGCCGAAGAACCCGAGTGTCGCGAGCACCAGCATCAGCGAACGCACGAGCTGCAGGCGCAGCTTTCGGGTGCGCCAGAAGCCTGGACCGGCACGGTTCCACGCGAACGGCGCGACGACGCACATCTGGCCCGCATAACGCGCCCAGACGACGAGCAGAAGCGAATGGTCGCGGACGAGG
The DNA here is from genome assembly GCA_963768545.1 of uncultured Pseudomonadota bacterium. Taxonomy (GTDB): domain Bacteria; phylum Pseudomonadota; class Gammaproteobacteria; order Burkholderiales; family Casimicrobiaceae; genus VBCG01. Next base: position 155,052 of record CAVYIC010000004.1, on the reverse strand, counting down.
AACTTGGCGGTGGCATCGAGCGACGACAGGCATAAGCCGGCGAGCAGGAACAGCGGCAGTGCGTGCCGCAGCGGATGTGCGGCACGCTCGTTCACGCGCGCGCCGCACTGCGTTCGGTCACGCCGCCTGCTGGATGAGTTCGCGCAGCACGAACGGCAGGATCCCGCCGTGCCGGTAGTAGTCGACTTCGATGGGCGTGTCGATGCGGCACAGCACCGGAATTTCGCGTTGCGTGCCGTCCATTCGCGTCATCACGAGCGCCAGCGGCTGTTGCGGCCTGATGTCGGCCGGTACTGCGATGTCGAATGTTTCGTTGCCCGTAATGCCGAGTGATTCCGCGCTGTCGCCGGGTGCAAACTGCAGCGGCAGGACGCCCATGCCGACGAGATTGGAACGATGGATGCGCTCGAAGCTCTTGGCGATCACCGCCTTGATCCCCAGGAGCTGCGTTCCCTTGGCCGCCCAGTCGCGTGAGCTGCCCGTGCCGTACTCTTCGCCGCCGAACACGACCGTCGGAATTGCTCGCCGCTGGTATTGCATCGCAGCGTCGTAGATCGGCATCCGCTCCGCCGCGCCGTTCGCGCCCCGGTACAGCGTGACGCCGCCTTCGACGCGAGATCCGTCCGGGTTGGGCGGCAGCATCAGGTTCTTGATTCGCACGTTCGCGAACGTCCCCCGCAGCATGACTTCGTGATTGCCGCGACGGGAGCCGTAGCTGTTGAAGTTGCCGACCGAGACGTCCTTTTCCTGCAGATAGAGACCCGCGGGCGACGTCGGCTTGATCGAACCGGCCGGCGATATGTGATCGGTTGTCACCGAGTCGCCGAAGATGCCGAGGGCGCGGGCGCCGCGAATATCGCCCATGGCGCCGGGCGTCATGCTGAAACCTTCGAAGAAGGGCGGCTTTGCGATGTACGTCGACAACGGCCAATCGTAGACCTGACCGGTCGAGCCGGCGATCGTCTTCCACATCGGGTTCGTGTTCGCGAGATCGCCGTAGAGCCGTCGGAACGTCGCCGGATCGCGCGCGTAGCTCAGCAGCGCGCCCACTTCGTGCGACGTCGGCCAGATGTCGCGCAGGTAGACCGGGCCGTCCTTCCCTTCGCCGAGCGGCTCGGTCGTCAGGTCCTTCAGCACGGTACCGGCGATCGCGTACGCGACGACGAGCGGCGGCGACGCGAGGAAGTTCGCCTTCAGATTCGGATGGATGCGCGCTTCGAAGTTGCGGTTGCCCGACAGCACCGCCGCGCAGACGAGGTCGTGGCTCGCGATGGCGTCGTTGATCTCGGGCGCGAGGTCGCCGGCGTTGCCGATGCACGTCGTGCAGCCGTACGCGGCGACATCGAAGCCGAGCTGCTCGAGATACGGAAGCAGGCCGGTCTTCGTCAGGTAATCGGTGACGACGCGCGAGCCGGGCGCGAGCGACGTCTTGATGTGCGGCTTGACCGTGAGACCCTTTTCGACCGCCTTCTTCGCGAGCAGGCCCGCGGCGAGCAGCACGCTCGGATTCGACGTGTTCGTGCACGACGTGATGGCGGCGATCAGGACGTCGCCGTTGCCGATGTCGACGGGCTTTGGCGTCGCGGGTGCAACGCGATCCGGCGTGGGACGGTTGTTGACCATTTCCACGTAGTCGCGTGGCATGCCGTTGCGTGGCGCCTGCTGCTGGGCGTCGCTGATCGGCGCCGCGGCCGGCAATCATCGGCAACGTCGAATGGCGTTCGCGGAGCTTTTCCGGCGGCTGCGAGAAGCCGTCGCTCCCGGTCTTGCTGAAGAGCTCGGCGAATCGCGCGGCGAGGCTCCGGCAGTTCGATCCGGTCCTGCGGACGCTTCGGGCCGGCGAGCGACGGCGTGATCGTCGACAGATCGAGCGTGAGCGTCTTCGTGTAGTCGATGTCGCCCGGCGACCGGCATGCCGAACAGTCCCTGCGCCTTGAAGTACGTTTCGAACGCGTCGACCTGCGCGTCGGTGCGGCCCGTCGCGCGCAGGTAGTCGACGGTCGCCGTGTCGACGGGGAAGAAGCCCATCGTCGCGCCGTATTCCGGCGCCATGTTGCCGATCGTCGCGCGGTCGGGCACCGACAGCGTCGCCGTGCCTTCGCCGAAGAATTCGACGAACTTGCCGACGACCTTCTCCTTGCGCAGCATTTCGGTGACGGTCAGCACGAGGTCGGTGGCGGTGACGCCTTCCGGCAGCCGGCCCTTGAGCTCGACGCCGACGACGTCGGGCGTGAGGAAGTACACGGGCTGGCCGAGCATGCCGGCTTCCGCCTCGATGCCGCCGACGCCCCAGCCGACGACGCCGATGCCGTTGATCATCGTCGTGTGGCTGTCGGTGCCGACCAGCGTGTCGGGGTAGTAGACGCCGTCCTTGCAGTGCACGCCGGGCGCGAGGTATTCGAGGTTCACCTGGTGCACGATGCCGATGCCGGGCGGCACGACCTTGAACGTGTCGAACGCCTGCATTCCCCATTTCATGAACTGGTAGCGCTCGGCGTTGCGCTGGAACTCGAGCTTCATGTTGAGGTCGAGCGCCTCGGGCGAGCCGTAGTAGTCGACCATCACCGAATGGTCGACGACGAGGTCGACCGGCACGAGCGGCTCGATCGACCTTCGGGTCGCGATCCAAGTTCGGCGGCGACGTTGCGCATCGCGGCGAGATCGCACAGCAGCGGCACGCCGGTGAAGTCCTGCAGCACGACGCGCGCGACGACGAACGGAATCTCGTCGGTGCGCGCGCGCGGTCGGCGCCCAGTTCGCGAGCTTGCCGCACGTGCTGCTCGGTGACTTTCTTGCCGTCGCAGTTGCGCAGCACGCTTTCGAGCACGATGCGGATCGACACCGGCAGGCGCGAGATCTTGCCGACGCCCGCCTGCTCGAGCGCCGGCAGCGAGTAGAAAGTGCCGGAAGCGCCGGAAGCGAGGCGCAGTTCCTTTTGCGTGTCGAACAGATTGTGTGCCATCGTCGTTATCCCGGTTGTCGATCGGCTTCGGGCGTTCGCGCGGGCGCGACCCTTGCGTGCCGCCTTCGGCCGCCCATCACGTCGCGCATGTTGAGTGTCTGGCCGTTCGGCATGACCATGTCGCCCGGCCGCTGGCCCGGCTTGCACGCGCCGACGTGGCGCGCGGTCGAGGACGGTCGTCGATTCGGTCTGCCCCATGAACGGCGGGTCGTACGTCGTGCGGATTTCGGTGCGGTATCCGGTATTGCCGGTCATCACCATCGTCGACTTCGAATGCATCCTGCTGCCGCCGATGTCGCAGACGAAGTCGCCCGTCCCGCGGTTGCCCGACAGCTTGAAGTCGTGCTTGCTGCACATGCCCTTCATCGCGCCGGCGCCCATGTCGAACATCTCCTTCTGCACCGAATCGTCGAGGCACATCGTCATGCGATTCGGCTGGTGGGTCGCTCGCTCGGACGACGCGCTCCATCTCCCACAGGCCGGCCTTCAGCTTGGGATAGTCCTGCGCGAGCGCCGGTGAGGCGAGGGCGGTCAGCGAGGACGGCAAGGGCAACGCGCATGGACGATGTCCATTCATGACTGCACCATCAGGTCGACGAATTCGTGCACCGGCATCGCGGCGAGGCGCTTCGGCATCGAGCGCGACGTCGAGGATCGCCTGCTGCTGCTTGCCGGCGAAGCGGCGCGCGAGGTTGGTGCGGAACTTCTCGACCAGCAGCGGAATGCCTTCCTTGCGCCGCCGGCGATGGCCGATCGGATACTCGACGACGACTTCCGGCGACTTCGTCCCGTCGTTGAACTCGACGGTGATGCCGTTCGCGATCGAGCGCTTGCTCGGGATCGAGGTAGTCGCTGCGAGAAACGCTTGTCCTCGACGCAGACCATCTTCTCGCGCAGCGCGTCGATGCGCGGATCGGCGGCGACGCTGTCCTCGTAATCGGCGGCCGTGAGCCGGCCGAAGATCAGCGGCACGGCGACCATGTACTGGATGCAGTGGTCGCGGTCCGCCGGATTGGCGAGCGGCCCCTTCTTGTCGATGATGCGAATCGCCGACTCGTGCGTGCGGATCGTGATCTGCCGGATGTCGGCGAGCCGGTCGCGCACCAGCGGATGCAGCTGCATCGCACATTCGACCGCGGTCTGCGCGTGGAATTCGGCCGGGAAGCTGATCTTGAACAGCACGTTCTCCATCACGTAGCTGCCGTACGGCCGCTGGAACGCGAACGGCTTGCCCTTGAACAGCACGTCGTAGAAGCCCCAGGTCTTCGCGGTCAGCACCGACGGATAGCCCATTTCGCCGGTCTTCGCGATCAGCGCGAGGCGCACCGCGCGCGACGTGGCGTCGCCGGCGGCCCAGCTCTTGCGCGAGCCGGTGTTCGGCGCGTGGCGGTAGGTGCGCAGGCTCTGCCCGTCGACCCACGCGAGCGACACGGCGTTGATGACCTCGTCGCGCGACAGCCCGAGCATGTTGCGCGACGACGGCGGTCGACGCGACCTTGACCAGCACGACGTGATCGAGGCCGACGCGGTTGAAGCTGTTCTCGCAGCGCGATGACGCCCTGGATCTCGTGCGCCTTGATCATCGCGGTCAGCACGTCCTGCATCGTCAGCGGCGCGCGTCCCGGCGGCGACGGCGTTGCGCGACAGCCAGTCGGCCGTCATCAGGATGCCGCCGAGGTTGTCCGACGGGTGGCCCCATTCGGCGGCGAGCCAGGTGTCGTTGAAATCGAGCCAGCGGATCATCGCGCCGAGGTTGAACGCCGCCTGCACCGGGATCGAGCTGGTAGCGGCGTGCCCGGCACCTTCGCGCCGTTCGGCACGACGGTGCCGGGAACGATCGGGCCGAGCAGCTTCGTGCAGGCCGGGTAGGAGAGCGCCTCGAAGCCGCAGCCCAGCGTGTCGATCAGGCAGTAGTGCGCGGTCTGGTACGCCTCCTCGCTGGTGATCTTGTAGCTCGCGACGTAGTCGGCGATGTCGACCAGCACCTGGTCGGGGTCGGGGCGGACGTTGGAGATGGGAGCGGACATGGCGCGTCGACGTCTACGTCCGTTGATCGATCGGGACGAACTTGCGATCCTCGGGACCGATGTAGTTCGCGGACGGACGGATGATCTTGCCGTCCTCGCGCTGCTCGATCACGTGCGCCGCCCAGCCGGACGTGCGCGAGATGACGAACAGCGGCGTGAACATCGCCGTCGGCACGCCCATCATGTGGTAGCTGACCGCGGAGAACCAGTCGAGGTTCGGGAACATCTTCTTCGCGTCCCCCATCACCGTCTCGAGCCGCTCGGCGATGTCGAACATCTTCGTGTCGCCGGCGGCCTCCGACAGCTCGCGCGCGACCTCCTTGATCACCTTGTTGCGCGGATCGGCGATCGTGTAGACCGGATGGCCGAAGCCGATGATCACCTCCCTCGCGGCCACGCGGCGGCGGATGTCGCCTTCCGCCTCGTCGGGCGTCTCGTAGCGCTGCTGGATCTCGAACGAGACCTCGTTCGCGCCGCCGTGCTTCGGACCGCGCAGCGCGCCGATCGCGCCGGTGATCGCCGAATACATGTCCGAACCGGTGCCGGCGATGACGCGCGCGGTGAACGTCGACGCGTTGAACTCGTGCTCGGCGTAGAGGTTGAGCGACGTGTGCATCGCCTTCACCCACGACGCCGGCGGCGGGCGCCGGTGCAGCAGGTGCAGGAAGTGCCCGCCGATCGAGTCGTCGTCGGTCTCGACGTCGATGCGCGTGCCGTCGTGGCTGTAGTGATACCAGTACAGCAGCATCGAGCCGAGCGACGCCATCAGCCGGTCGGCGATGTCGCGCGCGCCGGCAGCGTCGTGGATCGTCGTGCTCGGGCAGCACGGTGCCGAGCAGCGAGACGCCGGTGCGCATCACGTCCATCGGGTGCGCCGCCGCCGGAATCTGCTCGAGCGCCGTGCGCACCGCGGCCGGAATGCCGCGCAGCGACTGCAAGCTTGCGTTGTACGCGGCGAGCTCGGCGCGCGTCGGCAGCTTGCCGTGGACGAGCAGGTAGGCGATCTCCTCGAATTCGCAGACGGCGGCGATGTCGAGGATGTCGTAGCCGCGGTAGTGCAGGTCGTTGCCGGTGCGGCCGACCGTGCACAGCGCCGTGTTGCCGGCGGTGACGCCGGACAGCGCGACCGATTTCTTGGGCTTGGTCGGCCGTCGCCGGTCGGTTCGGTCGTCGTGGAGCTCATCGTCTAGGCCTTCTGCCGCGCAAACAGCTCGTCGAGTTTTTGCTCGTAGGCGTGGTAGCCGAGGTAATCGTACAGCTCGTCGCGCGTCTGCATCGTGCGACGACGTCCTTCTGCGTGCCGTCGCGGCGCAGCGCCTGGTAGACGTTCAGCGCCGCCTGGTTCATCGCGCGGAACGCCGACAGCGGATAGAGCGCGATCGCGACGCCGGCGCTCGCAATCTCGTCGACGGTGAAGAGCGGCGTCTGGCCGAACTCGGTGATGTTGGCGAGGATCGGCACCCTGACCGCGTCGGCGAACTTGCCGATACATCGCAAGCTCGGTGATCGCCTCGGGAAAGATCATGTCGGCGCCGGCGTCGACGCAGGCGCGCGCGCGCTCGATCGCCGCGTCGAGGCCTTCGACCGCCAGCGCGTCGGTGCGCGCCATGATCACGAAATCCGCATCGGTGCGCGCGTCGACGGCCGCCTTGATGCGGTCGACCATCTCCTGCTGCGAGACGAGCTCCTTGCCGGGACGGTGGCCGCAGCGCTTGGCGCCGACCTGGTCCTCGATGTGCATCGCGCCGGCGCCGAACTTGATCAGCGACTTCACCGTGCGCGCGATGTTGAACGCCGACGCGCCGAAGCCGGTGTCGACGTCGACCAGCAGCGGCAGCGTCGCAGACGTCGGTGATGCGGCGCACGTCGGTCAGCACGTCGTCGAGGTTGCTGATGCCGAGGTCGGGCAGGCCGAGCGAGCCGGCCGCGACGCCGCCGCCCGACAGGTAGATCGCCTTGAAGCCGCTGCGCTTCGCGCGAGGATCGCGTGATAGGCGCAGATCGCGCCGGGCACCTGCAGCGGCCGCTCGGCGGCGACGGCCGCGCGAAAGCGGGCGCCAGCGACTGCGACGGTCATAGCGGCCGCGTCAGCCGAGCAGCGCGCGCGACGCCGGCGCGCTCTTCCTCGAGCTCCTTCAGCGTCGCGTCCATCCGCTCGCGCGAGAACTCGTCGATCGGCAGGCCCTCGACGCGCGTGTACTCGCCGCTTGCGGTGGTGACGGGAACGCCGTACATGACGTCCTTCGGAATGCCGTAGCTGCCGTCGGACGGCACGCCCATCGTCACCCACCGGCCGTTGCTGCCGAGCATCCAGTCGCGGACGTGGTCGACCGCCGCGTTCGCCGCCGACGCGGCCGACGACAGGCCGCGCGCCTCGATGATCGCGGCGCCGCGCTTGCCGACGGTGGGCAGGAACACGGTGCGGTTCCAGTTCTCGTCGTTGATCAGCTCCTTGAGCGACTGGCCGTCGGCCGTCGCGAAGCGGTAGTCGGGATACATCGTCGGCGAATGGTTGCCCCAGACGATCAGCTTCTCGATCGACGCCGACCGGCTTGCCGCTCTTCGCCGCGAGCTGCGACAGCGCGCGGTTGTGATCGAGACGCAGCATCGCCGTGAAATTGCGGCTCGGCAGCGACGGCGCCGACTTCATCGCGATGTACGCGTTGGTGTTCGCCGGATTGCCGACGACCAGCACCCGGATGTCGCGCGAGGCGACCTTGTCGAGCGCCTTGCCCTGCTCGATGAAGATCTTCGCGTTCTCGAGCAGCAGGTCCTTGCGCTCCATGCCGGGACCGCGCGGCCGCGCGCCGACCAGCATCGCGATGTCGGCATCCTTGAACGCGACGTTCGGATCGGCCGTGCCCTGCATGCCGGCGAGCAGCGGGAACGCGCAGTCCTCGAGCTCCATCATCACGCCCTTCAGCGCGGCCTGCGCCTTGTCGAGCGGCAGTTCGAGCAGCTGCAGGATGCACCGGCTGGTCCCTGCCGAGCATGTCGCCGGCGGCGATGCGGAACAGCAGGCTGTAGCCGATCTGGCCGGCGGCGCCGGTGACGGCGACGCGGACGGGTGGTTTCATTGCGAGACTCCTGGAGCGGAAGGGAGGCAGCGCCGCGCCGGCGCGTCAGCGCCGGCGGCACGCCGGTTCGCCGTCGTGCGAAGCGCACGGCGGACGTCGATGTCAATGGTAGGCGCGCGACCGCGAGCGCTGTCAATATGTCCTATAACTGATATAAGATATAAGAGTGAAAACGCACCGTCGCCGACGTTCCAGCCGCTCTACGTCCAGATCAAGGCGCTGATCGAGCGCGCGCTCGAGGCGGGCGAATGGGCGCCCGGCGCCGCGATCCCGGCGGAGGTCGAGCTCGCCGCGCGCTTCGGCGTCTCGCAGGGCACGGTGCGCAAGGCGATCGGCGCGCTCGCCGCCGAGAACCTGCTCGTGCGCCGGCAGGGCAAGGGAACGTTCGTCGCGACGCACACCGAGGAGACAGCGTCGAACTTCCGCTTCCTGCGCATCCGCCGCAACGACGGCCAGCCGCGAGTATCCCGGCAGCCGGCTCGTCGACCTGCGGCGCGGCAAGGCGAGCGCCGAGATCGCGCGGCTGCTCGCGATCAAGCCGGGCGACGGCGTATTCGTCCTGCGCCGCGATCCTCGAATACGCGCGGCGAGCCGGTGGTGCTCGACGAGATCACGCTGCCCGCGGCGCTGTTCGGCGGCCTGACGCGCGCGCGCTACGACGCGTATCCGCGGCTCGATGTACGGCTTCTTCGAAACGGCAGTTCGGCGTGCGGATGCTGCGCGCGCGAGGAGCGGCTGCACGCGGTGGCCGCCGATGCGGCGAGCGGCAGAGCTGCTGCGGCGTCGCGCCCGGCACGCCGCTGCTCGCCGTCGATCGCGTGACGTTCACGTACGGCGACCGCCCGGTCGAGGTGCGGCGCGGCCTGTGCACGACGCGCCACGAGCATTACTGGAACGCGCTTGACCTGACCGGCGTGCGATACCGTCGCAGGCGGCGCACGCGCGTGTCTGCATTGCGTCGACGCGTGCGCCGACGAGGATCGCCGCACGCGCGTCGGCTATAATTTGATGCTGTGCAAAAACAACCCGATTCCGCGCGTCGCGCACCGATGCCCGTGGTTTTCGGCGGTTTCGGGCACGCGTTCGCTTGCGAGGTTGATCCATGGCCGCCGTTGACCGCCCCGTCGTCAAGCCGCGCCCGGTCTATCTCGAACCTGTTCGCGATCCGCCAGCCGCTGCCGGCGATCGTCTCGATCCTGCACCGCGTCAGCGGCGCGCTGCTGTTCGCTCGTCGGCGATTCCGCTGCTGCTGTGGTTCGTCCAGCGCTCGCTCGCGTCGCCCGAGGCTTCGCGGCGGCGATCGCGCAGCCGCTCACGACGCCGTTCGGCGAAGCTCGTCCTGCTCGTGCTCGCCTGGAGCTACCTCTTTCACCTGCTCGCCGGCGTGCGCCATCTGGCGCTCGACCTGCACATCGGCATTCGACTCGCGCCCGCGCGCAGCTCGGCGGCGCTCGTGCTCGTGCTGTCGATCGCTGCTGACGCTGATCGTCGCGGTGCGGCTGTGGTGAGCGGCGTCGACAAGCTGCCGGTCGGCGCGCACTACGGGCTGCGCGACTGGCTGTCGCAGCGCGTGACGGCGGTCGTCATGACGCTGTACACGGCGCTGTTCCTCGGCATCGTGCTCTGGCACGGCGGCCTCGACTACGCGACCTGGAAGGCGCTGTTCGCCGGCGACGCGTTCCGGATCGCGACGTTCCTGTTCATGGTCGTCGCTGCTCGTGCACGCGTGGGTCGGCGTGCGCAACATCCTGATGGACTACGCGAAGCCGACGAGCGTGCGCCTCACGCTGCAGATCGTCGTCATCTGCGTGCTGATCGCCTACGCCGGCTGGACGATCCAGGTGCTGTGGGGAGGCGCATGACGCCGCGCATTGCAGATGTGCGGCAAGCGCCGATGAAGCTTGCCGACGCGTCGCTTCGATGCGCTGATCGTCGGCGCCGGCGGCGCCGGCATGCGCGCGTCGCTGCAGCTCGCCGAGGCGGGGCTGTCGGTCGCCGTGCTGTCGAAGGTGTTCCCGACGCGCTCGCATACGGTCGCGGCGCAGGGCGGCATCGGCGCGTCGCTCGGCAACATGTCGGAGGACAGCTGGCTGTGGCACATGTACGACACGATCAAGGGCTCCGACTGGCTCGGCGACCAGGACGCGATCGAGTACATGTGCCGGATGGCGCCGCAGGTCGTCTACGAGCTCGAGCATTTCGGCATGCCGTTCGACCGCAATCCGGACGGCACGATCTACCAGCGGCCGTTCGGCGGCCATTCGATGAACTTCGGCGAGAAGTCGGTGCAGCGCGCGTGCGCATCGGCCGACCGCACCGGCCACGCGATGCTGCACACGCTCTACCAGCGCAACGTGCGCGCGCGCACGCAGTTCTTCGTCGAGTGGATGGCGCTCGACCTGATCCGCGATGCCGACGGCGACGTGCTCGGCGTCATCGCGCTCGAGATGGAGACCGGCGACGTGATGGCGCTCGCAGGCCAAGGCCACGGTGCTCGCGACCGGCGGCGCCGGCCGCATCTTCGCCGCGTCGACCAACGCGTTCATCAACACCGGCGACGGCCTCGGCATGGCGGCGCGCGCCGGCGTGCCGCTCGAGGACATGGAGTTCTGGCAGTTCCATCCGACCGGCGTCGCGGGCGCGGGCGTGCTGATCACCGAAGGCGTGCGCGGCGAAGGCGGCATCCTGCTGAACTGCGAACGGCGAGCGCTTCATGGAGCGCTACGCGCCGAACCTGAAGGACCTCGCGTCGCGCGACGTCGTCAGCCGCTCGATGGACCAGGAGATCAAGGAAGGGCGCGGCTGCGGGCCGCACAAGGACTACGTGCTGCTGAAGCTCGACCACCTCGGCCCCGACGTGATCATCAAGCGGCTGCCGTCGATCCGCGAGATCGCGATCAAGTTCGCGAACGTCGACCCGATCAAGGAGCCGATTCCGGTCGTGCCGACGATCCACTACATGATGGGCGGCATTCCGACGAACATCCACGGCCAGGTCGTGGCGCCGAAGGACGGCGATCCGAACAGCCGTCGTCGAGGGCCTCTACGCGGTCGGCGAATGCGCGTGCGTGTCGGTGCACGGCGCCAACCGGCTCGGCACCAATTCGCTGCTCGACCTGCTCGTGTTCGGGCGCGCGGCCGGCAACTTCATCGTCGAGCCAGCAACCTGCCGGCGCGTGCCGCACAAGCCGCTGCCGCGCCGACGCCGGCGACGCGTCGCTCGCGCGGCTCGCGCGCCTCGATTCGGCGGCGTCGGGCGAAAGTCGGTCGCCGAAGTGGCGCAACGACCTGCGCAAGGCGATGCAGGCGCATTGCGGCGTGTTCCGCAACCAGGCAGCTGCTGACGCGAAGGCGTCGCGCAAGGTGATGGAGCTCGAGGCGCGCGTGCAGCGGACGGCGATCAAGGACAAGAGCCGCACGTTCAACACGGCGCGCGTCGAGGCGCTCGAGCTCGACAACCTGATCGAGACGGCCAAGGCGACGATCGTGTCGGCCGAGGCGCGCCGCGAATCGCGCGGCGCGCAGGCGCGCAGCGACTATCCGGACCGCGACGACGCGAACTGGCTGAAGCACACGCTGTGGTATCGCGACGGCAATCGCCTCGACTACAAGCCGGTCAACCTGAAGCCGCTGTCGGTCGACGCGTTTCCGCCGAAGGCCCGGACGTACTGATGGCGACCCGCATGAAATTCCGCATCTACCGCTACGACCCCGAGAAGGACGCGAAGCCGCGACTCCAGGAATACGACGTCGCGCTCGATCCGCACGACCGGATGCTGCTCGACGCGCTGATCCGCCTGAAGGCGGTCGACGACACGCTGTCGTTCCGCCGCAGCTGCCGCGAAGGCGTCTGCGGCTCCGATGCGATGAACATCAACGGCAAGAACGGCCTTGCGTGCATCACGAACCTGAAGACGCTGAAGGAGCCGGTCGAGCTGCGCCCGCTGCCGGGCCTGCCGGTGATCCGCGACCTGATCGTCGACATGAGCCAGTTCTTCAAGCAGTACCACTCGATCAAGCCGTATCTCGTCAACGACACGCCGCCGCCCGAGCAGCGAGCGGCTGCAGTCGCCCGAGGAGCGCGAGGAGCTCGACGGCCTGTACGAGTGCATCCTGTGCGCCTGCTGCTCGACCGCGTGCCCGTCGTTCTGGTGGAATCCCGGACAAGTTCGTCGGTCCCGCCGGCCTGCTCGCAGGCGTACCGGTTCATCGCCGACAGCCGCGACCGCGACCTGAACGCAGCGGCTCGACAATCTCGAGGATCCGTACCGGCTGTTCCGCTGCCACACGATCATGAATTGCGTCGACGTCTGCCCGAAGAACCTCAATCCGACGCTCGCGATCGGGAAGATCAAGGACCTGCTGGTGAAGCGAACGGTCTGATCCAATGTAACGGGCAACGGTATCGAGGGGTACGGACTGCGCGCAGCCGGAGCAACCGATTGACGGGACGGAACGCCAGGTGACGAGCACGACGATCGACGACCGGCGGCTCGACCGGATCCGCTGGCGGTGCCGGCGCGGATTGCTCGAGAACGACCTGGTCCTGGCGCGCTTCCTGGCGGCATCCGGAGACTCGCTGACCGAAGCAGGACGTCGCGAATCTCGATACGCTGCTCGACATGGCCGACAACGCGCTTGTGGGATGTGATTGCGGGCCGCGCCGAACCCGATGACGCTGCGCTGCGCCGCTGTTCGTCGCGCGTCTCCGATCGCTGTAGCGCATTTTGCCGCTCCGACACTGTTCAGCCGACCCATTCAGCCCGCAACGAAGGACGCTCGATGACCGACCGCACCGCCACGCTCAACTTCTCCGACGGCGCCCCGTCCGTCACGCTTCCCGATCCTGTCCGGCACGATCGGGCCCGACGTGATCGACATCCGCACGCTGTACGCGCAAGACCGGCAAGTTCACCTACGACCCGGGCTTCATGTCGACGGCCGCCGTGCAGCTCGGCGATCACCTACATCGACGGCGACAAGGGCGAGCTGCTCTACCGCGGCTATCCGATCGAGGAGCTCGCGGTGCGCTGCGACTATCTCGAGACGTGCTACCTGCTGCTCTACGGCGAGCTGCCGAACGCAGGCGCAGAAGGACGATTTCGTCAGCCGCGTGACCAATCACACGATGGTCAACGAGCAGATGCAGTTCTTCATGCGCGGCTTCCGGCGCGACGCGCATCCGATGGCCGTGCTGACCGGGCTGGTCGGCGCGCTGTCGGCGTTCTACCCGGACTCGATCAACCTGCACGACGCGCACCAGCGCGACATCTCGGCGATCCGCCTGATCGCCAAGATGCCGACGCTGATCGCGATGGCCTACAAGTACTCGATGGGCCAGCCGTACATGTATCCGCGCAACGAGCTGTCGTACGCGGCGAACTTCATGCGGATGATGTTCGCCACGCCGTGCGAGGACTACAAGGTCAACGACGTGCTGGTGCGCGCGCTCGACCGCATCTTCATCCTGCACGCCGACCACGAGCAGAACGCGTCGACGTCGACGGTGCGCCTGTGCGCGTCGTCGGGCACGAATCCGTTCGCGGCGATCGCGGCCGGCGTCGCGTGCCTGTGGGGCCCGGCGCACGGCGGCGCCAACGAGGCGGCGCTCAACATGCTCTACGACATCCAGGCGCAGGGCGGCGTGGCGAAGATCGGCGAGTTCATCGCGAAGGTCAAGGACAAGAACTCGAGCGTGCAAGCTGATGGGCTTCGGCCACCGCGTCTACAAGAACTACGATCCGCGCGCGAAGCTGATGCGCGAGACCTGCTACGAAGTGCTCGGCGAGCTCGGGCTCGGCGACGATCCGCTGTTCAAGCTCGCGATGGCGCTCGAGAAGATCGCGCTCGAGGACGACTATTTCGTCCAGCGCAAGCTCTATCCGAACGTCGATTTCTATTCGGGCATCGTGCAGAAGGCGATCGGCATTCCGGTGCAGCTCTTCACGGCGATCTTCGCGCTGGCGCGCACGGTCGGCTGGATCGCGCAGCTGAACGAGATGGTCGTCCGATCCGGAGTACAAGATCGGCCGGCCGCGGCAGCTCTTCACCGGCGCGACGCGCCGCAGCGATGCAAGCCAATCGCCGAACGCTGAGCCAGGCGCGGGGCGGCCGCGGCCGCCCGTGCCACGATCCGAGGACGTCTATGGGCATCGATGCAGGAATTCGAATCGACCAGCACGCTGTTCGGCAGCAACGCGCCGTTCATCGAGGAGCTGTACGAGCGCTATCTCGCCGATCCCGCGAGCGTGTCGCGCCGAGTGGCGCGGCTACTTCGACGAGCTGCGCGGCGACGCGGCCGACGTCGCGCATGCGCCGGTCGTCGAGTCGTTCCGCGAGCTCGCGCGCAACCGCCGCGTCGCCGGCGCGATGGTCGACGCGACGACGATGCACAAGCAGGTGCTCGTGCTGCGCCTGATCAGCAAGTTCCGCACGCTCGGCATGTTCGCACGCCGACCTCGATCCGCTGAAGCGGCAGGAGCCCGCGTACATCCCCGACCTCGACCTGCGCACGTACGGCTTCACCGACAGCCGACCTCGACACGCGAGTTCGACGTCGGCTCGTTCAAGGCGGGCCCGCGCGGATGCGGCTGCGCGACATCGATCGCCGCGCTGAAGGAGACGTACACGCGCACGTTCGGCGCCGAGTACATGTACATCTCGGACACGCGCGACCAAGCGCTTCGTCCAGGAGCGCCTCGAGCCGATCCGCTCGCGCCCGAACTACAGCGCCGGACGAGCGGCAAGCACATCCTCGAGCGGCTGACGGCCGCCGAAACGCTCGAGCGCTACCTGCACACGAAGTACGTCGGCCAGAAGCGCTTCTCGGGCGAGGGCGGCGACACGATGATCCCGATGCTCGACCTGCTGATCCAGCGCGCGGGCGCGCGCGGGCGTGCAGGAGATCGTGATCGGCATGGCGCACCGCGGCCGGCTCAACGTGCTCGTCAACACGCTCGGGCAAGATGCCGAGCGACCTGTTCTCCGAGTTCGAAGGCAAGGCGCCGCAGGAGCTGCCGGCGGGCGACGTCAAGTACCACCAGGGATTCTCGTCGGACGTCTCGACGCCGGGCGGCCCGGTGCACCTGACGCTCGCGTTCAATCCGTCGCACCTCGAGATCGTCGATCCCGTCGTCGAAGGCAGCGTGCGCGCGCGCCAGCACCGGCGCGGCGACGCGCGCGGCGACCAGGTGCTGCCGGTGCTGATCCACGGCGACGCGGCGATCGCCGGCGCAGGGCGTCGTGCAGGAATGCCTGAACATGGCGCAGACGCGCGGCTACTACACCGGCGGCACGATCCACATCGTCATCAACAACCAGATCGGCTTCACGACGTCCGATCCGCGCGACACGCGCGGCACGCTCTACTGCACCGACGTCGCGAAGATGGTCGAGGCGCCGATCTTCCACGTCAACGGCGACGACCCGGAGGCGTGCCTGCTCGCGATCGAGCTCGCGCTCGACTACCGGCAGCGGTTCCACAAGGACGTGTTCATCGACCTCGTCTGCTTCCGCCGCCTCGGCCACAACGAGGCCGACGAGCCGATGGTCACGCAGCCGCTGATGTACAAGAAGATCAACGCAGCATCCGGGCACGCGCAAGCTCTACGCCGACCGGCTGGTCGCGCGAAGGCGTGCATCACCGCCGAGGACGCCGACGCGATGATCGCGACGTACCGCGCGGCGATGGACAAGGGCTATCACACCAACACGACGGTGCTGTCCAACTACAAGCCGCCGTTCATCGTCGACTGGTCGCCGTACAAGGGCCGGCACTGGACCGACGCCGCGCGACACCGCGCGTGCCGATGGCGCGCCTGAAGGAGCTCGGCGTCAAGGCTGACGACGGTGCCGGACGATTTCAAGCTGCACTCGCGCGTCGAGAAGGTGATGGCCGACCGCCGCGCGATGGGCGAAGGCAAGCATGCCGATCGACTGGGGCATGGGCGAGACGCTCGCGTACGCGACGCTGCTCGACCAGGGCTACGGCGTGCGCATTTCGGGCGAGGACGTCGGCCGCGGCACGTTCTCGCATCGGCATGCGGTGCTGCACGACCAGAATCGCGAGAAATGGGATTCCGGCATCTGGATTCCGCTGCAGCACATCAAGGACGGCCAGCCGGATGTTCGAGATCATCGACTCGGTGCTGACCGAGAAGCGCCGTGCTCGGCTTCGAGTACGGCTACACGACGTCCGAGCCGAACCAGCTCGTCGTCTGGGAAGCGCAGTTCGGCGATTTCGCCAACGGCGCGCAGGTGGTGATCGACCAGTTCATCAGCGCCGGCGAAGTGAAGTGGGGCCGCATCTGCGGCCTCGTGCTGCTGCTGCCGCACGGCTACGAAGGGCAGGGGCCCGAGCACTCGTCGGCGCGGCCCGAGCGCTATCTGCAGCTGTGCGCGCAGCACAACATGCAGGTCGTCGTGCCGACGACGCCGGCGCAGATCGTTCCACCTGCTGCGCCGGCAGATGATCCGCCAGTTCCGCAAGCCGCTGATCGTCATGACGCCGAAGAGCCTGCTGCGGCACAAGGAAGCGGTGTCGACGCTCGACGAGCTCGCCGAACGGGCGGTTCCAGCAACGTGATCGGCGAAGTCGACAAGCTCGACGCGAAGAAGGTGCGGCGCGTCATCGTCTGCTCGGGCAAGGTGTACTACGAGCTCCTCGCGTACCGCCGCGAGCAGCAAGATCGACGACATCGCGATCGTGCGCCTCGAGCAGCAGTATCCGTTCCCGCACGACGACTTCAAGCGCGAAGTCGCGAAGTACCCGAAGGCGAAGGAAGTCGTCTGGTGCCAGGAAGAGCCGCAGAACCAGGGCGCGTGGTATCGGCTGCGCGCCTACCTGCGCGCCGACCTCGACGAGAGGAAGATGCTGTTCTACGCCGGGCGTCCGGTCTCGGCGTCGCCCGCGGTCGGCTACGCTGCCAAGCACAACGCCGAGCAGAAGCAGCTGATCGAGGACGCGTTCGCGCGACAAGCTCAAGTCCGGCGAGATGGTCGCTCGCCGCGATGCTGAGCAAGCGCGCACGGAGCCTTCGGCCAGCACGACGGATTCCAAGCGAGTGCGATGAGAATCGAAGTGAAGGTCCCGCAGCTGCCCGAGTCGGTCGCCGAAGCGACGCTCGTCAACTGGCACAAGAAGCCCGGCGAAGCGGTCAAGCGCGACGAGAACCTGATCGACATCGAGACCGACAAGGTCGTGCTCGAATTGCCCGCGCCGGGCGACGGCGTGCTGGTCGAGATCACGCGGCCCGACGGCTCGACCGTCACGTCGAACGACGTCATCGCCGTCATCGACACCGATGGCAAGGTACCGCGGCGCCGCTGCGCCCGCCAAGCCGGCTGCCGCGGCACCGGCGCCCGGTACGCCCGCGACGCCGGCATCCACGGCCGGCGCCGCGGCTCCGACCGCTGCCGCGACGCCGGCGCGACCGGCGATGGCGCGGCCGCGTTGCCGGCCGCACGCAAGATGATGGCCGATGCAGGGCGTCGAGCCCGCGTCGGTGACAGGCACCGGCCGCGGCGGGCGCATCACCAAGGGCGACGTCGCCGAAGCGATCAGCGCGCGCGCGCAACCGACGGCACCTGCGCAACCGCCGGCAGCGCCGGCCGCCGCACTCGGCGCCCGCCGCCAAGCCGGTGCCCTCGGTGCCGGTACCGGCGAGCGTCGGCGCGCGGCCCGAGCAGCGCGTGCCGATGTCGCGGCTGCGCGCGCGCATCGCCGAGCGGCTCGTGCAATCGCAGTCGACGGCGGCGATCCTCACGACGTTCAACGAAGTGAACATGCAGCCGGTGATCGACCTGCGCAACCGGTACAAGGAGCGCTTCGAGAAGGAGCACGGCGTCAAGCTCGGCTTCATGGGCTTCTTCGTCAAGGCGGCCGTGCACGCGCTGAAGAAATACCCGCTGGTCAACGCGTCGATCGACGGCAACGACATCGTCTATCACGGCTACTACGACATCGGCATCGCGGTCGGCAGCCCGCGCGGGCTCGTCGTGCCGATCCTTCGCGACGCCGACCAGCTGTCGATCGCCGAGATCGAGAAGCAGATCGCCGACTTCGGCAAGCGCGCGCAGGAAGGCAAGCTCACCGTCGAGGAGCTGACCGGCGGCACGTACACGATCAGCAACGGCGGCGTGTTCGGCTCGATGCTGTCGACGCCGATCATCAATCCGCCGCAATCGGCGATCCTCGGCGTGCACGCGACGAGGGAGCGCGCCGTCGTCGAGAACGGCCAGGTCGTCGTGCGGCCGATCAACTACCTCGCGCAGTCGTACGACCACCGGATCATCGACGGCCGCGAGGCGGTGCTGTCGCTCGTCGCGATCAAGGAAGCGCTGGAGGATCCGGCGCGGCTGCTGCTCGACCTGTAGCGAGGAACCGGACCGGACTCGAGCGGTTTGACATATTTATGTCTAGCTGATATGCTTTGATGCATGCGAACGACGGTCCGCCTCGACGAGCATCTGCTTGCGGAAGCCAAGAAATACGCGGCCGAGTCCGGGCGGACGCTGACGTCGGTGCTGGAAGATGCCCTCCGCGACACCCTCGCGCGCCGTTCTGCCCGAGTGAAACGCGCGCGCGTACGGCTGAAGACCTTCAAGGGCGATGGCGTCAGGCCGGGTGTCGATCTCGACGACTCGGCGGCGCTGCTCGACACGATGGAATCGCCCTGATGGTGCTGCCCGACGTCAACGTACTCGTCTACGCGCATCGGGAGGACGCCGTCGGCCACGCGGACTATCACCAATGGGTGGAACGGGTCATCAACGGCGACGAAGCCTACGGCATTTCCGAACTGGTCCTGAGCGGGTTCGTGCGAGTGGTCACGCACCCGAAAGTCTTCATGCGTCCCAGTCGACTCAGCGACGCCTTCGCGTTTACCGAGCAGATACGCGCGCAGCCGAACTGCGTGCGCATCGAGCCGGGGGTGCGTCACTGGGATGTCTTCAGCCGCCTGTGCCGCGAGTGCGACGCAAGAGGCAACCTGGTGCCCGATGCGTACCTCGCGGCGATGGCGATCGAGTCGGGATGCGAATGGATCACGACCGATCGCGATTACAGCCGATTCAGGGGACTGCGCTGGCGACATCCCCTTCAGTAACGGACGTTTCGTACTCCCTCCATGGCTGAACAACAGCAATTCGACGTCGTCGTCATCGGCGGCGGCCCCGGCGGCTACATCGCCGCGATCCGCGCCGCGCAACTCGGGTTCGCGACCGCGTGCATCGACGACTGGACGCGCGCCGGCGGCAAGCCCGCGCTGGGCGGAACGTGCACGAACGTCGGCTGCATTCCGTCGAAAGCGCTGCTGCAGTCGTCGGAGAACTACGCGCACGCGGGACACGCGTTCGCCGACCACGGCATCCGGGTCGACGGGCTGTCGATCGACGTCGCGAAGATGCTCGCGCGCAAGGACAAGGTCGTCGCGCAGAACAACGACGGCATCGCCTATCTCTTCAAGAAGAACAAGATCGCGTTCTTCCACGGACGTGGGCGCGTTCGCCGGCAAGGACGGCGATCGCTGGCGCATCAGCGTGGAAGGTCCGGGCGCGGCGACGCTCGCGGCACGGCACGTGATCGTCGCCACCGGCTCCATCGCCGCGGGCGCTGCCCGGCGTCGCGTTCGACAACGTGCGCGTGCTCGACAACGCGGGCGCGCTTGCGATACCCGACGTGCCGAAGCGCCTCGGTGTCGTCGGCGCGGGCGTCATCGGCCTCGAGATGGGCAGCGTGTGGCGGCGGCTGGGATCGGAGGTCACGATGCTCGAAGCGCTGCCGGCATTCCTCGGCGCCGCCGACGAAGCGGTCGCGAAGGAAGCGCAGAAGGCCTTCGCGAAGCAGGGTCTCGCGATCAAACTCGGCGTGAAGATCGGGACCGTGTCGCGTGGGCAAGGACGACGTCGGCGTCGATTACACGGACGCAGCGGCGGCAGCGCAGACGCGCGACGTTCGACCGGCTGATCGTGTCGATCGGCCGCGTGCCGCTGACCGCCGGGCTCGGCGCCGAGACGGTCGGGCTCGAGCTCGATGCGCGCGGCTTCGTCGACGTCGACGACGATTGCCGGACGAACCTCGCGAACGTCTGGGCGATCGGCGACGTCGTGCGCGGACCGATGCTCGCGCACAAGGCGGAGGACGAGGGCGTCGCGGTCGCCGAGCGCATCGCCGGCCAGCACGGCCACGTCGACTTCAACACGATTCCGTGGGTGATCTACACGTCGCCCGAGATCGCGTGGGTCGGCAAGACCGAGCAGCAGTTGAAGAAGGACGGCGTCGCCTACCGCGCCGGCAGCTTCCCGTTCTCGGCGAACGGCCGCGCGCGCGCGCTGGGCGACACGACCGGGTTCGTCAAGTTCGCTCGCCGACGCGAAGACCGATCGCATCCTCGGCATGCACGTCATCGGCCCGCAGGCGTCGCGAGCTGATCGCCGAAGGCGTCGTCGCGATGGAGTTCGGCGCGTCGAGCGAGGACATCGCGCGGATCTGCCACGCGCATCCGACGCTGTCCGAAGTGACGCGCGAAGCGGCGCTGGCCGTCGACAAGCGGACGCTGAATCTCTAGCTGCAGCCCGATGCGCGTGCAACGCGATCGGACATGATCGGGGCCGATTATCCCGGCCAGATTTCGCGCCGCCACGGCGGCCTCATCGATTATCTCGAGCCGCTCCTCGACCAGCGCCGCGCGACGCTCGACCACGCGCAGATCGCGGCACTCGATCGGCTGCAGCAGCTGTCCGACGAGCTCGTCGCCTTCGAGGCGGCGCGCAGATCGGCGCTGAAGCGGCTGTTCGCCGCGCCGGAGGTCCCGCGCGGCGTCTACCTGTGGGGCGGCGTCGGCCGCGGCAAGAGCCTGCTGATGGACAGCTTCTTCGCCACGGTGCCGATCCGGCGCAAGACGCGCGTTCACTTCCACGCGTTCATGCGCGACGTGCACGCAGTCGCTCGCCGACGCTGAAGGACGAGGCCGATCCGCTGGCGACGCGTCGGCGTCGCAGATCGCGCAGCGCCACCGGCTCGTCTGCTTCGACGAATTCCACGTGACCGACATCGCCGACGCGATGATCCTCGGCCGGCTGCTCGACCGGCGCTGTTCGACGCACGGCGTCGTGCTCGTGATGACGTCGAACTATCCGCCGCGACGACCTGTGGCCGCACGGGCTGCAGCGCGAGCGCTTCCTGCCCGCGATCGCGCTCATCGAGCAATGGCTCGACGTCGTCGAGGTCGACGCGCGGCGTCGACTACCGGCTGCGCACGCTCGAGCACGTCGAGACGTTCCACGTCCCTGCCGGCGCGGCGGCCGACGCGGCGATGGCGCGCATCGTTCGAGGCGATGCGCGGCGGGCCCGACGAGGAGTCGCAGCTCGTCGATCGACGGCCGGACGATCGCGGCGCGGGCGGCGCGCAGGCAGCGTCATCTGGTTCGACTTCGGCGCGCTTTGCGACGGACCGCGCTCGCAGCGCGACTACCTGGAGCTCGCGCGCCGCTTCGCCGTGGTGTTCCTGTCTCGGACATCCCGCAGATGGACGCGGACACCGCCGACCAGGCCCGGCGCTTCACCTGGCTGATCGACATCCTGTACGATCATCGCGTGAAGCTCGTCGCGTCCGCGGCCGTCCCGGCCGACGCGCTGTACACGGAGGGGCCCGAACGCGCGGGAGTTTCCGCGCACGGTCAGCCGCCTGACCGAGATGCGCACGCGCGACTACATGGCGCTTCCGCACGTCACCGACGGTGACGGCACGCACGACATCTCCCCAGTGACTTGAATTTCCCGTCATTCGCGACAGGAGACTCCGGTGCAGACATTCAAGGCCTATCGCACGTTCGAGCAGGACAAGGTGGTGTCGAGCCGCTTCGTCGATCATGTCGCTCGACGAGCTCGACCCGGGCGACGTCGTCATCCGCACCAAGTACTCGACGATCAACTACAAGGACGCGCTTTCGTACGGCGGCGCCGGCAAGATCATGCGCAAGTTCCCGACCGTCGCGGGCATCGACATGGCGGGAACGGTCGAATCGAGCAACGACCCGCGCTGGAAACGCGGCGACAAGGTGATCGTCACCGGCTACGACCTCGGCGTCTCGCACGACGGCGGCTATTCCGAATACGTGCGCGTTCCCGCGCGACTGGATCGTCCGGCGCCCGGAAAGCATGACCGCGTTCGACGCGATGACGCTCGGCACCGCCGGCTTCACGGCGGCGCTCGCGATTCACCTGATGCAGCACAACGGCCTCGCGCCCGACAACGGGCCGGTCGCCGTTACCGGCGCCACCGGCGGCGTCGGCTCGGTCGCGATCGAGATCCTGGCGAAGCAGGGCTACGACGTCGTCGCGATCACCGGCAAGGCCCGCGAAGCCGATTACCTGCGCCGCATCGGCGCACGCGACGTGATGCTGCGCTCGTCGCTCGAGCTCGCGAAGATCCGGCCGCTCGAAAAGGCGACGTGGGCCGGCGCGGTCGACAACCTGGGCGGCGATGTGCTCGCCTGGCTGCTCGCGACGTCGAAAGTCGCGCGGCACCGTCGCGGCCGTCGGGCTTGGCGGCCGACATGAAGCTCAATACGACGGTTGCGCCGTTCATCCTGCGCGGCGTGCACCTGCTCGGCACCGACAGCGCGAACTGCCCGATGTCGCTGCGCCAGACGCTCTGGAACAAGCTCGCCGTCGAGTGGCGGCCCGACCGCGTTCACGACCAGGTGCGCACGATCGACTTCGACGAGCTGCCGACGCACTTCGACGCGTATCTGAAGGGCATGGCGCGCGGCCGCACCGTCGTGCGCGTCGCGTCGGATACGCACCCCTGATCAGGTATCAGCAGTCAGATAACAGGTATCAGCAACGCGCATCGGATGCGACGTGCCGGAACGCGGGATCGAAGCGATGAATACATACGCCGAGTTCCACCGGCGGTCGATCGAGGACCGCGACGGCTTCTGGCGCGACGAGGCCGCGCTCGTCGACTGGCAGACGCCGTTCACGCAGGTGCTCGACTACTCGCGGCCGCCGTTCGCGAAATGGTTCGTCGGCGGACGGACCAACCTCTGCCACAACGCGGTCGACCGGCATCTCGCCGACGCGCGGCGACCAGCCGGCGCTCGTCTACATCTCGACCGAGACCGGCCAGAACGCGCAGTACACGTACGCGCGAGCTCCACGACGAGGTGAATCGCGTGCGCGGCGATGCTGAAGGCGCACGGCGTCGCGCGCGGCGATCGCGTGCTGATCTACATGCCGATGATCGCCGAGGCGGTGTTCGCGATGCTCGCGTGCGCGCGCATCGGCGCGATCCACTCGGTCGTGTTCGGCGGCTTCGCGGCCGCGAGCCTCGCCACGCGCATCGACGATGCGCGACCGATGCTGATGATCACCGCCGACGCCGGGCATGCGCGGCGGCAAGGTCATTCCCTACAAGCAGCTCGTCGACGAGGCGCTGCGCCATCGCGCGGCACCCGCCGCGGCACGTGATCATCGTCGAATCGCGGCCTCGATCGCGTCGCTGCCGCGATGCACGCGGGCCGCGACGTCGACTACGCGGCGCTGCGCGAAGAGCACGCCGGCGCGCGCGTGCCGTGCGAATGGCTGGAATCGTCCGAGCCGTCGTACATCCTGTTCACGTCCGGCACCACCGGCACAGCCGAAAGGCGTGCAGCGCGACACCGGCGGCTATGCGGTTGCGCTCGCGTCGTCGATGCGGCGAATCTTCTGCCTTGCACCCGGCGAGACGATGTTCTGCACGAGCGACATCGGCTGGGTCGTCGGCCACTCGTACATCGTCTACGGCCCGCTGATCAACGGCTCGACGACGATCATGTACGAAGGGCTGCCGATCCGTCCCGACGCCGGCATCTGGTGGAAGATCGTCGAGGAGCACGACGTCAAGACGATGTTCAGCTCGCCGACGGCGACCCGCGTGCTGAAGAAGCAGGATCGTGTCGTTCATGCGCCGTCACGACCTGTCGTCGCTGCGCTACCTGTTCCTCGCCGGCGAGCCGCTCGACGAGCCCACTGCGCGCTGGGCCGCCGACGCGCTGGGCGTGGCGATCGTCGACAACTACTGGCAGACCGAATCGGGCTGGCCGATCCTCGCCGCGCAGCTCGGCGTCGAGGAGACGCCGCGCAAGTTCGGCTCGCCGTCGTTCCCCGTGTACGGCTACGACGTGAAGCTCGTCGACGGCGCGACCGGTCGCGACGTCGCCGCTGGCGAGAAAGGCGTGCTGACGATCGCGCCGCCGCTGCCGCCCGGCTGCATGACCACCGTCTGGGGCAACGACGAGCGCTTCGTGTCGACGTACTTCGAGACGATTCCCGGATCGCCAGCTCTATTCGACGTTCGACTGGGCGACGCGCGACGCCGACGGCTACTACTTCGTGCTCGGCCGCACCGACGACGTGATCAACGTCGCCGGCCACCGGATCGGCACGCGCGAGATCGAGGAGGCCGTGCAGGCGCATCCGGGCATCGCCGAGGTCGCGGTCGTCGGCGTCCACGACGAGGTGAAGGGGCAGGTGCCGATCGCGTTCGCGGTCGTGAAGGACCCGGCACGCGTCGCCGAAGCGGCGCAGAGCGAGACCCTGCGCCGCGAGGTGATGCAGACGGTCGATCGCGAGCTCGGCGCGATCGCGCGCCCGTCGGCCGTGCACTTCGTGACGCTGCTGCCGAAGACGCGCTCGGGCAAGCTTTTGCGGCGGTCGATCCAGGCGCTCGCCGAAGCCCGCGATCCGGGCGACCTCACGACGATCGAGGATCCCGGCGCGCTCGAGCAGATCCGGGCCGTCGCTGGGTCCGTCGGGCACGTAAACCGCCGCGTCGCACGCGGGCTTGCCGCACCGGGGAATGCGATAGGCGATAATGCGGGTTTGCCCGCGATCGCCTCGATGCCCGAATCCGCCGCCGCTCAGTCAGCACGTACCCCTTTCCGAGGTGACGCGTGGCGGCGTGGTCGAGAGCATCCATTTCGGCGCCGTGGCCGTCGTCGATCGCGCACGGCCAGGTGCTGCAGGCGGCGGGCGATCCGTACACGCTGACGTTCACGCGCAGCGCGCTGAAGCCGCTGCAGGCGCTGCCATTCACGGCCGGTGGCGGTGTCGAGCGTTTCGGGTACTGCGCCGGCGCAGGTGGCGCTGATGTGCGCCAGCCACTCGGGCGAGCCGCGCCACGTCGAAGCGGTGGCGGACATGCTCGCGCGGGCCGGGTGCTCGCCGGCCGACCTGCAGTGCGGCACGCATGCCCCGGGCTTCTACGACGCGCGCGGCGAGGTGCCGCCGCCGCCGCCGTATTCGACGCTGCAGCACAACTGCTCCGGCAAGCACAGCGGCGATGCTCGCCTGCTGCGTCCAGTGCGGCCATTGCCAACGACGACTACCTCGCCTATCGACCATCCGCTGCAGCAGGCGATCCGCCAGGCGGTCGCGGCTTCACCGGCGGTCGCCGAGGACGCGGCTCGTCGCCGGGCATCGACGGCTGCTCGGCGCCGAACTACGCGGTGCCGCTGGCGTCGCTTGCCACCGCCTTCGCGCGGCTCGCGAGCGCGGACGTCGATGCGGATTACGGAATGGCGCCGCGCATGCTGGCCAACGCGATGATCGCGCATCCCGAGATGGTGTCGGGCGAGCGTCGAAGCGATCTCGCGCTGATGCAGGCCGGCCGCGGCGACTGGGTGACGAAGATCGGCGCGGAGGGGGTGCAGGCGATCGGGATCCGCAGCCAGGGCCTCGGGATCGCGATCAAGGTCGCCGACGGCCAGAAGCGCGGCCTGTATCCGGCGATCGTGGCCGTGCTCGACGCAGCTCGGACTCCTCGACGCCGCCGCTCGCGACGCGCTCGCGCCCTGGGCGCGGCGGACGGTGCGGAACTACCGCGGGATCGAGACCGGCGACGTACGCCCCGCGGTTGTCCTCGAGGCCGTTCACGCCGCAACTATCGACGTTCTTCCCCTCGTGAACGGCTGAACTTGGAACGCGCCGGATGGTCTGTTGCTGCAAGTGTGCGCCACGCGCCGCCCAAGACGCCCCGCCGGGAGTCCTGGTCGCGCCTGTCGGCAGCCGCACCCGCCGTTCGGCGGGCATAACAACGACATGAATCAGGGACTGCCCGCTTAATGGGTGATCGCGAAGTCGATCAGCAGCTCGTGGTGCGAGCGCAACAGGGTGACAAGCGTGCGTTCGAGCTGCTGGTGGCGAAATACCAGCGCAAGCTGGGGCGGCTGCTGTCCCGGCTGGTGCGCGACCCGGCGGAGGTCGAGGACGTGACGCAGGAGGCTTTCATCAAGGCTTACCGCGCACTGCCGAGTTTTCGCGGCGACAGTGCGTTCTATACGTGGCTGTATCGGATCGCGATCAACACGGCGAAGAACTACCTCGTCGCGATGGGCCGGCGGGCGCCGACGTCGACGGGATTCGACCACGAGGACGCGGAAAGCTTCGAGGATGCCGAGCAGTTGCGCGACTCGGCGACGCCCGAGGCCGAGCTGCTGGGCAAGCAGATCGCCGCCACGGTGAACCGCGCGATGGAGCAGTTGCCCGACGATCTGCGCACGGCGATCACGTTGCGCGAGATCGAAGGATTGAGTTACGAGGAAATTGCAAGCGTGATGAATTGCCCGATCGGCACGGTGCGATCGCGCATTTTCCGCGCGCGCGAGTCGATCGCGGCCGAGCTGCGGCCGCTGCTCGGCACCGATGAAAACCGGAGATGGTGATGAACGAGAAGATTTCGCGCCTGATGGATGGTGAGGTCGACGCGTCGGAATTGGACGCCGTGTGCGCGATGCTGAAAGGCGACGCGGCGATGTCGACGTGGAGCTGCTATCACACGATCGGCGATGCGCTGCGCGGCGAAACCGCCGGTCACGCGCGGCATCGTCGCGTCGGTGTCGCCGGCAGCTCGCCGCGGAGCCGACGGTGCTCGCGCCGCGGACGCATGCGGCGTCGCGTCCCGCTTCGTGGGCGTGGGCGGCGGCCGCATCGCTCGCGGCGGTCACCGTCGTCGGCTGGACCGCCTATTCGCTGATCGACGCGACGCCGGCCGGCATCGCGAAGGCGCGGCGAGGCCGGCACGATGCGCGCGGCGCAGGTCCGTCCGTCGACGGTTCCGCCGGACTACCTGCTCGCGCACCAGGAATACTCGCCGGCGAATGCGCTGCAAAGCGTCGGTCCCGTACCTCCGCGATGTCGCCGCCACGAGCCCGTTGCGCCCCGCCGTCGCGGAATGAACGCGCGCTGATCCCCGTACGAACTCGCCGACTTGCCGATGCAGCGCGCGTCTCGCAGCTCCCGCCGTTGTCGCCGGCCGGTTCGTCCCGGCCGTCTTTGTGCTCGCGCTCGTCGCTTCGAACGCCCGTGCCGACGACGCGATGGCCTGGCTGGCGCGCGCCGCGCAGGCGGCGCGCAAGCTCGACTACGTCGGCACGATCGTCTACCAGATCGGGCCGCGCGTCGAGTCGTCGCGGATCACGCATCTGAACGACGATGGCCGCGAATTCGCGAAGCTCGTGAATCTCGACGGGCCCGCGCGCGAAGTGGTGCGCAGCCAGGGCGAAGTGCGCTGCTATTACCCCGATGCGAAGCTCGTGCGCGTCGAGCCGCGCACGTTTCGCAACGTGTTTCCGTCGCTGTCCGCCGAGCAGCAGCAATCGCTGTCGCGCTTCTACGAGTTTCGCGTCATCGGCGCAGATCGCGTCGGCGGCCGCCCGGTGCAGGTCGTCGTGTTCGAGCCGAAGGACGGCCTGCGCTACGGGCATCGATTCTGGTCCGACGACGCCACCGGCCTGCTGCTGAAGGCGCGCGTGCTGAACGAGCGCGGCGATGGCATCGAGCAGTTCGCGTTCACCGACCTCACGATCAATGCGCAAGATCGATCGCGCGATGGTCGAGCCGTCGTGGCCGGTCGTTCCGTCGGACTGGCAGGTGCTCGAAGGCGCTTCGGGCGATGTGACGCCGCAGGAGACCGGCTGGATCGTCACGCGCGTGCCGCCCGGCTTCGCGAAGATCATGGAAGGTTTCCGCAAGCTGCGCGGCCGCCGCGAGCGCGTCGCGCATCTCGTATTTTCCGACGGGCTCGTCGTCGGTCAGCGTGTTCGTCGAGCCGCTGGTCGCGGCGTCCGCGCCTGCAGGACTGCTGCAGAAGGGCGGCCTCAACGTATACAGCGTCAAGCAGAACGACCACCTGATCACCGTCATGGGCGAGGCGCCCGGGTGCGACCGTGCGCCAGATCGCCCATTCGGTCGACGCGCCGCTGATGCGCGACGACCAGCAATCGCCGCGCGCCCGCAGTTGCAGACTCGCGCCTGCACAAATCATTCGAAAATGGGGTCCGACCCCTTGAGGACTGTCCATGTTCTCGCCCCGCGAAGTCGCTCGTCGCCGCATTCGGCGCTGCGCTCGTCACGCTGGTGTCGCTGATCGCGCCGGTGCCCGCGACCGCGCAGGGCCGTCCCGGCCTGCTGCCCGATTTCACCGATCTCTACGAGCGGCAGGGCCCGGCCGTCGTGTCGATCGACGTCACGCAAAAGGCGCGTCGGCAGCGCGCTTCCCGACATCTCCGAGGACGATCCGTTCTACGAGTTCTTCCGCCGCTTCGGCCAGATCCCGCGCGGCGGGCCGGCGGCGGCCAGCAGCGCGAGTTCGAGACGCAGTCGACCGGATCCGGCTTCATCTTCTCCGGCGACGGCTACATCGTCACCAACGCGCACGTCGTCGACGAATCCGACCGAAGTCACGGTGCGGCTGTCCGACAAGCGCGAGTTCATCGCCAAGGTCGTCGGCACCGACAAGCGCACCGACGTCGCGCTGCTGAAGATCGATGCCAAGGATCTGCCGCGCGTCGTCATCGGCGATCCCGACAAGCTCAAGGTCGGCGAATGGGTCGTCGCGATCGGCAAGCCGTTCGGCCTCGAGAACACGATGACGGCCGGCATCGTCAGCGCGAAGGGGCGCGACCTGCCGCAGGAAAACCTGGTGCCGTTCATCCAGACCGACGTCGCGATCAACCCCGGCAATTCCGGCGGCCCGCTGTTCAACATGAAGGGCGAGGTCGTCGGCATCAATTCGCTGATCTACTCGCGCACCGGCGGCTACATGGGCCTCGCGTTCGCGGTGCCGATCGACATCGCGATGAACGCGGTGAACCAGTTGCGCGAAAAGGGCCGCGTGACGCGCGGCCGCATCGGCGTGCAGATCCAGGAGCTGACGAAGGAATCGGCCGAGGCGTTCGGGCTCAAGCAGCCGAGCGGCGCGCTGGTGAACGGCGTCGAAAAGGACGGGCCCGTCGGCGAAGGCGGGCGTCGAGTCGGGCGACATCATCCTGAAGGTCGACGGCCGCGAAGTTCGCTCGTCGAACGAGCTTCCGCGAATCATCACGGCGATTCGCCCCGGCACGAAGATCACGCTGACGGTATGGCGCAAAGGCGCGCAGAGGGACATCGCGGTCACCGTTGCCGAGATGAAGGAGGACGTCGCAGCCGCGCAGCCGCGCCGGGGAACGCCGGCACCGAAGGAAAAGGCCAAGCCCAACCGGATGGGCCTCGTGCTGTCGGACCTCACCGACGAGCAACGCAAGGAGCTCGACCTGAAGAGCGGCGGCGTGCTGATCGAGGACGTCGTCGGCGTCGTTCGCGGCAACGTGCAGCCGGGCGACGTCATCCTCGCGATCATCCAGAAGGGCGCGCCGACGGAGGCGAAGAGCGCAGCGCAGGTGAACGAGTCGCTCGCGAAGCTCGAAAAGGGCGCGTCGGTCACGCTTCAGGTGCGCCGCGGCGACAACTCGTTCTACACGACGCTGAAGATCGGCAACGGGGAGCAGCAATAGTCGTTCCGTCGCGGCCGGCGGCTGCGCCGGAACTGACGCTGCTCATCCGCGCGTACTGCCAGTCTCTGCGACGAGATGCGCGCGGCGCTGCAGCCGCTCGCGGATGCGGCCGGCGCAGCGTTGACGGAAATCGACGTCGATGCGAACCCGCGCTCGAGGCGCGCTTCGGCGAGCTCGTGCCGGTATTGCTCCTCGGGATCGGTCGACGGGATGGAGCTCTGCCATTACCGCTTCGATCGCCGCCCGGGTCCGTGAGGCGCTGGACCGCCTGCGGTGACAGTCGCGTTCGAGCACGGTTTCCGCTAAAATTCAATGTTTTAGCGTTTTGCCATGGTCCCCGGCGGCATCCGCTGATGCGTCCCCGGACGAAGCCGGGCCACCCTTCAGGGCACCGCTTTCCGGTGCCCTTTGAATTCCTACATGCAGAACATCCGCAATTTCTCGATCATCGCCCACATCGACCACGGCAAATCGACGCTGGCCGATCGGTTCATCCAGCGCTGCGGCGGGCTTTCCGATCGGGAGATGGAGGAGCAGGTCCTCGATTCGATGGACCTCGAGCGCGAGCGCGGGATCACGATCAAGGCGCAGACGGCCGCGCTCACCTACCGGGCGCGTGACGGCCAGACATATCGGCTGAACCTGATCGACACGCCGGGCCACGTCGATTTCGCGTACGAAGTGTCGCGCTCGCTCGCCGCGTGCGAAGGCGCGCTGCTCGTCGTCGACGCATCGCAGGGTGTCGAGGCGCAGACGGTCGCCAATTGCTACACGGCGATCGAGCAGGGCGTCGAAGTCGTGCCGGTGCTGAACAAGATCGACCTGCCGTCCGCGGAGCCGGAACGCGTGATCGACGAAATCGAGGACATCATCGGCATCGACGCGGAAGATGCCATTCGCGCCAGCGCCAAGACGGGCGAAGGCATCGACGACATCCTCGAGGCGGTGATTGCGCGGGTGCCGGCCCCGAAGGGCGATCCGGACGCGCCGCTGCAGGCGCTGCTGATCGACTCGTGGTTCGACAACTATGTCGGCGTCGTGATGCTCGTTCGCGTGATGCAGGGCACGTTGAAGCCGCGCGACCGCATCCTGCTGATGGCGTCAGGCGCGTCCTACATGTGCGAGCAGGTCGGCGTTTTCACGCCACGCTCGGCGTCGCGGGAAGAGCTGGCGGCCGGTGAAGTCGGTTTCATTACCGCCGGCATCAAGGAGCTGAAGGCGGCGCTGGTCGGCGACACGATCACCAGCGTCACTCGTCCCGCCACGGCAGCCGCTACCCGGCTTCAAGGAAGTGAAGCCGCAGGTATTCGCCGGCCTCTACCCGGTCGAGTCGAACCAGTACGAGGCATTGCGCGATGCGCTCGACAAGCTGAAGCTGAACGACGCGTCGCTGCACTACGAGCCGGAAGTGTCGCAGGCGCTGGGGTTCGGATTCCGCTGCGGCTTTCTCGGCCTGCTGCACATGGACATCGTCCAGGAGCGGCTGGAACGCGAGTACGACATGGACCTGATCACGACGGCGCCGACCGTCGTCTACCAGGTGCTGACGCGCGACGGCAATGTCGTCGAGATCGAGAATCCGTCGAAGCTTCCGGACCTCTCCAAGGTGGAGGAGATCCGCGAGCCGATCATCACCGCGACGATCCTGATGCCGCAGGAGTACGTCGGGCCGGTGCTGACGCTCTGCACCGAGAAGCGCGGCGTGCAGAAGAACATGCAGTACGTCGGCCGGCAGGTGTTGCTGACCTACGAGCTGCCGATGGCCGAAGTGGTGATGGACTTCTTCGACAAGCTGAAATCGGTGTCGCGCGGATACGCGTCGCTCGACTACGAGTTCAAGGAGTTCCGGGCGGCGGACGTCGTCAAGCTCGACATCCTGATCAACGGCGAGCGCGTGGATGCACTGTCGGTGATGGTGCATCGGTCGGTTGCCACGTACCGGGGCCGGGAGGTCGCGTCGAAGATGCGGTCGCTGATCCCGCGCCAGATGTTCGACGTCGCGGTGCAGGCGGCGATCGGCGCGCAGATCATCTCGCGCGAGACGATCAAGGCCATGCGCAAGAACGTGCTGGCGAAATGCTATGGCGGCGACATCACGCGCAAGAAGAAACTGCTCGAAAAGCAGAAGGCCGGCAAGAAGCGGATGAAATCGGTCGGCAGCGTCGAGATCCCGCAGGAGGCGTTCCTCGCGATCCTGCAGGTCGGCGACAAGTGACCCCCTGCCCGGGAAATGGGGTCGGAGTTGTTTTTCCCGAACTTCTCTGCACGAGCGGGTGTTGCTGCCGGAAAAACAACTCCGACCCCATTTTCTGCATGCGACAATGCCGCGCGCCCTGATCGCCGGTTGTCTCGCTTCACTCCTTCCTTTCCGCCCGATTCCCGATGAACTTTGCCCTGATCCTGTTCGTGCTGACCGCCGTATCCGGCGTCATCTGGTTGCTGGACCGCGCGTTCTTCGCCCGCAAGCGGGGCGCCGGGGCGCGCGAACCGGTCTGGGTCGAATATTCGAAATCGTTTTTCCCGGTTCTGCTGGCCGTCTTCCTGCTGCGCTCGTTCCTGGCTGAGCCGTTCAAGATCCCTTCGTCCTCGATGCGACCCACGCTCGAAGTGGGCGACTTCATCCTCGTGAACAAGTTCGTCTACGGCATCCGGCTGCCGATCATCGAGCAGAAGATCGTCCCGCTCGCGGACCCCAGGCGCGGCGACGTCGTCGTGTTCCGCTACCCGCTCAATCCCGTCGCAGGATTTCATCAAGCGTGTCATCGGCGTCGGGCGGCGACGTCGTCGAGTACCGCGACAAGCGGCTGACGGTGAACGGCACGCCCTGGCCGCAGCAGCCGGACGGTACCTACAGCTACCTGGAGGGCCTGCGCTTCGAAACGCTGGAGCGCAGCGTCGAGCGCACCGACGGCGACGCGGCGCGCACGCACTTGATCGGGATGAATGTGCAGGCCCAGCCGGTGTATCCATCGAACGTGAGGCCGTTTTCCGGGCGCGAAAATTGCGACTACAATGAGCGCGGCTTCAAATGCCGAGTGCCGGCGGGTCACTATTTCATGATGGGTGACAACCGCGACAACAGCGACGACAGCCGTTATTGGGGATTCGTCCCGGACGATCACATTCGCGGCCGGGCATTCTTCATCTGGTTCAATTGGGACGACATTGCGTCCTTTGCATTCAAGCGCGTCGGCAGCGGCATCCGCTGACGTGTGACGGGGAGGGGCAGCGTGGCCGGAAATCAGCGTGGCTTGTCGATGACAGGATTCCTGTTCACGACAATCGTCATCATCATCTTCGCGCTCGTCGCATTTCGCATCGGTCCCTCGTACATCGAGTACTTCACCGTGCAGAAGGCCCTCGATCAGACGATGGTGGAAGTCCAGAACCCGACGATCTCGGACATCAAGCGGTCGATGGATCGGCGCCTCTCGGCCGATTACGTCGACGCGGTGCGTTCGTCCGACGTGCTGGTCGGGCGCGAAGGCAACACGATCGTCGCCACGCTGTCGTGGCAGAAAATCCTGCACATGATCGGCAATGCGAGCATCCTGCTCGAGTTCGAGGCCCGCTCCACACGGGGCTGACAATGACCGTCGCTAGATGACCGACGACGCGGTCCGTATCGCCGTTGACCACCCTTTCACGGACCCCGACCTGCTGCGACAGGCGCTCACGCACCGAAGCTACGGCGTTCCCCACAACGAGCGGCTCGAGTTCATCGGCGACGCAATCCTGAACTGCGTCGTCGCGCTGTCCCTCTACGAGCGGTTCCCGGCACTTCCCGAGGGCGATCTGTCCCGCGTCCGCGCGCATCTCGTCAACAAGGACACGCTGGCGCAGGTCGCGCGCCGCCTCGGGCTCGGCGCGGCCGTCCGCCTGGGCGAAGGCGAAGCGAGGAGCGGCGGCGCCGATCGGCCGTCAATCCTGGCCGATGCGATGGAAGCGGTTTTCGGCGCCGTATTCCTCGACGCCGGCTTTGCCGCCGCCCGCAGGACGATCGGCGTCGTCTACGCCGACCTGCTGCGCGACGTCGATCCGTCGACGCTCGGCAAGGATCCGAAGACGCGGCTGCAGGAATGGTTGCAGTCGCAGCGGTTGCCGGTGCCGGAATACGCGATCATCGCCACGACCGGTGAAGCCCACGCGCAGCACTTCGTCGTCGAATGCAGGATCGCCGATTTGTCGATTGTCGCGCTGGGCACCGGCAGCAGCCGCCGCGCGGCGGAGCAGGACGCCGCGCTGCAGGCGCTGGCCGCGGTGAAAGCGGGCAATCCGCCCTCGCGTGACTGAACGAAGCGCATCGGTGCGGTCACATCGCGATCGTCGGACGTCCGTCGGTCGGCAAGTCGACGCTGCTGAATGCGCTCGTCGGCGCGCGCATCAGCATTACCTCGCGCAAGCCGCAGACGACGCGCCACCGCATCTCCGGCATCCTGAGCGAGCCGGGCGTCCAGTACATCTTCGTCGACACACCGGGATTCCAGACGCGCCACGCGTCGCGGCTCAATGAGCGGCTCAACCGCGCCGTCAGGGAGGCGCTTGCGGACGTGGACGTGATCGTATTCGTCATCGACGCCGCACGCTTCACCGCGGCCGATCGCGCGGTACTGGCCCTGCTGCCCGCAGGCGTGCCGGTGATCGCCGCGCTCAGCAAGACCGATGCGCTGACGGACAAGCGCGCGATGCTGCCGCGAATCGCGGAAATTGCCGCGCTGCATGAGTTCGCGGCGATCATACCGATATCCGCCGAGCGCGGCAGCGAGCTGCCGGCGCTCAAACGTGCGATTGCCGACCAGCTGCCGAAGGGCCCGGCGTTGTATGGCGAGGACGAGGTGACGGATCGCGACGAGCGATTCCTCGCCGCGGAATTCATTCGTGAAAAGATCTTCCGTCAACTCGGCGACGAGGTGCCGTACTCCACCGCCGTCGCAGTCGACAGCTTCGAGCACGAAGGCGACTTGCGGCGCATTCGCGCGACCGTTTTTGTCGACAAGGCGAGCCAGCGCGCGATCCTGATCGGCGAAGGCGGTGCCCGGATGAAGGCGATCGCCTCGCAGGCGCGTGCCGACATGGAGGCGTTGTTCGGCGGGCGCGTGTTCCTCGACGTCTGGGTGCGCGTCAAGAGCGGGTGGTCGGAGAACGACGCGATGCTGACGCGATTGGGTTACTACGGTCGCGACTAGACCACCATGGACGTTACAGTCATAGACCCCGAGCAGCTGCGCGAGCGACGCGACGACCAGCCCGCGTTCGTCCTCCATACCTATCCCTACCGCGAGACGAGCCTCATCGTCGAGGCGTTCACCGAGCGCGCGGGGCGCGTCGCGATGGTCGCGCGCGGCGCGAAGCGTCCCCGGTCGGAGCTCCGCGGCGTATTGCAGGCGTTTCAGCCGCTGGCACTGTGGTGGGCGGGAACGGCCGAGCTCAAGACGCTGGTGAAGGCCGAGTGGCGCGGCGGACTTCCGTTGCCGGGTGGCGCAGCGCTGCTGTGCGGGTTCTACCTGAACGAGCTGCTGCTGAAGCTGTTGGCGCGCGAGGATCCGCATCCGTTGCTGTGGAACGAGTACGCGTCGGCGCTGCGTGCGCTGACCGCGGATGCGGGACCGGCGGCGCAGGCTGCGACGCTGCGCCACTTCGAAGTGCGCCTGCTCGCGGAGCTCGGGTATGCACTCCCGCTTACGCACGATGTCGATTCCGGCGCGCCGGTCGATGCCGCCGAACGCTACCATTACACATTCGATCGCGGGCCGCGGCGTGTCGCTGCCGAGCCGCGAGCACCGTGGCCCGTCGTCCGCGGCGCGACGCTGATCGCGCTCGCAACACAGCGGTACCCGGACGCAGAGGTTGCTGCTGAGGCGAAACGATTGATGCGGCGCGTGCTGGATCACTACCTCGAGGAGCGGCGGATTTTCAGCCGCCGCGTCGTCCAGGATCTGGCCGCGCTCGAAGATGACAAGGACATGCGATGAGTGAGGGAAAGCCGTCGTGATCGAGCTCGGCGTCAACATCGACCACGTTGCAACGCTGCGCCAGGCGCGGCGCACCTACGAGCCCGATCCGGTGTGGGCGGCCGTCGAAGCGCATCTCGGCGGGGCGGACGGCATCACGGTGCATCTGCGCGAAGACCGCCGCCACATTCAGGACGAAGACGTGCGCCGGTTGCGCGATCTCGTGCACATCAAGTTGAACCTCGAAATGGCCGCAACCGACGAGATGATCGACATCGCCTGTCGCCTGCGTCCGGAAATGGCGATGCTCGTCCCCGAAGGCCGGGAGGAAGTGACCACCGAAGGCGGACTCGACGTCGCCAGCCAGGAAGACAGGCTCAAGATCGCCATTGCGCGCCTGGCCGATACGGGAATCGTCACGTCGGTGTTCATCGACGCCGAACTGCCGCAGGTCGAAGCGGCCGCGCGCGCCGGCGCGCGCGTGTGCGAAGTGCACACGGGACCGTACGCACACGCATTCCATGCAAAAGGGCGCGATGCGGAGAGCGTTGCCGTGGTGGCCGAGCTGGATCGCATCCGCACGGCCGGGCGGGCGATCCGCGATCTCGGCATGCGGTTCAACGCGGGCCACGCACTGAATTACATCAATGTCCAGCCGGTCGCCGGCCTCACCGGCGTGCGCGAGTTGCATATCGGGCATGCGATCGTGTCGCGCAGCGTGTTCGTCGGATTGCGCGAAGCGGTGCGCGAGATGAAGGCGTTGATGCGCCAGGCTGCACGATGAGCGCGGCAGTTGGCGAGCCACGGCGACGAGCTCCGTGGTGAACGATCGAGGGACCGGCTCGCGGGCCGATCATGCTGGGCGTCGAAGGATTGACGCTGACTGAAGGCGATCGTGCGCGGCTTGCCGATCCGCGGGTTGGCGGCGTAATCCTCTTCAAGCGCAACTTCGAAGCTTCGGTCCAGTTGCGCGGCTTGACCGCTTCGATCCGCGCGTTGCGGCCTGCGTTGCTCATTGCCGTCGACCACGAAGGCGGGCGCGTGCAGCGGTTTCGCACTGACGGGTTCACGCCGATACCGCCGATGCGGACGCTCGGCGAGCAATGGGACTGCGATCCGCGAGCCGCGAACGAGGCGGCGTTCGAGCACGGTGTCACCATCGCGCGCGAACTGCGGGCACACGACGTCGACTTCAGCTTCACGCCGGTCCTCGATCTCGACTACGCGGCGAGCGCCATCATCGGCGACCGTGCCTTCCACGCGGACCCGATCGTCGTAGCCGATCTCGCCGGCGCGCTGCTGCGCGGCCTGAAAGCGGGCGGCTGCGCGGCGGTGGGCAAGCATTTTCCCGGCCACGGTTTTGTCACGGCTGATTCGCATGTCGACACGCCGGTCGATTCGCGCCCGCTCGATACGATCCTGCGCGACCGATATCGTCCCGTTCGCCGCCTTGATGCAGCACGATCTGCCGGCCGTCATGCCGGCGCACGTCGTCTACCCTGCCGTCGATCCTCGCCCCGCCGGCTTTTCGCGCGTCTGGATCGCAGAGATCCTGCGCGGGCGACTGGGCTTCGACGGGCTGGTGTTCTCCGACGATCTCGAGATGGCCGGCGCGCAATCGGCCGGCGACATCGTCGCGCGCGCCGATGCCGCGTTCGACGCGGGATGCGACGTCGTCCTCGTCTGCAATGATTTCCACGCGATGGACGATCTGCTTGCGCGCTGGGCGCCGCCGCCGCAACCGTCGCTCGCGCGGCGCTGGACGCGGATGGCCGGGCGCTGACTCGGCCGTAGCGGATGACGGCGCGGGCAACGCTCGCGCCTCGCAACGTCCTCGCCAGGCAAGGAGGGTCGACATACTTGTTCACGCCCGGCCAGTGCTCCTATCATATGAGTTGGAGCGGTTCGTCCCGTCGATTGCGGGCGCAACGGTCGGGGCTCTGCTGCAGTACCGGCTTGGCAGCGAAGCGGAGGTGCTTCCATGCGACAGGACATATCGTTCGCGAGCGACGGCCTGAAGTGCGCAGGGTGGCTCTATCTTCCCGACGGAGCCGGGACCCGCGCCAGGAGTCCCGCAATTGTCATGGCGCATGGGTTCAGCGCCGTGAAGGAAATGTACCTGGACCGATTTGCCGAAACGTTCGCCTCGGCAGGCTTTGCGACCCTGGCGTTCGACTATCGCTGGCAGGGTGCATCCGAAGGCGAGCCGCGCGGGCAGATCTTTCCCGCGGAGCAGCACGAGGACTATCGCAACGCGATCACCTGGATGTCGCTACGTCCCGATGTCGATCCGACGCGCATCGGCGTATGGGGCTCCTCGTACAGCGGGGCCCACGTGCTGCATCTGGCGGCGTTCGATCGAAGAATCAAATGTGCGGTCGCCCAGGTGCCACTGGTGGACGGCTGGGCCAACGCGCAGCGCTTGATGCGGCCCGATGTCTTCTCGGGTTTCGTGGAGGCGCTCGCCGCCGACCGCGTGAGCCGCTACCAGGGCGGGCCCGTCAACTATGTGCCGGTGGTGGCGCCGGAGGGTGAAGCCTCGGTGCTTCCCACGCCCGACTCGTACGCGTGGTTCACAAAAACCGCGGCGGCGCGTGCGCCGGCCTGGGAGAACCGGGTAACGATGGAGTCGCTCGAGCACTTCCTTCGCTATAGTCCGGCCGCGGACATCCATCGCATATCGCCGACCCCGCTACGCATCGTCGTTGCGTGCAATGACGTGCTGACTCCCACCGACCTCGCTGTTGCAGCCTACGAGCGCGCCCGCGAGCCGAAGTCGCTCGTGATCCTGAAGGGAGCACACTTCGACGCATACGTCGAACCAGGATTTACCGAGAGCTCGGCGGCCGCCGTGGAGTGGTTCAGTCAACACCTGGCGTAGCGACATTCAAGAGAATCCGCGCCGACCATTCGGTGCGGCTGCGCGCGCGGCGAGCCGTCTCGCATTGATCCGCATCGCGCGCCAAGCGCTAGCGCGCCACGCGAGAGTTGTTCAGAGGTTCCTAGTGAGGATGTGGCCAGCGGCCGCCCAGCCGTCGCGTGATTTCTTCCGCAAAATGCGACACGACGGGTCCGAGCTGCTTGATCCGCGCATCGGTGAGCCGCGTCGACGGTCCGGCGAGGGAGATGGCGCCTAGGGGCTCCTCGTGCTCGTCGTAGATGGGTGCCGCGACGCAGCGCGTGCCCGGCAGGTGCTCCTCGTCGTCGAACGACCAGCCGCGCTGGCGGATCACGCGAATGCTCGCCCACATCGTCTCAGGTGACGTGATCGTGTTCTCCGTGATCCGCGGCAGGCCCTTGACCTTCAGCAGCGCGTCGATCTGATCGTCCGGCAGCGATGCGAAGATCGCCTTGCCGACGCCCGATGCGTGCAGCGGGACGCGGCTGCCGAGCTTGACGATCGTGCGCATCGTTTCGCGGCATTGCACCTGATCGATGAACACGGCCTCGGTGCCGTCGAGAATCGCGAGATTTGCCGTCTCGCCCGATTGCTCCATCAACCGGCGCATGTACGCATGGCTGTGCGTCGCGAAATCCCGGTTGGCGAGGAAGCTGGACCCGACGGTGAACGCCTGCAGGCCGACGTACCACAGCCCGAGGTCACCCGCCTGGTACACATAGCCCATCTTTTCGAGCGTCGACAGCAGCCGGTGTGTCGTCGATGGCGGCAGCTGCGTCCGATGGCCGATGTCGGTCAACGTCAGCCCCCCTTCAGTGCGCGCGAGGCATTCGAGGATCGACAGGCCGCGCGTCAGGCTCTGCACCTGCGCGGTTTCGGCGCCGGGTCGCGATGGTGCGCGGCCGCGGCGCGCGGGTGGCGTAAGACGGTGCAGGACGGTCACGAGTCAGGGCCTGTTCAGGACTTCAATCAAACCACAGCCGGCGCACGAACGCCAACCGGCGCGTGCACGTGGACACTTGCGGCGAAACGCCGTCCCGCGATGTCGATCTCGTAATGCGCCGTCGCGATCATCGCGTCGGAGAGCGGCGTATCGGCGTGCGGAGACTTCGCGTATCCGAACGCAACGGCGCGCCCGAGCTTGCGACTGTATCCGGTGGACGCGAGCTCGCCGATCGGACGTCCATCCATGAGGATCGGCTCGCCGCCCCACGGAAACGCCGCGGGATCGTCGAGCGTGAACTGCACGAGGCGTTTGGCAATGCCCCGCTTGCTTTGCCGGACGAGCGCGTCGCGACCGATGAAATCAACCGGCTTGCCGAGCGCGACCGCGTAGGAGAGCCCGGCTTCCAGCGGCGTTTCGTCCGGCGACAGCTCTGCGCCCCAGGCCCGGCGCCCGGCTTCGATGCGCAGCGCGTCGATCGTGTAGTAGCCGGCGTCGCGCAATCCGAATTCGCCGCCCGCATCGCAGAGTGCGTCGTAGAGCGTCACGCATTGATCGGTCGGGACGTACAGCTCGTACCCGGGTCCGCCGACGTAGCTGATGCGGGCCGCCCGCACGCGCGCATAGCCGACATCGATCATCCGGGTCGTGGAAAACGGAATGCCCGCTTGCGACAGGTCGTCGCGCGAGAGCTTGCCGAGCAGCGCTTCAGCGCGCGGCCCCATCACCGACAACACCGAATAGGCGCTGGTCACATCCACCAGGGCGGCATTCGCATCGTCGCCGATGTGCCGCTCGATCCACGCGAAATCGCGCGTCGACTGCGCGGATCCGGTGAGGATGAAGAATTCGTTCGGCGCGATGCGCGTGATCGTCAGGTCGCTTTCGAAGCCGCCGCGCTCGTTGAGCATCGCCGTGTACACCATGCGACCAACGTCCACGTCGATGCGATTCGCACAGAGCCGTTCGAGCGCCGCCAGCGCGTCGCGGCCCTTCAGCACGAATTTCGAAAATGACGTCTGGTCGAACACGACGACATCCTCGCGGCACGCGCGCTGCTCGTCGAGCATCCATGGCAGCCATGCCGGCGTGTCGAGCGTGCACGGTGGCTCCGTGGCGCCGTCCGGCAGGAAATAGTTCGCGCGCTCCCAGTTGAGCTTGGTGCCGAATACCGCGCGCTTCGCTTTCAGTCGATCGTAGAGCGGCGAGCGGCGCAGCGGACGCACCGTGACGAGCTCCTCGCGCGGCCAGCGCATCGCGTAGTGAAGCCCGAGCGATTCAACCGTGCGATCCGCCAGGTGCCGTCGGTTGACGTGGAACGGCGCGAAGCGGCGAATATCGATATCCCAGACGTCGAAGGGCGGCTCTCCAGCGGAAATCCATTCAGCGATCAGGCGGCCGGCGCCGCCCGCATTCGCGATCCCCGCCGAATTGAACCCCGCGCACACGAAGTATCCGCTCAACCCCGGCGCTTCGCCCAGCAGGAAATTGCCATCGAGCGTGAAGCTCTCGGGGCCGTTCAGCAGCAGCTTCACCTGCGCCGTCTCGAGGCTCGGCATCCGATGCAGCGCGTTCTCCATCAGGACTTCGAACTGATCCCAGTCCTCCGGCAAGCAGCTGGAACTCGAAGCGATCGGGGATGCGGTCGACGTTCCACGGTTTTGCCACCGGCTCGAAGCCGCCCATCACCACGCCGCCCACTTCCTCCTTGAAGTAGATGTAGCCATCGGGATCGCGAATCACCGGCATGGCCGGCGTGACGCCTGCGATGGGCTCGGTGACCACATAGAAATGCTCGGCGGACTGCAATGGCACCGCGACATCCGCGAGCGCGCCGAACTCGCGCGCCC
The DNA here is from genome assembly GCA_963768545.1 of uncultured Pseudomonadota bacterium. Lineage (GTDB taxonomy): Bacteria > Pseudomonadota > Gammaproteobacteria > Burkholderiales > Casimicrobiaceae > VBCG01. The sequence goes on along the minus strand of CAVYIC010000004.1, from coordinate 113,530 downwards.
ATTGTCCGGCGCAATTGACGATGAATTCGCACCGAACGTGACCGCGCTCGCCGTCGCGCTCCCATTCGAGGCCGTCGACGTGGCGGTTATGCCGCTGGACGCCGGTGACCCGGGTGTCTCTCGAAGATTGCCGCGCCACGGGTGCGCGCGCCTTTGGCGAGCGACTGGGTGAGGTCCGTGGGATTCGCCTTGCCGTCGCCGGGGATCCAGACGCCGCCCGACAGATCGTCGGTTCGCAGCAACGGCACGCTCGTCGCCACGTCGGACGGCGACAGCCACTCGAACTCGACGCCGAAACTCTGCGCACGCGCCATCTGCCGCCGCATCAGTTGCATCCGCTGCGGTGTCTTCGCGATGTTGACGCTGCCGCATTGCTTCCACCCGGTCGCAAGTCCCGTCTCCTGCTCGAGCGATGCGTACAGCTCGATGCCGTAGCGACTCATCCGCGTCGCATTGCGCGTTGCGCGCGTCTGGCCGACGAGACCGGCGGCGTGCCACGTCGTGCCGCAGGTGAGCCGGCCTTGCTCGAGCAGCACGACGTCGGTGATGCCGAGCTTCGTCAGATGGTAGGCGGTCGACACACCCGCGATGCCTCCGCCGACGATGACGACGCGAGCGTGGGTCGGGATGTTCATATCAGCGGTCGAGGGGGCTCAGGGGTCTCACACCTGCTCAAGCTTGAGCGCTGCCACGCCGGCGACGACGCTCGCCGCACCGGCAAGCCGCAGCGGCCGAACCCTTCCTTCAGCCAGACCGCCCCGATCAGCGCGGCGAACAGCACCGATGTTTCGCGCAGCGCCGCCACCGCGGCGACCGGTGCGCGGGTCATCGCGAACAGCACGATCGCGTACGCGGCCAAGCTGCATGCGCCGCCGAGCAGCCCGCGCCGCCAGCGCCGGCGCAGGTAGGCGACGGCCGGCGCGCCGCGGCGCCAGGCAATCCACGCCAGGAAGGGCAGCCCCTCCAGGAAGATCAGCCATGTCACGTACGCGATCGCATTGCCCGAGGCGCGCGCACCGCTTCCGTCGACCAGCGTGTAGACGGCGATGATGCCGGCGTTCGCGAATGCCCACGCAGCGGCGGCGGGCGGATGTCGTTCCCGCCGCACGAACGCGATGCTGACGATGCCTGCGCAGATCAGCAGGATGCCGGCGGCGACTTGTGCGGTCGGCAACTCGCGCAGGAACAGGATGCCGAGCACCGTGACGATCAAGGGCGCCGTGCCGCGCATCAGCGGATAGGCGAACGACAGGTCGCCGGTGCGGTATGCGTGCGCGAGCGTGATGTAGTACGCGAAGTGGATGACAGTCGACGCGGCGACGAATTTCCAGGCGGCCGGATCGGGCAGCGGCACCCATGGCAGCAGCACAAGTGCCCATACCGACGAGCCCGCGACGACCGACGCCGTATCGAGCATTGGCTCGCCGCCGGGCGCGACCTTTCAGCAGCGCATTCCATCCGGCGTGCAGCAATCCCGCGCCGAGTACCGCCAACGTGATGCCGAGCGACAGTTCCTGCGCGGGCATCACGCTGCAACCGCGGCGATCTCGCGCGAAGCGCGGCTCACGAAGCGTCCTGCATTGGCCTGCCGGTCAAGCAGCGGCCCGCTGCGCGGCTTCGAGGAGGGTGATGAAGTGTGCGAGCGGTGGTGTCGGCGCGCCGGCGACTTTCGCGAGATCGTCCCACAGACGCACGTTCACGGCGTCCGCGGCGTACGGGCGTGCGATGAACGCGGCGGCCTCGTCGTCGCTGTAGATGCCGCCCTGGAGCTTCAGGCTGCGCTTCGAGTCGGCCGACAACGCGTCGTAATAGCCGGCACGGGTCGCGCAGAGGTAGCGCTTCGCATCGACGTGCAGCTTGATCGGCTCCAGGACGTCGTCGCCGAACGTGCCGCGCAGGAAGGGCAGCGCCACGTACTGATGCAGGTCATCGATGCCGCGAAGCGTCGGTGTTTCGCCCTGGTCGTTCAGCATGTGTCCGAGGTCGTGCAGCAGCGCGGCGGAGACGAGCGCCGGCGATGCGCCTTCGGCCTCGCCGCGCGCCGCGCTCTGCAGCGCATGCTCGAGCTGCGTAACCGGCTCACCGTCGTAGAGCCGCCCGCCCTTGCTGGCGAAGAGCATGCAGATGTCCGAGACCGTCAATGCCATTGCGTGTCGGCCTTCCTGCAATCGCCCGAAGGACTCATTGGTGTACCCTCGCGCTTGCGGCTTTCGCCGCTCATGCGGTCTTCGGCTTGCGCTTCTGCCAGGTCGCGCCGTCCGGCGCAAGCGCGGGACTTTCCGGCGCAGGCTCGTCCGGCGTCTTGAGCCGCGTGCGCGCGAGCACGCCGGCTTCCTCGAGGATCGGATAGGCGATCGAGCAGATATGCGAATTGATCCGTCGCAAGTCGGAGATCAGGTCGAGATGCAGCGACGAGGTTTCGATGCTGTCGACCGTGTTGCCGGCGAGCCGGCCGAGGTGCGAGTTCGCATACGCGCGCTCGAGGTCGCGGAACAGCACCTTCTGCGCGAGCAGTTGCTGCGCATGCTTCAGGTCGCCGTTCAGGAACACGGACAAGCCGAGACGCAGGTTGGCGATCAACCGTGCGTGCAGGTCGCAGATCTCCGCCATGCCGGCCTCGGAGAAGTTGCGGCCCTTGTCGATCTTCTTGTCCTCGAGGTCGGTCAGGATGCGCTCGATGATGTCGCCCACCTGCTCCATGTTGATGGCGAACGAGACGATGTCCGCCCAGCGCCGGCCTTCCTTCTGCTCGAGCGCCTCGCGCGGAATCTGCGTGAGGTACAGCTTGACCGCCGTGTACAGCTCGTCGACGACGTCGTCCATCTTGCGCAGGCGCCGCGGCGAGCGTGCGGTCGTTGGTCGTCAGCACCGTCAGCATTCCGGCGAGCATGTGCTCGATCACGTCGCCGATGCGCATCGCTTCGCGCGCCGCGCACGCGATCGCCAGCGCCGGGCGTGTCGAGCGCAGACGGGTCGAGGTGGCGCGGCTTCGCCGGATCCTCGGACGCGGGTCGCGCCGGCAGCATCCGCTCGGCGATGCGCGCGATCCGCTCGGTCCAGAACACGAGCAGGAGCGCGAGCGCGATGTTGAACAGCAGGTGGAACAGCACGACTTCGCGCGCCGGATCGAGCTCCATGCCGGCGATCCAGCTTTCCAGGTGCCCCACGAGCGGCACGGCGAGCACGCAGCCGATCAGCTTGAAGATGAAGTTGCCGAGCGTCACGCGCCGCGCTTCGGGTGTCGAGCGCAGCGTCGACAGCATGCCGAGCAGGCCGCTGCCGAGATTGGCGCCGAGCACCAGCCCGAGCGCGACCGGCAGCGCGATCACGTGCAGCGACGCGAGCGTCGCGACGAGCAGCACGACCGCGAGGCTCGAGTAGCACAGGACCGTGAACAGCGCCGCGACGAGCATGTCGAGCAGCACGTCGCCGGTGAGCGAGGCGAAGATCACCTTGACGCCGGCGGCCTGCACGACGGCTTGCGCGGCCACCGATATCCATTGCAGCGCGAACATGATCAGGCCGAGACCGATCAGGATGCGTCCGAAGCGGCCGCGCCGCGCTCGCCTGGCTCGACAGATAGAGCACGATGCCGCTGAAAATCAGCAGCGGCGCAAGCCACGAAAGATCGAACGACAGCAGCACGGTGACGAGCGCGGTGCCGACATCGGCGCCGAGCATCACGGCCAGCGCAGGCGCCGTGCCGATCAGGCCCTGGCCCGCAAACGACGCGACGATCAGCGCGGTCGCGGTGCTGCTCTGGATGAGGCCGGTGACGCCCAGTCCGGCGAAGAACGCCGACACGCGGTTCGCGACGCTGCGGCGCAGGACGCGCCGCAGATCGCCGCCGTACATGCGCAGGATCCCCGTGCGCACGATGTGCGTGCCCCACACGAGCAGCGATACGCCCGCCAGCAGGTTGAGCAGCGTTTGCATTAACGATTGCCATCACACTTGTTTCGGACACCGGTGACACTCGTTCTTTCGTCAGTTTTTCCAATCTTGAATCGTCGGGCTCTGCCCGCGATTCAAGTCTTGCTGAACCGGACAAAAGTAGGGGTGTACTTTTGTCCGACGAATTACCATGGAAGGGAATACGTCTTCGACGTTCGTGAAGCTCTTCATCGCTTCCTGCACGCCTTCCTTGTAGCCGAGTCCCGAATCCTTGATGCCGCCGAACGGCGTCAGCTCGAGCCGATAGCCCGGGACTTCGCGGATGTTCACCGTGCCGACCTGCAGCTCGCTGCACGAAGCGCGTGATGTAGTCGAGGCGGTTCGTGCAAACGGCCGATGACAGTCCGTACGCGGTGGCATTGGAGATGCGGATGGCGTCGTCGATGTCCTTGAAGCGGATCACCGGCGACACCGGCCCGAACGTCTCGGTCCGCACGACGTCCATGTCGGGCGTCACGTGATCGAGCACGGTCGGCGAATACAGCGCGCCATCGCGCTCGTTGCCGACCAGCAGCGTGGCACCCTGATCGACGGCGGCGCGACCTTCGCCTCGAACGTCGCGGCGGCGGCGTCGTCGATCACCGTTCCCATGTCCACTTGCGGATCGGCCGGATCGCCGTACGTCCAGGCCTTCGTGCGGGCCACCAGCCGCTCGACGAATGCGTCGGCGACGCCTTCCTGCACGAGCATCCGCTTGACCGCCGTGCAGCGCTGCCCGGAGTTCTTGTACGAACCCACCGCCGCGAGCGTGGCCGCTTCGTCGAGATCGGCATCCTCCATCACGATGATCGGGTCGTTGCCGCCCAGTTCAAGCACCTGCCGCTTGTAAACCGCCTTGGCCGCGATGTACTTGCCGATCGGCGACGCCGCCGGTGAACGTCACGAGATCGACGTCCGGGTTGACCAGCATTTCGTCGGCGATTTCGCGCGGATCGCCGGTCACCACCGACAGCATCGGCGGCGGCAAGCCCGCTTCGTAGAGGATGTCGGCGAGCGCGAGCGCGGAAAGCGGCGTCTTCTCGGTGGGCTTCAGCACCATCCGGTTGTTGGTCGCGATCGCGGGCGCGATCTTGTGCGCGACCTGATTCAACGGATGGTTGAACGGCGTGATCGCGGAGATCACGCCGAGCAGCGGCTCGCGCAGCGTGTAGACCTTGCGCGATTTGCCGTGCGGCGTCAGGTCGCAGGAGAAGACCTGGCCGTCGTCCTGCAGCGCGGCATTGCCGGCGAACGTGAATACGTCGCACGCGCGGCCGACTTCGTAGAGCGAGTCCTTCTTGCAGATCCCGCACTCGGCGGTGATCAGGTCGGACAGTCGCGTCGGCGCGACTGCGGATGATCGCGGCGGCCTTGCGGCAGATCTCGAAGCGCTCGTAGCGCGTCAGCTCGCGGCTTGTATGCGCGTGCGATGGCGAACGCCCGCCGGACGTCGTCGACGCTCGCCGCGGGCACGGTGCCGACGACTTCATTCGTATACGGGTTGAGGACCTCGAGCGTGCGCGATGCTCGAACGCGCTCGCCGGCGATCCGCATCGCTTCGGAGATCGGCGCCGGTTGCTTTCATCGTGGCGGCGGTCAACATGCTCGGGATGTGTCATGCAAGCTTCATGCAAGATGGTTGAGGGCGAGATCGAACGCGTCGAAATTGCGCCACCGCCGCGCCGGCAGCTCGGGCGCGGGGCGGTTGGCGATCAGGGGTACGCGCTGCTCCGACGATGCCGCCGTGCGAGCGAAGCGGCGCGTCGAGTCCGGACAGGTCGTGACGCGCGCGCCGGCTGCCGATGACGGTCAGCCTCTCCGATACGACCACGAGATCGCCCACGCGGTTCTCGGGCAGCTCGAAGCGGGCGCAGGCGGCGGCGCGCGGAAGCACCAGCTCGATGCCGGGCAACCCGGCGATCCGATCGCGCACGTCGTCGAGGCTTGCGTCGATCGTTCACGTAAACCGTGGCATAGGAGCCGAGCGCGCCGTGGTGGACGACGTAAGGATCGGTGATCGGAAGGATCACGCGCGTCGTGTCCCGACCATACGCGGCATCGAGCACGTCCTGCAGGAAGACGATGTTCGGGCGGCCGAAGGCGTCCGTTTTGGCATTCATGCCGTGGTCGGCGGTGAAGATCACCGTGGCGCCGGCGGCGTCCAGGCGGGCCAGGTACCGGTCGAGCATGCCCGTGAATGCGTTCGCCTTCGGCGTCCCGGGTGCATGCTTGTGCTGGACGTAGTCGGTCGTCGACAGGTACATGATGTCGGGACGGTCCCGTTCGAGCAGCGCGCAACCGGCGGCGAACACGAACTCCGACAGCTCGGCGCTGTACACGGACGGCACCGGCATGCCGGCCAGCGACAGCACATCGTCGATGCCGTTTTCCTCCATGCTGACCTGGTCGGCTCGCTCCGACGAGAAGCAGATGCCCTTCAGCCGATGGCCGAGCAGCGCGCGGAGCTTGTCCTTCGCCGTGATGACGGCGACTTTGGCGCCCGCGTCCGCGAACGCCGCGAGAATCGTCCCGGCGCGCAGGTATTTCGGGTCGTTCATCATCACTTCGGCGTTTGCATCCGCGATCGAAGAAATAGTTGCCGCAAATCCCGTGCACCGACGGCGGCGCGCCGGTGACGATCGACAGGTTGTTCGGGTTGGTGAACGACGGCACGACGCAATCGGCCGTGAGGCACGTGCCCCGGCCATCGAGGGCGGCCATCCACGGTGCGCTGCCGGCGGCGATCGCCTGGTTCACGTAATCGGGCTCGCAGCCATCGACGCAGACGACGACGAGCGGGCGATCGGGCCAGCGATAGCGGCGGCCGTTGACGGTGATCGACGAGGGGTTCAACGCGATTTCCTGGCGGCCTCGCGCGGGGGCGGCGCGGCGTCGACGGCCATCGCCCGGTGCATCCGTTCGCGGCTGCCGATCACGTGATCGTGAAGCGCACGCCCCGCGGCGGCAGCCTGTTCCGCGGCGATCTTTTCGACGATGTCGTGGTGCTGGCGCGATGACAGCGGCAATGCGCCGGCCTGCGCGAGCGCCGTGCGACGGTAGAGCGACAGCTCGTTGACCAGGCGGCGGTAGGTGACCAGCAGCTTGGCATTGCCGGTCAGCTCGACCAGCCTGTCGTGGAACGCGAGGTTGGCGAGGTGATAGCCGTCGAGATCGTCCTTCGCCGCGGCCCTGTCCATGCGCTCGACCAGCATCCGCAGTTCGTGCACGTCGTCGGCATCCGCAGTCTGCGCGACTCGGCGCCCGACGAATTCGTCGAGCACGGCGCGCAATTCGAAGATCTCGTCCGCTTCCTCGATGTCGATCCGGCGCACGAACACGCCGCGATTCTTCTCGAGGCGGACCAGCCCCGATTCCTCGAGCGCACGGAACGCCTCGCGCACCGGGTCCCCGCGACACGCCGAGCAGGTCGGCGATCGTCGCCTCGTTGAGCTTGCCGCCGGCGGGCAGGTGGCCCGCCAGGATCATCCGCTCGATTTCCCGTTGCACGAGCGTGGGGAGCGAGTTCGATTGCAGCACGCGGATCGTGTGGGCGCCGTCGCCGGTAGGGGTGACCGCAGGTCGCCGCTTCTGCCGCGGAACGAGCGCGGCGACCGAGGGTGCGCCACGCGCGCGCGAAGGTCTTCAGCATGTTGCCATTAGACCGTGCAGGGTGTAGATTGTCAACAATTTGCAACGTGCAGCCGGCCGCCGGGTGCGGGCGGCGGGAAGCCGCGCCTTGGTACACGGCCGGCGTCGGGATTGCCATCCGGTGTGCGGTAGCATGGGCGCCGCCGATTGAAGACGGGCGCGATCGGGCGACAACGGACAGGCGCGATCGGGCGAGAAGGCAGTATCCAACGAGGGAGGAGCGAGGTCATGCATCGGACGCGGAGCAAGGGATGGACGGGAATCGTTGCGGCATTGGCGCTGGCAATCTGCGCTGCGCCGGCAGCGGCGCAAAAGACCGAACTGCTGGTGTATACGGCGCTCGAGACGGACCAGATCAAGGCCTACGAAGAGGCGTTCAAAAAGGCGAATCCGAACATCGACGTCAAATGGGTGCGCGATTCGACCGGCGTGATCACCTCCAAGCTGCTCGCCGAGAAGGCGAACCCGCAGGCCGACATCGTGTTCGGCGTGTCGGCGTCGAGCCTCGCCGTGTTCGACAACGAAGGCATGCTGCTGCCGTACGCGCCGAAGGGACTCGACAAGGTATCGGCGAAGTATCGCGACACGAAGAATCCGCCGGCCTGGGTCGGGAATGGATGTCTACGGCGCGGCCATCTGCTTCAACACCGTCGAGGCGCAGAAGCTCGGGCTGCCCAAGCCGGAAACGTGGAAGGACCTGACCAAGCCCGTCTACAAGGGTCGGGTCGTGATGCCGAATCCGGCTTCGTCGGGCACCGGCTATCTGGACGTTTCCGGCTGGATCCAGATGTGGGGCGAGGCCGACGCCTGGAAGTTCATGGATGCCCTGCACGAGAACATCGCGCAATACACGCATTCGGGCAGCAAGCCGTGCCGCCAGGCCGGCGCGGGCGAGTTTCCGATCGGCGTCTCGTTCGAGTATCGCGCGGTCACCACGAAGAAATCCGGTGCGCCGATCGACATCATCTTCCCGACCGAAGGGCTGGGCTGGGACCTCGAGTCGTCAGGCATCATGAAGAACACGAAGAAGCTCGACGCGGCGAAAGCGTTGATGGACTGGATGATCACGCCGGAGGCCATGGCGCTCTACGCGAAGAACTTCGCGGTGCTGGCCGTGCCGGGCATCGCGAAGTCGCTCGAGTTCGTCCCTGCCGATTACGAGAAGCGCCTGGTGAAGAACGACTTCGCCTGGTCGGCGAAGAACCGCGACAAGATCCTCGCCGAGTGGACCAAGCGCTACGACGCGAAGTCGGAAGCAAAGTAACCGCATGAGCGGCCGGGCGCCCGGCAGATCCGGGCGCCCGTTTCGCAGTCGATGACGCCGGACGGCATTACGTGACCCAGGCAGGCGCTCCCTTTCTCGAACTGACCGGGATCCGGAAGAGCTTCGGTCGCTTCGAGGCGCTCAAGGGCGTCTCGCTTGGCGTCGAGCGTGGCGAGCTGATGGTGTTCCTCGGTCCGTCCGGCTGCGGCAAGACGACGCTGCTGCGCATCATCGCCGGCCTCGAAGGCCAGGACGAAGGACGGCTGGTCCAGGACGGCAGGGACATCACGCGCCTGCCGGCAATCCGGCGCGACTACGGCATCGTGTTCCAGTCGTACGCGCTGTTCCCGAACCTGACGGTGGACGCAGAACGTTGCCTATGGGCTGGTCAACCGCCGCGCGGCGCGCGCCGCGATTCGCACGCGGGTCGCGGAGTTGCTCAAGCTCATCGGATTGCCCGATGCGGGTCCGAAGTTTCCGGGCCAGCTGTCGGGAGGCCAGCAGCAGCGGATCGCGCTTGCCCGCGCGATCGCGACCTCGCCGGGATTGCTGCTGCTCGACGAGCCGCTGTCGGCACTCGACGCGCTCGAGCGCGTGCGGCTGCGCGGCGAGATCCGCGCGCTGCAGCAGCGCCTCGGCGTGACCACGATCATGGTGACGCACGATCAGGAGGAGGCGCTGTCGATCGCCGATCGCGTCGTCGTGATGAACGCCGGCTGCATCGAGCAGGTCGGAACGCCGCGCGAAGTGTACGAACGACCGGCCACTTCCGTTCGCCGCCGACTTCGTCGGCAAGATCAACGTGATGCCGGCAGTCGCCGAGGGAGCGGGCCGCTTCCGCGTCGGCAGCGTATCGCTCGCCGTGGGCCGCGACGACATCGCCGCCGGAACGCGCGTCAAGCTCTACCTGCGCCCCGAGGAGATCGGCGTGCACGTCAACGGCCATGCGGCGCAGGGCGCCTTCGCGGCGGCGGATTGCGAAAGTCGAGTTCCTCGGCGCGTTCTGCATGGTCGGGCTCGCGCTCGACGCCGCCGACACGCCGCCGCTCGTCGCGAACGTCCCGCGCCAGCAGGTCGACGCCGACGGTCTCGCGCCCGGATCGCCGGTCACCATCAGCCTGCCCGTGTCGGCGATGCGCGTCCTCTCCTGACGTGGCAACGCCCGCTGTCGCACTCCCGCGGCGCGCCGCTGATCGCGGCGGGGCCGCGTACTCATTGGCACGACCGCCTCGCGCAGGGGCTGCTGCTGATTTGCTGCGCAGCGCTGGCGCTGTTCCTGATCGGCCCGCTGCTGATGATCCTGGTCAAGAGCGTGCAGGACAAGGACGGGGTGTTCGTCGGCCTGCAACCAGTTCCGCGAGTACTTCGCATCGCCGGCTCGGTGCAGCGGTCGATCCGGAACACGCTGTGGGTCGCTACCGTGGTCACGGCGATCACGATCCCGCTTGCGTTCAGTTACGCGTATGCGCTGACGCGCTCCTGCATGCCCGGCAAGACGCTGTTTCGCGTGATCGCGCTGACGCCGATCCTCGCGCCTTCGCTGATGGCGGCGATCTCGTTCATCCAGTGGTTCGGCACGCAGGGCCTGCTGAAGGGGCTGCTGGGCGGTGCGTCGGTCTACGGGCCGATCGGCATCATCCTGTCGTCGGTGTACGCGACGTTCCCGCACGCGCTGATGATCGTGCTGACCGCGCTGCTGCTCGCGGACGGCCGACTGTACGAGGCCGCCGAATCGCTGCGCGCGCCCGCGTCTGGCGACGATTCTTCACGATCACGCTGCCGGGCGCGAAATACGGGCTCGTCAGCGCCACGATGGTCGTGTTCTCGTACACGGTGAGCGACTTCGGCATCCCGAAGGTGATCGGCGGCAACTTCGACGTGCTGGCCGTCGACATCTTCAAGCAGGTGATCGGCCAGCAGAACTTCAACAAGGGCGCGGTCGTGAGCCTCGTGCTGCTGCTGCCGGTGCTGTTCGCGTTCGCCGTCGACTGGGTGATGCGCCGGCGGCTCCAGGCGCAGTTCTCGGCGCGCGCGGTGCCGTACATCCCGCAGCCGCTCGCCGCGGTTCGACCGCGCGATGCTCGCGTTCTGCGTGCTGGTCGCCGTGTATCTGCTCGGCGTGCTGGGCATGGCGGTCTACACGTCGTTCATCAAGCTCTGGCCCTACGACAAGTCGTTCAGCCTGCGCCACTACGTTTACGGCCTGATCGACGCCGGCGTGATCGACACGTTCTTCAACAGCCTGCGCATGGCGCTGCTGACGGCGGTGTTCGGGACGGTGTTCATCTTCTCGGTCGCGTACCTGCTCGAGAAGACGCGCGGCATGCGCAGGCTGAAGTCGTTCGTGCGGCTGGTCGCGACGATCCCGATGGCGGTGCCCGGCATGGTGCTGGGCCTCGGCTACATCTTCTTCTTCAACCATCCGGACAATCCGCTCAACGGTCTGTACCACACGATGACGATCCTCGTGCTCGTCGACGATCGTCCACTACTACACGTCGAGCCACCTGACGGCCGTCACGGCGCTGAAGGCGCTCGACGACGAGTTCGAGTCGGTGTCGTCGTCGCTCAAGGTGCCGTTCTACCGCACGTTCTTCCGCGTGACGGTGCCGGTGTGCCTGCCGGCAATGCTCGACATCGGCCGCTACCTGTTCGTCAATGCGATGGTGACGATCTCCGCGGTCGTGTTCCTCTACGCGCCCGGCACGCAGCTCGCCTCCGTCGCGATCCTCAACATGGACGAGGCCGGCGAGATCGGCGCAGCCGCCGCGATGGCGACGCTGATCGTCGCGTCGTCGACGACGGTGTGCCTGCTGTACGCAATCGTCACGCGCTTGCTGCTGACGCGCACGCAAGCGTGGCGCAAGCCGTCGGCCGCCCGATGAAATCAGGCCTGAACAGCCCCAGCCCAGACGAGGTCTTCAATGCCGAATTACTCCCGCGACCCGATCCTCCTGACGCCCGGTCCGCTGACGACGTCGCTTGCAACCAAGATGGCGATGCTGCGCGACTGGGGTTCGTGGGATTCCGCAGTTCAACGCGATCACGGCGATCGTCCGCGAACGGCTGCTGGCGATCGTCGCCGCGGAGCAGTCGCACGTCTGCGTCCCGATGCAGGGCAGCGGCACGTTTTCCGTGGAGGCGCGCCGTCAATACGCTGGTGCCGCGCGACGGCCACGTGCTGGTGCTGATCAACGGCGCGTACGGCAAGCGGTTTGCGAAGCTCGCGCAGATGATGGGACGCCGACGTCTCCGTGTTCGAGACCGCCGAGGACGTGCCCGACGACGGCGGCGGATGTCGAGCGGCTGCTCGTCGCCGATGCGTCGATCACGCACGTCGGGCTCATCCATTGCGAGACGTCGACCGGCATCCTGAATCCGCTGCGGGAGATCGCCGAAGTGGTCGCGCGGCACGGCAAGAGCCTGATCGTCGATGCGATGAGCTCGTTCGGTGCGATTCCGATCGATGCGCAATCGATGCCGTTCGACGCGCTGATCGCCGCGTCGGGCAAGTGCGTCGAGGGTCCGCCCGGGATGGGCTTCGTCATTGCGCGCAAGATCGGTGCTCGAACGCTGCGCCGGCAACAGCACGTCGCTGTCGCTCGACCTGCACGATCAGTGGCAGTACATGGAGAAGACGACGCAGTGGCGCTACACGCCGCCGACGCACGTCGCTCGTCGCGCTCGCCGCCGCGCTCGAAGCAGTTCGCCGCCGAAGGCGGGCAGCCGGCCCGTCTCGCCCGGTACGCGCGCAATTACGAGACGCTGGTCCGGGGGATGGCGGAGCTCGGCTTCCGTCCATTCCTCGATCCGCGGATCCAGGCGCCGATCATCGTGACGTTTCACGCGCCGGCCGATCCGCGTTACAACTTTCGCGCGTTCTACGACAGCGTGCGCGACAAGGGCTTCATCCTCTATCCGGGCAAGCTCACGCAGGTCGAGACGTTTCGCGTCGGCTGCATCGGCGCCATCGGACCAGGACGAAATGCGGCATGCGGTGAACGCGGTGCGCGACACGCTCGCGGAGATGAAGATCGAGCGCGTGGCACCGATTGCCGGGAGGCGCGCCGCAGCGTAGCCGGTGGAAAATCCGGGTCAGAGATGTATTTCGGGAAACATCAGTGCCATTGACAAGATGCGTGGCCGAAATGCATCTCTGACCCGGATTTTCCAGACCCGGAGTTTCGCCGGACTACGCCGGCGCGCGACTTCGCCATTGCGCGATGACCACGATCGCAAGCAGAACCAGGCCGATGGCATCCGTAATGTAGCCGGGCTTGATCAGCAGCAGGGCCGCTGCGACGAGCAGCATCCGCTCCCACCATGAACAGTCCCGCCGCAGGTACCCCATCAGTCCTGCGGCGAGACACATCACGCCGATGATCGCGGTGACCGACGACGTCACGATCGTCGTGACGTCGCCCGTCATCAGCAGCGACGGCTCGTAGACGAACATGAACGGCACGAGATAGGTCGGCGCGGCAATCCGCATCGCCTCCAATCCCGTCGCCCACAGATCGGTTCGCGCAAGCCCGGCCGCCGCGAAGATCGCGAGCGCGACCGGCGGCGTGATCGCGGACAGGATCGCGAAATAGAACGCGAACATGTGCGCGGCCGGCGTCGTGGCGCCGAGCTTGATCACGGCCGGCACCAGCAGCGACACCATCACGATGTACGAGGGCGTCGTCGGCATCCCCATGCCGAGGATGATGCCGGCGACGGCGGTCAGCACCAGCGCCAGAACGAGCGAGTTCTGTGCGAGCGCCACGACGAACTGCGTGAACACGATGCCGAGGCCGGTGATCGTCACCACGCCGATGACGACGCCCGGCGCACGCGCAGGCCATGGCGACCGCCAGCGTATTGCGCGCGCCGTCGACGAGCGCGTCGTAGATGTTGCGCCATCCGATGCCGGCGCGCGTCGTGGCGCGCATCAGCGCCACCGGTATGCACGCGAGCGCGCCCGCGAGCGCGCACAGGGGCGCCGAATAGCCCAGGATGAGGCCGAACAGGACCATCAGGATCGGAATGAACAGGTGGCCGCGCTGCACCATCACATGTACGAACCGCGGAAGCTCCGACCGGGGAACGCCGGCGAGTCCGTGGCGCTTCGCCTCGAAGTGCACGGCAAAGAAGACGGCGACGTAGTAGAGCACCGCCGGAATCGTCGCCCACAGCGCGACCTGCAGATACGGCACCGCGAGGAACTCGGCCATCACGAACGCCGCGGCTCCCATCACCGGCGGCATGATCTGGCCGCCGGTCGATGCGACCGCCTCGACCGCTGCGGCGAACGGCGGCCGGAAGCCGGTGCGCTTCATCAAGGGAATCGTGATCGGGCCGTCGACCATGACGTTCGCCACCGCGCTGCCGGAGACGGTGCCGAACAGGCTGGAGGACACGATCGCGACCTTGCCGGGTCCGCCGGCCGTGTGGCCGGTGATCGACAGCGCGAAGTCCATGAACAGTTGCCCGGTGCCGCTTCGCTCCATGAACGCGCCGAACAGCACGAACAGCATGACGTAGCTCGCCGACACGCCGAGCGTCGAGCCGAAGATGCCCTCGGTCGAGAAATAGAGCTGTTCGAGCAGCACGTCGGGCGTCACCTGCGTGAAGCCCACCGCGTAGACAAGGAAGACGAGGGAGGTCAGCGGCAGCGCCAGCCCGATCACGCGCCGCGTCGCCTCGAGCACGATGACCACCGCCACGACCGCGTAGAAGCGGTCCCAGGCAGTCAGGTCGTCGATGTAGATGATCCGGTTGATGAAGTAGTCGTAGTTCGCGAAGATGTGCAGCACGAAGCCGAAGCCCAGCGCGAGCAGCGCGAAATCGAGCGTGCGCCACGCCGGACGGCCGGGTCGCGACGGGTAGAGCAGGAAGACGAGCGTCAGCGCGAACAGCAGGTGCGTGCCGCGAAAGATGACCGCTTCGGGTGGCCCGAATGCGGCGACGTACATGTGGTACAGCGACATCGTCACGGCGACCGCCTGGACGATGCCGCGCAACGCGGCGCTGGTGGGCGTCGTCGCCTGCGCCTCATCGGCGACGATCACGGTCTGTGGCGTGGCCACGGGGTCTCCTCAGGACTGCGCTCGATCCCGCGGCGCGCCGGGCTGGCGACTACATCGCGCCGACTTCCTTGTAGTACTTCGCCGCGCCCTTGTGGAACGGCACGCCGATGTCCGTTGCCATCTCCTTCGACGGTCAGGCTGGCGATCGGTTTGACGACCGCAGCCATGTCGCCGATGTGCGTCGCCATCGCCTTGGTCATCCGGTACACCGTATCCTCGGCAAGGTCGCACGCCGCGACGACGTGCGTCGTGTAGCCGATCGCCGGAACGTCCTTGTCCTGCTTCGGATAAGTGCCCGCCTTGATGATCAGCTTGTGGTAGCCCGGATTCATCTTGCTGAGCGCGTTCATCGTCTTGTCGTCGACCGGCACGAGGTCGATGTCGCGCGCGCTCGCGAGGTCCATCACCGCGGAAGCCGGCGAGGTCGTTCCGAGCGTGAACACCTGCGCGTGTCCGTCCTTCATCATCGACACGGCATCGGTGTAGGCCGCCTGGAAATTCACCTTGCCGAGCGACTGGTAGCTCATGCCGTTGATCTTCAGCACATCGGCGGTCAGGATCTCGGCCGTATTGCCTTTCGATTGCGTAACGAGCGACTTGCCTTTCCAGTCGGCGAACGATTTCACGTTGGCGTCCTTCAGCGCGACGACCTGGAAGTACTGCGGATACAGGTTCGCGACCTGGCACACTTTGGTGGTCTTCTTCGGATAGGGCGGGCGGCCTTCCACGCCGTCGACCGTCGTGGCCGAATTGGCAAAGCCGATCTGCGCCTTGCCTTCGTCGACACCCCGTACATTGGCAATGCCGGCACCGGGGGTCTGCTGGATCGCAAGACCCGGAACTGCTGTTTCCCACATGCCCTTCAGCGCGCCACCGAGCGGAATCCACGATCCGCCTTGGGGCCCCGTCATGAACGTGACTTGCTGCGCCGACGCCGGGAAGGCCGCGGCGCCCGCGCATGCGAGCATGGCAACACAGGCAATGGAGCGTTTCATGTTTCCTCCTTGGCCGCCATGGCTGGCGGTGGTTCGACGGGACAAACGTCTGTTATGAAGCGATTCTGTCCCGGCCCCTCATGGCTGGTCAAGTCGGCGTCACTTTCACCGAGCATGGCCCCACGTCCGTACGAATCGCGCCAAGGCGGACGAGACAGTCGAGCAGCGACGAGGGTCGCGTCCACGGTGACCTGATCGGGTCCGTCGTCGCGCGCGATCGTGCGCGCAGCTTCCTCGAGGCTGACGAGCCGGTGCTCGACCGCCTCGCCATCCCGGTTGTCGGGAACGAAATCCTCCGGCAGCCACAGATCGTGCACGAATATCGTTTCGCGTTGCAGTCCGTCGAGCATCGGCCGCAGAACGTGGACGGTGCCTGTGAGGCTCGCACTTCGCGCCATCGTCTCGTCGATTCCTGCTTCTTCCCACGCTTCCTTGATGACCGTCTCTCCAACCGACAGCCCGGCGGCGATGCCGCCGCCTACCAGATTGTCGAGCAAATCCGGATCGACGGCCTTCGTCCGGCTGCGCCGTGCGAGCCACATCCTCGTCGAATCCCCGCTCACGACAAGCCCGTTGACGTGCGCCGCCCACGTTCGGACACCGAAATAACGGGCCGCGCCGCGTTCCAGGTGCAATACGGCGGGCATGCCGAACTCGGTCGCGACCGCGTACAACTCGTCGCGCCACGCGGGCAGCGCGCCTTCCGCACGCAACGTCAGCGCGACATCGGCAAGGGCCGCCGAGCGCGATCGAACATCCTTGAGCCGGTCCGCCAGGACCACTTTCTCGTCGTCGACCTGGAAGAGATTCGGGCCGAAGTCGCGAAGCCGTGCTGCGCGATCGTCGTCGACCTCGCCAAGATGCACATTGCCGGCGACGAATCGCCGGTATCGGATCGGCGGAAGCGCAAGCGCGCGGTCGAGCCGCGCCTCGATTGCCGCTAGAATTGCGGACTCGATCACAGCGACCATTCTAGAGCGGAAAGCGCTCGACCGGCCGCACGCCGAAACGGTTCGATGACCGCCCGCATTCTCGATGGCAAAGCCGTCGCCGACCGCCTGACCGGCGAAGTGCGCGAAGCAGTCGATGCTCGCCTTGCATCGGGCAAGACACCGCCGGGGCTTGCGGTCGTGCTCGTGGGCGAAAACGCGGCCTCGCAGGTCTACGTTCGGAACAAGCGCAAAATGACCGATGCCGTCGGCATGCGCTCGTTCGCGGTCGACCTGCCAGCCGATGCCGCGGAGAGCGAACTGCTGAGTGCGATCGATCGGCTCAATTCGGATCCTGCCGTCGACGGAATTCTTGTTCAGTTGCCGTTGCCCAAGCAGATCGGAGCGGAGCGCGTCATCGAGCGCATCGACCCGTACAAGGATGTCGATGGCTTTCATCCCTACAACGTCGGACGGCTCGTTCTCAAGATGCCCACGCTGCGGCCCTGCACACCCTATGGCTGCATGCGGCTCCTCGCCGAGACGGGCGAGGACCTCGTCGGCAAGCACGCGGTGGTTATCGGGCAGTCCAACATCGTCGGGCGCCCGATGGCGCTCGAATTGCTGATGGCACGCTGCACGGTCACGATCTGCCATTCGGCGACCCGGGATTTGCCATCGCTCGTGCGTCAGGCGGACATCGTTGTCGCGGCCATCGGCAGGGCGCGCTTCGTGCAAGGCGGTTGGATTCGGGAAGGCGCAATCGTGATCGATGTAGGCATCAATCGCGACGCCGACGGCAAACTCGCCGGCGACGTCGATTTCGCTGCCGCGCGTGAGCGCGCCGGCTGGATCACGCCCGTGCCGGGCGGCGTCGGACCGATGACGATCGCAACGCTCCTCGCCAATACGCTGCGCGCCGCCCAGTTGCAGGAAGCGGCCGTCGCGCAGGAAATCGCCCAATGAAGTTCCTGTGGCCGACGATGTTGTTGTGGCTCCTCGCGGTGCCGATCCTGGTTGCCGCGTACGTCTATCTGCTCCGGCGCAAGAAGAAAGGCGCGATCAGGTACCCGAGCCTCGCGCTGCTGAAGGCTGCCATGGGGCCTGGCGACCGGTTGCGTCGCCATGTGCCGCCGGTCATCCTGCTGCTGTCGCTGGTCACCATGCTCGTGGCCATTGCGCGGCCGACGGCGATGGTGACGTTGCCCTCGCAGCAGCAGACGATCATCCTCGCCATCGACGTCTCGCTCAGCATGGGCGCGACCGATGTCGAACCCAATCGGATAACCGCCGCGCAGGCTGCCGCCAAGTCGTTCATCGAAGAACATCCGCCCAACGCGCGGATCGGCATCGTCGCGTTCGGCGCATCCGCATCGCTCGTCCAGCCCCCAACCGAGGACAAGGACAGCCTGCTGGCCGCGATCGACGGCTTCCAGTTGCAGCGCGGCACGGCCACCGGGAGCGCGCTCTACGTGGCGCTGGCGACGCTCTTCCCCGAGGCGGGCATCGACGTGGCTTCGTTCGCCGTGCCCGGTGGATTCTCCGGTGGATTCCCGCGGAACGGGGAGCGCGGGCGTCGGCTGGATAACAACGGCAGCGGCAAAGCCGAGCCGCCGAAAGTCCAGCCGGTGCCGCCCGGCTCCTATACCAGCGCCGTGGTGATCCTGATGAGCGATGGGCGGAGGACGACGGGCCCCGATCCGCTGGACGCCGCCAGGATGGCGGCGGACCGCGGACTTCGCGTGTTCACCGTCGGCTTCGGCACGGCGGCGGGCGCCATGATTGGCTTCGAAGGCTGGTCCGCCTACGTGCGGCTCGACGAGGAAACCCTCAAGGCGGTCGCCGACGTGACGCGGGGCGAGTACTTCTATGCCGGCACGGCGGCGGACCTGACGAAGGTCTATCAGGCCTCAATTCGCGGCTGATCCTCGAGCGGAAGAACGTGGAGATCACGTCGCTGTTCGCCGCGGCCGCGGCGCTTCTCGTCCTCGTGTCGTTGACGCTTTCACTGCTCTGGTTCAACCGCGTTGCCTGAGCAGTGCGGGCGGGAACCTCCGACACGCCGCAACGCCGTTTTCAGGCTCTCAGGTGCCAGGCCTTCGGGCGCGTGAACGTCTGGATGCCCATCGTCGACAGCGTCAAGCCCATGCCGGAATGCTTGACGCCCGACCAGGGCAGCCGCGGGCTCACGCGATCGCAGCAGTTCCAGTAGACGCTGCCGGCATGAACGCGCGACAGCACGCGCCGCGCGCGCGTCGCGTCGCTGCGTGTAGACGCCCGCCGTCAGCCCGTATTCGGTATCGTTCATCAGGTCGATCGCCGCGGCGTCGTCGGCGACCGCCTGGATGCCGATGATCGGCCCGAAGCTCTCCTCGCGCATGACGAGCATCGAGTGGTCGACATCGGCGAGCACGGTGGGCGCGAACCAGTTGCCCTTGCGCTTGATGGCGGAACCGCCGACCAGCAGCGATCGCGCCCTTGCGGCGCGCGTCCGCGACCTGCCGCCGCAGCACGTCGAGCTGCGGCCGGCGCGTGATCGCGCCGATGTACGTCGACTCGTCCATCGGATCGCCGACCTGGAACGCCTTCACTTCGGCGACGAACGCATCGACGAACTGCGGGTAGATCGACTCGTGGACGTAGATGCGCTCGACCGAGCAGCACGACTGGCCGGTGTTGTAGAACGCGCCGTCGGCGACGGCCGCGGCCGCGGCCTTGACGTCGACGTCGTCGCAGACGTACACCGGATCCTTGCCGCCGAGCTCGAGCTGCACCTTGATCATCCGCTTGCCGGCGCTCGCCGCGATCTTCGCGCCGGTCGCGTAGGAGCCGGTGAAGAACACGCCGTCGACCGGCTGCCGCAGCAGCGCGGCGCCGGTCGCGCCGCCGCCGATGACCGGCACGAACACGTCCTCCGGAACGCCGGACGCGTGCAGCAGGTCGGCGATGTGACGCCCGGTCAGCGTCGCGAACTCCGACGGCTTGTACAGGACCGCATTGCCGGCGACGAGCGCGGGAATGAAGACGTTGCTGCCGACGAAATACGGATAGTTCCACGCCGAGATGTTGGCGATCACGCCGAGCGGCTCGTGCGTGATCCGCTCGTCGAGCTTCTGCGCCGCGTCGACGAAGACCTTCTGCTCGCGAAGCGCGCGCGCCGATTCGGCGAGAAAGAAGTCGAGTCGCGCCGAGCAGGCCTTTCAGCTCGTTGCGCGACTGGCGGATCGGCTTGCCGACCTCCTGCGTCAGCGTGCTGCGCGAGCGTTTCGGTGCGCGCGACGATCGAGCTCGCGAAACTTCTCGATCGCGGCGATGCGCTTGCGCATCGGCGTTGCGGCCCATCGCGGCTGCGCCTGCGCGCGCCGACGCGTAGCGCGCGCGCGACTTCGCGCGGACCGTCCGCTGCAACGCGCAGGATGACGGCGCCGGTCGCGGGATTGGTGATCGAAAGGTGTCGTCGGCCGTTCGGCATCAGCGCTTGCGCCTTCCGCACGCGTGCGGCGTCGAGGAATTCGTTGAGGATCGGCGAGCCGTCGAGATGCTCTTCGCCGATGCCCGGCCCGAACATGAACTCGGGATGCCATTGCACGCCGAGCACGTAGCTCGGACCGCGCCAGCGAATCGCTTCGACGATGCCGTCCGGTACGGCCACCGCCTCGACGACCATTCCGCGGCCGAGCTTGTTCACCGCCTGGTGATGGATCGTGTTGATCATCGCCTCGGTGCGGTTCGGGTAGAGCTTGGCGAGACCGGTCCCCGGCACGAACTTCAGCGAATGGAAAGTTCCGCTCGTACTTCGCGATGTCGCGATGGTCGAGCGCGTCGGGAACCTGCGTGCCGATGTCCTGGTACAGCGTGCCGCCGAACGCGACGTTGATGAGCTGGCAGCCGCGGCAGATGCCGAGCACCGGCTTGCGCCTTGCCGACGAACGCTTCGAACAGCTCGATCTCGTAGCGGTCGCGGACGCGGTCGCCGGCCCACGCGGGATCGCGCGGCTGCTCGCCGTACGTGGGCGGCGCGATGTCGGCGCCGCCCTGCAGCACGAGCCCGTCGAGCGCCTCGGCGTAGTGGTAGAGCCGCATTTCGCTGCGCTGGATCAGTCCCTCGCTTTCGATCGACGGAATCATCATCACGAGCACGTTCTTCGACATCACCCAGTGGGCGACCGACTGCTCGAGATAGTGCAGCGTCTTCGTGTAGACGCCGCCGAGATTGACCGCGTGGTCGCCTGGATGATGGATCCGCGCGGACACGCCGATGAGCAGCGCGGGCTGGCATGCTTCGTCGCGCTGCGTGACTTACATCGACGTCGGCGAAGATGCGCCGGAAATCCTCCGCCGTGCAGGGACGCGGGATTGGTCTGGTGGCAGGTGTCGGCGATCGGCGATCTCGATGAGCCTCGGGATGTCGCCGGCGTGACGCGACGCGCGGCCGCGTAGTCGCGAAAGCTTCGCCGGAATGCCGAGCTCGGCCTTGAGCCGCCGAGCCAGATCGACGAACGCGCTCGCCCGCGCCTCGTCGGATCCGGTGTCCCCGCCCGGCACGCGCGCAACGCGCGCGAGCTCGGCGAGCTTGGCGGTCGCGGCCGGCAGATTGAAGCGCATCACGTGGTCGATCATGATGCCGTTGGCGAGCCCGTGGTGCAGATCGGCGACGGTCGACAGCGCGTGCGCGCACGAATGCACGGCGCCGAGGTCCTTCTGGAACGCGATCGCGCCCATCATCGAGCTCATCAGCATGTCGCCGCGCGCCTTGAGGTCGCGGCCGTCGCGCACGGCGACCGGCAGCGCGCGCCGCGGCGATGCGCACGCCCTCGAGCGCGATGCCGTCGCACAGCGGGTGATACGCCGGCGACAGATACGATTCGACGTTGTGCGTGAGCGCGTCCATGCCGGTCGCCGCCGTGATCGCAGGCGGCAGGTCGAGCGTCAGCTCCGGGATCGGCGAAGACCGCCTTGGCGAGCAGCGCGGGCGAGAAGATGATCTTCTTGACGTGCGTCACGTCGTCGGAGATCACCGACGAGCGGCCGACTTCCGAGCCGGTGCCCGCCGTCGTCGGCACCGCGACGAAGTACGGGAGCGCCGCCGTCGATCGGCCGCACCTGCGGGTGGTCCCACGCGTATTCGAGGATGTCGCCGGGATGATTCGCCATCAGCGCGATCGCCTTCGCGACGTCGAGCGCCGCGCCGCCGCCGATGCCGATCGACGCTGTCGGCTCGATGCGCCCGGATACGCCTCCGCGCCTGCCATCACCTGGCTCCGCACCGGATTGCCCCAGATGCCGGAGAACACCGCGTGCGTGACGCCTGCTCAGCTCGCCGAGGAAGCGCTCGAAGACGGGCAAGGCCGCGAGTCCGCGATCGGTGACGACGAGCGGACGCGCGCACGCCGGCGGCGGCGAGATGGCCGGCGACCTCCCTGCGCGCGCCCGCGCCGAACAGGATCGACGTCGGGAAGGCGAACCGGTGCATGCTCATCGAACGACCCCCACGCTTGCGGCTATCGCCGCTGCGCTGCCCCGCAGGGGGTGCAATGCGTCTTGGGACGGCCCTGCGAGCGAGACGACCTCACGCTTGCGGTATCGCCGCGTCTTGGAAGGCTCTGCGCCGCTCATATGATTTCGAAGTAGCGCTTGCGTTCCCAGTCGGTGACCGCGTCGAGCCATTGCCGCCATTCCCACTCGCGCGTCGCGGCGAAATGGTCGACGAAATCGTCGCCGAACCAGTCGCGCGCGCGATCGGACTGACGGAAGATCCGCGTCGTCTCGATCAGCGTGCGCGGCGCGCGCGGAATGTTCTTCGGCGCCGACGTTCGTGCCCTCGATCGGCGGCGCGTCAGCGTCAGGTTCTTCTCGACGCCGTCGAGCCCCGCGGCGATGCAGGCGGCGACCGCGAGGTACGGATTGACGTCCGAGCCCGGGCAGCGCGTTTCGAGCCGCGTCGACTTCGGCGATCCGGCGAGCACGCGGAAGCTCGCCGTGCGATTGTCGACGCCCCACGTCGGCTTCACCGGCGCCCAGAAGCCGTCGACGAGCCGCTTGTAGCTGTTGACCGTCGGCCAGAACATCGGCGCGAACTCGAGCAGCGTCTCGACCTGCCCGGCGAGATAGCTCTCGAACAGCTTGCTCATCCCGTGGCGGCCCGTTCGCGTCGTGGAACAGGTTCTTCTTGCCGTCGGACAGCGATTGATGGCAATGCCCCGAGCAGCCCGGATACTGCTGGCTCCATTTCGCCATGAAGCTCGGCATGATGCCGAAGCGCGCGCCGATTTCCTTCGCGCCGGCCTTGAACAGCAATCCGCGGTCGGCCGGCTTCGAGCGCTTCGGAGAACACGATCGCCGCTTCGTAGACGCCGGGCCCGGTCTCGGTGTGCAGGCCTTCGATCGGCACGCCGAACGCCGCCATTTCCTCGGACAGCGCCTTGAAGTACTCGCGCGAATGATGCGCGCGCAGCAGCGAATAGCCGAACATGCCGGGCGTGAGCGGCGTCGGCGCGACGCCCTGCTTGTCGGCCCACGACTGCGGCGTCTCGATGAAGTTGAACCACTCGAACTCGAGCCCGCACATCGGGATGACGCCGAGCTTCTCGGCGCGCTTCAGCACGCGCTTCAGGACCTGGCGTCCGTCGAGCGGAAACGGCTCGTCGCGACCGTCCTTGCGCACGATGAACTCGCCGAGGAAGAAATCGACGCCGTCGTCCCACGGCACGTTGCGATGCGTGCCGAGGTCGATGCGCGCGAGCGCGTCCGGAAAGCCCTTGTGCCATCCGGTCAGCGTCGTGTTGTCGTAGCACTGGTCGTGGCAGTCCCAGCCGTAGACGACGTCGCAGAAGCCGAATCCGGCTTCGAGCGCCGATTCGAACTTGTCCTTGTGGATGTACTTGCCGCGCAGGATGCCGTCGATGTCGGCGACGGCGACCTTGACGCGATTGCCCGGTGATTTGCGGACAGCCGCCAGCGTCTCGGCGGCAACGGCGGGCACGGGCATGTCGCGGCTCCTGGGCGGATTTCTTGTTGTCGTCGGACGTCGAGCCCGTGTCGTCGTCCGGCGACGCGTGCGGCGCGGACCCGCGATGCGGGCGTGAACGGCATTCTAGCGTACGCCGCACGTCGAGCGCCTCGGCGCACGGGGTCGGCTGGCACCAATGCGCCGCCCGTACTGCAGAATGGCGGCCGACGCTCCGACGAACGTCCGCAGCACCACGCGCGTGACATTGCTCCCGATGCGGGCCGCCTTGACGACCCGTTGCGCGCTGCCGCGTCGCTGTCGCTGCACGCGGCGGTCGCGCTGTTCGGCTTCGCGGCGCTGTTCGGCAAGTGGATCGCGCTGCCGGCGACGGCGATCGTGCTCGGCCGCACGCTCGATCGCCGCGGCGACGCTCGCGATCGTCTGCGTCGTCCGCGGCCAGCCGGTCGGTCGTCCGGCGATGCCGGTGGCGGTCAACGGCGCCATCCTCGCGCTGCACTGGGTGACGTTCTTCGCCGCGGTGCAGGTCGGCGCGGTCGCCGTCGCGCTGCTCGGTTATGCGAGCTTCCCGCTGTTCGTGCTGATGCTCGAGCGGCGGCTGTTCACGCGGCGAGCGATCGCGCGTCGAATCGGGCGACGGCCCTGCTGGCCGCGGCGGGCCTCGTCGCGCTCGTCCCGGATTTCGCCTGGTCGAGCGACACGTGCGCGGACTTGCGCTCGGGCTCGTGTCGGGGTTCACGTTCGCGCTGCTTGCCGATGCGCAACCGCAGGCTCGTCGTCGCGAATGACGCCGACGCGGATCGCGCTCTGGCAGAACCTGTTCGCCGCGGCCTGCCTTGCGCCGATCGTTGCGCTCGTCGATGCGCTGTCGGCGTGGCCGACGGCGTCGGACATCGCGCTGCTGCTCGTGCTCGGCGTCGCGTGCACGGCCTTGCGCATACGCTGTTCATTGCGAGCATGCAGCGCGTGTCGGCGCACACGGCGAGCGTCGTCGCCGCGCTCGAGCCCGTCTACGGCATCGCGCTCGCCGCCTGGCTGCTCGACGAAGTCCCGAGCGCTGCGCACGCTGGCCGGCGGGACGCTGATCGTCGGCGCCGCGCTCGCCGCATCACGACGATCCGTCTGACCCGTTTGTACGCGTGATACGCTTCCTCGAGATGGACATCGGCATCGTCGGCCTGGGTCGCATGGGCGGCAACATGGCGCGGCGCCTCGTCGCGCGGCGGCGTGCGCGTCGTCGGCTTCGATCGCGGACGCAAGCGTCCGTCGAGGCGCTTGCCGCGGAATGCGTGATCGAGGCAGCGGGCTCGCCTGCGCGAACTGGTTGCCGCATTGCGGGCGCCGCGCGTCGTCTGGCTGATGGTGCCGGCCGGAGATCCGACCGAGCTCGCGATCGAAGACGCTGGCCGCGTCGCTTGCGCAGGGCGACCTCATCGTCGACGGCGGCAACGCGAACTACAAGGATTCGCAGCGACGCGCGGCGGCGCTCGCCGAGCGCCGACATCCGTTTCGTCGATTGCGGCGTGTCCGGCGGCGTCTGGGGACTTCGACAACGGCTATGCGCTGATGTTCGGCGGCGACGACGAAGCGGCCGCGCATGGTCGACGCCGTACGTGCGAATCCTGGCGCCCGCGCCGGATGCGCGGCTGGCTGCATTGCGGCCCGCCGGGTCGCCGGCCACTTCGTCAAGATGATCCACAACGGCATCGAGTACGGAATGATGCAGGCGTTGGCCGAAGGCTTCGCGCTGCATGCAGAACCGAGTCGCGATCTCGACCTCGACGTCGCGGCGATCGCCGAGATGTGGCGCCATGGCAGCGTGGTGCGCTCGTGGCTGCTCGATCTCACCGCGGATTTCCTCGCGGACGATCGCGATCTTGCCGGACATCGCGCCGGTCGTCGCGGATTCGGGCGAAGGCCGCTGGACGGTGCAGGAAGCAGTCGAGCAGGGCGTGCCTGCGCCGGTGCTGTCGCTGGCGCTGATGGCGCGCTTTGCGAGTCAGGGCAAGCGACGACTATGCCGGCGAAGCTGCTCGCGATGATGCGCAAGGGCTTCGGCGGTCACGCGGTGCAATCGGCACCGCGATCCGGAGGCGACGCGTGATCGTCGTCGTGATGGGCGTTTCGGGCAGCGGCAAATCCACCGTCGGCGACGGCACTGGCGGATGCGCCTCGGCTGGCCGTTTCTCGAAGCCGACGACTTTCATCCGCCGGCGAACGTCGCGAAGATGGCGGCCGGCGTGCCGCTCACCGACGATGACCGCTGGCCCTGGCTCGATCGCATCGTCGACGAGCTGCGCAGCCGTCGTCGAACGGAGCGCGAATGTCGTGCTCGCGTGCTCGGCGCTGAAGCAGGCCTATCGCGATCGACTCGCGCGCGCCGGCGAACGTGCGGTTCGTGTACCTGCGCGGCGACCAGCAGACGATCGCGAGCCGGCTCGCGCGCGGCAGCATCGGTACATGCCCGCGACGCTGCTCGCCAGCCAGTTCGCCACGCTCGAGCCGCCGGTCGACGCGATCGACGTCGACATCCGGGCGAGCGTTGCCGTGCAGGTGCAGGCCATTGTCGACGCGCTCGGACTCGCGTCCTCCAGCAGCAGTCTCCGTCGGCTGGCGACGCGTCCGAACCGGCAGCGAGGAATCCGGGAATGCGCAACGCGGTGCGCCCGGCGCCCCGGACGCGCGATGACAGAATCGTCCCGCTACCGGCCGGCCACCGAGCTCGCGCACCTTGGACGCGATCCGCGCCGCTATCTGGGCGCGGTCAGCACGCCGGTGTTTCGCGCATCGACGATCCTGTTGCCAACGGTCGCCGACCTGGAGCACGCAGCGCGCGGCGAGTATCACGGACTTGTCCTACGGCCTGCACGGCCTGCCGACCGTCGACCGACCTGCAGAACGGCGCTGGCAACGCTCGAAGGCGGTCATGCGGCGCTCGTGGTGCCGTCGGGCCTGACCGCGACGACGTTGCCGCTGCTCGCGCTGCTGAAGCCGGGCGATCACCTGCTGTGACCGACGCCGTGTACGGCCCGACGCGCCGCTTCTGCGACAACCACCTGCGCCGCCTCGGCATCGACGTCGACTACTACGATCCGCTCGCCGGAGCCGCCATCGCGGACGCGTTCCGGCCGAACACGGCGCTGGTGTTCGCCGAATCGCCGGGCTCGCTGACGTTCGAGGTGCAGGACATTCCGGCGATCGCGGCGGCGGCGCATGCGCGCGGCATCACGGTCGTGCTCGACAACACGTGGGCGACGCCGCTCGGCTTTCGCGCATTCGAGCACGGCGTCGACGTTTCGGTGCATGCCGTGACCAAATACATCGGCGGGCACTCGGACGTGCTGCTCGGCGCGATCGTCGCGAACGCCGCGACGTTTCCCGCGCTGCATCGATTGTGGACCGACATGGGCGTCACGCCGTCGGCCGACGATTGCTTCCTCGGCCTGCGCGGCTTGCGCACGCTCGGCGTCCGGCTTGCAGCGGCACGAGGCGAGCGCGCTCGAGATCGCGACGTGGCTGCGCGCAACGTCCGGAAGTGCGCGAAGTGCTCTATCCGGCGCTGCCGGGCGATCGCGGGCACGCGCTGTGGAAGCGCGATTTCCGCTGCGCGTCCGGACTGTTCGGCGTCGTGCTCGCAACCGGTCGACGCAGCGCGCGGTCGCGAGAATGCTCGACGGCATGCGGCTGTTCGGCATGGGCTGGAGCTGGGGCGGCTTCGAGAGCCTGATCATTCCGACCTGGCCCGAACGCGCGCGCACGGTCACCTCGTGGAATCCGGGCGGCCCGTCGTTGCGGCTGCACATCGGGCTCGAGGATCCGCAGGACCTGATCGCCGACCTCGACGACGGCTTCGCGCGGCTGCGCGCAAGCCTAGGGGCGTGTTTACACTCTGTCTACAGTGTGAACACGCCCAACGAAGTCGCCGGCCGCGACCCCGCGTTACAGCGTGCTCACCAGGTGACCGCCGTCGACGGCGAGCACCGCGCCGGTGATGTACGAGCCCGCATCCGATGCGAGCAGCAGCAGCGCGCCGTCGAGCTCTTCCGGCGTGCCGATCCGGCGCTGCGGCACGCGCTTGATCAGCGCCTGGCCCGCGTCGCTTGCAAAGAACTCGCGGTTGAGCGCGGTCTCGACATACCCCGGCGCGAGCGCGTTGACGCTGATCCGATACCGCGCGAGCTCGAGCGCCATCGCCTTCGTCAGGTGCACGAGCGCCGCCTTGGACGCCGCGTAGCTTGGCACCTGCGACGCTACACGCATGCCGAGGATCGACGCGACGTTCACGATGCTGCCGCCTTGCCCGTGCTGTCACCATGTGGCGCGCGGCCGCCTGCGCGACGCGCCACGCGCCGTTCAGATTGACATCGATCACCTGCTGCCAATCCTCCTCGGTGTGCTCGAGAAGCGGCTTGGTGATCGCGATGCCTGCATTGTTGATCGACGACGGTGATCGGTCCGAGCGCTTCGGCTGCCTCGTCGAACGCGGCTGCGACGCTCGCCGGATCGGTGACGTCGAGCGCGACGCGACGCAACGCGAACGCCGAGCTCGCCGATCGCGTCGTGCACGGGACGCAGCGACTCGACGCGGCGCGCCGCGATCGCCACGTTGGCGCCGGCCTTCGCAAGCGTTTGGGCGAAATGACTGCCAAGCCCGCCGTTCGCACCGGTGACGAGCGCATTGCGCCCGGTCAAGGTCGAATTCCATCGTCGTCTCGCGATCGGCTCGCTGTCCGCGGATGGCGGGGTCGCGGAATCCGAGCGCAGCGCCTTCGGATTGGAAATGGCGACCCAGTCGCGCGTCGTGCGATCGAGCGCTGCTGCCAGCGCGTCGGCGTGTTCGGGCGCGTCGAAATCGCCGGCGCGTATCGCGACGGCAGACCGCTCTGCGCAGCGCCGGCAATTCGATCCGTGTCGCCGGCGCTTTGCGGCCGTCGAGGGCATCGCCCGACGTCGGCGAGCAGTTTTCCAAGCCGCGCGGCTTCGCTGCGCATCGCAGCGGCCCCGAGCCGGTGCTCCCGCGCCGCAATGGCCATTGCGTTGGCGATCATCAATGCGAGATAACGGCGCTCGGCGGACAGCGCGGGCACCAGTTCGCGCAGCAACGCTTCGCGCGCCGTTTCGATCAGGTCGGCCGCGTCGGAAATGTCGCTCATGCGCAGCCTCTTGGCGATCAGCCGCAGCAGCTTCATATTCGAGCTCGTGCACGATGCGGCCGGTCAGCGCAAGCTCGAGCGAGCGCTCGCCGCCCGCCGTGTGGCGCTGCGCCTGCTGCAGCGCGATGACGGCCCAGCGCAAGTGTGCCATCGCCTGCCAGTAGTCGAGTTCGCCGCGCGAGATGCGACGGCCCGCGACCGATTCGTAGCCTTGCGAGGAACGGCTCCAGCGGCGCGATGCCGCCGGCTTCGAGATCGACGCCGCTGAAGCGCCAGCAGCGCGCGGTGAACCAGCCGAGGTCCTCGCGCGGATCGCCCCAGCCGGCGAATTCCCAGTCGAGCACGCCGGTCAAGCTGGCCGCCGTCGACGAGATAGTTGCCGGTGCGGTAATCGCGGTGGATCAGCGTGATGTCGAACGTCGCGGGCGCGTGTCGCTCGCACCAGCGCAGGCCCCATTCGAGTGCCGGATACGCGTCGTCGAGCCGGTCGAGATGGCCGCGATCTTCGCGCGCGATCGATGCGCGGCGCCGGGATTCGCCGGGCGGCGGCGCCAGGAATCCGAGGTCTGCGGACATGGCGGGCGGATCGCGTGCATGTCGTGCGAGATTGGCGCCGAGCGCACGCACGAGCGCATCGCCGTCGGGGACGAGCGCGCGCTTCGCGCGTCAGCCGATGCCCCTGCGCGACGCCGGCGAAGCGCTGCATGATGAAGAATTCGCGGCCGAGGACGCGCGTGTCGCGGCAAAGGAACAGCGGTTCCGGCGCGATGACGCCTGCGGCGTGCGCGACGCGCAATACCGCGAACTCCTGCGCGCGGGTCAGACTCGTCGCGACGCGCGACGGTGCATCGGTGCGCAGGACGAAGCGATGCTGGCCCTGCCATGCGCCGCCGTCGATGTCGACGTCGAGCAGCCAGTTGTCCTGGATCGCGCCGCCGGACAGCCGCTCGTAGCGCGTGACGCCGCACGTGGTCTGCGCGCGTCTGCGCGGCGCAGCCAGCGCGCGATCGCGGTTGCTGCTGTCCGTCTCCGCGAGCGGCGTCGCTCACGTCGCTTCCGTGCTTCGCGCAACCGAGGTTGCCCCGCAGAATGCGCTTGGCGATGCTGAAGCGATGGACCTCGGACGGGCCGTCGTAGATGCGGAACGCGCGCAGGTCCGCGAAGATCCGCGCGACGATCGTTTCATCGGTGACGCCCTGGCCGCCCAGCACCTGCACGCAGCGGTCGACGACGCGCCACGTCGCCTCGGAAACGATCACCTTGGCGCGGCTCGATTCGTGCAGCGCGAGCTCGCCGCGGTCGAGCACCCACGCGCAATGCCAGATCGCGAGTCGCGCGACGTGCAGGTCCATCTCGTTGTCGGCGAGCATGAATCCGACGCCTTCGTGCTCGCCGATCGGCTTGCCGAATGCGTGCCGGCGCCGCGCGTAGTCGACGGCGACATCGTGCGCGCGCCGCGCCGCGCCGAGCCAGCGCATGCAATGCGTGAGCCGCGCCGGCGACAGTCGGACCTGCGCGTATCGGAAGCCCTTGCCGACCTCGCCGAGGACATC
The DNA here is from genome assembly GCA_963768545.1 of uncultured Pseudomonadota bacterium. Taxonomy (GTDB): domain Bacteria; phylum Pseudomonadota; class Gammaproteobacteria; order Burkholderiales; family Casimicrobiaceae; genus VBCG01. The sequence continues at coordinate 83,017 of CAVYIC010000004.1, read as the reverse complement.
GCTCGCCGGAACGCGCAGATCGTCGAACCGCACGACACCGTGGCCGCCCGGAAAGCACGAGTCGAGGCTGTCCATCGAGCGCTCGACGACGATGCCGGACGCGTTCATGTCCGACAGGAACATCGTGGCGCCGGCATCGTCGGCGTTGCGCCATGATGATCGCGAACGCCGCGCCGTCGGCGCCGGTGATGAACCACTTGCCGCCGTTGATGACGTAGTGCTCGCCGTCGCGCCTCGCGCGTGGTCGTCAGCATCGACGGATCGGAGCCGGCGCCCGGCGCCGGCTCGGTCATGCAGAAGCACGAGCGGATCGTGCCCGGCGGCGAGCGGCCGCAGCCAGCGCTCCTTCTGCGCGGCGTCGCCACCGCTTCGAGCAGGTGCATGTTGCCTTCGTCGGGCGCGAACGACGTTGAGCGCGATCGGCCCGAGCGGCGAATAGCCGGCCTCCTCGAACGCGATCGCGCGGCCGACGTGACCGAGCGCGAGGCCGCCGTATTCGCGGGCGACATGCGGCGACAGCAGGCCGGCCGCGCGCGCCCTGTCGATCAGTTCGCGGCGCAGCTCCTCGGTCGGCCCGTGCGGCGTGCGGCGCGGGTCCGCTTCGAGCGGAATGACTTCGTCGGCGATGAACGCGCGGATGCGCGCCTGCAACGCCTGCAAATCGGGGGGAAGCGCGAAGTCGACTGTCATGGTCAGATGTCGAAGAACACCGTTTCCTGCGGTCCCTGCAGGTGGATGTCGAAGCGGTAGACCGGCATGCCCTTCGCCCCTGCAGGAATGCACTTCGTCGATGCTACCCCCGTCGGAGCCGGTCGCGCAGCGCGTTCTTCTGCACCTTGCCGGTCGCCGTCTTGGGCAGCGGCCCGAACATGCACGCGCTTGGGCGCCTTGAACCGCGCGAGGCGGCCGCGCACGTGCTCGATCAGCTCGGCATCGCTCGCGGCGGCGCCTTCCTTCAGCGTCACGAACGCGACCGGAACCTCGCCCCATTTCTCGTCGGGCGCGGCCACGACGGCGACCTCGAGCACCGCATCGTGCGACGTCAGCGCCTGCTCGACCTCGACCGACGAGATGTTCTCGCCGCCGGAGATGATGATGTCCTTCGCGCGGTCGCGCAGCTCGACGTAGCCGTCGGCGTGCATGACGCCGAGGTCGCCGGTGCGGAACCAGCCGTCGGGACAGCTCTTCCGCGTCGTTTCCGGATCGCGGTAGTAGCCGAGCATCACGTTGTTGCCGCGGATCGCGATCTCGCCCATCGTCTGCGCGTCGCGCGGGACATCGGCGCCGCTCGTCCACGACGCGGACAGGCTCGCCGATGACGTTCTCGACCCCCTGCCGCGCCTTGAGCCGCGCCTGCTCCGCGATCGGCAGCCCGTTCCATTCGCTGCGCCAATCGCAGATGACCGATGGCCCGTACGTCTCGGTGAGTCCATAGAGATGCGTGATGTCCATGCCGAGCTCGGCGAGCCGCTCGAGCAGCGCGGGCGTGGGCGGCGCACCGCCGGTCGCGACGCGCACGGGCCGCGGCAGCTTGCGCGCGCCCGGGATCCCAGGCCGTCATCGTGAGCACGGTCGGCGCCGCGCAGAAATGCGTGACGCCGGATTCGCGCAGATGGCGCCAGATCGCGCCGGCCTCGAGCTTGGGCAGGCACAGATGCACGCCGCCGGTCGCGGTGACCGCCCACGGGAAGCACCAGCCGTTGCAATGGAACATCGGCAGCGTCCACAGGTAGACCGAGTCGCCGGTGAGCCCCATGTGCAGCGCCATCGCGAGCGCCTGCAGGTACGCGCCGCGATGGTGGTACATGACGCCCTTCGGCTGCGCCGTCGTGCCGCTCGTGTAATTGATCGCGAGCAGCGAGCGCTCGTCCGGCGACGGCGTGCAGCAGACGGCTGGCCGTCGGCGATCAACGGCTCGAGTTCGATCGTCGCTGCCGCCGGCGCGCACGAGCTCGAGCGCCGCGCCGACTTGGCACGCCGCCTGCGTCGCGGCGTCGGCGAAGATCGGATCGTAGATCAGCACCGAAGCGCCGGCGTGGCCCACGATGAACGCGATGTCGGCCGGGGTGATCCGCGTATTGAGCGCCACCAGCACGGCGCCCGCGAAAGGCACGGCGTAATGCGCGGCGAGCAGCACGTGCGAATTGCCGGCGAGGACCGCGACACGATCGCCCGGTTGCACGCCGAGCTCGCGCAGCGCGCCGGCGAAGCGCAGGCAACGGTCGAGGAATTCGCCGTAGCGTGAAGCTGATGTCGCCGTCGACGACGCCGATGCGGTCGGGGAAGACGCGCGCCGATCGATGCAGGAATGCGGTCGGCGTGAGCGGCTCGTAATTGAACTCGGGGCGCATCGAATGCTCCTGGCGGATCGGCGGTCGCTCGAGCGGCACAGCGAGCGGCGCGGCGATAATCCGCGGCGTGCGGCGGGATATACGTAATCCAGCGAATGGTAGATCATTCGCAAGACGGGCAGATGATGGCGCGAACGCCGCGCATCGGCTGCGGGAAACGGAGCGCTGCAATGATCAACGGCAAGACGACCTTGATTGCGCACCTCGGCTATCCGACTGAGGCGTTCAAGGCGCCGATGATCTATAACCCGTATTTCGAGCAGGCGGGAATCGATGCCGTCGTCGTGCCCGATGGGGGTCCAGGCGGAGGACTACGCCGCCGTTCCTGCGGCCGCTGTTCCAGCTGACCAACATCCGCGGCGCGCTGGTGACGATGCCGCACAAGGTGACGACGGTCGCGATGCTGGACGAGGTCACGCCGACGGTGAAGATCGCCGGCTCGTGCAACGCGATCCTGAAGCGGCCTGACGGCTCGCTGCTCGGCGACATGTTCGACGGCGCCGGTTTCGTGCGCGGCGTCGAGCGCAAGGGCAAGGCGCTCGCGGGGGCGCGCGCGCTGGTCGTCGGATGCGGGCGGCGTCGGCTCCGCCATCGCGGCGTCGCTCGCCGCGGCAGGCGTTTCGGCGATCGGACTGTTCGACGCGCGCGCCGAGGCGGCCGACGCGCTCGGCAGGCGGCTGCGCGAGCATTATCCGCATCTCGACGTGCGCACCGGCTCCAACGACCCGGCCGGCTACGATGTCGTCGTCAACGCGACGCCGCTCGGGATGAACGAAGCCGATCCGCTGCCGCTCGACGTCGCGAGGATCGCGCCGGGCACGTTCGTCGGCGAGGTCGTGATGAAGCAGGAGTACACGCCGTTCCTGCGCGCGGCGATGGACAAGGGCTGCCCGGTGCAGGTCGGCACCGACATGCTGTACGAGATGATTCCCGCGTACCTCGAGTTCTTCGGTTTCACGACGACGACGCCGGAGGTGCTTGCGCGCCGTTTCCCGCATCCGCTACTGACGCCATGAAAAAGATTCTCGTTTTGAACGGCCCGAATCTCAATCTGCTCGGTACCCGCGAGCCCGCGGTCTACGGCGCGGAGACGCTCGCCGACGTCGAGCGGCTGTGCCGCGACGAAGGCGAGAAGCTCGGCATCGCCGTCGAGTGCCGGCAGTCGAACCACGAGGGACAGCTGATCGACTGGATCCAGGAAGCGGGACGCGACATCGCGGCCGGGAACCTGATCGGCGTCGTGCTCAATCCCGGTGCCTTCACGCACACCTCGGTCGCATTGCACGATGCGATCAAGGGGGCGAGTGCCACGGTGATCGAGCTGCACATTTCGAACGTCCACGCGCGCGAGCAATTCCGCCATCACTCGTACATCTCGCCGGCGGCGCGCGGCATCATCGTCGGCTTCGGCGTGCAGGGCTATGCCATTGCGCTCGGCGCGCTCGTGCGCGTCGCCGGGGAACCGTCACCATGAGTTGATCGATCGCAGCGGCGAGCCGCTCACACGACTGTGCTGCACTACTCAGAAACGCGTGATGGCGCCGGCTCGTCGACGCCGAGATAGACCGCCTGCACGCGCGCGTCGGCCCGATCTCCGCCGGCGTGCCCGGACGCGATGAGCGCGCCGCGATCGAGCACGAGCACGCGGTCGGCGAATCCGAACACGATGTCCATGTCGTGCTCGGTGAAGAGCACCGCCACGTCGTCGCGTTCGGCGAGCCCGGTGGCGAGCTGCATCAGGTCGCGCCGCGAGCGCGGCGTCATGCCGGCCGTCGGCTCGTCCATCAGCAGCAGCCGCGGCGCGCCGGCGAGCGCCAGCGCAAGCTCGAGCCGCTTGGCGTCGCCGTAGGCGAGCGCCGCGCAGTGCGCGTCGGCGAGGTCGTCGATGCGCAAGCGCGCGAGCAGCGCGTCGATGCGCGCGCGACGCTGGCATCGAGCATCGGAGAGCCCGGCGGCGCCGTCGCGACCGTCGTGCGCGGCGAGCGCCAGCGCGACGCTTTCGCGCACCGTCATCGACGCGAACGTCGCCGCGACCTGGAACGTGCGGCCGACGCCGCGGCGGCGATCGCGTGCGTCGGTCGCCCGACGATGCGTGCGCCCGTCGAAGCGGACGTCGCCGCGGTCGGGCGCGAGCTCGCCGTGGATCAGGTTGAAGCACGTCGTCTTGCCGGCGCCGTTCGGCCCGATCATCGCGACGACTTCGCCGGGCGCCACGGCGAACGAGACGTCGCGCACGGCGTGCACGCCGCCGAACGGACTTCGAGAGCGCATCGACGACCAGCAGCGGTGGCGCGCTCATGGGCGCTCGCGACCAAGGCGATTGCGGGATGCGTTCGCATGGCGGCGAAGGCGAGGCCACCAGGCGGCGAAGATGCCGCCGATGCCGTAGGGGAAAACGCTCACGATCAGCAGGATGACGACGCCGACGCCGGTGCGCCAGTACTCGGTGGCGCGCGCCAGCGCGTCCTGCAGCCATGTGAACGCCGCGGCGCCGAGCAGCGGGCCGAACAGCGCGTTCAGCCCGCCGAGCAGCATCATCACCAGCGCGTCGACCGAGCGCGGTATCGCGAGCGCCTCCGGCGAAGTGCCGCCTTTCGAGTACGCGAACAGGCCGCCGGCCATGCCCGGCGAAGCCGCCGGCGATCGCGAGCGCCTTGATGCGCCGCGCGCGCACGTCGATGCCGATGCGGCCGCGCGCAGCGGCGAATCGCGGCTGCCGCGCAGCGCATAGCCGAACGGCGTGAACGCGATGACGACGAGCGCCACCAGCGCCGATCGACGACGATCACGAGCACGAACAGCGTAGTAGTGCAGCCGGTCGGCGAGCCAATCCGGCGGCCAGACGCCGATGATGCCGTTCGAGCCGCCGGTGACGGCGTCCCACTGCAACGCGATCGACCAGACGATCTGCGCGAACGCGAGCGTCAGCATCGCGAGGTAGATGCCCGACAGCCGCACGCAGAGCGCGCCGAATGCCAGCGCCGCGACGCGTCGCCGCGACCGGCGCGAGCGCAAGCGCTGCGAGGAACGGATAACCGTGCGTCGCCGCGAGCGCGCTCGCGTACGCGCCGATGCCGAAATACGCGGCGTGGCCGAACGACGTCGATGCCGCCGGTGCCGGTAATGAGGCGCAGGCTCGCGGCGAACAGCGCCGCGATCAGGATGTCGGTCGCCAGCACCAGCGCGTATTCGTCGCCCGCCAGCGGCAGCAGCGCGGCCAGCTGCGATGACGACTGCCGCGGCGATGCGCATGGCGCCGCGCCGGCCGCGCGATCAGCGCGCGCTCGACCGGTGATGGACGTCGTCGCCGGAACGGTCGCCGGCGTGCCGAACAGGCCCGATGGGCCGAACGAGCAGCACGAGCGCCATGACGATGAATTCGATGACCAGCGTGAGCTTCGGCATCGCGATCGTGACGCCGGCGATCTCGACGTCGCCCGCGGCGATGCACAGCGCCTTGGTCACGCCGATGATGAGCGCGGCGACGAACGCGCCGGGGATCGAGCCCAGGCCGCCGAGCACGGTGACGACGAACGCGTCGGCGATCACCGCGAGGTCCATGCCGAGGTTGGCGGGCTCGCGCGGCAGCGTGCAGCGCGCCGGCCAGACCCGCGAGGAACGCGCCGAGCGCGAACACCGCGGTGAAGAGCTTCGCCTGGTCGATGCCGAGCGCGCCCGCGAGGACGCGGTTCTCCGACGCCGCGCGGACGAGCAGGCCGAAGCGCGTTCGTCGCAGCAGCAGCGTCAGCGCGACGAGCACCACCGGTCCGACGACGAGCAGGAACAGGTCGTATTCCGGGATCGCGCGGCCCGAGCCGATGCACGGCGCCGTCGAGCCCGGCGACGCGCGGCCCGAGGCGGTCCTCGGGCGCCCCAGATCGCGAGCGCCGCGTCGCGGACGATCAGCACGACGCCGAACGTCGCCGTCAGTTGCAGCAGCTCCGGCGCGGCGTAGAGGCGCTTCAGCAGCAGCGCCTCGATCAGCGCGCCGAGCACGCGCGACCGCGACAGCGGCGACGAGCGCCGCCCACCAGAACCCGAGCGCGCGCCTCGTCGAACGCGCCGAGCGCCGTGCCGGCCGAATACGCGACGTACGCGCCCAGCATGTACAGCGAGCCGTGCGCGAAGTTGACGATGCGCGTGACGCCGAAGATCAGCGTCAGGCCGGCGGCGACCAGGAACAGCGACGAGGCGGACGCCAGGCCGTTCAGCAGCTGGACTGCGAAGGACGCGAGCGGCACGCGCCAGCGCTAGGGCGAACTACTGCGATCGTGGTCGCTGCGGCCGTTGCTTGCGCCGGTCCGCGGCTTCATCAGTCGGCCGGGCGCAGCCGGCGCACGACGTCGTCGGGCGGCAGGTAGTCCTTGCCGTCCGCGTAGCGCCAGTCGACCATCACGCCCTTGCCGTCGCGGACCGCGGTGCGGCCGACGTACGCGCCCATCGTCGACTGGTGGTCGATCGCGCGGATACGTGACCGTGCCGAACGGCGTGTCGACGCGCAGATCCTGCATCGCGGCGACGAGCTTCTCCGTGTCGGTCGAGCCCGCCTTGCGAGCGCGGCGGCGGCCGACTTGACGGCGCTGTAGCCGACGACCGAGCCGAGCCGCGGATAGTCGTTGAATTTCTTCTGGTACGCATCGCGGAATCGCTTGTGCTCCGGCGTGTCGATCGCGTACCACGGATAGCCGGTGACGTACCAGCCGACCGGCGCTTCGTCCTTCAGCGGATCGAGGTACTCGGGCTCGCCGCCCAGCAGGTTGAACACCGGGCGATCCTTGAAGAGGCCGCGCAGCTCGCCCTTCGCGCACGAAGCGCGCGAGATCGGGGCCGAACAGCGACGAGAAGATCGCGTCGGGCTTGCGCGTCGATCAGCGCCTGCACGACGGCGCCGGGCTCGATCTTGCCGAGCGGCACGGCCTGCTCGACGAATTCGAGGCCCGCGCCCTGCTGCGCCTGCATCTGCTGCTTGAACGCCGCCGTCGCCGCCTGGCCGTATTCGTAGTTCGGATAGACGATCGCCCAGCGCTTCTTGCCGAGCCTTGACGGCGTCCGGCACGAGCATCGCCGTCTGCATGTACGTCGATGCGCGCAGCCGGAACGTGTACTTGTTGCCGCTTTCCCAGACGATCTTGTCGGTGAGCGGCTCGGCGGCGATGAACAGGACCTTGCCGCCGCTTCGCGAGGTCGGCGACGGCAAGGCCGACGTTCGACGCGAACGTGCCCATCAGCAGCGTCACCTTTTCGCGCGTCAGCAGCTCCTCGGCGACGCGCACGGCATCGCCCGGCGCGCCGTTGTCGTCGCGCGAAATGATCTCGATCTTGCGGCCGAGCACGCCGCCCGCCGCGTTGACTTCTTCGGCCGCGAGCTCCATGCCCTTGCGGTAGGGCTCGAGGAACGCCGGGAACTCCTTGTACTGTTGATCTCGCCGAGCTTGATCGTCTGTGCGAACAGCCCCGGCGTCGAAGTCGCACGCGGCGAGCAGGGCGGCCAGCAGCGAGGGCGACAAAGCGGTGCATTCGGGCTCCCGTCGGTTGGCCGCGTCGGGTCGCCGGCCGCGACCCACGTCAGTCGGCGCGATTCGCGCGATGGTAGCAAATCGCGATCGCGCGTTCGCCCTGCAGCGACGCGGGCGGACGCATGTCGGCTCGCAAGCGATAACGATATGCCGACGGAGCGCCTGTCGTCAGCCGATACCGGACCGGTAAAATGCACGGATTTGCCCGACGCCGTCCTCCATGTTCAACGACATCGCGGTCGCGCAACGCTCGCCAATGCTCGACTCTCGCCTACGGCCTCACGTTCGCGGACCTCTACTCGGTCGACGGCGCGGCGCGCATCGACGACCGGTTCGTCGCCGAGCTCGCGCGCGGCCGACGCGGCGCTTGCCGAACGGCTTGCGGCCGCGCGCGACGCGCCCGGACGCGCTCGGCGCGCGAAGGACGAGTCGGCGCTGCTGATCGACGTGGCGCCGCATGTCGAGGATTTCGTCGCCGCGCTGTTCGGCATCGAGGCGGACGTGCAGGCGCTCGAAGCGCGGCATCACGAGCTCGCGCCGCTCTACGCCGTCAAGCGTCAGTTCGTGCAGCGCAAGGCGATGAATGCGCACAAGGCCGACGTCGCCGCGACGTTCGACGGCGACCGCGCTGCGCGCCGGCATCGACGCGTTGATCGGGACGACCGACGGCGTGCAGGCGTTCGAGCTCGCGTTCGCGCAGGCCGTCACGCGCTGGCAGCAGCGACGAGGCGGCCAATGCCGCGGCGCTCGACGCTCGCGCAGCGCTACGCGGCGTGGGCTTCGCACACGCCGGCCGGCAAGGCCGCGCATCGGCGGCGGCGTGCTGTTCCGCGCGCCGCGCAAGCTCGACCTGTATGCGCCTCGTTCCCGTCGAGAACGTCGCGCTGAACGACGTCGAGGCGCTGCAGATCGCCGCGTCGCATGGACTGCGCCGGCGCGACGGCTTCGCGCTGACCGACCCGGGCACCGATCTCGTCGGCGCGCTCGATCAGGCGCACTACTGCATCTGGTGCCACGAGCAGGGCAAGGATTCGTGCGCGCGCGGGCTTGCTCGAGAAGAAGCCGCGCGACGCGGCGGCGAGAATCCGTTCAAGAAATCGCGCGTTCGGCGTGACGCTCGCCGGCTGCCCGCTGGAGGAGCGGATCTCCGAGTTCCACAAGCTGCGCGCGGAAGGCTGGCCGGTCGGCGCGCTGGCGATGATCTGCGTCGACAACCCGATGGCGGCGGCGACCGGGCACCGGATCTGCAACGACTGCATGAAGTCGTGCATCTACCAGAAGCAGGATCCGGTCGACATTCCGCAATCGGAGACGCGCGTCCTGAAGGACGTGCTGGCGCTGCCGTGGGGATTCGAGATCTATTCGCTGCTGACGCGCTGGAATCCGCTCAACCTGCGCCGCCCGAAGCCGCTGCCCCCGACGCGGCAAGCGCGTGCTCGTCGTCGGGCAGGGACCGGCGGGCTTCACGCTGGCGCATCACCTGCTGAACGACGGCCACACGGTCGTCGCGATCGACGGCCTCAAGATCGAGCCGCTCGATCCTGCGCTGTCGGGCATGACGGTCACCGGCGAGCGCGTGCCGTTCGCGCCGATCCGCGACGTCGCATCGTTGACCGAACCGCTCGACGATCGCGTGATGGCGGGCTTCGGCGGCGTGGCCGAGTACGGCATCACCGTTCGCTGGGACAAGAATTTCCTCAAGGTGATCCGGCTCCTGCTCGAGCGGCGCGCGAACTACGCGCTCTACGGCGGCGTGCGCTTCGGCGGCACGCTCGACGTCGACGGACGCGTTCGCGCTCGGCTTCGATCATGTCGCGCTGGCCGCCGGCGCCGGCCGCCCGACGGTGCTCGATCTGCCGCACGGCCTTGCGCACGGCGTGCGCACCGCGTCCGATTTCCTGATGGCGCTGCAGCTCACCGGCGCGGCCAAGGACGATTCGATCGCGAACATGCAGGTGCGGTTGCCCGTCGTCGTCATCGGCGGCGGACTGACCGCCATCGATACGGCGACCGAGGCGCTTGCCTACTATCCGGTGCAGGTCGAGAAGTTCCTCGCGCGCTACGAGGCGCTGGTGCAGGCGCAGGGCCGCGCTGCGGTCGAGGGCGCGTGGACCGATCACGAGTTCCTGATCGCCGAGGAATTCCTGTCGCATGCGCGCGCGATTCGCGTCGAGCGTGCGCGCGCGGCTGCGCGAGAAGCGCGACGCCGGCGATCGCCGAGTTGCTGCAATCGTGGGGCGGCGCGACGATCGCCTATCGCAAGCGGCTGATCGACAGCCCGTCGTACACGCTCAATCACGAGGAAGTCGAGAAGGCGCTGGAGGAGGGCATCCGCTTCGCCGAAGGCTTGACGCCGCTCGCCATCGAAGTCGACGAAGCGGGACACGCGATCGGGCTGACGGTCTCCGTTGCACCAGCAGCGGCGCGGACGGCGAGTGGCTGGAAGCACGGCGCACGCTGCTTCCGGCGCGAACGATCCTGATCGCCGCCGGAACGCAGCCCAACACGGTGCTCGCGCGCGAGGATGCGGCGCACTTCCACCTCGACGGCAAGTATTTCGAGCTTGCGCGACGAGGACGGGGCCATCGCGTACGCCGCTGCGCGGCCTTGCGAAGCCGGCACGCCCCGCCGTGCTGACGAGCCTTCGCGACGACGGGCGCGCGGTCAGCTTCTTCGGCGACCTGCATCCGTCGTTCTTCGGCAACGTCGTCAAGGCGATGGCGAGCGCGAAGCAGGGCTATCCGATCGTCTCGCGGATGCTCGCACGCGTGTCGCGCCGCGGATTCGCGCTCCGACGCCGAGTTCTTCGCAGCGCTCGACGACGGATGGCGCGCGACGGTCGAGCGCGTCGTGCGCCTGACGCCGACGATCGTCGAAGTGGTCGTGCACGCGCCGGCCGCTGCGCGGCGTTTCCGGCCGGGCCAGTTCTACCGGTTGCAGAACTTCGAGTCGCTGGCGCCGCGCACGCAAGGCACCCGGCTCGCGATGGAAGGACTGGCGCTGACCGGCGCGTGGGTCGATCGCGAGCGCGGCCTCGTGTCGGTGATCGTGCTCGAAATGGGCGGATCGTCCGATCTTTGCACGCGGCTTTCGCCCGGCGAGCCGGTCGTCCTGATGGGGCCGACCGGAACGCCGACTGAAATCGAGCGCGACAAGACGGTGGTGCTCGTCGGCGGAGGACTGGGCAACGCCGTGCTGTTCTCGATCGCGCGCGCGTATCGCGATGCGGGATCGAAGGTGCTCTACTTCGCCGGCTACCGGCGGATGGTCGATCGCTACAAGGTCGAGCGAGATCGAAGCCGCGGCCGATGCCGTCGTCTGGTGCTGCGACGAAGGGCCGGGATTCGCGCCGACGCGGCCGCAGGATCGCGCGTTCGTCGGCAACATCGTCGAGGCGATGCGCGCGTACGCGAGCGGACGGCTGGGCGAGCAGGCGATCGCGCTTCCGCGATTGCGACCGGATCATCGCGATCGGCTCGGACAGGATGATGGCGGCCGTGGCATCGGCGCGCCATAACGTGCTCGCGCCGTACCTGTCGCCGCGGCATCGAGCGCTCGGCTCGATCAACTCGCCGATGCAGTGCATGATGAAGGAGATCTGCGCGCAGTGCCTGCAGCCGCACCGCGATCCGGCAAACGGGCAAGACGAGCTACGTGTTCTCGTGCTTCAACCAGGACCAGCTGCTCGACGAAGTCGATTTCCCGGCGCTCGATGCGCGCCTGCGGCAGAACGCCGTGCAGGAGAAGCTGACCGCGCGCTGGGTCGCCAGCGTAAAGGCTCCGATCGCGGCCGATTGAGGCGCTGGCGCACGGCAGTCGATCGTAAGCGAATCACGCCAGACACGTCGTCGCGGGGCCGGGCCCGCAATCTTCGGAGCTTTCCCGCAATCCCTTGTTCGACGTCGGGGCCGCGCGTAGGATGCGTCGCGTGGTCCGTCGACGTCGCGTGGCTGGCTGCGCAAACGTCCTGACGGCGCTGCTCGCAATCCGGGCATTCGAATTTCTTCACCAGGGAGGAAGCAAAATGGCCGATCACGTGTGCGTGGATGGCAACTGGGGCATCCACGCGATCGTCCGGAAGAACCTGTTCGCGGCACGGGAAGCCTGACCGGCGCTCTCAGGCTGAACGCGGTCCAGCTTGCCATGGGGCTCGAGCTTGCCGACATCGGCTTGCGGGTCGGCGCCGCCACCTATCTGTACCCGATGAGCCTGCGCCTCGAGCCCGGAGGGCTCACGGTGCTGCTGGGCGCTACTCAGGCGGGCAAGACGTCGCTGATGCGCATCATGGCAGGTCTCGACGCACCCACGAGCGGCCGTGTCTCGATGGACGGCGTGGACGTCACCGGCGTTCCAGTGCGAAGGCGCAATGTCGCGATGGTCTATCAGCAGTTCATCAACTATCCGTCGATGAGCGTGTTCGACAACATCGCGTCACCGCTTGCGCTTCGCGGCGAATCGAACGTCGATGCGCGCGTCGCCGAACTGGCTCGCAAGCTGCATATCGGCGCTTACCTCGATCGCCTGCCGGCGGAGCTCTCCGGCGGGCAGCAGCAACGCGTCGCGCTCGCCCGGGCGCTTGCCAAATCGGCCCCGCTCACGCTTCTCGACGAGCCGCTGGTCAATCTCGATTACAAGCTGCGCGAGGAACTGCGCGAGGAACTGGCCCAGCTTTTCGCAACCAGCGACTCGACCGTCGTCTATGCGACGACGGAACCGACCGAGGCCCTTCTTCTGGGCGGGCACACCGCCGTGCTCGACGCCGGCGAACTGTTGCAATACGGGCGCACTGCGGACGTATTCCATCATCCCAAGTCGATCCGCGTGGCGCGCGCATTCAACGATCCGCCGATGAATCTCGTCGAAGCGCGCGCCGCGCCCGGAGGTGTCACGTTCCGCGATGGATTGCATCTTCCCCTCCGGATGCCCGATGGTGCCGGACCGAACCTCACGATAGGCGTACGCGCCAGCGCGCTGCGCGTCCACTCGCGCCCGGGAGACGTCGCAATCCAGGGCGAGGTGCAGCTCGCCGAAATATCCGGCTCGGACACGTTCCTCCATGCGACGACGTCCATTGCTCCCCTTGTCGCCCAGCTCACGGGCGTGCACCGCTTCGAGCTCGGCACGCCGGTCAAGCTCTACCTGCAACCCGCGCATGCGTATCTGTTCGACGCACGCGGCGAGCTCGTGCTTGCGCCGGAACACCCGGGCCGCGTGGAGCGCGCGCACTGAAATGGCGCTCATCGAGCTCGACCTTGCGCATTCCTACAAGCCGTCCCCGGCGGGCGACGCGGATTACGCGCTGCTGCCGCTCACGATGACGTTCGAAGACGGCGGAGCCTATGCGCTGCTCGGCCCTTCGGGGTGTGGCAAGACGACGATGCTCAACATCGTTTCCGGACTGGTCGCTCCGTCGCAGGGCACCGTGAGCTTCGACGGCCGGGATGTCACGAGGCGGACGCCGCAACAGCGCAACATCGCGCAAGTCTTCCAGTTCCCGGTCATCTACGACACGATGACCGTGTTCGACAACCTCGCCTTCCCGCTGCGCAACCGACGAATGGCCGAGGACAGGATCAAACAGCGGGTTGGGGTGGTCGCCGAAATGCTGGAACTGACCGGCCAGCTCGGTCAGCGCGCCGCCGGGCTCAGCGCCGACGTGAAGCAGAAGATCTCGCTCGGCCGGGGTCTCGTGCGCAGCGACGTATCGGCCGTGCTGTTCGACGAGCCGCTGACGGTGATCGATCCGCATCTCAAGTGGCAGCTGCGCCGCAAGTTGAAGCAGATTCATCGCGAGCTCGAGCTGACGCTTATCTACGTGACGCACGACCAGGTGGAGGCGCTGACGTTCGCCGACCAGGTGATCGTGATGACGCAGGGCCGCGCAGTGCAGACCGGCACGGCCGATCAGCTTTTCGAGCGCCCGCAGCACACGTTCGTGGGACACTTCATCGGGTCGCCGGGCATGAATTTCCTCGAGGCGGAAATGGTGGGCGATCGGCTGCGCATCGACGACGTGACGCTGCGCGTTCCGCCGGACCGCATTGCAGCGCTGTCGCAGGCCGGGCGCGTGACGCTGGGCATACGTCCGGAATACCTGTCGCTCTGCGAGTCTTCGCACCCGGGCGCGATGGCGGCGCAGGTCGTGAAAGTCCAGGACATCGGTACGTACTGGATGATCACGGGCGCGATCGGCGGCCGCGTCGTGCGCGCGCGCGTTTCTTCCGGCGAGCAGGTGCCGGTTGCGGGCGACACGATATGGCTGGCGCTGATCGGGCCGCATACGTGCTTCTACAAGGATGACAGGTTGCTCGCGTGAAACCGCTCAATCAAAAGGCATGGCTGCTGATCCTTCCGGTCGTCGTGTGCGTTGCATTCTCGGCCATCCTGCCGCTGATGACCGTCGTGAATTACTCCGTACAGGACATCATCTCGCCGGACCGCCGCGTGTTCGTCGGCACCGAGTGGTTCAAGATGGTCATGCGCGACGCCGAACTGCACGAGGCGCTGCTGCGCCAGATCACTTTTTCGCTGGCGGTGCTGCTGGTCGAAGTCCCGCTGGGGATTGCGCTGGCGCTGTCGATGCCGGCCAGCGGCTGGAAGGCTTCGGCGGTGCTGGTGCTGCTCGCGATGTCCCTGCTGATACCGTGGAACGTCGTCGGCACCATCTGGCAGATCTTTGGACGCACCGACATCGGGCTATTCGGCGCCGCGCTGGCACGGCTCGGGATCGACTACAACTACACCGGCAGCGCCGGTGACGCCTGGCTGACCGTGCTCCTGATGGACGTGTGGCACTGGACGTCGCTGGTCGCGCTGCTCTGCTACGCCGGTCTCCGCGCGATCCCGGACGCGTACTACCAGGCCGCGCAAATCGACGGCGCCTCCCGCTTCGCCGTATTCCGCTACATCCAGTTGCCGAAGCTGCGCGGCGTGCTGATGATCGCCGTGCTGCTGCGCTTCATGGACAGTTTCATGATCTACACCGAACCGTTCGTGCTGACCGGCGGCGGCCCGGGCAATTCCACGACGTTCCTGTCACAGTACCTCACGCAAAAAGCCGTCGGGCAGTTCGACGTGGGTCCGGCGGCGGCTTTTTCGCTGATCTATTTCCTGATCATCCTGCTGCTGTGTTTCGTCCTCTACAACTGGATGCAGCGCATCGGCACGGTCGACGCAACGGCGCAACCGAATGGCTAGTCGGGGTACCAGGACGCGCATCGACGTGCGATCGGCGTTCCTGGTCGCCTACCTCGTGTTCGCGATCCTGCCGATCTACTGGATGGTGAACATGTCGTTCAAGACCAACGAGGAGATCCTGGGCGTATTCTCGCTATGGCCACGGCGTTTCACGCTGGCGAATTACGCGACGATCTTCAATGACGCGTCCTGGTATTCCGGCTACATCAACTCGATGATCTACGTGGCGATGAATACCGCGATGTCGATCGCCGTCGCCCTTCCGGCCGCGTACGCGTTCTCGCGCTACCGCTTCCTCGGCGACAAGCACGTGTTCTTCTGGCTGCTGACCAACCGCATGACACCGCCGGCGATTTTCCTGTTGCCGTTCTTCCAGCTCTATACGACGCTGGGTCTGATGGATACCCACATCGCGGTGGCGCTCGCGCACCTGGTGTTCAACGTTCCCCTCGCGGTCTGGATCCTCGAAGGCTTCATGAGCGGAGTGCCGCGCGAGATCGACGAAACCGCCTACATCGACGGCTACTCGTTCCCGCGGTTTTTCCTGACGATCTTCCTGCCGCTGATCAAAGCCGGCGTCGGCGTGACCGCGTTCTTCTGCTTCATGTTCAGTTGGGTGGAATTGCTGATGGCGCGCACCCTCACGAGCGTCAACGCCAAGCCGATCGTCGCCACGATGACGCGCACCGTTTCCGCGGCAGGCATGGACTGGGGCACGCTCGCCGCGGCCGGGGTGCTGACGATTCTTCCGGGCGCAGTGGTGATCTGGTTCGTCCGCCACTACATCGCCAAGGGCTTTGCCATGGGCCGCGTATGAACGGGTCGGGCTTCCATGCTTGACTGGATGGTGTGGACGCTGCCTGTCGCAGTGTTTTTTACCTGCATCCTCGTGCTGCTCGCCGGCATGACGATCTGGGAGATAAAATCCCCGACAGTGCTGCGGCGTGGCTTCCTGCCGATCGCCACGACCCGCGGCGACCGCCTCTTCATCGGGCTGCTGATCGCTGCCTTCGTCAATCTTGCCTTCGTCGGGGTGAGCGAACAGATCGGCACCTGGTTCGGGTTCGAGCAGGAGCCATCCGTCTGGATAGGCTTCGTCGCGTCGATGCTTTTGGTGGCGCTGATCCTGCGCAAGGGTTGATGGTTTTTCTGGCCGACGTTTCCCGGGGCCAGATCGTGATCCAATCGATTCGGGAAGCACCGAGAGGAGACCAACATGAAACCGCGTTTGACTGCGATAGCGGCAGCGGTGGCGCTCGTCGTCTGGGGCAATTCCGCGTGGGCGGGAGAAGCAGAGGCCAAGAAGTGGATCGACGGCGAATTCCAGCCGTCGACGCTCGGCAAGCCGCAACAGGAAGCCGAACTGAAGTGGTTCATCGACGCAGCGAAGAAGCTGCAGGCAAAGGGCGTCAAGGAGATCTCGGTGGTCTCCGAAACGATCACGACGCACGAGTATGAATCCAAGACGCTTGCGAGGGCGTTCGAGGAAATCACCGGCATCAAGGTCAAGCACGACATCATTCAGGAAGGCGATGTGGTCGAGAAGCTGCAGACGTCGATGCAGTCGGGCAAGTCGATCTACGACGGCTGGATTTCCGACTCCGACCTGATCGGTACGCACTACCGCTACGGCGTCATCATGCCGCTGTCCGACTACATGACCGGCGCCGGCAAGGAATGGACGAATCCGGGCCTGGACCTCAAGGACTTCATCGGCACCAGCTTCACGACCGCGCCCGACAAGAAGCTCTACCAGCTACCCGATCAGCAGTTCGCGAACCTTTACTGGTTTCGCGCCGATCTCTTCGCGCGCAAGGACCTGCAGGACAAGTTCAAGGCCAAGTACGGCTACGATCTCGGCGTGCCGCTCAACTGGAGCGCCTACGAGGACATCGCCGAGTTCTTCACCAATGACGTCAAGACGATCGACGGCAAGCCGATTTACGGGCACATGGACTACGGCAAGAAGGACCCCTCCCTCGGTTGGCGCTTCACCGACGCGTGGCTGTCGATGGCGGGAACCGCCGACATCGGCATTCCGAATGGACTGCCGGTCGACGAGTGGGGCATTCGCGTCGCGGCCGACAAGTGCACGCCGGTAGGCGCTTCGGTCTCGCGCGGCGGCGCGACCAACTCCCCGGCCGCGGTGTATGCGCTGACCAAGTATGTCGACTGGATGAAAAAGTACGCACCCAGGGAGGCAACCGGCATGACCTTCGGCGAAGCCGGTCCGGTACCCGCACAAGGCCAGATCGCGCAGCAGATTTTCTGGTACACGGCTTTCACCGCAGACATGACGAAGGTCGGGCTTCCGGTGGTGAACGCGGACGGCACGCCCAAGTGGCGAATGGCGCCCGGCCCGAACGGCCCGTACTGGAAGCAGGGCATGCAGAACGGCTATCAGGACGTTGGCTCGTGGACGTTCTTCAGCAAGCATGATCCCGACAAGGTCGCTGCCGCCTGGCTTTACGCGCAGTTCGTGACGAGCAAGACCGTGTCGCTGAAGAAATCCATCGTGGGCCTGACGTTCATCCGCGACAGCGATATCCGCTCCGACTACTTCACGAAGAATGCGGACAAGTACGGTGGATTGATCGAGTTCTATCGAAGCCCTGCGCGCGTTGCGTGGACGCCGACCGGCACGAACGTTCCCGACTATCCGAAGCTCGCGCAACTGTGGTGGAAGAACGTCGCCGTCGCCGTCACGGCCGAGAAGACGCCACAGCAGGCGATGGACAGCCTGGCGGAGGAGATGGACCAGGTCATGGGCCGTCTCGAGCGGGCCGGAATGGCCCATTGCGCGCCGAAGCTCAACGCGAAAAGCGATCCCGCCAAGTGGCTGAGTGACAAGGGCGCCCCGTGGAAGAAGCTCGCGAACGAGAAACCCAAGGGCGAGACGATTCCCTACGAAAAGCTCCTGTCCGCATGGAAGGAAGGCAAGGTTCGCTGACGTTCGTCGAATAGCCGGTCACGGGCGGCGCCGGGCAACCGGCGCCGCCCGTTCGCGATTCGTCTGACACTGGCGCTCGCCTGCGCCGGGCCGTCGCGCGGCGTGGCGGAGGAATCGCCGGAGGAATCACGCGCCGTCACGCGGCGATGTCGACTTTCCGGCCTCCGAATAATCCTGCGAAGGCGGCCAGGCGTTTCAGTTCCGCGCGCTCGGCGTCGTCGACGCCCAGTTGCGGCGGCCGCACGGTCGCGTGCGCGATCAGTCCCTGCAGCTTGAGCACTTCCTTCATTCGCGGGCGATAGTCGCGGATCGGATTGCGCCAGCGTAGCGGGCGAGCGGTCCCAGGCGTTCCCAGATCGCGAACGCGCCCGCGAAGTCCTTCGCGCGCCACGCGGCGCTGCATGTCGATCAGCTCGCGCGGTCGCCGTGCCGGCGAAGCCGATCAGCGCGCCGTCGCAGCCCATCACCATCGCCTCGCAGATGAACGTGTCGCTGCCGGTCATGATGCCGAGCTTGCGCGGCAGCGCGCGCGCGGTGGCGATCGTCTCCACCGTCTTCGTGCGTGTCGAACGATGCTTCCTTGAGGCCGATGATCTGCGGAATCGACGCGAGCCGCTCGAGCGTCTCGGGCGGAAAATCGGGACCGAACGCCTTGGGAAACTGGAACGCGATCAGCGGCAGGCCGACGCCATCGGCGATCGCCTTGTGATACGCGTAGATCATTTCCGCCGGCACCGGATTGCCGAGGAACGTCGGGAACGGCGGAAACACCGCCAGCGCCTCGGCGCCCGCGCGCCTCGAGCTCGTTGCCCCAGCGCACCGCGCCCGCGGTCGAGCCGGCGATCAGCCCGGACACGAGCGGCACCGCGCCGGCGATGACCTCCTTGCACACGCGCAGCACCTCGATCTGCTCGTCGCGCTCGAGCGACGGACCTTCGCTCGCGTCCATGTTCATCGCGATCGCCGTCGGCTTCTGGCCGGCGATCCAGCGCGATGTACGAGCGCAGCGACATCCCAGTCGATCGAAAAGTCGGGCAGCATCGGCAGCAACGGCGCGGCGACGATGCCCTGCAGCTTGAACGCAGTCATGGCGATGAGTCCTCTGAGCCGGTGCGCGCGGCGCCGTGCAGCACGCCGCGCGCGAGAAAGATGTCGGTGATCTCCTCGGCGACGCGAACGAACTCGGGCGCGCGGCGCGCCTCGAGGCCGCGCGGCCGCGGCAGGCGAGACGTCGATCATGCGCTCGATCCGTCCCGGGCGCGGCGACATCACGACGACGCGGTCGGCGAGCAGCACCGCCTCGTCGATCGAATGCGTGATGAACAGCACGGTCTTGCGCGTCGGCGAGCCACAGCGCCTCGAGGTCGAGGCGCATCTGCTCGCGCGTCAGCGCATCGAGCGCGCCGAACGGCTCGTCCATCAGCAGCAGCGGCGCGTCGTGGATCAGCGCGCGCGCGATCGCGACGCGCTGGCGCATGCCGCCCGACAGCTCGTGCGGATAGCGATCGGCGAAATCCCTGAGCCCGACCTGGTCGAGCAGCCGCAGCGCACGGTCGCGATACGCGCGCGGGTCGAGCGCCGCGCAACTCGACCTGCACCAGCACGTTGTCGAGCGCGGTGCGCCAGTCGAGCAGCACCGGGCTCTGGAACACGATGCCGAGGTTCGGTCTGCGGACCGTCGACGATCGCTGCCGTCGACGCGCACCTCGCCCGTGCTCGGCAGCATGCAGGCCGGCGACGAGGCGCAGCAGCGTGCTCTTGCCGCAGCCCGACGGCCCGACGATCGCGAGGAACTCGCCCTCGCGGATCGCCAGGTCGACGCGCTCGAGCGCATGGGTCTCGCGAGCGCCGCGGCGGTACGTCTTCGCGACGCCGCTCGATGTCGACGTACGGGGCAGCATCGAGCCGCCGCCGATGCGGGCGTCGCGTCGACCGGCTTCTGGCACGCGACCGCCGGCGTCCATCGGCGTGACGCGCGTCGGCGGGCGTCTCTCTCAGGGCACGAACTCGTTGGTGTGGAATGCCGTCCACGTCTTGTCGGTTTGCAGGTCGCGGTAGTTCTTGAGGATCGCGAGCGTCTGGTCCCAGTCCGCCTGCGCGCCCCAGCCGATGCGGCCCTTCGAGTTCTTCGAATCGAGGAGGTCGATGTCGACCATCAGCTGGTCGAGCGTCGATTGCCGGTTGAGGTCGGGCTTGGCCTTCATCGCCGCGTCGACGGCGGCGCCCGGATTCTTCTTCGACTCGTCCCACGACTTGACCGTCGCGCGCACGAAGCGCTTCACGAGGTCGGGGTTCTTCTTGATCGTGTCGCCGGACGTCAGGATCGTCATGCCGACGATGTTGGCGCCGAAATCGGCGTAGCGCATCGCCGCCGGCGTTGCCGCCCTTGTACTTGATGAGGAAGTACTGGTCGTCGGCGCCGCCGAGCAGCGCGTCGGCCTTCTTCTCGAGCACGGTCACGACCTTGGCGGCCGGATCGACCTGCACCATGCTGATCTTGCTGCAGTCGACGTTGTTGGCCTTGCAGACCGCCTGCAGCAGCTGGCCGAGCGGATCGCCCGGCGTGACCGCGACCTTCTTGCCTTCGAGATCCTTCGGCGTCTTGATGCCGGCCTCGGCCAGCGAGACGACCGAGAAGCCGGTCGTGTTGAGGAGCGACATCACGCTCTTGACGTCGGCGCCCTTCGATGCGGTCAGGATCACCGACGACGAATCGGCGAGGCCGAACGTGTCGGAGCCGGCGGCGACGACCTGCACGGTGTTCGCCGAGCCGCGGCCTTCGTTGATCGTGAGGTCGATGCCTTCGGCGGCGTAATAGCCCTTGTCCTTGCCGTAGTAGAACGGCACGTGCAGGCCGCCCAGGTACCAGTTGAGGCGCAGCGAGACCTTGTCCTGCGCGACGGACAACGACGACGCGGACAGCGCGATGGCCGCCGCGCAGAGTGCGAGCAAGCGGGCGATTCTCATGGTTTCCTCCTTCGAAAAGACATTTCTGGGGAATGCTGCCGCGCCTCGTGGCCGGATGCTCGTCGAATACTAGAGTGTCGCGTCCCGGGCCGTCGCCTGCTGCGACACGTGCCACGGGATGGCGATGCGCTCGATGATCTCGACCGCATAGTAAACGGCCAGCCCGATCAGCGACAGGATCACGATCGTCGCGAACACCATCGGCGTGTCGAGCTGGCCGTTGTACTGCAGCAGCAGATAGCCCAGGCCCTTGTCCGACGCGACGAACTCGGCGACGACCGCGGCCGTCGCCGCCAGCGCGGCGCCGACCTTGAGGCCGGTGAAGATGTGCGGCAGCGCCTGCGGCAGGCTGATCTTCACGAACAGCCGCAGTCGCGCCCGCGCCGGTCGTGCGCGCGAAGTCCATCACGTCGCGGTCCGCGCTCTTGAACCCGGCGATGCTCGACACGACGATCGGGAAGAACGACAGCAGGAACACGAGCAGCAGCTTCGGCGTGAAGCCGAAGCCGAACCAGATGATGAACAGCGGCGCGATCGCGATCTTCGGGACGATCTGCAGGAACACGATCACCGGGTATACCGCCTGTTCCATGAAGCGCGAGTACGCCACCGCGAGCGCGAGCGGAATGCTGACGACGACCGCGAGCGCATAGCCGGCGAGAATCTCCTGCGTCGTCACCCATGCGCCGCCCGCGACGATCTCGTGCCGTTTCCAGAATTCGGTCCAGACCTTCGACGGCGGCGGCAGCAGGTACTCCTTGATGCCGGTCAGCACGAACCGCCACCTCCCAGACCACGAACAGCAGCACGAAGATCGCCAGCGCGCCGCCGCGCTTGCCGAGCCAGGCGACGAGCGCGCCGCTGCGCAGGCGCGGCGAACGCTCTAGCGCCACGGCGCGGGCGGTTCCGGCAGATTCCATGTGCCGTACTCGGCGGGCTCGTTGATTTCGATCACCTCGAGGTCGTCCGAGCGCGCGATGACGTTGTGCGGCACGCCGGCCGGCTGCGACAGGCCGTCGCCGGCGTCGAGCGTCACGTCGCCTTCGACGCCGGCGAAGCGGAACGTCAGCGAGCCGCGCAGCACGAACACGTAGTGCGCCGTCATGTCGTGCCAGTGCCAGCCGGTCGGTGCCGGCATCGGCTTGAGCGCGCGGATGTGCTTGACGCCGATGCGGCCGCTCGGTTGCGGCCGCGAGGCCGAGGTCGCGATATTCGGAGTCGTCGCGCAATCCTTCGCGGTTCCATTGCGCGTCCGTGGCGCTCATGCGCGCGAACGCGGAAAGCGATTCGGCCAGGGCGCGCGGACCGTCGTAGCGGGGCGGAGCGTCACTGGACATTGGCGGCTCGTGCAGTGGATCGGTCGAATGACTGGCAACTACGGAGTTCTTGTTTCCTACTGTAGCATTTGGCTCCTGCACACCGGGATGCCCGAAACATGGTAGCTGCATTGTCCGGCGTCTATCCGATCCTGGCGACGCCCTTTCGCGCGGACGGCTCGGTGGACGAGCGCGATCTCGCGCGGCTGATCGACTTCATCGTCGCAGCCGGCGCCGACGGCCTCGTCTTTCCTGGCGTGGCGAGCGAGTTCGAGACGCTGGCGCCGGACGAGCGGGCGCATCTCGTCGCAATCGTCGCCCGTTGCGTTGCCGGGCGCGTGCCTTTCGTGGTCGGCGCGAGCGCGGCCGATGGGCCCGCGGCGGCGATGCATGCGGCGCATGCGAAAATCGGTCGGCGCGGCTGCCGTGATGGCCGTTGCGCCCGCTTCGATGCAGGGCGACAAGGCGGCCATCGCCGACTATTACTCGCGAATCGCCGCGGTGGGATTGCCCGTCATCCTGCAGAATGCACCCCCGCCGGCGGGGTGCGCTCTCTCGCCGGACGACGTCGTCGCAATTCGTCCGTACCGCTCGGCGGCATTCGTTACGTCAAGGAAGAGACGCTGCCCTGCGGCCAGCGGATCACGCGGCTGCTGGCCGCCCGCGTGCCGAGCATTGGCGGGCGTGTTCGGCGGCGCCGGCGGTCGCTATATCACCGACGAGCTCGCACGCGGCGCGTGTGGCACGATGCCCGCGTGCGAGTTGACGGACCTGCACGTGCGCCAGTTCGCACGGCATCGGGCCGGCGACCACGACGGCGTGCGCTCGCTGTTCAACCGCATGCTGCCGCTGCTCAATTTCCAGGCGGTGTTCCGGATGGCGATGACCAAGGAAGTGCTGCGGCGCCGCGGCATCATCTCCGCCACGCACGTGCGCGCCGCCGGTCCGCGCTTCGATGCGGGCGATCTCGCTGAACTTGCCGCGCTGCTCGCACGATATCGACGACCTGATGCCGCTTCCGCGAGACACCGCAAGCGCCGGCTGAATTTCTCAAGGCAAGGAGACAACGATGCAATCATTCGCACGCCTTACCGTCGCGCTCGGCGCGGCGTTGCTGTTGACCGCCGCGACGCTCGGCACTGCGGCCGCGCAGACGGTGCTCGATTTTCCGACCTGGCAAGCCGAGGAGCCCGGCGTCTCGACGTGGTGGAAGAACCTGATCGCCGCCTACGAGAAGAAGTATCCGGACGTGAAGATCAACATGCAGCAGATTCCGTTCGCGCAATTCGTCAAGCAGATGACGGTGCGCTTCGCCGCCGGCACGCCGCCGGACATCGTGCACCTGCCGTCGCGCGACTTCGCAAGCTTCGCCGACCAGGGCTGGCTCGAGCCGCTCGACGACCGGCTGAAGGGCACCGACATTCCGGCCAACTGGCCGCCGCTGCAGGCGGACATGCAGTGGGCGGGCAAGACGCAGGGCGTGCTGCTGATGGGCTACGGCGGCATGCTGTTCTACAACGAGAAGCGCTTGAAGGACGCCGGTGTCGCGTTGCCGAAGACGCCGGACGAGTGGCTCGCCGCGATGAAGGCGACCACGGCTGCCGACAAGGGGCTCTTCGGGCTGTCCACGATCACGGCCGAGCATCCGAACATGGTCGTCGAGATGGCGACATGGGTGATCGGCTCGGGCGCCGACTGGCTGAAAGGCGGCAAGTACAACTTCACCGATCCGGCGGTGGTGAAGGCCATCGACAACTGGCGAGCAGTCCGTCGCCTACGCGCCCAAGGGCACGAATTCGGCGACGGCCGCCAGCTCTTCATCGACGGCAAGACCGCGTTCCTGCGCGACGGCCCCTGGGTGTGGGGCGCTGTCGAGAAGGCGCTCTGCGGAGGTCAAGCCGCAGCTGAAGGTGGCCGGACTGCCGTTCCCGGTCGAGCCGGGCGGTGCGTCGAACAGCCTGCATATCGCCGCCAAGTCGGACGCGAAGAAGAAGGACGCGGCGTGGAACTTCATCGCAATGGCGGCGAGTCCCGAATGGCAGCGCGCGTACGGACTGACCGGATCGCCCGCGCCGCGCAAGAATGCGCTGACCGCGGCGACCTCACCGCGAATCCGCATCTCAAGGTCATCAACGACGAGGCCGCGCGCGCGCAGAACCTGTTTCCCGTCCGTGCCGGCTGTCCGCGCGGGCTACAACGATTTCGCGACGCAGGTGACCAAATCCGCGATGCGAATGATCTCCACGCAGGATCCGACCGCACGCGTGCTCGCGGACCTGCAGCGGGAACTCGAACGCGAGCTTCCATTGAAATGAAGCGCGGCGCGTTGCCGGGTTGAAGTCGCCGCGCGGATTGCTTTCGTGAAGTCGGCGGTGCGCCGCTCGCGCTTGCCCTCGCGGGACCGTTGGCTCGCCTATGGGCTCCTCGCGCCGGCGTTCTGTGCCGTCGCGCTGCTGGTCGCCTGGCCGCTATGGGTGATCGGCCAGATGAGCCTGCGGCCCGGCAAGGCGCTCGAGCTCACCACGCTGCTTTCGCAGCCGCTCGGCCTCGCGAACTTCGAGCGCGTGCTTGGTCAACCCGGCGACGTGGACCGCATTCGTCCACTCGGCGGTCTATACGGGCGGCACGCTGTTGCCGGCGTTCGCGCTCGGGCTCGTCGCCGCGCTGCTGTTCCACCGCGCATTCCCGGCGCGGCGCTGGCTGCGCAGCCTGCTGCTGCTGCCGTGGGCGGTGCCCGGCGTCATCGTCAGCATCAGCTTCCTGTGGATGTTCGATGCGTCGTTCGGTGTCGTCAATTCGATCCTGCGGCGCCTCGGCTTGTTGTCGACGGATCTCGCCTGGTTCGTCGATGCGGACACGGCGATGATCGCCGGTGATCCTGCCGACCGTGTGGAAGAGCTTCCCGTTCTTCGCGATCACGCATGCTCGCCGCGTTGCAGTCGATACCGTCGACGCTGTACGAAGCGGCGCGCGTCGACGGCGCCAGCGCCTGGCAGCAGTTCCTGCACGTGACGTGGCCCGGCATTCGCGGCCGGCGATGCTCGCCGTGGTGCTCAATGCGCTGTGGACGTTTCGCGAGTTCGACATCATCTTCGCGTCGACCGGCGGCGGACCGGCCGGCGCCACCGAGACGCTCGGCATCCTTGTCTACCGTGAGGCGTTCGGCAGCTTCCGGTTCGGCACGGCGGCGGCGATCGGCGTTCTGATGCTGGCCACCGCTGCGCTCGTCGTGTTGATCGGATTTCGCTGGCTGCGCGAAGACACCCGATGACGCCGCGGTGGCATCGCTATGCATTTCTTGCCCTGGCGCTCGCTGCTGGTGGCGATCGTGCTGTTTCCCGTGTACTGGATGCTCGTGACGTCGCTGCTGCCGTCCAGCCTCGTGCTGTCGCGACAGCCGCCGCTGGTCCCGCCGCTCGACGCGATCTCGCTCGGCGCGTATTCGGACGTGTTCCACCGGCGACCCGTGCTGACGTGGATGATGAACAGCGCGATCGTCGTCGCCGGGTCGACGCTGGTCAGTCTTGCCGATCGCGACGCTCGCCGGCTACAGCCTGTCGCGCTTCCGCACGCCGGCGCAGCGAGTCGCCGGTGCCACGCTGCTGCTGTCGAAGATGCTGCCGGGAAGCCTCATCGTCATTCCGTTCTTCGTCATGTTCACGACGTTGCACCTGACCGACAGCCTGGTCGGGCTCGTCATCGCCAACGTGTCGGTCGGCGTGCCTTTCGCGACGTGGATGATGAAGGGCTTTTTCGACACGCTGCCGCGCGAGCTCGAGCAGGCGGCGAAGATCGACGGCTGCACGCGACTGCAGGCGCTGTGGCTCGTCATGCTTGCCGCTCGCGCGCCCGGGCCTTGCGGCCTGCGGCATCTACCTCGCGATCGTCGCGTGGTCGGAGTTCGTCTTTGCGCGCACGCTCGTGACCAAGCCCGAGAACTGGCTGGTCACCGTCGGCCTGCAGTCGTTCGTCGGCGAATACCTGGTCGACTGGCCGGCGCTGATGGCGGCCGGGGTCGTGTCGCTGCTGCCGATGTTCGTGCTGTTCCTGCTGCTCGAGCCGTTCCTGGTGAGCGGCATGACGTCGGGTGCGGTCAAGCAGTAGTGCCGTTCACATCGCCACGACGTGGTCCCACAACTCGGGACGCGGCGTGACACCGAGACCGGGACCCTCGGGGAGATCGTAAAAGCCCGCGGCACACCGCATCGTCGTCTCGACGAAACGCAGGTTGCCGTCGAACACCGAATGCTGGTACTCGTGGTACGGGCAACGCGGCAGCGTCGCGGATGCATGAAGGCTCGCGGCCATGAATATGCCCATGCCGATCGTCGCGTGCGGTATGACGCCAGCGCCGCCTTGCTGCGGCGAGACGCGAAATGGCGATGAACTGCGACACGCCGGTGTGCGCCATTTCCGGTTGCACGTAGGCGAGCCGCGCGCGCTCGAGGCGCAACTGCGCTTCGTAGACGTTGCGCCATTCCTCGCCCGCGGCCACCGGCAGCCCGGACGACGACGCAACGCGCGCGAGGCCGGCGATGTCCTCCGGCGCGCACGGTGCTTCGATGAAGAACGGCTTGGCCGCGGCCATCGCGCGGGCGACCTCGATCGCGTCGTCGGCCGTATATTTCCAATGCAGGTCGACCATGAGATCGCGTCGATGGACCAAGTGCGGCACGCAGCGCATGCATCTCGGCGACAACGCCTTCATCCGACATCGACGGCCGCGTATTTGATCGCCATGGAAGCCGCGATCGCTCCACTCGCGGGCCAGCGCCACGCGCTCGTCGAGCGTGGCGCGCGGCAGCCCCGACACATACGCAGGAATGCGTCGCGTGCGCGCGCCACCGAGCGCCTCTGCCAACGGAACGCCGGCAGCCGCGCCTTCACGTCCCACAGCGCGATGTCGATCGCGGCCAGCGCATCGCCATAGAACCCGCCGGAGCCGCCGCGCACTCGCATGAGATCGTAGAGATCGCGGTAGATCGCGGCGGGATCATCGGGACTTCGTCCTTCCACGAGCGGAATCATGACGTCGCGCAGGATCGCGACGACGGCTTCCGGCGCGACGATGCCATAGGTTTCGCCCCAGCCGATCGTGCCGTCGCTGGCGGTCATGCGCACCAGAACCGAACGATCGACCGTGGGGTAGATCGTGCGATTGCCTTTGCGGACGAAGTAACCTCTGCGGTTGACCTCTTCGCCGGCCGCGAGCGGCCCCAGGTACGGAGTGTCGCGGGGAAGCGCTACGACAATCGGGTCGATGCTGCGGATCGTTACGGCGGGCATGCATCGCCGATGGAGGAAAGAGCCGGCGACAGTATAGTTTGAACCCGCCATCGAGCCGCGGATGGCGCGCCCGCGCAGGGACCCGATCGATTCCGGCCGCAGCGGGGAATCGCACCGCCACGTTCGGATTTGAGACATAATCGATCGGCATTTCGACCACGCATTTTTCCCCGCCAGGCATGCGACCCACGCTTCCAATCGTTGGCCTTTCTCGCGACGCGATCTTTGCGCGCATGAAGGCGCTGTCCGCCGACGACATCGACTGGCGCAGCGGGCGAGTGCCGCTGTACGTGTTCAAGGCGAACGATGAGGTCGCCACCCTCGGCCGCGACGCGTTCATGGAGTTCTTCACCGAGAACGCGCTGGGCGGCAAGCGCGCATTCCATGGCCTCAAGCGGATGGAGGACGAGGTCGTCGCCATGGGTCTTTCGCTTTTCCACGCGCCAGACGATGCGGCAGGCTTTTTCACGACGGGAGGCTCGGAGAGCATCATCGGGGCGGTCAAGGCGTGCCGCGATTACGTCCGTACCGCGACACGGCGCAAGAGACGCTCGCGGCAACATCGTGCTGCCCTATTCGGCGCACCCTGCCTTCACCAAGGCGGCGCGCCTGATGGATCTCGAATTGCGGCGCATTCCGGTCTCCGGAAACTATCGCGCCGACGTCGCCGGCGATGGCGCATGCGATCGATTCCGAGACGATCATGCTGGTCGGCTCGGCGCCCTGTTTTTCCTACGGCACGATCGATCCGATCGCGGCACTCGGTGAACTCGCGCGAGAGCGGGGGCTCTGGCTGCACGTCGACGCGTGCGTCGGCGGTTATCTCGCACCCTTCGTCGCCAAGGCGGGTTACCGGGTGCCGGCGTTCGACTTCGCCGTGCCGGGTGTGACGTCGATCTCCGCCGACCTCCACAAATTCGGTTTCTGCCCGAAGCCGGCGTCGACGATCTTCTACCGCACGGCCGACAGGGCGAGCATGCCAGCCGTTCGAGATGGAAGACTGGCCGGGCGGCAAATTCGCGACGGCCACGCTGGTCGGAACGCGTCCCGGCGGCGCGGTCGCCGGCGCATGGTCCACGTTGCAGGCGATGGGGGAGCAGGGATACGTCGACACGGCACAGCAGATCATGCAACTGGTCAGCGCATATCGGCGCGGCATCGAAGCGATCGGTCTTACCGTCATTGGCGAACCGGACCTGTCGATCCTGTGCTTTACATCGCGCGAGGTCGACATGCTGCGCGTCGGCGAAGTGATGGCCACGCGCGGCTGGCTGCCTGGCCTCGTGCGCGAGCCACACGCGATGCATTTGATGCTGTCGATGTTGCACGCGCCGGCGCGCGAGGATTACCTGCGTGATCTGTCAGATGCGGTTGCGCAGGTGCGAGCCGAGAAAGGCAGAGCCGCGCGGATCGACGTGACGTATTGAACAGATCGAACGCCGACGGCAGCATCGTCGCGTGTCAGCACAACGGTTGTATTTCATCAACACTCGGGGGAACGAAATGAATTCGACATTTTCACGCCGGGACTCGCTGAAGCTGATGCTCAACATGGGGGTCGCGACATTTGCAGGAAGCTCGATCCTGCATTCCACCAACGTATTCGCCCAGCAGGCGACCGCGGTGCTCGGACATTTCGGCTCCGCCAACCCGCAGACGCTGGGCAAGGCGTCCGGCTCGTTCGCGCGGGTGTTCGGCTCCGGCGTGAAGACCGATTTCGCCACCGTCGGCAGCGGCGCGCAGGTCATCGCGGCCATTGCGGGCAACAGCATGGACATCTGCAACGTGGGCTCGTCGCCGATGGTGGTGGGCTTCGCGCAGGGCATCAAGACGTCGATGGTCTACGTCGAGAAGTACATCACGGACAGCGAGTGTCTCGCGGTGCGAAAGGATGCCGGCATCAACGCGCTGAAGGACCTGAAGGGCAAGAAGATCGGCATGCCCTTCAACACGTCGGTTCATTTCGCCATGCTCGCCGGCTTGAAGACAGTGGGTCTCACCGCGTCGGACGTAAGTCTCATCAACATCAAGGCCGACTCGATCCTGGCCACGTGGCAGCGCAAGGACATCGACGGGGCTTACATCTGGCACCCCGTGCTGGGTGACTTGCTGGCCGACAACGGCAAGCTGCTGCTGAAGACCGGAGATCTCGCAGCCAGCGGCACGCTGGTGTTCGACGGCATCGTCGTGCGCGACGAATTCAAGCAGAAACATCCGGAACTCGTGCTCGCTTATCTGAAGGAGTATGACCGCCTGTGCACGATGTACGAAAAGCAGCCGGAGGAAGTGGTGAAAGTGCTGTCTCCGTATCTCCAGATGACGCCCGACAAGACGATGGAGTACATCAACACGTTCCATTCGATTCCGCCGAAGGAGCTTGCCACCGACAAGTGGATGGGGCTGCCGGGTGCCAAGAACACGGGCGTGATGCGCACGTTGCAGTCCCAGGCAGAATTCCTGAAGTCCGCTGACCAGTTGTCGGCGATCCCGCCGAGTTGGGCGCCGTACGTCGATTCGACGTTTCTCGCGAAGATGGTGTAGCCGCGAGGCCACCGTAAGCCGACGAGCCTGACCCCGTTTTTGATGGCGATGACCATTGAACCGGTCGCGGTCGACCGCGCATCGCGCCAGGGCGCGGTCAAGCTCGCGGTCGAGAACGTGTCGAAGCGCTTTGGCAACGGCGCAGACGCCGTTCATGCGCTGAAGCCGATCGACCTCGCCCTTTGTGCCGGCGACTTTGTCACGATCGTCGGTCCCTCGGGCTGCGGCAAGAGCACGCTGCTCAACATCGTGGCGGGCTTCGAGACGCCGACTACCGGCCGCGCGACCCTCGATGACAAGACGATCGCCGGTCCGGGTCGCGAACGCGGTGTCGTCTTCCAGCAAGGCGCCCTGTTCAACTGGATGTCGGTACTCGACAACGTCGCCTTTGGGCCGCGCGCACTGGGGAAGAGCGCGGCCGACGCGCGAGCATCGGCGGAGCGCTATCTCGAACTGGTGGGGCTTACCGGATTCGCAAGCCGGTATCCGTACGAGCTTTCCGGCGGCATGCAGCAACGCGTCGGCATCGCCCGCGCGCTGGCGAACGAGCCTCAAGTGCTGCTGATGGACGAGCCTTTCGCGGCGCTCGATCAACAGACGCGCGAGCTTCTCCAGGAAGAGATCCGGGCCATCTGGCGACGCACCGGCAAGACGATCCTCTGGATCACGCACAGCATCGAGGAAGCGCTGTTCCTGGCGACGCACGTCGTCGTGATGAGCGCCCGACCCGGGCGAATCAAGGCGGCGTTCGCCTGCGGGTTTTCTCGCGAGGCGGACCCGCTGATCGCGACCACGCCGGAGTTCGCGGAGGCGAAGCGCATCATCGTTCGCCTGTTGCGTGAGGAATCGCTCGAGGCGCAGCGCCAGGAAACGGCGGCGTGATCGCGTCGCGACGAGCGTGCTTCGGATCCCGAAGAGCCGGGTGCGCTGAGGACAGGCTGGCGTAGCAATGGCCCGGATCGCGGAAGCTGTCACCGAGGATTTGCCGCCCGCCCGACGCACCGCACGGCGCGATCGGTGGCTCGGCTTGGCTTCGTTCGGGTTGATGCTCGTGCTGTGGTTCGCAATCACCGGCAGCGGACTCTGGCCGCCGCTGGTACAGCCGGCGTTCCTGCCGTCGCCGGTCACGGTCGCTCGGACGTTCCTGAAGCTCGCAGACTCCGGGCTACCAGGGACACACGCTCGCGCATCATTTCGGCGTGAGCCTGATGCGGTTCGGCATCGCCTTCGCGTTTTGCGTCGCCGTCGGCGTGCCGGTCGGGTTGCTGATGGGGATGCACAGCGGCGTACGCGCTGTGCTCGACCCACCGATCGAAACGACGCGGCCCATTCCCGAAATTGGCGCTGCTGCCGCTGTTCATCATCTGGTTTGGCATTGGCGAGCTCTCCAAGACGATCGTCATCGCCGCTGCGCTGTTTCCGCTGATCTCGATCTCGGCGATGCAGGCGGTGCGCGCGGTGAGCGTCCGCAGGATTCACGCAGCTCAATCGCTGGGCGCCAGCAGCAACACGATCTTCTGGCGCGTGCTGCTGCCCGCGAGCCTGCCCGGCATCTTCACCGGGTTGCGCATGTCGGTGGGCATCGGGGTCACCATGCTCGTCGGTGCGGAAATGGTCGCGACGAGCGACGGAATCGCATGGATGGCATTGACTGCAGCGGATTTCGTGCAAACCGACATCGTGCTGGTCGGTGTGCTGATCATGGCGGCGCTGGGATACGGACTCGATCAACTCTTCCGCGCACTGGAACGCCATGTCGTGCATTGGGCAGGAAGGGATTGAGGTCCAGGAACAACGAGCGCTCATGGAACGAGACGCGTGACGCGCCGTGCAGGAAGGCTGCGCCGCGACACTACGCTGGCTATCCACTTCACGGATCGCCGCGCCCGCTCGGCGACCATCGGCAGCGGGAGCTGGCGGTAATCGTCGTTGAAGACTTCGAAGCTGTAGTCCCCGCGGTAGCCCATCGCGTCGAGGCGCCGGACCATGTCGGAAACCTCTTCGCTGTGGACGCCTTCGCCGGGAAAAACGCGGTAATGGCGCGCCGTCTCGATGCGCTCGTCGGGCGTGTGCGTCTCCTCCCACATGAAGTCGGAAAGCTGGACGAGAAACACCTTGGCGGGGTCGATCTCCTCGAGCACGGCGAGGTCGGTCTTGTGCGCGAGGATGTGGAAGGAGTCGAGCGCGAGGCCGAGGTTCGCGCGGTCCGCCTCGCTTACGAGGTCCCAGGACTGGATGACCTGGTTGACGTGCCGGCCCCAGGAAAGCGCCTCGTACGCTACCTTGATTCCGAGCGGAACGGCGAGGAGTCGCGAGTTTGCGGAGGTCGTTGACCAGGCGGGTCAGGGTCTCCGCTCGCGTGCGCGGAACTGGAAGAGCAGGCGAGGAGCACCTTCGAGCCGAGCGCCTGGCACATCGAGAGCATGGCCTTGGCGACGTCCACCTTGTAATCGTGCAGATGGCCCGAGAGCCCCTCGAAGTCGCGTAGCACCTGAAAGCCGGTGACGCGCAGCGCGCTGGCGCGCACTGCCGCAACCGCGGCTTCCTCGCCGCCGGGATGGCCGACGATGTCGGTGGCGTTGAGCATGACCTGCGTGAAGCCGGCGCCCTTGATCGCCCGCAGCTTGGCCTCCAACGGCCCCGCCAGCGTGATGGTGTCCATGCCGAAGTGGTCGAGGTTCATGGCTTGAAGTGCGATACCACGAGTTCGAAAGTCACGCCTCCCAGGTAGACCTGCGTCAAGGCACCCTTGTCGCTCGGCTGCACCGCGCCGCGGTCGATGAAGACGATGCCTCGCTCCTTCAGCGCGCGCGTCGCCGCCGGGATATCGGGCGAGCCGAGGCCCACGCGCACGAGGCCTTCCTCCCAGCGGATATCCTCAGCGCCGGGAGGCGGCTCGATGAGTTGCAGATAGAACTTGTGGCACGGACTCTCGAGCAGCGTTCCCTTGGGCAGGACGCCGAAATACTGACCGCGCGGCAGCACGGTGAAGCCGAAAAGCGTCTGGTAGAAATCGAGCCAGTCCTGGGTGCGATCGTCGAGGATCGCCTGTACCACGCCAAACCAGTGCAGACCCGCAAGCGCCGGCGGGTTGGGATCGGTGCCCGCAAGGGGCACGAAATCGACGTCGTAGATCGAGAAGTCCTTGTACCGGTCGACGAAGTAGATGAAGCTCTCGCCCACGCCGTGAATCCCCGGGATGTGCAGCTCCATCGCCGCAGCGCGCGTGGGCATCTCCCAGGCGCCGAGGTCGAGCGAGTGCTGGAACGCCTGCCCTGCATCGCGCACCCGAAGTGCGACCGCCGCCAGACGTCGGCCCCGCAGCGGTGGAGGAGTGCGAGTTGACGATCAGATTCATCGCCCCCTGGCGGTAGAGCATCACTTCGCGCGAGCGGTGGCGCGCAACGGCGGCGAAGCCCATTTTCTGCAGCAGCGCGCCGAAAGCCTGTGGCTCGGACGTCGTGTACTCGATGAATTCAATGCCGTCCATCCCCAGGGGATTGACGGGTTCCGGGTTGCTTTCTTCGATGATCATTCACGCTCCGGGTTTTGCGGCGCGACATTGTGCGCAACCGGCGAAGCTGTAAATCTAACGTGCAATCTCCCTATTTCCAAGAGGCGAGGTACGCGACAGAGAGGGCGTGCCAACGACCGATGGTGGGCGAGCGTTAAGGCAAGGGTTGGCGGGCATGCCATACACAGGTAAGGGTGCCGGTCGTCCAACCGCAAGCCTTTCGTGTGCGAACGGCACGCAACGCCGCTTGACTGGTCGCTACTCGCTGTCGGCCTTCTCCGCGAGCAATCCTGCCGTCGCGATCGCCGATTCTGGGCGTAAGTCGCGGACGGTCGGCGACCCTCAGCCGAGAGCGTGGCGAGACGCGTCTCGCGCTAATCACGTAGCGCGCGAACGACAAAACGGCCCACTGAAGTAGTTGGCCGTCATGAGTCCATGCTAGTCCTTACAGATCAAAAGCAAGCTTCTCCGGAAAATTTCATGTCAATGGATCCTGGAATACCGGCCACGGGGCCTTTGTACACGATGCCTTCGACGAGCAAGTGTCCTCCTGATACACCAAAGAACAGCCCGCGCGCCGGCGCGCCAAGGATCGGCACCGATGTTTCCCTGAACCGGAAGAGTTCGAGCGCAGTCCTTGCTGGCAAGACGTTCCCGGTCGTATCCAAGACAATGCTCGAATGGATGGGAACATCACGGGCATCATCGAACGTCGGCAACGAAATCAAACTGTCGTCACAGGATATCGAATGGATCAAATGAATATCGGACGGAGGCGTCGCGGGTTGCGGCACACCGACCAGCGCGCATTTGAGCTTTATGGCACTGCCTTTCGCCCCATATTCCATGGCTACGACACCTAGAGTGTTGCCATCGGCGATGAAGTTGTTCGTAATTTTCCCCTGTACTGGGACGCAGGCGGAATGCACATAGCCACTAAACAAAACGCTGACCGCCAGAACGATAGCTTGCTGCTTCACCATTTTTATCCTCAAAGAGTTCTCGTACATGACAATAGCGCGTTAGGAAATGAGTCGCCTCGCTTTAGCGGAGGGGAACCCAGAACCGGCGGGCGGTATCATGAAACAGGGTGGGGTAATTGTCCACCGAATAATTCGGCTGGTTTGCGCCGGTGACGTATTGAACAGGTGTCTGTGCAAATCCGTCGCACGCGAAGTGCGAACGGTTGCGTCCTAATCGCGCCGCACAGAGCTTCGTCATCAGCTCGGCGTTCGCATCCCGGAGTCCACCAGCAGGAAATAGCGCGCGTCGTTGATCATCCGAATGCACCATAGTGATCCGTCGGCGGTTAACGTCATTGCGTAGGTGCACCCTTCCTATCGAGCAGTTGCCGCGCCTTAACCAAACGTAGGGCAAGCTTTTTCGGCTTTTCGCCGGAGACTTTGGTTGGCGCTCGAAGCGTTCAAGCACCGCCACCTCGTCCGCAAAACTGCTGAACGACTGAAACAGCAATTCGAACAGATTTCGGGCGATCCGAATGTTGGAAGACTGTTAGCGTTAGTAAATGGCGATGGTCTGCGAAACGAGCCAATCATGGTCCCGGTTTTCCGATTCGCAACTGGTTGAGCAAATACGATTCACGATTGAAGACATCGCGCGAACTTTCGGTACCGGTTCAAAAATTGGCCGGTCTGGCCACTCCAGCAATGGCGGCGATAGCCAAAACAATCGCGCTGTTGAAAAGGCCTCCCAAGTCGGACTCGCAGAAAGTGGAGCATGACCCTCCGCGATGCGCCTTACACCGAGCCTTACACGGCGCGCCGAAGAGGTCTTAATGTTAGTGAATGCTTATCGGAAGAACTGCTTGGATGTTGGTGCCGGTGGAAGGAGTCGAACCCTCGACCTTCGCATTACGAATGCGCTGCTCTACCAACTGAGCTACACCGGCACGAAGCTTGAAATTATAGCCGATCCGAAAGCACGCCTTGGCACAACGGGAGTGCGCCTACGGTCGGGCTTGAGTTGGTGTGGATGATTTTGGTACCGGCTATTGTTCGCTTCGATACCTGAGCGGAATGCCGCTCGACACAGTGAAGGTCGACCGCTCGTTCATCTCGGATCTCCCAGTGCGGAGAATTCGAGCATCGCAACCGCGATCCTCGCATGTGCGCACTCCCTCGACCTCGAGATCGTTGCCGAAGGGTGAACAGCGAGCAGTAAGTCGACTAACTGCGGGCGCACCGCGGAACACCCGCTGATCGGATTCGTTACGCGAGCGTGCGGACCAGCGCAGACGCGCCGTTCCACATGATCTGCACACCGATGCAAAGCAGGATGAAGGCCGAGAGGCGCAACAGCACGGCGGTCCCGGTCGGGCCGAGGCGCCGCATGATGCGATCCGCGTAGCGCAGCGAGACGAAGAGCGCCACGGCGACCACGACGACGCCTGCGGCGTGCGCGAGCGACTTGACGATCAACGAGCGTACGCCCTGCGACTCGTTGGCGCCGATCGTGATCGCCACCGAGATCGATCCGGGTCCGACGATGAGCGGCATCGTCAGCGGGTAGAACGCCCGCGTACGCAAGTCCGGGCGGGTAATGGGCTTCGCGGTGTCGTGGACCCACTCGATCGGTTCGTCCGGCTGGTTCAAGAGCGACCAGGCGAGCGAGCAGACGACGAGGCCGCCCGCGAGCTGGACAATCGGCACCGACAGCCCGAAGAAATCGAGCACGTAGGTGCCGATCAGCAACGACGCGAGCAACAGCAGGAAGCAGTTGATGGCCACGCGGCGCGCGAGATCCGCGTGTTCGCCGGGCGTCAGATCGACGGTCTTCGCGAGATACACCGGCGCGGCGCCCAGCGGATTGACGATGGGCAGGAGCGCGGCGAGCGCGATCAGCATCGATTCGATGAACTGGCGAAGGTCTTCGGCGATCACGTCTGAGGGTGCTTGGTTGTCATCGGAAGGAAACCCGGGATCCGCGGCGCCCGGATTCTGGCACACGCGAGCCGCTCGAACGCATAGAATGACCCACCGTTCGTCACCCGCTCGGCCGCCGCCCCGACGGTCGACCGGGCCATTCGACGTCATCAACATGGCCGCCACGCGCACCTTGTTCGGCTTCCACGCGGTGATCGCGCGCCTGCGCCAGCGGGCGGAGTCGGTCGAAGCGATCTATGTCGACGCGACGCGCCACGACGCGCGTGCGCGGGATCTCGGCGCACGGGCGAAGGCAGCCGGCGTCCCGGTGCACGGCGTCGACGCGGCGCGGCTCGCGACGCTGGCCGGACACGGCGCCCACCAGGGCGTGGTCGCCATCGTCGATGCGCAGCGCCCGCACGTGACGCATCGACGACGTGTTGTCCGATCTGCGCCGAGCCGGCGTTGCTGCTCGTGCTCGACGGCGTCACCGATCCGCACAACCTCGGCGCGTGCCTGCGCAGCGCCGATGCGTTCGGCGCGCAGGCGGTGATCGTGCCGAAGGATCGCGCGGTCGGCCTGAACGCGACGGTCGCGAAGGCGGCGAGCGGCGCGGCGGAAACCGTGCCGGTGATCGCCGTCACCAATCTCGCGCGCACGCTGGCAGAACTCAAGAAACGCGGCGTCTGGGTGCTCGGCGCCGACGAGCGCGGCGAAAGCCTGTTCGATGCCGACGTCACCGGACCGATCGCGTGGGTGCTGGGCGCCGAAGGCGAGGGGCTGCGGCGCCTCACCCGCGAGTCGTGCGATCGCCTGGTCGGGATCCCGCTGGCGGGTGCCGTCGAAAGCCTCAACGTCTCGGTGGCGGCCGGCATCTGTCTTTACGCGACACGGGCCGCGCGGTCGCGGACCATTGCCGGCCGGCAACGCCGTCGGCTAGCATGCGCTCCCCGTGGCGTACTCATAACGATGAAGCGAGGTGCCTCATGAAACTGCCAGTCCATTTCCGTTTGCGCGCCTGCGCGGTTGCCGCGCTCACCCTGTCCGCGCTGATCGCCGTACCGGCCGTCGCGAAAGGCACGCTCGTCTATTGCTCCGAGGGCAGTCCGGAAGGCTTCCAGCCGCAGTTCTTCAGCACCGGCACGACGTTCGATGCGGTGTCGGTGCCGATGTTCAACCGGCTCGTCGAATTCGAGATCGGCACGACGAACATCGTCCCGGCGCTCGCCGAGTCGTGGACGGTCGCGCCCGACGGCAAGACCTACACGTTCAAGCTGCGCAAGGGCGTCAAGTTCCACAGCAACGCGAACTTCAAGCCCGCGCGCGACTTCAATGCCGACGACGTGCTGTTCTCGTGGTACCGGATGGCGGACGACAACCACCCGTTCCACAAATTCACCGCCGGCCAGACGTACGCGTATTTCGAAGACATGGGCATGAAGAACATCGTCGACAAGGTGGAAAAGCTCGACGACTACACGGTGCGCTTTTCGCTGAAGCGCCCGGAAGCGCCGTTCCTCGCCGACATGGCGATGGATTTCGCGTCGATCCTGTCGAAGGAGTATTTCGAGACGATGATGAAGAAGGGAACGCCGAATGCCGCCGACGTCTATCCGATCGGCACCGGCCCGTTCGAGTTCGTGAGCTACCAGAAGGACGCGACGATCCGCTACAAGGCGTTCGACCGCCACTGGAAAGGACGGCCGAAGATCGACAACCTGATCTACTCGATCACGCGCGATGCGACCGCGCGCTACGCGAAGCTGCAAGACCGGCGAGTGCCACGTGATGGCGTTTCCGAAGCCGGCCGACCTCGACGAGATGCGCAAGGACCCGCAGCTCACGATCCAGCAGAAGGAGGGGCTCAACATCGGGTACATCGCGTTCAACGTCGAGAAGAAGCCGTTCGACAGCAAGCTCGTGCGGCAGGCGCTCAACCTCGCGACGAACAAGGAAGCGATCCTGAAGGCGGTCTACCAGGGCAATGGGCAGGTCGCGAAGAACCCGATCCCGCCGATCCTCTGGAGCTACAACAACGCGGTGCAGGATTATCCGTACGATCCTGCGCAAGGCGAAGCAGTTGCTCGCGCAGGCCGGCTACGCCAACGGATTCGAAATCGACCTGTGGTACCTGCCGGTGACGCGACCCTACAATCCGGACGGCAAGCGGATGGCCGAGCTGATCCAGGCCGACTGGGAGAAGGTTGGCGTGAAGGCGAAGCTCCTTACCTACGAATGGGCGGAATACCGCAAGCGCAGCAAGACCGGCGAGCAGGCGGCGATGATGTTCGGCTGGTCGGGCGACAACGGCGATCCGGATAACTTCTTCGTTCCGCTGCTTGGCTGCGAAGCGGTGAAGGGCGGCGGCAACGTCGCGCGCTGGTGCAACAAGCCGTTCGAGGACCTGATCATCAAGGCGGCGCAGACGCCGAAGCAGGAGGATCGCGCCAAGCTCTACGAGCAGGCGCAGGTGATCGTCAAGGAAGAAGCGCCGTGGATCACGATCGCGCACTCGGTGCGCTTCGATCCGTTGCGCAAGGAAGTGCTGGGGTACAAGATGGACGCGACCGCGCACCACTATTTCACGAACGCCGATCTCGCGAAGCAACCGTAACCGGCATCCCGCGCCCGCTCCCGCGTGGGGGACGGGCGCGGCGCAAGAAATGGGGTCGGAGTTGTTTTTCGGCGGGAACGTCCTTGCATGGCAAAGCGCCGTCCGCCGAAAAACAACTCCGACCCCATGTCCCCTTGGTGATGTTCGGATTCCTCCTACGGCGCATCGCGCTGATCGTCCCGACGTTCCTCGGCGTTACGCTGCTCGCGTTCGCGCTGATCCACCTGATCCCCGGCGATCCGGTCGAGAACCTCTCGGGCGAGCGCGGCATGGACCCTGCTCGACGCGAGCGGCTGCTGCATGAATTCGGCCTCGACCGTCCGCTGCCCGTCCAGTACCTGAGCTACGTCGGCCAGGTGCTGCGCGGCGACCTCGGCTCGTCGCTGACGACGCACGAAAGCGTGGCGCACGAGTTTGCGACGCTGTTTCCGGCGACGGTGGAACTCGCGTTCTTCGCGTTGCTGTTCGCGTCGTCATCGGTCTGCCCGCGGGCATCCTCGCGGCGGTCAAGCGGAACACGGCCGCGGATTACGCGGTGATGGGCCTGTCGCTGACCGGCTACTCGATGCCGATCTTCTGGTGGGCGCTGCTGCTGATCCTCTTCTTCTCGGTGCAGCTCGGCTGGACGCCGGTCTCCGGTCGCATCGCCGTCCAGTACGACGTGCCGGCGATCACGGGTCTCATGCTGGTCGACACGTTGCGCGCCGGCGACATGGCGGCATTCCGGTCGGCGTTGTCGCATCTGATCCTGCCGACGATCGCGCTCGGCACGATTCCGCTGGCCGTCATTGCGCGGATGACGCGCTCGTCGATGCTCGAAGTGCTGCGCGAGGACTACGTGCGCGCGGCTCGCGCGAAGGGCTTGCCGCGCTGGCGCGTGATCGTCGTCCATGCATTGCGCAATGCGCTGATCCCGGTCGTCACGGTCGTCGGCCTGCAGGTGGGGCTGCTGCTGTCCGGCGCGATCCTCACCGAGACGATCTTTTCCTGGCCCGGCGTCGGCAACTGGCTGATCCACGGCGTGCAGTCGCGCGATTATCCGGTCGTGCAGGGCGGCATCCTGCTGATCGCGACGATCGTCATCAGTGTCAACCTGATCGTCGACATGCTGTATGGCGTGATCAATCCGCGGATTCGGCATGCGTGAAACCGCCCCTTACCCCGGCCGTCTCCCCGCTGCGTCGGCGCGACGGAGTGCTGGAGTCGTCGCGCCTTCGGTCAACCACCGGGACGCTGGCTGGAATTCTGGCGTGCCTATGCGCAGAACCGCGGGGCGGTGGCGGGCCTCGCCATCGTCGGCCTGCTGATCGTCCTGGCGGTCGGCGCGGACGTCATTGCGCCGCACCCGCCCAACGAGCAATACCGCGAATTCACGCTCGCGCCGCCGTTCTGGCATGCCGAGGGCAGCCTGCGCTTCGTGCTCGGGACGGATCCGGTCGGACGCGACATCCTGTCACGGCTGATCCACGGCACCCGGCTGTCATTGCTGATCGGCACGATTTCAGTCGCGATTTCACTGTCGATCGGCGCGATCCTCGGCTTGATCGCCGGTTATTTCCGCGGACTCGTCGAGACGTCGATCATGCGATTGATGGACGTGATGCTCGCGTTGCCGAGCCTGCTGTTGGCCATCGCGGTCGTGGCGATTCTCGGTCCCGGCCTCGCCAATGCGATGTACGCGATTGCGATCGTCCTGCTGCCGCATTACGTGCGCTTGACGCGCGCTGCGGTCATCGCGGAGGCGGGGCGGGAATACGTGACGTCGTCGCGAATCGCCGGCGCCGGCACGCTGCGCCTGATGTTCAGCACGATACTGCCCAACTGCGCCGCACCGCTGATCGTGCAGGCAACGCTCGGATTCTCCAATGCGATACTCGACGCGGCCGCGCTCGGTTTCCTCGGACTCGGCGCGCAGCCGCCGACGCCGGAATGGGGCTCGATGCTCGCCTCGGCGCTCGAATTCATCCAGCGCGCCCCCTGGGTCGTGACGTTCCCGGGCCTCGCCATCCTGATCACGGTGCTCGCATTCAATCTGACGGGCGATGGACTGCGCGACGCGCTCGATCCGAAGCTGCGGCGATGATGAGCGCCGTCGCGCCGTCCCAAGGCGCTGGCGATAGCCGCAAGCGCGCGGGTCGTCCAATGACCGCGCTCGTCGAAATCGAAGATTTGCGCGTGGATTTCGGTACGCTTTCGCGTCCGGTGCCGGCCGTCGAAGGCGTCAACCTGTCGGTGGAACCCGGTGAAGTGGTCGGACTCGTCGGCGAATCCGGATCGGGCAAAAGCGTCACCGCGCTCGCGCTGATGGGCCTCGTCGATTTTCCGGGGCGTGTACGTGCGGGGCGAATGGCTTTCGCAGGTCGCGACCTTCTCGCCGCGTCCGCGGCGGAGCGGCGCGCACTCGTCGGACGCGACATCTCGATGATCTTCCAGGATCCGCTCGCGAGCCTCGATCCCTGCTACACCGTTGGCTTTCAACTCGACGAAGCGCTGACGCTTCATGGCAACGCAGCCGAGCGGGCGAGCGCCGCCGCGCGCCGTGCGCGCGCACTCGAACTGCTGCGTGAAGTCGAGATTGCGGATCCCGCGGCGCGCTTGAACGCCTACCCGCACCAGCTGTCCGGCGGCATGGCGCAACGGGTGATGATTGCGATGGCGATTGCGGGGAGGCCGCAGCTACTGATCGCCGACGAACCGACGACGGCGCTCGATGTGACCGTGCAGGCGCAAGTGCTTGCGTTACTGATGCGACTGCGCCGCGAGCACGCAATGGCCATGCTGCTGATCACGCACGACCTGGCCGTCGTCGCCGAAACGGCGGATCGCGTCGTGGTGATGTACGCCGGACAGGTGATGGAAACGGGCGCCGTGCCCGCGATTTTCGACGCGCCGCGTCATCCGTATACCCGCGCGCTGCTCGACGCGTTGCCCGAGCACAACCTCGATCGCACGCGTCTGCGCACGATTCCCGGCGTC
Organism: uncultured Pseudomonadota bacterium; assembly: GCA_963768545.1. Lineage (GTDB taxonomy): Bacteria > Pseudomonadota > Gammaproteobacteria > Burkholderiales > Casimicrobiaceae > VBCG01. The sequence goes on along the minus strand of CAVYIC010000004.1, from coordinate 40,907 downwards.
GTGCCGGGTGCGTTCGACCGTCCGGCGGGTTGCCTGCTCGCGCCCCGGTGCGAGTTCGCGGTCGCCCGTTGCCTGGAAGAACGCCCCGCGCTGATCGGCAGCGCGGCGCGCGCCGTTCGCTGCCATTTTCCGTTATGACGCCGCCCGCATCGCCGTTGCTCGAAGCCCGCGGGCTCGCGCGCCACTACCGCGTCTCCAGAGGCCTGCTGCGCGGGAAGACGGTGGTGCGTGCGCTCGACGGCATTTCGTTTGCGCTCGACGAAGGACGGACGCTGGCGGTGGTCGGCGAATCGGGTTGCGGCAAGTCGACGCTCGCGCGCCAGGTGACGATGATCGAGACGCCGACCGCCGGATCGCTGCTGCTCGACGGCGTCGACGTCGCGCATGCCGACCGGGCCGCGCGCAAGGCGCTGCGGCCGCAGGTTCAGATGGTGTTCCAGAATCCCTATGCGTCGCTCAATCCGCGTCGCACCGTGGGCGCGCTTGCTCGAAGAACCATTGCTGATTCACCGCCGCGGCTCGGCGTCCGAGCGGCGCGAAAAGGCGCTGGCGATCATGGCCAAGGTCGGACTGCGCCGCGAGCACTACGGGCGGTATCCGCACATGTTTTCCGGCGGTCAGCGCCAGCGCATCGCCGTGGCGCGTGCGCTGATGCTCGATCCGCGACTGGTCGTCGCCGATGAACCGATCTCCGCACTCGACGTGTCGATCCAGGCGCAGGTGCTGAACCTGCTGCTCGATCTGCAGCAGGAACTGTCCATCGCGTACCTGTTCATCGCGCATAACCTGCAAGTCGTCCGCCACATTGCCGATTCCGTGCGTGGTCATGTACCTCGGCAAGGCGGTGGAGCAGGGGCCGAAGGACGCGATCTTCGCGCGCCCGCTCCATCCGTATACGCAAGCCCTGCTGGCGAGCACGCCGAGCCTTGCGCGGGCGCGCCGCAACCGCAGCGCCATCCCGACCGCGGAGCCGCCATCGCCGCTCGAGACGGTGAGCGGTTGCGTGTTTCGAACGCGCTGCCCGCGGGCGATCGAGCGCTGCGCGGTCGAAACGCCGTTGCCGACGGCGATCGGCGCGATCACGGTCGCATGCCATCGCGCGGCCGAATGAAATACGATAACAAAGCAGGATGGAGCAAGCTTGCGCGCTTCGCATCGCGCGTCGGCGTGTCATTGACGCTGCGGGGGCGATTGGGCATCATCCTCGGCCTGCCATCATGACGACCGCCAATCCGGTCGAGCACATCCGTCGCTGGTCGGATGAGTTCACCGACATCCGCCGCGACCTGCACGCGCATCCCGAGCTGGGTTTCGAAGAGCATCGCACCGCGCGGCTCGTCTGCGATCAGCTTTCCTCCTGGGCAATCGAGCACCACGCAGGCGTGGGCCGCACCGGTATCGTCGCGGTCATTCCGGGCCGCAGCGACGACAGCGGCCGCCGGGTCGGACTTCGCGCCGACATGGACGCGCTGCCGATGCAGGAAGAAAACGACCTCGCCTACCGCTCCCGGTACGATGGACGCATGCACGGCTGCGGCCACGACGGCCACACGACGATGTTGCTGGCGGCCGCCCGCTATCTGCACGAGACGCGCAACTTCGACGGCATCGCTTACCTGATCTTCCAGCCCGGCGAGGAAGGCCACGCCGGCGCCAAGGCGATGATCGACGATGGTCTCTTCGAGCGCTTTCCGGCCGAACGCGTGTTTGCGCTGCATAACTGGCCCGGCATTGCCGCCGGGGCGGATCGGCATCACGCCCGGTCCCGCGATGGCGGCCGCCGACCGGATCGAGATCCTGATCGACGGCCGCGGCGGTCATGGCGCGCATCCGCACATTGCCGTCGATCCCGTGCTGGTTGCCGGGCACATCATCACCGCCGTCCAATCGATCGTCAGCCGCAATGTCAGTCCGCTCGACACCGCCGTGATCAGCCTCTGCGCGATGCAGGCGGGCAATCCGGGCGCGATGAGCGTGATACCGGCGCATGCACGGCTCGTCGGCACCGTGCGGACGTTTCGCCCGAAGACGCAGGACCTGATCGAGCAGCGGTTGCACGAGCTTGTCGGCTCGATCGCCGCGGCGTTCGGCGCGCGCGCCGAAGTCAAGTACGAGCGCGTCTACCCGCCGACGATCAATCACGACGCCGACGCGCATTTCGTGGCGGACGTCGCCGAATCGCTGATCGGCCGCGAGAACGTCGCTGCGCAATCTCGAGCCGTCGATGGGTGCCGAGGACTTCTCGTTCATGCTGCAGGCGAAGCCGGGCGCGTTCGCCCGCCTGGGGCAGGGCGGCGCTGAACGAGGCTGCTTCCTGCACAGCAGCCGCTACGACTTCAACGACAGCGTGATTCCGCTCGGCGCCGGCTTCCTTGCCGCGCTGGCGGAACGGGCGATGCCACTGGGATCGGCGTCCGAGCCATCGGGGTCGTCGGGGTCGGAGCCATCGGGGTAGGCCATCGGCGTCGGAGCCATCGGGGTAGCGAGCCATCGGACGTCGGAGTCGACGTAAAAACTGCCCGCCGTTACGCCAATGATTGCAGCTTTGATCCCGCTGCGGGAGCCCATGCCGCAATCAGCGGTCTGATCCTCAGGTAATCCAGCTCTGACCCTGAACAACGCTGAACCGATGCTCGACATTCCGACCGCATTCGCAGCCAGTTACGCCGAGGCACGCGACAAGTTCCATGACGCGGCACGGGCGCGGTCGCTGGCGGTCGAGCGCCACGTCCATCCGACGGCGCGCGGCGCGCAGGGCGAGGAATTGTCGGCCGATGTCACGCTTTACGGAGACGCACGCGCGGGTGCTCTGCTCGTGCTCACCTCCGGCATGCACGGCGTCGAAGGGTTCTGCGGGTCCGGTTGCCAGGTCGCACTGCTGCACGATGAGTCGGTGCGTTCGGCGTGATCGAGCGCAGCGGCGTGGCGGTTCTCTTCCATCACGCGGTCAATCCGTACGGGTTTTCGCATCTGCGCCGCACCAACGAGGACAACGTCGACGTCAATCGGAACTTCCGCGATTTTGGCGAGCGGTGCGCGCCGAACGCCGCCTATGCGAGCGTGCACGCGATGATCGTGCCCGATGCGTGGCCGCCCGGCGCCGAGAATGCAGCCAGCCTTTCCGCGTACATCGCCCGCCACGGCATCGCACAATTGCAGGCGGCGATCAGCAGCGGTCAATGCGAATTCGCCGGACGGCTTGTTCTATGCCGGCGATGCACCCGTGTGGAGCAACACGGTGCTGCGCGACGTACTGCAGCGCCATGGCCGCGACCGGCAACGGCTCGGCTGGATCGACTTTCACTCGGGCCTCGGCCCTTGGGGGCATGGCGAGAAGATCTATTCCGGTCCCGACGACGCCGCAGCGATCGCGCGGGGCAAGCGCTGGTACGGGATCGACGTCACGACGCTCTACGATGGATCGTCGACGTCGGCGGCGGTGACCGGCGCGTCGTTCCACGCGGCCCTCGAGTCGTGTCCGCACGCGGAGTTCACCGGGATCACGCTCGAATACGGCACGCAACCGCTGCAGCGACGTCCTTCAGGCGCTGCGCGCCGAGCAGTGGCTCGCCAACCATCCCGACGTCGGCGAACCGCTGCGAAGCGCGATCAAGCGCCGGATGCGCAACGCGTTCTACGACGACCGCGAAGCGTGGCAGGCGATCGTCTACGGTCAGGCCCGCGTGGCGGTGCTGCAGGCGCTGCGCGCATTGGGGCCGGACGCCCTTTAACGACATCAAACGAGGAGATTCCATGCGTACGCAAAGATGGTGCAGTCTGGCAGCGGCACTCGCCATGGCGGGATGCCAGACGTGGGGACCGACCTGGAGCGAACTTTCAGGAGCGCGCTATTCGCGGGTCGAGCTCGACCGGCGCCCCGCGATCCTGATTCGGGTCGGCGACGAATCCATCGGCAGCGTCATGCCGTATCGGGTGGCCCCCGGCACGTATCGTGTCGTCCTGCAGTCGCCGGTGCACAACGGATTCCGCGGCTCCGAGCAGGAAATGACGCTCGACATCGAGCCGTGCCGCCGCTATTACATCAATGCGCAATTCGACAATCCCACGACGCCGGCGTGGAAGCCGGTGATCGATTACGTCGAATCGATCGCGGGCTGCAAAATTCCCGCGCGGTGAGGCGTCGCGAGCCGCGCATTCCGCTATAATTCCGCGACTTTTTAGCCGCCTGTCTTCGAGCTGAAGACGGCAGGCCATCGCGTCCTTCGTCCTTTCGTCGAAAATCCTCCTTGCGCCTCACGCAGATCAAGCTCGCCGGCTTCAAGTCGTTCGTCGATCCGACGTCGATCGCGCACCCCGGGTCAACTCGTCGGCATCGTCGGCCCCAACGGCTGCGGCAAGTCCAACGTCATCGATGCCGTGCGCTGGGTGCTCGGCGAATCGAAGGCATCGGCGCTGCGCGGCGAATCGATGCAGGACGTGATCTTCAACGGCGCCGGCGATCGCAAGCCGATCGGCCGCGCGTCGGTCGAGCTGCTACTTCGACAACAGCCAGGGACGCATCGGCGGCCAATGGGGCCAGTACGCCGAGCTGTCGATCAAGCGCATGCTGACGCGCGACGGCGATTCGACCTACTACATCAACAACATCCCGGTGCGCCGCCGCGATATCCACGACCTCTTCCTCGGCACCGGCCTCGGTCCCGCGCGCGTACGCGATCATCGAGCAGGGAATGATCTCGCGCGTCATCGAGGCGAAGCCCGAGGAGCTGCGCATCTTCCTCGAGGAGGCTGCCGGCGTGTCGAAGTACAAGGAGCGGCGCCGCGAAACCGAAGGCCGGCTCGCCGACACGCGCGAGAATCTCTCGCGCGTCGAGGACATCCGGCAGGAGCTCGGCAACCAGCTCGACGCGGCTCGAGGAGCAGGCGAAGGTCGCCGCGCAGTACCGCGAGCTCGAGGATCGGCATCGGCAGGCGCAGCACCTGCTGTGGCACGCGAAGGCGCAGGACGCGGTGCGCGCGCGCGAGCGCCATGCGAGCGAGATCGCGACCCTCACCGTCGCGCTCGAGGCGCTTGCAGGCGGACGTGCGCCAGGCGGAGACCCGGCTCGTGACGCTGCGCGACCAGCACTTCGCCGCCGGGCGACGCGCTGCACGACAAGCAGGGCGCGTTCTACGCGGCGAATGCCGAGGTGACGCGGCTCGAGCAGCAACTCGCGTTCGCGCGCGAGAACGAGACACGGCTGACCGAGCAGGTCGCGCAGCTCACCGAAGCGCTCGGCGCACTGGCGGGCCAGCAGACGGCACTGGACGCCGAGCAGGCCGCGGCCGAACAGGCGCTGGAAGAGGCGCTGGCGGCGCGCGAGCGTACGGCAGCGGAGGAGGCGCGCGCGCATGCGGATCTGCCCCCGCAGGAGTCGGCCGTCGCGGACACGCGTCCGGCAATTCACCGAGCTGCAGCAGCAGATCGCACTGACCGAGCAGGGAACGCGCGTGGCGGAAACGCGCCGCGACAGCGCCGCGCAGGCGCTCGCCAAGATCGTCGAGCGGCGCGAGCGCCTTGCTGCCGAGCTCGGGACGCTCGCGGCGCCCGCTGACGATCCGGTGCGCGCGGTCGAGGAGCAGCTCGAGCAGGAAACAGCCGATCTGGCGGAAAAGCGAGCACCTGCAGGCGGAGTTGCAGTCGACGGTGCAATCGCTGCAGGAGCGCCAGCGCGGCGCCGCCGAGGAGTGGCAGCACGCGAGCAAGCGGCTCGCGGACCTCGCCGCGCGCGCGGATGCGTTGTCGGCGCTGCAGGCGAAGATCGGTCACGGCAAGGACATCGACGGCTGGCTCGACGCAGCGGGGTCTGACCCACGCACGACGCTTGTGGCAGGTGCTCGACATCGAAGCCGGGCTGGGAGGATGCGCTCGAGGCGGTGCTGCGCGAGCGACTGAACGCGCTCGAGCTTGCGCGTCTCGACGATGCGCTCGCGTGGGTTGCCGACGGCACGACGCCGCCGGGACGGCTCGCGGTATACGCCGATTCGCCGGAATCCGCTGCGCCGGCTGCGGCCGACGACGCGCTCGTTCGCCAAGGTACGCACGGCGGCAGCCGGCGTTGCCCGCGTGCTCGCCGACGGCCTGCACGGTGTGCGCTGCAGGCGCGACCTCGCCGACGGCGCTGGCCGACGCGCGGAACGCTCGCGATCGGGGAATCGTTCGTCACGCCGGAAGGGCACCGCGTCAGCGCGCAAGGCGTGCTGTTCTTCGCGCCCGACAGCGAACTGCACGGCGTGCTCGCGCGCCAGCGCGAGCTCGGCGGAGCTCGCGGGCATGCATCGACGACCGCGCGCGCAGCCGCCGAGCGCGCGCGCGAGCGCGCTCGACACGGTCGAGCGCGACTTGAAGGACCGGCAGACGGCGTGGCATCAGGAGAGCCTCGCGCTCGCGTCGCAGCAGCGCCGTTGTCACGACCTCGAGCTCGAGCTCGTGCAGTTGCGGCAGGCCGCGGAAGCCGCCGAGCGGCGTCGCTCGCAGATCGCCCAGGAAAGCGACGACCTTGCGAGCCAGCATGCGCAAGGCAGCCGAGCATCACGCGACGATCGTTCGCGAGATTGCCGACCTGCAATCGCGGCTGCACGACGAGATAGCGCAGCGCGACGCGCTGCGGCATGTGCGCAACGAAGCGGAAGTCGCGCTGGCGCGCAGCCGCGAGCAGTTGCGCACCGCCGAGCGGGCCGCGCAGGAGGCGAGCTTCGCCGAGCGCAGCTGCCGCGACCGCCTGGCCGAGCTCGCGCGGCGGCGCGAAGGCCTTGGCACGCAGGTCGCGCAGCAGCAGGCATTGCTCGGGCAGTTGACGAGCGAGCGCGCGTCGATCGACTGGACGCCGGTCGAGGAAGCGCTGCAGCGCCAGCTCGCCGATGCGCGGCGCGGCCGAGCAGGCGCTCGCCGACGCGCGCGACCGGCAGGAAGCGTTGACCGCCGAATTGCGCGCGGGCGACGAAGCGCGCCTCGCCGCCGAGCAGAAGCTCGATCCCGCGCGCGCGAAGATCCAGGAGATGCAGCTCAAGGAGCAGGCGGCGGCGCTTGCCGAGCAGCAGTTCGCCGAGCAGCTCGCGCGAAGCGAAAGCCGACCTCGCGTGCCTTGCCCGACGCGCTGAAGGCGTGGGGCAGCGCGCGCACGCTGCCCGGCGAGATCGAGCGGCTCGCCGGCGCGATCGCCGAGCTCGGCGCGGTCAATCTCGCCGCGCTCGACGAGCTCGCGCAGACGCAGCGAGCGCAAGTCCTACCTCGATCGCGCAGGCGGCCGACCTGACCGAGGCGATGACCACGCTCGAAACGGCGATCCGCCAGATCGATCGCGAGTCGCGCGAGCTGCTGCAGCAGACGTTCGACATCGTCAACGAGAACTTCGCGAAGCTTTTCCCGGTGCTGTTCGGCGGCGGCCAGGCGAAGCTCGTGCTGACCGGCGAGGAGATCCTCGACTCGGGCGTGCAGGTGATCGCGCATCCGCCCGGCAAGCGCAACACGTCGATCCACCTGCTTTCGGGCGGCGAGAAGGCGCTCACCGCGATTTCGCTCGTGTTCGCGCTGTTCCAGTTGAACCCGGCGCCGTTCTGCCTGCTGGACGAGGTCGACGCGCCGCTCGACGACTCGAACACCGCACCGCTTCTGCAAGATGGTGCAGGACATGTCCGGCGAGATCGCAGTTCCTGTTCATCTCGCACAACAAGATCACGATGGAAATGGCGAACCAGCTGGTCGGCATCACGATGCCCGACCCGGGCATCTCGCGCGTCGTCGCGGTCGACATCGCCGAAGCGCTCGAGCTCGCCGCCGCGGAAACCGGAGCTCGCTGACCTGAGTGTTATGTTCGATCAATCCGGCTCGATCCACGCGTGGCGGGCCCTTGCAATGAGCTCGCTGCAGCTCGGCTTGATCATCGCCGGCTTCGCTGCTGGTGATCGGCGTCATCGTCTACAACGGCTGGCAGGAGCGGCGCCTGAAGCGTGACGACACGCGCACGCCGGTGGCCGCAATCCGGCCCGGGGCCGACGCGTGCATCCGAGCGCGTCGAGCCGACGCTTGCGGGACAGGGGCCGTCCGATGCGAGGATGGACGACGGCGCGCCCGCGTTTCGCGCGGCGGCGCGATGACGCGAGCGCCTTCGAGCCGCCGCTCGACGTCGTTCCCGCACCTGCCATGGAAGCGCCTGCCGAAGCCGCCGCTTCGTCGGCGATGCGCCGCCGCGCGGATTCGCCGGCGCAGGACGATGCATTGCCGGTGACAGCCTCGACCCTCGCGCCGACCCGTAGCGCCGTCGGCGCTCGCCAGGCCGCAATGCCCGATCACGAGATCGAGTGCCTGATTCCGTTGCAGCCGGCCGCGCCTGTCGGCAGCCGGCGCGCTTGCCGCCGGTCTGCATGCGCGGCTCGGCAAGCCACTGCGCTGGTTCGGACGCGCCGATGCGCGCGCCGACTGGCAGCGGCTCGCGAGCGACACGCCGGGCAGATTCGCCGAGATCGTCGCGTGCCTGCTGCTCGCCGATCGCAACGGCGCCGCGTCGCGCGCGCAGATCGACGCGTTCGTCCGCGTCGTGGGCGACATCGCGCCGACGCTGCCCGCCGCGTTCATCGCCGCCCGACATCGCGCAGGAAGTGGCGCGCGCGGAGTCGCTCGATCGCCTCTGCGCCGAGCTCGACGTGCAGATCGGCCTTACCGTGCTGAAACCGACTCCCGGCGTCGATACCCGGCACGCGGCTGCGCGGCGTCGCCGAAGCGGCCGGGTTTCGGCTCGCGCCCGGCGGACGCTTCGAATGGGTCGCAGGAAGAGACCGGCGCCGTCCTGTACACGCTGCAGAACCTGCGCCCCGATCCGTTCACGGCCGAGTCGCTGCGGCTGACGGCCACGAACGGCGTCGTGTTCCTGCTCGACGTCCCGCGCGTTGCCGATCCGGCGCGCGCGTTCGACCAGATGAAGCTCGCCGCGAAGCGCATGGCGACACACGCTCGGCGCCGAGCTGGTCGACGACAACCATCGTCCGCTCGACGATGCCGCGTTCGCGGCGATCCGCGAGCAGGTCGAAGGCGCGGCCGAGGCGCTGCGCGCCGTGCACATCGAGCCGGGCAGCGCCGCGCGCGCTGGCGCTGTTCAGCGCGTAGACGCTGACTGCCCGTGCCCGCGGCCAGGAACGCAGTCGCCGCCGGCTCCGATCGCCAAGCGCGTCGCGGCGCTGCGCGAAGCGATCGCAGACGCACGACCGCAATTACTACGTGCTCGACGCAGCCGACGATCAGCGACGCCGAGTACGACGCGCTCTATCGCGAGCTGCAGGCGCTCGAGAGCGAGCATCCCGTCGCTCGTCACGCCCGATTCGCCGACGCAGCGCGTCGGCGGCGCGCCGCTCGCGGCATTCGCGCCGGTGTCGCCACGCGGTGCCGATGCTGTCGATCCGCACCGAGACCAACACGACGCCCGAAGCTGCCGCGCAGTTCGACGCGCGCATCCGCCGCGACCTCGGACTCGCGGCCGATGCGCCGCCGGTCGAATACATCGCCGAGCTCAAGTTCGACGGGCTCGCGATCAGCCTGCGCTACGAGAACGGGCAGCTCGCCGTGGCGGCGACGCGCGGCGACGGCGAGGTCGGCGAGGACGTCACGCGCAACATCCACACGATCCGCGCGATCCCGCGGCGCTTGCCGCGCAGGCAGCCGCCCGGCGTGCTCGAGGTGCGCGGCGAGGTCTACATGGCGCGCGACGGACTTCGAGCGGCTCAATGCGCGCCAGCAGGCGGCCGGGCTGCGCACGTTCATCAATCCGCGCAATACCGCGGCCGGCGCCGTGCGCCAGCTCGATCCGGCGATCACGGCGCAGCGGCCGCTGCGCTTCTTCGCCTACGGCATCGGCGAAGTGCGCGACTGGGCGATGCCCGCCGACGCATGCGCGCGCTGCTGGACGCGCTCGACGCATTCGGCTTGCCGGTCGACGCCGCACCGCCGCGTCGCGCGCGGCGCGGACGAGCTGATCGCGTTCTACGAGGCACGTGAGCGCGCGAGCGCGACGAGCTGCCGTTCGACATCGACGGCGTCGTCTACAAGGTCAACAACCTCGCGCTGCAGCGCGAGCTCGGGTTCGTCACGCGCGAGCCGCGCTGGGCGGTCGCGCACAAGTTTCCCGCCGAGGAAATGGCGACCGAAGCTCCTCGACATCGACGTGCAGGTCGGCCGCACCGGCGCGATCACGCCGGTCGCGCGGCTGAAGCCGGTGTTCGTCGGCGGCGTGACGGTCACCAACGCGACGCTGCACAACGAAGACGAGATCCGGCGCAAGGACGTGCGCATCGGCGACACGGTCGATCGTGCGCCGCGCCGGCGACGTGATCCCGGAGGTCGTTCGCGTCGTGCTCGAGCGAGCGGCCGCCGGATGCGCGCGAGTTCGTCATGCCGACGCGAATGCCCGGAATGCGGCTCGGCGGTCGTGCGCCTTCCCGACGAGGCGATCGCGCGCTGCACCGGCGGCCTGGTCTGCCCGGCGCAGCGCAAGCAGGCGCTGCTGCATTTCGCGAGCCGCCGCGCGCTGGACATCGAAGGCCTGGGCGAGAAGCTCGTCGACCAGCTGGTCGACGGCGGACTCGTGCGCACGCCGGCCGACATCTATCGAGCTCGGCGGCGCGCAGACCTCGCCGCGCTCGAGCGCATGGCCGACAAGAGCGCCGCCAACGTCGTCGCCGCGATCGACAAGAGCAAGACCACGACGCTGGCGCGCTTCATCTACGCGCTCGGCATCCGCCATGTCGGCGAAGCGACGGCGCAGGACCTCGCGCGTCACTTCGGCGGACTCGACGCCGCTGCTGGCGGCGACCGAGGCGGAGCTCCTCGAAGTCCGCGACGTCGGCCCGGTGCTCGCCGAGGCGATCGCGCGATTTCTTCGCCGAGCCGCACAACCGCGAGGTGATCGAGGCGTTGCGCGAAGGCGGGCGTGCACTGGACAGGAAGGCGCCGCCGCGCCGCGCCGCGTCCGGGCCGCTCGCGGGACGCACGTTCGTGCTGACCGGCACGCTGCCGACGCTCTCGCGCGACGACGCGAAGGCGCTGATCGAAGCCGCGGGCGGCAAGGTCGCGGGCAGCGTGTCGAAGAAGACCGACTACGTCGTCGCGGGCGCCGATGCGGGCAGCAAGCTCGCGAAGGCGCAGGCAGCTCGGCGTTCGCGATCCTCGACGAAGACGGCACTGCGGAAACTGCATCGGCCAACGGACGAGGAACGACCATGAAGAAGATCACCAAGGCCGTATTTCCGGTGGCCGGGCTCGGCACCCGCTTCCTTCCCGTGACCAAGGCGAGCCCGAAGGAAATGCTGCCGGTCGTCGACAAGCCGCTGATCCAGTACGCGGTCGAGGAGGCCGCCGCCGCCGGCATCACCGACATGATCTTCATCACCGGGCGCAACAAGCGCGCGATCGAGGATCACTTCGACAAGGCGTACGAGCTCGAGACCGAGCTCGCGCTGCGCAACAAGACGGCGCTGCTCGAGCAGGTGCAGGCGGCGACGCCGCGCGGCATCAACTGCATCTACATCCGGCAGACCGAGGCGCTCGGACTCGGCCACGCGGTGCTGTGCGCCGAGCCGGTGGTCGGCGACGAGCCGTTCGCCGTGCTGCTCGCCGACGACCTGATCGACGCGCCGGTGCCGGTGATGAAGCAGATGGTCGACGTGGCGGCGCGCGAGAACGCGTCGGCGATCGGCGTGATGAACGTCGCGGCCGGACGAGATCGGGAGCTACGGCATCGTCGAGGCGGACGGCGAACCGGCGGGCGAGCGCATCGGCGCGCATCACGCGCATCGTCGAAAAGCCGAAGCCCGGCACGTCGCCGTCGACGCTGGCGGTCGTCGGCCGCTACGTGCTGTCGCCGCGCATCTTCCATCACCTGCGCACGATGCCGCCGGGCGCGGGCGGCGAGATCCAGCTGACCGACGGCATCGCGCGCCTGCTGCAGGAAGAGCGCGTGCTGGCCTACGAGTTCGAAGGCCGCCGCTACGATTGCGGCAGCAAGCTCGGCTACCTCGAAGCGACGGTCGATTACGGCTTGCAGCATCAGCGAAGTCGGCGAGGCGTTCGCGCGTTTCCTCGCCGGTCGCAACCGGTGAAGCGCCCGCCGGCCACGCGTGCGGCGGCTTGCCGCGATGACGCTGAACGAGCTGCGCTACATCGTCGCCGTGGCGCAGGAGCGCAGCTTCGGCCGCGCCGCGGCAAAGTGCTTCGTCAGCCAGCCGGCGCTGTCGGTCGCGATCCAGAAGCTCGAGGAGGAGCTGGGCGCGCCGCTGTTCGAGCGCGGCAAGACCGAGATCACGATCACGCCGGTCGGCGAGCGGATCGTCGAGCAGGCGCAGAAAGTGCTGGAAGAAGCGGCGCGCATCCGCGAGATCGCGATCAGGCGGGCCGCAACCAGCTGGTGGGCACGCTGCGCCTCGGCGTCATCCACACGGTCGCGCCGTACCTGCTGCCGGACCTGATCCCGGAGCTGCACGCGGCGCGCGCCGCAGATGCCGCTCGACATCGAGGAGAACGCTGACCGAGAACCTCGAGGCCGGCTTGCGCACCGGCCGCGTCGACGCGGCGATCATCGCGCTGCCGTTCGATCCGCCCGGCGTCGTGACCGAGTTCATGTACGAGGAGCCGTTCCAGGTCGTCGTGCCGCAGGGGCACAAGTGGGCGCGGCGCAAGTCGGTCGCGCCCGGACGAGCTCGCCGCCGAGCACACGATCCTGCTCAACGTCGGCCACTGCTTTCGCGACCAGGTGCTCGATGCCTGCCCGGAGCTGAACCAGTCCGACGCGCACGTGACGCGGACCAACTCGCTCGAAACGGTCCGCAACATGGTGGCGTCCGGGCTCGGCGTGTCGGTGCTGCCGCGCGACGCGCTGACGCCGCGTTACCACAGCCAGCTCGTCGTGCCGGTCCCGTTCACGCAGCCGGTGCCTTCGCGGCGCATCGCGCTCGCCTATCGACGCAGCTTCCCGCGCCCGGCGGCGATCGCGGCGATTCGCGAAAGCGTCGCGCGTTGCCGGGCGAAGGCAGCGCCGCGGCCAGGCAACGCGATCAGGGAGGCCATCAAGGCGAAATGACCATTTGCCGCACGATCGGTGCAATGTGCGCCAGCGAGCCGACGATGAAATCCGGCGCCGGCGCATGACGCTCGATCGGGATAGCCAATGACGATTGATCCAGAACGTGGTGAAGCCGAATGCCTTCGCACCCGCGGCGTCCCAGCCGTTCGCCGACACGAACGCGATGTCGGCCGGCCGCAAGCTGCAGCCGATCGACGGCCAGTTGGTAAACGCTGCGGCGACGGCTTGTAGATGCCGGCAGCATCGACGGACAGCACGCCGTCGATGTGCGCCGCGAGCACCGACGACCGAACCAGCGGCTCGAGCATCGCGAGCGTGCCGTTCGACAGGATCCAGCGCGGACGCGGCGCGAGTTGGGCGAGTGCATCGAGCGCATCCGGGAACGGCGCCAGCGAGCCGGTAGGCGTCGAGCAGCCGCTGGCGATCGGCCGCGCCGAGCGGGACCATCAGCTGCGCAATGGCGTAGTCGAGCGCATGGGCGGTCAGCGCCGCGAAATCGTCGCGCGGTCGCGTTGGCGAGATCATCAGCGACTGCAGCCACGTGTATTCGAGCTGCTTCGTGCGCCAGATCTGCGACAGCACCGCGCCCTGCCGCGGCGCAAGCTCTTCGGCAAGGGCGCTGATCGAATGAACGTCGAACAGCGTGCCGTAAGCGTCGAACACGAATGCGCGGGGCGGACGGATCATCTGCGATCGGCACAAAAAAAGAGGGGTTACACTTGCGCGTAACCCCTTGGTTCATGTGGTGGGCGATACTGGGTTCGAACCAGTGACCCCTGCCGTGTGAAGGCAGTGCTCTACCGCTGAGCTAACCGCCCCGCGAACCCAGACAGGAGCCGCGATTTAACCATAGCGCCGGGGTCAGTTCAAACCGGGTTTGACACTTTGTCCATGCCTGTCCAGGACAATATTGCACCACAACGGTGCAAAAGGCACGTGAAATCGTGATCGCTCCCGTCGCCGATGGACGCTTCGAAACGATACGGCGTTTGTTCCGCAAACGCTTTTTAGGTACTGGCCCGACGGTTGCTTGCAGTGAACGACACTGTTGTACACCCGATGCTGTCATCCCCCGCCTTTGATGAAATGCGCACGCCGGACGGCGTGCTGCGGCCCCATTACCGGGCTTTTGCCGATTGGCTCGAGCGCACGCCGCCTGATCGCATTGCGCAGAAGCGCGGCGAAGCCGAACGCATCTTCCATCGCGTCGGCATCACGTTCGCCGTGTATGGCGAACAGGCGGGAACCGAGCGCCTGATTCCGTTCGACCTCGTGCCGCGCATCATCCCGGCCGGACGAATGGGCGCGGCTCGAAGCGGGACTCGCGCAACGCGTGCGCACGCTGAACCTGTTCCTGCGCGACATCTATCACGAGCAGGCGATCCTGCGCGCAGGCGTAATTCCCGCCGGAGCGCGTGCTCGGCAATGCGCAGTACCGGCGCGAGATGGTCGGCGTCGACGTGCCCGGCGGCATCTATGCCCACGTCGCCGGCGTCGACGTCGTGCGCGCCGATGGCGGCGAGTACTACGTGCTCGAAGACAACCTGCGCGTGCCGTCGGGCGTGTCGTACATGCTCGAGAACCGCAAGATGATGATGCGGCTCTTTCCGGAGCTGTTCGCGACGCGCTCGATCCGGCCGGTGCAGCACTATCCGGATCTGCTGCTCGAAAACCTGCATGCGGTTGCGCCGGCGGGCGAGGAGCGCCCCACGGTCGCCGTGCTGACGCCCGGCGCGTACAACTCGGCGTACTTCGAGCACGCGTTTCTCGCCCAGCAGATGGGCGTCGAGCTTGTCGAGGGACGCGATCTGTTCGTCCAGAACGACACCGTGTACATGCGTACGACGCGCGGGCCGCAGCGCGTGCACGTGATCTACCGTCGCGTCGACGACGATTTCCTCGATCCGCTCGCGTTCCGGCCCGACTCGATGCTGGGCGTGCCGGGGCTGTTCGCGGCGTACCGGGCAGGCCGCGTCACGCTCGCCAATGCGATCGGCACGGGCGTCGCCGACGACAAGTCGATCTATCCGTTCGTGCCGGACATGATCCGGTTCTACCTGTCGGAAGAGCCGATCCTCGACAACGTGCCGACGCTGCATGCTCTACCGGGACGAGGACCGTGCCAATGCGCTGGCCAACCTCGAGCGGCTGGTCGTCAAGGAAGTGCACGGCGCCGGCGGCTACGGCATGCTGGTCGGACCTGCCGCGACTGCCGCCGAGCGCGAAGCGTTTCGCCAGCGCATCGTCGCGGCGCCCGAGCGCTACATCGCGCAGCCGACGCTCGCGCTGTCGACGTGCCCGACGTTCGTCGCGGCGGGACTGGCGCCGCGCCACATCGATCTGCGGCCGTACGTGCTGTCGGGCAAGGGCGTAGCGCTCGTTCCCGGCGGGCTGACGCGGGTCGCGCTTGCGCGAGGGCTCGCTGGTCGTCAATTCCTCGCAGGGCGGCGGCACCAAGGACACGTGGGTGCTTGCCGGCGAAGCGCCCGCACAGGCCTGATCGATGCTCTCCCGCACCGCGAACGAGCTGTACTGGATGGCTCGGCACATCGAGCGCGCAGAGAACACCGCGCGCCTGCTCGACGTCACGTACCGAACCTCGCTGTTGCCCTACCAGGTTCGCGAGCCGGGCCTCGCGTGGGCCGATCCGTGGTCGGTGCCGCTCGTTACGCTCGGCGTGGCGACCGACGTACTACGAGCGCCATCCGACGCTCACCGCGGAAAACGCGCTGCGGTTCATGATCCTCGATCCGTCGAACACGTCGTCGATCTACGAGTGCCTGCGATCGGCCCGCGAATCGGCGCGCTCGGTGCGCGGCGCGATCACCTCGGAAATGTACGAGGACCTCAATTCCGCATGGATCGAGATGCGCGCCGTACGGACTACGAGCGCATCCAGGCGAACGGCGTGTCCGACTTCCTCGATTGGGTGAAGATGCGCTCGCATCTCTTTCGCGGCGTGACGTTCGGCACGATGCTCCGCGACGAGGCCTACCACTTCATCCGGCTCGGCACGCACATGGAGCGTGCCGACAACACCGCGCGCATCCTCGACACGAAGTACCACATCCTGCTGCCGTCGGTCGAGGACGTCGGCGGCGCCGTCGATTATTACCAGTGGGCGTCGCTGCTCCAGTCGCTGTCCGGATTCGAGTCGTACCGCAAGATCTTCAGCGACGTGATCGCGCCGCCGCGAGATCGCCGAGCTGCTGATCCTTCGCGACGACATGCCGCGGTCGCTGCACAGCTGCATGAATTTCATCAATGACACGCTCGAAATACTCTGCGACGCGCAAAGTCGCGAGCTCGAGCGGCAGGCGGGCGAGCTGCACGCGCGGCTGCATTACGCGCGCACGGACGACATCATGGAGTTCGGGCTGCACGAATACCTGATGGAGTTCCTCGAGCATATCTCCCGGCTCGGCGACGAAGTGAGCCGCGTATTTCTCGTGCCCACCTACGAGCCGTCCGCCGACAGTCTAGGCGGCATGTCGATGCAGCAGGGCGTCTCTGCATCCGGGCGCGTCGTACGGATTGCGATAGAATTCAATCGCGATACCTATAAAACATAAACCAAATTCTCATGACTTATTGCGTTGCAATGTCACTTGACGCGGGCATGATCTTCGCGTCCGACTCCCGCACGAACGCCGGCGTCGATCACATCGCCCGTTTTTCCAAGATGCGCGTCTTCGCACGCGACGCAGACCGGGTCATCGTCATGCTCTCGTCGGGAAATCTGTCGATCACGCAGAACGCGATCAACATCATCGAGCAGCAGGCGCGCATCGGCGGCGACGACGAGCACCACTTGTGGAATGCGACGTCGATGTTCGACGTCGCGCGACTGCTGGGCGACGCGCTGCGGGAGGTGAAGGATCGTGACGGGCCCTACATGGCGCAGAACAACATCGACGCGTCGGCCAACTTCATCGTCGGCGGGCAAATCCACGATGAAGCGCCGCGGCTCTTCGAGGTCTACAGCGAGGGCAACTTCATCGAGGCCACACCGGACACCTGCTACTTCCAGATCGGCGAATCCAAATACGGCAAGCCGGTGATCGACCGCGTCGTTCACCGTGGCACGTCGCTCCTCGATGCGACGAAGTGCACGATTGTCTCGTTCGATTCGACGATGCGCTCGAACATCTCGGTCGGACTGCCGATCGACCTCCTCGTGTACGAAACGGGAAGCCTGAAGATTGCGCTGCAGCGCCGGATCCAGGAGTTCGACGCGTATTTCCAGATGGTCCATCATCAGTGGGGTGAGGGCTTGCGTCGCGTGTTCGCGCAACTGCCCGACCCCGACTGGCTCTAGCAGGTTCCTCCGATGCCGATTCGCGTTGCGCTCGCGCATCGCACGAGCTATCGCTACGATCGGCTCGTCGACGCTGTCGCCGCACGAAATCCGGTTGCGCCCGGCACCGCATTGCCGCACGCCGATCATCGGCTATTCGCTGCGCATCGAGCCGGCGCAGCATTTCGTCAACTGGCAACAGGACCCGTACGGCAACTGGATCGCGCGCGTCGGTCTTCCCGGACCGCACCGATCGCCTCGACGGTCACGGTCGATCTCACCGCGGACCTGACGATCATCAACCCGTTCGATTTCTTCGTCGAGCCCTACGCCGAGGCGTTCCCGTTCGCGTATTCGCCGACGCTCGAGCAGGAGTTGACGCCGTTCCTCGAAGTCCCGCCCGCAAGCGCGCGCCTTGCCGCATGGATCGAGCACTTTCGCGCGACCGCCGCAGCGGGCCTGTCGACCGTGAATCTGCTGGTCGCCGTGAACCAGTGCGTGAAGGATGACGTCGCGTACCTCGTTCGAATGGAACCCGGCGTGCAGACGCCCGAGGAGACGCTCGACAAGGCCAGCGGCTCGTGCCGCGATTCGGGCTGGCTTCTCGTCCAGATCCTGCGCCACCTGGGGATTGCCGCGCGCTTCGCGTCCGGCTACCTGATCCAGCTCGTGGCCGACGTGAAGCCGCTCGAAGGACCGGCCGGCGCGGATCGCGATTTCACCGACCTGCACGCATGGGCCGAGGCCTACATTCCCGGTGCAGGTTGGATCGGGCTCGATCCGACGTCCGGGTTGCTGGCCGGCGAAGGACATATTCCGCTGGCGTGCACCGCGAGCCCCGGCAGCGCCGCGCCGATTTCCGGTCTCGCCGATTTCGCGAACGTGCAATTCGGCTTCGAGATGAGCGTTGCGCGCATTCACGAGGATCCCCGCGTCACGCGCCCGTATGCCGACGTGCAGTGGTCCGCGATCGATGCGCTGGGCGAGCGCGTCGATGCGGAGCTCATCGCCGCCGACGTGCGGCTCACGCAAGGTGGCGAGCCCACGTTCGTCTCGATCGACAAGACGGACGACCCCGAATGGAATTTCACGGCGATGTCGCCTGCAAAGCGCCGCCTTGCCGAAACATTGCTGCTGCGCCTCAAGGCGCGTTTCGCACCGGGCGGCATGCTGCACGACGGACAGGGGAAATGGTATCCGGGCGAACCGCTCCCGCGCTGGGCGCTCGGCGTCTACTGGCGCGCCGATGGCGACCCGCTCTGGCACGACGACGCGTTGATTGCCGATTGGCGCGTGCCGGGTCACGCCACGGTCGAGTCGGCCCGCACGTTCATCGAGCGGCTCACGGAACGTCTCGGGCATTCCGGCCGGCCATGTACTGACCGCGTACGAGGATGTGTCGAAGATCGTCCTCGACGAGCATGCGTTGCCGGAGAACGTCGATCCGCTCGACTTCGATCTGTCGCTGCCCGGCGAGCGCGCGCGAATCGCCCGCCTGTTGCGCTCGGGCATCGACAAGCCGGCCGGGTTCGTGTTGCCGTTGAAAGCGGTCGACGAAGCAGAGGCATCCGGCGTCGCATGGGAGACGAGTCCGTGGCCGCTGCGCTCGGCGCGGCTTCACGCGGTGGCCGGAGATTCGCCCCTCGGTTTCCGTCTTCCACTCGCGTCATTGCCGGACGTGCTGCCGGAAGATGTCGAGCACGATCCCGAACCGGATCCCTTCGCGACCCGCGAGGGCTTGCGCAAGCGCAACGAAATGAAGACGCGCGCCGGCCGCGCACGCGGCGGCAAGCCGCGCGAGGTGATCAAGACGGCGTTGGCCGTCGAAGTCCGCAATGGCCACCTGCGGGTCTTCGTGCCGCCGGTGCGAAAGATCGATCCGTACGCGGCGCTGATCGCGGCGATCGAGGAGACGGCGCGTCAATGCGGCACGCCGGTCATCGTCGAAGGGTACCCGCCGCCGCGCGACCCCCGCGTGCGGGCACTGCTCGTCACGCCCGATCCCGGCGTGATCGAAGTGAACGTCCACCCGTCGTCGTCCTGGCGGGAACTGATCGAGACGACGCAAACGCTCTACGAGGAAGCGCGACAGGCGCGGCTCGCCACCGAAAAGTTCATGCTCGATGGACGCCATGCCGGCACCGGCGGCGGCAACCACGTCACGCTGGGCGGCGCGACCCCGGCCGACAGTCCGTTGCTGCGCCGGCCGGATGTGCTGCAAAGCCTGATCGTCTACTGGCAGAACCATCCGGCATTGTCGTATCTGTTTTCCGGATTGTTCGTCGGCCCGACGAGCCAGGCGCCGCGCGTCGACGAAGCGCGCGACGATCGGCTTTACGAGTTGGCGATCGCTTTCCAGCAGCTCGACCGCGTGGCGCCACCGGGCAAGGAATCGACGCAACCCTGGCTCGTCGACCGGTTGCTCCGGCATTTGCTGACCGACCTGACCGGCAATACGCATCGCGCGGAATTTTCGATCGACAAGCTGTATTCGCCCGACACGTCGACGGGGCGCCTCGGCCTGCTCGAGTTCCGAGCGTTCGAAATGCCGCCGCACTACCGGATGGCGGCGGTGCAGATGCTGCTGCTGCGCGCGCTCGTTGCCCGCTTCTGGCGCACGCCGTATCGCGGGCAGTTGATCCCGTGGGGATCTGCGCTGCATGACCGCTGGCTCCTGCCGCATTTCGTCGCGGCCGACTTGCGCGACGTCGTCGCGGATCTCGAGCGCCACGACTACCCGTTCGCAGCCGAGTGGTTCGATCCGTTCGTCGAATTTCGCTTTCCGCGCTTCGGCACCGTGGCCTATGACGGCATCACGCTCGAGCTGCGCCAGGCGATCGAGCCGTGGCACGTGCTGGGCGAAGAGATCGGCAGGAGCGGCACGTCGCGCTATGTCGATTCATCGGTCGAACGGCTGCAAATGAAAGTGACCGGCATGCTCGACCACCGGCATGCGGTCACGTGCAACGGGCGCGCGTTGCCGTTGACCGCCACCGGCATTCCGGGCGAGTTCATCGCCGGCGTTCGCTTTCGCGCCTGGAGTCCCGCATCGGCATTGCATCCGACGATCCGGGTGCAGGCACCCCTGCGCTTCGACCTCGTCGACCGCTGGTCGCAGCGGGCGCTCGGCGGCTGCACGTACCACGTCACTCACCCGGGCGGGCGCAATTACGACACGTTTCCGGTCAATGCAAACGAAGCGGAAGCGCGCCGCCTCGCGCGGTTCTGGGCGCATGGCCATACGCCGGGGCCGGTGACCGTGCACGACGAGCCGCAGAATCCCGCGCTGCCGACAACCCTCGATCTGCGCTGGAATCCCTGACTATTGCAGCAGCTTGTAGCCGAAGGTGTGGCACTCGCCGAAGCCGCATTGCAGCACGACCGAGACGAGATTGACCAGGCAAAGGGCGATCAGATAGACGCCGAGGATGTCGGCGAGCCGCCTGAGGACAGGAAACGTCCCGACGTCGGCGTCGCGCAGGGATTCGTCACCACCGAGGATCGCAAGCTTGACCGCGTAGGCGATGAGCAACGTCAACGCGATGATGATCGACCACACCGGCATGTGAATGCCGAATATCGCACTGCCGATGTACGCGTGGCCGGGACGAGGGTAGATATCGAGCAGGCTCTGGCGCACGGAGACCACGAGGAGAAAGATCGCGAACAGCATGCTGTACCCGGTGTTCCGGTAGGAGAACCCGTGACGCAGGTTCTGCATGATCCCGAAGCACACGCCGAACAGCGCGACGCGTTCCAGCAGGCAGAGCGGGCACGGCAGCTCGCCTTTCGCATACTGCAGCGTCATCGCTGCCGTGAGGATGCCCGCGATGGCGAGTGCCATCAACAACAGATACACATGATTGACGACGGCCGGCAGTCGCGCGGCGGCGGCGTGATCAGTGCGCGACATGGATCAGGCCTTCCTGCCCGACGCGACCGGAACGGCGCCGCGGCCGTATTCGGTCTGGATCCACGGCATGCGAAAGCCATATTCCGGGCTGTAGATCTCGTAGAGAAAGAGCCCGCAAGCGAGGATCAGACAGACGAACAGGAACACGGCGGCGAGCCTGGCCTGGCCGAGCCAGCCGCAGACCAAGGCGAGCAACGTCGTGGCGAATACTGCGGCCATCATGGATTGGACTCCCCGGGTGCTTCAAACCGAGCTTACCAGCAACTGTCCGCTAGAATCGGCTGATCTCCCGCTTCCCATTGCCTTCGAACGTGAGCGCCGTCCGCACCCGCTTCGCACCGAGCCCGACCGGCTTCCTGCATCTCGGCAACATCCGCTCCGCGCTGTTTCCGTGGGCGTTCGCGCGCCATCACCGCGGCACGTTCATCCTGCGGATCGAGGACACCGATCAGGAGCGTTCCACGTTGGAATCGGAGCGGGCGATCATCGACGCGATGGCGTGGCTCGGACTCGACTACGACGAGGGGCCGTACTACCAGATGCAGCGGATGGATCGTTACCGCGCGGTGCTCGACGACATGCTCGCGCGCGGACTCGCGTATCGCTGCTACACGACCCCCGCCGAGCTCGACGCGCTGCGCACCGAGCAGATGGCGCGCGGCGAAAAGCCCCGCTACGACGGGCGCTGGCGTCCCGAAAATGCGCAGAACACGACTCCGCCGCAGGGCGTGGCGCCGGTGTACCGGTTTCGCAATCCGGATCGAGGGCGCCGTCGCATGGCCGGACGCGGTCAAGGGCCCGATCGAGATCGGCAATGCCGAGCTCGACGACCTGGTCATCGCGCGCGCCGACGGCACGCCCACCTACAACTTCTGCGTCGTCGTCGACGATCTCGACATGCGGATCACGCACGTGATCCGCGGCGACGATCACGTCAACAACACGCCGCGCCAGATCAACATCATGCGTGCGCTGGGCGCGACGCCGCCCGTGTATGCGCACCTGCCGACGGTGCTGACGCCCGAGGGTGAGAAGCTCTCCAAGCGTCACGGCGCGCGCGGCATCCTCCAATACCGCGATGATGGCTATCTCCGCGAGGCGCTCGTCAATTACCTCGCCCGGCTGGGCTGGGCGCACGGCGACGCCGAAGTGTTCAGCGTCGAGGAATTCGTCGGCTGGTTCGACCTCACGGGACTGTCGTCGTCGCCGGGTCGCTTCGATCCCGAGAAGCTGAAATGGCTCAATCACGAGCACCTGAAGCGGCTCGGCCCCGACGAGCTCGCAGAACGCCTGACGCCATTTCTGGCGACGGCCGGCATCGACACGGCGGTCGGGGCCTTCGCCATCGAGGATTGCGGCGCTCCTTCGCGACCGTTCGCCGACGCTGGTCGACATGGCGGAGGCTTCACGCTATTACTACGAGGCGCCTCCGCTGGATCGCGCGATGCTGAGCAGCCAGATCGATGATCGCAATCGCGGGGCGCTCACCGAGTTGCAGGCGGAGTTCGCGACGCTCGATTGGACGCGTGAAGCCATCGGAGCGGCCATCAAGGGCGCTGCTGCGCGACATGGCCTGAAGCCTGCGCAGGTGATGATGCCGCTTCGCGCACTCGTTGCCGGAACCCTCAAGACGCCGGCGATCGATGCGGTGCTCGAGCTCGTCGGACGCGATGCGACGCGCGCACGAATGGCGCCGGGCCTGTCGCCGTTGTAATCGCGGCAATCCCGGCGTGCGCGTGCACCTGATTCGCTTGGTCGCGCGGCGAAGGTTCCGGTAAAATACGAATTTCCGGAACTGGTTCGCCATGACCAAGTTCGTGTTCGTGACCGGTGGCGTCGTTTCCTCGTTGGGAAAGGGCATCGCCGCCGCGTCCCTGGCCGCAATCCTCGCCTCCCGCGGCGTCCGCGTCACCAATCTCAAGCTCGACCCGTACATCAACGTCGATCCCGGCACGATGTCGCCGTTCCAGCACGGCGAGGTGTTCGTGACCGACGACGGCGCCGAGACCGATCTCGACCTCGGGCACTACGAGCGCTTCACCGACGTGCGGATGACGAAGCGCAACAATTTCACGACCGGCCAGATCTACGAAAGCGTGATCCGCAAGGAGCGCCGCGGCGATTACCTGGGCGGCACCGTGCAGGTGATTCCGCACATCACCGACGAGATCAAGGGCTGGATTCAAAGCGGCGCCGGCGATGCAGAAGTGGCGGTGGTCGAGGTCGGCGGCACGGTCGGCGACATCGAATCGCTGCCATTCCTCGAAGCGATCCGGCAGATGGGCATCACGCTCGGCCGCGACAACGTCTGCTACATCCATCTGACGCTCGTGCCGTTCATTCCCACGGCGGGCGAGATGAAGACCAAGCCGACGCAGCACTCGGTGAAGGAGCTGCGCGAGATCGGTATCCAGCCCGACGTCGTGCTCTGCCGTGCCGACCGTCCGATTCCGGAAGGCGATCGACGCAAGATCGCGCTCTTCACCAACGTCGCGTTCGAGGCGGTCATTCCGGCGCTCGACACCGATTCGATCTACAAGATTCCGGCGGCGCTGCACGCCGAAGGCCTCGACGTCATCGTCTGCAAGAAGCTCGGCATCGAGCCGCCGCCCGCCGATCTTTCGACATGGCATCGTCTCGTCGATGCGCTGGAGCATCCGGAACGCGTCGTCAACATCGCGATGGTCGGCAAGTACGTCGACCTGACCGAATCGTACAAGTCGCTGTCCGAAGCGCTGACGCACGCCGGCATCCACACGCGATCGCGCGTGCAGATCCATTACGTCGACTCGGAAGCGGTCGAGCGCGACGGCGTCGATGCCCTGAAGGACATGGACGCGATCCTCGTGCCTGGCGGCTTCGGCAAGCGCGGCGTCGAGGGCAAGATCGCGGCGATCCGCTACGCACGCGAGCGTGGCGTTCCCTATCTCGGCATCTGCCTCGGCATGCAGCTCGCGGTCATCGAGTACGCACGCCACGAGGCGCAGCTTGCCGACGCGAACAGCACCGAGTTCGATCCGCGCGACGCCGCATCCGGTCGTCGCGCTGATCACCGAATGGCAGAACCGCGACGGCACGATCGAAAAGCGCGACGGCGAGCTCCGACCTCGGCGGCACGATGCGCCTCGGCGCGCAGCCGTGCGACGTCGTGCCGGGCTCGCTCGCGCACCGGATCTACGGATCGACGACGGTCTCCGAGCGTCACCGGCATCGCTACGAAGTCAACAACCATTACCTGCCGCGCATCGAGGCCGCCGGTTTGATCGTCGGCGCGTGGGCGAAGAGCGAAACGGCCGGCGACCTGTGCGAAATGATCGAGCTGCCGCAGCACCCGTGGTTCTTCGGCTGCCAGTTCCACCCCGAATTCACGTCGAATCCGCGCCGCGGCCATCCGCTGTTCGTGAGCTTCGTCCGCGCGGCGCATCGAACGCCAGAAGCGCGCCGCCAGCAATGCGGCGGCGCCGGTCGCCCGGCTGCGTGATCGCGTGAGCTCGTCGCGTCGATCTGGAACATCGCGCATGAAGCTCTGCGGCTACGACGTCGGCCTCGATCGTCCGCTGTTCCTCATCGCAGGGCCGTGCGTCGTCGAATCGCGGCAGCTGCAGATGGACGTGGCGGGCGAGCTGAAGGTCATCTGCGCGGATCTCGGCATTCCGTTCATCTTCAAGTCGTCGTACGACAAGGCGAATCGCAGCTCGATGTCGTCGTTTCGCGGTCCCGGCATGGAAGAAGGCTTGCGCGTGCTCGCCGACGTGAAGAAGCACGTCGCCGTGCCGGTGTTGACCGACGTGCACGCCGAAGACGAGATCGCGGCGGCGGCCGCGGTCGTCGACGTGCTGCAGACGCCCGCGTTCCTGTGCCGGCAAACCGATTTCATCCAGGCGGTTGCGCGCGCCGGCAAGCCGGTCAACATCAAGAAGGGCCAGTTCCTCGCGCCGGAGGACATGCGGCAAGTGGTCGCCAAGGCCAAGGCGGCGAGCAGCGTCGGACAACATCCTCGTCTGCGAGCGCGGTGCGTCGTTCGGCTATCACAACCTGGTGTCGGACATGCGCGCGCTCGCGATCATGCGCGACACCGGTTGCCCGGTCGTGTTCGATGCGACGCATTCGGTGCAGCTGCCCGGCGGCAAGGGCACGTCGTCCGGCGGCCAGCGCGAGTTCGTGCCGGTGCTCGCGCGGGCGGCCGTGGCGGCCGGCGTGGCCGGCGTGTTCATGGAAACGCATCCGAACCCGGATGTCGCGCTCTCCGACGGCCCGAACGCGTGGCCGCTCGCTCGCATGCGCGCGTTGCTCGAAACGCTGAAGGAGATCGATGCGGCCGTGAAGCGCGCGGGCTTTCCCGAGCGCGAGCTGATGGAAGGCACGGCGTGAAATGGGGTCGGAGTTGTTTTTCCTTCTGCACGACTTGGAATCAATCCAGATCGCGTCGGTATGAAAAACAACTCCGACCCGATTTCCAGGCCTTGACATAAAAATGAGCGCCATCGTCGACGTCATCGCGCGCGAAATCCTCGATTCGCGCGGCAATCCCACCGTCGAAGCCGACGTCGTGCTCGAATCCGGCGTTTCCGGCCGCGCCGCCGTTCCGTCCGGCGCATCGACCGGTTCGAAGGAGGCGATCGAATTGCGCGACGGCGATAAGGCGCGCTACTTCGGCAAGGGCGTCACCAAGGCGATCGAGCACGTCAACACCGAGATCTGCGAGGCGGTCCTCGGCCTCGACGCGACCGAGCAGGGGCTGATCGATCGCACGCTGATCGACCTCGACGGCACCGAAAACAAGTCGCGCCTCGGCGCCAACGCGTTGCTCGCCGTTTCGTGCGCCGTAGCCAAGGCTGCCGCCGAGGAGTGCTCGTTGCCGCTGTACCGCTATCTCGGCGGCGCCGGCGAAATGCAGCTACCCGTTCCGCTGATGAACGTCATCAATGGCGGCGCGCATGCGAACAACAAGATCGACCTGCAGGAATTCATGCTGGTGCCGCTCGGCGCACCGACGTTTCGCGAAGCGGTGCGTTACGGCGCCGAAGTGTTTCATACGCTGAAGAAGATGATCGACGCGCGCGGCATGCCGACGACCGTCGGCGACGAAGGCGGATTCGCGCCGGATCTGACGTCGAACGAGGCGGCGCTGCAGCTCCTCGTCGAGGCGATCGACAAGGCGGGTTATACGCCGGGAACCGACATCGCACTGGCGCTCGACTGCGCGGCCACCGAGTTCCACCGCGAAGGCGCCTATCGCCTCGAATCGGAAAATCGCGCGCTGACGGCAAAGGAATTCGCCGACGTGCTGGCCACCTGGTGCGACAAGTACCCGATCGTCAGCATCGAGGACGGCATGGCGGAGGACGATTGGGACGGCTGGAAATACCTGACCGAGCGCCTGGGCAAGCGGGTGCAGCTGGTCGGCGACGATCTCTTCGTGACCAACACGAAGATCCTGAAGGAAGGGATCGCGAAGGGCGTCGCCAATTCCATCCTGATCAAGATCAACCAGATCGGCACGCTCTCCGAGACGTTCGCCGCGATCACGATGGCCAACCGCGCCGGCTACACGGCGATCGTGTCGCATCGTTCCGGTGAAACCGAGGATTCGATCATCGCCGACATCGCGGTCGGCACGAACGCGGGCCAGATCAAGACCGGATCGCTGTCGCGCTCCGACCGCATCGCGAAATACAACCAGCTGCTGCGCATCGAGGAAGACCTGGGCGACGCCGCCTCCTATCCGGGTCGCGAGGCGCTTTTCAACCTGCGCTGAGGGCGATCATGCGCTGGCTTGCGCTCGCCTTTGCGGTCCTGATCGTCGCCCTGCAATACCCGATGTGGCTCGGCAAGGGCGGCTGGCTGCAGGTCCGCGAATACGATCGGCAACTCGCTGCGCAGCGCGAGGCGAATGCGAAGCTGAAGGTGCGCAACGACGCACTCGACGCCGATGTGCGCGACTTGAAGACGGGCTACGAAGCCATCGAGGAGCGCGCACGCGCGGAGCTCGGCATGATCCGCCAGGACGAAGTGTTCTTCCAGATCCAGAGCGGCGGCGCCGGCGTGAAGCCCGCACCGGCGTCCACGCCGCGCACCTCGCCTTCGCGCGCCGCGCCTCGGAATTGACACACGCCTGCGCCTCGAGCCCAGGCGCCACCGGTCGCGGGTGACGGTTACGGCGTGCGACGCGTCACCAGCCGCCAGAACGAGCACCTGCGTGAAGTCGCACGGCTGATCGCGTCATCGCGCGATCGGCGCAAGTCGGGTCGCTGCGTGCTCGAGGGCGCCCATCTGATCGACGTTTACTGTCGGCAGGTCGGCGCGCCGGAAACGCTGATCGTCGTCGAAGACCTGGTTGACGATGCCGGAATTGCGCGCCTGATCGAGCGGGTGCCGTCGTCGCGAACGCTCGCCGTTCCGCGTTCGGTGTTCTCCGAGATCGCAACGCTGCCGCCCGAGATCGGCGCATTGGCCGTCGTTCCCGCGCCGCGCTCCGACAGCTTCGACGTCCGGCAACTTCTGCCTGATGCTCGAAGACGTGCAGGATCCGGGAAACGTCGGATCGATGATCCGCACGGCGGCTGCAGCCGGAGTCGACCAGGTCGTGCTGTCGCGCCATTGCGCGTTCGCCTGGTCGCCGAAGGCGCTGCGCGCGGGGCAGGGCGCGCATTTCCTGACGTCCATCATCGAAGACGTGGACCTCGCCGGCTGGGCCACTGCCTTCCGCGCAGCGGGCGGACGAATCATCGCGAGCGTCGTGACCGGCACGACCGATCTCCATGCGACCGATCTGCGGGGACGCGTAGCGATTGCGATCGGCAGTGAAGGCGGTGGCCTGTCCGAAACGCTGCTGGCGATTGCCGATCAGCGCGTGACGATCCCGATGGCGCCGGGCAGCGAATCGCTCAATGCGGCCGCAGCAGCGGCGGTGATGCTCTTCGAAGCGGTTCGACAACGCGGCGCACCGCGGACGGCGTGAGCGCAAGCGGGCGCCGGCGCAGCGCCGCACCCGTGGGGACACTGCGCCGCGTCGTCGTCAGTATATGTGGCGCTCGAGCTTCGCGCGGTGCAGGATCGTCGTCGCGATTTCCTCGATCGATTTCGACGTCGTGTCGAGCATCGGGATGCTGTTCTGCTGCATCAGGTATTCGGCCTCGCGCACTTCGTGGCGGCAGTTGTCGAGTTGCGCGTAGCGGCTGCCGGGCCGCCGCTCTTCGCGAATCTCGCGCAGGCGCTCCGGCTGGATCGTGAGCCCGAACAGCCGCTCGCGAAACGGCGCAACGGATGCCGGCAATCTCCGGTCGGCGAAATCGTCCGGCGTGAACGGAAAATTCGCGGCGCGAATGCCGAACTGCAGCGCCAGGTAGAGCGACGTCGGTGTCTTGCCGCAACGCGAGACGCCGACGAGGATCACCTGCGCCTTGTCGAGGTCGCGCGTCGCCGCGCCGTCGTCGTATGCCTGCGTGAAATTGATCGCCTCCATGCGCGCGAAATACTCATGGCTGTTGGCGATGCCGTGCGAACGTCCGGCGGCATGCGAGCTCTTTGCGCCGAACTCGGCTTCGAGCGGCGCGATGAAGATCTGGAACATGTCGAGCGTCAGCCCCTGCGCGTCACGACGAATTGTCTCGCTCATCACTTCGTCGACGACCGAGCTGACGACGATCGGCCGACGTCCCTCCGCAGCAGCCGTCGCATTGACCTGGCGCACGGCGTCGGCGGCCTTTTCCGCCGAATCGACGAATGGAATCGTCACGCGGTGAAAATGAATGTCTTCGAATTGCGTCAGCAGGCTGTTGCCGAGCATCTCCGCCGTGATGCCGGTACGGTCGGAGATGAAAAAGACGGTGCGGCGGTCCCGCATCTCCGGCTACCACCCGCTCCATACCGGATCGACGCCCGGAGGAAGCGGCGGCAAATCGCCGAAATCGAGGCGGCTCTCGCCTGGCCCGTGGAAATCCGTCCCGCATGACACCTTGAGGCCGAACGCTCGCGCGAGCGCCGCGAACTCCGTGTACTGCGCCGGTGTATGCGAGGGCGAGACGACTTCGAGCGCGTCGCCGCCGAGGTCGCGGAATTCGGCCACCAGTCCCCGCATCCGGGACGGCGTGAGCTTGTAGCGGCCCGGATGCGCGATCACCGCCTGGCCGCCGGCACCGTGGATCCACGCGACCGCCTGCGACAGCGACGCCCACGCGTGCGGCACGTATCCCGGCTTCCCGGTCGTGAGGAATCGCTTGAAGGCGTCCTTCATGTCGCGCACGTAGCCTGTGTCGATCAGGAACCGCGCGAAGTGCGTCCGCGAGATCAGCCGCTCGCTCGTGACGTATTCCAGCGCGCCGTCGAAGGCGTTCGGGATGCCGGCTTGCCCGAGCGCGTCGCCGATGCGACGCGCACGCACGTCTCGCCCGCTCCGCACGGCCGCGAGTCCCTCCGCCAGATCGGTGTTCTGCGGGTCGATTCCGAGCGCCACGACGTGCACCGTGTCCCCTTGCCATGTCACCGAGAGCTCCGCGCCGTCGATGAACTGGATGGCTGCCTCGCGGGCCGCTTCGCGGGCGTCAGCGAGCCCGGCGACCTCGTCGTGATCGGTCAGCGCGATGACGTCCACACCGCGCTCGGCCGCGCGCCGGATGACGTCGGCCGGGGCGAGAAGCCCGTCGGAGCGGGTCGAATGGCAGTGAAGGTCGTAGCGGAGCATCAAATCAAGCGGTGCAGGTTGGAGTCAGGCAAGGCGGGGACGAGCACCCGGCGCATGACGTCCTCGGTCATGGAATGCTCGCCCGGCGTCCGGTGCGTTCGGCAATGGTCGCATCGCTCGGCTTTGTCATCCCGGCGCTCGCCGAACGCCTCGTGGCAATTTTGCTGCATTTCGTGCCAATTTTAGCGCCGCCGGTCGGTCGCCCTTGAAATGGCGCGCCGAACGCGCAACCATATGCCAATGGTATAGCAAAGCCCTTACTGAAAACCCTTTGACTGACGCGGAGTTGCAGTGAAATTCTTCGATCGCGTGTTGAATCCCCGGGAGATCCGGCGCCGGCTTGGAATGAACCAGGAGCAATTCTGGACGCAGATCGGCGTCACGCAGAGTGGCGGCTCGCGCTACGAGAGCGGACGCGAAATGCCGCGGCCGGTCAAGGAGCTGTTGCGGCTCGTCCACGTCGAGCAGATCGATCTGTCGCAAGTGAAGCGCGTCGACTTCGAGATCATCAGCTACCTGAAGGAAGCGCATCCGGATCTCTATCGCAGCCTCCGCCGCGCCGCGCGCAGCCGAAACGCGGGGCAGGAACCTACGGCGCTCGCTGACCTTGCGGTTCCTCCAGGCGTCGAGGCGTTTGGGCCGGTGACCGGATCGCCGGCGATGCCGACCGGCGAAGGTCATGGCGGCTGATCCAACGGTCGGACCACGATAACGTTGCGCCCGCCTCGAGCGGGCGCAATCGTTTCATACGCTCGCGCAAGACGCGCGTCGCGCGGTGCAGTTCGAACGCGCCGTCCCGCTTGATAGAATTCCTCCGCCGCGCCTCTTGCGCGGTGCACGCGTCTTTCCCCTGCGAGGTCCCCGCATGTCCGATACGGTTCGCGTCATTCCCCTCGAGCGGCTGCGCATGCGCGATCTCCAGCAGGTCGGCGGCAAGAACGCGTCGCTCGGCGAAATGATCGGCGAGCTTGCAGCGGCGGGCATCCGCGTGCCTGGCGGCTTCGCGACGACGGCCGATGCGTTTCGCGAGTTCCTGCAACAGGACGGGCTCGCGTCGCGCATCGAGCGCGAGCTCGACCAACTCGACGTCGAGGACGTCGGCGCGCTGGCACGTTGCCGGCCGCGACGATCCGCGGCGTGGATCGTCGAGGCAGCGCTGCCGGCGGCACTTCTGGCGGACATCGAGCACGCGTATCGAGGGCTGGTGAATGGCGAGGAATCCACGGCCTTCGCCGTTCGTTCCTCGGCCACCGCCGAGGACCTGCCCGACGCATCGTTCGCCGGTCAGCAGGATACATTCTTGAATATCAATGGCTTGGATAATATATTGCAAGCGATTCCTAAGGTATTCGCATCGGTCTACAACGATCGCGCCATCGCCTATCGCGTGCACCACGGGTTCGCGCACGCCGACGTCGCGCTGTCGGCGGGCATCCAGCGGATGGTGCGCAGCGACAAGGGCGCCGCCGGCGTGCATGTTCACGCTCGACACCGAGTCGGGATTCGACGAGGTGGTGCTCATCACTTCGTCGTACGGACTCGGCGAATCGGTCGTGCAGGGCGCGGTGAACCCGGACGAGTTCTACGTCTACAAGCCGAACCTCGCCGCGGGCCGTCCGGCGATCCTGCGCAAGAGCGTCGGCAGCAAGACGACGCGGATGGTGCTCGCCGGCAGCGGCAGCGGCGGGGCAATCGACGCAGGTCGTCGATGTGCCGGAGACGGAGCGCATGCAGTTTTCGATGACCGATGCGCAGGCCGAGGAGCTCGCGCGCTACGCGGTGGCGATCGAGCGGCATTACGGCCGGCCGATGGACATCGAATGGGGGCTCGACGGCGACGACGGCAAGCATCTACATCCTGCAGGCGCGGCCCGAAACGGTGAAGTCGCGCGAAGACGGCGAACGCGCTGCGCCGCTATCGGTTGAAATCGCACGCGAAGCCGCTGGCGACCGGACGCGCGATCGGCCAGAAGATCGGGCAGGGCCCGGTGCGCCTCGTCAAGTCGGCCGGCGGAGATGGATCGCGTGCAGGCCGGCGACGTGCTCGTCACCGAGATGACCGATCCCGACTGGGAGCCGGTGATGAAGCGCGCCAGCGCGATCGTCACCAATCGCGGCGGGCGCACCTGCCACGCGGCGATCATCGCGCGCGAGCTCGGCATTCCGGCCGTCGTCGGATGCGGCGACGCGACGCGCACGCTGCGACGACGGCGCGCAGGTCACCGTCGTCTGCGCGGAAGGCGACACCGGCCACGTCTACGAGGGCCTGCTCGAGATCGAGGTCGTCGAAGTGGCGCTCGACCGGATGCCGCCGTGCCCGACGAAGATCATGATGAACGTCGGCAATCCCGAGCTCGCGTTCGAGTTCCGCCAGCTGCCGAACGAGGGCGTGGGCCTCGCGCGGCTCGAGTTCATCATCAATCGCAACGTCGGCATCCATCCGAAGGCGCTGCTCGAGTTCGACCGGCAGCCGCCGGACGCTGCAAGCGCGAGATCGAGCGCCGCATCGCCGGCTATGCGAGCCCGACCGAGTTCTACGTCGCGAAGATCGCCGAAGGCGTCGCGACGATCGCCGCGGCGTTCTTGCCGAAGAAGGTGATCGTCCGGCTGTCCGACTTCAAGTCGAACGAGTACTCGAACCTCGTCGGCGGCTCAGCGCTACGAGCCGCACGAGGAAAATCCGATGCTCGGCTTTCGCGGCGCGTCGCGCTACATCGCGCCGGAGTTCTACGAGTGCTTCGCGCTCGAATGCCAGGCGATGAGGCGCGTGCGCGACGACATGGGGTTCACGAACGTCGAGCTGATGGTGCCGTTCGTGCGCACGCGTGCACGAAGCGGAGCAGGTGATCGAGCTGCTCGCGAAGAACGGCTTGCGACGCGGCGAGAACGGACTTGCGCGTCATCATGATGTGCGAGATTCCGTCGAATGCGCTGCTCGCCGATCGCTTCCTCGAGCACTTCGACGGCTTCTCGATCGGCTCGAACGACATGACGCAGCTGACGCTCGGCGTCGATCGCGACGCGGGCGGCGCGATCGCGGCGACGTTCGACGAGCGCGACGACGCCGTGAAGGCGATGCTCGGCGATGGCGATCTCGGCGTGCCGCGAGCGCGGCAAGTACGTCGGCATCTGCGGCCAGGGCCCGTCGGACCATCCCGACCTCGCGCAATGGCTGGTCGAGCAGGGGATCGAGAGCATCTCGCTCAATCCGGACACCGTCGTGTCGACCTGGCTGCTGCTCGCGCAAGAAGCCGCCGACGTAGGCGCCGCGCGTCGGCCATTCGGCCGATCGCATCGAAGCGCGGGTTCGCAGTTTCATGCGTACATGCGTTGGCCGCCACCGGTTCGCGTCGTCGCTTTCCGTCGTCGTATACGGCGTTGGCGCTGATCGGCTCGCTCACGCTGTCGACGTGCGTGGTGATCGCGACGCTGCCGCTCGAGCCCGCTGCCATCGGCCTCGCCAGCATCGTCGTCGTCGTGTGGGGAATCGACCGCATCCATGTCGTCGCGTTGCGCCACGGTCCGCGTGCGGTGCGCCAGTTCGAGTTGCGCGGCGACCTGACAGTCGTCGTGGTGACTGGCGATGGCAATGCGCGCGCCGGGCGCGTCCATCGCGACAGCTATGTCGGCGCGCGATTGTCGACGCTCGTCTGGCGTCCGTTCGGACGGTGGCGATCGCGCGCAATCCTGCTGCTGCCCGACATGCTGCCCGCGGATGATTTCAGGCGGCTGCGCGTGCTGCTGCGCTACGGAAGAAGCGACGTCGCGCACGGCGCGCCGGCGAGCCACGCCTGAGCGTCGATCAGCGCATCGCTTTCGGCTTTCGATTGGCCGGCGATCAGGTGCCGATAGAGCGGAACGAGGGCTTCGGGCGGCGGCAGCTGCGTCGCGTCTTCGCCCGGATGCGATTGGCCGCGCAGCGGCGAGCGGATCGGACCCGGGCACGACGGCATTGACGCGCAGGTTCGGTCGATGCTCCCATTCGTCGGCCAGCTCGTGCGCGAGCGCGGCGATGGCCGCCTTGGTCGACGGCGTAGCCGCCCCAGTAGGCGCGCGGTTCCTGGCCGCGGCTGTCGAGCGTGAAGACGACGCTTGCGTCGGGCGCCCGCGCGAGCAGCGGCATGACGATGCGCGTCAGTCCCATCGGCGCGGCGACGTTGACGCGCAGCAGCGCGAGCCAGTTGTCGAACGACTGATGCTCGAGCGGTCCGAGCGATCCGAGCATGCGCGGCGGTGTGGACGAGCGCGTCGAGGCGGCCGAGCTGGGCGTCGAGCGCATTGGCGACGTTGGCGAAGTCCGCCGCCTCCGCGCGCGCGAGATCGAGCGGAAGGATGATCGGCTCGGGAAGCTTCGCCGCCACGATCTCGTCGTACAGCGCCTCGAGCTTGCGGACGACGCGGCCGTGCAGGACGACCGTGGCGCCAGCGCGTGCGCACGCGAGCGACAGCGACTTGCCCACGCCGCCCGGTTGCGCCGGTGATCAGGACGACACGGCCGTCGAGCGATGCCTGCGTCAATTGATCGGCAGGCGGGAGCGTTGTCGTCGATGGCATGCGGCGATCATAACGTGCGAACAAGCTGCGAATTCGCGCGAACCGTGGTGCGCAGCGGTTGCCGATGCGAGCGTCGGAATGCGAGCGGCAGATGCGCTCGTTCGTTGCTCCTGCCTGGCGAGCGCTCGGCTATAATTTCGCGTTCGCCGTGGGGGTATAGCTCAGCTGGGAGAGCGCTTGCATGGCATGCAAGAGGTCAGCGGTTCGATCCCGCTTACCTCCACCACCGACCTGTTGCGGCCTTGGGCTTGACGGCTGCGACTGCCTTACCGGTCCCCATCGTCTAGAGGCCCAGGACACCGCCCTTTCACGGCGGTAACGGGGGTTCGAATCCCGCTGGGGACGCCAATTAATACAAGTAAAATATCCCCCGGCAGAGCCGGGGGCTTTAGATTGTGAGCCGCTCAAAGCGGCTATGTGGGGTCGCTAACGCGGCCCCGTTTCTCTTGGCCGCCGTATTGGCGGCCGCTCATCGCCACAGGTTGAGTTGGTCCAAGCGCTTATCCTCCTGCTCCTGATTCCGGATGTATTCGCGTATGACCGTCTCGTCCCGACCCACCGTTGACACAAAGTATCCGCGGGCCCAAAAACTCTGCCCGACGAAATTGCGCTTGCGCTCCCCGTATACCCGTGCCAAGTGAATCGCACTCTTGCCCTTGATGTACCCCACTACCTGCGACACCGCATACTTCGGTGGAATCGACAGCATCATGTGCACATGATCCGACATCAGATGCCCCTCCTCGACTCGACTCTCTTTCTGCTCGGCCAAACGTCGGAACACCTCTCCCAGATGCTGCCGCAATTCGCCGTAGAGCGCACGGCGACGACCCTTCGGAATAAAGACTTACGTGATATTTGCACTCCCACTTGCTGTGGCTTAGGCTTTCGTACTCGTCCATCGCGAGACTTCCTTTCGTGTGCTCTGGCGGCTCACGATTGGAAGTTTCGTTGATGGACTCCCTTAAATGTCAAACTGCTACTGCCTCCCCGGCAGAGCCGGGGGGTCTCCCTTGGTAGCTACTTTCCGGCGCAAAAATCGGACACGTCCACCGAGTGAGGCTGGAGCGTCGGCAGGTGCGGTTTGCTGCAAGAGCGTACCGGACCCGACGCACGGCACGGTCGGGACGGAGTCGTTTTTTCGCCACACCTTCCGTTGAAGTCGTGTACCGGCCCTTGACAGGCGCTCGTCGTTCGCGTACCTTAACCTATATGCGAAGTAAGGATAGACTGATCCACGAGCTCACCGAGACCGCACAATCGATGGTCCAGGGTTCGCTGTCGGAGCTTACCCGCCAGTGCGGCGACCCGTCGTGCGCCTGCGCGCGCGATCCGCAACGGCGGCACGGCCCGCATCTGTATCTCAAGTTCAACGACGAGCGCAAAACCTATTCGGTGTACGTGCCGCCAGCGCAAGGGGAGGCACTCAAGACGGCCCATCGCGCTTGGTTGCGCTTCCAGGAACTCGGAGCCGAAGTGTCAGCCAGCAACCGCGCGCGGTTCTTGCGCGCTCTGCAGCGTGAGAAGCAGTTGGTCAAGGCGAAGCGGGCAAAGCCGCGCGGGACGGCTAAATGATCGAAGTCTGCCGTCGCCAGATGAACTTCGCCGAAGGACTGATTGCCGAGGAAGTGGGCGAGTTGTGGGAAGACTGGATGCGCCAGGTCGATGAAGTCCTGACCGATAAGGCACTTCTCTGCACCGTTTACGAGGGGTTGGCGCGGCGCTGGCCGAACAGTCGGACCCGCGGACGCAAAGGCACCCCCGCAGACGTCGTACTCCGCTTGCTGCTGTTGAAGCACCTTCGCAATTGGAGCTACGCCATCCTCGAGCGCGAGGTGCGGGCCAACCTGGTCTATCGTCAGTTCACGCGAGTCGGCGCGGCGAAAGTCCCCGATGCCAAGACCTTGGGCAAGCTCGGCTTGGCGTTGGGACCCGAGATCATCGCGCAGATCCATCAGCGGGTGGTGGCCATCGCGCAGGAGAAGAAGCTCGTGCAGGGCCGCCGCTTGCGCGTGGATACCACGGTGGTCGAGACCGACATTCACTATCCGACCGATAGCACCCTGTTGGGCGACGGGGTACGGGTGCTGACGCGCACGATGAAGGCGATTGCGCGCGTGGCCGCAGCTGCGGGCGACCCGCTACGCGACCGCACGCGCGCGGTGAAATATCGCGTACTCGAAATCGCTCGGGCAAGCCGCAGCCGCACCGAGCAAGGCAAGGCGCGGATCAAGCAGGCGTACCGGAAATTACTGTCCAGCACCGGCCGCGTGGTGGCGCAAGCGCAACGCTTCGCGCACGAGGTGGCCGCCGGCATCAAGCGCGCCGCTTCCCTCACCGGGCAAGCCGTGCTGGAGGCGCGCCGGCAATATCTGGAGACGATGATCCCGCGGGTAAGGCAAGCCATGCGGCAGACGCGCGAGCGCGTCCTCAAAGGCAATACTCACGTCGTGGGCAAGATCGTAAGCCTGTTCGAGCCGCACACCGAAGTCATCCGCAAGGGCAAGGCGGCCAAGCCGACCGAGTTCGGCAAGATGGTCAAGATTCAGGAAGCCGAACAGCAGATCATCACCCACTATGAGGTCTACGAGGAGCGCCCCAGTGATGCTGCCTTGTTGGTCCCCGCCCTCGATGCGCATGAGCAGCAATTGGGACGAACACCCCGCTTGATCACCGCCGATGCGGGGTTCTTCTCGACACAAAACGAAGCTGTGGCGCACGCCCGCGGAGTAAAGCGGATCGCGATCCCCAATCGGTCCACCAAGAGCGCAGAACGTAAGAAGCTTCAGAAAAAGCGCTGGTTCCGTAAGGCACAGAAGTGGCGCACCGGATGCGAAGGCCGCATCAGTCTGCTCAAGCGACGCCACGGACTCAATCGCTGTCGCTACAAAGGACAGTCCGGCATGAAGCGTTGGGTCGGCTGGGGAGTCATCGGCGACAACCTCATCAACATTTATTCCGATCTCGGAATAAGCGCCACTATGCCGAGTCCAGGTCTATGCCGATAGGAACCCGTGACGCCGCGCCAGCGGCTCGAAATCGCTAGATTTACTAGGCATAGTTTCGTCTCCTTTCAGGGTAGGTCACGTTGAAAGGAGATTGTCATGATCATGGAACGGTTCTACGTAGACCCGCGCACGCTCGCGCGCATGGGTGAAGGTGCATTGGGTCCATTTGTTTGCGCGTTCGCGGAGCAATTGAGCGAGCAAGGGTATACCAGGGGTTCTGCACGGCTTTCCCTGCGGCTGGTCGCGAACTTCAGTCGCTGGATCGAGCGCCGCGGCGTGGCCGCGCAAACGCTCACGCCGGAGGACATCGGACGGTATCTCAAGTACCGCCGGGCGCATCAACTCCCGCGACGTGAAGACGCTGGCATCCTCAGGCGGTTCTTGACCCTCCTCGTTGACAAAGGGGTCGTGGCAAAGAAGAAGGCGAGCGCGCCTACCCCAGCTCACCAGTTCGAAGAAGAATTCCGCCAGTATCTGCAACAGGAGCGCGGGCTCGCGCCGACGACCATCGGTAACTACCTCAAGATGGCCAGCGGCTTTCTCGCCCACTTCTATGGCAGTGGCGAAGTACAGCTGAGCGGCTTGCGCGCCGCCGACGTCATCCGTTTCGTACAGATTGAAGCGGCGCGGCTGCGTCCCAAGCGGGCAAAGCTGATCACCACTGCGCTGCGCTCTTTGCTGCAGTACGCGCGCTACCGCGGTCTCATTAGCGTCGATTTACAGGCGAGCATTCCCACGGTCGCGATCTGGTCGATGGCATCGATTCCGAAGACGCTCTCATCGGCTCAGGTAAAACACCTGCTCGCTCAATGCGATCGGCAGACAGCGAAAGGTTGTCGCGACTATGCGATCTTGCTGTTGCTGGCGCGCCTCGGGTTGCGGGGCGGTGAAGTGGCCGAGTTGACGCTCGACGATCTGGACTGGGAGGCAGGGGAACTGCGCATCCGCAGTACGGGACAGCGCTGCGACCGACTCCCCTGCCGGAGGATGTGGGAGCGGCCATCGCTGACTATCTGTGCCACGCACGTCCTGCGTGTCCGAGCCGGCAGGTTTTCCTTCGCGCCAGGGCGCCGCGTCGCCGACTTACCGGTCCATGCGCCATTGGCGACGTCGTTCGCGCCGCCCTGCAACGCGCGGGACTCAATCCGCCACTCAAGGATCGCACCTGCTGCGCCATTCGCTGGCCACACAAATGCTAAACCGAGGTGCCTCGCTGGCCGAAATCGGTGAGCTCTTACGACACCGTCGCCAACAAACCACCACGATTTACGCCAAGGTCGATTTGGTGTCGTTACGTCCCTTGGCCCCGCCGTGGCCCGGAGGCGTGCGATGAAATCCTTACGCGAAGCGATTCAAGATTATCTGAGCTTGCGACGTAGCCTGGGGTTCAAGCTGCACGATGCCGGTGCTGCCTTGGCCCACTTCGCCTCGTTCATGGAGCAGCATGGGGCGGCCCACATTACGACGCAACTGGCCTTGGCGTGGGCGCAGGAGTCGCCCTCAGTGCAGCCGGCGAAGTGGGCGCAACGACTGAGCTATGTACGCGGTTTCGCGCGCCATCACAGCGCCTTCGATGCCCAGACCGAGGTTCCGCCGGCGGGGCTACTGCCCTTCCATCCGGCGCGGGCGCGACCCTACATCTATTCCGAGGAGGAAATTGAGCGCTTGCTCGAGAGCGCTTTGAATTGCTTACCGGACGCGGGACTGAGGTCCTGGACCTATTACTGTCTGTTCGGACTGCTGAGCGTAGCGGGTTTGCGCCTCGGCGAAGCCGTCCGCCTCGAACTCGCCGACGTCGATCTCGGGGAGGGCCTGCTCACCGTGCGCGGCACCAAATTCGGCAAGTCGCGGCTGGTGCCCATTCACGATTCGACGCGGGCGGCACTCGCGCGGTATCGGAGGCGTCGGGAGCGCTTTCTGACCGGCCGCGCCCCGACCTTCTTCATCAATAGCAAAGGCAATCGCCTGGATCGCGGGCGAGATTCACCGAACGTTCTACAAGTTGTCGCGCCGAATCGGCCTGCGCGGCGCCACCGCCAGTCACGGTCCGCGCATTCACGATCTCCGCCATCGATTCGCTGTCCAGACCCTGTTGCACTGGTACCGCGAAGGCGCGGATGTCGAGCGGCGCTTGCCGGCCCTGTCGACCTACCTCGGGCATGTCCACATCAATGACACCTATTGGTATCTGAGCGCGTGTCCGCGAACTCATGGGTCTGGCCGTCGAGCGCCTCCGAACGCCACTGGGAGGCACGGCCATGATCGCGACCATCAGCTTCCCCGCGCTACTGGAGAGCTTCTTCACTCATCGATTGATGCAGCAACGGCAGAGCGAGCCCGCACACCATTGGCCGTATCGGATACGTTTCGCCTATTTCTGCGGTTTGCGCACACGGCGACTCGGTCGGCCGCCGGCGCGCTTGGTCCTTCGAACAGATCGACGCCCCGTTGATCGCCGGCATTTCTTGACGACCTCGGAGAAGAACCGCCGGCATCGCTGCCCGCAGCCGCAATTTGCGACTCCCACCGCCATTCGCATCCTTTTTCCGCTATGCCGCCTCTCGAGGCTCCGACCCACTCGGCCCAGATCCAACGAGTACTCGCCATACCAAAGCAAGCGATGGACGCGCGCGACCATCGACTTCCTAACGCGACCGGAGATTGATGCCCTGCTCGCGGCACCCGATACCCGTACCTGGTCCGGACGTCGTGATCACGCGCTGCTCTTGGTGGCCGTTCAAACGGGCCTGCGCCTGGCCGAACTCACCGGCCTGCGCCGCGAGGCGGTGATCCTGGGCCTCGGCGCTCACATTCGCGTGCTTGGGAAGGGCCGCAAGGAGCGTTCGACGCCATTGACGAAGACGACCGCCGCCGTGCTCAAGGGGTGGCTGCGCGAGACCTCGAGCCACGATGACGCAATCGTGTTTCCGAGCGCGCGCGGAGTTCGAATGAGCGCCGACGGCGTGCAGTACCTTCTGTCCAAGCATGTGGCGAACGCCTGCACGACGAGCTGTCCGTCGCTGAAATCCAAGCGGGTTACCCCGCATGTGCTGCGTCACACAACGGCGATGGAGCTGTTGCAAGCAGGCGTGGACCGTGCCGTCATCGCGCTGTGGCTCGGCCATGAGTCGCTCGAGACGACGCAGATCTATCTCGATGCAAATCTGGCCCTGAAGGAAGCAGCTCTCAGCAAGATCGCACCTACCGAGGGCAAGGCTTGGCGCTATCGACCCGGACGACCAGCTGATGGCCTTCCTCAAGGCGCTGTAGAGCAAAAGACTATGCCGGGTCCAGGCGCGGCGAAATGACGCGAATACCGAGTTTCGCAGGGCAATTACCGTCGTTCCACGACCTCGCTCGGCATAGTCCGGAACTCGGCATAGTG
>CAVYIC010000003.1:0-220172 GCA_963768545.1 uncultured Pseudomonadota bacterium | reverse complement strand
ACGCATCAGCGACGAGAAACGCACCGTGCCCGCCGACTTCGATTCGACCTGCGAAGCCGCCGCCGTCCGCGACGCCGCACCGCCGATGTGGAATGTCCGCATCGTCAACTGCGTGCCCGGTTCGCCGATCGACTGCGCGGCGATCACACCCACCGCTTCGCCAACATTCACCAGGTGCCCGCGGCCGAGATCGCGGCCGTAGCACGCGGCGCAGAGGCCGTAGCGCGTATCGCAGGTGAGCGGTGTGCGCACCTTGACCTCATCGATGCCAAGCAGTTCGATCCGCTCGACTTCGTCTTCTCCGAGCAGCGTGCCGGCTTCGTACAGCGTCTCCTGTGTTTCGGGATTGACGATGTCCGATGCCGCGACGCGGCCGAGGATGCGCTCTCGCAGCGGCTCGATCACTTCGCCGCCTTCGACCAGCGCCTTCATCTGCACGCCGTTGCGCGTTTCGCAATCGTCTTCGGTCACCACGAGATCCTGAGTCACGTCGACGAGGCGGCGCGTGAGATATCCGGAGTTCGCCGTCTTGAGAGCCGTGTCCGCAAGACCCTTCCGCGCGCCGTGAGTGCTGATGAAGTACTGCAGCACGTTCAGGCCCTCGCGGAAGTTCGCGGTGATCGGCGTCTCGATGATCGAGCCGTCCGGCTTCGCCATCAGGCCACGCATTCCCGCGAGCTGCCGGATCTGCGCTGCAGAGCCGCGCGCACCGGAGTCGGCCATCATGAAGATCGAGTTGAACGAATCCTGCTTGACCGTCTTGCCGTCGGCGTCGGTGACCTCCATCGTGCCGAGTTGCGCCATCATCGCCTTCGCGATGTCGTCGCCCGCCCGGCCCCAGATGTCGACCACCTTGTTGTAGCGTTCGCCCTGCGTGACGAGACCCGACGTGTATTGCGCCTCGATCTCCTTCACCTGCGCTTCCGAGTCCGCGATGATCCTGACCTTTTCGGCCGGGACCAGCATGTCGTCCGCGGCGAACGAAATGCCGCCTCGCGTGGCGAGGCTGTAGCCCGCCTGCATCAGCTTGTCGGCGAAGATCACCGTTTCACGCAGGCCGCAGCGACGGAAGCTCGCATTGATGATGCGCGAGATTTCCTTCTTCTTGAGCGGCTTGTTGATGTAGGAAAACGGCAGGCCCGGCGGCAGGATCTCGGAGAGCAGCGCGCGGCCGATCGTCGTGTCGTGGCGCGTGATCTTCTCGACCCGCTCGGTATGTCCATCCGGGCCGGCCTTCAACTCCACTTCCTTGATCCGCACCTTGATCCGCGCATGCAGTTCCGCCTGGCGTGATTCGTACGCCCGCGATGCTTCGGAGACGTCCGCGAAGATCGATCCATCACCGAGTGCGCCGATCTTCTCGCGTGTCGCGTAGTAAAGACCCAGCACGATGTCCTGCGACGGCACGATGCACGGCTCGCCGTTCGACGGCAGCAGCACGTTGTTCGACGCCAGCATCAGCGTGCGCGCTTCCATCTGCGCTTCGAGCGACAGCGGCACGTGGACGGCCATCTGGTCGCCGTCGAAGTCGGCGTTGAACGCCGTGCAAACCAGCGGATGCAGCTGGATTGCCTTGCCTTCGATCAGCACCGGCTCGAACGCCTGGATGCCGAGGCGATGCAGCGTCGGTGCGCGGTTGAGCAACACCGGGTGCTCGCGGATCACGTCTTCCAGGATGTCCCAGACGACGGGCTCCTGCGCTTCGACCATTTTCTTCGCCGCCTTGATCGTCGTCGCCAGGCCCATCGTTTCGAGCTTGTTGAAGATGAACGGCTTGAAGAGCTCGAGCGCCATCAGCTTCGGCAGGCCGCATTGATGCAGCTTGAGCTGCGGGCCGACGACGATGACCGAACGCCCCGAGTAGTCGACACGCTTGCCGAGCAGGTTCTGGCGGAATCGACCGCCCTTGCCCTTGATCATGTCGGCGAGCGACTTCAGCGGCCGCTTGTTCGCACCGGTCATCGCCTTGCCGCGACGGCCGTTGTCGAGCAGGCTGTCGACGGCTTCCTGCAGCATCCGCTTTTCATTGCGGACGATGATGTCGGGCGCCTTCAGCTCGAGCAGGCGCTTCAGCCGGTTGTTGCGGTTGATCACGCGGCGATACAGGTCGTTGAGATCAGACGTCGCGAAGCGGCCGCCATCCAGCGGGACGAGCGGGCGCAATTCCGGCGGCAGCACCGGCAGCACTTCGAGGATCATCCACTCGGGCTTGATGCCCGACTTGTTGAAGGCCTCGAGCACCTTCAGGCGCTTGGCGATCTTCTTGATCTTCGTGTCGGAGCCGGTCGTCTCGAGTTCCTTGCGCAGCTTGTCGATCTCGCGCATCACGTCGAGCGACTTCAGGAGCTCGCGAATGCCTTCCGCACCCATCGTGGCCGAGAAATCGTCGCCATGCTGCTCGAGCTTGGCGAGGTAATCGTCCTCGGTCAGCAACTGCGCACGGTTGAGCGGCGTCAGGCCCGGGTCGGTGACGACGAATGCCTCGAAATACAGGACGCGCTCGATGTCGCGCAGCGTCATGTCGAGCACCATCCCCATCCGCGACGGAAGGCTCTTCAGGAACCAGATGTGCGCGACCGGCGAGGCCAGTTCGATGTGGCCCATCCGTTCACGACGCACCTTCGCGAGCGTCACCTCGACGCCGCACTTCTCGCAGATCACGCCGCGATGCTTCAACCGCTTGTACTTGCCGCACAGGCACTCGTAATCCTTCACGGGCCCGAAGATCTTGGCGCAGAAGAGGCCGTCGCGTTCCGGCTTGAACGTCCGGTAGTTGATCGTTTCCGGCTTCTTCACTTCGCCGTACGACCACGAGCGGATCTTCTCCGGCGATGCGAGACCGATCTTGATCGCGTCGAATTCCTCTTCCTGCGTTACCTGCTTGAACAGATCTAGCAATGCTTTCATGCTTGAGTACTCCTGAGAGTTTCGGAGCAAAACTTCAATTCAGACACGTTCGTCATCGACTTAGTCCCGGTCCATATCGACATCGATGGCAAGGGAACGAATTTCCTTCACCAGCACGTTGAAGGATTCCGGCATGCCGGCCTCGATCCGATGCTCGCCCTTGACGATGTTCTCGTAGACCTTCGTGCGGCCGTTCACGTCGTCGGACTTGACCGTCAGCATTTCCTGCAGCGTGTACGCCGCGCCGTACGCTTCCAGCGCCCACACTTCCATTTCGCCGAAGCGCTGGCCGCCGAACTGCGCCTTGCCGCCAAGCGGTTGCTGGGTGACGAGGCTGTACGGACCGGTCGAGCGTGCGTGCATCTTGTCGTCGACGAGGTGATGCAGCTTCAGCATGTGCATGAAGCCGACGGTGACCGGGCGGTCGAAGCCTTCTCCGGTGCGGCCGTCGTACAGGTTGACCTGGCCGCTGCGCGGATAACCCGCCAGATCCAGCATGCCCTTGATCTCCTCTTCCGTCG
Organism: uncultured Pseudomonadota bacterium; assembly: GCA_963768545.1. GTDB lineage: Bacteria > Pseudomonadota > Gammaproteobacteria > Burkholderiales > Casimicrobiaceae > VBCG01. Next base: position 216,744 of record CAVYIC010000003.1, on the reverse strand, counting down.
CGCCGTCGAATACCGGCGTCGCGAACGGCACACCGTTGGTGAGGTTTCCGGCAAGCGTTTCGATTTCCCCGTCGCTGAGCGAGGCCAGATCCTCCGGACGTCCGGCGCCGTTGTAGACCTTTTCAAGGAACTTGCGCAGCTCGGCCGACTTTGCTTCCGCTTTGAGCATGTCGTTGATCTTGCTGCCGATGCCCTTCGCCGCCCATCCCAGATGGACCTCGAGAATCTGGCCGACGTTCATCCGCGACGGCACGCCGAGCGGATTCAGCACGATGTCGACCGGCGTGCCGTCGGCCATGTACGGCATGTCCTCGACCGGAACGATCTTGGACACGACACCCTTGTTGCCATGGCGGCCGGCCATCTTGTCGCCCGGTTGCAGGCGGCGCTTCACCGCGACGTAGACCTTGACCATCTTCTGCACGCCCGGCGGCAATTCGTCGCCCTGCGTCAGCTTTTTCTTCTTCTGCTCGAACATCTGGTCGAACGTCACGCGCAGCGCGGCAAGCGATTCCTTGCTGGCCTCGAGCTGGCGCGCCGATTCCTCGGTCGCAAGACGGATGTCGAACCAGTCGTGGCGCGGAACGCCGTCGAGGTACTCCTTCGTGACCTTCGCGCCCTTGGCGAGGCGCTTCGGTCCCCCGTTGACCACCTTGTTCAACAGCAGCTTCTCGATGCGGGCGTACGCGTCGTTCTCGACGATCCGCAACTGGTCGTTCAAATCCTTGCGGTAGCTCTTGAGCTCATCGTCGATGATCAGCGCCGCGCGCTTGTCGCGCTCGATGCCTTCACGCGTGAACACCTGCACATCGATGACCGTGCCGGAGATGCCCGACGGCACGCGCAGCGACGTGTCCTTCACGTCGGACGCCTTCTCGCCGAAGATCGCACGCAGCAGCTTCTCTTCCGGCGTCAGTTGCGTCTCGCCCTTCGGCGTCACCTTGCCGACCAGCACGTCGCCCGCTTCGACTTCGGCACCGATGTAGACGATGCCCGCGTCGTCGAGACGGCCGAGCTGCGCTTCGCCGAGCGAGCTGATGTCGCGCGTGATTTCTTCCGCACCGAGCTTGGTGTCACGGGCAACAACCGACAGCTCCTCGATGTGGATCGACGTGTAGCGGTCGTCGCCGACGACGCGCTCGCTGATCAGGATCGAGTCTTCATAGTTGTAGCCATTCCACGGCATGAACGCGACCAGCATGTTCTGGCCGAGCGCCAACTCGCCCATGTCCGTCGACGCACCGTCGGCGATCACGTCGCCCTTGGCAATCTGGTCGCCAATCCGCGTCAATGGCCGCTGGTTGATGTTGGTGTTCTGGTTCGACCGCTTGTACTTCGTCAGGTTGTAGATGTCGACGCCGACTTCGCCGGCCGCCGTTTCCGTGTCGTTGACACGCACGACAATGCGGCTCGCATCGACGTAGTCGACCTTGCCGCCACGACGGGCCATTACCGCCGTGCCGCTGTCCACCGCGGCCGTGCGTTCGACGCCGGTGCCGACAAGCGGCTTTTCCGGACGCAGGCAAGGCACCGCCTGGCGTTGCATGTTCGAGCCCATCAATGCGCGATTTGCGTCGTCATGCTCGAGGAACGGAATCAGCGACGCGGCCACCGACACGATCTGCGCCGGCGCCACGTCCATGTACTGGATCTTGTCGGGCGACGACAGCATGAATTCGTTGCGATTGCGGCACGACACGAGCTCGTCGGCGAGCTTTCCCTTGCCATCGATCTTCGCGTTCGCCTGCGCGATCACGTATTGCCCTTCCTCGATCGCCGACAGGTAGTGGATCTCGTCGGTCACCTTGCTGTCGACGACCTTGCGGTACGGCGTCTCGAGGAAGCCGTACTCGTTCGTGCGCGCATACAGGGCGAGCGAGTTGATCAGGCCGATGTTCGGGCCTTCCGGCGTTTCGATCGGGCACACGCGCCCGTAGTGGGTCGGATGCACGTCGCGCACTTCGAAACCGGCGCGCTCGCGCGTGAGGCCACCCGGCCCGAGCGCCGAGACCCGGCGCTTGTGCGTGATTTCGGACAGCGGATTCGTCTGGTCCATGAACTGCGACAGCTGGGACGAGCCGAAGAATTCCTTGATCGCCGCCGAAATCGGTTTCGCGTTGATCAGGTCGTGCGGCAGCAGGTTTTCGCTTTCGGCCTGGCCGAGGCGCTCGCGCACCGCCCGCTCGACGCGCACGAGACCCGAGCGGAACTGGTTCTCCGCCAACTCACCCACCGAGCGCACACGACGATTGCCGAGGTGATCGATGTCGTCCACTTCGCCACGTCCATTGCGCAGCTCGACCAGGATCTTGATGACGGCGATGATGTCGTCGTTCGTCAGCGTGCCCGGGCCCTTCAACTCTTCGCGCTCGACGCGCCGGTTGAATTTCATCCGGCCGACCGCGGAGAGGTCATAGCGCTCCTCGGCGAAGAACAGGCCGCGGAACAAGGCCTCGACCGCATCTTCGGTCGGCGGCTCGCCGGGACGCATCATCCGGTAGATCGCGACCTTCGCCGCGTACTGGTCCGGCGTGTCGTCGCTGCGCAGCGTCTGCGAAATGAACGGACCCATGTCGAGGTCGTTCGTGTAGATCGTCTTGATGTCGCCGATGCCGGCGGCCGACAGCTTTTCGAGCAGCTCGTCGGTCACTTCGTCATTCGCCTTGGCGAGCATTTCGCCGGTCGACTTGTCGACGACGTTGGTCGCGAGCGAGCGCCCGAGCACATAGTCGGCAGGCACGGCGATGCGCTTCACGCCGCCATCCGAAAGCTCGCGCAGGTTGCGCGCGGTAATGCGCTTGTCCTTGGCCACGACGACCTTCCCGTCCTTGCCGTGGATGTCGAAGCGCGCCATTTCGCCGCGCAGCCGCTCGGGCACGAATTCCAGCTGGGCGCCCTTCTGCGACAGGTGGAACGTGTCGAACACGAAGAACTCGCGCAGGATGTCCTCGTTGGTGAGGCCGATGGCCTTCAGCAGCGTGGTGACGGGCATCTTCCGGCGGCGGTCGACGCGGAAGAACAGGAAGTCCTTCGGATCGAATTCGAAGTCGAGCCACGAGCCGCGGTACGGAATGACGCGCGCCGAGAACAGCAGCTTGCCCGACGAATGCGTCTTGCCGCGGTCGTGCTCGAAGAACACGCCGGGCGAACGGTGAAGCTGAGACACGATGACGCGTTCGGTGCCGTTGATGATGAAGGAGCCGTTCTCGGTCATGAGCGGCATTTCGCCCATGTAGACCTCCTGCTCCTTCACTTCCTTGATCGTGTCCTTCGGCGCTTCGCGATCCATGATCACGAGCCGCACTTTCGCGCGAAGCGCGGAGCAATAGGTCAGGCCGCGTTGCTGGCATTCGACGACGTCGAACGCCGGCGGCAGCAGCGAGAAGCTGACGAACTCGAGCCGTGCGTTGCCCGAATGGCTCGAGATGGGGAAAATCGACGTGAACGCGGCCTGCAGGCCCTCGTTCTTGCGCTCCATGGGAGCGGTAAGGGCTTGCAGGAATGCGCGATAGGATGCGAGCTGCGTCTCGAGCAGGAACGGCACCTGCAAAACGCTGGCGCGCTTCGCAAAACTCTTGCGAATGCGCATCTTTTCGGTAAACGTGTAGGGCGTAGCGTGCGTGGTCGCCATGGCTTGGGTCGTCCGATCTCTGGGTCGATGGATGCGAGTGGTGCTGTGCAGGAGCCGTCCGCGACGCGCCTGATGGGGCGAATACGTGTGCGAGCTCCCTGACTGTCCGGGGGCATTGCGCCCCTGGCCTGGTGGCTGGCCGCTACCAGCCGCTGGCGGACGACGTCACCATTGCGGGCGACGTCCGACCAAACCTGTCTTCTGCAGTCGATTCAGAAGACAAAGCGAAATCGGACTTCCTGGAGGTCTCGAAGTCCGCTTCGCTTCGGCTTCTGCCAAAGCCCGTCGACGCGACCGCGGCGACGGAATCCTGCCTTTACAACCGGAAATCGTCGGGCTTTGCCCGCGATTTCCGGGTGATCAGCTTGCCCACTACCGTTCTGCGTAGTGATTTTTCCATGGGGTCGCGGCGTTAGCCTTGCGACCCCATCACTTCACTTCAACCTTAGCCCCGGCGTCTTCCAGCTTCTTCCTGGCGGCTTCGGCGTCGGCCTTCGGGATGCCTTCCTTGACCGCCTTCGGCGCACCGTCGACGAGGTCCTTCGCTTCCTTGAGGCCCAGGCCGGTCAGCTCACGCACCGCCTTGATAACGTTGACCTTGTTATCGCCGAACGCGTTCAGCATCACGGTGAACTCGGTTTGCTCTTCGACCGCGGCGGCCGGCGAGGCGCCGGCTGCCGGTGCCGCGGCCGAGACGGCGGCAGCGGCGGACACGCCGAACTTCTCTTCCATGGCCGTGATGAGCTCCGAGAGCTCCAGGACGGTCATCGACGAGATCTTGTCGAGGATTTCAGTTTGAACAGCGGTAACAGCCATGTGTTGCTCCTGACGTAACGAGTTTAGATGGGTATGCGCGGTAGAAATTTCAAGTCCCGGGCTTCGCGGAGGCTACGACATAACATGCTTCGCAGTCAGTCTCCGCCGGAAGAAGCCTGCTGCGCAGGCGTCTTGTCACGCAGGGCGGCCAAGGTGCGGACGAACTTGCCCGGCACCTCGTTCAACGTGCGGACGAACTTCGCGATCGGCGCCTGCATCGTGCCGAGCAGCTTTGCCAGCAATTCGTCGCGCGACGGCAGCGCCGCGAGCGCGGCAATCTCCTTCGGCGACATCATCTGGCCCGGCATTGCACCGCCGGCGATCACGAACTTCTCGTTGCCCTTTGCGAAGTCGTTCAGGACCTTCGCGACGGCGACCGGATCGGTGCCGATGCCGTAAGCCAGCGGACCGATCATCTTCTCGGCCAGGTTGGCGAACGGTGTATCGGCAACGGCTCGGCGCACGAGCGTGTTCTTGACCACCCTGAAGTACACGCCTGAAGCGCGTGCCTTTGCACGAAGCTGCGTCATGGCGGCGACCGGCAAACCCCGGTTTTCGGCCATGACGATCGCTTGCGCGCCGGCAACTTCCTTTGCGACTTCCGCGACTACCGCCTGCTTCTGTTCCAGGTTGAGACTCATAGTCACCCTTGATTTCACCGAAGGCGGCACCGGCCAACATGCGCCGGGACAACCTTCACTTGTTTCCGGGGCGAAGGCTCGACTGCAGCCTGCGCCACGTCCATCCGGTGACCGCACGTTCAGGAAAATCCTGTCCGAGGGCACCATCTGCGCTGGGTCTCAGGCGTCAGGAGTCAGATGACAGAAGACAGCAAAGGCATTCCGTCGACGATTCCATCCACCCTGGGTTTAAGCAACCGCCCCAGCGGTCTTTGACGGTCCGCCGATCCGTTGCCGAACCGGCGTTCCCTCAAAACTTGCAAATTCTCGTAGCGCCGGCGCTCGCGCCGGCACGTTGCGATTCAATCGGTCATGCGTTCGCCGACGACTGCGCCAATCCGGCGGTATCGATGCGAATGCCCGCGCCCATCGTGCTCGAGACGCTGACCTTGCGCAGGTAGACGCCCTTGACCCCCTGCGGCTTCGCCTTGTTCAGCGCGTCGATCAGCGCGGCCAGGTTCGTCTTCAACTGCTCCGGCGTGAACGATGCGCGCCCGATCGTGCACTGAACGATCCCCGCCTTGTCGGTGCGGTACTGCACCTGACCGGCCTTCGCGTTTTTCACCGCCTGCACGACGTCCGCGGAAACCGTTCCAACCTTGGGATTCGGCATCAATCCGCGCGGCCCGAGGATCTGCCCGAGCTGGCCGACGACGCGCATCGCATCCGGCGACGCAATGACGACGTCGAAATCCATGAACCCTTCCTTGATCCTCGCCGCCAGATCGTCGAAGCCGACGATATCGGCGCCGGCATCCTGCGCCGCCTTGGCCTTGTCGCCCTGGGCGAATACGGCGACGCGCACCTTCTTGCCGATGCCCGCGGGCAGCACGACCGAGCCGCGCACCGTCTGGTCCGACTTCTTGGCATCGACGCCGAGGTTGACGGCGACGTCGACGGACTCGTCGAACTTCGCCGTCGCCGTTTCCTTGACGATCTTCAGCGCGTCGTCGACCGAATAATTCTTCGCGTGCTGCACCTTGCCCCGAACGGCCGTCATGCGCTTGGAGAGCCGCGAGTCCTTTTGGTCGGCCATGATCACTTCACTCCTTCGACGGTGATGCCCATGCTGCGCGCGCTGCCGGCGATCGTGCGCACGGCAGCATCGAGATCGGCGGCCGTGAGATCGGGCTGCTTGGTCTTCGCGATTTCCTCCGCTTGGGCACGCGTCAGCTTGCCGACCTTGTCGCTGTGCGGCTTGCTGCTGCCCTTGTCCACTTTCGACGCCTTCTTGATCAGCACGGTGGCCGGCGGCGTCTTCATGATGAACGTGAAGCTCTTGTCGGCGTACGCGGTGATGATCACCGGGATCGGCAGGCCGGGCTCGACGCCCTGCGTCTGCGCGTTGAACGCCTTGCAGAACTCCATGATGTTCAATCCGCGCTGGCCGAGCGCGGGCCCGATCGGGGGGCTCGGATTGGCCTTCCCCGCCGGTACTTGCAGCTTGATGTAACCGAGTACTTTCTTTGCCACGTCTCATCTCCTGGCGGGTTCAAGCGGATCCGTAGATCCTCCCCGTTGCGCAAAGGCACAGTGCCTTTGACTCTTCAACGCGCCCGCGTATGGCGGGCGCCTCGTCCGCGTTGAGCGTCGCTCGCCGACGCTCCAACGTGGACAGATATTCCGTCGCGCACTCGGCGACGGAATATCAAGCTTTCTCCACCTGCGAAAAATCCAGTTCGACCGGTGTCGAGCGACCGAAGATCGTGACCGACACCCGGAGCTTGCTCTTCTCGTAATTCACGTCCTCGACATTGCCGTGGAAGTCCGTGAACGGGCCTTCCTTGACGCGCACCGCCTCGCCCAGCTCGAACAACACCTTCGGCCGCGGCTTCTCGACACCTTCCTGCACCTGACGCAGGATCGCGTCGACTTCCTTCTGCGTAATCGGCGTCGGGACGATTCGCAGTGCCGCCGACGAATCCGGTGACCTTTGGCGTGCTCTTGACGAGATGCCACGTGTCGTCGGTCATCTCCATCTCGACCAGCACATATCCGGGGAAAAACTTGCGCTCGGATATCGCTTTCTGGCCGCTTTTCATTTCGACGACTTCCTCGACCGGCACGAGGATCTTCCCGAATTGCTCCTGCAGCTCGGAGCGCTTGATCCGCTCGGTCAGCGTCCGCTGCACGCTCTTCTCGAATCCCGAGTAGGCGTGCACGACATACCACTTCTTGTCCGCCATCATTCGACCCGCCCCGTCAGCGTTTGCACCAGCCACGCGAGCGTCGAATCGACCGCGAAGAGGAAAAGTGCCATGACCACGACGAACGCGAACACGATCAGCGTCGTCTGAATCGTTTCCTTGCGCGTCGGCCACGAAACGCGGCCGGCTTCCGCCCGCGCTTCCTGCGCGAACGCGAAGAACTCCTTGCCGGGCTGCGACAGCCATGCAACCCCGGCGCCGGCGAGCAATCCGCCGACGACCATCAAAAAGCGCAGGACGAGCGCGGTGTCGGCGAAGAAGTAATAGGCCCAGACGCCGAGCACGATACAGCCTACTGCCAATGCAATCTTCAGTTTATCCATTTCAGGAGTCAGGAGTCAGGAGTCAGAAGACAGATACGTCGGTGTGACCGGTGGCGCGACACTGGTCGCGTTGCGCGTTCCGCCGATTCGTCGATGTCCGGTGCTCGATCCTGCTCGATTCCTTTCAATGCCTTATCTGTTCGCTGCCGCCGCTTCGAAGTGCAGGCCATCTGACTTCTGTCATCTGACTCCTGACGCGTGAAGTGCCTTATCTGTTCGCTGCCGCCACTTCGAAGTGCAGGCGCATCTGACTTCTGTCATCTGACTCCCGACTCCTGAAGTGGCAGGCCAGGAGGGAATCGAACCCCCAACCTGCGGTTTTGGAGACCGCCGCTCTGCCAATTGAGCTACTGGCCTAATCGATACGGGCAAAAGTAAAACCCTACTTTTGCCCGATTCGTCTTCCGCCGGCGAAAAGTAGAGGCGTACTTTTCGCGCGGTTTACTCGAGGATCTTGACCACCACGCCGGCGCCCACCGTGCGGCCGCCTTCGCGAATCGCAAACCGCAACCCCTCCTCCATCGCGATCGGCGCGATCAACGTCACCGTCATCGCAATGTTGTCCCCCGGCATCACCATCTCCGTCCCCGCCGGCAACTCCACACTCCCCGTCACGTCCGTCGTGCGAAAATAAAACTGCGGCCGATACCCCTTGAAAAACGGCGTGTGCCGCCCCCCCTCCTCCTTCGACAGCACGTACACCTCGCAGCTGAACTTCGTGTGCGGCGTGATCGACCCCGGCTTCGCCAGCACCTGACCCCGCTCCACCTCTTCCCGCTTCGTCCCCCGCAGCAGCACCCCGACGTTGTCCCCCGCCTGCCCCTGATCCAGCAGCTTGCGGAACATCTCCACCCCCGTGCACACCGTCTTCAGCGTCGGCTTCGAACCCCACGATCTCCAGCTCCTCGCCCACCTTCACCACCCCGCGCTCCACCCGCCCCGTCACCACCGTCCCCCGACCCGAAATCGAGAACACGTCCTCCACCGGCATCAGAAACGGTCCGTCGATCAGCCGCTTCGGCTGCGGGATATAGCTGTCCAGCGCATCGGCCAGCTTCATGATCGAGCCTCTCGCCCATGTCCCCCTTGTCGCCTTCCAGCGCCATCTTCGCCGCTGCCGATCACGATCGGCGTGTCATCCCCCGGAAACTGGTACTTCGACAAGCAGCTCCCGCACCTCGATCTCCACCAGCTCCAGCAACTCCGCGTCGTCCACCATGTCCGCCTTGTTCAGGTACACCACGATGTAGGGCACCCCCACCTGCCGCGCCAGCAAAATGTGCTCGCGCGTCTGCGGCATCGGCCCGTCCGCCGCACTCACCACCAGGATCGCCCCGTCCATCTGCGCCGCCCCGGTGATCATGTTCTTCACGTAGTCCGCATGCCCCGGACAATCCACGTGCGCGTAGTGCCGCTTCGCACGTCTCGTATTCCACGTGCGCCGTGTTGATCGTGATCCCCCGCGCCTTCTCCTCCGGCGCTTTGTCGATCTGGTCATACGCCTGCACCTCGCCGCCGAACTTCTTCGACAACACCAGCGTCATCGCCGCCGTCAGCGTCGTCTTCCCGTGATCCACGTGACCGATCGTCCCCACGTTCACGTGCGGCTTCGTACGCTCGAATTTGCTCTTTCCCATCGAAGTCTCCGACCCAATCGTTGAATTTGCTTACTCGAATCGTCGGGCTCCGCCCGCGATTCGAGGCTTACATCACCGGGCGAAAGTAGGTGTCCACTTTCGCCCGAAGGGGTTGGTGCCCATGGTGCGGATTGAACGCACGACCTCTCCCTTACCAAGGGAGTGCTCTACCACTGAGCTACATGGGCGCTATTTCGAATCCGCGAAATCAATCGGCTGTGCAGCAATCCTGGAGCGGGTGAAGGGAATCGAACCCTCGTCGTAAGCTTGGAAGGCTTCTGCTCTACCATTGAGCTACACCCGCTTTTCAGGTAGTCAGAAGTCAGAGGACAGAAGTCAGCAAGCGGCGCGCCGTAGCGGGCGTCGACGCCGGCATGCTCTGTCCTCTGTCTTCTGAATCCTGACTCCTGATGGTGGAGGGGGAAGGATTCGAACCTTCGAAGGCAGAGCCGGCAGATTTACAGTCTGCTCCCTTTGACCGCTCGGGAACCCCTCCGTCGAAACGCGCGATTGTAGCAGTTTCCGCGCCGACCGGTCAAATAAGGACCGCGCTGCGGCGCCGGGTAAGCGCGGCATGCAGGGCCTCCTTTAGAATCAGCCGCTTGTGTCGTATGCGGTCCAAGCCGTTGCGCCTTTCGCAATTCACCGCCGGCCCCACTTCGAATGCCCGTTTCGACAAGCTTCGACTACGTGATCGTCGGCGCCGGATCGGCCGGCTGCGTGCTCGCCAACCGCCTCTCCGCGGACGGCCGCCATACGGTGCTGCTGCTCGAGGCGGGTCCGCGCGACACGCTACCCGTGGATCCACATTCCGATCGGCTATGCGAAGACGATGTTCCACCCGGTCGTCAACTGGGGCTTCTACACCGAGCCGGAACCGACGATGAACGGCCGCAAGATCTACTGGCCGCGCGGCCGCACGCTGGGCGGCAGCTCGGCGATCAACGGGCTGATCTCGATCCGCGGCCAGCGCGAGGACTACGACGCCTGGGCGGCGGCCGGCAACCTCGGGTGGAGCTTCGCCGACGTGCTGCCGTGGTTCCGCAAGCTCGAGCACAACGTTCGCGGCGACAAGCGAGTATCACGGCGCGGACGGGTCCGCTGTGGGCGTCGGACATCGGCGCGCCGCACCCGCTCGTCGAGGCGATGATCGCCGGCGCCGGCGAGCTCGGCATTGCGCGCAACGACGATTTCAACGGCGCGCGCCAGGAAGGCGCCGGCTACTACCAGCTGACGACGCGGCGCGGCTTGCGCTGCTCGACCGCGGTGGCGTACCTGAGGCCGGCGCGCGGCCGCGCGCAACCTGCGCGTCGAAACGAATGCGCATGCGACGCGCATCCTGTTCGACGGACCGCCGCGCGACGCGGCGTCGACGTACCGGCAGGGCGGCGACGACGCGCATCGCAACCGCACGGCGCGAAGTGATCCTCGCCGCCGGCGCGCTGCAGTCGCCGCAATTGCTGCAGTTGTCGGGCGTCGGCTCCGCCGTCGCTGCTGCAGCCGCATCGGCATTCCCGTCGTCCACGCGCTCCAGGGCGTCGGCGAGAACCTGCAGGACCATCTGCAGGCGCGCGTCATCTTCCGCTGCACGCAGCCGATCACGACGAACGACGCGCTGCGCACCGTGGAGCGGCAAGCTGCGGATCGGCCTCGACTACGTCGTCCGCGCGCAGCGGCCCGATGGCGGTCGGCATCAACCAGGGCGGCATCTTCGCGCGCGCCATGCCGGACGCGGCGCGACCGGACGTGCAATTCCATTTCGCGACGCTGTCGTCCGACATGGCGGGCTCGCCGGTCCACGCGTTCTCGGGATTCACGATGTCGGTGTGCCAGTTGCGCCCGACATCGCGCGGCACGGTGCGGATCCGCTCGACGAATGCCCTCGAGCCGCCGGCGATGCAGCCACGCTACCTGTCCACCGCCGAAGATCGCGCGACGCTGGTCGCCGGCATGCGGCTCGCGCGAAGCGCTTGCCGCGACCCGCGCCATGCGGCCGTTCGTCGACAGCGAGTACCGTCCCGGCGCCGAAGCGACAACGCGACGACGCAGCTGCTCGAATTCGCGAGGAATACGGGCGGCACGATCTTTCACCCGAGCGGCACGACGCGAATGGGACCGGCCGGCGACGCGATGGCGGTCGTCGATCCGCAGCTCCGCGTGCATGGCGTCGCCGGCCTGCGCGTCGTCGATTGCGGCATCATGCCGACACTGGTGTCGGGCAATACCAACGTGCCGGTCGTGATGATCGCCGAGAAGGCGTCCGCGATGATCCTTGCGTCGTCAAAATGAGGAAGTGACCATGGCCTGCTGTCACGCCGATTTCGCAGCTCTCGAAGGCAGCGACCGCGGATTCACGCTCGGCATGCCGACGTTCACGTTCGGCCCCGGCGTGCTTGCCGAAGCCGGCGACAACGCCGCCGAGCTCGGGCTGCGCCGCGTCGCGCTCTTCACCGACCGCAATCTCGCGGGCGGCGAGCATGTCGCGAAGGTCAAGGCCTCGCTGCAGCCGCCGGCGTCGATCACGTCGCTCTACGACGAAGTGGTCATCGAGCCCACCGATCGCTCGTTCCAGGATGCCGCGCGCTTCGCGCGCGAAAGCAACGTCGACGGCTTCGTGTCCGTCGGCGGCGGATCGGTGATCGACACGTGCAAGGCGGCGAATCTCTACGCGAGCCAGCCGGCCGAGTTCATGACGTACGTCAACGCGCCGATCGGCGCCGGCCAGCGGGTGCCGGGACCGGTCAAGCCGCACATCGCGTGTCCGACGACATCGGGCACCGGATCGGAGACGACCGGCATCTCGATCTTCACGCTGACGTCGCTCAACGCGAAGACCGGCATCATTTCGCGCCGCCTGATTCCGACCGTCGCGCTTGATCGATCCCGACGTGACGCGCACGCTGCCTGCGAATGTCGTCGCCTCGACCGGCTTCGACTGCATGAGCCACGCGCTCGAGTCGATTACCGCGCGCGCTCTATCCGCGCCGGCTCAATCCCGCGCAGGGCATCCGGCGTCCGGTGTCGCAGGGCGCGAATCCGTTTTCCGATGCGCTCGCCACGCAGGCGCTGCAGAGCGTCGGTCAATATCTGGTGCGCGCCGTCGACGATGCCGTCGGACACCGAGGCGCGCACCGAGATGATGTACGCGGCGATGCTCGCCGGCATCGCGTTCAACGCGGCGGGCTGCCACCTGCCGCATGGACTGTCGTACGCCGTGTCAGGCCTGGCGAAGGAATGGCACGTCGACGGTTATCCGGAAGGCAAGACGCTGGTCCCGCACGGCATGGCGGTCGTGCTGAACAATCCTTCGGTATGGCGCTACACCGCATCTGCGCATCCGCAGCGCCATCTGCATTGCGCACGCTCGCTCGGCGCATCCGCCGGCGGCGCGAGCCACGCCGACGCCGGCGAAGTGCTGGCCGGACGCATCATCGAGTTGATGCGCGCGACCGGCATGCCGAACGGTCTGACGGCGCTCGGTCTCGATGAAACGCACATCGATGCGCTCGCCAAAGGGCGCCGAGCCGCAATACCGCGTCATCAAGAACGCGCCGATCGACGTGGGTCACGACGAACTTTGCACGTTGTTCAAATCGGCGATGCGTTATTGGTAGACCGCCAATTGTCGCCATAGCGCTTGACATGTCGTGCTTGCGGCGTTCGAATTTGCTGTCGCGGGTAACTGCGATGCATCACTCGCGACGACGCAAGCGCCGCCTCGTCACCTCACCGTCAAGATCCGACGATACGCGAGTGGACAAGGACACAAGCGGCGCATCCGAGCGGCATCGATTTCGATCGAAGGAGGAATGATGGCGGACAAGAAGCCCGAATTCCGGGAAGACGATTCATGGTTCAGCGAGGAGCAACTCGCGCAACTGACGCCCGCGGACGAGGCAGACCACTTGCACACGCCGGTACCGACGCAGATGGTGTCGAACGGCGAGTACATGCCCTATCCGCAAACGCAGAAGCAAAAAGAGGTCGAAAACCGCATCAAGGAGCTGTCCGACATCGCATCGAAAAAGCTCGGCATGGACCGCCGGCGCTTCCTTGCGACGAGCGGCGGCATGGCGGCATGCTTCCTCGCGATGAACGAAGTGTTCGGCCGCTTTTTCAACGTCCGGCCCATCGAGCTGTTCGAGCCGGCCGAAGCGGCGCAGAACGGGCCGCCGCCCAATCTCTTCGTGCTCGACGACCAGCTGCACATCGTGCGCTCGTCGCGGCGGAACACCGGGCAGACGCTAAGGGCGATTGCGCAGGGGCTGCCCAATCCCTTCAATCCGAACGGCCTGCCCGACGAACTGGGGCGCGTCAACTTTCCGTGGAATCCGGCGCTCGTCGGACTGCCGAATGTCGCCGAGAACTTCCAGCTCATCCAGGTGATGAAGGACATCTACCTCGACAGCCAGATGACGGTCGGCATCATGAGCAACAACACGTCGAGCGCGGTGCCAGGCGCCGACGGCGGTACCCGTCCGCCCAAGAACCCGATCGAATCCGAGGCCGGGGAGTTTCTCAGCGCGCCGCAGACGATGGGCATACGCGACTGGGTCAACGAAATCGCCGGCTCGAAGCGCATGCTGGGGCACGGGATGATCTTCCCCGGCGTACCCGGCACCGACAACCTGGAGTACATGCAGTACCAGATCGACGTGCTGCGGCCGGACTCGTGGAAGGGCTATACGAGCGCCAATTCGGCGAAGTTCGACCTCGACCCCGAAAGCCTGCTGCGCCGCTGGCGACTCGACGACGAGCAGGTCGCGTACCCGATGTACGAGCTGATCATGCGCAATCGCGCCCAGCTCGAGGAGCACCCCGGCTTCTTCAACATCAACATCCACAAGGGACTGTCGACGAACGCGCTTCCGAGCCAGCCGGAGCTCGGCAATCCAGCCGACATTCCGAAGGCGGCGACCGACTGGCCGGAGTTGAACTTCCTCATGTACCACGCGTGCATCCGGCCGGGGTTCTGGGTGCTGAATGCGCTGGAGGACGTGCGCTCCGGGCGGCTGCGTGACGGCGTTCCCGACATCCTGTGGAGCACGGAATTCGCCATCAACTGCGCGCGGTTCCCGAATGTCTACGCGGAGATCGGTACGACGTTCGCATCGACGGTGATCACGTTCCCCACCGTCTGCGCGCATCTGCTCGGCCAGTTCCTGAAGTACTTCGGCGAGGATCGGATCGTCTTCGGGTCCGATTCACCCTGGTACGGCGGACCGCAGTGGCAGATCGAGGCGCTCTGGCGATTCGAGATTCCCGACGACATGGCAAGGCAGTACGGATATCCGAAGCTCACGCAAGGTGCGAAGCGCAAGATCCTCGGGCTCAACTCGGCGCGACTCTACAAGATCCCGGCATCGGGGCACATCAACGAGCACAGCCAGGGGCACGGCAACGGTGTCTATCGTCCGTTCCCGCAGGACTACGTCGAAAAGATCCCGGAATCGCTGAAGACGCTGCTGGAGTTTCCCGGATTCACGGCCGACAACTTCGCCAAGGCGCGCATGGCGTATCAGGATTGGAACGGCGCCGCGCCGCGGCACACGCGCTTCGGCTGGCTACGCAATCAGGCGTGACGGAATTCGCGCCGACGCGGCCCGTGCGATCGCACGGGCCGTTTTTTCATCGAAGCTCAGCGGTCGTGGGCTCGCGGACGTGCAGATGCGGGGCGGGACAGCGGCGCGGGCGCGTCCAACTGTGACGGGATATCACCGGCCGGCGATGCACGCTGTACCCTGTTGGCCGGCAAACGTACTGCGAATCGTGCTGCCTTTTCCCCGCTCGCTTGCAATCTCGAGCTCCGCCTGGTGCCGCAGCAACACATGCTTGACGATCGCGAGTCCGAGCCCGGTTCCACCTGTCGCGCGTGAACGGCTCCGGTCGACGCGATAGAAGCGCTCGGTCAGCCGTGGCAGGTATTCGGCGGTAATGCCGATCCCCGTGTCGATGACGGCGAAGACGCCGGTACCATCGTCATCGACACGCCATGCCAGCGTGATCGTCCCCTTCGGCGGCGTATACCGGACGGCATTGCTGACGAGGTTTCCGAACGCACTGGCAAGCTCTTCGCGGCTGCCGTAAATGGTAGCCGCTTCACGAATGTCGAGCGCGACCTGATGCTCGCCTTTCGACAATGCCTTCGCGTCCGCCGACAGTGCGAGCAGCAACGGGACGACGTCGAACCGCTCCTCGTGCACGGGATTCTGGTCGCTTTCGAGCGCGGAAAGCGTGAGGAGATCCGCGACCAGCCGTTGCATGTTCTTTGCCTGCTCGTGCATCAGTTGCAGGAAGCGCGTGCGCTGCCGCTCGTCGACATCGATGTCCTGCAGTGTCTCGACGAAGCCGCTGATTACCGTGAGCGGAGTCTTCAGCTCGTGCGACACGTTGGCGATGAAATCGCGGCGCATTCGCGCGACTGCTTCGAGCTCGGTGACGTCGCGCGACATGAGCAGCTTCTGGTCCGCGGCGAACGGGACGAGCTGCAGCAACAGCGTTCGCGCCGCATCGCGGATCGACGGGACGACGATGGACGCAGCGTAGTCGCCGGCCTCCATGTAGCGAAGGAACTCCGGTTGCCGCACCAGATTGACGATCGGCTGTCCGCGATCCTGATTGAGGTCCAGCCCGAGCTGCGCAAGCGCGCGCGGATTGGCCCAGTCGATTCGGTTCGAAGCGTCGAGCACGACGATGCCATCCGGAATGGCGGCGGACGCCTGCTGGAAGCGCTCGATGATGTGCCGCAGGTCGCGCTCGTACGCCGTGCGAATCCTCGCGCGGCGATAGATGGACGCGAATAGCGGCGCCCATACGCCGCGGCCTTCGGGCACTTCGGCATCACGCGGCGCACTTGCCCAGTCGCTGATCCGTTGCAGATGCAACAGGTGGAAGCCGATGATCGCCGCAGCGCCGATCGCCACGACGACGAGTGCAGCGCCGGTTCCGCCGAGCAACCATGCAACCACGGCAACGGCCGCGACGATGGCCGGCGCCACCAAGCCCTGGCGGATGATCTGATTCAATGCTTATGCCGCTCAGATCGACTCTCCCCCAACGTGGGGAGAGCGGCGCGGTGGAAGGGAAACGAGCCGGTATCCGCTCCCGCGCACCGTCTCGATGAGCTGGTCGGCACCGAACGGCTCGAGCGCGACGCGCAAGCGGCGGACATGGACATCGACCGTACGCTCCTCGATGTAGACGTGATCGCCCCAGACCATGTCCAGGACCTGCGCTCGGCTATGCACGCGGTCGGGCCGCGCCATCAGGAACCGCAGCAAGCGGAATTCGGTCGGTCCGAGCGATACCTCCCGACCGGACACGGTCACGCGATGCGTTGCCGGATCGAGCTTCAGCACGCCCGCCTCGAGCGTTTCCTGCGCCGCTTCGGGCGCCCGCCGCCGCAGCACCGATTTGATCCGCGCCTTGAGCTCGCGCGGGCTGAACGGCTTGGTGACGTAGTCGTCGACCCAGGCTTCCAACCCCGCGACCTTGTCCGCCTCGTCGGCACGCGCGGTCACCATGATGATGGGCAGCTCGCGCGTGCGCGCATCGCCCCGCAGTTGTCTCGCAAGGGCCAATCCCGACTGCCCGGGGAGCATCCAGTCGAGCAGAACGAGATCGGGCAGCTGCTGCTTGAGCGACTGCTGCGCGGTTTCTGCATCCGGCGCTTCCCGTACCTCGTAGCCGGCATCGACAAGATTCACCTTGAGAAGCTCGAGGATCGCGGGCTCGTCCTCGACGACGAGGATCGTGGGCATCATGCGTGGACCCCCACGCTTGCGGCTGCAGCCGCTGCGCTGCCCCCCGAGGGGGAGCAATGAGCGGCTTGGGACGGCCCGGCGCCGCTCATGGCTGCGCCACCTCGGCGCGAATCTCCTCGGCCGACGCGTGGCGGACGTCCTTGCCCTTGACGACCTGCACGACCGCCTCGGCGATGTTTTTCGCATGGTCGCCCACCCGCTCGATCGACTTGGCGATGAACACGATCTCCAGCGCCGGCGTGATCGTCCGCGGATCCTCCATCATGTAGCTGATCAGCTGCCGCAGGATCGATGCAAACGCTGCATCGATGTCGGCGTCGCGATCGATCACTTCCGCGGCCGCGACGACATCGAGGCGCGCAAACGCGTCGAGTGCGAGCCGCAGCATCGTCATCGCATGGTCGAGCGCCTTTGCGGTGTCGAAGTAGCGCACGCGCGCAAGCCGATCGCTGCTGCGCGTCTGCGCGGCCTTGTACGCGATCTTCTTCACTTCGTCGCCGATCCGTTCCAGGTCGTTGACGATCTTGGTGACCGTCAACACCATTCGCAGGTCGACGGCGGTCGGCTGGCGCTTCGCGATGATCTGCGCGCACTGCTGGTCGATCGTGACCTGCAGCTGATTGATGGCCGCTTCGTCTGCGCCGACGGCATCGGTGCGTCGCGCGTCATCGTCTTTCTCGAGCGCCTCGAGCGCGCGCGCCAGTTGCTGCTCGACGATCCCGCCCATCGACAGCACGCCGGAGCGGATGGACTCCATCTCCGCGTCGAACTGCTTGTTCGTGTGATCGCTCATCTCGCTGTTCCTATCCAAAACGACCCGTAATGTAGTCCTCGGTTTCCTTGCGTTTCGGCTTCAGGAAGATCTGGTCGGTTTCACCGAATTCCATCAGTTCCCCGAGATACATGTACGCCGTCTTGTCCGACACGCGCGCGGCCTGCTGCATATTGTGCGTGACGATGGCGATCGTGTAGTCGGCCTTGAGCTCCGAAATGAGCTCCTCGATCCGCGCGGTCGAGATCGGGTCGAGCGCCGAGGTCGGCTCGTCGAGCAGCAGCACTTCCGGGCGAACCGACACCGCGCGGGCGATGCACAGCCGCTGCTGCTGGCCGCCCGAAAGCGCCATGCCCGATTGCTTGAGCTTGTCCTTCACCTCGTCCCACATGGCGGCCTTGGTCAGCGCCCATTCGACACGCTCCTCCATGAGCCGCGGGGACAGCCGCTCGTAGAGCCGCACCCCGAACGCGATGTTGTCGTGGATCGACATCGGGAACGGCGTCGGCTTCTGGAAGACCATGCCGACTTTCGCGCGCAGCAGGTTGAGGTCGGTTGCCGCGTCGAGGATGTTGGCGCCGTTGAACCGGATTTCCCCGGTCGCGCGCTGATGAGGATAGAGCGAGTACATCCGGTTCAGCGTGCGCAGCAGCGTCGACTTGCCGCAACCCGATGGCCCGATGAACGCCGTGACTTCCCGCTCGGCAATGTCGAAGTTCACGCCCTTCAGCGCCTGGAACTCGCCGTAGAAGAAATCGAGATCCCGGATCGACATCTTGGGCGCCGCGGCGGGCCGTTCACGGATCGCGGATTTCGGCGCGCGCAGTGGGGTGGACATGTCCATCGTCGTGATGTCGCGCCCCGATCAGCGCGTCGAGGCCTGCCTGAAAACGGTGCGCGCGAGGATGTTCAACGCGAGTACGGTGAGCGTAATCAGCAGCGCGGCCGCCCATGCAAGCGTCTTCCAGTCGTCGAACGGACTCATCGCGAACTGGAAGATCACGACCGGCAGATTCGCCATGGGCGCGTTCATGTCCGCACTCCAGAACTGGTTGTTGAGCGCCGTGAACAGGAGTGGCGCCGTTTCGCCGGAGATCCGTGCGACCGCGAGCAGCACACCGGTCATCACGCCGCCCCGCACTGCTTTCAGCGTCACCATCAGGATGACTTTCCACATCGGAGCGCCCAGCGCAACCGCCGCTTCGCGCAGGCTGTTCGGCACGAGCCGCAACATGTTCTCGGTCGTTCGCACGACGACCGGAATCGCGATCAGCGCGAGCGCCATCGAGCCTGCCCATCCGGAAAAGTGCCCGATGCTGACCACGTAGATCGTGTAGATGAAGAGGCCGAGGATGATCGAGGGCGCCGAGAGCAGGATGTCGTTGATGAAGCGCGTCGCTTCGGCAAACCAGCCGCTGCGTCCGTATTCCGCGAGGTAGATCCCCGCCAGTATGCCGACCGGCGTGCTGACGAGCGTCGCGGTGCCGACGATCAACAGGCTGCCGTAGATGGCGTTCAGCAAGCCGCCCGCCGACCCCGGCGGCGGCGTCATCTGCGTGAATAGTGCCGGAGACAATGCCGCGAAGCCGTTCATGAACAGGATCGCCAGGATCCAGAACAGGAACAGCATGCCGAACGCCATCGTCGCGAGCGACATGGCGAGATTGAAGCGATTGACGAGCAGCCGGCGGCGATAGCGCGCGCTGCTCATCTTGCGCTCCGGTCCCCGCTGATTCCAGCACGCGTCACGTATGCGCCCCCTCGCCGCGCGCCAGTCGCGCAATCAGCAGCCGCGACGCGGCGAGCACGACCAGTGTCAGCACGAACAATACGAGCCCGAGTGCGATCAGCGATCCGCGGTGCACCGGGATCCGCCGCCTCGTTGAACTCGTTGGCGAGCGCCGAGGCGATCGAATTGCCCGGCTCGAACAGCGACGCGCGAATCCGGTATGCATTGCCGATCACGAAGGTCACCGCCATCGTCTCTCCGAGCGCGCGGCCGAGGCCGAGCATGATCCCGCCGACGACGCCGATCCGCGTGTACGGCAGCACGACGTTGCGCACGACTTCCCACGTCGTGCAGCCGAGCGCGTACGCGGACTCCTTCAGGACCGGCGGCACGACCTCGAAGACGTCGCGCATCACCGACGCGATGAACGGAATGACCATGATTGCCAGGATGATGCCCGCCGTCAGCACGCCGAGCCCGGTCGGCGCGCCCTGGAACAGCGGACCGATCAGCCAGACGTCGCCGAAGACGCCCGGGTCAGCAGCGGCTGCACATGATCGGCGAAAAACGGCGCAAACACGAACAGCCCCCACATCCCGTAGATGATCGAAGGAATCGCCGCCAGCAGCTCGACGGCAGTGCCGAGCGGACGCTTGAGCGCGGCGGGACACATCTCGGTCAGGAACAGCGCGATGCCGAAGCTGACCGGGACGCCGATCAGCAACGCGATTGCCGAAGTGACGAGTGTGCCGTAGATCGGCGCGAGCGCGCCGAACTCGCTGGTGACCGGATTCCAGACGTTCGTGACGAAGAAACGCGAAGCCGAACTTCTGCAGCGCCGGCATCGCCGCATAGCCGAGCGCGACGATGATCGACACGCAGAAGCGCCAGCACGAACGCGGCGAAGAGCCGCGTCGTATGCCTGAAAGAGCGCGTCCTGCCAGCGACCGGCGGATGCGCGCCGCGCTTGCGCACGCGCATCGGGTCCAGCCAGGGCGAGTGCAGTCGTCAATGCGCGGCGAGCCACACCGGCTTACCGCTCGCATCCTTGATCTGCGCCTTCCACGCTTCCGCGATCACCTTGGTGACCGCGTCCGGCAAGGGAACATAGTCGAGCTCCTCCGCGAGCTTCTGGCCGTTGTGGAACGACCAGTCGAAGAACTTGAGGACCTCGGCCGCGTTCTGCGGCTTGTCCTGCCTGACGTGCATCAGGATGAAGCTTGCGCTGGTGATCGGCCACGCGTTCTTGCCCGGCTGGTTCGGTGAGGATCTGGTAGAAGCCGGGCGCGTTGTTCCAGTCGGCGTTCGCGGCCGCGGCCTGGAACGTCGAATCATCGGGTTGCACGAACTGGCCGTCCTTGTTCTGCACCGACGCGTAGCGTCATCTTGTTGCGCTTGGCGTACGCGTACTCGACGTAGCCGATCGAGCCCTTGATCCTCTGCACGTAGGCGGCGACACCTTCATTGCCCTTGCCGCCGACGCCTTCGGGCCAGGATACTGCGGTGCTCGCGCCGACCTTGCTCTTCCATTCGTCGCTGACCTTCGACAGATAATCGGTCCACACGAACGTCGTGCCCGAGCCATCCGAGCGGCGAACGACCGCGATCGGCTCGTCGGGCAGCTTGAGCCCGGCATTCAATTCCGCAATCGCCTTGTCGTTCCACTTCTTGATCTTGCCGAGATAGATGTCGGCAAGCACGGGTCCGGTCAGCTTGATGCGCGCCGGGCGCGATGCCGTCGAGATTCATGATCGGAACCACCCCGCCCACGATCGCCGGAAACTGCATCAGGCCCGCGCTCTGCAGGTCCTCGACTTTGAGCGGCATGTCGGACGCACCGAAATCGACGGTCTTCGCCTTGATCTGCGCGATCCCGCCGCCGGATCCGATTGACTGGTAGTTCATCGCTGTTCCCGGTCTTCGCCTTGTAAGCCTCCGCCCATTTGGCGTAGATCGGGTACGGAAACGTCGCGCCGGCGCCGGTGATGTCGGCCGCCTGGACGCTGATGGCCAGCGCCAACGACGCGGCCGCAATCAGCAATCTGCTTGTCTTTATCATCGTGCGCATCTCCTGTGGTCCATCGAATCCGGCGGATTGTGAAGGGCGCAGATGACAGGTTGATGACAGTCGGTGAACGCCGTGCGACGGGTCCGTGGTCGCCTCCGGTAGCGTTTCATTCCGCGATCCGCCGAACTCGTCCTACGGATCGGGGGTTTCGTCGCAATCCGCTTGGCCGGCTCGACGGACCCGATCATTGTTCGCGTCAGGGCAGCGCGACGCGACGACAACAGCAACGACGCGATCGCTCCGCTCTCCGCGCCGGCGCGGATTCCCGGCAGTTCACTGTCCCATGGAGACCGCAATGAGCTCGAACCCGATGCGTTGCACTCTCGTCGGCGGCGCTGTGGTCGCGCTTGCCGTCCTGATCTCGCCGGTCACGTTGGCCGCCGAACCGACTGATGCCGTTCCCGATGTCGCCCCGGTCGTCGTTGCACAAGCGGCAGCGCCGTCCACCGACGCACGGCCCGCCGGCATGACGCTCGACGAATACCCTGCGTACCAGCGCGGCGTTCGCAAGGCCGCAGCCGAGGGCACCGAAGCGCTGCGCCGTTACACCTGGCGCACGCGGATGATCTACAACTTCTACTACAACGACTTCGCGCCCAGGGAATAGACCGCTCGTTCCTTTCCCCAACGCCGGCCAGGTGGATGCGACTCTCCGCCAGCCGGCGATTTTTTCCCGGCGCTCGCCGTCATTGCGTCGGAATCTGCGGAGAACGAGCCGGCTCGCATCATCGCCAGGGAGGTCCCATGCAACAGCGCAAAGCCGTCATCGCCGAAGACGAGCCGCTGCTGCGCGCGGAACTCAAGGAAATGCTCACCCGGCTCTGGCGCGAGCTTTCCATCTGCGCTGAAAACCGAGGATGGGGTCGAGGCGTTGCACGCGATCGAGCAACACGCAACCGACGTCCTGTTTCTCGACATTCAGATGCCCGGCATGTCGGGGCTGGAGGTCGCCCGGCAAGCCGGCAGCAAGTGCCACATTGTCTTTGTCACTGCGTACGACCAATATGCGGTTGCCGCATTCGAGCAGGGCGCGGTGGCGTCGCGCAGAGCATCGCTTGATAGCAGGATTGCTTTCGTGATACATATCGCCATATGAAAACGACTGTAGAAATTCCCGATACGTTGCTGGAGGAGGCACGCAAGCTCGCCGCGCGGCAGGATACGAGCCTGCGGGTCCTGATCATCGAGGGTTTGCGGCGCAGCATCATGGAGCGGAGGCGCGCCAACACGTTCAGCTTGCGGAAGGCGACCTTCAAGGGAACGGGCCTTCAGCCTGGCGTCGAGGGCGCTCAATGGGAACGGCTTCGCGAGATGGCGTATGAAGGACGCGGCGGATGATCGCCATCGATACGAATATCCTCGTTTACGCCCATCGCGAAGACTCCACCTGGCATAACGCTGCCTACGCGCGCGTCGCCGAATTGGCCGAGGGTCGCGCATCGTGGGCCGTGCCTTGGCCTTGCCTGCACGAGTTCATGGCCATCGTCACGCATCCGAAGATTTACGCGCCGCCAAGTCCATTGGCCGCTGCGCTCGATCAGATCGACGCCTGGCTGGAATCGCCCAGCGTCACGTTGTTGGCGGAATCCGAGCTCTACTGGCCAACCCTGAAGTCCCTGTTGCAGGAAGGACGAATCGCCGGCCCGCTCGTCCACGATGCACGCATCGCTGCGCTGTGTCGATCTCCACGGCGTGCGGGAGCTATGGACCGCGGATCGGGATTTCGGGCGCTTCGCCGATCTGGTCGTCCGAAATCCGCTGGTCGGACAAGTCCCTCCTCTCCGATCAGACCAGCGACTGTCCCGGCCGAACGCGCGTGAACGTGACCGGCACCGCATTCGACGGTCAGATCGCCGCCTGCGACCGGCACGAACCCGCGTATAGCGTCGACGCTGTCGAGATCGCCCGGCATCCGGGAAATCCGCGCGGAAATGCGCGCCGCGCGAGTTCTCGCGCGCCTGCGCTGCGCGAACGATGACCCGCGATACGGCGACCAGGTTCGACAGATTGAGCCAGTCGTGCCAGGTCATGTTGAAGCCGGCGATCGCGCGCCACTTCGGGAAGCCGATAACGATCGAGCGCGTCGTCGAGCTGCCTCAACGTACGCCGCAGCGCGTTCCAATCCGGCCGCGTCGCGAACGATGCCGGCGTCGTCCCACATCGTCGTGAAAAGCCGCTCGCGAATCGCCTCGAGCGCATCGGCGCAGCATCGCGCCGCCGGACGGCGTCGCGAACGGCACCATCGCGCGCGCGAGCCTCTGCCGCGAGCGCGTCGTCATCCGGCTCGCGCCACGAGCCACTCCGCAGCAACGCACTTCGCCATCGCATCGCCGGCGATGCCGCCGAACACCGTCGAATTCGCGACACCGTTGCCGCCGAGCCGATTGGCGCCATGCACGCCGCCCGAATCTTCGCCCGCGACGAACAACCCTTCGCGCTCGGTCGTGCAATCCGTCGCGAACTCGACGCCGCCCATCATGTAATGCGCGGTCGGCACGACTTCGACCTTGCCGGCGGCGAGGTCGAAGCCGCAATCGGCGCAGCGCTCGACCATGCCCTTGAACTGACGCCGGACGTTGTCGGGTCCGAGATGCGACATGCTGAGCCAGACGCCGCCGTTCGGCGTCGTGCGGCCGGCGCGCATCTCGGCGAAGATCGCGCGCGAGACGATGTCGCGCGTCGCGCGCTCGTCGCGCGGATCGTAGTGGTGCATGAAGCGGTTGCCGGCTCCGTCCAGCGAGATAGCCGCCCGCGCCGCGCAGTCCTTCCTCGAGCACCGTGCCGGTCATCCGCGTATGCGCGCCGGCGAGCAGGCCCGTCGGATGGAACTGCACCATTTCCATGTCGCGCAGCGGCAAGCCGAAGCGCAACGCCATCGCGAGTCCGTCGCAGCTCTTGTCGCCCGACGGCGTGTGGAACCGGTACATCGTCGGTCCGCCGCCGGTTGCGAGCAGAACCGCCTTCGCCTGCACGAACAGCGGAGCGCCGGTACGCACGTCGATCATCAGCACGCCCGCCAGCGCACCGTCGCGCGCGGGAATGAAATCGAGTGCGCGATGCTCCTCGAGCCGGCGAATGCCGCGCGCCCATACCTGCTCGGCGAGCCGGCTGATGATCTCGATGCCGGTCAGGTCGCCCTTGTGCACCGTGCGGTCGAACGTCTGGCCGGCGAACGCCTTCTGGTGGATCGTGCCGTCGGGATTGCGATCGAAAAAGCAGCCGAGCTCGTTCTCGAGCTCGTGGATCCGCTCGACGGCGCCCGTGACGAGCGTCCACGCGAGGTCCTGGTTCGGCAGCCACTTGCCGCCTTCGATCGTGTCCATGAAATGGCGCTCGATCGAATCGCCTTGCGCGAGCGCGACGTTGTAGCCGCCCTGGACCATCCGCGTGCAGCCGCACTTGCCGAGCAACCCCTTGACGGCGATCGTGATGTCGAGTGCCGGAGTCGACCTGATGCGCGTGCAGCGCGGCGAACAGCCCTGCCCCGCCGGCGCCGAGAATCAGGACGTCGGTCCGTAACCGCGCGATGTCCATCAAGTCTTGACGTTCAATGCGGCCAGTGCGGCCGCGCGGCGGTCGCGGGCGGCGTGATCGACGGCGTCGTACAGACTTCCACCGTGGCTGTCCATCGCGACCAGCAGCGGTCCGAAATCGTGAATGCGAAACTGCCAGAGGCTTTCCGGATTCAGGTCGTCGAGGTCGACGTCCTCGATCGCGTCGATCCACGTCGTCTCCAGCGCCGCCGTGCCGCCGACGATCGCGAGATAGACACCGCCCAGATCGCGGAATGCCGCGAGCGATGCGGGTCCGAGGCCGCCCTTGCCGATGATGATCCGCACGCCGAGTTGTCGGATCAGCGGTTCGGTGAAGCGCTCCATCCGCATCGACGTCGTCGTGCCGATGCAAACGGGCGCGTAGCCGGTCGGATGGTCCGCGGAGACCGCGACTTTCTTCACGTTCGGCGCCGTGTGGATCACTGCGTGACCATTCAAGGTCGAAGCGCGTCGAACGCCCGCGATCGAACAACGCGATCTGCGTCGCATCCCGGATGCCGAACAGGCGCTGTTGCAGCGTGACCGTGTCGTTGATTCTCAGCCGGCGGATCGCTTCTTCGGTGACCGGCGTCGCGAGCTCGTAATGCGTCATTTGAATCCTCTCAAATCGCCGCCACCGGCACCCGGTGACGATCTATCCAGTAACCCCACGCGACGAACAGCCATCCAAGAAGGCCGGTAATCGCCAATGCAAGCTCGCTCGGTGGCGGTGGACCGAAGACGGCGGCGAAGTAGATCACTACGAGCGTGATGACGAAACTCCAGAAGAGTGTCGGCCCAAGTCTATCGCGCGCCGCCGTCGCGCGACTGTAGAGTCCAGACGCCGGCGCCGAACAGCAGCGAATTCGACGATCAATGTCGCCGGCAACCGAGTTCCACAAGCCGGCGCCGAGCTTCGGACCCCCTGGCCACGTCGGCATGTCCGGCCGGTGCGCGATGACGTCGAGCACCCAGTGCGACATCACGAGGGCGGCGAGCCAGATTGCGCCGCGCCAGTCCTTGCGCAGTGTTCCGTAAACGACCGCGAACAGCGCCGCCCACCCGAGGTCGGCAACGCAGGCTGTGCGAATACGGGTACGACACGAAATCGAGCGGCGTAACGGCCGTGATGCCGGGCCGGATCTCGACATGCTCGAGTCCCAGCAGCACGAACAGGGGCCAGATGCCGTCGGCCCATTGCGCGGCCATGACCGCGGTTCCGAGCGAGGGCCCCGGCGCGACGCGTTTCGCCGCCAGTGCAACGCCGAAATGACCGAGAAACACGTTAAGGAACCGTCGGCAGGGAACCCGCCATTCTGACAATCGGCTCAGTATCCGTATGCGACGCCGGTCTCGGTGAACAACGCGCTCGCGCGCCGCGCGGAATGACACTGCATGTTGACCGCGACGGGGTTCATCGTGATGTGCGTCGCCGCGAGCTCGACATGCACGGCGAACGCCGTCGCATCGCCGCCGAGCCCCTGCGGCCCGACACCGAGCATGTTGACCGCGCGCGACAGCTCCGTTTCGAGCGCAGCGCCTCCCGGATCGGCGCAGTGCGTGCCGAGCGGACGCGTGGCCGCGCGCTTCGCGAGATGAACGCACAGATCCGCCGTCCCGCCGACGCCGACGCCGACGATCGTCGGCGGGCACGTCTTGCCCCCCGCGTCGAGCACGCAATCGATGACGAAGCTCTTGATGGCGTCCACGCCTTCGGCCGGAATCGCCATCCGCAGCCACGAATTGTTCTCCGACCCCGACCCCTTCGGGATCATCTCGATGCGCAAGCCGTCGAACGCATCGCTGAAATCGATGTGGATGACGGGTATCCCTTCGCCGCACGACGTGTGCTCGTTGCGACGCGTCAAGCGGATGCACGACCGACGAGCGCAGCGGATGCTCGCGTGTCGCGCGCTCGCAGCCGCGCCGAATGGCCGCTTTCAGCGCGACGCCGTCGACGACGACACTGCGGCCGATCGTGACGTTGTAGATGGGAAGGCCGGTGTCCTGGCACAGCAGGTTGTCGGTCTGCTCGGCGACCGCGATGTTGCGCACCATCACGCCGAGCACCGATTTGCGCCGTCGTGTCCGTTTCGCGCGCGACCAGCGTGTCGAAGCCGCGCTTGACGTCCGGTGGCAGCATTTTCAGCGCGCGGATATACAGTTCCTTGGCGGCTTCTTCGACGCGGGCGGGATCGATGCGGAGGGTCATCGCTTGAGATCGTTAGTTGAGCGCGAACAACAGTGCATATGCAACGGCGGCTGCGCCGGCGAGCGCGATCGCGGTCTTCTGCCAGTCGGCGCGCCATCCGACGAACTCCACGAACAGTAATCGTACGCCACCTGCGAGGTGTGCGGCGAGCGCCAGCACGAGGATCGTCTCGGCGAACTTCACCGCCGGCTGGCGCGTCCACGCGAGAAAATCGTCCAACGCGGCCGGCCGCGCGAGCGCCTGCGACAGGACGAAAAAGTGCACCGGCAGGAACAGCGCCAGCGCGATCCCCGAAATGCGATGCACGACGAACGCCCAGTAGGCCGCATGACCGCGCGCCCGCGCATCGTTGCGCCGGATCGCGGTGCCGGAAGTCGCAGCAGTCATGTCGGCGGTAAGCGCACGCGCATGCTATGGCAGAGGAAGGATTGCATGACCCGCGTCACGCGGTCAGCGAACGTACGGCGTACAGCCCACCGCCGAGCAGGACGAGCGCGAAAACCGCCAGCACCGCATCCGTGCCGCGGCCGCGCAGGGAAAGCCATTCGTCGGCGATCGTGCGCAATCCGAGCGGCGCATGGATCGCGACGGCGACGACGAAGAGCGTGTAGAACGCCGGCCACACGGGACTCGCATGCATGCGGGCGACGATCGCCTCCGACGCGAGCCCGTTGCGCACGGCGTAGATGATCGTCGCGAGATGCACGATCGACGCAAACGCCGAGCACCGCGGCCGACGCGCGCTGCAGCACGAAACGCCAGGCGGCCGCGCGAATCCGGCGCTTTGCGCGGCCCGCGTCGTTCGCGAAGCCACCGGCACGCCGCGCCGTTCCCGCGTCGTTCAAAGTTGTCCCTTCACCGCGGCGAGCGCGACGAGCCGCTTCAAACCCGCGATCGACTGCGTCGGCGTCAGGTGCTTCGGACAGCGTTCCGTGCACGATTGATGCGTATGGCAGGCCTGGCAACCGCCGTCGTCGGCAACCGCGCGGACGCGCGCAATGCCCGCGCCATCGCGCACGTCGTTCACGAGCGTCCACGCGCGATTGAGCGCCGCCGGTCCCAGGTAGTCGGGCTTCCATCCGACGACGTCGCATGACGAATAGCACACCGCGCAGCCGATACATTCGATCGTCGCGTCGATTGCACGGCGTTTCGGCGAGGCAGGTGCTACGCGAGCGAAATCGTCGTACCGCGTCGCGGTCGGTGTGAACGTCCCTTTGGCCGCCGCCCATTTGTCGAAGAACGGCGCCATGTCGACGACCAGGTCGCGCACGATCGGCAAGTGGTTGAGCGGTGCGATCTCGAGCGTCCTGCCCACGGTGACCGTGTCGACATGCGTACGGCACGTCCAGCGTGCCTTGCCGTTCACCGTCATCGCGCACGACCCGCACATGCCGACCCGGCATGCATAGCGGTACGCGAGCGATGGATCGACATGGCGCTGGACGTGCGTGACGACGTCGAGCACCGTCTGCGACGCGCGGCGCGGAACCTCGTAGCGCTGGAACCGGCCGTTCGCGTCGCCGCGCCAGATCAGCACGGGCAACAGCGGCTCGGAAGCGGGTGTCATGTCGCCGCCTCGCCGTGATAGAGGCGTACCGTGTGACGCGCTTCGGCGAAGAACAGCCAGCGCTCCGCGATGAGTCCGATCATGCAGATGACGAATGCCGCCGCGCCCATACGCCAGTCGGCATGCCCGATGACGAGCCAGAGCAGCGGGATGGCGAAGCCGGCGACCAGCGCGATGATGCGCAGCAACCGTCTCATCGAATCGCCCGGCGTGTGCAGGAATTCGCGCGTCAGGAACGTGCCCTTCGAATGCCCGACATCCAGGAGACTCGCGGCAACGGTGCGTCCGCCGTCACCTCCGCGCCGCGGCGGTCCGACGCCGTGATCGACACCGATCGCGCGGCCGAGCGTCACGCCGCCGCTCGTGTCGCCGACGAACCGCCAGTATTCCAGCTTCACCAGCAACGCAAGCACGAACAGCACCAGCGACGCGGCGATCCATCCGGTTGCCACCGATTGCTCGACCGATAATGCGCAGACGACCAGCAGCGCGCCCGACGCATGGCCGAGCAGCCAGAACGCCAGCGGAACGCGCGCCGTATGCCATTGGCGGATAGGCTTCAGGCTCGCGTAAATCATCGCCGTGCAATAGAGCATCGCCCACGCGAGCAAGACCACCGCCAGGGCGAGTGCGGTGGTCGACGCCGCGACACCCAGGAAATGCAGGCCGATGTAGGCGATGGCAACCGGGATGAACACCATCGCCACGAGTGCTTCGCGCGACAGCCACGACGAGCGCCATCGCGTCAGCGAGCGCCATGCATTGCTCGGCTTGGCGAGATGCAGCGTCGATGCGGAG
Organism: uncultured Pseudomonadota bacterium; assembly: GCA_963768545.1. Classification (GTDB taxonomy): domain Bacteria; phylum Pseudomonadota; class Gammaproteobacteria; order Burkholderiales; family Casimicrobiaceae; genus VBCG01. The sequence continues at coordinate 187,005 of CAVYIC010000003.1, read as the reverse complement.
AGACCGGCAATCACGAGCAGCAGCGCGATCACCGAGACCGTCGTCATCGAGGACGGCAAGCGCACCTGCGCCAACGCATGCGACGCGAGGTCCGCAAGCGCGATGAGCGCCAGCGCGCCGAGGCCCGCGCCCGAGAGGACCGTGAACAGGATGACCGACAGCGCGGGCTTCACGACGTACCGGGCAGAGAACGCGGCATCCGTGACGGCGCGGATCTCATTGCGCGCCGCGGCTTTCCCGCGTCAAACCGAAAGCGCCGCACGGGCCCGCGCGATCAGGCGGCCGAGCGCGCCGCCCGCCTGCCGATCACGCTGATCCGATGAGGCTGTCGATCGATCGCCGGCGGCATTTTCGGCCCCCGCGACTATAGGGACCGCGCGCGGCGGAAGATACTGGTTGACGGGCGCATAACCCAGCTCGGACAGCAATCCGAAGCCGCCGCGCTCCCGTGTCATTTTCGAGACCTTCGAGTCGGGATCGCCAAAATCGCCGAAATGCCGCGCGTGCGTCGGACACGCGAGCACGCACGCCGGCTCGCGCTCCTCTTCGGGCAGCGCCGTATCGTAGATTCGATCGACGCACAGCGTGCACTTCTTCATCGTGCCGGAGCATTCATCCAGTTCGCGGGCGCCGTACGGGCAGGCCCACGCGCAAAGGTTGCAGCCCATGCACTTGTCCTGGTCGACGAGCACGATGCCGTCGCTGCGCTTGTACGAGGCGCCGGTGGGACAGACGCTCACGCACGCCGCCTCCTCGCAATGCAGGCAGGACATCGGGAAGTTGATCGTCTTCGTGTCCGGATAGGAACCCACTTCATAGTGGCGGACCCGGTTGAGCCAGACGCCCGACGGCTCGGCGCCGTATGGATCGTAGTCGGACAGCGGACCGCTGATGGCCGATGCGCCGTTCCACTCCTTGCACGCGGTGGCGCAGGCGTGGCAGCCGACGCACGTGTCGAGGTCGATGAGCAATCCCAGCTTCACCTTCTCACCTTTTTGCCTTCACATGGCGTTCGGGCCAGCGAAGCACGCTCGGCCGCGCGGCATCGGCGCCCGCGCGAAGCGGCGGCACGCGCGGCGCGGTGCCATATTCGCCGGGCCCGCACTTCGTCAATCGCACGCGAACGTCGAACCATGCCGCCTGGCCCGTCACGGGATCCGAGTTCGTGATGCGCCGGCCATTGTCACCGCGTTGCGGCAAATGCTCGGAGATCAGGTGATTCAGCAGGAAGCCGGTCGTCGCCTCGGGCGCATCGACCGCAAGGCCCCACGCGCCGCCCTGCTTGCCGATCGCGTTCCACGTCCACACGGTGCCCGGCTCGACGCCCTCCATCGTGCGAATGCGGCAGCGCAGCCTGCCGTGCGGCGACTCGATCCAGGCCCAGTCATCGTCCGCGAGTCCCAGGCCGGCCGCCGTGCGCGTGTTCACGTAAAGCGCATTGTCGGCGATGATCTGCCGCAGCCACGCGTTCTGCGAATCCCACGAGTGGTACATCATCATCGGCCGCTGCGTCAGCGCCGACAGCGGAAACGCCGCGCCATCGGTCTGGTCGGCCTCGAGCGGCGGGTACCAGAACGGCAGCGGATCGAAATACGTCGCCAGTCGCTCGCGATCCTGCGGGTCGTGCGGGCTTGCGGCCCGCGTAGAGACCCTGTCCCGCCAACCGGAACTTCTGCAAGCGGCTCCGACCAGATCTGCATGACGATCGGCTCGGCGGCGCCGATGAAGCCGACGTCCTGCGCGAACTCGAGATAGTCGCGGTTCGCGTAACGGTGCCACTTGAGTGCATCCGGCAAGTGGTACGCGAAGATACGCGTGGTGCTTCTTGTACGCTTCCCACTGGTTCGGATTCGGCGCGCCGACCAGCGGCTCGTTGCCGCTCGCGCCGCGCCATCCGCCGAGGAAGCCGATGCCGGGCGCCCGCTCGAAGCGCACGATGAAATCGCGATAGTCGGCGAACTTGCGCGTGCCGTCGTGCTTGCGTGAACGCCGGGAATTGCAGCCGCGACGCGAGATCGACCAGCACGTCCTGCCACGGTCGCACGTCGCGATCGAGCGGCAGGATCGGATGGCGGATCGCATCCGCCGGCGCATCCGGCTCGGAGATCGGCCGGTCGAGCAGCGAAATCGCGTCGTAGCGTTCGAGATAGGTCGTGTCCGGGCAGCACGAGGTCGGCGAACGCCACCGTTTCGGACTCGAATGCGTCGCAGACGACGACGAAGGGAATCCTGTAGTCGCCGTCCGGCGTCCTGCGCGCACAGCATGTCGCGCGTGCCGCCGGTATTCATCGCCGAGTTCCACGCCATGTTCGCCATGAACAGCAGCAGCGTGTCGATCGGATACGGATCGCCGGCGACCGCGTTGGCGATCACCATGTGCATCAGACCGTGCGCGGCGAGCGGCGACTCCCACGAGTACGCCTTGTCGATGCGCAGCGGCGTGCCGTTCTCGTCGATGGCGAGATCGTCGGGACGCGTCGGGAAGCCGAGCGGCGCGCGCGCCGAGCGGCTTGCCGGCGGTGCAACGCGGTCGCCGGCAACTGCTGCGGCGGTATCGGCTTCGGATAAGGCGCACGCGCGCGGAAGTTGCCGGGCCCGTCGAGCGCGCCGAGCAGCATCTGGAGCAGATGCAGCGCGCGGCAGGTCTGGAAGCCGTTGGAATGCGCGGAGATGCCGCGCATCGCGTACATCGCCACCGGCCGCCCGACGACCTTGTCGTGCTTGCGGCCCCAGACGTCGGTCCACGAGATCGGCAGCTCGATCGTCTCCTGGAATGCGACGTGCGCCATTTCGCGCGCGAGGCGCTCGATGGTGTCGGCCGGAACGCCGCAACGCTCGGCAACGGCGGTCGGGCGCATAGTCGTCGTCGAGATAGCGCTCGGCGGCGAGCGTCAGCACTGTCTTCACGTTGCGCCCGTCGTCGAGCGTGAACGATCCGAACAGCGCCGGAACGGTAGCGGTCGTGATGCTCCGACGATCGCGCGCCGCGCGCCTCGTCGAACACCAGCGGCCGAGCCTCGCGCGTCGCGCGCGAACAAGCCATGCTCGGCAGTGCCCGGGCGCATCGATCACGAGCCACGGCGCATTGGTGTAGCGCGCCAGGAACTGCGTAGTCGATCGTCCCGTCGCGCAGCAGCACGTGCACGATCGCCAGCGCGAGCAGCCCATCGGTGCCCGGCCGGATCGGCACCCATTCGTCGGCGATCGCCGAATAGCCGGTGCGAATCGGATTGATCGAGACGAACTTCGCGCCGATTGCGCTTCAGCTTGTCGAGGCCGATCTTGATCGGATTCGACGAGTGATCCTCGGCCACGCCCCACAGCACGAAGTACTTCGCGCGGTCCCAGTCGGGCGCGCCGAATTCCCAGAACGAGAAGCCGATCGAGTAGAGCCCGGCCGCCGCCATGTTGACCGAGCAGAAGCCGCCGTGCGCGGCCCAGTTCGGCGTGCCGAACTGCTGCGCCCACAACCCGGTCAGCGCCTGCATCTGATCGCGGCCGGTGAAGAACGCGAGCTTGCGCGGATCGGTCGCGCGAATCCGCGCGCAGTCGCGCCTCGACGATCGCAAGCGCCTCGTCCCACTCGATCTCCTCGAACTCGGCTCGACCGCGCTAGCGCGCCCGGCTTGCGCCGCAACGGCTTGCGAAGCTTGGCCGGCGAGCGCTGCTTCATGATCCCCGCCGAGCCCTTCGCGCAGAGCACGCCCTGGTTGACCGGATGGTCGCGCGTTGCCCTGGATGAAGCGCAGCTCGTCGTTCTCGAGCGTCACCTGGATGCCGCAGCGGCACGCGCACATGTAGCACGTGCTGTACTCGACGCGGCGTGTGACGGCCGGCGCCTGCGGCAGTGGACGGTCTTCAGCGGGAATCGGCATGCGCTCGGGTCGTCACAGTTCGAGGAGCTTCAACCGCTGCACCTTGCCCGACGGTCCCTTGGGCAACTCGCCGACGAGCCGCAGGTAGCGCGGCGCCTTGTAGCGCCCGAGCGTGCGCACGCAATGCGCGCGCAACTCGTCCTCGGTGCAGCTCACGCCGGCCTTGATCGACGACGCAGGCGAGGATCTCCTGGCCGTAGGCCGCGATCGGGCACGCCGACGGCCGCCGCTTCCAGCACCGCCGGATGCGCAAGCAGCGCCTCGTCGATCTCGCGCGGCGCGATGTTCTCGCCGCCCTTGATGATCAGTTCCTTGAGGCGGCCGGTGATGAAGTAGATAGCCGTCGGCGTCGCGATAGCCCAGGTCGCCGGTGGCAAGCCAGCCGTCGGCTCGCAACGCCGCAGCCGTCGCTTCGGGCGACTTGTAGTAGCCGAGCATCACGTTGTCGCCGCGCAGCTCGATCTCGCCGCGCTCGTCCGGCGCCGAGCGGCGTGCCCGACCGGTCGACGACGCGCGCCTCGACGCCGAGCGGCATTCCGGGCGATCCGTATCTTGCGCGCGCGACGCATCGAGCGGATTGCTGAACGCGACCGATGCGCATTCGGTCAGCCCCATCGCCTCGATGACCGAAATGCCGAAGCGCGCTTCGAACGCGCGGTGCTGCTCGGGCGGCAGCGGCGCGGACGCCGAGCGCCCGAAGCGCACGCTTCGGCACGCGGCCGCCTGCTCGGGCGTCGGGTCGGGCCCGTTCAGCAGGTAGGCGATGATCGTCGGCACGATGTTGAGCCACGTCGGGCGGTAGCGCGCGACGAGCGGCCACCACTGCGACACGCTGAACCGGTGCGGCATCACGATGCTGCCGCCGGACACCAGCGGCGCGACGGTCGCGATGCACTGGCCGTTGATGTGATAGAGCGGCAGCGACGACAGCACGCGGTCGGACGGCGTCAGCGCGAGCGATGCGGCAACGGCGCGACCGGCCGCGAGCATGTTCGCGTGCGACAGCAGCGCGCCCTTCGGCTGCCCGGTCGTGCCCGACGTGTACATCAGCATCGCCGGGTCGTTCGGCCGCGCACGGCGGCGAGCGCGCGCGCGGCGTCGCATCGGGCAGCTCGAGGCCGTCGGACACCGACCACGCAGATGTCGAACGCGGCGCCGCTCGCCGCGCGCGATCGCTTCGAGCCGCGCGCGTTGCCGGCGGTCGCGAACACGATCCGCGTGTCGCGAGTGCGCGAGCGTGTATTCGAGCTGCGCATCCTGCGCGATGCAGGTTGATCGGCGACACGACGTAGCCGCCGTACATCGCGCCGAGAAACACCGTCGCGGCGCTCGACGCCGTTCTGCAGCATGAACGACACGGTCGCGCCCGGCGCGACGCCGCGGCGTTCGAGCAGCGCCGGCGAACGCGATGCAGTTCGCGCTGCAGCGTCGCGTAGTCGATCTCGAGCGCGGGCTCGGGCGCGAGCAGGAACGGCGCGTCGGGCTGCGCCGCCGCATGGCGATCGATCACTTCGCGAAACGTGCTGCATCGCGGCAATCGCCGCTGCGCGCCGCAGCGTCGACGTCATTCGCGCGCGGCAGTCGCCAGCGATCGCCGGGTCACGCACCGTGCTTCGCGCGATAGCGGCCGAACAGCTCGTCTTCGGTCGGCTCGCGGACCCGGTCCGGCGCGAACGGCCGGACGACGCGCGTGATGTTCAGGAAGTGCCGGTAGCCGAGATTGTCCGAGATGCTGTTGCCGCCCCACGTGCCGCAGCCCATCGACAGCGAGAACGGCAGCGCGTTGTCGAAGCTGCCGCCGGTGGCGAAGCAATGCGCCTGGTTGACGATCACGCGGCACACCGGCAGCGTCAGCCCGAGCTCGGTCGCGCGCTCCGGCGTGCGCGTATGCAGGCCGATCGAGTGACCGGCGCCCTGGTAGCGCAGCAGCTCGATCGCGCGCGAGCGCGCGGCGCGGCGAAATCCGGCGCGCGATAGAACGCCAGCACCGGCGAGAGCTTTTCGCCGGAGAACGGATGGTCGCGGCCCGACGCCCGTCTCGTCGACGATCAGGAATCGCGCGCCGCGCAACGCCGGCCGCGCGAGCCCCGCGCGCTCGGCGATCGTCGCGGCGTCCTGCGCGACGAACGCCTGCGACGAGCTTGCCGCCGGCGAACATCGCGCGCTCGCAGCTGCGCGCGTCTCCGCCGCGTCGAGCAGCACGCCGCCCTCGCGCTGCGAGCGCGGCGAGCAGCGCATCGGCGACCGCGTCGACGGCGATCGACGCTGTTCTCCGACGAGCAGCTCGTCGCGTTGTCGAACGTCTTGGAGCGCGCGATCTTCGCCGCCGCGTCGTCGACGTCCGCCGTCTCGTCGACGATCACCGCGACGTTGCCCGACGCCCACGCCGATCGCCGGCGTGCCGCTCTCGTAGGCGGCGCGCACGTTGGTCTGCGATCCGGTGGCGACGACGAGATCCGCCTGCCGCATCAGCTCGAACGTCTTCTCGCGCGTGACCGGCGGCGGCAGCTGCATGACGAGGTCGCGCGGCGCGCCGATGCGGTCGAGCTCGGCGTGGACGAAGCGCAGCAGCAGCGCGAGCGTCGACTGCGCCCTTCGGCGACGGCGCGAGAACGATCGCGTTGCGGCCCTTCAGCGCGTTGATGATGTTGTTCGCCGGCGTCGCGGCCGGGATTCGTCGACGGCGTGATCGCGGCGACGACGCCGACCGGCCGCGCGATCTCGACGAGGCCGCGCTCCGGATCCTCGGCGATGACGCCGACCGAGCGCGCGCCTTGCAGGTCGCGCAGCAGGCCCATCGTCTTGCGGCGGTTCTTGGCGATCTTGTCCGCGACGTTGCCGAGGCCGGTGTCGCGCACCGCGAGCTCGGCCAGCGCGCGGTTGCGCGCCGGCTCGACGATCGCCCAGCCGGCGGCCACGGCCGCTTCGTCGGCTTGTTCCTGCGTCCAGCGATCGGCCTGCGCCTGCGCGGCGCGCGCGCGCGCGACGACGCCGGCGACGACGCGCGCGTCGCGTCGGACCCGAATACCGGACTCAGAGATCGACGTTCGCCCGATCGCGCTGGAAACTTCGCACGCGGCGGAACCTCTACCAACGCCAGGTCTACCGAATCGCTCACTTGGGCAGGCCGTGCGCCTTGTACTTGGCGAGATGGCGCACCGGCAGCGCCAGCGCGTCGCGGCGGAACGGATCGCCGAGCTCGCGCGTCACCATCATTTCGAGCACGGTCGTCCTGCCTTCGCGCTGCGCGGCGGCCGCCGCGCGCAGCGCGGGGCCGACGTCGGACACCTTGTCGATCCGGATGCCTTCGGCGCCCATCGCCTTCGCCACCGCGGCCCACGACGGCTGCTTGTCGAGGTTCACGCCGATGAAGCGGTTCGTCGTAGAAGTCGACGTGGTTCTTCTTCTCCGCGCCCCACTGGCCGTTGTTGAACACGACCGCGGTGACCGGGATGTTCTCGCGCACGCAGGTCTGCAGCTCGCCGAAGCTCATGCCCCACGCGCCGTCGCCGACGTAGGCGATCGCCGGGCGGTCCGGCGCCGCGACCTTCGCGCCGACGATCGTCGGAAACGCGTAGCCGCAGTTGCCGAAGCTCATCGCCGCGAACATCGAGCGCGGGCGCTCGAAGCGCAGATAGCTGTTCGACACCGAGCAGATGTTGCCGATGTCGGTCGACACCATCGCGCCGTCCGGCATCGCGCGCTCGAGCTCGCGCAGCATCTGCCGCGGATGCATGTGCGACGACTCGCGCGCTCACTTCGAGCGACCAGCGCGTCCTTCTCGTGCGTCCAGCCGTCGAGCTCGGCTCTCCCACGCGCGCTTCTCGTCGCGAAGCGTCGCCGAGGCGCGCGTCGCGGTTCGCGTGGCACGCGAGCGCCCTGCCCTCGAGCCGCGCGACGAGCGCCCGCGCCGCCGCGCCGGCGTCGCCGCAGATGCCGACGGAGATCGGCTTCACCAGCCCGAGCATCTTCGCGATCGGCGTCGATCTGGATGATCTTCGCCTCCTTCGGCCAGTAGTCGAGGCCGTGCTGCGGCAGCGTGCCGAACGGCCCGAGCCGCGTGCCGAGCGCCAGCACGACGTCGGCCTTGGCGATCAGCTTCATCGCCGCCTTGCTAGCCCTGGTAGCCGAGCGGCCCGCACCACAGCGGGTGGCGCGACGGGAACGCGTCGTTGTGCAGGTAGCTGCACGCACACCGGCGCCTGCAGCAGCTCGGCGAGCGCGACGGCGTCCGCCTGCGCGTCGCCCATGATGATGCCGCCGCCGGCGAGGATCACCGGGAACTGCGCCTTCGCGAGCAGCGCCGCCGCCTGCGTCGAGGCTCTGCTCGCCGCCGGCGCCGCGCTCGATCGACGAGCGGCCGCGGGATCTCGCACTCGATGTCGCCGTAGAAGAAGTCGCGCGGGATGTTGAGCTGCGTCGGCCCCATCTCGAGCATCGCGCGATCGAACGCGCGGCCGGTCAGCTCGGCCATCCGCGCCTTGTTGTTCACGTGCGCCTGGTACTTGGTGATCTTCGAGAAGATCGGCAGCTGCTCGGTTTCCTGGAAGCCGCCGAGGCCGAGCGTCATCGAGCCGGTTTCCGGCGTGACGACGACGACCGGCGAGTGCGCCCAGTACGCGGCGGCGGTCGACGTGACGAAGTTGGTGATGCCCGGGCCGTTCTGCGCGATGCAGACGCCGTGGCGGCCCGACACGCGCGAGTAGCCGTCGGCCATGTGGCCGCCGCCCTGCTCGTGCGCGACCGAGATGAAGCGGATGCCGGCCTGCGGGAACAGGTCGAGCGCATCCATGTACGCCGAGCCGACGATGCCGAAGACGTCCGTGACGCCTTGCGCGACCAGCGTTTCGACGAACGCCTCCGACGGCGTCATCTTCTGGCGGCCCTGAACGGCCAGGTTCCTGGATTCGGTCATCGTGTTCATGCGAGTCATGTCCTGGGGGAGTAGAACCTTGGAATTGTGAGCCTGCACGCGCGCCGCCGCTAGTGCCAGAGCAACCGACGCCGTTGAGTCCAGCGGGCGCTTCAGGCCGGCGGCGCATGGAAAGGATGGCGCGCGCGCCGCAAATCGCCTATCGTGTCACGCGCGTGCGGCCGGCCAGGCAGGCGTCGTGCGCAATCCCGACGCGCGGCATCGACTGAAGCGCCGCGCGGCTCCGATCGATTTCGAAGGGGAGACTTCATGTTTCGTCGTTCGCTGTTGAAAGGAGTTGCTGCGGGCAGTGCCGCGACGGTGTTGTCGAGCGGTACCGCACACGCGCAGACGCCGCTTCGCATCCGCATCCAGACGGCCGTGCCGTCGGCCAGCATCTATTTCGAGTTGTTGAAGCGCATGGGCGACCGCGTCGACAAGATGTCCGCCGGCCGCGTGAAGATGGAGATGCTGCCCGACGGCGCCGTCGTGCGCGGCGTTCGAAATCCTCGATGCCGTCGACAAGGGCGTCGTCGAAGGCGGCTACGCCTGGACGCACTACTGGTCGGGCAAGAACGCGGCGGCGGGCCTCTTCTCCAATCCGATGGCGGGCGCCGGCGTCGGGCTCGACCAGCTGTCGCACGTCGCATGGATCTTCGAGGGCGGCGGCTACGATCTCTACCGCAAGCTCTACAAGGACGTGCTGAAGGTCAACGTCGAGCCGCTCTTCGTCCAGCCGATGGGACCGGATCCGCTCGGCTGGTTCAAGCGTCCGATCACGAGCACCGCAGACTTCAAGAAGATGAAATACCGCTCGCCGCCCGGGATCACCGGCGAGATCTTCAAGGAAATGGGCGTGTCCGCCGTGGCGCTGCCCGGCGGCGAAATCGTGACCGTCGGCGCAACGCGGCGTCATCGATGCGGCCGAGTGGATCGGCCCGGCCGACGACCTGAACCTCGGCCTGCAGACGGTGTGGAAGCACTACTACCTGCAGGGCCTGCACCAGTCGACCGACATCGGCGAGGTCCTGATCAACAAGACGGTGTGGGACAAGCTGTCGCCGGACCTGCAGGAGATCATCCGCACCGCGGCGATGGCGTCGATGATGGAGACGTACACGTACAACGTCTACCGGAACGCGCAGGCGATCGTGCGGCTGCGCAACGAGTTCAAGGTCGAGATCCACGACACGCCGAAGGACTTCTTCCCGCAGTTCGTGCGCGCGACCAACGTCGTGCTCGACCGCTACGCGGCAGAAGGACGCGTTCTTCAAGCAGGTGCTCGACTCGCAGCGCAATTTCGCGAAGACCGTCGTGCCGTACTGGACGAAGATCCTCGACCTGTACGCAAATCTCGGCAATGCCGCGCTCGCCGCACCTCCGCCGAAGTAAGGCGGCCGGCACAAACGGTCCATTCCGCCGATAGCGCGTTAACCGATCGTGCGCCTGCCCTCGCGGGCAGCGCGCGATCGTTGCGCCCGCGAGACGACTCCATGACAGATCCCGAGATCGGCGCGAACCGCGTCACGCGCGTGCTCGATGCGATCACGCGCGTCGTCGGCCGCATCACCGCGTGGCTGATCCTGCCGATGGTCGCTTCGCTCGTGTAGGAAGTCACCGCGCGCTATGTGTTCAACGCGCCGACCGTGTGGGCGTACGACATGACGTTCATGCTGTACGGCACGTTCTTCATGCTCGGCTCGGCGTGGACGCTGCAGCGCGGCGGCCACATCCGCACCGACACGTTCTACGCCGACTGGTCGCCGCGCCGCCGGCGCGCTGGTCGACGCGACGTGCTACGTGCTGTTCTTCCTGCCCGCGATGCTCGTTTTCCTGAAGCTCGGCGCCGATTACTTCTGGAAGTCGTTCCAGCAGAACGAGCGGATCGTGACCAGCCCGTGGCTGCCGATCGTGTGGCCGTTCAAGTTCGTGATGCCGCTGACCGCCGCATTGCTGATCATCCAGGGCATCGTCGGAGCTGATCAAGAGCATCCGCGTGATCGCGCGGAAAGGCGGTGCAGCATGAGCGTCGCCGGGCCAAGACGCGAGTGCACCCCCTCGGGGGGCAGCGCAGCGGCGCCAGCCGCAAGCGTGGGGGCTCAACAATGACTCCGGAATGGTTCGGCATCGTCGCCCTCGTCGTCCTGTTCGGCGCGATCTTCGTCGGCTTCCCGATCGCCTTCACGCTGATCTCCGTCGCGATGTTCTTCGGCTATGTCGCGCTCGGCGACCTCTCGCTCTACCTGATGCAACTGCAGTTCTTCGGCGTCATGCGCGATCCGACGCTCGCGTCGGTGCCGTTTTTCCTGTTCATGGGCTACCTGCTCGAGCAATCGGGCCTGATGGAGCGGCTGTTCCGCGGCGTGCAGCTCCTGTTCGCGTCGTTGCGCGGCTCGCTGTATCTCGCCGTGCTGATCACCGCGACGATCTTCGCGGCGGCGACCGGCATCGTCGGCTCGTCGGTCACGCTGCTCGGCGTGATGGCAGCGCCGGCGATGAAGCGCAGCGGTTACGACGTGCGCATGTCCGCGGGCGTCATCACGGCGGGCGGAACGCTCGGCATCCTGATCCCGCCGTCGGTGATGCTGATCGTCATGGGACCGGTCGTCGGCGTTCCCGCGACGGATCTCTTCGCCGCCGCGGTCATTCCCGGCCTGCTGCTGTCCGGCCTCTACATCGTCTATGCGCTCGTCCGCAGCTATCTGAACCCCGCGCTCGGCCCGGCGCTGCCGATGGAAGAGCGCGCCGCGTCGTTCGGGATCGTCGTCAAGGAACTGCTGATCGGCATCGCGCCGATCGTCGTCGTGATCCTCGCCACGCTCGGCGTCATTCTCGCCGGCATCGCAACGCCGACCGATGCGGGCGCCGTCGGCGCATTCGCGGTGCTCATGCTGACGCTGATGTACCGGCGCATGTCGTGGCAGAGCTTCCAGAAGGCCGTCTATTCGACGCTCGAAGTGTCCTGCATGATCCTGCTGCTCGTCGCGGCGTCGAATTACTTCGGCGCCGTGTTCTCGCGGCTCGGCAGCGCGAACCTGATCGCCGAATCGCTGCTGCAACTGTCGTTCTCGCCGACGATCATGCTGCTGCTGATCCTCGGCATCATCTTCGTGCTCGGCTGGCCGCTCGAATGGGTGCCGATCGTGCTGATCGTCGTGCCGATCCTGTTGCCGCTGGTGACGAAGCTCGGCATCAACCTCGTCTGGTTCTGCACGCTGGTCGCCGTATGCCTGCAGACGGCGTGGCTGTCGCCGCCCGTCGCGCTGTCCGCGTATTTTCTGAAAGGCGTCGTTCCGGACTGGCCGCTGAAGGACATCTACGTCGGCATGATGCAATTCATGGTGCTGCAGGTCATCGGCCTGCTGCTCGTATTATTCTTTCCGCAGCTCGCGCTCTGGTTGCCGGAGCTCATGCGCAATTGAATCAGGAGAGGGTCATGGCTACATCGAATCGGCGGGTCGGCATCATCGGCGTGGGCTTTGGTGCGCAGGTTTACGCTCCTGCGTTCACATCCGAGGGCTGGGAAGTTGCGGCGCTGTGCAGCCGCAATGCGCGAAAACGCGCGCAAGGCGGCGGACGCCGCAGGCATCGCCGACATCCACACCGACCCGATGGAACTCATCCGGCGCGACGATATCGCGGCAGTCGGAATCGTCACGCCCCCCGGGTCACACGATCAACTCGCGATCGCCGCGCTGCAGGCCGGAAAACACGTGTTGTGCGAGAAGCCGTTCGCCCTCGATGCGACCCGGGCGGCGGCCATGCTCGCGGCTGCCGAAAGCAGCGGCAAGACGGCGATGGTCGGCCACGAGTTCAGGCATACGCCCCAGCGGGCCTACATCAAGGAGCTTCTCGCCGAGGGCTACATCGGGCGCTTCCAGCTTTGCACCGTGGAGCTTTTTCTCGACCGGTACGTGACACGCGAGCCGCGTCCGCTGACGTGGATGGCGTCCCGCTCGGCTGGCGGAGGCATTCTCGGCGCGCTCGGCTCGCACTACGTCGATGCGCTGCGCCATTGGTTCGGCGAAGTGGCCTCGGCCAGCGGACGCCTCTTCACGCTGCGTCCCGATCTCATCGATACCGCATACGCAGCGCGTCGTCAAGTCGGAAACCGACGATGCGTTCGTGTTCACACTGGAATTTGCCGATGGCGGCGTTGCGACGATGATCGCGTCGTTCGCAGCGACACCCGCCCGCGGTGCAAGGATCACCGTCATGGGCGAAGCGGGTACGCTGATCGCCGAGCAACCCGGACCGAATCCGATGGAGGACGGCGCCGTGATCGCCAGCCGCAACGGCTCGCCTCTGGAGACGCTCGCAACACCCCCGAGGTTCATGCCGTTCACCGACGACCGCGATCATCGCTTGATGGCTTTCCGGCTGCTGGTACGCGATTTCACCCGCGGCGTCGAGCAGGGCATCTCACCCGCACCGAACTTCACGGACGGCCTCCGCTGCCAGCAAGTGCTCGATGCCGTGCGTGAGTCTTCCCAATCGGGACGAACCATCGACATCCGTTGAGGCCGGTATGAGCCAAACCAGCAGTGAAGCACGGGTCGAGCCACGGTGTTCGGTTGCTAAACCAGCATCGAAGCCGGGTCGAGCCACGGATAGCCGAGCGCATCGGCCACCGGCCGACACGTGACCTTGCCGAGCGCGACGTTCAGACCCTGGCGAAGATGGATGTCGTCGCCAAGCGCACGCTTCCAGCCCTTGTCGGCGATCGCGACGACGAACGGTAGCGTCGCATTGTTCAGCGCGAACGTGGAAGTGCGTGGAACGCCGCCCGGCATGTTCGCCACGCAATAGTGAACGACACCGTCGACGACGTAGACGGGATCGGCGTGCGTCGTGGGATGCGACGTTTCGAAGCATCCGCCCTGGTCGATCGCGACATCGACGACGACAGATCCTGGCTGCATCCTCGCAATCAACGCGCGCGTGACGAGCTTCGGCGCCGCGGCTCCGGCAATGAGAACGCCGCCTATCACCAGGTCGGCCGACGCGACATGTCGCTCGATCGCTTCGGTGGTGGAAAACACCGTCTGCAATGCCGTACCGTATTGCGCCCAGAGGCGCTTCAATGCATCGACGCTCCGATCGAGCACCGTCACGCGCGCGCCCATCCCGAGTGCGATCTCGATCGCATGCGTACCGACGACGCCGCCGCCCAGCACGACAACCTGCGCCGGCGCGACACCCGGCACGCCGCCAAGCAACACCCCCATGCCGCCGTGCGGCTTTTCGAGATAATGCGCGCCAGCCTGGACGGCAAGACGGCCGGCAACTTCGGACATCGGCGCGAGAAGCGGCAGGCCGCCGGCAGGCGACGTCACGGTCTCGTACGCGATGCAGACCGCATTGCTCGCAACGAGATCGCGAGTCTGGTCCGGGTCCGGTGCGAGGTGCAGATACGTGAAGAGGATTTGTCCGGGCCGCAGCATCGAGCGTTCGGGTGCCTGCGGCTCCTTCACCTTGACGATCATGTCGCAGCCTGCGAAGAGCTCCGCGGCTGTGTTTGCGATGGACGCGCCTTCGCGCTCGTAATCCGAGTCGGCGACGCCAATTCCCTGCCCGGCATCCCGCTCGACCGCCACGTGATGGCCGTGGTGCACGAGCTCGCGCACCGAAGCGGGTGTGAGACCCACGCGATTCTCGAGTACCTTGACTTCCTTCGGGACGCCGATCCGCATACGCGCTTCCCCGGTCATTGGGAGGCGGCAAGGTTACGCCGGCGCGCGAGGCGCCGGTAGGGCCAGCACGGTCGACGCCGTGGGGTCAGCGGCGAAGCCGATCAGCGGCGAAGCTGGTCAGCAGCGAAGGCGGTCAGCGCCGAGCGCAGCGAGGATCGCGGCAGGCGCCCGCTGCTACGTCCTCAGCCCGCTTCGGCAGCCGCCTGGACACAGGCCTTGGCAAGCATTGCGATGCCGGGCTCGATGCGTGGCAAATCGATGGATGCGAAACCCAGCCGCGCATAGTTGAATGGCACCGGCTCGCCGCCGTTAGCATCGAAAAAGACATCACCAGGTTCGATCAGCACACCGAGTTTGGCCGCTTCATTGGCGACGGTGCGTGTATCGACGTGCTCGGGAAAGCGCAACCAGAACGATGACGCGCCCGCGACCGTCGTGAAGGCGACATGCGGCAGGTGCGCGGATAGCGCCGCCGCAACGCGCTGCGAGCGTTCGGCGTACGCCTGCCGCAGCCGTCGCAGCAGCGCGTCGTGATAACCCATCGCCAGAAACAACCCCACCGAACGCTCGTTGTTCGCGGCCGGATGGCGCAGCATCAGGCGCCGCAATGCGCGCAACTCGCGGACGAGGTCGCGATTGCCGACGACGAAGCCGATGCGAATGCCGGGCGCCAATGTCTTCGACAGGCTGCTCACGTAGACGACGTGTCCGCTGTGGTCGAGGCTCTGCAACGCCGGCTGCGCACGTCCTTCGAAGCCGAGCTCGATTTCGTAGTCGTCTTCGATCAGGACGCGATCGTTCTGCTGCGCCCATGCGAGCAGCGCTTCCCGGCGCGCGAGCGGCATCGTGACGTTCGTCGGACACTGATGCGACGGCGTCAGATAGACGTAATCGCACGTGTCGAGCGCGGGCGTCAATGCAAGCCCCGCATCGTCGAGCGGCAACGCGACGACGCTGTCCGTGCGCGCGGCAAAGATGTTCCGTGCGTCGGGATAGCCGGGGTTTTCGATGCCCACGGTGGTGTTGCGATCGACCAGTAACGTCGCCAGCAGGAACAGCGCGTGTTGCGCGCCGACGGTGACGAGGATTTCTTCCGGCGCAACGAACACGCCGCGCCGGATGAGGAGGCGCGTCTGGATCTGCTCGATCAGCAGCGCGTCGTCGCCGTCGATCAGGTCGACCGCCCAGCCGCGAACTTCAGACGCGGAAGTGGCCTGCAGGCTGCACTCGCGCCATCCGGGAATCGGCAACTGAGCGAGGTCGATCTGACCGTAGATGAACGGATACGGATAGCGCTGCCAATCGCGCGGCTTGACGATGTTCCGCTGTGCCGAGACGGCGCCGCGAAAGCGGGCGTCCCACAGCGCCGGGGAAGGCGATGCGCCGCTCGGCGGGCGTGGCAAGCCGACGCGGCCGGCGACGATTTCCGGATTGACGAAGTGACCGCTGCGGCTCTTCGTCAGCAGATACCCTTCATTCACCAGCAGTTCGTAGGCCAGCGCGACGGTGTTGCGCGCGACGCCGAGCTGCGCGGCGAGCACGCGCGTCGACGGCAACGCGACGCCGACCGGAATGTGGCCGTCGAGGATCGCCGCCACCAGCATCTCGCGGATCTGCGCCTGCAGGCCCACCTTGCTGCGAAACGATAACTGGATGAGCTGATTCCACATTTTCAGGTATCAGGTATCAGGTTGATCAGGTATCAGGTGATGCCAGCAGGGCGGTCGTCGGTATGCTGATCCGCTGATACCTGATGCCCATGATCCCTGCAACTGGCCCAGAGCCAAGCCCCGGTCTGGCTCCTTGAACCGAAGGCGCCTTCGCGCTACAAAGGGATATTATGGGCTACCGCAAATCCGCAGGGCGCTGTCGCTGAGACCTGATGCCCGATACCTGATACCCGACACGGAGGTCACATGGGTCACGCCGAATTCACGCTTCGCAACCAGCCGGCGCAAAAGCCGCTGTCGCTCGACGAATTCTGGATGCCGTTCACGCCGAATCGCGACTTCAAAGCGGACCCGAAGATCGTCGTTCGCGCCGAGGGCATGTACTACTGGAACGATCGCGGCGAGAAGATCATCGACGCGTCGTCCGGCCTCTTCTGCGTCGCGGCGGGCCACGGCCGCAAGGAAATCGCGGAGGCGGTGCACCGCCAATTGACCGAGCTCGATTTCGTCGCACCGTTCCTGCGCGCGCATCCGAAAAGCTTCGAGCTGGCCTCGCGCATCGCCGAGCTCACGCCCGGCGACTTGAACAGGATCTTCTTCGTCAACTCGGGCTCCGAGTCCGTCGACACCGCGATGAAGGTCGCACTCGCGTACCACCAGGCGCGCGGGCAGGCGGGCCGCACGATGTTCGTGTCGCGCGAGCGCGCCTACCACGGTGTCAACTTCGGCGGCGTCGCACTGTCGGGCATCGTCAACAACCGGCGCAAATACGGTCTCGGCATCGCCGGGGTCGTTCACATGCGGCACACGCACCTGAAGGAGAATCTCTACACGCCGGGCGAAGGCGCGCACGGCGCCGACCTCGCGGATGACCTGCTTCGGTTCGTGAATCTCTACGGCGCCGAGAACATCGCCGCCTGCTTCGTCGAACCGATCGCCGGATCGACGGGCTGCCTCGTTCCGCCGAAAGGCTATCTCGCACGGTTGCGAGAGATCTGCGACACCCACGGCATACTGCTCGTG
Source organism: uncultured Pseudomonadota bacterium (assembly GCA_963768545.1). Taxonomy (GTDB): domain Bacteria; phylum Pseudomonadota; class Gammaproteobacteria; order Burkholderiales; family Casimicrobiaceae; genus VBCG01. The sequence goes on along the minus strand of CAVYIC010000003.1, from coordinate 169,832 downwards.
TTCGACGAAGTCATTACCGGCTTCGGGCGCACCGGGCAGCCATTTGCCGCACAAAGCCTTGGCGTGACGCCGGACATCATGACGATGGCGAAGGCGATCACCAACGCCGCCCAGCCGATGGGCGCCGTCGCGATTTCCGATCGCATCCATGACACCGTGATGGGCGCAGCACAGGAGGGGGCGATCGAGTTCTTCCACGGCTATACGTATTCCGGCCATCCGGCCGCGTGCGCCGCGGGCCTCGCGACGCTCGACATCTACCGCGACGAAGGGCTGTTCGAGCGAGCGCGCGAGCTGGCGCCATACTTCCAGGAGGCGATATTCTCGCTGCGCGGGGCGCCGTACATCACGGACATTCGCGGCTACGGCATGCTCGCCGCGTTCGACCTCGAGTCCGACGGCGCGCCGGGCAGGCGCGGCCATATCCTGCAGAAAAAGCTGTTCGACAACGGGCTCAATCTCAAGACCACCGGCGACTGCGCGCTGATCGCGCCACCGCTGATCGCCGAGAAACAGCATATCGACGTCATCGCCGACATCTTGCGCAAAACGGTATCGGCGCTTTAATCTTGCGCGCGGTTCGAGGGCTTTGGATGCATCAATCATTCGACGGAGGGGGCATGAAACGTACCTTGGGCATGGTGATGGCCGTTGCGCTGGCATTGGGCGCAACCGCGGCGTGGGCACAGAAAACGGTGACGTTTGCACACCAGGACATGATGAATCCCTGGCGTTGGGTCCAGCAGTCCGGCGAGATCGAGAAGGCAACGGGCTTCAAGATCAACTTCCGGAAATTCGGGGGCGGCGGCGACGTGATCCGTGCCATGGCATCGGGCGACGTCCAGCTCGGCGAAATTGGCTCGACCGGTATCGCCACCGCGATCAGCCAGGGCATGGACATCGAACTGTTCTGGATTCTCGAAGACATCGCGGCTGCCGAAGCGCTGGTCGTGCGCAACAGCAGCGGGATCAAGTCGATTGCCGATCTGAAGGGCAAGAAGGTCGGCACGCCGTTCGTCTCGACGGCGCATTTCCAGTTGCTGTACGCACTGAACAAGGCCGGCATCAAGCCGAGCGACGTGCAGATCCTCAACATGCGCCCACCGGAGGTGGCCGCTGCATGGGGACGCGGCGACATCGACGCGACGTTCATCTGGGATCCGGTGCTGTCGACCGTCAAGAAGGACGGCAAGGTGCTGATGACGTCGGGCGACATTTGCAAGCAGGGTGCTTGCACGTTCGATGGCCTGGTCGTCACCCGCAAGTTCGCGAAGGAAAATCCGGCGTTCATGGTTGCCTTTGTCAAGGCGATTGCGAAAGCGGATGCCGACTACAAGGCGAACCCGAAGGCATGGTCGGGCACTTCCGAGAAGGCGAAGGCGGTGGCGACGGTCTCGGGCGGCAAGGTGGAGGACGTCCCCGACGTCATGAAGCTCTACGGCTTCCCGAGCCTGCAGGAACAGGCGTCGCCGGCATGGCTCGGTGGCGGTGCAAACGGCGCCGCGGCGAAGGCGCTCACGCAGCAAGCGAACTTCCTCAAGGAACAGGGCCGGCTGACGTCGGTCGCGCCGGACTACTCCAAGTCGGTGACGACCGAATGGGTAACCAAGGCGATGAAATGAATCAGGTCGCCGGCATCGGGCATCAGGTATCAGCATCTCCGCGGAGGTTCCTGACGCGTAGCGCATCACGCGGTTCGCCACTCGGAATTGCTCGATCGGCTTCGAGATCGAAGGCTAGTTGTCCCGCGGCGGCATCGCGGCATGCCGATCGCCGCCGTTACCTGATGCCCGATACCTGAAGATGACGACACTCGCTATCCGCCACCTCGGCGTTCGCTATGCTTCAAAGGGCGGCCTCGTCGACGCATTGTCGGATGTCAACCTGACGATCGAGGACGGCGAATTCGTCGTCGCGATCGGCGCGTCGGGTTGCGGCAAGACGACGCTGCTCAATTGCATTGCCGGCTTCCTCCCGGCGACCGACGGCACGATCGAGCTCGACGGCATGCCGGTCATCGGTCCGGGCGCGGACCGCGGCGTCGTCTTCCAGAAGCATGCGTTGATGCCCTGGCTCAACGTCGTGTCCAACGTCGAATTCGGCCTGCGGATGCGCGGAGTGCCGCCCGCCGAGCGCCGGAGGGTCGCGCTCGAGAAGTTGCGCCTCGTCGGATTGCAGGATTATCCGGAGCGCGCGATCTACGAACTGTCGGGGGGGATGCAGCAACGGGTGGGGATTGCACGCGCCCTCGCCTCCGATCCGGCGCTGATGTTGATGGACGAGCCGCTGGGCGCTCTCGACGCGTTCACGCGCGAGTCCATCCAGGAACTGATCATCGACGTGTGGCATCGGACCGGGAAGATGATGTTCTTCATCACGCACTCGGTCGAGGAAGCACTGTTCCTCGCCACGCATCTCATCGTGATGACGCCGGGGCCCGGCCGCATTTCCCACGAATATCGGCTCGAGTTCGGGCGTCAGTTCATCGAGTCGCGCGATGCGCGGGCCGTCAAATCGTCACCGGAATTCATCCGCGTGCGCGAGGAAGTGCTCGCGGTCATTCAGCACCGCGCGCCGGCTGCCGTCACAGAGACTGTCCACGCATGACGCCACCCGCCATGCCCGACGCCGCACCCGCGCCGATGAGCGCCGCCGGATCGCGCGCCTCGGCCGCGGCGGCCGCCCGGACATCGCGCTTCACGACACCGGGCGAAGGGTCCACCACGCTCATCAGCGCGGTCACCGTGGTCGTGCTCCTGGCGTTATGGTGGCTCGCAAGTCATTTCCGGTGGGTGCCGCCGCTCTTCCTGCCAACGCCCGAAGTCGTGTTCCAGCGGCTCTACGAATCGGCGGCAGGCGAGCTGACGGACGCGCCGCTGGCCGAGCACTTCGGCTGGTCGATGTTTCGCGTGTTCACGGCGTTCATCGCCGCGTGCGTCACCGCCATTCCGATCGGCATCGCGATGGGCGTGTCCCGCGCAATGCGCGGCATTTTCGATCCGCCGATCGAGTTCTATCGCCCGCTGCCGCCGCTCGCGTACCTGCCGTTGATCGTCATCTGGTTCGGCATCGACGAACTGTCGAAGGTGTTGCTCATTTACCTCGCATGCTTTGCGCCGCTCGCCATGAGCGCGCGCGCCGGCGTGCGTTCCGTATCGCAGGAGCAGATCCATGCCGCGTACTCGATGGGGGCGACGAAGCAGCAGGTGATCCGGCACGTGATCGTGCCCGCCGCGATGCCCGAAATCCTCACCGCGATGCGGATCGCCATCGGGTTTGGCTGGACGACGCTCGTCGCCGCCGAAATGGTCGCCGCCAACAAGGGCCTCGGCCAGATGGTGCTGAACGCATCGAATTTCCTGCGCACCGACATCGTCATCATGGGCATCATCGTGATCGGCGTCGTCGCGTACCTGTTCGACCTGCTGATGCGCTACATCGAGCGGCTCGTCGTTCCGTGGAAAGGCAAAATCTGAAAGCCGTCGCATAAACCGAGCCGGCTTCCGATTGATGTCGCCACTCACGCTGAAAGCATTTCCGTTCCTCGCCTGGCGCCACCGGGTCAATCGCGAGACGCTGCGTCTCGATCTGCTGGCCGGGCTGGTCGCCGCGGTCATGGTGCTGCCGCAAGGTGTCGCGTTCGCGACCCTCGCGGGCATGCCCCCGGAATACGGACTCTACGGCGCGATGCTCCCGGCGATCGTCGGCGCGCTGTGGGGCTCGTCATGGCACCTGGTCTCCGGGCCGACCAATGCAACGTCGCTGATGGTATTCGCGACTGTCAGCGCCTTTGCTGCACCGTTCACGCCGACGTACGTGACGCTCGTGCTGACGCTGAACCTGATGGTCGGCCTCATCAAGCTCGGGCTCGGGATTGCCCGGCTCGGCTCGCTCGTCAACTTCATCTCGACCGCGGTCGTCATCGGCTTCACCGCCGGCGCCGGCCTGCTGATCATCGGCGCGCAGTTGCGCAATTTCTTCGGGATTTCGGTCCCGCAGGAAGCGAGCTTCCTTCTGGGAATCCGCAATTTCATCACCCATGTCGGCGAGACCGATCCGGCCATCCTCGCCGTCGGAATGTTCACGCTTCTCGCCGCCATGGCAGGAAAGCGCTGGTGGCCGCGCGTGCCATACATGCTGACAGGCATCGTCCTCGGTGCGCTCTTCGCGTGGGTGCTCGGTGTGCTGGACATCGCGCACGTCCCGGCGATCGGCGCGCTGCCATCCGCAGTTCCACCGCTTTCCGCACCCGACCTGTCGCTGCAAACATGGCAGGCGCTCGCGCCGATTGCGCTGGCGCTGACGGTGATCGGCCTCTCCGAGGCGATTTCCAGCGCGCGCGCCGTCGCGCTCAAATCGGGTCAGCGAATCGACGGCAACCAGGAATTCATCGGCCAGGGCCTGGCGAACATCGCCGGCTCCTTCACGTCGAGCTATCCGACGTCCGGGTCGTTCAACCGTACCGGTGCCAATTACGAAGCGGGCGCGCGCACGCCGCTCGCGTGCGTCTTCTCGGGCATCCTGCTGCTCGTCATCCTGCTGTTCATACGACCGCTCGCGAGCTACCTGCCGGTGGCCTCGATGGCCGCCGTGCTGTTCATCGTCGCGTTCGGCCTGATCGACGTGCGCGCAATGCGCCGAGTCTGGCGCACGAGCCGCGCCGATGCGCTGACGCTCGCGGTGACGTTCATCGCCACGCTGACGATCCGCCTCGAAGTGGCGATCCTGGTGGGCGTGCTCGTGTCATTGCTGATCTACCTGAACTGGGCGACGCACCCGCAAGTGGTGCGCGTCGTTCCGGATCCCGATACACAACGCAGTTTCCGGTCGGTGCGCGCCCATTCGCTGGTCTGTCCACAGCTCGACATGCTGCGAATCGACGGCGCATTGTTCTTCGGCTCCGTCGAGCACATACGCGACGAGATCGAAGCGGCGCGCGCATCGCGTCCCGCGACGCGCCACCTGCTGTTGATCGGCACCGGCGTCAACCTGATCGACAATGCCGGTGCGGAGTTGCTCGCCCACCTGGCGCGTTCGCTGCGCGAGTCCGGCGTGGAGCTGTATCTCTGCAAGCTGCGCCCGACGGTGCGCGCACTGCTGGAACGTGCAGGGTTCCTGGACGAGATCGGTCGCGACCACGTGTTCGCGACCAAGGACCAGGCGATCGCAGCGATTTATCATAGGCTGGATGCGGCCAAATGCGCGGCGTGCACCGCACGGATTTTCACCGAGTGCCAGGTGACGCTGCCGGACGGCAGCCTGCGCGACGAGCCCCGCCCCGAGTTGCTGCTGACGCCACGCGGCGTTTGAACCCGATCGTCATAGCCCATGGAAATCGTCATCATCGGCGGCGGTATCGGAGGACTCACGCTCGCGCTGTTCCTGCATCGGGCCGGCATCCCGTGCCGGGTGTTCGAGTCGGCTCCGCAAATCCGTCCGCTCGGTGTCGGCATCAACATCCTGCCGCACGCATCGCGCGAACTGGCAACACTGGGCCTCGAGGCGGAGCTCACGCGTGTTTCCGTCCTGGCGCGCGAGGCGGTGTTCTTCAATCGTTTCGGCCAACTGATCTACCGCGAACCACTGGGTCGTCACGCCGGCTACGAGCATCCGCAGTACTCGATCCACCGAGGCGAATTGCAGCGTGTCCTGTTCGACGCCGTCGTCGACAGAATCGGGAGCGATCGCGTATCGACGGGTTGGACTTGCATTGGCGTCGATCAGGATGCAGCCGGCGCGACGGCGCGGTTCCACGACTCGGCAACCCGCCTTGAACGCCCGCACCAGCGCGCTGATGTCGTCGTCGCCTGCGATGGGATTCATTCGCTCGTGCGCAAGCAGCTTCATCCCGACGAAGGCATGCCGCTGTACTCGGGCGTCAACATGTGGCGCGGGGTATCGACCTGGCAACCGATCCTCACCGGCGCCAGCATGATTCGCGCGGGTTGGCTTGCGACCGGAAAGATGGTCATCTATCCGATCCGCAACGGCGTCGATGCCGACGGCCGGCAACTCGTCAACTGGGTCGCGGAACTCGAGACGAAACGGTATCGCAAGCGCGACTGGACGCGGCCGGGCGCCATCGACGACTTCATCGGCGCATTCGAGAACTGGCATTTCGATTGGCTCGACGTGCCCGCGATGATCCGCGCAGCCGATTCGATCCTCGAATTTCCGATGGTCGACCAGGATCCGCTGCCCTGGTGGACGCAGGGGCGCGTGACGCTGCTGGGTGACGCGGCGCACCCGATGTATCCTCGCGGCTCGAATGGCGCCGGACAGGCGATTCTCGATGCTCGCGCACTGAGTGACGCGCTGGCGGCGCACGAAAACGCACTCGACGCGCTGAAAGCTTACGAGCGGCAGCGACTGCCCGTAACCGCGGAGGTCGTGCGCATGAATCGCACCAATCCCCCCGATGCGATCCTGCGCGAGGTGTACGAACGCACCGCGGACAAGCCGTTCGAGCGCATCGACGACGTGATCAGCCATGAAGAGCTCGTTGCCATAACGGATGGCTACAAGCGCGTCGCCGGATTCGCTCCGTCTGCGCCGAAGTCCAACTGACGGGACTCACCCGGTCCCGCCGCATATCGCGAGGTTCGCATGCTGCGCACGATTCGCTTGACCCTGCTGATGCTGCCCCTGGTATCCGCCGGTATCGCCATCTCCGGCGCGATCGCACAGGAGGCGTTCCCGAACAAGACAATCAAGATCATCGTGCCCTTCACCCCCGGCACGGGAATCGACATCCTCGCGCGGACACTCGGGCAGAAAATGGGCGAGGACCTCAAGGCAGCGGTGGTCGTCGAGAATCGACCGGGCGCGAGCGGCAACATCGGAACCGAAGCCGTCGCGAAATCGCAACCGGATGGCTACACGCTGCTGATGACGGCGAATACCATCGTGCTGAACAGAAGTCTCTTCAAGAGTATCCCCTACGATCCGGTCAAGGATTTCGTACCGGTCGCGCCGCTGGCGATCGGGCGGCTTGCACTCGTCACGCATCCATCCGTCGCCGCGAAGACCGTGAACGACTTCATTGCACTGGCAAAGAAGGAGCCGGGAAAGCTCAACTACGGTTCGCCGGGCAACGGCACGCCGCATCATCTCGCGATGGAATTGTTCAAATCCAAAACCGGGATCGATATCGTGCACGTCCCCTACAAGGGCAGTGCCGGCGCCGTTTCCGATCTCGTCGGCGGACAGATCGACGTCATGTTCCTCCCCGTGCACGTGGCGCTGCCATTCGTCGAAAGCGGCAAGCTCAACATGCTCGCCGCAGGCGGATCGCAGCGGGCGAGCGCTACGCCCAACGTGCCGTCCCTGGCTGAAGCGGCCGGCGTGCGCGACGTCGATACCGACATCTGGTATGCGCTGTATGCACCGACCGGCACGCCGAGAGATATCGTCGCGAGGTTGAACAGCGAGATGAACGCGTTGTTGAAGGCACCGGACGTCGCCGCGACACTCGCGAAACAGGGCTTGCAGCCGACGGGCGGTACGGCCGACGAACTGGCTCGGCTAACGCGCAGCGACCTCGAGCGCTGGTCGGTCGTGGTGCGCGAGGCGAAGATTCAACCGGACTGACTGCTGCAAGGTTGCGACGGCGCGGTCACCGGGAACTCTGCCGGATCCGGCGTGGGGTCCGCCGGCCAGGCAGGGAAGGCCATGACGACGCCAAACGTCAGGATCGCAGTCATGGCTGGAAGGAGTCGGAATTGATTGAAAGGACGCATGCTGACCTCGCAAATTCGATGCGAGCAGCATGCGGCTTTCCGGCCAATACCGCCGTCGGGCATTGCCTGACATGCGGGTAAGACTGCACGACCCCCGGCGGACTACATGGAATCAGCCGCAGTTGGCTACGCCTCGCGGCTTCCGGCGTAAAGAATTCGACAGATCCGCTCGGCCCGCTCGATTCCGTCGAAGCAACGGCCGTCCGGAAACTACAGGATTCCGCGTTCGCGATAAGGCTCGTGGTGCGCAACGCGCCGATAGCCGAGCCGCGCGAGATCGAGTGTGTCGAATCGCCGATGCACGATCAATTCCGCGATGGCGCGACCTGCTGCGGGGGCGTGCATCATGCCGTGACCCGAGAATCCCGCGACGACGTAAAAATTCTCGATACGGCCTGGCCAGTTGCCAATCACCGGATTGCCATCGAGCTCGTTCTGCTCGTACAGGCCCGACCAGGTGCGCCGACAGCGGCACGCTTCGAAAGCGGGGAATCGATGCGCGAGCGCGGGCCACACGACGTGCTCGAAATAGTCGTGGTCGACGTCGAAGTTGTAGCCACGCGGCTCGTCGGAGTTCACGAGTCCGCCGGAATAGCCACGCCCTTCCGGCCGAAACGCGAGCCGGGCCGTGTCCTTGACGTAAGGCAATGGCTCGATGGCGTTCGGCGTCTCGAAATAATGCTCGAAGCGGCGCAGCGGCTCGATCGGCAGCGGCATGCCGACCATCGCCGCGATTTCCTTCGCCCAGGCGCCGGCGGCGTTGACGACGTGATCTGCCGCGACGACGCTACCCGACCCGAGCCGTACCGAGCGCGCCGCCGTTGCATCGTGGTCGATGCCAACGACCCGGTCCTCGACATATTCGACGCCAAGCGAACGGCCCTTTTTCCGCAACCCCTGAAGCAACCCGTTCGGATCGCACCATCCATCCTCCGGCGTATGCACCCCCGCCGCGATGTCAGCGAGATTCATCGACGGAAAACGCGCGTGCAACGCATCGGCGTCGAGCCAGTCGGCGTTGACGCCATGCGCACGCTGGACCTCGTAGTTGCCACGCAACGTGTCGAGCGCCGCAGGTCCGGCGATGAGCAGATAACCACCCTGGCGCCATTCGACGTGCGCGGGATCGCTGTCGACGGCGAGCATCTCGTCCGCATGCTCGATGAAGGGGATGCTGAAGTCCGACATCGCGATGTTCTCCGGACACGAGAACTGGCGGCGTGCGCCACCCGAAGCGCGGAGCGTCGAGGCGAATTCATACGCGCTGTCGCGTTCCAGCACCACGACGCGGGCTGCAGGTGCGAGGCGCTTGACGAAGTACGCAACGGCCGATCCGATGATCGCACCGCCGACGATCGCGACGTCGTATCGTGCGCGAGTCACGCTACCCGCTGGTCGGCTTCAGTCCACGGCGCACCGAACGTCGTGCGGATGAGGGTCGATTCGAACATGGCAAGACTTATGAGTCGGGGTGCGGCGATCGCCGTTCACCTGCACCCTCGCAAACACGTCGCGAGTTGCCTATCATATGGCAATGACGCGGGACGCCGAATGGAACGCCGACGGGTACGCACGCATATCCGGCCTGCAGGAAGCGATGGCGCACGAGGCGCTGGCGCTGCTCTCGCTGCAGGGCACGGAGCAAGTCCTCGACGTGGGATGCGGCCAGGGCAAGATCACCGCGCAAATCGCCGCGCGCGTCCCGCGCGGTGCGGTGGTCGGGGTCGATCCGTCGCACGACATGATTGCATTCGCGACGTCGCATTTCGCGCGCGCCGACGGCTCGAATCTCCGCTTCCAGGTCGCCGACGCGCGTGCCCTGCCGTTTGGCGCCGAATTCGATCTCGTCGTCTCGTTCAACGCGCTGCACTGGATTCCGGATCAGGATGCCGCGCTGCAGTCCATTCGCCGCGCGGTGAAGCCCGGTGGTCGCGTGCTGTTGCGGCTGGTGCCCATGGGCGAGCGCGTGAGTCTCGAGACCGTTGTCGAGGAGACCCGCGCAAGTGCGCGCTGGCGCGATCGTTTCTCCGCGTTTGCGGATCCGTATCTGCGGCTCACGCCGGAACAGTACCGCGCCGTCGCCGAGCGAAATGGTTTTCGCGTGCTGCATCTCCATTGCGTGTCGAAGGCCTGGGACTTCGGCTCGCGCGAAGCCTTTTTCGCATTCTGTGCGGTAGGCCTGGTCGCGTGGACTTCGCGCCTCGCGCAAAGCGAGCGCGCTGCATTCATCGACGACGTCCTCGATCGCTACGCGGCGCTGGCGTCGGAGGATCCCGCTGCACGCAACACGTTCCGCTTCTACCAGATGGACGTGCAACTCGCGCCGTCCACTGACGCGTTCACGCGCCCTACCTGACGCGGCTCAAGCCCCGTCTCGGCTGCCTACAGCATGACGCGTTCGTTCAAACGGCCGTGTTCCTGCATGAACACCAGCTCCGGCTTGATCTCGATGATTCGCTTTTCCGCGAACGACTTCGCGTCGATGATGCGGAAGGCTTCGCCGAGCAAGCCCTCGACGTTCTGCCGCACCATGAGCAACGGAAAGCTGAGGACGCTGGCGAACGGATCCCAGTCGTAGCAGCCAAACGCGCAGCGCTCGCAGCTCCTCGGCCGGAAGGGTCTTCAGGAAGCGAACGACGCCTTCGAGAGCGATGGTGGAGTTGATGAACAGCGCTCGCGGCAGCCCGCCGAGGCGCCGGTACAGCGCACGAACCGCCGCCTCGGCGAGGTTGGCGTCGTACCCGCAAGCATCTATCTGCTCGGGATCCAGGCGTCCCGATCGCGCTCGTACCACTTCCGCGAACCCGTCGATGCGCCGTCGCGTTGCGTAGTCGGTGGAGATTCCGCCGACGAAATGCGCCTTGTTCCGCCTGATCGCACGAACCGGCTTCGACCGGTCGATCAGAGCCTGCGTCAATTGCTGGGCACCCCAGTAGTTGTCGCTGATGACCGACGTGGTCCGGGTCCCGGGCAGGTCGACGTTGACGTGGGCCACGCCGTGATTGCGGCACAGGTTGCTGACCGAATCCGGATCCGTCGCCCCGGCCACCACGAGATGTTCGATGCGATAGGAGATCAGCGTATCGACGGTCTGCAGCTCCAGCGCCGGATCGCGAAGCGTGCTCACGACGATCGGATACCAATGCCGCTCGCGCGCCAGTCTCTCGAAGACCTGGGACATGCTGCTGAAAAATCGATTGTCGTGCATCGGGATGATCATCCCGATCAGTCCTGATCGGCTCTTGCGCAGCCCGCTGGCCTGGCGGTTGACGCTGTACTTGTGCGCTGCGGCCAGTTGCTGAACCCTGGTCGCCGTCGCCTCCGCGATCCGGCGTTCTTTCCAGTTGCCGTTCAGAACCGCGCTCACCGTCGAAGCGGAGACGCCCGCCAGCGCGGCAAGGTCGTAGATGGTCGACTTTCGCTTCTTCATGGCGGACAGGCTTGCGGCGATCGGGCCCGGCGAACCGTTGCGAAGTGAGCGGGCGATTGGCACAATCGATTGCGCACAATACGTCGCGCCGCGCGCACCGTCAATTGCGCATCGCCGGCTCGCTGGTTGCACCGCGGGCTCGCGGGGTGGCACAATCGAACGTTCGCACAATCGATTGCGCAAATGCGGCACCGCGACGCGAATGACGTCGAGTTCCCGGGCGCGAAACGAAGCCCGGCATGACGCGAAGACGGACATGCCGCAGGAGGCAACGCACGCGTGGCAAGCACCGACGCAGGACGGCCCAACGTTCTTTTCATCCTGAGTGACGATCAGGGTGCGTGGGCATTGCGGTGCGCGGGCAACCCGGAAATCAGCACACCGGCGCTCGATCGCCTCGCGCAGAACGGCATTCGCTTCGAAAATTTCTTCTGCACGTCGCCGGTGTGCTCGCCGGCGCGCGCCTCGCTGTTGACAGGCGACATACCGTCCAGGCACGGCGTGCACGACTGGATCAGAGCGGGAAGCGTAGGCGAGAGCCGCGTCGACTATCTCGCCGGCCAGACGCTCGTTACCGACGTGCTTGCGGATAACGGCTATCGCTGCGGCCTCGTCGGCAAATGGCATCTTGGCGCGAGCGATGTGCCGCGTGCGAACTTCGTCAAATGGTTTGCGCATCAATCGGGCATGGGGCCGTACTACAACGCGCCCATGATCGATCACGACCGCCCGTGCATCGTCGCCGGCTATCTGTCCGACGTACTGTCGGACGTCGCGATAGCGTTCCTCGAAGAGGAAGCGGCCCGCGCGGAGCCGTTCTGGCTGAGCCTGTGCTTCACCGCGCCGCATTATCCGTGGATCGACAGCCACCCGAAGGCGTTCACCGATCTTTATGCAGATTGCGCATTCGACTCGTGTCCCGACGAGCCGCCGCATCCGTGGTTCATCGGCGGCACGGCAGCGCTCGACAAGGGCCGCAAGGAGCGCCGCGAGAGCCTGATCGGCTATTTTGCCGCGGTGAGCGCGATGGATGCGGCGATCGGCCGCGTGCTCGACGCACTCGACGCGCAAGGACTCACCGACAGCACGCTCGTCGTCTTCATGAGCGACAACGGAATGAACTGCGGGCATCACGGCATCTGGGGCAAGGGCAACGGCACGCGTCCGCAGAACATGTACGACACTTCAGTCAAGGTGCCGTGCATCGTGTCGCAGCGGGGCCGTATACCGGCCGGAAGAACCAGCACGGCATTGTTGAGCGGCTACGACGTCTTTCCGACGATCATCGACTACGCCGGAATCGGGCATGCCGCTGATCGCCGCAAACCGGGACGAAGCTTCCGCGGCATCCTCGAAGGCACTTCTTCGCTGGAGGACGCGTCCATCGTCGTCTACGACGAGTACGGGCCGGTGCGAATGGTTCGCACAGCGGACTGGAAATACGTTCACCGTTACCCGGAAGGACCCCACGAGCTCTTCGACCTGCGCACCGATCCGGACGAGCGCACGAACCTGGTCGACGATCCGGCCGCCGCCATGACGGTGGAGGGGCTGCGAAGCCGCCTCGAGGACTGGTTCAGCACCTACGTGGACCCGGCTCGCGACGGCGTCGACAAGGGAGTGACCGGCTGCGGCCAGCTCGGCCCCGTGGAGCGCGCCGATGCCGCCCATCCGGTGTTCGCCGACGCGCACATGACGAACACCGACTGGGATCTGTGGGTCGCCGACGACAACGGCGCACGTCGCCGGAGCGCGCACGACGCGCCGGTGCGTTCAACGAATCGGACAAGGAAGACATCGTGAATGCCAACAGCCGAATGACGGCAATCGTCTGCCATGCGCCGAAGGATTACCGCGTCGAGAAAATTGCGCGACCCGTCGCCGGGCCCCGCGAGATGGTCATCCGGATCGGCGCCTGTGGCATATGCGCGAGTGACTGCAAATGCTGGACGGGCGCGAAGATGTTCTGGGATGGCGCAAACCCGTGGGTCAAGGCGCCCGGTCGTACCCGGTCACGAATTCTTCGGTTACGTCGAGGAACTCGGTGACGGCGCCGCCGAGCATTTCGACGTGGCGCTGGGCGAGCGCGTGATCGCCGAGCAGATCGTCCCGTGCGAGCGCTGCCGTTACTGCCGCTCGGGCAAGTACTGGATGTGCGAGGTCCACAACATCTTCGGATTCCAGCGGGAAGTCGCCGATGGCGGCATGGCGCAGTTCATGCGGATTCCGTCCACCGCGCTCGTGCACAGGATCCCACCGGAAATGGCGCTGGAAGACGCGGCGATCATCGAGCCGCTGGCGTGCGCGATCCATGCGGTGACCCGCGGCGACATCCAGCTCGATGACGTCGTCGTGATCGCGGGCGCCGGTCCGATCGGGCTGATGATGGTGCAGGTAGCGAAGCTCAAGACGCCGCGCAAGCTCATCGTCATCGACATGGTTGCGCAACGGCTCGAGCTCGCGCGCCGCTACGGTGCGGACGTCGTGATCAATCCGAAGGACGACGATGCGCTTGCGATCGTGCGCGGCCTCACCAACGGCTATGGCTGCGACGTTTACATCGAGGCCACCGGCAGCCCGAGCGGCGCCGTGCAGGGCCTGGAACTGATACGCAAGCTCGGCCGCTTCGTGGAGTTCTCGGTGTTCGGACACGATACGACGGTCGATTGGTCCATCATCGGCGACCGCAAGGAGCTCGACATCCGGGGCGCGCATCTCGGCCCCTATTGCTACCCGATCGCGATCGACCTGCTCGCGCGCGGCCTCGTGACGTCGAAGGGCATCGTCACGCATGACTATCCGCTGGAGCGATGGGACGAGGCCATCGCCGTCGCGAATTCGCTCGACTCGATCAAGGTGCTGATGAAGCCCGCGCGAAGCGCGTGAGGCGAGTTCCGCTGTCAAAAATACGTGAAGGAGGAGCAATGAACCGCACACGCCGTACGCTCGTCGCAGTTGCCGCTTCGTTCGCCGTCTTCGCCGCGACCACCGGTTCCGCAGGCGCGGCCGATGGTCCCGGCAAGGGGATCACGATCAACATCGGTTACTTCCCGGTGGTGTCTCCCGTTCCGATCATGCGCGCGCAGCATCTGCTCGAAGACAAGGGCTACACCGTCAACTGGGTGCCGATCAACCAGGGGTTGCCCGGCGCCGCAAGCGCGGTCGCCGCAGGCAAGCTCGACATCGCCTGGGGCAACAGCATTTCGGCGGTCGTCATCTTTTCGCAATCGCCGGATGCCGCGCAGTTCGTCGGTCAATCGTTCATCAACGCCAACGTCACGGTCGTCGCAGCCAAGAGCAACATCAAGAGCGCCAAGGACATCGTCGGAAAGAAGGTCGTGGTGAGCGGCATGAAGACCGCTTCGACGCTGTTCTTCCAGATCGGGCTCAAGAAGGCGGGCGTCGATCCCAACGCGAACGAGTACTTCGTCTCGGGCACGGGTCCCGGAATGGTTGGCGTGCTCGATTCCGGCGGTGCGGAGGTCGTCGCCGGCTACGTTCCCTACGTGGCGGACATGGAGCTGAAGAAGATCGGACGCGTGCTGTTCACCGGTTCCGACGCCATCGGACGTCCCGCGCCCGGAGACGGCTTCATCGCCAGCACGAAGTTCATCAAGGAGCAACCGGAAGCGGTGAAGGACGTGCTCCGCGCGCAGTTCGCGGCCACCGATTTCATCAAATCGAATCCGAACGAGGCGTACAAGCAGATGGCCGAGTTCGCGAAGGTCGACGAAGCCGCGGTGCGCTACTCGTTCGAGAAAAACCTGATCGGTGTGGCGCCAAGCTACGTCCCGGACGTCGAAGGCATCGTGGCGACCGTCGCCGTGGCGCAGGAACTGGGATTCGCACCCAAGGACGTCGATCTGCCGACCTACGCGAAGAAATTCGAGAACACCGCGCTTGCGAAGGAAGTCCTGGCCAAGCGCCCATAACGGCGCGGCGCCGAGAGCGACGAATGGCCGGCACGACAGGCGCCGCGGTCAGCCGCGCAGCTACGCCGAGCGCCGTCTCGATCCGCGGCTGATGGCGTGGATTCTTGGCGGTGCCGGCGCCTTGGCGGCGCTCGGGGCGTGGACGCTGCTTTCGCAGATGCTTGCAGGCGGAGGCGGCGTCATCAATCGCTTGCCGGGACCCATCGCCGTCGCGCGCGAGCTCGGGCATTACGTCACCAGCGATCTCGGCCGCGACCTGTTGTTCAGCCTGCGCGTCTTCGTGATCGGATGGCTCGTCGGTGCAGTGTGTGCGACGCTTTCTGGCTTACTGCTCGGCCGCGTGCGCGTGCTCGGGAACATCTTCTTGCCGGTCGTCGAAGCGATCCGCCCGGTATCGAGCATCGCGTGGGTGCCGTTGTCCATCGTATGGTTCGGCTTCGGGCTCACGAGCAAGGTGTTCCTGGTCGGACTCGCGGTGTTCCTGGTCGTGATCGTCTATGCCGTCGATGGCTCGCGTCGCGTTCCCGCGGATCTCGCACGCACGGCCACGATGCTCGGCATGAACGGATGGCAGCGCTTCCGCAGCCTCATCCTCCCCGGCACGCTGGCCGAGGTGCTGATCGGCTCGCGCGTGTCGCCTGATGGCCGGCTGGGGAACGGTGATCGTCGCCGAACTCGTCGCGGCCGATTCCGGTCTTGGCGCACACCTGATCGCCGTGGAGCAAAGCTACGACGTCCCCGCGGTGATCGCCACGATGATCTGCTTCGGTGCGACTGGATACCTGATGAACGCCGCGTTCACCTTCGTGGAGAGGCGGCTGATGCCCTGGCGCGTCGACGAAGCGGATACCCGGCGATGATGTCGCCCAATCCGCGGGCGATGCTGACGCAATCGCGTGCTGCTGCCCCTTGCCGGCGTGCTGATCGTGCTGGCCATCTGGGAAGGAACCGTCCTCGCGTATCACCTGCCCGCCATCGTGTTGCCCTCGCCCTGGTCGGTCGCTGCAACACTGGTCGGAACTGGTCCGGACGCCGGCGTTCTGGCGCGACGTCGGCGTCAGCCTGTACGAATTCGCCGCCGGCTACTGCGATCGGCGTGATCCTCGGCGTGGCCATCGGATTGCTGATGGGCGAGTGGCGTCACTTCCGCATGACGGCAACGCCGATCATCGAATCGTTGCGCTTCATCGTTCCGTTTGCGTGGATTCCGCTGACGATCCTGTGGTTCGGCACGAGCTACGTCGGGAAGATCCTGCTGGTCGCGTACGCGGTATTCTTCGTGATGGTCGTCTCGACGGCGCGTGCCGTTGCACACGTCGAACCGACGCTGTCGCGCGTGGGAACGATGCTCGGCATGGGTCGCGTGGCGCCTCGCGTGGAAGGTGCATCTGCGGGCCGCGGCACCCACGATTGCGAGCGCGGCAAGGGCGGCCGCGGCCATCGGCTGGATCGCCGTCGTCGCCGCCGAGTACATCGGCGCGAGCGCGGGGCTCGGACTTGATGATCACCAACGCCGCGACGTCGCTCGCGACGCCGGTCGTGATCGCGGGCATGATCGTGATCGGATTGATAGGCGCCGGCGTAAGCGCATTGATCGGCTGGTTGTCCCGTTCGCGGCTGGACTATCGATGACGACGTCGTCAAGCTCGACCGGGCGAGCGCCCGCACAGGCGCGCCATCGCCGCGCGACGCGGAAGGACGCCAGGCAAACGTGTCGACCGGGCAGGCGCGCGAAGCGCGTGGCGGCGAGCTCGTCGTCGACCACGTCTCTCATCACTATTTCTCGGCAGGCCGCCGCACCGACGTCCTGAACGATGTTTCGTTCCGAATAGCGCCGGGCAGCGTCGCATGCGTCGTCGGGCCTTCGGGGTGCGGCAAGAGCACGCTGCTGAGTCTCGCCGCAGGGCTGCTGCGCGCGTCGAGCGGCATCGCATGAGCTGGGATGGCAGTCCGGTGAGGACTGGGACCCAACCAGTCATCTCGGCATGGCGTTCCAGCAGCCGGGGCTCTTTCCCTGGATGACCGTGCGGCAGAACGTCGCCATCGGGCTGCGCACGCGCGGACACAACCGCCGCGATGCGCGCAGCGATCGCCGATGCGTTCCTGGACACCGTCGGGCTTGCCGACTTCAAGGATGCGTATCCGAGCCAGCTCTCGGGCGGCATGGCGCAGCGCGTCGGGCATCGCGCGCGCGCTCGCGCTGAAGCCGCGCCTGCTGCTGCTCGACGAGCCGTTCGCGGCCGTCGATGCATTCACGCGGCTCAAGCTGCAGCAGGAGTTCAAGGCGCTGCTGAAACTGAATCGCCCGACGGTGCTGTTCGTCACGCACGACGTTCCGGAGGCGATCGCGCTTGGCGACATGATCGTCGTGATGACGCAGCGTCCCGCGACGGTCCAGCGCGATCATTCCGGTCAACCGCGAAGACCGCGACCGCGCGAGCCCCGCGTATGCCCGCAAGCTCGCGAAGACGCTCGAATGCCTCGGCGTCACGAGCGACATCGGCGAGTCCGACGACCATGAGCGCCGCGGGCCGCCCAGACGCGAATTCCGTCCCCCGGGGGCAGCGCAGCGGCGCAGCCGCAAGCGTTGGGACGCTGATGCGAATACGTACGTGATCGGCGTCGACATCGGCACGCAGAGCACCAAGGCGCTGCTGTGCGATGCGCGCGGACATATCGTCGCGCAGCATGCGAAGAGCTACCGGCCCGACACGCCGGAGCCGCTCGTGGGCCGAGCAGTGGCCCGACGTCTGGCTCGATGCGGTATTCGAGTGCATCGCGGGCTGCGTCGCGCGGCGCAGAAATCGCGAACGCCGATTTCGCCGCCGACGCCGTGCGCGCCGTCTGCATCAGCGGGCTCTACGGCGGCTCCGGGCATTCCGGTCGACGCCGACATGCGGCCGCTGCACCCGTGCCTGATCTGGATGGATCGGCGCGCGAACGCCGAAGTGGACTGGGTGCGCGCAACGCTCGACATGGAGCGTCTCGCCGACATCACCGGCAATGGCGTCGACAGCTATTACGGCTACACGAAGATGCTGTGGCTGCGGAACAACCGGCCCGACGTCTTCCGCAGGACGCGCTATTTCCTGCCGCCGAACGCGTTCGTCATCCACGCACTGACCGGCGAGCTCGCCGTCGATCGCTCGTCGGCCGGCAACATCGGCGGCGTCTACGACATCGGGCGCGGCGACGTGGTCCGGCCGAGATGCTCGCGCGCTCGGAATCCCTGCGGAAATGATGCCGGCGCGGCTCGTCGCATCGAGCGACATCGTCGGCGGCTTGACGCACGCTGCGGCGCGAACGACTTGGGCTTGCCGCCCGGAACACCGGTCGATCGCCGGGCGGCGTCGATGCCGCCGTCGCGACGTTCGCCGCCGGCGTGACGCGTCCCGGGCAGCATGTCGCGATGATCGGCTCGAGCATGTGCTGGGGCTACGTCAGCCGAGACGTCGATGCACGCCATGGCCTCGTCAGCATGCCGTACGTGTTCGGCGGTCCGCGCGACGCGTACGTGTTCGGCGGCGCGATCACCGCCGGAGCGGCGGTGACGTGGTTTCGCGATCACTTCTGCCGCGACGCGACGGCGCGGCGCCATCGAGCGCGGCGTCGACGTGCACGACCTGCTCGAAGCCGCGGCGCGCAGAATGTGCCGGAAGGGGCCGAGGGCATCGCTGTTCCTTCCGTACCTGATGGGCGAGCGCAGCCCGATCTGGGACGGCAAGGCGAGCGGCGCGTTCGTGGGCCTTACGCTTTACCACAAGCGCGGACATCTGTATCGTGCCGTTCTCGAAGGCGTCACGTTCGCGCTGCGGCATAACATCGAAGCGGGCGCCGCGGCCGCAGCCGCGCTGGACGAGGCGCTGATCGTCGTCGGCGGCGCGGCGCGTTCCGACCTGTGGATGCAGATCATCGCCGACGTCACCGGCCGGCCGGTGCTGACGATCGAGCGAGGACGTCGAGGCCGCGATGGGTGCGGCGCTGCTGGCGGCGTACGGCGTCGACCTCATTACCGCGGCGGACGTGCGCCGCGGCTGGGTTACGCTGGCGCCGCGCGCGCAACGCCCGACCCGCGCGCGGTGGCGACCTACGACGGCATGTTCACCGCGTACAAGGCGCTTTATCCTGCGCTGAAGGCGACGATGCACGACCTCGCGGCCAGCCGCACGCGCGCGGATTCGCGCCGATAACGGCTACGGATCGGGAACCGTAGCCGTCAACGCTTCGCCCGGCACCCGGTCAGCAGGGGTCGCGTGTCGAAAAAATCCTTGCCGGTGAAGGCTCCCAGCGTTGCTTCGCCCTTTGCCTCCCACCATTGAAGGCCCGGGCTGGACATCGTCGGATCGTATAGCGCGGCGTAGCGCGCGCCGCTCGCCGACATGGCCCGCGCCAGTCCGTACTCCTCGCCGTTGCGGCTCAAAACAACGAATTCCGCGCCTTTTCGCCCATGCGTGAAATAGGTGGCGTTGATTGTCTCGCCGCCGTCGCACGCATACTCGACCGTTCGCGATGCATCACGAGCCGCTCCGGTGGCGCAGCCGGTGAACAAGCCAGCCATCACGACCGATACGCACACTCCGGCGTTCACGTTGCCAGCGTACGGCTTCCGCGCGGTCCGATAAGTCTGGGTCAGAAACGTATTTCCCGGTACCAGCATTTGCGAGTGTCCAAGTATCTCACGCGGAATACATCACTGGCCCCGATTTACCGCTCAAACCGGAATAATCGGCATGACGGCGCGGCAATACTCGAATGCAATCGATGGATCAGCGAGCTTAAGCTCGGCGCGAATGCTGGGGCGCGAGACGCGCCGACAGCTTACGCAGAGGGAGTCCACGATGAAGCCCACGATCGTCCACCGCGCGGTCACGCAGGCATTGACCGCATTGCTCCTCGTCAGCGCTCCGGGGCACGCCGGCGGCTCGACCCGATTACCGCCCATCCTCCACGCCCACAATCCAACGGGGATCGAAGCAACCTACTCCACCGCCGGGTCGATCGATCTCACCAACCCCTTCTTCCAGAGCCTGGGTGGGAACGGTCGCGCGTGCGTGACCTGTCACCAGCCGAGCGCCGGATGGACGGTGACGCCGGAGAACGTCCGCGCGCGCTTCAAGGCGACCGGCGGGACCGATCCGATCTTCCGCACCAACGACGGTTCGGTATCGCCGAACGCGGACGTGTCGACGGTAAAGGCCCGGCGCGCGGCCTACGCGACGCTGCTCGACAAGGGATTGATCCGTGTCGGCCTCGCGGTGCCGCCCGATGCCGAATTCGAGCTGGTTGCGGTCGACGATCCGTACGGGTATGCCCACGCCGGCGAGCTCTCGCTGTTCCGCCGACCGCTGCCGTCTGTCAATCTCAAGTTCCTGAGCACCGTGATGTGGGATGGCCGCGAGACATTCACCGATCCCGCGTCGACCGATTGCATCCTGGGCACGAGCACGTGCTTCGCGTCGATTCACTTCGACCTTTCCAACCAGGCCGGCGGCGCGACGACCGGACATGCGCAGGCGCCGGCACCTACGCTCGAGCAGCGCGAAGCGATCATCGCTCTGGAGAGCAGCCTGTTCACGGCGCAGATCTTCGACGACGACGCGGGCCGTCTCACGGCGCATGGCGCGCAGGGCGGTCCGAAAATCCTGAGCCAGCGTGACTTCTACTTCGGCATCAACGATGTCGTCTCGAACGACTATCGGACCGGGGCATTGTTCGACCCCAATGTATTTCGCCTCTACGATTCATGGGAACGCGGCAAGCGCGCGCCGGTGGGCGCCGACGACGCGAGCCGCGTCGATGCGCGCGCCGCGGTATTTCGCGGTCAGACGCTGTTCAATTCCAAACCGATCCGCATCAGCGGTGTCGCCGGACTCAATGATGATCTCGGCATTCCGGCCCTCGACGGCACCTGCACGACCTGCCACGACACGCCGCACGCGGGCAATCACTCGATACCGGCGCCCCTCGACATCGGGCTCGCCGACGCGTCGCGTCGCACGGCCGACCTCCCGCTCTACACGCTGCGCAACAGGCAGACGCTGCAGACGGTGCAGACGACCGATCCCGGACGCGCGCTGATCACCGGCAAGTGGAAGGACATCGGGCGCTTCAAGGGGCCGATCCTGCGCGCACTCGCAAGCCGGGCGCCGTATTTCCACAACGGCTCGGCGCGAGATCTCGCCGCGGTCGTCGACTTCTACGACGAGCGCTTCCGGATCGGCTTCACCGAGCAGGAGAAGGATGACCTGATTGCGTTCCTGCGGACGCTGTAGTGCCTTGGCGAGGAGTGTCCGATGGCGTTAACAGGCCCTGGTGTGCGGAACGCCAGCGTGACCGCCATGCGTCAGTCGGCATGCATCGCCCGCTCACGCTCGCTCGGGGTGAGTATTCGCGGTGAAACGACAGGCGTTCCCCGGACAGCATCGAAGAACGGCGTGCGCCTGTAACTCCCGTCGATTCGAGCGCGGATCAGTGAGCTCGAGAGCCCGAGAACGGCTGCGACCGTGCCGAACGGGGTCGCTCGCACCGTTCCCTTTGCACTCTTCGTATTCACCCGCATTCGAACCGGACCGAAGACGTCGTCCATGCCCCCGGAGGCATCGTGCAGGCACGTATGGACAAGACCGACATACGACATCCTGAAGTCGCGCGTGGTGTTGCCGATCGGCGTATTGCAGCAGCCCGCGTACCAGCGCAGCAGCCCGTTCGGCGTGAGAGAAACGCAAGCGAGCGCTTCGCCGCCACGAGCCAGGCTCACGTGCTTCTGGAGCGTCGCCACGACGTCCGTTCCTCCCTTCTCGTCCAGGATGCCGCCGCTATTACGCAGGAAGTGCGCATAGGCCTGGCAGTCACGGCAGTAGCACACACCCCGCCGCGCGCGCCCGGGATGGCTGACGTAGCCTGTCAAAGTGCCGCACCGGCACCGGATCGGATGGCTCATGCTCGCCCCTGATCGCACGTCAGCCGATGTCGGCAGCCATGACCCACCGGGGATTCGCGCCCTTCATGCGGCTGTTCCCGGCACACGAAGGCCGCCTCGCAGCTCGGCGACTTCTTCGCGCAGCTGAACGAACGCCGCGTGCTCGTATCCCGTAGCCGCCCGCTGCGCAAGCCCGACCAGCATCTCGCACTCGTCGCTGTTGATGTCGTTGCCGTCTTCGTGTGCGCCGAATAAAACGATGCCGATCGCGCCGAGCACGTCGCTCACGACGGGCACGGCGATGCACGGATCCCGCAGCTTCGCCTCCGCGTTGGGACCGTCCCATTCGTCGCGCTGCAAGCGAACGGGCGCACGCTGCTGAACGCATCGCAGGACCTCGGCATCGTGGTCGGATGTCAGCGTGCTCGCCTGCGACGCGTCCCACCCGAGCGCGAACTCGCGTCGAAAAACGCCGCTCTCCTGGCGAAAGACGGCGCCCGACGACAATTGCAGCGCCTCGACCGGCGCAGTCGCGAGCAGACGGTCGACCTCGTCGAAGCGGAGCGCCGCGCGCATCGCCTCGCCCGCATCCTCCAGCCGGCGGCGCGCCGCATGGAAGCGACGGTTGAGAACATGGTCCACCAGCTTGACGCCGAGCTCGTGCAACCGATGCAGCAGCACGAGCGCGATCGGCGCGATCACAAAAAGCCAGATCCATTCCGGGATGCGGAAGCTGTCCTGGTAATGAGACAGGAGCTCGTGGAGGTAGACGATCGGCACGCCGACGGCAAGCGACAGCACCGTCAGTATCGTGCCGTAGCGCAGGGGAATCGACACGCTGACTACACGCCGGCGCAACACGGCGACCGACACGAAGTAGACGAGGACGCCGTTGACGAGGTAGAGCAGCCCGATGACGACGACCGACAGCGAGAGGCCGAGCACGTTTTGCAGAAGCGATGTCGATTGCGCGATCTCGGCGAAGATGAACGCAGGCAGCCCGATCGCGCAGCCGCAGATCACCCAAACCATACGCTGCCGGTCGGGCGGCGGCAGCGTGTGGCGGCGACGGACGAGGATGAACAGGACGATCCCGTCGAGCACGTAACCGAGCAGGAAGGCGATCGACGTCAGCCTCTCCGTGCGCGCGCCGAATGCGTTGCTGAAGCTCGCAAGCCACGAAAGGGCGATGGCTGCGCCCATGCCGAGCGCGACCCATTGGTACCGGCGCATCGGAGGACTTGGCGAACCGTACGGGAACGAAAGCGCGAAGATCAACAGGCCCGCATAGCCCGCCCCATGCGCGAACGCCTCGCCGATTTCCTGCGCGAAGATCGCGGCCGGCCAAGGCTGCAGCAGCGCGTAGTAGGCGAATGTCTGCCCGGGGTTGAACCACATCGCGTAGAGAAAGAATCCCCACGTCATCGCGCCGGGACGCAGCCAAACGAGCCTGCATGCGGCGAGGATCACGACGATGCCGACGATGGTGTCGGCGAGCAGCACCAGCCTGTCGCCCCACCCGCGCGTCGTGCGCGTCGCCTCGAGGCGGACCACTTTCGTCGGCACCACCGGCGGCCGGTCGGATCACGAGCTCGACCGCGCTATCGGGCCGCACCACCTGCGCGCCCCCCAATCCACCGATGAGCTTGAGCAAGCTGCGACAGCGCGGGGTCCAGGACGGAACGCAGCGCATCGCATGCAGGTCGACGCGATCACCGACCGCGATGCCGGCGGCGGCCGCGGGCGACTCCGCAGGTGTCGTGAACGGTCCCGTCGTGTCGATGACGACGCCGTCATTGTCGACGACGACGCCGAACGAGCCCAGCGACCCGAAGACACGGTACACCTCGGGCACGATCATCGCGATCGCCCACGCCGCGAGCAGGACCAGCAGCACGCGCCCGGCATCGATGGCGCTCGGCGGCGCGGAGGCAACCAGCCGAGGAACCGCGACCGGCGGACTCACAGTTGTGGGCATCGCGATCCATGTGCATCAACGCCCGCGGTATCTCCGGTGAACCGGACCAAGGGCCGTGATCCGGCGAGACACCAAACAGTACCAAAATCCTTCGGGATGGTCGCGTCCGGCGAGCGGTGGCGCTCGCATTGACAGCCCGCGGATCCGAGCCGACGATAGGCACGCGTTCGAAACCCCACACTTAAGCGAGGACACATGATCCACTCGAGAAGGAACTTCCTGAAGACCGCCGCAGCGACCGGTACGCTCGCCGCGGTGCCCACGATGCCGGCGTCCGCGAAACCCGCGAACAAGCGGTTGGCTGGGCAGATCATCTCCCGGTTCGCGGACCTGCCGGGCGATGTCGGCTTCAAAATCCTCGCGCCGGACGAGAAAGGCAAGAAGCCGTTCGTCGCCGAGCTTAATGCGGACCGCATGCTGTTTGCGGCCAGCGCGATCAAGACCTTCGTGCTGTGCGAGGCCTTGCGGCAGGCGGATTCGCCCGACATCGACAACGTGCTCGAGCAGCGGGAGCTCGTCCTCGACGAAACCATCTGGTCCCCCGGCAGCCCGACGTTCAACCCGCCCGACCTCACCGGCTTCGTCTCCGAGCGGACGCGCTGGAGGCGATGATCACGCGCAGCGACAACACGGCGACCGACATGATATTCAAGGTGGCCGGCGTGGACAACATTCGCCGGTTCATCGCTTCGGCGGGGCTCGCGAACACGCTGGTCCCGGACAGCACGCGCGCATTCACCGGCTACCTCTTCGGCGCCGACGATTACCGGGACGCTCACGTGGGAGCAATTGTTGGAGCTCGTCGAGGGCCCGCATCGTGCGTCCGTTCCTGAACACCGAACAGACGCTCGCGTCATCCGCGGACGATCTCGTTTCCTACTACTCGCGTGCATTGCAGGGCGAGTTCTTTCAGCATCGCGAAACGCTCGACGAGTTCCGGCGCGTGCTCACGCTGTGCGATTTCATTTATCTCGTGCCGCTGCCGCTCGGCGCCAGCGTCTATATCAAGAGTGGCAACGTCGACAGCCCCGGCTTCAACGCGCGCTCGATCGCGGGTGGCATGAACTTCGGCAGCCAGTGGGTCTATTTCGCGTTCATCATCAACTGGTACGCGGAGGAGCAAGACCCGGGAACGATCGCACGGTTCTTCGCGGCCATCAACGAGTCGCTGACGCTGGTTAAGTCGGCGCTCGGAAAGGACTGAATCGCGCTACTCGCGCGACGGGCGCACGAGCTCGAAGTCGTTGGGAGCCTGCCCTCGCCGGTCCCCAAAACGGCTCGGGACGTCACGCCCCCTTCTTCACGCTGCGCACGCGCAGCGTCGGCATCGCGGCGATCACCTTGGCGCCGGCGACGCAGTCGACGAAGTAGCGGGTGCGCCCCGCGATCTCCTCTTCGACGAGTCCGTGGATGTCGGTATCGAAGCCAGGGAATCGCTCGTTGAAGTCGCGCGCGAACTGCAGGTACTTGACGATCTGCCGGTTGAAGCGCTCGCCGGGAATCAGCAACGGAATTCCCGGCGGATAGGGCGTCAGCAGCACGCTCGTCACGCGGCCTTCGAGATCGTCGATCTCGACGCGCTCGATCTCGCGATGCGCCATCCGGGCGAACGCGTCCGCGGGCTTCATCGCAGGCTCCAGGTGCGACAGGTACATTTCGGTCGTCAACCGGCCGATGTCGTTGGCCTTGTAGATGCCATGGATGCTGTCGCAGAGGTCGCGCAAGCCGATCTTCTCGTAGCGCGGATGGGCCAGCACGAATTCCGGCAGAACGCGCCATAGCGGCTGGTTGGCGTCGTAATCGGACTTGAACTGCTGCAGCGCGGTGAGCAGCGTATTCCAGCGGCCCTTCGTGATGCCGATCGTGAACATGATGAAGAACGAATAGAGGCCCGTCTTCTCGACGATCACGCCGTGCTCGGCCAGGTACTTGGTGACGATTGCGGCGGGAATCCCCTGATCGGCGAAATCACCGGAGACGTCGAGGCCGGGGGTAAGCACCGTGGCCTTGATCGGATCGAGCATGTTGAAGCCCGGCGCGAGATCGCCGAAGCCATGCCACTTGTCCTCGGCGTGGATCATCCAGTCTTCGCGGTCGCCGATTCCCTCTTCCGCGAGGGCGTCGGGACCCCACACCTTGAACCACCAGGAGTCGCCATACTCTTCGTCGACCTTGCGCATTGCACGGCGAAAGTCGAGCGCTTCCATGATCGACTCCTCGACCAGCGCAGTGCCTCCCGGCGGCTCCATCATCGCCGCGGCGACGTCGCACGACGCGATGATCGCGTACTGCGGCGACGTCGACGAGTGCATCAGGTATGCCTCGTTGAACCGGTAACGATCGAGTTGCCGTGTGTCGCTGTACTGGACGAGGATCTGCGACGCCTGCGACAGCGCGGCGAGCAGCTTGTGCGTCGATTGCGTGGCGAAGATCAGCGCATCCTTCGAGCGCGGCCGGTCCTTGCCGATCGCGTGCATGCCGCGATAGAAATCATGGAACGCCGCATGCGGCAGCCACGCCTCGTCGAAGTGCAGCGTGTCGATCTTCGTCGACAGCAGCTCCTTGATCGTGTCGGCGTTGTAGAGCACGCCGTCGTACGTGCTCTGCGTGAGCGTCAGGATCCGCGGCTTGGTCTTCACGTTGCGCGCGAAAGGATGCGCGCGGATCTTCTTCTCGATGTTCTCCCAGCGGAACTCCTCCATCGGGATCGGCCCGATCAGTCCCATGTGGTTGCGCGTCGGCGTCAGGAACACCGGAATGGCGCCGGTCATCGTGATCGCATGCAGCACCGACTTGTGGCAGTTGCGGTCGACGACGACGATGTCTCCCGGCGCCACCGTGGCGTGCCATACCATCTTGTTCGACGTGGACGTGCCGTTGGTGACGAAGAACAGCTCGTCGGTGTTGAAGATGCGCGCCGCATTGCGCTCGGAGGCGGCAACCGGGCCCGAGTGGTCGAGCAGCTGACCCAGCTCGTCGACCGAGTTGCAGACGTCGGCGCGCAACAGGTTCTCGCCGAAGAACTGGTGGAACATCTGTCCCACCGGACTCTTCAGGAACGCGACGCCACCCGAGTGGCCGGGGCAATGCCATGAATACGAGCCGTCGTTCGCGTAGTGGACGAGCGCGCGGAAAAACGGCGGCGCCAGCGTGTCGAGATACGTGCGCGCCTCGCGCAGGATCACCCGCGCGACGAACTCGGGCGTGTCCTCGTTCATGTGGATGAAGCCGTTCAACTGGCGCAGGATGTCGTTCGGGATGTGCCGCGACGTCCGCGTTTCCCCGTGCAGGAACACCGGGATTTCCGAATTGCGGAAGCGGATCTCCTCGACGAACCCGCGCAGGTTGTCGAGCACCGCGCGCGTCTCGTCCGGGGACCCGGCGCCGAATTCCTCGTCGTCGATCGACAGGATGAACGCGGAGGCACGCGACTGCTGCTGCGCAAGGCCCGCCAGGTCGCCGTAGCTCGTCACGCCGACGACCTCGACGCCTTCGCTCTCGATCGCACGCGCCAGCGCGCGGATGCCGAGCCCGCTGGCGTTCTCCGAACGGTAGTCCTCGTCGATGATCACGACGGGAAAACGAAATTTCATCCGATATCTCCTGGGTCACGGGCCATCTCGGACCGTGAGTTCGTTCCGCGATTGGCGCGGGTTCAGCGCCTCGATGAGAGAACGATTTCGCGCGCGGTTTATCCGGGCCGCATTGTGCGCCGGTTCAGGGCGGCGTGCGACAGATTTTCATGTCACCCGTTGGCGACGGCGATCACGCCCGCCCATGCGACGAGCGCCACACCGAGCGGCGTGCGCACGCGCGCGCCCCATGGCAGATTCTTCTCGGCGGCCATTGCGGCGGCAAGCACCAGCATCCAGCCGATGTTGCCCATGCCGACGACGAACGTGACGAGCATCAATGCCCAGCAGCAACCGACGCAGAACAGTCCATGGTCGACGCCGAGCCGGAAGCTTTCCGCCAGCGGCCGGCGTCCGTGCCAGCGGGCATTGACGAAGCCGAACGGCGTGCGACAGCGCTCGAGGCAACGATACTTGAGATCGCTGAACTGGAATGCGCCAGCGCCGGCAATGACGACGCTGCCCACGACCCAGCCGTGCGCCACCAGCCAGCCCGACGTAGCGGCCGCCTCGCGCACCGCCGAATCGATTCCGTAGGCGACGACGCCGAACGCCAGCCACGCGAGCGAATAGCCCGCCAGCACCGCAGCCGTCAGCATGCCGGCGTCGGGCCGCGCGTCGATGAGCCGACGGAATATCGCCAGCAGCGGCAGCGTCGTCGGCAGCATCATCGCGGCGATCATCAGATTCCACGCGGCCGCATACGCAAGCACCGGCACCAGGCGCTCGCCCGCGGGAACCGCGCGACAGATCGCAGCGAGCCATGCGAGGTCCGCCCACGCGCCATGATCGAGCCAGCGCCGCCATGGACTTGCGCTCCAGCCGGCCAGCGCCAGCCATGCGAGCGCGATCAGCACGACGATCAGCGCAAGCGCGACGCGCGCGTGCACCGGACGCGCCGGCGGGCCCAGCGAGCCGGTGGACACACCGGGAGTCATGTCGACACGCGAAGCGAACCGGTGCAGTTGCCGGGCGTCATCGGAAGCGGGCGGCCGCCCGAACCGACGGGCGACCGCACACTGGCGAGATCAGGCGGCGAAGCGAAACACGCTTTGCAGCGCGTTATGGCCCTTGATGTGGATATCCTTGCCCATCTTGGCGTGATTCTTCGAACGATACTCCAGCGCTTTGCCGACAAAGACCGGCGCGCCCGGGACCGTCGAGAAAATCGTATCAGTCAGCGTCGTCGTCGCTCCGGCCGCACTACGGTAGGGCTCCAGCTCGGCGTAGCCGGCATCGCCGACCTCGATGACGCCCTTGCCGCCCTCGACGGTGAATTTGATCGGCACCTTTTCGACCGACACGACTTCACCGACCAGCTTGACGAGATCGCCGACCGGTCCGCCGAGCTTGCCGGTATAGACGGCGAGAATCGCCTCTTCCTGTTCGGGTGTCACGCGATCGTCGAGATAGACCGCCGCGCGCCAGTTGCCCGCCAGGATATTGCCGGGTATATGCGCGATCAATGCGATCGTGCGGTCGGCAACATCGACGCCGTTGATCGTGCCCTTGTCGAAATGCCATGCGACGATCGTGTCGCAGGTCTTGAAATCGGGATCTTCGCCGATCCAGCACGGGCACAACACGC
Source organism: uncultured Pseudomonadota bacterium (assembly GCA_963768545.1). Taxonomy (GTDB): domain Bacteria; phylum Pseudomonadota; class Gammaproteobacteria; order Burkholderiales; family Casimicrobiaceae; genus VBCG01. The sequence continues at coordinate 140,614 of CAVYIC010000003.1, read as the reverse complement.
GGCAATTGCACACTTCCAGCAAACGACCTTCAAGCTGATAACCCATGGCCGACTCCCTCCTCTCCAGGTGCGCTGTTCCTCGCCGCGTCGCAGTTCCACGGCGTAACGGAGATGCTACGCCGGCGGAACGCGCGTGACCATATGGAATATTCCGCACATCGCGGAGCACCCGGCTAACCCCGCCCGCCCGCGAGCAGCCGCGCTTCAGGACGCGCGCGCAAGCGCGCCATCGCCCAGACGCCGATGGCCGGGCCGATCGCCAGCGGAACGAACGCGTAGCGCCAGCCGATCGCCGCCACGAAATGGGGCATCAGGTGGATCGTCACCAGCGTCAGCGTGAAGCCGAGTGCCGTTTGCAGCGTCAGCATCGTTCCCACCCGCGCCCGGTCGGAGAGCTCGGCGATCGCCGCCGAGAATTGCGCCGAGTCGGCGACGATGCTGATGCCCCAGACGATGCACACGACGACAAGCGCCGTCGCGCTGCCCCCGAACAGCCATCCGATCGTCGCCGCGCAACTGCCGCTGACCGCCATCGCGACGATCGTGAGCGTCGTGCGTCCGAGCCGGTCGGCGAGAAGTCCCGCGCCGACGGACCCGATCGCACCCGAGGCAATCGTCGCGAACGCGGCCAGCCTGGCCGCGACATCGGCCGACTCGGGCCGCAGGGTCAGCGCAAAGCTCGCCTGCAGAAAGACGCCGATCCACGCCCACATGGCGTAGAGCTCCCACATGTGACCCAGGTAGCCGAGGTTGGCGAGCCGCAGGGGAACGTCTCGCCACGCGCTCAGCACCGCGCGCGGATCGATGCGGCGGCGAAGGCGCGCGATTGGGCCCGACACCGGCGAATCCGATCGTCAATGCGGCGGCGAGTGCGGCGACCGAGGCGATCGCGAGCGGCACGCGCCACGTCGACGCCGCCGAAGGCGTTGAACAGGTGCGGCGATGCGGAGCCAAGCGTCAGCGCACCGACCAGGATGCCGACCATCAGACCCATGTCGCCCTTCGCCCAGGTCGAGGCGAGCTTCATCCCCACCGGGTACACGCCGGCCATGCAGATGCCGGTGACGGCTCGCAGCGACAGGGCGCCGAACGACGACGGATCGATCACGAGCAGTCCCGCGTTGGCGAGCGCACCGATGCCGGCGGACGCTGCGAACAGGCGCCGCGGATCGACTCGGTCCGGCGAGGCCGAGCAAGGCGCTTGCGACGCAGCCGACGACGAAGCCGAGCTGGACGGCACTCGTCAATGCCGCCTGCATGAACGGCGACAGGTGAAACTCGGCCGTCAGCGCAGGCACCACCGCCGACGCGGAAAACCACAATGACATCGCTGCGACCTGGCAGATCGCGATGATCGTGATCGAGACCGCTTTCGACCGGGTCCGGTTGCCGGGTACCATCACCCCTCCTCGGGCATTTCGGCGACGATTGGCGATGGTCAGCCTGGCGCCTTCGCCGGTACGAATGGTCGCCCATTCCTCGTTCAATCGCAAAGCGAATCCGATGGCCCTCAATCTGTTCAGGCGGCTGATGCCTCCCGAGAAGAGCTTCACGAGCCAGTTCTGCGAGCAGGCGAACTGCATCGTCGAGGCCGCGCAGGAGCTGCGCGACATGGTGGATCAGCAGAAAATCGCGACCGACAAGCATGTCGCGTCGATCCGCGTGATCGAAAGCCGGGCCGACTCGGTGGCGCGGCAAATCTTCATCGGCGCCAACCGCACGTTCCAGGCGCCCATCGATCGCGAGGACATCCTGCGGCTCGCGCACGATCTCGACGACGTCGTCGACCTGATCGAGGACACGGCCAAGGGCATCCAGCGCTATGCCATTTCGGAGTTCGCGCAGGAAATGCGATCGATGGTCGATGCCGTCGTCGAGAGCGCCGAACTCCTGAAGCAGGTGATGCCGCACCTCGACTCGATCACGCGGGATCACCGGACGATCTTCTCGCTCTGCGAGCAGATCGGCCAGATCGAGGAACGCGCCGACGAGTCGTTCGATGCCGGGCTCACGCGCATCCGCAGGGAGCTCGGGCAGCGGCGAGCTCGACCCGATCGGCTACCTCGACCGCAAGGAACTCTACGAGCTGATCGAGCGTGTCGTCGACAAGTGCGACGACGTCGCGAACGTCATCCAGACCGTCACCGCGAAGCACGTCTGACCGCGCATCGCGGCCCGGCGCGCGCATGGAGCTCGGTCGCGCTCGGCTCGTTCGTCCTTGTCGGGCTGATCGCCGTCGCGCTGGCTGTTCGATTTCATGAACGGCCTGCACGATGCGGCGAACTCGATCGCCACCGTCGTCTCGACGCGCGTGCTGCAAGCCCAGCACGGCGGTCGTCTGGGCGGCATTCTTCAATTTCATCGCGTTCGCGGTGTTCGGGCTGCACGTGGCGCAGACGATCGGCACGGGCATCGTCGAACGCCGGCGTCATCGACGCGCACGTGATCTTCGGCGCGCTGACGGGCGCGATCGTCTGGAACGTCGTCACGTGGGGAGCTGGGCCTGCCGTCCAGCAGCAGCCATGCGCTGATCGGCGGACTTGCCGGCGCGGGCATCGCCAAGGCGGGCTTGAGCGCCGTCGTGTTCGGCGGGCTCGGCAAGACGGCGCTCGGGATCGTGCTGTCGCCGCTGCTGGGATTCATCCTCGCGCAGCTGCTCGTCGTCATCGTGCAGTGGGCTGAACCTCACTCGACGCCATTCGCCGTCGACCGGCGGTTTCGCATGCTGCAGCTCGTGTCGGCAGCGCTCTACTCGCTCGGCCACGGCGGCAACGACGCGCAGAAGACGATGGGCATCATCGCCGTGCTGCTGTTTTCGCAAGGCATGCTGGGCGATACGTTCCACGTGCCGTTCTGGGTCGTCATCACGTGCCAGCTCGCGATGGCGCTCGGAACGCTGATGGGCGGCTGGCGGATCGTGCACACGATGGGCTCGCGGATCACGCACCTGAAGCCGATCCAGGGCTTCTGCGCCGAAACCGGCGGTGCGATCACGCTGTTCCTCGCGACCGGGCTCGGCGTGCCGGTGTCCACGACGCATACGATCACCGGCGCGATCGTCGGCGTCGGCGCGGCGCGACGCACGGCGGCCGTGCGCTGGCACGTGGCGCAGCGCATCGTCGTCGCGTGGGTGGTGACGCTTCCCGCCGCGGCGCTGATGGGCGCGGTGGTCTACTGGATCTCGAGCCGGTTCTAGCGGAAATCCGCTAGATCTTGGGCAGCGTGACGCCCTGCTGCCCCTGGTACTTGCCGCCGCGATCCTTGTACGACGTCTCGCAGACTTCGTCGGACTCGAAGAAGATCACCTGCGCCACGCCTTCGTTCGCGTAGATCTTCGCCGGCAGCGGCGTCGTGTTCGAGAACTCGAGCGTGACGAAGCCTTCCCATTCCGGCTCGAACGGCGTCACGTTCACGATGATGCCGCAGCGCGCATAGGTGCGATTTTCCCAGGCAGATCGTGAGCACGTTGCGCGGGATGCGGAAGTATTCGACGGTGCGAGCGAGCGCGAACGAGTTCGGCGGAATGATGCAGACGTCGCCCCTGAAGTCGACGAACGACCCCGCGTCGAATGCCTTCGGGTCGACGATCGTCGAGTTGATGTTGGTGAAGATCTTGAATTCGTTCGAGCAGCGGATGTCGTAGCCGTAGCTCGACGTGCCGTACGAGACGATCCTGTGCCCATTCGACTCGCGCACCTGGCCCGGCTCGAACGGCTCGATCATCCGGTGGGATTCCGCCATGCGGCGGATCCACTTGTCTGCTTTGATGGTCATGGGAATGGAAGGATGAACGGAAATGATCGCAATCGCATGGACTTGTCGCCGCGGTGTCGAATTTCGACGCTGCAGCGTCCAAGGCGCGAAGATCATACGCGCTGCAGTATGCCGGCCGGCAGCCGGCACGTCGACGGCGCTCCGAGCGGATCGGCGATCACCGTCGAACGAGCCGCATCCAGGGCGGAAACGCCGTTGTATCATCGCCGCTCCAAAGGGCGGCCATTCACTTTCCACGGAGAGCTCCGATGTTCCGATCGTTCGCGCGCTTGGCCGTACTGATCCTCGCGGGCATCACGGCGTTCAACCCCGCCGGCGTCGTCGCCCAGACGGCGGACGATTATGGCGACGAGGTCTACAAGCCCTCGATGGGCCAGGCGGGCAAGGATGTCATCTGGATCCCGACGCCCGACGCGCTCGTGACCGCAATGCTCAGGCCGCCAAGGTCACCAAGGACGACATCGTCTACGACCTCGGCGCAGGCGACGGCAGGATTCCGATCGCCGCGGCGAAGCAGTTCGGCGCGCGAGCGATCGGCATCGAATACGACGCCAACATGGCGGAGCTCGCGCGGCGCAACGCGCGGCGCGCCGGCATGGAGCGACCTGGTGCACATCATCACCGGCGACATCTTCAAGGAGAATTTCTCCGACGCGACCGTCGTGACGATGTACCTGCTGCCCGACCTGAACCTCAAGCTGCGCCCGATCCTGCTCAAGATGAAGCCCGGCACGCGCATCGCCTCGCACGCGTTCAACATGGGCGACTGGGAGCCGGACCAGCACCTGTCCGTCGAGGCACGCGACGGCTACCTCTGGTACGTGCCGGCGAGCGTCGAGGGTACGTGGGCGTTCAAGGAAGACGGATGGGGTTCGGAAGGCACGGTGACGTTCGTCCAACGCTACCAGCGCGTCGGCGGCACCGTGACGACGGGCGGCAAGACGCAGCCGCTGCTGGGACCCGCATTGCGCGGCGACAAGCTTTCGTTCGGCTACAACGACAGCGAGGACTCCTGCGCACTGCGCATGTCGTCGTCGACGGGCGTACCTTCAAGGGCGTGCTTGGCGGGCGCGCGCCCGGCAGCGTCACGATCACCGGCACGCGCCGCTGATCCGGCGGCGCAATGACGCCTTTTGCGATGACGCCTGTGCGACGACCTTCGTGACCGCGCGCCCCGACACGGCGCAGCCGCGGCCGCAGCTGCGCCGGCGCGACGCGATCGCGATCATCGTCGGCATCGTCATCGGCGCGGGCATCTTCAAGACGCCGTCGATGGTCGCCGGCGCGACCGCCGACGGCGGCTGGGCGATCGCCGCCTGGGTCGCGGGCGCGCTGGTGTCGCTCGCCGGCGCGCTCTGCTACGCCGAGCTCGCCACCGCTTACCGGCATGCGGGCGGCGACTACCATTTCCTCACGCGCGCGTACGGTCGCGATGCGAGCTTCCTGTACGCGTGGGCGCGCGCGACGGTGATCAATACCGGCGCGATCGCGCTGCTCGCGTTCGTCTTCGGCGACTACGTGTCCACGGTGTTCCCGCTCGGCGCGGCGTCCGGCGCGATCTGGGCGGCGGTGATCGTGATCTCTGCTCACGGTCCTGAACATCGTCGGCTTGCGCGCATCCGCACGCACCCAGAACTGGCTGACGGTGATCGAAGTCGCGGGGCTCTGCCGCCGTGGTCGTCGCCGGCATCGCAGCATCTCCCGCGCTCGCGCCCGCGGCGTCCGCCACGGGCGGCGCGTTCTCGACTACGCCGGCGCCCGGCGTGTTCGGCCTCGCGATGGTGTTCGTGCTGCTGACCTACGGCGGCTGGAACGAAGCGGCGTACCTCTCGGCCGAGCTTCGCGGCGGCAAGCGCGCGATCATGCCGGTGCTGCGTCGACGAGCATCGCGATCATCACCGTCGTCTACGTCGCCGTGAACCTCGCGCTGCTGCACGGGCTCGGGCTCGCCGGACTCGCCGCGAGCAAGGCGCCGGGCGCGGACGTGATGGACCGCGCCTTCGGCAGCGTCGGCAGTCACCTCTCGCGCTCGTTCGTCGCGATCTCCGCGCTGACGTCGATCAACGCGACGATGATCGTCGGCGCGCGCACCAACTACGCGATGGGCCGCGACTGGCCCGCGCTGCGCTTCATGGGCGGCTGGCATGTGCGCGCGCGGCGCGCCGGTGGCGTCGTTCGTCGTGCAGGGCATCATCGCGCTGGCGCTCGTCGGATTCGGCGCGCTCCAGCACGACGGCTTCGAGGCGATGGTCGAGTTCACCGCGCCGGTGTTCTGGACGTTCCTGCTGCTGGTCGGCGTCGCGCTGTTCGTGCTGCGCGCGAAGGACGGCGAAGCCGAGCGCCCGTTCCGCGTGCCGCTCTATCCGCTGACGCCGATCGTGTTCTGCGCCGCCTGCGCGTGGCTCGCGTGGTCGAGCATCACGTATGCGGCGAGCCGCAATGCGATCCGCGTATCGCTGATCGTCATGGCGCGTCGGCGTCGGCGCGTGGCTGCTGACGCGCCTGCACGCCCGCCGTTGGGCGCGCAACGATTGAGCGCCGCTCGTTCGGGTCCGGAAATATCGGGCTCACGTGTTCTGGACGACGATGTTCGGAAACTTCGCGGAAAAGTCCTCGGCCTTCTGCGCAACGAATATCGCGACCTTGCGCGCGATCGCCTTGTACGCTTTCGCCACCGCACCGTCCGGATCGGCGATCACCGACGGCCGGCCGGAATCCGCCTGCTCGCGAATGCGGATGTCGAGCGGCAGGCTGCCGAGGAACGGCACCTTGTAGTCGCGGCACATCCGCTCGGCGCCACCCTCGCCGAAGATGTGCTCGGCGTGGCCGCACTTCGAGCAGACGTGGATCGACATGTTCTCGACGATGCCGACGATCGGCACGCCCACCTTCTCGAACATCTTGAGGCCCTTGCGCGCATCGATCAGCGCGATGTCCTGCGGCGTCGTGACGATGACGGCGCCGGTGACCGGCACCTTCTGCGCGAGCGTGAGTTGGATGTCGCCGGTGCCGGGCGGCATGTCGACGATCAGGTAATCGAGGTCGCGCCAGTTCGTGTCCTTCAGCAGCTGCTCGAGCGCCTGCGTCACCATCGGCCCGCGCCATACCATCGGCGTATCGGTGTCGATCAGGAACCCGATCGACATCGCCTGCACGCCGTACGCCTCGAGCGGCTCGAGCGTCTTGCCATCCTTCGATTCGGGGCGCCCGGCGAGTCCCAGCATCATCGGCTGCGACGGCCCGTAGATGTCCGCATCGAGCACGCCGACGTTCGCGCCTTCAGCCGCGAGGGCCAACGCGAGATTGACGGCGGTCGTCGACTTGCCGACGCCGCCCTTGCCGCTCGCAACCGCCACGATGTTCTTGACGCCGGGAACGAGCTTCACGCCGCGCTGAACCGCATGCGACGTCGTCCTTTGCGAAAGACTGACGCTCACGCGCGCCACGCCCGGAAGCGACGCAACGGCGTCGTGCACCAGGCGCTTGAGTATCTCGTGCTGGCTCCTGGCCGGATAGCCGAGTTGCAGATCGACATTGACGCTGTCGCCCTCGACCCGGATTTTCTTCACCGATTTCGCCGGCGACGAAATCGCGGTCCGTATTCGGATCGGTAACGCCACGCAGGCACTGTTCGACGTCGGCTTCGCTCACAGCCATGACATTCCTCGAAGTTTCGCGCCCTCCGCATGGAAACGTACCGCGCGGCGAGCCATTCATTTTAACCGATCGCGACCGCTGGCTTGCGGGAGCGAAAACGTGCGTTTGCTAGAATTTGTGGTTATCCCCGCGCGATCCAGCCCTGAAGACCCCTCCCAGCATGCCCGCCGCCACCGCCCGCACGATGTTCGTGACGACGGCGCTTCCGTACGCGAACGGACCGTTCCACATCGGACACATCATGGAGTACATCCAGGCAGATATCTGGGTGCGCTTCCAGCGGATGCAAGGGCATACGGTCCATTTCGTCTGCGCCGACGATGCGCACGGCGCGCCGATCATGCTCAAGGCGGAAAGCGAAGGCATCACGCCGGAAGCGCTGATTGCGCGCGTCGGCGAATCGCATCGCGAGGACTGGGCGCGCTACCGGATCAGCTTCGACACGACGCATTCGACGCACTCGCCGGAGAACGTCGAGCTCGCGCAGTCCATCTTCCGCGCACTGAACCGGCGCGCGCTGATCGCGACGAAGACGATCGAGCAGTTCTACGACCCGATCAAGGGCATGTTCCTGCCCGACCGCTACATCAAGGGCACCTGCCCGAAGTGCGGCGCGAAGGACCAGTTCGGCGATGCGTGCGAGGTATGCGGGTCGACGTATGCGCCCACCGATCTGATCGAGCCTTATTCCGCGCTGACCGGCGCGAAGCCGGAGCTGCGCGAGTCGGAACACCTGTTCTTTCGCTTGTCGGCGCCCGAAGTGGTCGCCTACCTGAGGCAGTGGACGGCCGCGCCGTCACCCGGTCAGTCGCTGCAGCCGGAAGTCTTCAACAAGGTGCAGGAATGGCTCGGCGACGACGGCAAGCAGCTCGGCGACTGGGACATCTCGCGCGACGCGCCCTATTTCGGCATCGAGATTCCCGACCAGCCGGACGGCGCGCCGAAGAAATATTTCTACGTCTGGCTCGATGCACCGATCGGCTATCTCGCCGCGCTGAAGAAGCATTTCGACTCGGGTGCCGCACGTGCGCTCGGCGATGCGCGCTCGTTCGACGCGTTCATCGCCGATCCGTCGGTCGAGCAATATCACTTCATCGGCAAGGACATCGTCTACTTTCACACGCTGTTCTGGCCGGCGATGCTGCATTTCTCGGAGCGCAAGACGCCGACCAACGTGTTCGTGCACGGTTTCATCACGTTCTCCGGCGAGAAGATGTCGAAGTCGCGCGGCACCGGGATTTCGCCGCAGCGTTACATCGAGCTCGGCCTCGATCCGGAATGGCTGCGCTATTACATCGCGGCCAAGCTGAACGCGAAAGTCGAGGACATCGATTTCGGTCCGGACGATTTCCTGACGCGTGTCAACAGCGACGTCATCGGCAAGTACGTCAACATCGCGAGCCGGGCGGCGAGCTTCATCTCGCGACATTTCGGCGGCGTGCTCGCCACGCCGGCCGAGTCGGCCAACGATCGCGCGAACCGGCTGACGAATGCGCAGATGGAGGCCGAAGCGGCGCGGGCGAACTACGATGCGCGCGAATTCGGCAAGGTGCTGCGCGACGCGATGCGGTTCGCCGATCGCGTCAATGAAGCGTTCGACGCCGCGCAGCCCTGGCTGCTCGCGAAAGACCCGTCGCAACGCGAACGGCTGCAGACTGTCTGCTCGCAGGCGTTGCAGGGCTTCCAGCTGCTGTCGGTGATTCTCGCGCCGGTATTGCCGCAAGTTGCATCGCGCGTGGCGCGTGAGCTGTTCGCGCTCGGGCGCGATTTCGCGTGGAGCGACGCGTGGAAGGAGCCGACGCGCATCAATGCCTACAAGCACCTGATGACGCGGATCGACCCGAAGCAGATGGATGCGCTGCTGGATATCGCGCCCGCCGCGCCAGACCCCAAGGCCGCGGGGAAGATTGCTGCGGGTACGGCCGCAGTGCCCACCGGTTCGGCTCTCCCGGCGAGCGGGCGCAGCGAAAAGCAGCCCGGCGCCGGTGGGTCGCAGATCACCATCGACGACTTCGCAAAGGTCGACCTGCGCATCGCGCGGATCATCGCCGCGGAAGCCGTCGACGGCGCCGACAAGCTCGTGAAGCTGACGCTCGACATCGGCGAATCCAGTCCACGCATCGTATTCGCCGGCATCAAATCCGCCTATCCGCCCGACGCCCTCGTCGGCCGCCTGACGCCGATGGTCGCGAATCTCGCGCCACGCCAGATGCGTTTCGGCATTTCGGAGGGCATGGTGCTCGCCGCGTCGGGCGATGGACCCGGCATCTACCTGCTCGCACCGGATGCCGGCGCGCAACCCGGCATGCGCGTCAAATGACATTCGAAAATCGGGGTCAGAGATGTATTTCGCCGCTCAGGACGGCGACACCTCAGCAGTAGCGCGCGAAATACATCTCTGACCCCGATTTCCTGACGCCTTGATTCGCGGACTGCGCTGGTGCCCACCTCCCCGCTTGCGTTGATCGCCGCCGCCATCGCGGCATGGCTTGTCATCGGTGCGCTCGGACTGGTGCGACCACGCAGGCTGCGCGTGGTGCGTGTGCTGTTTCCGCTCGGCGCCGCCGTCGGCATTGCGCTCGCCGCCGTTGCGTTCATCGCCCTCCGCCAGCCGCCGGACGCGATGGTTCTTCCGCTCGGCCTCCCTGACTTGCCCTTCCACCTGCGCATCGATGCGCTGTCGGCATTCTTCCTGATTCTGCTCGGCAGCGCGGGAGCTGCGATATCGACGTTCTCGTCGGGCTATTTCCGCGCCGGTGAAGGGACCGCGCCGGGGCTGATCTCTTTCCAGTACCACGTGTTTCTCGCCGCGATGGCGCTCGTCCTGATCGCCGACGATGCGTACCTGTTCATGGTCGCGTGGGAAACGATGGCGCTCGCGTCCTATTTCCTGGTCACGACCGATCACCGCATTCCCGAGATTCGCCGCGCCGGATTTCTCTACCTGCTGATCGCGCACGTCGGCGCAATCGGCATCCTGTTGTGCTTCGGCGTGCTGCAGGGCGGACGGGGCGACTACACGTTCGAAGCGATGCGTGCGGTGCGCCTCGAAGGCGTGTGGCCGAGCATCGCGTTTTTCCTGGCGCTCTTCGGCTTCGGCGCCAAGGCCGGCTTGCTCCCGCTCCATATCTGGCTGCCTGAAGCGCATCCGGCGGCGCCGTCGCCGGTGTCCGCGCTCATGAGCGGCGTCATGCTGAAGACGGCGATCTACGGCCTGCTGCGCGTGACGTTCGACCTGCTGCACACGCAGATCTGGTGGTGGGGCGCGATCGCGTTGGCGCTCGGACTGCTGACCGCCCTCTTCGGCGTCATTTTCGCGGCCGCCCAGACGGACATGAAGCGCCTGCTCGCATACTCGTCGATCGAGAACATCGGCATCATCGTCGTCGGCATCGCACTGACCGTCCTCTTCAAGGCGAACGACAAGCCGCTGCTGGCAGCGATCGCAATGACCGCCGTGCTCTACCACTGCCTGAACCATGCGTTCTTCAAGAGCCTGCTGTTTCTCGCCACCGGATCGGTCCTGCACGCGACCCACGAGCGCAGTCTCGGCAAGCTGGGCGGATTGATCCACCGCATGCCGTGGGTTGCCTGGCTCGCGCTCGTCGGCACGCTGGCGATCGCAGGTTTGCCTCCGCTGAACGGCTTCGTTTCGGAATGGTTGCTGCTCCAGGCGTTTCTCTTTACGCCAACCCTGCCGCAGTCGTTCATCAATATGCTGGTGCCCGTCGCCGCGGCGGCGCTGGTGCTCGCGGTCGCGTTGTCCGCGTACGTGATGGTCAAGTTCTACGGCGTGATCTTCCTCGGGCGACCGCGCGAGCCGAATCTCGCCTATGCCCAGGACGCGGGACGGCGCGAGCGTGTCGCACTCGGCGCGCTGGCGGCGGGATGCGTGCTGCTCGGCGTATTTCCGGCCACGGTGATCGCAGCGATCGACAACGTCAACGCATTGCTGCTGACCTCGACGGTGAGCCGCACCGGCGAATCGACGTGGCTGCTGCTGGCGCCGATCGCGACCGACCGCTCGAGCTACAGTCCACTGATCGTGCTCGCGGTGATCGTCGCGGTCGTGCTGACGACGATGAAGCTCGTGCACCGGTTCTGGCATGGCCGTGTGAGACGCGCACCGGCGTGGGACTGCGGCTTCCCGCTGCAGACGCCGCGGATGCAGGACACTGCGGAGGGCTTCGGCCAGCCGATCAGGCAGGTATTCGAACCCTTCTTCCGGATGGAGCGCCATCTGCCCACACCGTTCGACACCCAGCCGCGTTACTTCGTGCGCGCCACCGATCACTTCTGGTACTGGTTGTACATACCGATCGCGCGCGCCACCGACGCGGTCGCGCGGTTCGCCGGATTGATCCAGCGCGGCCGCATCGCGGTTTACCTCACGTACAGCTTCGTGACGCTGCTCGCGCTGCTGATGTTCGTCCGATGACCCTCGCAGGACTCTTCTCGCAGCTCCTGCAGGTCGCAATCGCGCTGCTGCTCGCGCCGCTGCTGGTCGGCTGGGTGAACCAGTGCCGCGCCTGGCTGCAGAACAAGCGCGCGCCTTCGCTGCTCGTTCCCTACCGGACGATCCACAAGCTGTTCATGAAGGACGCCGTCATCGCGGAGAACGCATCGCCGATCTTTCGCCTGACGCCGTACATCGTCTTTGGCGCCATGTGTTGCGCGGCGGCGATCGTGCCGTCGCTCGCGACCGAGTTGCCGTTCGCCACGGCTGCCGATGCAATTGCGCTGGTCGGGCTCTTCGCACTGGCGCGCGTTTTCATCGCACTGGCGGCGATGGACATCGGCACGTCGTTCGGGTCGCTCGGCGCGCGGCGCGAAATGTTCATCGGCTTCCTTGCCGAGCCGGCGCTGCTGATGGTGCTGTTCACGGCGTCGCTGATCTCGGGATCGACATCGCTGCCGACGATCGTCGACACGCTGGCGCACCGGGAACTGGCCATCTATCCGAGCCTCGCATTCGCGGGCGTCGCGTTCACGATGGTGTCGCTGGCCGAGAACGCGCGAATCCCGGTCGACAATCCCGCCACGCACCTCGAGCTGACGATGATCCACGAGGCGATGATCCTCGAGTATTCGGCGCGGCACCTGGCGCTGCTCGAGTGGGCGTCCGCGCTGAAGCTGTTCAATTACTCGTGCATCGGCCTCGCGCTGTTCTTCCCGTTCGGCATAGCCGAAGGAACCAACGGCCTCGCGATGCTCGGGGCGGCCCCGGTGCTCGTGCTGAAACTGGCGATCGGCGGCGCGCTGCTCGCACTGATCGAGACGCTGTCGGCGAAGATGCGGATCTTTCGCGCACCGGAGTTCCTTGGCACGGCGTTCCTGCTTGCCGTACTGGGCATGCTGGTCAACCTGCTGCTCGGGAGCTAGCCCGGTGAGCACGATCCCGCTCGGCTTCCAGCTGATCAACCTGTTCGCGGCAATACTGCTGCTCCTCGCGTTCGCGATGCTCGCGCAGCGGCGGGTCGTGTCGCTGGTCAACCTCTTTGCAGCACAGGGACTGGTGCTTGCATTGTCGACTGCCGTCGTCGCCTACACGACCAACCAGCCGCATCTCTACCAATCTGCGGCATTGACGCTCGTGCTCAAGGTGTTCCTGCTTCCGTGGCTCCTGCACCGGCTGATACGGAAGCTCGACGTCCGCTGGGAATTCGAAGGCCTGATCAATATCCCGACGACGATGCTTATCGGCATCGTGCTCGTCGTGTTCTCGTTCAACCTCGCGCTGCCGATCTCGCAGCTCGCAAGCACGGTGACGCGGGCGACGCTCGGCATCGCGATGGCGAGCGTCATGCTGTCGTTCCTGATGATGATCATGCGGCGCAAGGCGATACCGCAGGTCATCGGCTTCCTCGCGATGGAGAACGGCCTGCTGTTCGCGGCCACCAGCGCAACCTACGGCATGCCGATGGTCGTCGAGCTCGGTATTGCGCTCGACGTGCTTGTCGGCATGGTGATCCTCGGCGTCTTCTTCTTCCAGATTCGCGAGCAGTTCGACAGCCTGGACCTCAAGCACTTCGAGAAATTGAAAGACAGTGATTGAGATCCTCCTCGTCCTGGCGCTGCCGGTCCTCGGCGCCGCGCTGCTCGCGCTCGTCGGGCATCGCGCATACGCGCCCGCAGTGAACGTCGCCGCCAGCGTGGCGACCTTCGTCGCGGCGGTCGCGCTCACGGTGCGCGTGATCGACAACGGTCCGCTGCTCGCACTGGGCAATCAGTTCCTCATCGATCCGTTCAACGTGTTTCTCGTGGCGCTGACGGCTTTCGTCGGCATGACGACCGCGATCTTTTCCCGTCCGTACATGCGGATCGAGGAGCAGCATGGGCGCCTCACGCCTGCGCGCCTGCGCCTCTACCACAGCATGTTCCAGCTGTTCAGCTTCACGATGCTGCTCGCGCTCACCACGAACAATGTCGGCATCCTGTGGGTTGCGATGGAAGCGGCAACGCTCACGACCGTGCTGCTCGTCTCGCTCTATCGCACGCCCGCGAGCCTCGAGGCGGCATGGAAGTACTTCATCCTGTGCGGCGTCGGCATCGCGCAGGCGCTGTTCGGCACGATCCTGCTCTATTTCGCCGCCGAGAAATTGCTCGGCGCGGGCGGCGGTGCATTGCTTTGGACCGAGCTCAACGCGGTGCGCGCGGACCTCGAGCCGACGGTGCTGTCGCTCGCATTCGTCTTCCTGCTCGTCGGTTACGGCACGAAAGTCGGCTTGGTGCCGCTGCACAACTGGTTGCCCGACGCGCATGCCGAAGGCCCCACACCCGTGTCGGCCGTGCTGTCCGGCCTGCTGCTGAACGTCGCGCTCTACGCGGTCGTGCGCTGCAAGGTGCTCGTCGACGGCGCATTGCCGGACGCGTTCGCGAAGAACCTGATGGTCGGCTTCGGCCTGCTGTCGGTCGTCGTCGCGGCCTTGCTATTGTCACGGCAGAAGGACATCAAGCGCCTGTTCGCGTACTCGTCGATCGAGCACATGGGCATCATCACGTTCGCCTTCGGCATGGGCGGACCGATCGCGAACTTCGCCGGCCTGCTGCACATGACGGTCCATTCGCTGACGAAGTCGGCGATCTTTTTTGCCGCCGGCCATGCTGCGCAGAAGACGGGCACGCAGATCATGGACGACATTCGCGGCCTGATCACGATCAGCCCGATGGTCGGCTGGGGACTCGCGATCGGCACGCTGGCGATCCTCGGCATGCCGCCCTTCGGCGTGTTCGCCAGCGAATTCCTGATCCTCACCACCGCAATGCGCGAACAGCCGTGGGCGACGCCGTTCCTGCTCGGTGCGCTTGGCGTTGCCTTCGCGGCGGTGTTTTCCAAGGTGCAACCGATGGTGTTCGGAGAGACGACGGCGAGCCGCCTGCCGGTACGCCCCGCGATGATCCCGGTGTTCACGCACCTCGCGCTCGTGCTGATGCTCGGACTGTGGATTCCGCCATTCCTGGCCGACTGGTATCGCAGCGCAGCGCGGCTGATCGGATGAGTTCCGCGATCGAAATGACCTCTCTGACGCGGATTTCATGAACGTCGCGCCGCTCGGACTTTCGGCCGCCGGACTGCCCGCCGGCGTGCCGGCGCAACGAACGCAGGTCAGCTCGGGCCAGTTGCTGACCGCGTGCCGCCTCGCGTGGGAGCAGGACGCGCGGCTCATCGCGCTCTGGGCGAGCGACGAGCGCGATCGCCGTCGCGGCTTTTGCGTACGCGTGGCACTCGAGGATGCCGACGGCCTTACCGTGCTCGAGCACACGCTGCCCGACGTCGATGCGCGCTACCCGGACCTGACGCCGATCTTTCCCGCTGCGAATCGGATGCAGCGGGCGACGTACGACCTGGTGGGGGTCGCAGCCGAGTCGGACGACCAGCGGCCGTGGCTGTGGCTCGCGAGCTGGCCCATCGATCAGTTCCCGCTGCATCGCGATTTCGTCGCGTCGCCGAAGTGGCAGCCCGGTCAGGAGGAATACGACTTCGTGAAAGTGGAAGGCGACGGCGTCCACGAGATACCCGTCGGTCCCGTGCACGCCGGGATCATCGAACCGGGTCACTTTCGCTTCCAGGTCGTCGGCGAGAAAGTGCTGCGCCTCGAGGAGCGGCTCGGCTACGCGCACAAGGGCATCGAGAAGCGCTTCGAATCCCTGTCGATCCTCGACGGCGCCCGGCTCGCCGGGCGTGTATCGGGCGACAGCACGGTGGCGTACGCGTGGGCATATGCGCAGGCGGTCGAATGCATCGGCGCCATCACGCCGCCGCCGCGCGCCGCGTGGTTGCGTGCGCTATGCCTCGAGCGCGAACGGCTCGCCAATCACCTCGGCGATCTCGGCGCGCTCGGCAACGACGGCGGCTTCGCATTCGGGCTCGCGCAGTTTTCGCGCCTCAGGGAAGACGTGTTGCGCACGAACGACGCGGCGTTCGGCCATCGACTGCTGATGGACGTCGTCGTGCCGGGTGGCGTTGCGCGCGACCTCGCGTTCGAGCATGTGCATTCGATGCGAGACGAAGCGGACCGCATTGCGGGCGAGATCGCGGAACTGCGCAGCATCTACGACGAGCATGCGGGACTGCAGGACCGCTTTCGCACCTGCGGCCGCGTAAGCCCCGAGCTCGCGACCAAGATGGGGCTGCTCGGGCTTGCGGCGCGCGCCAGCGGGATCGCGCGTGACCTGCGCTGTGATTTTCCGTGCGCGCCCTACGACGTGCTGAACGTGCGGATTGCCGTCGAGAGCTTTGGCGATGTCGCGGCACGCGTGGCGGTGCGCTTCGCCGAAGCGCTCGAGTCGACGCGATTGATCGCCGTGATCACCGGCGCACTGCTCGATCGGCCCGCAGCCGGCGACATCAGCGTCGCCCCGGAAGACGTGCCCGCGGATCGCCTCGGCATCGGCTACATCGAAGGCTGGCGCGGCCCGGTGCTCGTGGCGCTCGACAGCGGAGCGGACGGCACGATCCGCCGCTGCCATCCGCACGACCCGTCGTGGTCGAACTGGCCAGTGATCGAGCATGCGGTGATCGGCAACATCGTTCCGGACTTTCCGCTGA
The DNA here is from genome assembly GCA_963768545.1 of uncultured Pseudomonadota bacterium. Taxonomy (GTDB): domain Bacteria; phylum Pseudomonadota; class Gammaproteobacteria; order Burkholderiales; family Casimicrobiaceae; genus VBCG01. The sequence goes on along the minus strand of CAVYIC010000003.1, from coordinate 124,134 downwards.
TCAACAAATCGTTCAACCTGTCGTACAGCGGGCACGACCTTTAAAGGACGGCACGCACATCATGTTCCAGGTACTGCGCCAGATCGCCCGTGTGGGCATCAAGACGGAAGCGACGCCGAAGCCGGCCGACGAGGACGTTGTCGTCGCGCGCCTGCAGCAAGACATCCTGCGCACGCTGGGACGCGCGCTCACGATCCGCCACGTCGACGCCGGCTCGTGCAACGCGTGCGAGCTCGAGGCGCAGGCGCTGATGAACCCGTACTACAACATCGAGGGACTGGGCATCAGGTTCGTCGCCAGTCCGCGGCATGCGGACGCGCTGCTCGTCACCGGCCCCGTGTCGAAGCACATGGCGCTCGCGCTGTGGCGAACGTACCAGGCAACGCCCGAACCGAAGCTCGTGATCGCGGCCGGCGAGTGCGCGTGCGGCCGCGGCATCTTCGGCGAAAGCTACGCAACGATGGGCGCAGCGGACAAGGTGCTGCCGATCGATGTCGCGATCCCCGGCTGTCCACCGTCGCCGACCGCGCTGCTGCAAGGCATTCTCGCGGCGATCAGCGTGGCGGCTCCGCGCCCGCCACGAGCCGAGCCGTCGCTCGGAAGTGAGCCAACGCCTGGGGACGGCGACTCGGACCTGTTAACGCTAGGGGCACGAACGCGTCCATAGTTAACAGGCCCTAAACACTCCCGGTGCGAAAGCCACGCACCGGCTGGCGGAAACTGCTCGGCGCGCTCGATACCCCGCCTGTAGACTATCGCCCGCCCGCCGCTCGTGTGCACGATCTCGGCACTGGACGCGGCGGACCAAGCGGCAACATGCTTGCGGTCCTAAGCGGAACGACACGATCCACGAGGTTTTGAGCACGCATGGCACGTACGCCGAGGAAGACCACCACGACGCCGAAGCGCACGCCCGGGATACCCGCAACGTCGCAGAAGCACAGTCCCGGTACGAATCCCGCGACGACCGGGCGCGGTCCCGTTCGAAAATCCAAGGCGACCGGTCCTCAGCGCGCCGCCACGCCGACGACCCAGGCAACGGCTGCACAAAAGCTCCTCGCGGAGCGCGAGGCGGAGCTTGCGGTCATCAATTCGATCCAGCGCGGCCTGGCCGCGAAGCTCGGCTTCCAGGCCATCGTCGATCTCGTCGGCGACAAGATGCGCGACGTGTTCAGGACGGGCGACATGGGCATCGTCTGGTATGACCCAATGAAGAATGAACTGCTTCCCCTCTATGCCTACGAGCACGGCGTGCGCCTGAATGACTTGCCGCCCGGGGTACCGAGCCCCGGTGGTCCGTGGGAAAGGATCTCCCTGACACGCGGGCCGCTGGTCCTCAACAGTCGAGCCGAGATGGGCGCATTCGGACTGACAACGGTACCCGGAACGGACGAAAGCCTTGCCGTGGTCCGTGTGCCGATTCTCGGCAGCGACCGCGTTCTCGGCACGATCGACATCGAGAATTTCGAGCACGAGAACGCGTTCGATGAAAGCGACGTGCGTTTGCTCTCCACCGTCGCCGCGACCATGGGTGTCGCACTCGAGAACGCACGCCTTTTCGACGAGACGCAGCGGCTTTTCAAGGAAACGGAGCAGCGCAACGCCGAGCTCGCGGTGATCAACAGCATTCAGCAAGGGGTGGCCGCCGAGCTGGATTTCCAGAAGATCGTCGACCTCGTCGGCGACAAGGTGCGCGAGGTGCTGAAGACCGACGAGATCGGCATCCGCTGGCTGGACTACGACGAACGGGTCTCCCACTACCTCTACGAATACGAGCATGGCGTCCGGCTCACCGTCCCCTCGATCACGTATGACGACGAAGGATGGCAGCGGGTCACCACGCGGCGCGAGCCGCGCATCCTCAATACGGAGGGCGAGGCCGCCGCCGTCGGACTCGTGCCGGGGACTGATCAGTCCAAGTCCAGCGTCAGCGTGCCGATCATCGGCGCGGACCGGATACTCGGCAACATCACCGTCGAGAACTACGAGCGCGAATACGCATTCGGCCCATCGGACGTTCGGCTGCTGACGACAGTCGCCTCGAGCATGGGCGTTGCGCTACAGAATGCACGCCTCTTCGACGAGACGCAGCGCCTCTTCAAGGAAAGCGAGCAGCGCGCGGCCGAGCTTGCGGTGATCAACAGCATCCAGCAGGGCCTCGCCGCAGAGCTGGATTTCAACGCGATCATCGATCTCGTCGGCAACAAGATCGCCGAGATCTTTCGCACGAAGGACATGGCGATCGGGCTGTACGACGCCCAGAGCAATGTCATCACGATGCCCTATTACCTCGAGCACGGGCAACGCTTCCCCGTCGCACCTGCCATGCTGGAAGGGGGGCTGGCGGCCCACGTGATTCGCACGCGTCGCCCGCTCGTCATCAACCGGGACCTGGTCGGCTGGGGCAGCAAGCTGGGTTCGAAGCTCATCGGCGATTCGAGCGTGGCGACGCAGACGGAACGAAGCTACGTCGGCGTGCCGATTCTCAAGGGAGCCGATGCGCGCGGCATCGTCGCGCTCTACAGCGAAGAGGAGGACGCGTTCGACGACGCCGCCGTGCACCTCCTGACCACGCTCGCGAACACGATGAGCGTCGCGCTCGAGAATGCGCGCCTGTTCGACGAAACGCAACGCCGCACACGCGAGACCGCAGCGCTGGCCGAAGTCGGCCGCGACATCTCGTCGACGCTGGATCTTTCGCGGGTCATGGATCGGATCGCGCACCACGCGAAGGACCTGCTTCACGGCGACAATAGCGCGATCTTCCTGCCCGAGCCCGACGGCTCGAGCTACCGGGCGATCGTCGCCATCGGCACGGTGGCGGACCAGATCGGCGCCACGGACATCACGGCAGGAAAAGGCATCATCGGCAGCATCGTCGCGGCGGGCCGCGCCGAATTCATCAATGACACGCAATCCGACCCGCGCGGCATCCAGATCGCCGGGACCGATCGGGACGAGAACGAGCGCCTGATGGTGGCACCGCTCCTTGCGGGAACGAGCGTGAAGGGCGCGATGGCCGTCTGGCGCACCGGCGGCCGGCCCTTCGATCAATCCGAGCTGGACTTCCTCGTTGGCCTCTCGCTGCAGGCCTCCGTCGCGATCGAAAACGCACGCCTCTTCCACGAGGCGAGCGAGGCCCGTTCACTCGCCGAATCGGCGAACGAGGCGAAGAGCTCGTTCCTCGCGACGATGAGCCATGAGATCCGCACGCCGATGAACGCCGTGATCGGCATGAGCGGGCTCCTGCTCGACACGCCGCTCGACGCCGAGCAGCGCGACTACGTCAACACGATCCGCGACTCGGGCGACGCGCTTCTTACGATCATCAACGACGTGCTCGACTTCTCGAAGATCGAGGCCGGCCGGATGGACATCGAGGCGCAGTCGTTCGATCTGCGAGAATGCGTCGAATCCGCGCTCGATCTCGTGAGCGCGCGGGCCGTCGAGAAGCATCTGGACATGGCGTACATGTTCGAGGGCGACGTGCCACCGGCATCGTCGGCGACGTGACGCGGCTGCGGCAGATCATGCTGAACCTGCTCTCCAATGCCGTGAAGTTCACCGACCAGGGCGAGGTCGTGCTCACGGTAACTGTCGAAGCCGCTTGCGGCAGGACACGGTCGAGCTGACGTTCGCCGTCCGCGATACGGGGATCGGCTTGTCGGCCGAAGCGATGAGCCGGCTGTTCCAGTCGTTCTCGCAGGCCGACTCTTCGACGACGCGCAAGTACGGCGGCACCGGACTCGGCCTTGCGATCAGCAAGCGCCTGGCCGAGCTGATGGGCGGGCGCATGTGGGCGCAAAGCGAAGGCCAGGGCAAGGGCTCGACATTCTTCGTGAGATCGTGGCGCCGGTCGCGGAATTGCCAGCGGCGAGGCAGCGTGAATTCGTCGGCGTGCAGCCGGCGCTGCAGGGCAAGCGCCTGCTGGTCGTCGACGACAACGCCACCAACCGGCGCGTGCTGGAGCTGCAGACATCGAAGTGGGGCATGGCGTCACGCGCGACCGAATCGCCCGCACGAAGCGTTGCGCTGGCTCGAGCGCGGCGAGACGTTCGACCTCGCGATCCTCGACATGCACATGCCGCGAGATGGATGGCATCGGGCTGGCGCGCGAGATCCGCGCGCGCAACGCGACGCTGCCGCTCGTCCTGTTCAGCTCGCTCGGGCGGCGCGAGGTCGGCGACGACGACAAGCTGTTCGCGGCGTACCTGACGAAGCCGATTCGCCAATCGCAGCTCTTCGACACGCTCGTCGGACTGCTCGCGGAGGAAACGACGACGCGCGTCACGATCCCGACGCCCGCCGCGCCGCGCCTCGATCCGCGAGATGGCGTGCGCGCCATCCGCTGCGCATCCTGCTCGCCGAAGACAACGTCGTGAACCAGAAGCTCGCGCTGCGCATGCTGCAGCAGATGGGCTACCGCGCCGATCTCGCGTCGAACGGGCTCGAAGCGATCGAATCGGTGCAGCGCCAGACTTACGACGTCGTGCTGATGGACGTGCAGATGCCCGAGATGGACGGGCTCGATGCCGCGCGCGAGATCTGCGCGCGATGGGCGCCGCACGAGCGGCCGCGGATCGTCGCGATGACCGCCAACGCGATGCAGGGCGACCGCGACATGTGCCTCGCCGCCGGAATGGACGACTACCTGACCAAGCCGATCCGCGTCGAGCGGCTGGTCGAGGCGCTGAACGCAGGTTCAGGCGCGCGGGAAGGACGCGCCGCAGTGACGCGATGACCGACGATCGATCCCGCGACGTTCGAGGAGCTGAAGCGACACGCCCGGCGCCGATTTCGTGCGCGAGCTCGTCGACACGTTCCTCGCCGAAGCCCCCGCGATGCTCGACGACCTGCGCGCGGCGCTGGCGGCGAACGACGCCGAGCGGTTCCGCCGCGCCGCGCACTCGCTGAAATCGAACAGCAACACGTTCGGCGCGCTAGCGCTCGGCGCGCTTGGCGCGCGATCTCGAGCTCGGCGGCATCGGTCCGGTGCGTCGATGCGCGACGATGCGCCGCTCGACGCGCTCGCGCTCGAATACGCGCGCGTCGCCGAGGCGCTGACGGAGCTGAAGCGTGCGTGATGCCGGGCACGGCGGCGCACGACTGCTGGTCGTCGACGACAACAAGGTCAACCGGCTGCTGCTCGCGCGCAACCTCGAGCTGCATGGGCCATCGGTGTCGCCGCCGCCGAGAACGGCCGTGTCGCGCTCGAAATGCTGCGACGCGAGCCGTTCGACCTTGTCCTGCTCGACATCGAGATGCCGGAAATGGACGGCTTCCAGGTGCTCGAGCAGATTCGTCGGCGACCTCGCGCTGCGCGACCTGCCGGTGATCGTCACGTCGTCGCTGGAAGGCCTCGACAACATCGTGCGCTGCATCGAGCTCGGCGCCGAGGATTACCTCACCAAGCCGGTGAATCCGGTGCTGCTCAAGGCGCGCATCGGCGCGAGCCTCGAGAAGAAGCGGCTGCGCGACCAGCAGAAGGAGCTCGTGCGCCGCTTCGCGACGCCCGAAGTGGCGCAGGACCTGCAGCGCTCGGGCTTCGCGCTCGGCGGCAAGCGCGTGCGCGCCACGGTCATGTTCTCGGACATCCGCGGTTTCACGCCGCTCGCCGAGTCGCAGCCGCCCGAGGAGACGATCGAGCTCCTCAACACGTACTACACGCTGATGTTCGACGCGATCAGCGGACACGGCGGGATCGTGAGCCAGATGGCCGGCGACGGCCTGATGGCGATCTTCGGCGCCCCGCTGCCGCTACCCGACCACTGCGACGCGGCCGTGCGCACCGCGCTCGAAATGCTCGAGATGATCGGCCTCTTCAACGTCGAACGGCAAGCGGCCGGCAAGCCGCAGATCCGCATCGGCATCGGCATCGCTTCGGGCGACATGGTGGCCGGCTACACGGGCACGAACGAGCGCGCAACCTACACGTGCATCGGCGACACGGTGAACCTCGCCGCACGCCTCGAAACCCATACCAAGACGGCGGGCCGCGCCATCCTGATCGACGCATCGACGCGCGCGGGGTTGCGCGAGCTCGTCGATGCGGAAGCGCTCGGCGCCGTCACGCTTCCCGGCAAGGCGCAGCCGGTCGACGTCTTCGCGCTGAAATCCGGGTCAGAGATGTAATACCCCGGAAATCCGGGTCAGAGATGTATTACGAAGCGGCGGGTCAGATCGCGAAATTGGCGCGACCCAGGTTTCCTTAAAGCCACGCGTGCACCTCGATGCGCTTGCAGATGCTGGTCCAGGCATCGCCACCAAGGGTCCGGAGGTTGAACTCCGTTACGCGCCATGTGCTTGGTTTGACGCGGCGCGTCGGCGGAAGGGTGGCGATAGCCGCGTGTTCCGTCCACAGTTCCTCGCCTCGTAGCGTCACGAGGAAGGCGTCCCGCGCAGCCGCACTGGCGGCGAGATCGAGCATCCGTTGCCGGCTTGGCAGGCGCAGCCGATCGGCGAAGGCAACGCTGCGCCAGGGCGTCAGGAACACGGCCGCGACCGCGTTCGACACGTGTTGCGCGCCGAACGCATCGATCAGATCGGCGACTCGGCTGCGCCACCAATCCCCGAGTCCTTGCGGCGCATCGGGATGCAGCGCCGAGAGCGGCCAGCCCGGACGGCGAAACGAATAGTCGTCCGGCGTCGATAGATCGTCCAGCGCAGGATGCGAGAGCAATATCACCACCGGTGCAGTCATGATCGCGCCGACGCAGGGCACGGGCCCGAGCGCCACGTTCAGCCGGTGTTCCGGTACCGCATGGACGTTGTGCTCGATTGCGCGGTCGCGATCTTCATTGCAAATCGTCTTGGCGAGGCGCCACCAGTCCTGGTCTCCTTGACGCATCTTCGGTTCTCCGATCGTTCGCTTCTGCAGAACGGATTTTGTACTCTGGAAAGTGACCGTAGTATACCACCTTTGAAAAGTGACCGGCGTATACTGACGAGCCATCACCCGATCGGTTTGGACAGACGGAGGACAGTCGGATGGGCGTTCTAATCCAGGGGAAACGGGGGCCGGTGCGGCCGGATTCGCGCAACGTGGTCCGCGGGCAGGAAACCCGGCGCCGGATCCTCGACGCGGCGCGCGCAAGGATCCTCTCCGACGGATTCGAGGCGTTGCGGCTCGACGACCTGGCTCGCGACGCCGGCGTCACCAAGGCCGCCGTAATCAAATCCGCAGGGGGCAAGGCGTCGATTCTGCTTGCGCTCGGCGACGAGGATCGCCATACGCGCGTCGACGTGATTCGTCAGGCAATGAAGCTGCGCACCGGGCTGAAGCGTCGCCTCGCGGACATGGTTCGCCGCTTGCTCGAAGCCGATCTCGCGCGGCTGAACGTCGTGATGGCGTACATCGGCTACATGTGGTTCTGGACGGATGCAGACCATGATCGCGCCCAGGCGATGGTCGACGACACGCAGGCGCTGCTATGCGAGCTGATCGTGGCGGCCTCCGCGACGCGACCGTCTTCCGAGCGATCGCGGATCCTGACGCAACGCCTCCTGGGCGCCTATGTGATGGGGCTGCGTGACCTGCGCTATGGCCGCGCCACGCTGGAGGAGGCGACTCGTTTCATCGTCGACTGCACGCTCGACTGACGTCGCGGCCGCGTCTGCATCGCGTATTTCCTGCAGTTGCGCCTTGGGGCGGGCCGGATGTCCCGATCGGCCGCCGCGTGCACAGGCTGCGACGGGGCGTAAAATTGGCGTCACACCCGGGCGGTAGCCTGTCCACTCACTGCCAGCGCAATGATCCACATCGTGGACGACGACGAGCCGTTCCGCACCGCCGTTGCGCGTGTGCTGAACGCGGCTGGCTACGCGTCGCGCTCCTACGCTTCCGCCGGCGAATTCCTGCTCGACCTCGACGAGTCGCGCGACGGCTGCCTGTTGCTCGACATGTCCATGCCGGGCCCGAGCGGGCTGGAACTGCAGCAAGCGCTGCGCAAACGCGGCATCCGCTTACCCGTCATCTTCCTGACAGGCCATGGAGACATTCCAAGCACCGTTCAGGCGATGAAGGCCGGCGCGATCGATTACCTGACCAAACCCGTCGAACGCGAGCGCCTGCTGTCGGCGATCCGCATCGCACTGGAGCGAGGTCGTTCCAACGAAATGGACCGCGCGCGCCATCTCGACGTCGAGCGACGTTTCGAGCGCCTGAGCCGGCGGGAAGCCGAGGTGATGCACGGTGTCGTCGCCGGACGGTTGAATAAGCAGATCGCTGACGACCTCGGCATGGCGGAGCGCACGGTGAAGGCCTATCGCGCACAGGTCATGCTGAAGATGGAGGTCCGCACACTGGCGGAACTGGTGCGGGTGGCGCAATCGCTTGCGGCATTCGATACGAACGGAAATTAATTCAGCGCCGGGCCGGCCGTTCGACACCATCGCCGCGCCGCGGCAATCACTCAGTCGCGAAGTCGGCTTCCGGTGCCCTGTCGCTTTCTGCGCGATTGGACGCACCGGTCAACAGCGTGAACCGGAACGTCGCGCCGCCACCGACGCTGTTCTCGGCGCGCAACTGCCCACCGTGCGCCTCGACGAAAGACCGGGCGATCGCAAGGCCGAGCCCCATGCCATCCGTCTTCGTCGTGTAGAAGGCGTCGAATATCCTGCCGAGCCGATCTTCCGGGACGCCATGGCCGTGGTCGCGCACCAGCACTTCCACGCTGTGGCTTCCCGCCGGCGCGCTTTGCACGGTAAGCGTACGCGCGCCATCCCGCGTCTCGATCATCGCATCCAGTCCGTTGAACAACAGGTTGAGCAGCACCTGCTGCACATGAATCCGATCCCCGCTAACGGGCGGAACGTCGGCGAGCATCAGTTGCAGATGGATCCGCCGGCGCTGCGCGGTCGGCGCGACGATTCGCACCACGGCCCTGATCAACTCGTTGACGTCGAACAACTCGATCTCGAGCGTCCGCTTGCTTGCGAGGCTGCGGACGTGGCGGACGACTTCCGACGCCCGCAGGTCGTCCCGGCGTATGTCGTCGAGGATCGCGCGAAGCTCCTTGTCGGTCAAAGCATTCGCGTCCAGGAGCATTTCCGCCGCATCGAGATTGCTCAAGATCGCCGACATCGGCTGGTTGATCTCATGGGCGATCGACGCCGTAAGCTCGCCCATCGCGGTCAAGCGCGATGCGTGCAGCAACTTCTGGCTCAGCTCATCCGCGATGCGGGTTTCGGTCACGTCGGTCAGCGACCCGATCATGCGAGCGGCCCTGCCGTCGTGGCGCAGGACGAACCCGCGGTCGTGGACGTGAAGGTACGTTCCATCCGCGTGGCGCAATCGATAATGCGCGTCCCATAGCTGCTCCGTGCCGTCCAGCAAGGACTCGAGCCGGGCGGTCACCTGCTCACTGTCTTCCGGATGCAATAGTGCGGCCCATGACGCGAGCTCGTTGAGACCGCACCCCTGCCGCAGACCGAATCGCTCGAGGCCGTTGTCGCTCCACCACAGCGCGTTGGTCGCGATGTTCCAGTCGTAGATCGCGTCCCTCGACGCGGTCAGCAGCAACTGGAAGCGCTCGTCGCTCTGGCGCAGCAATTCCTCCGCGCGCTTGCGCTCGGTGATGTCGCGAAGATTCTCGATCAGGCATTCCACGCCGTCCATCTCGACTGCCTCGACCGCCATTCCGGCGACGAGCGCTTCGCCGCGCCGGTTGCGAATGTCGACTTCCACGATTCGCGCCTTGGCACCGGACGCCACGACTTCGCCCATCTTCTCGCGCAGGTCCGTTCCTGCACACAGTCCCAACTGCCCGTACGTGCTGCCGATCGCGCGCTCCCGGCGGAGACCAAACAGGATTTCCCATTGCGGGTTCACCTCGACGATCCGGCCATCGTCGCGACGCGTGATGGAAATGGCGGTCGGACTCGACCGAAAGGCCTTCGCAAACCGGTTCTCCGAGCTCCGCAGCTTGCGATAAGCGACCTTGCGCTCCTCCACGAGTGCGGCGAGAAACAACAGGGAAGGCGCGACGAACATCAGGAATACCTGGACAGCGAACGCGTTGTCGGCCGGCGAACGCATGCCCAACGGCCCCATGCTATGGCCAGAGCCCCAGATGGCCGCCATGGCAATTGCCGTCACCGACGCGCTCGCACCCGCAGGACCGAAACGCACTGCGGCCCAGATCAGGAACGGTATCGGCAGATAGAGCAGCGCCGGGGGGCCATTCGTTCCGATTCGCGAGTCGAACACCAGAATGGTGACCGCGAGCAGGCCGACTCCCAACATAGCCGCTTCGGAGACGCGGGCACGGCGGACCGCCCCGAGCGATTCGATTTTCCCCGAGGCGCACATCACGATCAGCGGGATCAGCGTCAGGTTGGTCGTGACGTTGGAGAAGAACCGCGTCTTCCACAGTTCCCAATACGAGGTGTTGCCCCACGCGTTGAAAGAGACAAACGCGCTATCCAGGAACGTCGAGAGGAAAGGTGCGACGAACGCAGCCGCGGTGAAAGCTGCCGCGCTCCCCAGCCGGTCGAAAGCCGGCGCGCCCGACGTGAAACGGCGGACCAGATATGCGCCGATCATCGCTTCGCTGACGTTGCTGACGAACCAGCACAGCACCATTGGGATCGGTACGCGCCCCTGCAACTCGGAGAGCAAGTGGGCGGGCAGCGCGGCCGCCAGGACCACCCACCAGCGCGAGACCGGCACGACCAGCAGCGCGGCGAACAGGATCGAATTCGGTGGCCATAGCACCGAAATCGGATTGGGCAGGAACGTCAGCGCAAGGCCCAGCTTAGCGCCGATGTAATAGCCGGCAAAGACGAGGATGGCGATCGAAGCCAGGCGACCGCGGGAATCGTTCTTGCGGGCCCCCGCGGCCAGCGTCGCCCTCCATAAAGCATCGACTGAACCCTGCATTCGTCTCCCCGACGAACCAAATCGGATCGTGAGTGTGGCATACAACCCGCGAGACGCAAAATGCCCACGCGCACGGTGCGTGTGTTCGAGGTCTATTCGAATAGCCGGTGCCGAAGACGCTCAGGATTGCCCATGATCCGATCGCGAGCAGACACCCGCGTCGATCAGCGTGGGCGAGACGAAATACCCGAGGCCGTGACCGCGCGGGGTAACATCCGAACAATTTTCCGACGCGACCATGGAACAGCACCTCCGCCGCGACCTCACCCGCACTGTCCTCGCGATCCTGATCATCGGCGGGCTCATCGCTGCCGCGCTCTGGATCCTGCGACCGTTTCTCGCGGCGACCATCTGGGCGACGATGATCGTCGTGACCACATGGCCGATCCTGCGCACGCTCCAGTCGCGCCTCTGGGGCAAGCGCTGGCTCGCCACCACCATCATGACGGCGGCGCTGCTGCTGGTCTTCGTCATACCGTTATCCGCCGCGATCGGCACGATCGTCGCCAACGCCGGCGAGATCGTCAACTGGGCGGGTCGGCTTTCCGACGTGAAGCTTCCGCCGCCGCCGGAATTCGTCGACGAGGATCCCGATCATCGGCGAGAAGGCGGCGAACGTCTGGCGCGATCACGCGGACAAGGGATCGGATGAACTCGCGGAAATTGTCAGGCCTTACGCAGTCAGCGTCACGAGGTGGTTCGTCGCAGAGGTCGGCAACTTCGGTCTGGTGGGCATACAGTTCCTGCTCACCGTCGTTATTTCCGCGATCCTTTACATGACCGGAGAGGATACCGCCCGCTGGGTGCGCCGGTTCGGCCGGCGTCTCGCGGGCGAGCGCGGCGACCACGTCGTGCGCCTCGCCGGTCAGGCGATCCGAGGTGTGGCGCTCGGTGTGGTCGTCACGGCCTTCGTGCAGTCCGTGCTGGGTGGAATCGGTCTCGCGATCACCGGCGTCCCCTTCGCGGCGGTGCTGACGGCGGTGATGTTCATGCTGGCGCTTGCACAGATCGGCCCGGTGCCCGTGCTCCTCGGCGGGCTTGCCTGGCTGTGGTGGCAAGGCGACACCGGCTGGTTCGTCGCCCTCCTCATATGGTCGATCGGCGTGGGAAGCCTCGACAACATCCTGCGCCCGATCCTGATCAGGAGAGGCGCGGATTTGCCGTTGCTGCTGATCTTCGCCGGCGTCATCGGCGGATTGTTTGCGTTCGGTCTACTGGGGCTGTTTGTCGGTCCGGTGCTCCTCGCGGTCGCCTATACGCTGCTCGACGCATGGGTGGAGGAAGAGGCGGCCGACGCCGACGTCCCAATGGATGGGGCGACAGCATTGCCCGCTTCGCCACCATCCGGTGCGAAAACCAGCTAAGCATTGCCTGAAGGCGATCCTCCGCGGAAGGAGCCATGAACTTCTCTTTCGATTTCAGCGGCAAGAACGTCTTCGTCTTTGGCGGCACGAGCGGCATCAATATCGGCATCGCTGAATCCTTCGTGGCCGCTGGCGCCAGGATAGGCGTGGCGAGCCGCAGCCACGACAAGGTAGACGCGGCGGTCGCCCGCTTGTCCAGGCGTGACGCGCCCGCCCAGGGCTTCAGCCTGGATGTGCGCGAACCTCAGGCCGTGGCCGATGCGCTCGCGTCCTTCGTGGAAAGACAAGGCAAGATCGATGTGCTGGTCTCGGGGGCGGCGGGCAACTTTCCTGCGGCCGCTGCGAGCTTGAGTCCCAACGGATTCAAGTCGGTCGTCGACATCGATCTGCTGGGCACCTTCAACGTGATGCGCGCGGCATGGGCACACCTGACGAGACCAGGCGGCAGCGTGATCAACATTTCAGCGCCCCAAGCGATCGTCCCCATGGCCATGCAGGTGCACGTTTGCGCGGCCAAGGCCGGCGTGGACATGATCACGAAGACGCTGGCCATAGAGTGGGGAAAAGACGGCGTCCGGATCAACTCGGTGATCCCCGGCCCCATCGATGGCACCGAAGGGATGGCGCGGCTCGCGCCCGACGAGTCGGCGAGACAAGGCATTATCGAATCCGTGCCGATGCGTCGCATGGGGACGCCTCAGGACATCGCGGATGCATGTCTGTTTCTCGCGTCCGATGCCGCGCGCTACATCACAGGGGCAGTGCTTCCCGTCGATGGCGGCTGGGCCGTTGCAGGTGCTCGCATGCGCCTGGGTTGACATCCTTACAGTGTGCGGCGCGCGGCGCCGCAGCCTGGACGCCGCGGTTTGCTCGGCCACCATTGAGCGGGTAAAATCGCCCTCTGCCCCGACCGCTCGACCCGCTTGGAGACGTTATGAATAAATTCAGCAGCATGATGGTGACCACGGCGCTTTTCGGCGCATCGACGTTTACGTTCGCGCAAGCGCCAGCGACGCCCCCACCGCCGTTTTACGTCGGCGTGGGCGCCGGCATGGGCCATCTGAGCCGGTCGGCCTCCGATCTCACCGGCCTCAACAACGCGACGCTCGACGATAACGACACGACCTACACGGTTCGCGCTGGCTGGCGTTTCAGTCCGTATGCCGCCATCGAGCTCGGCTATTACGATTTTGGGCGATACGACTTCCACGGCACCCTGTTCGGGTCAGTCGGGAATGTCGATGGTTCAGCGCGCGCGCAGTCGGTCGGCCTGTCACTCGTCGGTATCTGGCCCATCAACAACTTCGATCTCTACGGCCGCATTGGCTATGCGCACTCCGAGCTGAAATTCAACGCCAACGGACCGCTGAACACAGCCAATCAGAACGACAGGCAGGACGAAGCGACCTATGGGTTGGGAGCGCGGTGGAACTTCTCGCGCAATTGGGGCCTGTTCGCCGAGTGGATGAAGAACGACAGGATCCGGGTCGACAGCTACCTCGCCGGCATCGACTTCCGCTTCTAGCGGCGTTGGCGGTTCGCAGGAATCGCTGGCGTCCAGGCGCGCGCGCTTCTGCATAAGACCACGCCACTTGCCGGCTGATGGCGGGCCGTGCGGCGATCCCGGCATTGGCGCCGCAGGACTCGCCTCTCAAGAAACACAACTCAAGTAACCTGCCGAACCGTTTCCCCTCGGTCCTGTCCCTCGATTTCCGAAAAGAACAGGGGCATTACGTTCTGACTTCGAAAACCGTCTTTGCGATGTATCGTCCGTCTGATACACATAGGCGCAGGGGCTGACAAGTGCTGTCGAAGGCAATGACACCGAGCGGAGACAGAGAGCCCCTTGCGAGACTCCGTAGCCGACCAACGGCAGCAAACGGCGCATCGTTGCCATCAGGCCCCATGCGGCCGCGGAACTCGGTTCCACGAGGCAGCCTGACCCCTGCGAGTAAGCCTCGTTCATGCCCGAAACGCAAGAAACTACGGGTTCGGCTGCACGACAGCCGTAGCCTGGACACACCGAAAAGTGAATTGAGTGCGGTTGATCCATGTACGCTCTAATCATCCACTGACGGTCTTCGCGCTGCCATGCCATTTGGTCATGAAGCAGGCTCCGATCCGGTGCGCAAATGTGGCCCACCCAACAGATGGAGCAGATCTTCTTCGGCGCGGCGCCGACATGCCGTACGGCTTTGTTCCGCCGAAGCCCTGAGCCGCGCCCCTCCCCGGGGCGCGTCGTCATTCGCCGACCTTGGCCTTGGCAATAACCGCCCCCGCCGCCGCACCTGCGACCGCTGTAGCCGTCTCTGTGCCGCTCTGTGATGGCGGCACGTTGACAGTCACCTCGCGGTGCGCGAACTTGATTCCCGCGGCGCGAAACGCCCGGATGATCTTGTCGTAGGCGACACGGCGCACCACCCACGCGTTGTTGCCTGGCCGGGCCGTGAATTTTGCCCGCACGACGATCGCGCTGTCCTCGGTCGCGAGCACGCCGCCCGATTTCAGCGGCTGCAGCATATCGTGCGCATAGTCCGAGTCGGCGGAAAGTTCGTCGCCGATCTGCTTGATGATCTTCTTGACCTGCAGCATGCTCGTGTCGTAAGTGAGCCGGAACTCCAGGACGTGGACGGTCCAGTCGCGGCTGGTGTTGCGCAGCCGCTTGATTTCGCCATAGGGCAGGATGTTCAGCGCGCCGCGATGGTGGCGCAGGAACACCGAGCGCACGTTGATCTTCTCCACCGTGCCCTTGTCGCTGCCAACCTCGATGTATTCGCCCAGCCGGAACGCGTCGTCCATCAGGAAGAATGCCCCTGACACGATGTCGCGCACCAGCGTCTGCGAGCCGAAGCCGATCGCCACGCCGACGACGCTTGCGCCGGCGAGCAACGGCAGGATGTCGACGCCGAGGGCCGCCAGAAAGGACATCGTGGCCATGACCACGATCGTGATCAGGATGAGCAGGCGCAGCAGCGGGAGCAGCGTCCGCACCCGCGACGCCGGAACGTCGGAGTGCGGGTCGCCCTCGGCCTGCAGCCGACGGTCGATCGCCGTCTTCGCGATCTCCCACAGCAGGTACGCGAGCAGCACCACGATGCATACTCCAAACAACGAGCTGGAAATCTTGCCGCCCATGCTCGCCTGCGCCATCGCGAACAGATTGATGTCCCACAGTCGAGCCAGGAGCAACAAGCCGACGACGATCACGACAATGTGGACGGCGCGGCGAAACACGGGCTCGTATGCAGCGACGAACCCTGGCACCGGAGAACTGGCGTCTGCGGGTGCCGCAGCGGCCGCCGCGATCGCCCGGCATATCACCATATCGACGATCGGCATCGCCACCACCAGCAAGACGGACAGCAGGCCGGCGCCCGACGACGACGGGCGTGCCGGTAAGGACGTCGTAGATCCGGGCGGCGAAGATCGCCACGAAGAACGCAGTCGCGATCACGGGCCACAGGTCGGCGAGCCACCCGGCGACGGCGCCGCGCGTCCCGTCGCCCCGGATCAGGTCGGCGATCGCCGCACGCACGTGCCACACCGTCCACAGTAAGAGCGCGAGTGCCGAGCACCCCCATCGAGATGGTAAGAAGATCGATCGTCGCGGCATTGGCGCCGCCGCCCGCTAATACCGCGCGCAGGAAACTGTCGAGGCCCCAGAGCGCGGCCAGCAGCACGGCGAATCCGGCGCAGCCGACGCGCCGGGGCGTCGGCAAACGGCAGGAGCCGCTCCTTCCCGTTGCGGCTGGAAAGCAGGAAGTCGGCGAACAGCCACGTCACCCGGACGGCGACCACCGCGATCAGCACCTCCAGGATCGCGATCCGCCGCAGGGCGTGCCCCTGCCACAGCGCCAGGAATAACGCGAGAAAGGCAAGCGCGAACACGCCGATCCCCGCAAGGTCGAGGGCGAGACCGATGGCCAGTCGAAAGCAACGGGCCGTGAAAGTCTCCGCGGCCGGCGGCGCCAACCTCTTGCGGTAACGGCGCAGGGCGAAATCGTACATGCGCTGCGCCAGCCAACCGACCACCAGCGCCCCCACCAGCAAGGCGCCGACGCGCGGTAACACCGAAGGTCCTTCGGGTTCGTCCAGGTTCGCGACGACCTGGCGCAATGTCGCCGGCAACGCGACGAACGCATCCCGGAGCTCGCCGAGCCGCTCGCGCACCATTCCGGCGTTCTGCACGACCATCCCCGACATCCCCTTGTCGCCGCCCTGCGCTTTCGCCGGCGCTGCAGCGGCCCGGTCGAGTTGCTCGATCAGGAGCTGCCTCACCTGCGCGTCGGACTGCCGCGATACGAGCTCGCGCACCGCTTCCGGCGTCAGCGGTACCGGCAATGTGCTTATCTCGGACTTGGCTGCGTTGCTTTGCGCGCCCGCGGGAAACGCGAGAATGGCCGCGCATGCCACTGCGAGGAGTCCGACTACGATTGCTCGGTACGTTAGATTCAACATGTATATCACCGCGCTCCACAAGAACTTCGATCGTGGTTGGACGGGACAATGCAACCGTCCGGCCCCACTCGCGCGACGGCCCAACGATCGACCAATGACGCGTCCTTGAAGCCGTTCGTGCTTCACGGAGCGGCGCTCGACACTCTCGCACCGTCGGAATGCCGTGCCGGATTCGTGCCGCCTCTCGGTCCGCATTATCCACGCAGAACGTGAAGACCCGCCCGAAGCGCAAATTGCGGGCATGGATCGAATCTCCCGCTCACAGCAGCAACATGCTTAATCCCACAGTCACGAAAGCGGGGGGTCGGCGACGCCAACGCCTACGTCACCCTCATCGCATGCCGCTGGAAGCGACACTCGGAAGATCACATATGGCGCCAGACTGCGTGTCAATTGCGCGCGACGCGACTATGGAACAGTACCTCCTTGCGACCTCAACCGCGCTCTCCCGCGGTCCTGACCATGCATTCACGGCGGCGGAGCCCTCACCGTGGCGTCCCGCCCTGTCCTGACTCGCGCACTGCGCGCCTCTGCGCCTCGGCCTCGACGATGCGCTGATATGCAACGTAGTACTTGTGGATATTCGCGACGTACGTCACGGTTTCCTGTCCGACCTTCTCGGCGGTGACGAATTCGACTTCTTGTTGATGTCGTCCTCGAAACCCTAGAAGACCTCGTACGTGAGGCCGCGCTGCGCGCCCTTGTCGACGAAGTACATCGTGCGGCTGTAGACGACCAGCACGCGCAGCGCGCGGCGCTTGACGATGACCTCCCAGTCCCGGTCAGGGCTTGAGTAGTGGCGGGACGGCGTCAGCCGCGCTGGCCTTGCGCGGTACGGGCGTATCGGCAGCCAACGCGAATTGCACACCGGTCGCGGCGATCACCGGCGCAGCGAGCACGGCAGGCAAAGCGATCGTTGTCCCAAACGGCCGGGGCCAGGCGCGCTCGCGCCCGTGGATTCGCCTGATGTTGCGATTCATGGCTCCCTTCCTCCCCCGCGCAGTCCGCTGCGCCTCGAGCTCAACTACACAGCGCGCACGACGAAATCAGCGTGCGGCTGCCTGGTGGGCAGGCTCGAAACTCCCGCCGAGAGCGAGGTGCAGATTGACACGCTGCGCGAGCTGCTCGTTTTGCACTTGCAGCAGCGACGTGCGCGCGCCGTAGAGCGCAAGCTGCCGCTGCTGGACCACGCGCAAATCGATCTTGCCGACCTTGTACTGGATTTGCGCGAGATCCAGCGCGCGCTGGTTGTCCTTGATGTTCTCGACGAGAATCGCCTCGCGATCACGCAACGCGACTTCTGCCGACAGTGCCCCTTCGACCTCGCTGAATGCGCGCTGTGCGGCTCGCGCATACTCGGCGACCGCCTGCTTCTGCTCGGCGGTGCGAATCTCGACTTGTGCGCGCAGCGACCCGCCCTGATACAGCGGCGCGATCAGATTTGCGCCCAGGCTCCACACCGGATTGCTGTGATCCTTCAGCACGAAGAGTTCGCTCGACACGTTGCTGCCGCCCGCGGTCAGACTGATGCGCGGGAGCTGCGCAGCCTTCGCTTCCTCGACCCGGTCGAACGCCGCGGCGACGCGGCGCTCTGCGGCGATGACGTCGGGACGGCGCTCGAGGAGCTCCGACGGAAGGCCGATGGGCGCAGGCGCCGGCATCGTCGCCAGTTGCTGCGCGACTGCGACTTCCGCCGCGGGATACCGGCCGACCAGCAACTCGAGCGAGCGCAGCGCCTGCTCGCGCGAATACTCGACCTGCCTCAGCGTGTCCCGGTAGCTGCCCAGATTGGCGCGCGCTTCGGCAACGGCCTGCTCGTCGCCGACGCCGATGCGCAGCCGCTCGCCGGCCAGACGCAGCAACTCGTCCGACCCGCGCACGACGTCCTGCGCGATCGACCGCTGCAACGCGGCTTCGACGGCAAGAAAATAGCTCTTCGCGACGAGCGCGGCGAGCGACTGCCGCGCGTACGCGTAGTCGGCGTCGGCCGAGCCGAACTGGGCCTGCGCCGCGGCTTGGCCGTAGCGCACGCGGCCCCACACATCGAGCTCGAGCGACGCGCTGAGAAAAATGCCCTGCAGCCCGCCGTCGCCGCCGGACTTGCCACCGCCGTGACCAAGCACGCTCACCGCGGGGTAAAGCGTCGCGCCGGCGACTTTTACGAATCCTGCCGCCTGCTCGACGCGCGCGGCCGCGATCTTGAGATCGGCGTTGTACGCGAGCGCTTCGTCGACGAGTGCGGAGAGCACCGGATCGTTGAACGAGACGAGCCATGGCTCGCTGAGCGGCAGCACCGGCCCGCCTTTCCCCTTCCAATCGGCGGGCACCGTCGTGTGGGCGAGCGCTTCGCGCTGGATCTCGGTTGCAGACGGCGGACCCTTGATGGCGCACGCTACGAGTGCACCCGCGGCGCCGACCGCCAGGATCCAGCGACCCACGATGCGAGTGACGGGCATCAATGCAGTTTCAAGACGAGGTAGTTGGTGATCGATCCGACTCGCAGGATCACCTTGCGCAGAATATGGATCGCTGCCGCGTGTTTGGTGTAGATCGCGGCGTCGCCGCTGGCACCGGCGGCGAGGAACAAATCGCTGTCCTTGTCGGCGACGCTGAGCTTGACGGGGAACCGGCCCGGCGCCTGCGGGTAGGCGCCCGTCTGCGGCAGCATGCCCGACTGCGCGACCTGGCCCTGGCCCTGCGCCCAGACGATGGAATCGACGGTCGCCTTGATGACGCGACCGGGTTGGCTGCGAAGAGCGATCTCCGCCTCGTCGCCGGGCTCGACTGCGACGAGCTCGTTCTGGTTGTATAACGCGATGACCTGGTACGTCTCCTCGACGAAGCTCATCGCCGGAGCTACCGGGAATGCCGTGACGAACGAGCCCGGGCGCAACTGCACGTTGATCGCGTAGCCGCTCGTCGGTGCGTACACGGAAGTCTGGTCGAGATCCCACTGCTTGTTCGCGACTTCGACCCGGCTCGCGTCGACCTGTGCTTTCGCGGTGGCAATCTGTGCCCGCGCGGAGGCGACGGTCGCCTGTTCGCCGTTCACCTGTCCCGAGAGTCTCTGCGTGACCTGCGCCTCATTTGCCGTCGCGGTGGCGAGTTGGGCTTCGATCTCGGTCACGTTGGCCTCCGCCTGCTCGAGCGCGAAACGGTCTCCCGCGCCGGCGGCCACCAGTTCACGATTCTGGCTGACCCGCAACCGCGCCAGCTCGAGCCTTGGCCGCAGCGCGGTGACCTGACCGCTTGCAGCTTTGAGCTGCTCGCGCAATTCGCGCGCGCCCGCAGACGCGTCGGCCAGGCCGGCGCCGGCTTGCTCGAGCTTGGCCTCGTCCACCGCGACCTTGGCCTTGGCGATGCTGAGTTCGTTCTGATAGGGCGTCGGGTCGATGCGGAACAACAGCTCGCCCTTCTTCACCAGCCGGTTGGGCTCGACGGGCACCTCGATGACACGCCCTCTCACCTGCGGAATGATCTGCACGACGTATTTCATGACCCGCACGTCGTTCGACGAAGGTGCGACGACATTGAGCGTCAGGATCATCGTCGTAAGCGCGACGATCGGGATGATGACGACGATGACCTGTGACGTCGTATTCCACGGCAGCCACTTGAACTTGATGAAGATCAGCCAGACGAAGAACGCGTAGATCCCGAGCAGCAGCAGATCCATTACGCGGCTCCTGCCTTCGCGCCGCTCGGTGGGCTCGATCCGCACCGCGTCGAGCTCCTGGCGCAGCCCCTTGAGCGTCGGCGGAAGCGTTCCCTTCGCCGCCATCGCATCGAGCTCGTTGCGCAAATGGACGATGTCGTCATCCAGCAGCTCGCCGGCCTTCGCCTTCTTCGCCCATCTCGAGGTAGTAGTCGTCGTGCTTCTCGGTACCGTACGCGAGCCGATAGCCGACCGGCTTGGTATAGGCCCACAGCCACGCGAACGGCCACAGCAGGCCGCCGAACACCAGCGACAGCAGGCACAGCGTGTGGATCGCGTCCTTCTGCGGATGATGCCGCTTCTCGGCGATCTTTTCGGGCAGGACGTGCACCATCCAGAACAGCACGATGACAACGATCGGGACGACGCACACGACGAACCACGCGATGTACGGTCGCTGCCGTGTCGAGCGCCTCGCCGGAGAGGAACGCTGCGGATGCGGGTGTAGCGACTGCGGACAGCCACACCGCGGCCGCGAGCCGCGCCACTGCGCCGCTGGCGTTGATAAAGCTGGACCGAACCATACCGGCTCCCGTCATTCCACCTTCCGGCATGCCACCCTCCGTCATTTCGACACCTCGTGGATCGCGGCTACTGTGCTGCAACTTCCTTCCAGCCGGCACCGGGGTCGAACGCAGTCAGGTTCGCGCCGATCGCGGCCGAATTCCTGCCGAGATCCTTCTCGAAGATTTTGCCGTTGTGGCTGACGATGAAGGTCATCACGCCGCTTTCGCCGTACTGAGCGGGATACGCGACCATCGCGAAGCCGGCGATCATCCGTCCGTTGATGATGTAGCTGTACGCGCCGCCGGGCGCACTCTTGCCCTGGCGCGTGAGAATCCGGAAGTGATAGCCGCGGTACGGATCGCCGGCCTGGCGGCCCTTGAGATACGCCGCGCTCTCCGCGATCAGCGGCCCGAACGGGCTCGCTTCCTCGCCCTTCGCCGCATCGGCCGGCCAGTACAGCCCGTCGTGCTTGCCCGGCGTGCTGCCGAGCCGCTGCGCGTACTGCAGCACTCCGTCGCCGTTGCGATCGCGCGCGGCGTAATCCTTTTGCGCGTCGAGATACGCGCGCAGCACCAGGATCGCACTGCGTTCGTTCGCCCCGATGCGACGGTTGACGATCTCGTCCTCGCCTTCCTCCGTCGCGAACCGCCACTGCTCGCCGACGCGAACCAGGGGAATCGGCAGCGGCCACGCCTGATCGCCGATCAGCAGCACGCGCCGATCCTTGCCCTGCTCCTCGAGGAGGCGATACGTCTGCATCGCGGCGACAGCCTTGGCACGGTTCGCCGAGTTGGCCGCCTTGTCAGGCGTGATGATCAGCGTCTTGTGCTTGTCGCCGAAGATCGCAACGAGCGCTGCGTCGTCATCGGCCTTGAGTGCCGCGAGCAGCGCATCGACGGCCTCATCGGGCGTTGCGAACGTCCTCTGCTCGGCGCCCGCAGCGACCACCGGCATCGCGCAGAAGGCGATGAAAGCGAGACGGCGCATCAGTTTCAACTTGGCAATGAGGCTCATGGTGTCGATCACCCGGGTGATTGCAGGCACGATGTTCATCTCTCCATCTCCTAGCGACGGCCGCCACCGCCACGGCCACCGCCACCGCCACCGCGTCCGCCACCACCACCGCTACGCGCGCTTGCACCGGCGCTCGACCGACCGCCCTGGCTCGACATCGAGCTGCGGCTCGAGGCGCCGCGCGAACTGTCGGCGCGCGCGCCGCTTCCCGATCCGTAGCCGCCGAACGCATCACGCGCCCCACCGCCTCCGGCGTTGCGAGTCGCGGAGCCCCGCCACGCTGGCGCCGCCGCGCGCCGCGCCGCCTTGTCCCATGCCGCCCGCCTGCCGCGTCGACGTCCGTGCGCCCGTGCCGCCGAAGCCGCCGCTGCCGCCGCCCGGACGCGCATCGCCGACACGCGCCGAGGCCGTTGTCGCCCGCCCGGCGCCGCTGCTGACCTGTCCTGGCCTCTTGTCGGATTTCCATGCCGTGCCGCCACCAGCGGGCTGCTGCGATGGCCGGTTGATGTCGCCGGTATTGATATTGCCTCGGTTGACGTTCACATCGCCGCGATTGATCGTGATGTTGTTGTTGCCACCGCCCCAGTTGGCGCCGTAGTGACCTCCGCTCCACGCCGCGCCGATCGCGGCGCCCCAGATCAAGCCGGTGGCGAGCGCGGCCCCCGGTGGGTACGGGTAGTAGTAGCTCGGATACGGCGCAGGATAGTAGCCGTAAACCGGAGCCGAGCTGTACACGACGACGCTCGAAGGGTTGTATTGCGGCACATAGATCACCTGCGGGTCGGCAGGTTCGATCTTGATGATTTCCTTCTCGACCACGACGACTTGCTTGTCGTCGGTTTTCAGGTTTCCCGGCTGACTGAACCTTGCGCCGAAACGCCTGCACCGCATCGAGCACCGCGCCCTGGTCGGCAACGACCGCCTCGCCGAGATCCGCGGTCCAGTCGAGGTCCGTGCTCATCTGCTTGACCACCTCGGGATAGTTGACCAGCGACTTCACCGAGTCATCCCAGTTTTCGTCAATCGGCAGCTTGGGATCCTGTCTTGCGCTTCTCGAGAAAGCGGTCCGCCTGCACCAATTGCAGCGGATTGGTCGACGCGGGCAGGATGATCGCCACGAGGTCGTCGGGATAGAGCGCGATGGGACCGACGAGCTTTTCGAGCTCTGCAGGCAGACGGCGCCTGCGCAGCGGTGCCCGAAGCGGCGGGCGCCTGTGCCGAAGACAGCGGCGCGGCGATCAACGCAACGCACGTTGCCAGCACTCCCAGCCCGGTAAATGCCGATCGCGCGAAGTGCTTTCGGTTCGTATCCATGAATGCTCCCTCCCGTCGGTAATGAGAGTCAGGCTCGGCGGCGGATTGTCGAGCGAGTATTGCCCTCGATCCGCAAATGCATGCGCAACCGTGCCGCAGCGATCGCCTTGGCCCGCTTCGTCGCGTAACCTTGGACGTGAAAGCAGCGGGTTGAACGAAGCGCTGGGGGCGACTACGATCCCCTGGTCGCCGACCCTCATCGTCGCATCCGCCGACGCGCCCAAATCGGCGCCCAACCGGTCGAAGTTGTCGAGCAGCGGACGATCCTTGAACACCAGCTGACGAAATCACTTGTAACCCACGCCCGGGCCGGTTCCGGCGCGCTTCATAGCGCATCGCGTCCTTTTGCAGCTTCCGCGGCCGACATGTCTCCTGCACTGCATTGCTCAGAGGTCCGAGCAGGCATATCGAAGTATTCTACATAAAAGACTTGGGTGAGCCTCCGCTCGAGCGGGTCGGTCGCAGACATCGAAGCGAAGTATCGAGCGCGCGCTACTGCGCAACAGTGTCTGATGCTTGGATTCCCTCGGAGGCACGCGGCCATGACGCTTCGGGGATGCTAAAAATCGTAGTTCACGATCACGCGAAAATCGTTGATGGCCGGATCGCCTCCGCCACGCTGCGAAACATGGGCGTAACGCACTCTGAATGATGTGCCCCGCAACACGCCTTCCTTGGGTGTCCATTGCAGATTGAAGTCGGCCTCGTCTTCATTGAACGCGGGGGCATTGCGTCCGGCGCCGTGTACCCATAGCGCATAGGCGCTCACGCCTTCCGCCCCGTGACGGGAAAAATCGTAGGCCGCCTTCAGCATGACCGCCGACTCGCCGGCCCGGTTGAAGTCCTGCACCTGTACGCTGGTGTATCCCGGATAGCCACCCCAGGGGCTCTGCATATCCTTCCCGTTCGCCGTATCCGTGTAAGCCAAGCGTAAGCAGCGCCGCGCCGACGGCGAGGTCCGCCTTGACGCCCCACTGGCCGGTGGAGAAATCCTGACCGGTAAGAAGATTGTCGCCGGTGCTCTGCTGGTGGGAATACTGCGCGGCGAGCGTTCAGCTTGTATCCGTCCGGCATGGCGAGCTTGTAACTGGTTTCCGTATAGAAGATGTTGATGATGTCATCGGAGTAGTAATCGATCGCGCCGAACGAGAAGCCCTTGAACTCGACATTCGCGCCTCCGACATACACGCCGCGGTCGACGGCAGCGCCGGCGTCGCGGGACATCCAGACGAAGTCGTCGGAATTCTTCTCCTTGATCTTGCTGATGTAGCCGCCCCCGAACCGCCACGCGGGAGTGCCATTCTCACCGCCTGCCTTGCCGTAGACGGTGACGCCTTCGAATGTATTGGGCGTCATCCGAGTGTCGTTCCTGTTGATGTACGGCGTGTCGTATTCCTTGCGGCCGAAGGCGCCGAAGATCCGGTCGGTGAACTTGATCTCGCCGTAGATCTGACCAAGGACCGTATAGCCGTCCTGGCCAGGCTGCAGCAGCAAGGTTCCGTCACGGCCATCCGGCGCATACAGTGGTTGCGACGTATAGGCGACCGCGCCGAGCCGGAAGAAGTCAGCGAGGTAGCCCGACTTGAATCCCACCCAACCTCCGATTGCCCAGGCCTCGCTGCGCGTGTTGTCGAACTTGTCGCGGTTGAAATAGAAGGTCCGCAACTGCGCGCTGAACTTGGAATCGTTGATGAACGACGACCACCATTCCTGTGGCTTCGCAGGTGCTGGAACCAGCGGCTGTCCGGGTTGGGGGTTGGCCATCTCCATCTGGTCCATCGGCGTCGCGCCCTGCTCGACCGATTCGGTCGCTGGGGCTTGGCCGAGCGCAGGCGTAACGCCGCCGATCAGCAGCATGAGCGCTAAATGTCGTGATGGATCCGGCGGCTATCCCAGCGCGTCGCTGGCTGGCAGGATCGCGAGCCATGCGCAAGATCGCGACATCATGCGATTCTTCATGTGATTCTCCCTTGGCTTCATTTCCCGATCGACATCATCGCGACGAGCACCGGTCCCCAGGCCGTCAGCAGGATGTTGCCGATGGCATAGGGAACGGTGTAGCCCAGCGCCGGAACGCGGCTGCGTGATTCATCCTGGATCGCGCGCAGGGCCGCGGTGATCGTCCCTGCGCCCGCGCAGGCGCCGAGGACGATGAGCGGTTCCATCTTCAGCACGTAGCGCCCGAAAAGAATCGCCAGCGTGTGGGGCAGCAGCGCCGACACCAGGCCGACGAACACGAGGCTGATGCCGGTTTTCTGCAGCCCGGCAATGAAACTGGGGCCCGCGCTCAGGCCGACGACGCCGATGAAGACGCACAGTCCGACGGTATCGAAGATCCAGATTGCCGGCTCGGGAATGCGGCCGAAGAACGGATACACCGAGCGCAGCCAGCCGAACACGAGCCCCATCACGAGCGCGCCGCCGCTGGCGGTAAGCGTGAGCGGTATGCCGGCAACGGTGACCGAGAGCAGGCCGACAAAACCGCCGATGCACGATCCCGGTTCCGACGAACACCATGTCCGTCGCGGTGGTGGGGCGATCGGCATATCCCAACTCCTTGGCTGCGCGCTCGACCTCAGGCTCGGTGCCGATGAGGCGCAGCACGTCGCCCCGGTCGATGACGCGTTCCGGCGTGGATCGGGATCTCTTGTCCGGCGCGCATGACGTGCCGCGAAAAATACCCCACGCGCGCTCTCGAGTCGTGCCAAGTTCCGCCAGCGATTTCCCGACCAGCGACGCGGTTGGTGACGACCACATCGAGCGCTTCGATCGGGATGTCGAGCAGGGCCTTGTCGTCCACTTCCGGGCCGACCCGGTCGCCGCGCTGAACATGCACCTCCTGCCGCGCCGTGATCGCAACGACGTCGTCCCGGCGAATGACCGTGTCGGGCGTGGGCTCGATGATTTCGCCCCCGCGGCGTACCCGCACGATGAACACCCGGACGTCCTCCGGCAGCGCCTCCAGTTGCGCCACGGTCCTGTCGATCAGGTCCGGGTTGGTCACGCGGTACGCGCGGACGTCGAAGGATCTCGCGCCCGAGACAACGCCGAGTTCCCGCTCGGCATCGCCTGCAGTCGCTGCCTGCATGCGGGCACCTTCTTCACGCAGGTTGATGCCCATCAGCTTCGGCCCGATCGTGGGCAGGTACCAGACGAGGCTGGCGGTGCCGATCGAGGTAGGTCACGGCATAGGCGACCGGAATGTTGTTGATGAGCGCGGACTTCTCCGCGTCGGGAATCGCCAGGCGCTGGATGGCCTCGCCGGCGGTACCGATCACCGTGGACTCCGAGAACGCCCCCGCGAGGAGCCCCGCGGCCGTCCCGACGTCGTATCCGAGCAGCTTCGCGAATGCGAATGCCGTGAGCAGGCACGTCACGCACAATACGACGGTGAGCGTGACCTGCGACAAGAGCGTCGCGCTTCAGCCCGCGAAAGAATTGCGGACCCACCTTGTATCCGGTGGTGAAGAGGAAGAGATCGAAGAAGATCGTCTTCACGATGGCGGGGACCTTGATGTCGAGTTGCCCGATCAAGACCCCGGCCAGAAGGGTACCGACGACGATCCCGAGACTGAAGCTTCCGAACTTGACGCGACCGATCAGAAAGCCGATCGCGAGCGTGAGGAAGATCGCCAATTCCGGATTGTTCCGCAGCGCCTGCACGAAGTAGTCTAGGGTGGGCATCAGTGCTCGCGAATGGATTCACGGCGTGCCGATCAGCACGTACGCCGCCAGGAACGTGATGGTCATGAGTCGCAAATCTTTGAGAAAGACGGCGAGAAGTGCTCGGCGACTGCGACGTCTGGACCAGTACAAGCGTCGCGAATCGAGCCACCGAGCGGGCACAGTGGTTGCGAGCTAGCGTTTCGCCGCGGCCGAGTTCCTTCGCATTGGGAGGCTTGGCGCTCTTGCCGGTGGACAACTCGTACGCCTGCCTGTAGCCGCGCGCAATCGCGCGAACCGCCCGGCCGATGTCGTCGTAGACATGATCGTCCAGGTTGGCGAACGAGATGCGCACCGACCAATCCGGAGCAGCGAAGCCGCTGCCGTTGAGCAGCACGATGCCGTGGTCCTCGGCGAGCCGGAACACGATGTCGAGCGGATGGACGTTCGCCTTCATCCACTTGACGATGTCCTCACCCAGGTGCTTGCGGGCGAAGAACTCGAAGTCGATCAGGCCGTAGTACCAGTCGAAGTGCTCGTTCGGATCGAGCTTCGATGCCCAATCCCTCGATCGTCGCCTCGACGCGCTTCTTGACGATGCCGATGCAGGCTTTCTGATAGTCCTTCTTCTCGTCCATCAGCTCGGCGAGCGAGAACAGCGTCATCATGACCTGCTGCGGAAGCGACAGGCCCGCCGTGTGATTCAGCGCGACATCGCGGCTATCCGCCACGATGCGGTCGATGAACGCGAGCTTGCGCGGCTCGAGCGTGAGCCCGCCGTAGCGCTTGTCCAGCTTCTTCTTGATCGGCTCGGGATGCTTGGCGATCATCTCGTCGAAGATGTTGTCCTCGTGGACCGCGACCGTGCCGAGGCGCCAGCCGGTGCAGCCGAAGTACTTGCTGTACGAGTAGACGCCGATCGTGTTCTTCGGAAACGCTCCCATCAGCGAACGGAAACCCGGCACGAACGTGCCATAGACGTCGTCCGTCAGCAGGATCAGATCCGGCCGCTTCTTGAGCACGGCACCGATCTTCTCGATCGTCTCCTGCGAAATCGCCACGGCGTACGGATTACCCGGGTTGACGATGAAGAACGCCTTGACCTTCGGGTCGAGGAGCTTCTTCGAGTTCTTCGTCCGGATACTGAAACCGGTTCTCCTGCTTCGCCTGCACCTCGACGAAATGCAGGTCGTAGTCCTCGAGGTGCGCCATCTCGATATATGGCGTGAAGATCGGCACGCCGAGCGCGATCGTGTCGCCGGGGTTGATGAGTCCGGTTGCTCTTCAGCGACTTGAAGATGTAGCACATCGCGGCGGTGCCGCCCTCGACCGCGTAGATCTTGAACTGGCCCTTCGGGCGCGGGTTGCCGCACATCGCCCACTGCAGGTACTCGTGGACGACCTGCTCGTTGTGCACCAGCATGCGGTCCGGCACCGGGTAGTGGTCGCCGATGATGGAATCCACCAGCTCGTGCACGAACTTGTCCGCGTCGAAGCTCGAACTTCTTCACTGTCCACGGCACCATTCGCTGCAGGAAAGGCGCACCCGGCATGTCGTCGTGCTTCTCCAGCCATGTCTCGAGCCGGCCTGCAATGCCGGGCGCCTTGGGCATGCCGCCCACGCCCGGCGGCAGGTCGAGCACGCGCTTGCTCTCGGTGACCGCGAATTGGCCGAGCAGGAAGAACGCTTCGCGCGGCTCGGTGGCGACCCAGTTCGGATTGCCGCGACCGGCGTTCAGGTAGGAGAGAGACGATTCCAGCGCGGCCTTCGATGCGACCTTGGCGAGGAAGTCCTTGATTTCGAACGGGCCGAGCTTCTCGTACTGCGTGAGGTCCAGGTCATCCATTGATTTCTCCTTGCGAGTTCAGGTACCGGAGATGCGCGGTTCACGAAAGCATCAAGACGATGACCAGGCCCCACAGCGTCAGCAGCGTGTTGCTGACCGCATAGGGCACCGTGTAGCCGAGCATGGGAATGTCGCTCTTCGCCACGTCGGCAACCATTGCCACCGACGCGGTGCTGGTGCGTGCACCGCCGCAACAGCCCAGATTGATGGCAGGGTCGAACTTGAAGATGTACTTGCCGATCCATGGCGCCAGCAGCATCGGGACCGTGGTCGCGACCAATCCCCAGAGGAACAGGCCGAACCCGGCCTGCTTGATGCCGGCGACGAACGTCGGACCCGCCGTGAGGCCCACGACGGCGATGAACACGTTCAGGCCGACGCTGTTCATGAACCAGAGCGTGGGCGCCGGAATGCGACCAAAGGTTGGACGAACCCCGCGCAGCCAGCCGATGATGATGCCGGCGATCAGCGCGCCGCCGGATGTCGACAGCGTGATCGGAATGCCCTTGACCGGCACGACGATGGCGCCGATCAGGCCGCCGATGAGTATGCCGAGACCGACAAAGACCATGTCGGTTGCATTCGTCGGCCGGTCTGCGTATCCCAGATTCTTGACCGCCTCGGCAACGCTCGAGCCTGCGCCCGCGATTCGCAGGATGTCGCCGCGATAGACCTTGGTCTGCGCCAGTATCGGAATGTTGACGGACGTGGCGCCCCGGGTGATCTTGTTGAGATAGACGCCTCGCGCGAAATCGGTCTTGATCAACTCGAGCAGCGTCTTCCCGTCGTAGGCCTTGTTGGTCATCACGACATCGACGGCTTCCGCCGGCATGTCCAGCAACTCGGGATCGGAAACTTCGTTGCCGTATTTACCCAGCACCTCGACCAGCGCTTCGGTCCTGCCGGCCACCGCAACGACATCGCCCTGCTGCAGCGCGGTCGTCGGCGTGAACTCGATGACCTTGCCGTCTCGGCGCATGCGCTGGACGAATATGCGAGCGTCCCCGTGGTGCGCCTCGGCGGCAGCCACGGTCATCCCGCGCGGCATCCGATCTCCGATCTTGTAGGCGCGGATGTCGGTACGGCGATACGCCGACTGCATGCCGCCGGAAGGCGCCCCGGCCGACATTTCCTTTTCATATCGCTTGCATTCGGCCTCGAGATTGACGCCGAGGAGCTTGGGACCCAGTATCGAGAGAATGACGCCGGTGCCGATCGTGCCCCAGATGTAGGTTATCGCGTAGGCGACGGGCATGTGATCGGCCAGCTCCTTGACCTTCTCGGGCGGCAAGCCAAGCCCGTTGAATGCGTCGGTGGCGAGGCCCATCGCAGCCGAAATGGTTTGCGAACCCGCCAGGAGGCCTGCGCCGAACCCCGCGTCATACCCGGCGATCTTCGCACGCCACATAGACGCGAGACCAGACAGAGCACCGATACCACAACGGCAAAGATCGCCTGCGGCAGCCCGTCCGTGGCGATACCGCGAACGAACTGCGGTCCCACGCCGTAACCGACCGCGAACAGGAACATGATGAAGAAGATCGACTTGACGTTGGGCGATACGGTGATGCCCAGCTGGCCGATCAGGATCGCGACCAGCAGCGTGCCGGTGACCGTGCCGAGGCTGAAGCTGCCGAGCTTGATGACGCCGATCCAGTAGCCGATCGCAAGCGACGCGAAGATCGCGAGCTCCGGGGATTGCTGCAATGTTGTGACGATGAAATCCATTTGCCGTCTCCAATCCAGATGACTTCGTTGAGGCAGGTCCGACTAACCGAATTCGTCACGTCCTATCAGGATCTATCGCGCCTTCCTGGCGGTCGTCTCGCTCTTCGGCGAGGCAGCGCGCGCCGGAGCGGCCCGTGCGCCCGCCTGAGGCTTGCCGATCGCCGACAGCTTGATCAGCTTGAGGCCGCGCGTGGCGTTGTAGCCGTGGATTTCCTTGACGTCGAGCTTGCGCATGAACCCGATCGTGTCGGCCTCGATCACCTGCCCCGGCACCATGATCGGGAAGCCGGGCGGATAGGGGATCACGAAGTTGGCCGACACCATCTCCGGGCCGCTCTTCAGCCGCTCGTCGATCTTCGGGCTCATCAGCGGCAGGTACTCGCAGTCGTCCTCTTCGTAAGCGGCGAAGAACGCGCCGCGCATGTCGCCTTCGAGCGTGACGCTGCCGGGATCCTCGCGATAGCCGTCGTGGAAGCGGCTGAAATTCGGCAGGTCGGGCACGTCCTCCATCAGGCTCTTCACCCGCGCCGCGAACGCCGCGCGCGCGGACTCGCCGCCTTCGGCGAGCTCGCGCCTCGATCTGCTGCGACACTCTCGAGCAACACCTTGATCAGCAGCGCGACGTCGCTGCGGGTGTTGTTGATGTTGCTCTGCAGCAGCACGCTGTTGCGCGACGTCTTGTTGAGCTGGATGTTGTACTTCGAGGCCAGCAGGTTCTTGAACGAAGTGCCGTCGTAGCCGGCGGAGCCGCACACCAGCGTCATGCGCGTCGGGTCGAGGAAGAACTCGTCCTCCTGCACCGCCTTCAAAGCCGTGACCCAGTTGCTGCCCGGCGCGAGGAAGTCCTTGAAACCCGAGGCGCGGAACTCGGCCGGGATCATGGCGTCGGCGCCGAGCACGCGGAAATACTTCGAGATGATCGGGTGCTCGGCCACCGCGCGGCGGATCGCGAGCGCAGATCTCGATCGCGCGCATGACCAGCTCGTAGCCTTCGAGCTCCATCTGGCGCCGGGCCACGTCCAGCGATGCGATGATCTGCGCGTTCGGCGACGTCGAGGCGTGGATGAACACGGCTTCGCGGAACGCCGAAACGTGGTGGTTGTAGTCCTCGTCGCGCACCGCGACGATCGAGCCCTGGCGCAGGCACGACATCGACTTGTGCACCGAGTCGGTCTCGTACACGCGGATGCGTATCTTGCGCGGATCGGGAACCAGGCGCCGCTCGAGCAAGCGCGGATCCTTCGGGTCGAGATCCTCGCCGAGCTCGGCGGCCTGCGCCTGCCACGCCGCCAGCGCCGCGGGGCTGGCGCGCCATTCTTCGAGCGCGGCGGCCGCGCCCAGGCCGGTGCGCGGGCGCAGGAACGGCGACCAGCGCGCGAAACCGAACCACGCCTCGTCCCACAGGAAGATGCAGATCCGGCTTGATCGCCAGGCACTCTTCCATCACCCGGCGGGTGTTGTAGACGTGCCCGTCGAACGTGCAGTTGGTGAGCGTCACCATCTTCACGCGATCGAGCCGTCCCTCCGCCTTCAGATTGAGCAGCGCCTGCTTGATGGTGCGCAGCGGCACCGCGCCGTACATCGAGTACTCGGTCATCGGGAACGCTTCGACGTACAGCGGCTGCGCGCCCGACAGCACCATCCCGTAGTGGTGCGACTTGTGGCAATTGCGGTCGGCGATCACGATGTCGCCCGGCTTGGTCACCGCCTGGTAGACCATCTTGTTGGACGTCGACGTGCCGTTGGTCACGAAGAACACGTGGTCTGCGCCGACGGCGCGGGCGAATTTCTCCTGGGCCACCTTGATGTTGCCGGTCGGCTCGAGCATGCTGTCCAGCCCGCCGGTGGTGGCGGAGCTTTCCGCAAGGAACAGGTTCTGCCCGTAGAACTCGCCCATGTCGCGGATCCAGTTCGACTTCATGATCGACTTGCCGCGCGCGATCGGCAGCGCGTGGAACGTGGCGATCGGGCGGGCGGCGTACTTCTTGAGGTTGTCGAAGATGCGGCGTGGAGAAACGGTCGGCGACGCCTTCGAGGATGTTGAGGTGCACCTCCAGTCAGCTCCTCGACTTCGTAGAACACGCGCCGGATCATCGAGGCCGCCGGGTCGCCGGCCAGCTTCTCCACCTTCCGGTCGGTCAGCAGGTAGATGTCGAGCTCGGGCCGGATGCGCTTGATGAGCCGCGCCAGCGTCACGCCGACTTCGCGCGGCGCGAGGCTCGACGTGTCCAGCTGGTGATGGACGGTGAGGAAGTCACGCAGCAGCGGCACGTCGTGCTGCGAGGGCACCGGGATGCCGTCATAGATCACGACGGCCTCGATCTTGCCGTTCAGGATCGTGCCGATGATCGCGTCCTCGAAGCTGCCGACCAGCACCGGCTCATAGATCATCGCGTCCTCGGCGCGGCGCAGGCGGCGGATCTCCTGCGCGATCTGCGGCAAGTTGGCCGCCGGCGCGGGCGTGACGAACAGCGTTTCGAAGTACGGCCGGCGGGCTTCACCGCCGCCGGCGGCGAGCGGCAGCCGGTCCGGCACGCTGCTGGCGCCGTCGTCGGCCGCTCTCCCATTCGCCGGCGTCATAGCGATAGCTGCCGGAGAGCAGCGCGCCGCTGATGCGCCGCACCAGTCGTCCGGTCCCGAGCGCGTCGTCGCTCGCGATGCGCTCGGCCAGCGCCTTCATCAGTCGCGGCCCGGGAAACGCAAAGAAGTCTTCCAGCGCGCGCACTTCCGCGAGCGCCGCTTCAACCGCGGTGCGTCCGCCGCGAGACTTGCCGCCGCGCGCGTCCGCCGCCCAGGCTTGCGCCTTGGCATTCAGCTCGCGCCACCGATCCATCCTCGCTGCCGAGCTCGAGAAAAAATGATCCACATTCTTTGCGGCGGTGGATGTCGTGGCCATGCTGATTCTCCTGTCGTTAGTGCGCGCGCTGTCTCGTGCGCATGGGTCCGTGCCTGTTGGTGGTGCCTTCAGCGATGGCGGTCTACGCCGTAACACCTGCAGCCGCTCTGGCGTTCACATCCTCGCGGCCAGCGAGCAACCGCATCGCCAGCGAGCGCGCGGGCGACGCAACCCCCAGGCAAACGCAGCGTGGCGCAAGCAACGGAGCGCGCGAAGGATTCATCACCCACCCGTTTCACGATTCGCGTGGCGCAGACCCACGAACGGAAGGCGAGATGTACGACTCACCACGAAGAACCGTGTCGATAGCGTCAAGCATGTCTGTTGCAATGGCACGTTTGAGTACAAATCCGTGCGCGCCCGCTCCCATCGCCGCGCGCGCGACGGAAAGCTCGTCGTATATGCTCAGTACGATCAACTTCGACGCGGGCGAGCTCTGCCGCAAAGTCCGCAACAGCTGTAACCAGTTGGCGCGAGAGAGAGCGAGATCGACGACAGTCACCGAGGGCTTCAATCGCCCCACTCCATCGATCAAGGATGCTTCGTCCCCCACAATGAAGACCGTGCCGAACGCCGTTTCCAGAAGTCCGCGCACGCCTTCGATAAGCGAATGATGGCTGTCTGCCAACAGCACGCATCTCTTCGACCCTTCGTTCATCACTGCTCGCCATGCCGTTCAAACTAGCCGGATGCATGTCGTGGCGTCACAAACTTGCGAGGCTGACACGCGCAAATTACGGAACTCGAGCGGGAGTACTTCGGAACAAGTCCATTGAAACGGAGCACGCCAGTTTTGGCCAAGGCGACAAGCGTAGTGTGGCAACCTGTCGCGCTGACCTCGAAAAAATACGAGGTTCAGTCTCGGAATTTACGGACGAGTCACCGAATCGTATCGACGCGCAGAAGGCGCGAGCATTCGCCTCACGCCCCCGCTCGCTGGAGCAACCGGCGTCGGTTGACGGCGTGGATTGCAACTGCATCCGCTTGCGCCCCGCAGTCCGCTCCAAGTTTCGCGCGCGAATCCACGGGCAAGTCGCCGGAGCGTGCGCGTGCGGCGCGCACGCAACTTCCAACTTCTGTTTCCGAGCGTCCGACTGCCGGCGGCCGATGCGATGCGGGAGCGTGCGTTAGATCTGAATGATGCCGTTCTTGATGGCGAAGTGGATCAAGTCTGCGCTGCTCTGCAGTTTGAGCGAATCCATCATTTGATATTTGTGATACTCGACGGTTCTCGCTGAAATGTCGAGTTTGGAGGCGATCTGCTTGGTTGGACAGCCTTCTGCGAACAGCTGGAGAATTTCTCGCTGGCGCGGGGTCAGCGAGGCAACAGGGTCGCCCGGATGCGTCGGATTGGCCTTCAGGTCATGGATGACTTCGCCGGCAAGCGTTGGCGAAATAAACGTCTTGCCATCGAGCGCGGCGCGAATCGCAAGGAAGAGCTCCGTCTGCGCCGAGTGCTTCAACACATACGCACGAGCCCCCGCTTCCAACGCGCGTCGCGCATACGCGGCGTCCTTGTGCATCGTCAGGAAAACTACACGGATCTCCGGATTGCCGCGCTTCAATTGCACGAGCGCGTCGATTCCGTTGAGGTGCGGCATGGTGATGTCGGCGACGATGACATCAGGTCGCAGGCGCTGCGCCGTCGCAACGAGCTCCCGGCCATCCTCCACAACCGCAACCAGCTCGAACTCCTCCTCGAGCAGACGTTCGACGCCTTCAGCGACCATGCGATGGTCATCGGCCAGCAGTACGCGGGGTCGACTCATGACGAGGCCGCCCCAAGGGGTACCCATGCGGATATGGTCGTTCCTTGCCCAGATGCGCTCTTGATGCCGAAGCGTCCTCCGAGGAGCCTTACTCTTTCGGCCATGCTCGCACACCCCAAGCTGGGCCGCGATCGAGTCGCCTCGATATCGAAACCGACGCCGTTGTCGGCTACCGCAAGCAGCAGCCCGCCATCATTGTGTGCGAGAGTGACCATTGTAACGCTCGCCTGTGCGTGCCGCGCGACGTTGCGCAACGCCTCCTGCGCAACCCGAAAGATGCACAAAGCGACATCATGAGGCAGCGCATCAGGCACGTCGTGCAGCTCGATGTCGACACGGACCGCCCGATGTCGGGAAACCTGCTCGCATTCCGCTTTCAACGCCTCGGCCAATCCCAGATCGTCGAGAATCGACGGATGCAATCGATAAGAGAGCGCGTGCACATCTTCGCTCAACCGAACCAGTTCGCCGTGGACGGATGGCGAAGCGCGGCCGCGGTCGCGTGCATGGGACTGGATGGATTCGAGTCGGGCTGCGTCGATGGCCAGGCGCGCGAGGCGCTGGGTGATATCGTCGTGCAATTCGCGGGCGAGTCTTCGCCGCTCGTCCTCGTGCGCCGTGAGCAACCGCCAACTCAGCGCGAACGCTTCGCGCTCGGCACGACGGCGACGTGTGAGTTGCATCAACAGCGCTGCGATCAGCGCCGCTTGCATCGCAAGCAGGCAGACGCCGGCGATAATCGCAGGCTTATTCCCGTCCCAGAGCGAAGGTGGCCGAAAAAGCACCTCGCTATCGGGTGGAAGGCGGCTCTCATCGATGCTCCACCGCTGCAACTCGCGCCAATCGAACTGAGGTGTCGCTGGGCTTATGAATGTCGTCGAGACGACGCGGCTGGTCTCGCCGCGCAACAGACGGCTTGCAACCGTGGCGCCGATGCGGCCCTGCTCGGTATGGGAAATTAGCGCGCCGCCCATGATGCCCTTTCCCATTTCCCTACTTAAAAACCCAAAGATCGGCACGCTGGAGGCGGCGTGAAGCTCCGTTATTGCGTAATCCTCCTCATAGGGTATGCCGGCCGCGTCCGCCACGAACAGGCCGTACAGCACGACTGTTCCCGGCCGCAACGTGGCCACGCGCTCGCGCAGTTCCGGGAGCGACAGGTTGTTGAGCCAAAGGAACGAAATCCGATTCTCGAACGGAGCGAACTCCTTGCGGAATTCATTGACCCAAGTTCGTTCGCCCGGAGAGTCGCCAAAGATCACGGCAACCGTCGTAGTGTCGGGTAGCAGCGCGAGGATGTCGTTGAGAAGCTGAGTCGGTGACAATTTGACTCCGACGACCGAATCCCCCGGCTTGAGGTACTCGACCGGCGCGATTCGCTGGTCCATCGCGAGCATCAACAGCGGGACTGAGGGAAACAGTGCCTCGCGATACTTTCCATAAAATTGCGAGGCCGGTGGGCCGACCGCGACGACCAGATCCAGCTTCATGTTTTCAAAGCGGGACCGTACTGCTTCTACGATGGCGGCTTCATTCTCGTTTTCGGGTCGCCCCGCCTCCAACGCGAAATCGTAGAATGCCGCCTGGCCGGGCCATGCGTCGAGCATCTCCTTGCGAAATGCAGAAAAAACCGAATCGTACGGCGACGTGCTGCGCCCGAATGAATGCATCACCAGGATTCTTTTCGGCTCCGCTGCGTGCGCGCTCAGTATCGGCACCATTAGCAACAGGAGTCCGACCCGAATAACGGCCGCAGCGACGTGCGCGAAAGGGGCGGCAGTCATGGGCGAATCTGATCTCGCATCGTCGGTGCTGCATCCTTCAGAAGACCCTGGAATTCAGGCGACTCGATGATGATCGTGCCCGCCGCGGCACGCATGCGGTCGACGGCCTCCACGGGCAGCACGAACGACGTGGGTCGTCGATTAAGGTAGTCGAACTCGGCTTTGCCCTTCAGCGCCGGGAACGAGACGCCGATCGCATAGATCTCCGCGTCCGGAACGCGCTGCGCGGCCGGCACGGCGGATGAAGCCGCAGCGGCCCGCGACAGCGATACGGCGTTGAGATCTCATTTCACCGAATAGCCGCGGCCCTCGAGGCACGCTGCCCGGGCCTTCTGGAATCCCGACTGTGCAGCCATCTGCTGTTCTGTCGACGTCTGCTGCTGTTGTTGCGACGCCGCGGCGTTCTGCCTGCGGCTTTGCCCCCGGCCGGCAACCGCGCCGGCGGCTGCTCCAGCGCCTGCATCGCCGACGATTCCGCCGACAACTGCGCCGCGCGCGGCACCGCGAGCGCCTGCGCCCGGGGTCGTACCCGTCGCGGTCGTCGGCGGCTGGGCCGCCTGTTGTGGCGGCGGCGGCTTAGCCGGGTCGTAGCCGCTCTGCTGCACAGCCCACGTGTAGCACTCCCCCTCGTCCTTCTTCTGCTGTTGCGGATTCTGTCCCTTGGACGGGTAAACGAACTGCTGAGCCAGGGCCACCGGCATGGTGACCCCGACGATCACCGTGATCGCAATCGATCGAGCGTAACTGGTCTTCATTTCGACCCCGTTTCTGTTCGCGAAATTACCACCTCTATGATCGCCTCGGTACGTCGAACGTGCAAACATTTTTTGCCGTTGACGGTCGGGCTATCACCGACCTGGCGAGCTTCTCATACGGTCTCACCGTCGCCCGCGGTCAATGCGAGGGTGAGATATATCACACCGCCTTCGCGCCGTTGCCGCATGGGAAATCCGCAGCGCTTGAATACCGCGAGCATCGGGCTGTTCTGACTCAGTACCTCGGCCTCGAAGCGAGCGAGACTCTGGGCGCGGGCGAGCGCGGCCAGATGAGCGAGGAGGCGGGAAGCGATTCCGCGCCCCCGATAGTCCTCTTCGACGACAAACGCCAGTTCCGCCGAGCCTTCGGCACTCGGCCCGTCGATCGCGATGTAACGTCCCGAAGCAATGATTATCTCGCCTCGTACGGTTTCGGTCGTCACGACCAACGCCACTTCGCGCACGAAATCGACGTTGACCGCGCGATCGATCTCGGCGTCGGGGGGATCGTTTCGGTGGCTGAAGAACCGGGTGTAGATCGAATCCCTTTCCAGTAACCGGAACGCTTCCAGAAAGCGCTTCCGGTCGTCGGGCCGGACTGCGCGGATCGTCACGCGAGCGCCATTCTTCAGGACGTCGCTGACCGAGTAGTCGCGCACATGGTTCATGACTTGAAGTGCCCCCGAACCTCCATCGTCGGCGCGATGTTGACGGCGGCGTCGGTGACGATCAGCGTCTCCGCATAGGAGGGGACATCCATCACGAAACAATGGCTGATGCGCCGTGCCGTTCGCAGGCCCGTCTCGCGGTTGACGACGGCGCCCATCAGCTCATCGGTGTGCAGGCTGCCTTTCATCAGCGCCTCGGCCTTGCCTTCGCGCACGAGCTCGGCCGCTTGCGCGGCGGACGCCTCGCTGTAGGGCGCATCGACGATCGGAATGGTTTTGAGATCGATATCGTGCTGCTTCGCCAACGCATCGATGCGCGTGCGCGGTCCAACCAGAATCGGCGCGATCAAGCCGAGCTGCGCCGCCTCGACCGCACCCCGCAGCGAGCTTTCGTCGCAGGGATGTACGATCGCCGTCGGCGTCGGCGGCAACGACTTGCAGAAATCGAGCAGGCGCTGATATTTCTCATGCGCGCGCTCCATCGTCACTCCCCTCGGTTCCGCCCGCGCCTGCCGGCGGATTTGCCGTTGCCCTTGCGTCGAACCGAGCGGCGCGAGGCCGCAGCATCGAGCGCCAGCGTTTCGCCGATGTGCTCGACCATCGCAAGCTGCTCGGTCGACGGTTTCGCCCGTTGTACGCGCTCGTCGGCGAGGAGGCGCCGGACGAGCGTCACGAGCTTCTCCCGATCAGCGTGATGCGCCGTTCCGGCGGTCGGCGACGTCAGCCGGCAGGCGGGCCGCCCAACCGGTCGCCAAACCTCTGGCGAAGACTCTCGACGATTTCCGCCACCACGCGTGCGGTTCCGGCCTCGCCAAGCACACCCAGCGCCTTGTCTCGCACGTGGTAATGCATCAGCAGCGCGTCACGAAGCTTCTTGAAAGCAAGCGGGTTTGGTGAACCGCAAACCGACGCGTCATCGCGCAAAACACGCTCGATAACGCCCGGGTCCAGGATCCGCACGCTGCAGATCGTAGCAAGGCGCGCGACCTCGCGGTCGACGTCGTCGAGGTTTTTCGTCCACCATTGGGCACCTAATTCGCTCTGTTTGTCGCTCATGAGGTTCCTGACGAAATCCAAGGTTTCACGCAAGCGTCTGGCGCTGCGGGCGTGCCGCGCAGGCAATTGTGGCATGCCCGAAATGCGTGCCGGGAATGGGCCCGAACGTGAGTCGCGCCGGGGATCGGTTCGCACAGGATCGACAATACGACCAGGGGTGGTCAAGCGCAAGCGACGACGCGCGACGATGTGTACCTCGCCGCCTGCAGGCCGCCGCGTCGCGCAGGCCAGCCGTGCTCAGAACGCGGCGCCGATCGAACCGACGAAAACCTGGTCCCTCGACCCCGGGTTGAACCAGAAGCCGCCTATCGTGACGCGGCCCCAGGTCACCTGCGCGAACGGCCCGCGCTGCAGTTCGCGGTCGCCGCCATAAGCCGTGGTGCGCTGGCCAGCGAGTCCAATGCGAAGCCACTCGACCGGCCGGAATCCCAGCTCGCTCCAGGCGTAGAAATAACTGTTGCTCCGCTCGCTGCTATCGCGAACGTATTCGGCTTCGACGTAAAAGTCGAGCCGCCTCCATGCCGCGCTCGCCTCCAGACCGGGCACGAAAGCCTGCGTCGTACCCCAGGCGCCTCCGAGCAGCGGCGTCAACTCCCAGGTGATCGCTTCCCCGCCGGAAAACGTCCAGCCGACGAAAGCCGATCGCGCACCGACCGACTCGTAGTTGTACCTCGCCTCGAGGTGCAGCGGGCCGCGATCGGCTACCGCGATCGCCGACGTGTAGTTTTCGCCGCCGCGGACGAATGTGGGGTAGGCGGTGATCGCGAACTCCCACGACGGTTTCGTGGCAAGAGAGGCGCGGCGCCCACTGCGGCTCGTCCTCACCAGCGAGTGCTGGCGTGGCGACGACGATGGCGAACGCGACAGCGGCTCGAAGCGCGGCCTTCATCCGCCGAGCGCGTTGATCGCGATCACGAGTGCCGTGCCAAGCCCGACCATCATGAGCCCGACTCTCCAGCTCCCGTAGCCCGCGTAACGCCCGAGAGCGAGTCCCCCGAAGAACAGCATGGCGAGAGCAATGACACGGGATACGGTCTTCGCCGTTCCGACATCCTGGATCAGCGCGAAGGGCAGGACGACGGGAAATGTGGCCGCGACCACGATCAGGAATATCGCCAGGGCAGCGAGCAGGTCATCCCACCCCAGAGTCGGTCGCGCCGGTACGGAGGACAGCGCGACGATTCGCCCGCGGATTGCCTCGACCTCCGCCTGCGAGACGAGACTGCTCGCGGCTCGTGACAGCAATCGCTCGAGGAGTCTGCGGCCGGTTTCCGCGTCCGGGGCCGCGCGTACGGACTGCACGAGCGCGAGCGATCTGCCGCGGTCTGTCACCGTGCGAACCAGGTACATGATCGCGTCGACGAGACCCCATGCAAGGTTGCAGCCCAAGGCAGCAACGAACATTTCCCGAATTTGCTCGCGTCCGGCCCCCGCCACCGACACGGCTCCGACGAAGGTGAGCGCCATGAACAAACCGAAGAGCATTTCCGATACCCGGTCCACGGGACTGAGCACGGAGTCGCGGGTCGCCTCTTCGGGTCGGATCTCTCCGTTCATTGCCATCGCCTGGCGCCTCTCGTTCCCGGCCCGACCAAGAGTTCGAAATCGAGCGTTGCGTTGACCTGCGCGAGCGCGAATCCGCACATGCAGTTGAGTGGAGCTGCCATCCTCAAACGGCAGGGAGCAAGTGCGCGGTGAGCGAGCCGATCCACAAGTGGAACCTTCAATCCGATTCCCTCTGGTCCCGAGATTCTGCCCACCCATGCGTCGACGTGCAACGCGGCGCGCGCAGCAACATGCATGGTCATGACCGCGAGACTACAATCACCCGCTGGCCCCGGAGCGCGCCGTGGACCTGCCTGAGCGAATTCGCGTGGCAACCGGCACCGGCACCATGAATCAGCCTCCGACCGACACGAATCCAACCCAGCGACGCACCGCTGCACTTCGCTTCGACATCGTCGCCGGTCTCACGGCCGCGGCGGTCGTTCTGCCCAAGGCAATGGCCTACGCGACGGTAGCAGGGTTGCCCGTCGCCGTGGGTCTGTATACCGCCTTCGTCCCGATGGTGGTCTACGCTGTGTTCGGCTCGTCGCGCGTGCTTAGTGTCAGCTCTACCACCACGCTGGCGATCCTGACCGGCACCCAGCTCGGCCTGGCCGTCCCGGACGGCGACCCGGCGAAGCTTGTCACGGCGACGGCCACGCTGACAGCCTTGGTCGGCGCCATGCTGCTACTGGCGAGGCTATTGCGTCTTGGATTCGTCGCCAACTTCATTTCCGCGCCGGTGCTGACAGGCTTCAAAGCTGGGATCGGACTCGTGATCGTGCTGGACCAGGTGCCGAAACTCTTGGGCATCCACATCACCAAGCAGGGGTTCTTCGTCGATCTCATCCGCGTCGTGCAACACGTTCCAGAGGCCTCGCTGATGACGCTCGCGGTAGCCGTCGCGACGTTCGTTGTGATCTTCGGAATGCAGCGCCTGTGGCCGCATGCTCCAGCGCCGCTGATCGCCGTCGGCGGCGGCATCGCCGCGGCGTGGTTCTTCGGCCTGCAGGCATTTGGGGTCTCGACGGTCGGCCTGATTCCGCAAGGATTCCCGTCACTCACGATGCCCGATCCCGCGATGATGGAGCAGATGGTGCCCGGCGCACTGGGGATCGCGCTGATGAGTTTCACCGAAACGATTGCGGTGAGTCGCGCCTTTGCCCGACCCGGAGATCCTCGCATCGATGCGAATCGCGAGTTGATCGCCACCGGGGCCGCCAATGTGGGCGGCGCGTTCTTCGGCGCGATGCCGGGCGGTGGCGGGGCTTCGCAGACCGCG
This sequence comes from uncultured Pseudomonadota bacterium, assembly GCA_963768545.1. Taxonomy (GTDB): domain Bacteria; phylum Pseudomonadota; class Gammaproteobacteria; order Burkholderiales; family Casimicrobiaceae; genus VBCG01. The sequence continues at coordinate 81,890 of CAVYIC010000003.1, read as the reverse complement.
GTCGTGCGCGCTGCGGGTGGTCGGTCGCAGCTGGCATCACTTGTAACTGCCGGTGTCGCGGCTGCGACCATGCTTCTGCTCGCGCCGTTGCTGGGCTTGCTGCCCCACGCCACGCTCGCGGCGATCGTCATCGTCTACTCGGTCGGGCTGATCCAGCCAGCGGAATTCCTTGCCATTCGCAAAGTGCGCACGATGGAGTTTCGCTGGGCGATCGTTGCCGCGCTCGGTGTGCTGATACTCGGTACGCTGAAGGGCATTGTGGTGGCGATCATCTTGTCGCTGATCGGTCTGGCCAGCCAGACTGCCAACCCGCGCGTGTCCGTCATCGGCCGCAAGCGCGGGGCCGACGTGCTGCGGGCCTTGTCGCCGGAAAACCCGGACGACGAGACATTCGAGGGCCTGCTGATCGTGCGGCCGGAGGGACGACTCTATTTTGTCAATGCCCAGAAGGTGGGAGAACAGATCAACGCGCTGGTCACGCAGCACAAGCCGCGCGTGCTTGCGTTGGACATGAGCCGCGTGCCCGATATCGAATACTCGGCATTGCAGGCACTTATGGAAGGAGAGGCACGCGCGACCGAACGCGGTGCCGTCTTATGGCTGGTTGGTTTGAATCCCGGCGTACTGGAGGTCGTGCGAAATTCCGGCCTGGCCGAACAACTTGGCGGCGAGCGCATGCTGTTCAACGCCCGCGCGGCGATCGAACGCTATCAGGCGCTGGAGCCAACTGCGGGCGCCACGGCCCAACTTGCCGTGTCTTGACTGCTCGGGTGTGCCTCGCGCGGCGGGTATGGATCCTGTGGCGTAGCGAAATTGTGACGAGCATGCGAAGCGGTGCGACGTGCTCATTCGCGGTGATTGACGAACGGTTTGCAACATTGACTCTTCGGAGACGACGATGGGAAAGAAGAGCGCAGCAAGGAAGGCCAGGAGCAAGCAGGGCGACAGCGATGCGGCCACGCCAGGTTCGGGGAAGCCTGCTGCGGCGCCCGGCGGCGAGATGTCCGGGAAGGATTACGCGCGTGAGTTGAAAAAGCTCCATGTGGAACTCGTCAAGCTGCAAGAGTGGGTCAAGCTCAAGGGCCTCAAGGTCTGCATCGTCTTCGAGGGCCGCGACGGCGCCGGCAAGGGCGGCACCATCAAGGCGATTACCGAACGGGTAAGCCCCCGGGTGTTTCGCGTCGTTGCGCTTCCCGCGCCGACCGAGCGCGAGAAGTCCCAGATGTACGTGCAGCGCTATCTGCCGTACCTGCCGGCTGCGGGCGAGATCGTGATCTTCGACCGCAGCTGGTACAACCGGGCGGGTGTCGAGCGCGTGATGGGTTTCTGCACCGAGGAGCAGGCGCAGGATTTCTTGAAAGTAGCCCCGAAGTTCGAGAACTTGATGGTCGTCTCCGGCATCATCCTGCTCAAGTACTGGCTGGAGGTGAGCCCCGAGGAGCAGACGCGCCGACTTGAAGCGCGCATCGACGACGGCCGCAAGATCTGGAAGCTCTCCCCGATGGACCTCAAGTCCTACAGTCGCTGGTATGACTATTCGAAGGCGCGCGACGAGATGTTCGCCGCGACCGACACTGAGTGGGCGCCGTGGTTCGTCGCACGGTCCGACGACAAAAGGCGTGCGCGTCTCAACATCATCAGTCACCTGCTCGACAGCATCCCGTATAAGGATGCGCCACGGCAGAAGGTCACGCTGCCAAAGCGGCAGAAGGCCGGCGAATATCGCGAACCGGACTACCCGTACAAGTTCGTCGCAGAAAGGCACTGAGTCCCGGCCCGTCCCTATGCACCGAGTCCCTGCGGCCCCGGCGGCTAACCCAATCGACGTGGTCCGAATTTCATGCCCATCAGCCGCTCCCGGCGCTCGGTGCCCCTTCACGCTGCAATGGCCCGATACTCGCCACTCCATGGACCATCCATGGCTTACGATGAGGGACTGGCCCGTCGGCGCGTTGGCATGAAGGGTGGCGGGAATCGCGGGACGAAGAAGCCCGGCGTATCGCCTTCCTGAACGTCTACTTCCCAGCCGGTTTGACGCGGTCGACGGCAATGGCAACTGCCTGCGTGAAGGTCGCCTCGACCTGATCGCCCTTCGCAACGAGCTTGAACTGCGCGGGGTCGCGCACCTTGAGCTCGACGGTCTCTTTCGCACCGCGTAGCGTCAGCGTTTGCGTCGAAGGGTTGACGTCGATAACGTCTGCGACGATCTTTACCTGCCGGCCGGCTACTCCGGCGGGGCGTTCGCCAGGCTTCGCACCCTTCGCGCCAGCCTGCTCCGTGACGCCAACCGCTTTGCCGCCACCCTTCTTGAGCTCGAGCGTCAGCGCCTCGACATACCTGGCCGTTACCTGATCGCCAACCTTCATCTGTGCGAAGTTCTTCACTTGCGGTCCCGCGACAAGCGTGACCTCCCTGCCCTGCGGTCCTTTCAGCGTTATCTCGCGCGTCGCGCTGTTGATTGCCGTGATCGCGGCTGTAACCTTGACCGTTTGACCGGCGCTGGCGACGCCGGGTCCCTTTTCGACGACAACGGCGCCGGTTTGTGCAGCGCCTGGCATTGACACAGCAACAGCAACGACAAAACCTGCGATCAGCATCAAATTTCGCATTGGAGTCTCCTTGATAGTGGTTGGAAACCGCAACAGCCCGCGGCTGGCGCAGGTCCCGCGGATCAGCGATGCGGCGATGTCCGCCGCGGCGCTGAAATTGCCGCCGCGCTGGATGTGCGTTCACGGTTGCGGCCGACATCATACTGCCATCGGCCAACGCTTCCCAACGGGAACCGCGGATTCGCTGCGTCGCCGATGCAGGTGGCCAGTGCTTCAGACCGAGTCGGACGAGTGGCCTGGCTAAAGCAACCAATCGATCGGAAGGATCGACAGCATGTCGACTCCCGTACGCAGGAACCAGCTCGTGCCCGGTTCGATGTCGTAACGCTTTTCGCCCGAAGCGGTCCGCTCGATCCATTCCAGATTGCGTCCGTCCGATGCCAGGCGCACCTCGTACGCAAGCATGGGCACGTCGGTATCGAAAAATTCGGTCAACCGCTGCGCGAGCGTCGAACTGTCGATCACGAGGCCCATCTCGGTGTTCAACAGCGCCGAGCGCGGGTCGAAGTTGAAGGAGCCGACGAAGATACGGCTGCGGTCCACGGCGAAAGTCTTGGCGTGCAGGGCCGAGGACGAGCTAGCCCCAGAACCGGCTTTGTTTTCACGCGATTCCTTCGCTGCGGTCGGCTTGAGCTCGTAGAGGCGAACGCCGGCCAGGAGCAGGTCATGGCGGCGCTTCGCATAGCCCGCGTGCACGGACTTTTCATCGGACGCCGCCAGAGAGTTGGTGAGGATGCGCACACTCACACCACTTTTGGCCAGCGCCGCCAGGGCGTCAGTGCCTTCGGCGCCAGGCACGAAGTATGGCGAGACGAGGTCGAAGTTCTTTTGCGGTCGGCCGATCGTCTGCACGAGGTTCGGGAAGAGCAGCACGTCGGTCCGGCCGGTAGTGTCGAGGGTCTTGGCCGGGTCGTCGTGCACGAGCTGCGCAGTCGTCCACTCGAGCATGAGTTGTCGGTTGAGCAGATCGCGCACGAGCGGTGTCGCGCGCGCGGCCTCGAGGTACGCGACGGATTCCGGGTCCCCGCGCGTCGCCGTGAACGTGACCTCGAGATTGGTGACGGCATCCGGTGCGGGCGTGCCCGCGAAGCTCGCCGCGGGGTAGGCGGACGGACTGTTCCAGTAGAGATCGAACTCCCTGGAAACGTCGCGCACCGCCCGGCCCACGGCAATCACATCCAGGTCGGCGAACCCGACGCCGCTTCCCGCGCCGAAGTACTCGTTGCCGATGTTGCGTCCGCCTACGATGCTCACCTGGTTGTCGGCGGTGAACGACTTGTTGTGCATGCGATGGTTGACGCGCGTGAAGTCGGTCAGGAGATTGAGCGCGCGGGCGTCGCGCTGAACGACCGGGTTGTAGAGGCGTACCTCGATGTTCGGATGCGCGTCGATCACAGCGATCGTCGGGTCGAGCCCGCGCGTGTTGTAGTCGTCGAGCAACAGTCGCACGCGCACCCCACGCTCGGCCGCCTGCCAGAGCGCCTCGAAGAGCAGGTAGCCGACCTGGTCTCCATGCCAGATGTAGTACTGCACATCGAGCGACTTTTCCGCAGCGGCGGCGAGCACGACCCGCGCCGCAAATGCGTCGTAGGGATCGGGAAACGCGTGGATCCCGGTCTTGCCGGGATTCGCTGCGACGCCTGCGTTGACCGCTCGGCCGAGCCGCGTCCCCGCCGTGTCGGCTAGAGCGGAGGTCATGGTCCGCCCTTCCAGCGAGGGCAGGCTCGCGCAGCCCGTGATCAGCGACGCGAGCGCGGCGACGGCCCATGCAAGAATTCGACACATTCGAGCGCCTTTTCTCTCCAACGACACCTGCCAATGCTAACCGTTGGAGCCCGCGATCACGGGCGGAAACCAACCGGCTGCCAGTGCTAGAATTCGACCGCAACTGTCGATACCATCGCGCTCCGTCGACAACCGCATAGAGGTGCACCACATGAAGAAGCTGCTTGTTGCACTGATCGCTGGGACGTTCGCGGCGGGTTGCGCGTTCACGCAGCCGGCCGCCACACGCACGCCGGCCGATAAGGCCTCGGCAAAGGAAGAGAAGAAGGCCGCGTTCGCGGAAAGGTTCGCTGAGATGCAAAAGGAGTCCGGCACCAAGTTCGTGACCGCAACACCTTACAAGAAGTAGCCGAAATACTCGATGAGACCGGTTTGCGACGTGCTCACGAGGCTGCCGGCACGGCGTGCGCGGCGACGCCGACTTCATCGATCTGCGCGGGCTCGAGAAAACGCATCGCGTACTGGCGATGCACGCCGGAGCTCAGAAACAATTCGAAAAGCTCGGCATCGATGTGGCGTTCCCGGCTCATCCTTGCCATTATGGTTATCGCTTCGGACAGTGTCCTGCCCGTCTTGTACGGGCGGTCCCGGGCAGTCAGCGCTTCGAAAATATCCGCAATCGCCAGTATCCGCGCGGCCAGACTCAACTCCTCGCCGGAAAGCCGCTTGGGGTAGCCAGTCCCGTCCAATTTCTCGTGATGCCCGCCGGCGATCTCCGGCACATTCTTCAGGTGCTTCGGAAAGGGCAGTTGCGAAAGCATCCTGATCGTCTGGACGACGTGCTCATTGATCACGTAGCGCTCTTCCTCGGTCAAGGTCCCGCGACCGATGCACAAGTTGTAGATCTCCCCGTTGTTGCGCTTGTGCCGCGGAGGCTGAAGCCTGAATCGCCACGCGTTCTCCGCAGGCAGAGAGATCGTCGGCGCTCCTTTCGGTTACGTGCTGCGGTTTGTCGGCGAGCAGTTGCTCGACGGCAGGCAACGATGGCGCAGGCACGTCGGTGCCGCGGGATCGCTCCTCCTGGGACAGCCCGACGCGATCGTCGAGCGTGCGCAGCCACGTACGCCGCGCAATGCGCTTGATCCGCTCGATCTTTTCGGGTGCCATGAATTCGCCGCCTTCGTTGCACGCAGCGACGAAGTGGAAGTCGGTGTCGAGCTCCTTCCACCTTGCCTCCAGCTCCGCACGCAACGAGGCTCGATCACCTCCGTCGGCGACGTGCCGCCAGTATTCGATCTCGGCGTCGCGCTTCAGTACCTCGAAGCGCATCCGCACCTCGTGCAGTCGATCGTAGATGGTCTGCAGTTTGGTGGCCTTGTCGACGACGTGCTCGGGCGTCGTCACCTTGCCGCAGTCATGCAGCCACGCAGCGATGTGCAGCGTTTCCCACTCGTCGTCATTCATCGCGAAATCGCGGAACGGCCCGTCCTTTGCCTCACAGGCAGCCGTTGCGAGCATCGTGGCAAGCTCCGGCACGCGCTGGCAGTGCCCGCCGGTGTAAGGCGACTTGGCGTCGATCGCTCCGGCGACCAATTTGATGAAAGACTCGAGCAACTGCTTCTGCTCTCGAAGCAAGTCCTGGTTCTCGATGGCAATCGCGGCGGTGCCCGACAGCGCTTCGACAAAGGACACGAGCTCGCGCGGAAGCACACCCTTGGCAGTGTCGTTCAGCAGGCAGACGACGCCGATGATCTGGTCCTCCCGATTGCGCAACGGCACGGCGATTGCCGTGTTAACGGACATCACCTGGCCCGGCAGCGAGCGGCTCGAGGAGCCGGGTCAGATCGTCGTGCCTCGAGTCGAGCGGGACGACGACGGTTCTCGCCTCCGCGACGGCGCGCCAGGCGGGATGGTCGCCAAGCGCCGCGCTCACTTCGGTGATCGTCGGCAGAGACGGCGACGCCGGAGCGTGTACGCACGGCGGCGGATTTGAGTGTGCGCGCGTCGTCGTCGCGCAGGTAGATCGCGCCGGCCGCGCTGCCGGCAGCGGCGATGGTTTCCTTCAACACGTGCTCGAGCAGCCGCTGAAAGTCGTGCTCGGCCGAGATCGTCGCCGCGATGTCCAGGAAGTTCCGGATGGTCACTCTCATCGCGGCCATCGTTCCGGCGAGCTCGTCGACCTCGGTCACATAAGACCGCGTCGAGATCGGCAAGGCAAAATCGAATTCCTTGATCGCGCGCGCTTCGCGGACCAGCGAGCGCAAAGGTGTCGCCACCAGCCGCGAGAGGAGCCACGCCACCGGTATGCTGACGAGCATGATGAGGAACGTGATCAGCAGCGTGTCGCGGCTGATGCGGCGGGCCTCGCTCAGCAGTTCATCCTGCGGAGAGAGCACCGCGAGGTACACGCCCCGCGGTTCACCTTCGAGCTGCAGCGGCGACACCGAGCCCTGCCATTCCCGTCCTCCAACATTCAACACCAGCTTGGTGATCGGCGGTCCGGCGCGGAACTCCTCCATCACGCGCGCGAGGACAGGGGAGCCCAGTTCCGGGACCGTGGCAAGCCGGGGGTTGCTTCGCTCCGCGCCATCGCGTCTCATTCGTTCCGGCTTGTCGTAGGCGAGCGCCACGCCCTCGGCGTTGAACAGCACGAGCTCCGAGGAGGGCGTCAGCCGCTGCTGCTGCAGAACGCGGGATAGATCGCGAAGCGTCAGGTCGACGCCAACTGCCGCGACCCCGACGTCGGATCTGCGCGCAAAGGACACCCCTACATCGCCCGTGCTGAAAAAGACATACGGCGCGGTCTTGATCTGGTGGCGCGCCGCGATCGCTTGCTGGTACCAGCCTCGCGTTCGAGGATCGAACACGTAGTCGGGAGCTTGTCGCCGCTCGAGTACCCGCTGCTCGCTGTCGAGGAATACATACGTGCCGCTGGCTCCGCCCTCGATGCTTTGCACGAGATAGGCCGCGGTGGACGGAGCGTTGAACTGTGCGCGCACCGCTGCGTTGTCGCGCAAAGGTCGCACGAGAAAGAAGTCTCCGTTGCCGTAGCCGACGTAGAGCGCGGAGAGGGAAGGACTGCGCTGCAGCGCGTCCGCCATGTAGGCGATGCTGTCCATCCGCTCGGCGAGGTTCGTTGCCTGGCCAAGCCGCTGGCGAGCCACGACATCGATCAGCAGTTCCGCCGGTTGATAAATGGCCGTGAATGCGGCGACCGTCCTGCCCCCGATCGCCTGGACGAGTTCCTGCGATGCCGAAATGATCAGCTGGCGGCTCTCGACGTAGTTGCGCCAGGCGATGACGCCACCGACGCTGGTGATCAGCACCACGAACAATGCGGCGATGGATATGTGAAGCGGTATTCGCCTGCCGCTGTCACTTGGGGACGGCCACGCCGGGACGGCCCCGCGGTGGACAGAGTCGGAATGTGATGCCATGGGAGCTCCTTCGCGAACGGGAGCATAAACGGTTTGCGCGGTTCCCCCGCAGGAGCCCTTGGGAATGGCAACCTGCGTCAACGCGGCCCACCCAGCCTTTCGCCGATTCTTTCGCCCACGCATTCGGTGCGCGCGTTTTCGGCTCGGTCTGGCATTGATGCTCTCCTCTCCGCTACCGTAGACTTTGGGCGGATACTATCGCGCTCGGTTGGCGCGACGAAAACGCTCCCGAAACTCGCCGGCCGCCGTCAGATGAAAAGGAACTCCATGACAACCGAACAACAACGCCTCGACGAAGCCGCAAACCAGAAAACTCCCTGGAAAAAGTGGGGCCCTTACTTGAGCGAGCGCCAGTGGGGCACGGTGCGCGAGGACTACAGCGAAAACGGCAACGCATGGGATTACTTCAGCCACGACCAGTCGCGCTCGCGGGCCTATCACTGGGGCGAGGACGGACTGGCGGGCATCAGCGACGACCGGCAGCGGCTCTGTTTCGCGCTCGCGCTCTGGAATGGGCAGCGACCCGATCCTCAAGGAGCGGCTCTTCGGCCTGACCAACAGCGAGGGCAATCACGGCGAGGACGTGAAGGAGTACTACTTCTACCTCGACAGCACGCCGACGCATTCCTACATGAAGTATCTCTACAAGTATCCGCAAGCGGCCTATCCCTACGACGATCTCGTGTCGACCAACGGCAGGCGCGGACGCCACGAGTTCGAGTACGAGCTGCTCGATACGGGCGTGTTCGACGAGGACCGTTACTTCGACGTGTTCGTGGAATACGCCAAGGAGTCCGCCGAAGACATCCTGGTGCAGATCAGCGTCCACAATCGCGGGCCGGAAGCGGCGGAGATTCACGTGCTGCCGACGCTTTGGTTTCGCAACCGCTGGTCGTGGGGCGAGGACAATCCGCGTCCGGTGCTCGAGCACATCGCCGGCGATGCGACGGGCAGCGTCGTCCGGGCGGCGGAGGCGCAACTGGGCGAGCGCTATCTCTATTGCGAGGGCGGAGCGCCGCTGCTGTTCACGGAAAACGAAACCAACACGCAGCGGCTGTTCGGCGTGCCGAACCGCACGCCGTTCGTCAAGGACGGCATCAACAACTGCGTCGTCCACGGACGAGCACGATGCGGTGAATCCGCAGCAGACCGGGACGAAAGTGGCGGCTCATTACCGCCTGACCGTGCCGCCGGGAAAGTGCGAGGTCGGTGCGCCTTCGGCTCACCCCCGTCGCGCCGGACGCGCTGGCACAGGCTTACGGCAAAGGCGCCGGAGCTTTCGGCAAAGCATTTCGACGAGATGCTGCGGACGCGCCGGCAGGAGGCGGACGAGTTCTACGCCGCGGTCATTCCGCCGTCGCTCGATGCGGACGCAGCGAACGTCATGCGCCAGGCGTTGGCCGGCATGCTGTGGTCGAAGCAGTTTTATTACTTCGACGTGAACCGCTGGCTCGAGGAGCGCGGCTCCGATCCGTTCAGCCCCATCGCGCAAGGCCGCGCCGCGCAACGACCAGTGGCATCACATGTACAACGCCGACGTCATCTCGATGCCGGACAAGTGGGAGTATCCGTGGTATGCGGCGTGGGATCTCGCCTTCCACGTGCTGCCGCTCTCGCTCGTCGATTCGGATTTCGGCAAGCAGCAGCTCGAGTTGATGCTGCGCGAAAACTACATGCACCCGAACGGCCAGATCCCGGCCTACGAATGGAACTTCGGCGACGTGAACCCGCCCGTTCACGCGTGGGCCACGATCTTCACCTATCGCCTGGAGACAAGCGCGCACGGGACAAGGCGACCTCGTCTGGCTGGAGCGCAGTTTCCAGAAGCTGCTGCTCAACTTCACCTGGTGGCTCAACCGCAAGGATCCGCTCGGGCAAGAACGCCTTCGAGGGCGGCTTCCTCGGGCTGGACAACATCGGCGTCTTCGACCGCAGCGCGCCGCTGCCGACCGGCGGCCATCTCGAGCAGGCCGACGGCACGGCGTGGATGGCGCTCTTCAGCCTGAACATGCTGGAGATCAGCATCGAGCTGGCGATGCACAACGACGCCTACGCGGACATGGCCCTCAAGTTCGTCCAGCACTTCTGCTCGATCGCCTCGGCGACGATCCACGCGGGCGGCAACACCGGCATGTGGGATGAGGAGGACGGCTTCTTTTACGACGTGCTCCAGTCGCCCGACGGCCAGGCCCAGCGGCTGAAGGTCCGCTCGATGGTGGGGCTGCTGCCGCTGTGCGCGGTCACCGTTTTCGAGGGCGAGTTTCGGGAAAAATATCCCGAGCTCATGCAACGCTTCCAGGGCTTCCTCGACGCGCGTCCGGAACTGACGACCTTCATTCACGATCCGGGCAAGACCGGCTGCGCGGGCCGTCGGCTCGGCGCGATCCTCGATGAAACCAAGCTCCGCCGCGTGCTGGCGAGGATGCTCGACGAAAACGAATTCCTCAGCCCGTTCGGCATTCGGGCGCTGTCGCGCTATCATGCCGACCATCCGTATGTCTTCCACGCGGGCGGCCAGGAGTATGGCGTCGGCTATCTGCCGGGCGAATCCGACACGGGCATGTTCGGCGGCAACTCGAACTGGCGCGGGCCGATCTGGATGCCCGTCAACGCGCTGATCATTCGCGCGCTGCTGCAGTACTACCTGTACTACGGCGACGACTTCACGTCGAATGTCCCACCGGCTCCGGCCGGCAGATGAACCTCTACCAAGTCGCCGAGGAAATCACGCGCCGCCTCGCGAGCATTTTCCTGCGCGGCAAGGACGGCCGCCGGCCGGTCAATGGCGGCGCGCAGAAGTTTCAGGAGGACCCGCACTGGCGCGATTGCATCCAGTTCTACGAATACTTCCACGGCGACAACGGCGCGGGCCTTGGCGCGAGCCACCAAACCGGATGGACCGGAGTGATCGCCCGCGCGATGCATCTCTTCGCCACGATCAAGCCGGACGAAATGCTCAAAGGCGGCAAGACGGCCTACTTCAAAACGCAGCCGGCCGGTTCAGCCCGAAAAGCGAGCAGCCGCGGCACCCGAATCCAAGCACTGAAAGTTGAATGAGATGGAAAGCTACTACGAAAACCGGCAATTGCCGCAACCCGTCCTTCCGACCTTGCCGCAGATCGAGTTATTGAAGGGGCAGACGGCGCTCGTCACCGGCGCCAACTCCGGGATTGGTCGCGCGATTGCCATCGCTCTTGGAAGGGCCGGCGCGGACGTCATCATCAACTATGTGTCCGCGCCCGAAGAGGCCGAACGCGTTGCCGAAGAGATTCGGCGCAGCGGCCGGCGAGCCATCACCGCGCAGGCCGATGTCTCGAACGAGGCCGAGGTTCAGGCGATGTTTGCCGGGGCCATTCGGGAGTTGGGCACGGTCGACATCCTCGTCAGCAATGCCGGACTCCAGAGGGATGCACCGTTTCACGAGATGACGGTCGCGCAATGGGACCAGGTGATGAACGTGAACCTCCGCGGAGCTTTCCTTTGCTCGCGCGAAGCAGTGCGCGAGTTTCTCCGCCGCGGGGTGCGTCCCGGCGTCTCGGTCGCGGCCGGCAAGATCATCTTCATCAGTTCGGTCCACGATGTCATCCCTTGGGCCGGACATGTGAACTACGCGGCCTCCAAGGGCGGGCTGACGCTGCTCATGAAGAGCCTCGCGCAGGAAGTCGCGGAGCGGCGCATCCGGGTCAACAGCATTTCTCCCGGAGCGATTCGCACGCCGATCAACACCGGGGCGTGGCAAACGCAGGAAGCCTACACGGAGTTGATGAAACTGATTCCTTACAAGCGAATCGGCGAAGTCGAGGAAATCGGCACGGCTGCGGTCTGGCTCGCGTCGGACTTCACCGATTACCTCGTCGGCTCGACGATCTATATCGACGGGGGAATGACGCTGTATCCAGGCTTCGAAACCGGCGGCTAGAGAACCTGGTCTCGCAACATGACACCGGTCCGCTATCCTTCGCTCTATCAAATCAACACCCGCGTCTGGCTGACGGCATTGTCTTGCTGCGCTCGGCCGGCGAGCGACGCTCGACGACATTCCCGATGCCGAACTCGACCGCCTGGCGGAGATGGGCTTCGACTGGGTCTGGTTCCTGAGCGTCTGGCAGACCGGATTGGCGGGTCGGCAAGTCTCGCGCAGCAACCCGGAGTGGCGAAAGGAATTCGAGGAGACCCTGCCGGACTTGCGCGAGGAAGACATCTCCGGCTCGGGGTTTGCGATCACCGGCTACACCGTGCATCGTGACCTCGGCGGCGACGCCGCGCTGGCTCGGGTGCGCAAGCGGCTCCGGCAGCGCGGCTTGCGGCTCATGCTCGACTTTGTCCCGAACCACACCGGCCTGGATCACCACTGGGTCGAGGAACACTCCGAGTATTACATCGCAGGAGCAGAGACAGACCTCTCGCGCGCGCCGCAAAATTACACCTGGGTGAAGCGCCCGCGCGGCGATTTGCTGCTGGCCTACGGCCGCGATCCATTCTTCGCGGGCTGGCCGGACACGCTTCAGCTCAATTACGGCAACCCGGCCACGCAGGAAGCCATGATCGGCGAGCTCACGAAAATCGCCGGACAATGCGATGGCGTGCGCTGCGACATGGCGATGCTGGTGCTGCCGGAAGTCTTCGAACGGACCTGGGGCATCGCGGCTCAGCCGTTCTGGCCGAAGGCGACCCAACGCGTGCGCGAGCGGGTACCGGAGTTCTGCTTCATGGCCGAGGTTTATTGGGATCTGGAGTGGACGCTTCAGCAGCAGGGCTTCGATTACGCCTACGACAAGCGGCTCTACGACCGCCTACGCGATGGGCACGCCCGGCCGGTGCGCGAGCACTTTCACGCCGGGCTCGACTATCAGGACAAGCTCGCGCGTTTCCTGGAAAACCACGACGAGCCGCGCGCCGCGGCCACTTTCGCGCCGGAACAGCACGCGGCGGCGGCGGTGCTCACCTTCCTCTCGCCGGGCCTGCGGTTCTTTCATCAGGGCCAATTCGAGGGACGCCAGAAGCGCGTCTCGCCGCATCTGGGCCGCGGCCCGGATGAACCCGTGAAGCCCACCGTGCGGCAGTTCTATCGAACGCTTGCTCGACGTTCTGAAGTCGCTCGCCGTCCGGAACGGAAAATGGCAGTTGCTCGAATGCGTTCCCGCCTTCGACGGCAATGGGTCATCCGACGCTTTCATCGCCAGCATGTGGGAGGAACCGAATGGCGAGCGCCTGCTCGTCGCCGTGAATTACGCCGCGCACCAAAGCCAGTGTTACGTCCGTCTCCCGCTCGCCGACCTCGACCGCGGACAATGGCGACTCGAGGATTTGCTCAACGATGCCCGCTACGATCGCGACGGGCGAGACCTGCAATCGCGCGGCCTCTATCTCGATGTGCCGCCCTGGCATTGTCACGTCTTCCAGATGCAAGCCGCGTAGGTTCACGACGCAGACAAAATCCCGACGTTCGGGCAGACCCCGCTGCCCTTCCGGGCAATCACGACGGCACCAATGGTCAATTGCGGGTCGTCGCCCGCGCGATCACGATCGTGATCGGTACTCGCACGGCGCGAGCCCCGCAAGCGACAGTCGTCCGCCGGCCGACGGAGATGCCCCAGTGCCCACGCGCAATCGGACGATCGTAGTAGTCGATGACGACGACGGAATGGCCAACGCGCTGAAACGAATGTTGACCGCGGCGGGCTTCGAGACCGAGGTGTTCAGATCGGCCGAGTCCATGCTCGACGCGCGCGCGGCGGACCACGCCGCCTGCATGGTGCTCGATGTACAGCTTCCAGGCATGTCGGGTTTCGAACTGTTCGATCGGGTCGCTGTGGAAGACGGACCACCCGTCATTTTCATCACCGCCTATGACGACGAGGAAAGCCGTGCTGAAGCCGAGCGGCGTCACGCGTGCGCAGTCCTTCTCAAACCGTTCACGGGCCGGGCGCTCGTAGTGGAAATCGTGCGGGCCCTTGCAGCCCGACCGTTGCAACACGCACCGGGCGGCGTCTGACCCGATCTTCCCGAATGAAGCCCGATATTCCAGGATCGCCGACTCGTTCGTGAATTGGCAATCGCATGGGATCGCTCGCGGTTCCAGCCCTGGCCATTCACGATCCGACCAAGCGCATCGCTTGGTCGCCAAGCGCCCGCAGATGCCGGCATCAGCCTCACCGCGCCGGGCGTGCTAAGCCTGCGTTCAAGTAGATCGTCGTCAATCTGCTGTCCAACGCGCCGGCTGCACAAACCGCGTATCCGGTACGCGCGAAAAGGCGTACTCTGAGACGAGCCTGCGCAAAGCGAGCATCGGCACACCGAGCGCTCGGGGCGCTGCCGCATCTGACCGCCGTGGCGTCGGTGATGGGGCGCCGTCGCTTCGAAAGCCATCGCGCACCCGGCTCGCAGCGACGATCGCGAGGACAGCTTGCTCGCGCACATCCACGAGCCAGCGTCAGGAGCCAAGAAATGAATTCTGCTTTCTCGAGGCGTCGTGACCTGATGAAAGCGGTCTGCGCCGCCGGCCTGGTCCACGCTCTACCGGCGCTGGCGGCTGCCGAACCGGGCGTCGAGACCACTCGAATCCGCATTCAGGACTCGCCGATCACGTGCTTCGCACCGCTGTATGTCGCCGAAGCGTTGCTGAAGGCCGAAGGGTTCACCGACGTCCAGTACGTGCAAACGCCACTCGCCGAAGGTCCCAACGAGGCGCTGGCTGCCGGTCGGATCGATCTTTCGCAGAACGATAGCGCCGCGCACGTGATGAGCCTGGATGCAGGCGCGCCGATCGTCGTGCTCGGCGGCATACACACCGGCTGCTGGGAGTTGTTCGTACAGCCGTCGATCCGCTCGTTGCTGGACCTGAAGGGCAAGAAGGTGGCCGCGCCCGAGAAGAGCAGCCGCCAGGCGTTCGTCGCCGCGATGGTCGCCTCGGTGGGCCTCGACCCGCGAAAAGACATCGTCTGGATCAACCATGCACCGGCCGACTCGATGCGGCTGTTCGAGCAGGGCAGCATCGACGCGTTCATGGGCTTCGTGCCTGAACCGCAAGAGCTGCGGGCGCGCAAGGTCGGCCGCGTGCTGATCAACACCCTCACCGACCGGCCCTGGTCGCAGTATTTCTGCTGCCTCATCGCGGGCAACCGCGAGTTCGTTCGCAAGTACCCGATCGCGACGAAGCGCGCGCTGCGAGCGATCCTGAAGGCCACGGATCTCTGCGTGAGCCAGCCCGAAAACGCCGCACGCCTGATGATCAGCAAGGGCGTCGCGACGAATTACGACTACGTTCTGCAGTCGGTGCAGGAGATCGGCTACCGCAAGTGGCGTGAGTACGAGGCCGAGGACACGATGCGCTTTTGGAGCCTGCGCCTTCACGAGGTCGGCATCGTCAAATCGGACCCCAAGAAGCTGCTCGCCCGCGGCACCGATTGGCGCTTCATCAATGAACTCAAGAAGGAACTGAAGGCGTAGGCAGAAGGCCAACGCATCAACCGGAGGTCACGTCATGAACGCACCGACTCACCGCCGCCGATTCGACCGCCGCAAGTTTCTGGGCCACACCGCGACAATCGGGGTCGCGTCCTTGCTCGGGGTGCACCGTTTCGCATCGGCCGAGCCGCCGCCCGAAGTCTCGAGCATCCGCCTCGTGCATGCACCGGCGATCTGCCTGAGCCCGCAGTACGTGGCCGAGGATCTGCTGCGCGCCGAAGGCTTCTCGCAAGTCGAGTACGTGGAGCTGGAAACAAACACGGTCTCCAGCGTCATCGCGGGCGGCCGCGCCGACATGTCGATGGATGCGACCGTGGAGTTGATCCCGGCCATCGATGCCGGCGCCAAGGTCGTCGTGCTGGCCGGCATCCATGCCGGCTGCTACGAGCTGTTCGGCAACGAACGTGTGCGCGCGGTGCGCGACCTGAAAGGCCGGCGCGTGGCGATCAGCGCCAAGAACTCGCCCGAACATGTCTATGTGTCGAGCATCGTCGCGCATGTGGGCATCAACCCGCGCGAGGACATCGACTGGGTCACCGCGAAATCCACTGCGGACGCCATGCAGGTGTTCATCAACGGCAAGGCGGACGCCTTTCTCGCGTTCCCGCCGCAGCCGCAGGAGCTGCGTGCGAGCAAGACCGGCACGGTGATCCTCAACACGACGCTCGACCGCCCCTGGTCGCAGTATTTCTGCTGCTCGTTGGTGGCCCACAGCGACTTTGTCGCCACGAATCCGGTGGCGACCAAACGCGCGCTGCGCGCCATCCTCAAGGCGGCCGACATTTGCAGCGAGAACCCGGAGCGGGCGGCACGGCTGATGCAGGAGCGAGGCTACGAGCCGCGTTACGAGATCGGCCTCGAAGTCGTGAAGAGTTTGCCCTACCGCCGCTGGCGCGAAGGTAGCCCCGAGGACACGCTGCGCTTCCACGCGCTGCGCCTGCACGAGGTCGGCATGATCAAGACGAGCCCGCAGAAGCTCATTGCCCGCGGCACCGACTGGCGGTTTCTGAACGAGTTGAAGAAGGAACTCAAAGCGTAGGTCCGTTCACCGAGGATAACAGCCGTGAAAACGATTCTGAGACTCTGCGCTGCGTTGGGCGTCGCAGTGCTGGCGCATGTCCCGCTGCTGGCATCGGCCCACTGGCCCGACCAACCGCCGCACCAGATGGCCAACTCGGCGAACTCAAGCTCGAGCGCGGCGGCGTGATCCCGGACCTGAAGATCAGCTACGTCACGCACGGCAAGCTCAACGCCGCGAAGGACAACGCGATCCTGTTCCTGCACGGTTTCGGCGGCAACCATCACCTGATCGACCACCATATCGGCCCCGGCAGGGCGCTCGACACCGACAAGTACTTCATCATCTGCCCGGACAAGCTCGGCGCCACGCAAACCGGCTACGAGCACTCGACCAGCCCGAGCAACAGCGGGCTGAAGATGAAGTTCCCGCAGTACAACCAGCGCGACATGGTCAAGGCGCAGCACCTGCTGGTCACGCAGCGCTCGGAATTCCCGCATCTGCTCGCCGTGACCGGCATCTCGTCGGGCGCCGCACGACAGGTGCAGTTCGCGGTGAGCTACCCGGAGTTCATGGACGGCATCGTCCCGCTCGTCGGGGGCGCGTTCTGTCGGAACACGGGGCGCTTCCGCGGGCCGTTCGATGAACTCGATCATCGAGTCATGCGCAGGATGGAACGGCGGCGACTACGACGAGAACCCCAAGCACTGCGCAACGAACGCGATCTCGGTGCTGATGCCGTACTTCTACAGCCGCGACTGGTGGGAGCAGCACATCGATACGCCCGAGGCCTACCAGCGCTGGCGCACCGCGATCGGCGCTTTCTACCTCGACGTGCAGGACACGCGCGATCTCTACTATCTGAACCAGTCGTTCGCGCACGGCTGGCTCGGCGACACGCCGGGCTTCAATGGCGACCTCGATCGCGGCGCTGCGCTCGATCAAGGCGAAGGCGCTGTTCATCTACAGCCCGCAGGACCAGTTCTTTCCGCCGCACCAAGATCGAAGCGCAGGTGAAGGCGATCCCCGAATGCGCGCGGGGTTGCGATCGACTCGGACGCCGGCCACACCATCTGGTACAACGCCGACCCGCAAGCCACCGTGACCATGGGCGACGCGATCAAGGAGCTTCTTGCCGGAGCTGAGCGCGCAAGAAGACAGCCGGCCCGCTGAGCTGCGCGGCCGACATCACACGGAGCAAGCATCATGGACACTTCACGACGCTGAACTTAGTCGCCGGCGAGTTTCTCGGCGCACCTCGGCGCTGGCGCTGCCGGCCTGCTCGGGCTTGCGCCACACCTCGGTGGCTGCCGAGCCGGCGCCCGAGACGCGCACGGTGCGCTTCTGCCATTCGCCGTCGATCTGCGTCGCGCCGCAGTACCTCGCCGGCGACCTGCTGCGCGATGGAAGGCTTCAGCGACGTTGCAGTACCTCGCGCTGGGCACGCGGAGCCGGCCCCGACGCCCTGGCCGAAGGCCGCGCCGACATCACGATGTGGTACGCGACCGGGTTCCTGCCCGTGCTCGATGCCGGCAAGCCGGTCGTCGTGCTGGCCGGCATGCACCGCGGCTGCTGGGAGTTGTTCGGCCATGAGAGCGTGCGCGCCTGCGCGACCTGAAGGGCAAGACGCGTCGTCTGCGAGAAGATCGCTCGGCGGCGACCATATCCTGCTCTCGAGCATGCTGGCGCTACGTCGGCATCAACCCGAGACGACGTCAACTGGCTGAGTCGGCCGCGGCGGAAGCGCGATGAACGCTGTTCATCGACAGGCAAGGCCGACGCGTTCCTCGCTTTCCCGCCCGAGCCGCAGGAGCTGCGCGCGCAGGAAGATCGGGCATGTGCTGCTCAACACCACCACCGACCGGCCCTGGTCGCAGTACTACTGCTGCATGGTCGGCGCGAACCGCGACTACGTGCAGCGCAATCCCGTCGCGACCAAGCACGTGCTGCGCGCGATCCTGAAGGCGGCCGACCTCTGCGCCGCCGACCCCGCAGCAGGCGGCGCGCTACCTGCGTCGATCACGGCTACGAACCGCGCTACGACATCGGGCTCGAAGCGCTGAAGAGCACGTCGTACTACGACTGGCGCGACCGACAACCCCGAAGACACGCTGCGCTTCCATGCGCTGCGCCTGCGCGAAGTGGGAATGATCAAGTCCACGCCGCAGAAGCTGATCGCGCAGGGCACCGACTGGCGCTTTCTCAACCAGCTGAAGCAGGAGCTGAAGGCGTGAGCGTCGCAGGCAAGTGCTTCGGCAGCGGCGCGCGCTTGATGCTGCTGATTGTGTTGGGCGCGTTCATCACGGACGCGTCGGCGCATGAGACCAAGGGCAACGAGCGCTTGCCGGTGGTCGGCCCGGCGCCGGAATTCGCGCTGACCACTCAGTCCGGCGAACGCCTGTCGCTCACCGATCTGCGCGGCAAGGTGCTCGCGGTCACGTTCATCTACGCGACCTGCAAGGACACCTGCCCGATCCTGACTGCGAAGATGGCCACGCTGCAACAAAGGCTCGGCGCCGACTTCGGCCCGCGCGTGCGCTTCGTCTCGGTCACCGTCGAGCCCGAGGTCGATACACCCGCCGTGCTCAAGGCCTATGCCGAACGCTTCGGCGCCGATCCCGCAGGCTGGAGCTTTCTGACCGGCTCGGGCGACCGAGGTCAACGATGTCGTGCGGCGCTACGGCGCGTTCGCAAAGCGGGTGAAGCCCGGCGAGGTTGATCATCTC
Source organism: uncultured Pseudomonadota bacterium (assembly GCA_963768545.1). GTDB lineage: Bacteria > Pseudomonadota > Gammaproteobacteria > Burkholderiales > Casimicrobiaceae > VBCG01. The sequence goes on along the minus strand of CAVYIC010000003.1, from coordinate 62,908 downwards.
TTTCTCACGTCGCTGGTTGATCGGCGCGGCATGCTGCGCGTCCAGTACCTCGGTTACCGCTTCGACCCGGACGAAATGCTGCGCGACCTGCGCTCGCTGCTGCGCGAATGAAGTGGCTGCCGCTCGACTGGCTTCCGGACGCCGTCGCGCGCGCGCCGCTCTCGATCTACACCAAGCTGCTGGTCGCGTTTCTGACCATCGCGACTCTGCTGGTCGTCGTCAGCGCGGTTGGCCTGGCCGAGCTTGGCGCGGTCAATCGCCGCACCGAAGACCTGGTGAAGCTGCAGCGCAAGATCGCCGCCTACCGGCAGATCCAGCAGGATACGACGGTCCAGCTTTACGGCGTTGCCTCGGCGCTGCTCGTACCTGACGAGCGAACGCTGGAAGCGACGCTGCGCCAGCTCAACCAGTTCGGATATGACCTCGATCGCCTGCAGTTCGTCGCGCAGGACGAAGTCGAGATTTTCGGCCGTGTGCGCAAGGACTACGAGGCGTTCATCACCGTCGTCACCCAAGTGGTCGAACTGATCCGTGCCGGCAAGGTCGGAGAGGGCCGCGAGGCGCAGATCGGGCGCGCGGGACCGCTGGCCGAGCGCCTCGAGCGGCTGACGAACGAACTGGTCAACAAGGCCGAGGCCGACATGGTCGCGCGCACCGACGAGGGCCGCGAAGCGTACGTCCGCGCCAGACGCCTGCTGATCGGCTTCGCCGTCGGCAGCGTCGCGCTCGCGCTGGCACTCGGCTACTCGATCTCGAGGTCATTGATCACTCCAGTCCGCCAGATGGACGCGCGCTTCGCCGAGATCGCGGCCGGCGACTTCACCAAGCAGGTCGGCGTGCGCAATCGCGACGAGCTGGGCACGCTGGCGAACCACCTCGACCGCATGAGTGCGGAGCTGGGACTGCTGTACCGGCAGCTCGAGGCCGCCAACCGCAACAAGTCGGAGTTCCTCGCCAACATGTCGCACGAGCTGCGCACGCCGCTTAACGCGATCATCGGTTTCTCCGAGGTGCTGATCGACAAAATGTTCGGCGAACTGAACGACAAGCAGCTTGATTATTTGCGCGACATCCATTCGTCGGGGCACCATCTGCTGACGTTGATCAACGACATCCTCGACCTGTCGAAGATCGAGGCCGGCCGCATGGAGCTGGAACTGACGCGCTTCGATCTCACCGAGCTGCTCGAGAACTCGTTGATGCTGGTGCGCGAGCGCGCCAGCCGGCACGGCTTGGCCCTCCAGTTCAAAGCGGACGACGCGATGGGCGAATGGGTGGCCGACCAGCGCAAGGTCAAGCAGGTCGTCATCAACCTGCTCTCGAACGCCGTCAAGTTCACCCCGGCCGGCGGCAGCGTGACGCTGCGCGCGCGCCTGTTGCCGGTAACGGATGGCAACGTGGGCGGCGCGGCGGAGATCGCGGTCATCGACACCGGCGTCGGCATCGCTGCCGACGAGCAGGCGCTCGTGTTCGAGGAATTCCGCCAGGCGGGCGGCGACCATCTCGGCAAGTCCGAAGGCACCGGCCTCGGGCTCGCGCTTGCCAAGCGCTTCGCAGAGTTGCACGGCGGGACGATTCGCGTCGAAAGCGTTCCCGGCGAAGGTTCGACGTTTGCATTTATCCTGCCGAAGCGCTTCCTGGAGATAACCGACGAGCACGATCCTGATCGTCGAGGACAACCGGAAAAACATGAAGCTCGCGCGTGACCTGTTTATGGCCGGACTTTGCGGCCTTCTCAGCGGGCTTGCGGATGGTCCTCGTAGTATTCGAACGCGCCGGCGTGGATCGGAATTGGCATGGATGAAGTCGGCTGCGGGTTCGGCGAGCCATTCACCAGCCTGGAGTCGATCTCCTTCCACCTCTCCGCGATGGTTTCCGCGATCTGGTAGCCGTTGGACCGCGGCAGGTCGTCGCGGCACGCGAACACATACGCACCGCATTGCGCGAGCGCCCGGAGCGGAACCTTGCCGTTGTCGGCAAATCGGCCTGCGCCCATGAAGGCTGCGGCGGCATCTTCTTCGCGCAGAAGCGCAGTGTCGAGCTGTTTGCTCGCAATGAGCCGCACGACATCCTTGAGATCGCGCGCACGCGCCATCATCGCCTTGCTCTCGGGCAGATGTTTCGCCAGCACCGCGGCCATTGCCTGACCGAGCTGCACGGACGCCTCCTCCTCGGCATTGACGAGCACGATCAGGCGGACCTTGCGGTACACCTCCCACTGCCGGTAGGGCGAGTGCCCGGTGAGCAAGAGCCACGAGCCGCTCGCCGCCGCCAGCCGAAGAATCGTGCGCCGATCCATTGGATCAGCAAACAACGCCTTCGCGCAACTCGGAACAATTCAGTCGTCATCGTCATCATCACGCTCTCGGAATACACCGAGATCGAGGATTGCCGACACCGCAAAGTTGGGGGTGTCGACCAGATTGCTGATGCGCAGGTCCACGGCCACGCTGGACAGGCAGTACGCCTGTTCGCGACTCGAGGCCCTTGTTGATTACGAGCCAATCGACCATATGCAGCAATGCGTCGCGGGCAGCCAGCGTGACATCCTCCGACAGGTTGCTGAGCGGCCCTATCTTCGAACCATTCAGGTAAGCGTGCGTGGGAGGTATGACCCCCTTTTGCTTGAGCGGGTACCCGACCGTGGCATGGAATCTCTTCGGCGCGAGTCGCTTCAGCTGATCGCCCCCGTGAAACTGCGGTTGCGTGACCTGCGCGCCCAGGCCCTTGATCACTTCCACTCTCACGGTCACGGTCGCATCCATCTCGATCGCGGTGCCGGACACCTCCCCGTCGCCCTGCGCAAAATGAACGTCGCCGATCGAGAGCAGGCAGCCATTGACGAAGCAAGGAAGGAGCAAGGTCGTCCCGACCTGCATCTGCTTGACATCCATGTTGCCGCCGTTTTCGCGCGGCGGAATGGTGCGAAGGCACCGCGCGTTGTGGCTGCCGCCCGGGCCGCACACCGCGCTCGGCAGCGCATCCAGCGGTTGCGGCTGCAGGACGAACCCGCCGGCCGAGGCCAATTCCGCCTCTCGCTGAAAATAGGTTTCGACCTGCGAGGGACCGGGCGCGACACCAATGGTGCCCATGAAGCCGTCGAAGCGAATTTTCACTCCAGGAATGTCCGGCGATGTCGCGCCACGGCGCGACAGGTCCCAGCGCGCGATGAATGCATCGGGAAACACATCGCGCAAGAATCCGAAGCCCGGCACGATGATCGTGTAACCGAACTTGTCCGGCTCGATGTCGAGCAAGGTCACCGCGAGCACGTCACCCGGCGCCGCACCGTTGACGAATAGCGGGCCGGTCAGCGGATGAACGAGGTTGAGATTCAGCGCGACAACGTCGGCGGCGGTCGAACTGCGGTTCAGCGAATGGTCGAAAGCGTCACGCGTTCCGAATACCGCAATGTCGCCGGAGTTAGCCGAGGCGACTGGCGGAATGTCCGGATGCCAGCGGTTGTGGCACAGCGGATCGTTGGCGCAGCGAGCACCGGCCTTGGGCAGCTGAACCACGTCCTTGTCGGGGTTGTGACGATCGTTCTGGTCTTTGGCGGATACGGATGCTCCGGCGCAGAACACGACCGCGACTGCGGCGGCCAGCAGGGTTGCGCGCGGGTTGATTCTCGTTGCTCCTCGCTTGGTCATGGTGCGCCCTCCTTGATGACGGTAGAGAGAACGTTCGCGAGCACGCGATCGGGCACGACGGGCGAATGCCGGAAGGAGCAAAAAACTTGTCCGGCCAAGAGAACTGCAAGTTCGGGGCGCGATCGCGGCCCGGTTCGTTTCTTATTGGCTCAGTTCGGCTCGGTTCGCGAGCCATGACGGTCACGCCGTTTGAGCCGCATCAGCGGACGAATTGACGCTCAGGAATGCTACTCCAAATCGCGAGCGAAGGAAAAGCGACGGTCTTCGGTAATGTTCAAAAAGGCGCCAGGCCGGTGGACATCCGCAACCACTACAACTGGTGGACGTACGTTGCGGGCGCCGACTGGCGCGATCCGCGCGGACCCGGCCCGTCGCTATTTTGTTGCCGGAAACCGCTTGGCACACTCGCCGATCGGCTCGCTGTCGGCGATGAACGCCTTCCAGTCGCTCGCCGTCCGCGATGAGCGCCGCGCTGCCAAAAGGTAGCGCGTGCAAGGCATGGCGTTCACGACCAAGGTATCGCGGTCGGCGTCGCCCATGCCCGGCGGGCCTGGGATGCTCACTTCGACCGTGTGCATCCCAGGTGGCACGGGATCGTTACTGTCGATGCTGACGCTTCTGCCATCGATTCTCATGATGAAGGCCGGTCGGGTGTCCTCTACCGGACTGCGCCGCTCGGGCTCGAAAAGCGCGTACGGCTGCGAGTACATTCCCCCTCCCGATGCACAAGCGCCGAGCAATGTCGCGGAGACGGCAAGAACGACGGTCCTGGTCGTCTTGTTCATGTCATGCTCTTCTTCCGGGATGCATTCGGGCTCGCCAGCGTCAGTGTGGTTGGCTGCTGTAGGCGAGTCCTTTCCTTCATTGGTGGAGCGTTCGCCGCCGCGCACGGTCAGCTCATGCACCGATCGCCAATTCGATCTCGGCAAAGGTACGCGCGACATCGTGCACGGATTGAGGCGGAAGGCCCAGCTGTCGCGCAATCTGTGTAAGCGAAAAAACGCCTCGGACAGTACGCGTTCGCGACGTTGGATCAGTGGTCAAAGATTCGGTGACGAGAGCGTGTTGCCGGCCGGAAAGCTTCAGGCTGGCGACGACGTCGGCCACACGGGCGTGCAGCACTTCCTCGAGCTCCATGGCTTCCAGAAGCTCTGCAGGTGTCATCACCTCGCGCACATGGACCTCATCGTGCCGGACGCCGCGCTGCTGTGCGACCTGGATCGGCTTTTCCCCCAAGATGTCGGTAGACGTAATGATTCCCAGTACCGTGCTATCTCCTTCGACGATGAACAATGCGCGAACGCCGTGGGCAATCATCGCTTGGTGAGCTTCGTCAACGGTGGCGTAACCGCGAATCGCTACGGCCGCGACCCGGCGCAAGTCGGTCATGACGTCGGTCGCGGGCGAATCTGCCTCTACCCGCACCGCCGGGAGTTGAGTCTGCAGACGATACGTTTCCCCAGGTCTGGCTTTCGACTGGCGAAGCGGGCGGTAGGGCTGTTCCGATGGGCGTTGACCCTGCGCAGACCGCAGCTCGGCGGTGTGCCCGAATCCGGAGAACATTTTCTCCACGAATTGATGGGCGCGCTTGGGTTCGACGCTTGGAGCGGCTGGTTCCTTCGGATGATCCTGCTGTTTCATATCGTCGTTCGATCGATAAGGTTGGGCTGCGTTCCCTGGATTTTCCTGTCCACATGAACGTCTTGCCAAAACAGGATACCTGCAACGACGTTCACGCCTTGGCGCGACGCTTGATCGCCCCCGACCTCGGAGACTTCGGCCGTTCTTGGTTGATCAGTGAAGTCCCGTACGTGCATCAACGGTAGCAGGCTGCCCACTTCGCTCGTCGTACTGGGTACTTGGTACTCCGTACTGAGTGCTTCGGACCCGTGCTTGACTGGCCGAGTTCGAGCGTCGTACTTCGTACTTCTTGCGACCGTAAGCAAAGTCGCCGATGGCGGCCGTTCGACGGCGAAATGCAGGTCAGGTCCGCAACCCAGGCTTGATTGATACCCCAGCCGTCGAAGCGACGTTCCAGGGACATTCCCCGCCGCCGGCTTCGCGTGTGCCGAATCGGTGGTCACGCGATACGGCTTGCGATAAACCGGTCGCAGCGCCTGCCGCAACAGACTGCGTCGCACGCGCTTCACGGCCGCCCGAGAAAGAGGTAGGCGCTCTGGTTGCCGTCGGCAGCGCGGCCGTAGCCGATGTAGAACGGCCCGAACGGCGTGTCGGCACCGACGAACACCGCGGCGGATTTGAGCAATCCCGTCGGGCTTCCCGGAACGAGAGGTCGATCCATCCGGCCCGCTTCCAGCGACAGCCCCAGGTACAACCCTTCCAGCAGGCGCTGATCGAGGAGCTTGTACGTGTAGACCACGCGTCCGAACGTCAGCCGCTCGCCCAGCAGTGCGCCAAGCGGGTAGCCCGATTGCTGCAGAAAGCCTCCCCACTGGAACAGGTCATAGACCGGCAGCGTGCCGCCGCCCAGCGATCCCCCGGCCTTTGCTCCGAAATGGAGCGTGTGCAGTCCCGCGGAAAGGGCCGTGACAGCGTCGATGTCCCATTTCGTGTAATCGTCGGTAGCGCCGAGCGCCTTCTCCGAGGCGAATATGTTTCCGGTCGCCGCCACGCCGTGACGCGGGAAGTTGGCGCTGTCCAGTTGATCGACCACGGCCCGCAACCTGATTGCGCCTTGCCGAATGCGATCGGCGGGCGGTGCGAGTTGCGGCGGGCCGGTGTCGAGCTCGGCGTCAAGCGAGCCCGCGAGAATTCCCAGACGCAACTCCCCATACTTGGTGAGGCTCGTGCCCACGTCGAACCCCGCATCGACGCTGCGCAACTTGTAGCGCGCGATTCGCTGCGACCCCTGGAAGAGATCCACCGTGCGGCGCTCGAACCCAGCGCGCGGTGCAACGAAGAAATGGTGGTTCGTCGCCAGCGGCTGGTAGAACTCCGTCGACAGCAGATTGGTGCGGCCCATCTGCAGGTCGCTGCGCCATTCGCCGCCGAGCGAGTTCACCCAGCTTCGCCGATAGCTCACCGCGGCATTGAAGAAATTCTCGCCTTGCGTGTCGGAAGCGAGGCCGAGGCCGAATCGCAGGTAATTCGGGCCCCAGGCCTTTTCCACCGCGTCGATGTAGAGCACGCGCCGGCCCGCCTCCTCCATGATCCGGTAGTTCACGCGTTCGAAGTCGCCGGATCCAAACAGGCGGCGGATGTCGCGGTCGAGCGCCGCCTGGTCGAGCGGCCGGTCGGGTTGCGTCTCGAGCTCGTCGATCAGCACTTTCGGATTCACGCGCTGCAACTTGCTGAAGCGGATCTCGGCCACGGGCCGGTTGTCCGGAAGGGTTGCCTGCGTCTGTCGGCTGCGCAAAGCCGCGTAGGCCTCCGGCGTGACGGCCAATGCCGCGAGGCGGCTCTCCAGTTTGCGTGCAGCCGCCATGCCGATCGGAACGGTTTTGGGCAGATTGTCGAAATCGGCAGCGGAGAAATCGCCGAGATCGGGCTCGATCAGGATGTCCGTCGGCTCGAGCAAGGCGAGCGAGGCGCGGACATTTTGCTCGGTCAGGATGTTGATCATCTGGCCAGTGACACCGAAGAGCGAGTTGAGCTCGCTGCGCTTCATCAGCGGCGTGCCCAGGTTCACCGCGATGACGATGTCGGCGCCCATCGAGCGGGCGACGTTCACCGGCAGGTTGTCGGTGAGCCCGCCGTCGACGAGCAGATTGCCTTCGATTTCCGCCGGCGCAATCGCACCCGGCACCGACATGCTCGCGCGCATCACGCTCGCGAGCTCGCCGTGGCTGAACACGACCGGCGTGCCGGTGACGAGGTCCGTGGCAACGGCGCGAAACGGGATCGGCAGGGCGTCGAACTCGCGGAAGCCGGACGTCTTGACGAGACGGCGCAACACCGTCTCGACCTGCGTGCCCGTCACGATGCCTTTCTGGAACAGCAACGCGCCGTCGCGCAACCCCAGCTCGAGGCCGAAGAGAATCGAGCGGTCATCGAGCTTGCGGCGGATCGCCTGGTCCTGGCGGGGCGGATTTTCATCGAACAGCACGCTGGTCGAAATTTCCGCGATCAGCGTTTTCATCTCGGACGTGGACATGCCGCTTGCGTACGCGCCCCCGACCACGGAGCCCATGCTCGTGCCGGCGATGCAGTCGATAGGGACATGCAGCGACTCGAGCACTTCGAGGACGCCGATATGCGCAGCGCCGCGCGCACCGCCGCCGGAGAGGACGACACAAATCTTGGGGCGGTTACCGTGCGCGGGCTCCGCGCCATTGGTTTCCGGCGACCACGACATGGCGCAGCCGAACGCCGCACCCCATGCGATGACGAGAACTGCGATCGATCGGATGCGCTTCGAAGCGCGTCTCACTTCTTCGTGGCAACAGGCTCCACGGCGATCGCTACGCCCTCGGTGTACGTCGCCTGAACCTGGTCGCCCACCGCAATGAGCTTCAATTGTTCGGGATCGCGTACCGGCAACTGTACCGTGCGCTGCGGGCCGCGCAGCGTCACGAGCTGGTTCGCCGCGTCAACCGCCGTGACGTCGGCCACGATGGTGACTTGCCGACCTGCCGCGCCGGCCGGACGTGCACCCGGTGCAGCCTTGTCCGTGCCGACCTCGTCGCGTCGCATGACCGGCATTCCCCCGCCTTTCCTGAGCTCGAGCATCAACGCTTCGACATAGGTGACGCTGACCTGGTCGCCTACCTTCATTTGCGCAAAATTGGCGACTTCGGGGCCTGCGGTCACACCAACTTCACGGCCGTTCTCGCCTTTGAGCGTCACTGCGCGTGTCGCCGGGTCGATGGCGGTTATCGTCGCCGTTGTACGGATCGTCTGTGCCGCCCCCGCCACACCCGGCGCGGTACCGACGATCGCACCGGCCGTTTGCGCCGCTACCGGACCCTGCAGCAGCGGCGCGATTGCAATGCTCGCAACAACGATCAGCTTACGCATGAGAGCTCCAATGTCGATTGTTGTCTGGTGGTGCGTTCGGATGTGTTTTCGCGGGAGACGCCGCGGATCGTCTGACCGTGTAGCCCCATGAATGCGGTGCCATGACCGATGTCCGCAACCATGCATGCTCGCCCGCCTTCGAGAAGGCGACAATCGGCCATTGGTGCGGCGCTATCTGCCCTTTGGTGCAGCGCAGCCGGCTCCCCATGCAAACGGGTGCATGACAGCACGAGCGCACGTACGACGCGATGCCGGAACCGTGGCAACTCCGGAACCAATCGCAGGCCGCGGACGCCGAACGAGGTGTCACTTCCCGACGCCTTCCATGAGGGGGACGCATGACTGCGGGCGCCAGCGCGCCGCGTGCGCGCCTCGCCGCCGACAATCCCACCCGGATCGAGGACTATGCGCTGATCGGCAACACGCGCACGGCGGCGTTGGTGAGCCGCACCGGTTCCATCGACTGGTGGTGCGTGCCGCGCTTCGATTCGGCCGCGTGCTTCGCGGCGTTGCTCGGCGCTCCCGAGCACGGCCGCTGGCTGATCGCTCCGATGCATGAGGTGAAGCGCACCGCGCGCCGCTACCGGCCGGGCACGCTCGTGCTCGAAACCGACTTGCACACGGCCGAAGGCTCGGTGCGGCTCATCGACTGCATGCCGCTACGCGAGGGCCGCATGGACATCGTGCGCATCGTCGAAGGCGTGCGCGGCGCCGTGCCGATGCGCTTCGAGCTCGCGATGCGCTTCGGCTACGGCTCGGTGGTGCCTTGGGTGCGCCGGGAAGGACACACGCTGACCGCCACTGCCGGACCCGATACGCTCGAATTGCGTACGCCGGTGGCGGTGCGTGGCAAGGATTACACCACGCAAGCGCACTTCACCGTGCACGAAGGCGTTCGCATTCCTTTCGTGCTCACGCATTCGGCGTCGCACGAGCCGCGGCCCGTACCACTCGACGCCGAGGCAGCGCTGGAGGCGAGCGAGCGCTGGTGGCACGCATGGAGCGCGCAGTGCACCTATCAGGGAAACTACGTGCAGCCGGTGCAGGAATCGCTGATCGTGCTCAAGGCGCTGACATACGCGCCGACCGGCGGCATGGTCGCCGCCCCGACCACGTCGCTACCTGAACGCATCGGCGGCGTGCGCAATTGGGATTACCGCTTCTGCTGGGTGCGCGACGCGACGTTCACGCTCTACGCGCTGCTGCTGGCCGGCTACCGCGACGAGGCGCGCGCGTGGCGCGAATGGCTGCTCCGCGCCGCGGCGGGGCGCCCGCAGGATCTGCAGGTGCTCTACGGCGTGATGGGCGAGCGCGTGCATTTCGAGCTCACGTTGCCGTGGCTGCCGGGCTACGCGCATTCCGCACCGGTACGGCTCGGCAACGCCGCGGCGACGCAACGCCAACTCGACGTGTACGGCGAAGTCGTGGACACGCTATGCCTCGCGCGACGCGCGGGCCTGGCGATCGATGCCGACGCCTGGGGATTCCAGCGCGTGCTGCTCGACTACCTGGAATCCAACTGGCGCCAGCCGGACAGTGGCATCTGGGAAACGCGTGGCGACCTGCAGCACTTCACGCATTCGCGAATCATGGCGTGGGTGGCGATGGACCGCTCGATCAGGGACGTCGAACGGCTGCGCCTCGACGGTCCCGTGGATCGATGGCGCAAGACGCGCGCCGCGATCCACGCCGACGTGTGCACGCACGGATTCGACCGCAAGCGCGGGATCTTCGTGCAGCGCTACGGTTCGCGCGCCCTGGACGCGAGCCTGTTGCTGATGCCCATCGTCGGGTTCCTGCCGCCGACCGATCCGCGCGTACGTGCCACCGTGAAGGCGATCCAGCGCGAGCTCAGCGTGGACGGCTTCGTGCTGCGCTACCTCACCGAGGAAACGCCGGACGGGCTGCCTGTCGGCGAAGGCGCGTTTCTGCCTTGCTCGTTCTGGATGGTCGACGCACTCTGGTTGATCGGGCGCAAGCGAGCGGCGCGCACGCTGTTCGAGCGGCTGCTGGATTTGCGCAACGACGTCGGGCTGCTCGCCGAGGAATACGATCCGCGGGCGCGGCGCATGCTCGGCAATTTCCCGCAGGCGCTCACGCACGTCGCATTGGTGAACAGCGCCCGCAATCTCGCATCGGGTGGCGGGCCTTCCGAGCACCGCAGCCAGGGCATGGCCGCACACCCGCCCGGCACGACGCGATCAAATTCCCGCCAGGCAATGACGCACGAGGCCAGCGTGCCGGCCGTCCCGGTGCAGCCTGCGCACCTCGATACCGTCGCACCCAGCCCGCGCGCGACAGCCAGCCGTCGTTGATTTCGCCTTGCGGGTTAGCTGGCCGGTCGAACCCGGCGCGCGAACTCGATTCCAGCATCGCGAAACGGCGGATGATCTTGACGTCGGCGAGGTAAGACACGATCTTACCCACATGAAAACCACCGTTTCAACGAAGGGACAGCTGATACTTCCGGCCGAGATCCGAAAGCAGGATCACATCGAGCCCGGCCAGGAATTCGAGGTCCAGCGCATCGACCGTGGTGAGTATCGCCTCCTGTGCCTGAGACCATCGTCCAATGAGGGGCTCGTCGATTGGCTGCTGGCTTGTCCGGAGAAAGGCTACTTCGTCCCCATTGAATCCGAATCGACCGGCGCGCTTTGACGTATTCGGTCGACGCCTATGTCCTCAGCGAGGCCACGAAGCCTGACGCGCGTTTTCAGCTGATCAGATCTCCCGACACCTTGCGGGCGCGCGCCGCGCGAATGCTGGCACGGCGCTCCGCGCGCGCATCGCCGTCCGGCGCGCGAGCGAGGTCGAGCACCGGCTTCAGATAGCGCCCGGTGTAGCTCGCCGTCGGCTGCGGCGATCGTCATCGGGCGTGCCCTGCGCGATGATCCGTCCGCCGCCGGCGCCGCCTTCGGGACCGAGGTCGATGATCCAGTCGGCGGTCTTGATCACGTCGAGGTTGTGCTCGATCACGACGACCGTGTTGCCGTGGTCGCGCAGCCGGTGCAGCACCGTCAGCAGCAGCTCGATGTCGTGGAAATGCAGGCCGGTCGTCGGCTCGTCGAGGATGTACAGCGTGCGTCCGGTGTCGCGCTTCGACAGCTCGAGCGCGAGCTTGACGCGCTGCGCCTCGCCGCCCGACAGCGTCGTCGCCGATTGGCCGAGCGTGATGTAGCCGAGGCCGACGTCGAGCAGCGTCTGCAGCTTGCGCGCGACCGCCGGCACCGGCTCGAAGAACGCGTACGCCTGCTCGACCGTCATCGACAGCACTTCGTGGATGTTCCTGTCCTTGTAGCGGATCTCGAGCGTCTCGCGGTTGTAGCGCTGGCCGTGGCAGACGTCGCACGGCACGTAGACGTCGGGCAGGAAGTGCATCTCGACCTTGATCAGGCCGTCGCCCTGGCACGCTTCGCAGCGCCCGCCCTTGACGTTGAACGAGAAGCGCCCCGGCCCGTAGCCGCGCTCGCGCGCTTCCTTCACCTGCGCGAAGAGCTCGCGGATCGGCGTGAACAGGCCGGTGTACGTCGCCGGATTCGAGCGCGGCGTGCGGCCGATCGGGCTCTGGTCGACGCTGATCACCTTGTCGAAATGCTCGAGCCCTTCGATCTCGTCGTAGCGGCGCGGGCTCCTCCGCGCTGTCGTACAGATGCCGCGCGACCGCGTGGTAGAGCGTGTCGTTGATGAGCGTCGACTTGCCCGAGCCCGACACGCCGGTCACGCAGACGAACAGGCCGACCGGCAGCTGCAGCGTGACGTCGCTGCAGGTTGTTGCCGCGACGCGCCGGCGATCGTCAGCATCGCGGTCGGCGATCGGCGCGTGTGCCGCCGCGCCGGAATCGGAATCTGCCGATGCCCGGCGAGATACTGGCCGGTCAGCGAATGCGGCGGCGCGCCGGATGTCCTCGGGCGTGCCCTGCGCGACGACCTGCCCGCCGTGCTCGCCGGCGCCGGGTCCCATGTCGACGACGTAGTCGGCGGTCATGATCGCGTCGTGGTCGTGCTCGACGACGATCACGCTGTTGCCGAGGTCGCGCAGGTGCTTGAGCGTCGCGAGCAGCCGGTCGTTGTCGCGCTGGTGCAGGCCGATCGACGGCTCGTCGAGCACGTACATCACGCCGGTCAGCCCCGAGCCGATCTGCGACGCGAGGCGGATGCGCTGCGCCTCGCCGCCCGACAGCGTCTCCGCCGAGCGGTCGAGCGACAGGTAGTCGAGGCCGACGTTGTTCAGGAACGCGAGCCGCGACACGATCTCCTTGACGATCTTGTCGGCGATCGCCGCCTTGTGCCCGTCGAGCGTGCAGCCGCGCGAAGTACTGCGACCGCTTCCTTGAGCGGCAACGCGGAGACCTCGTAGATCGCGCGCGCGTCGTCGCCGGTGCCGACCTTGACGTTGCGCGCCTCGCGCTTGAGCCGCGTGCCGTCGCACTCGGGACAGGGCTTGTTGTTCAGGTACTTCGCGAGCTCCTCGCGCACCATCATGCGAGTCGGTCTCGCGATAGCGGCGCTCGAGGTTCGGCATGATGCCCTCGAACGCGTGCTCGCGCGTCATCGGCCGGCCGCGCTCGGACAGGTACGTGAACGGGATCTTCTCGTCGCCCGAGCCGTAGAGCACGATGTTCTGCACGCGCTCGGGCAGCTTCGCGAACGGCCGCTCGACGTCGAAGCCGACGTGCTTCGCGAGGCTCTGCAGCATCTGGAAGTAGAACTGGTTGCGCCGGTCCCAGCCCTTGATCGCGCCGGACGCGAGCGACAGCTGCGGAAACGCGACCACGCGCTTCGGGATCGAAGAAGCTGATCGAGCCGAGGCCGTCGCAGCGCGGGCACGCGCCCATCGGGTTGTTGAACGAGAAGAGCCGCGGCTCGAGCTCGGACAGCGAGTAGTTGCAGATCGGGCACGCGAACTTCGCCGAGAACAGATGCTCGCGGCCGGTGTCCATCTCGACGGCGATCGCGCGGCCGTCGCCATGGCGCAGCGCGGTCTCGAACGACTCGGCGAGCCGCTGCTTGAACTCCGCGCGCACCTTCAGCCGGTCGACGACGACCTCGACCGTGTGCTTCGTGTTCTTCGCGAGCTTCGGCACGGCGTCGATCTCGTAGACCTTGCCGTCGACGCGCACGCGCACGAAGCCCTTGGCGCGCAGCTCGGCGAAGAGGTCGAGCTGCTCGCCCTTGCGGTTGACGACCACCGGCGCAGGATCATCAGCCGCGTGTCCTCCGGCATGGCGAGCGTCGCGTCGACCATCTGCGAGATCGTCATCGACGACGAGCTTCTGCTCCGGATGATCGAGGCAGTACGGATCGCCGACGCGCGCGAACAGCAGCCGCAGGTAGTCGTGGATCTCGGTGACCGTGCCGACCGTCGAGCGCGGATTGTGCGACGTCGCCTTCTGCTCGATCGAGATCGCCGGCGACAGGCCCTCGATCAGGTCGACGTCGGGCTTCTCCATCAGCTGCAGGAACTGCCGCGCGTAGGCCGACAGCGACTCGACGTAGCGGCGCTGGCCCTCCGCGTAGAGCGTGTCGAACGCGAGCGAGCTCTTGCCCGAGCCCGACAGCCCGGTGATGACGATCAGCCGGTGGCGCGGCAGATCGAGGTTCAGGTTCTTGAGGTTGTGCGTGCGCGCGCCGCGGATGCGGATGTGGTCCATGCAGTGTCTTTACAAATGCGCAATTGCCCGTCGGGAGTAATCCGCAAGGCCGAAAGCTGGAAAGGGCAACCTGCTAGTATATTGCGAATCGCGAGCTCGCTCTAACGCCTCGTTCGCTCGCGAACCGCTCGCGACGAACGGGAAATCCGCCGGCAGAACTTACGGTACATGGGGGCGCACCCCGGCTCGATCAATTCCAATCCGCTATTCAAGGAAACGACATGGCCTCGGTCAACAAGGTGATCCTGCTCGGCAATCTCGGCCGCGATCCGGAAACGCGCTATACGACGGGCGGCGACGCGGTCACCAATTTGAACATCGCGACGAGCGAGCAGTGGAAGGACAAGAACGGTGAAAAGCAGGAGCGCACCGAATGGCATCGCGTCGTGCTGTTCGGGCGCCAGGCGGAGGTGGCCGGCGAATACCTGAAGAAGGGCCGCTCGGTCTACATCGAGGGGCGCCTGCAGACGCGCAAGTACACCGACAAGGATGGCGTCGAGAAATACTCGACCGAAATCGTCGGCGACCGGATGCAACTGATCGGCGGCAGCCGCGACAGTACCGGCGGCGACGCCGAATTCAACTCGGGGGCGGCGCCCGCCGCACGGCGCGAAAGCACCCCCACCGGCGCTGCTGCAGCGAGCAAGGGCGGCGGCGCCCGAAGAAAAACGTCGACGACTTCGACGACGACATACCTTTCTAGCGATTCCCGCCCGCGGAAAAGCGGGCCCCGCCGCTACCGCGCTTCCCACAGTCTGTCGAAGCGCGCTACGGCCTTCCTGTGCGCCGATGAGCTGCGCCCGCCGAGGGCAAACGCACGCGCCGAAAATGCAAATGTAATTGCCTGCTTGCAGATGAAAGGCAGGCGAATTAACCTAGCGAAGCGCCGGGAATGCCCGGCAACTACTCCCGGTGCGACGGCGCAATCGACCTGATGCTCGCTGAAAAGCAAACCGAAGTCCGCGCCGCCTGGCTCTATTTCATGGAAGGCTTGACGCAGGCGGAGATCGCGCGCCGCCTCGGCACCACGCGGCTGCGGATCAATCGCATCCTGGTCGACGCGCGGCGCAACGGCCTCGTCGGCATTACGCTCAATTCGGAGCTCGCGAGCTGCGTCGAAGTCGAGCAGCAGCTCATCCGCGACTTCAAGCTGAAGGCCGCCATCGTCGTCCCTACTCCCGAAGACGAAGCGCAGATCCCGGTAATCCTCGGCCGCGCCACCGCGCAATTCGTTTCCCGCCATCTGGCAAGCAACCGGATCCGCGGGTTCGGCATCGGTTGGGGCCGCACGCTGCGGGAGATGGTCCGCCACATGCAACGCAGGCCGCTACCCGGACATCTGCGTCAACTCCATGATGGGCGGACTCACGCGCGGGCTGGAGATCAACACGTTCGACATCGTCAGCGAGCTTGCGAGGCGGCTCAATTCGCAGTGCCAGTACCTCGCCGCTCCGATTTACGCCGGCAGCCCCGAGTCGCGCGATACGATCATGGCGCAGGACGTGTTTCGCGACGCCTTTCGACGCATCGAGAAGAACGAGCTCGCCGTGCTGAGCGTCGGCGATGTCACCAAGCGCTCGATGCTGGTTCGCTACGGCCTGCCCGAGGACGTCGGGATCAAGGAGTTGCGGGCCGCCGGCGCCGTCTGCGACATCATTGGCCAGTTCATCGACGATCGCGGCCGCCCTATCGACCATTCGCTCAATCGCCGCGCCATCGCATTGCCGCTGCACGACTTATCGGGCGTTTCGACCGTCGTCTTCGCGGCCGGCGGGTCGTACAAGGCTCGCGCCATCGCCGCCGTCCTGCGCGGGGGCTTCGGTTCGGTGTTCGTGTGCGACGAAACGACTGCGCGGGCCGCAGCGCGCTGGCGCGTGGCGCGCGAAGCTGACGCGCCGCACCAGCTTCTGCGAGCCGGAATCGCTCAGCCGACGAGCCGCCGCGTGATGCTCTCCGCCGCAGCGTAACTCTCCGCGATGTAGTGCGCACCCGCGGCGCGAAGGCGCTCCGCGTGCCCGGGACCGATGTGCGAGGCGCCGAGAAATCCGATCGCCGTCATGCCGGCGGCGACCGCGGCGCGGACGCCGCCCTCGCTGTCTTCGAGGACGATCGCCTCGGCCGGCGCCACGCCGACCTGCCGCGCCGCGTGCAGGAAGATGTCCGGATGCGGCTTGCCGCGCTTCACTTGCGACGCGCTGTACACGTGGGCGCCGAACGAATCGGCGAGACCCAGTATGTCCAGGCATGCGGCCAGGCGGTCCGGCGAAGACGACGAGGCGATGCACCGGTTCATGTGCGCAAAGGCAACGAGATACGCGCGAACGCCGGTGATTTCGCGAAGCTCCGCCCGGAATCTCGCGAGTGTGCGCCGGCTGACATCGTCGGCGATGTCGTCCGCGACCGGCCGGCCGATCGCCGCACCGATTGTCGACGATCACTTCTTCGAACCGCTTGCCCATGAACGTCTGCATCGCCGCTCCCGGCGTCATCGGCGTACCGAGCTCGGTCATCACTTCCGCGAGCACCGTGTTGGCGAGCGTCTCGCTGTCCGCGATGACGCCGTCGAAATCGAAGACGATGAGGCGTTTCATGCGCGCGATCCGAGCGGATTCACCGTCGCCACGCCGCCTCGCCGACATCGTCGACGCCGATCGTCGCGACCGGGCGAAATACATTTGTCACGCACCAAAATCATCTATATATTATCGCCGAAAACGACCGTGGGCCGCGAACCTCGCGCGTCCCTTCCTGTCCCGACGATTGTCCCGGAAGCACCGAATGGCCCGCGTCCTGCAAATCTCCGACACGCATCTCAGCCAGACGAAGCCGCACTTCGCGGCGAACTGGCCTCCCCTGCGGGACTGGGTGCTGCGGCAGAACGCCGACCTGATCATCCACACGGGCGATCTGACGGTCGACGGCGCCGATCACGAACAGGACATGCGCGAAGGGGCCGAGCTCATGCGCTCGCTGCCCGGCACGTTCCTCGCGGTGCCCGGGAACCACGACGTCGGCGAGGCCGGAAATCCGCACCAGCCGGTGAACGCCGAACGGCTCGATCGCTGGCGCCGGCATTTCGGGCCCGACTGGTGGTCGTCCGATCTGGAAAACTGGCGACTGATCGGGCTCGATTCGATGCTGTTCGGCAGCGGGAGCGATGAAGAGGCGCGTCAATTCGAATGGTTGGCGCAAACGTTGTCGACGGCCGGCGGACGCAGGGTTGCCTGGTTCACGCACCGGCCGCTGTTCATCGAAAGCCCCGATGAAGGCGACACCGGCTATTGGTCGATCAAGCCCGGGCCCCGGGCGGCGTTGCTCGACGCTGATCCGCCGTCATGACGTCGCGCTGGTCGGCACCGGTCATCTGCACAAGTGGCGGGATAACCTGTTCGGCGGCTGCCACTATGTCTGGTGCGCGTCGTCGGGATTCCTGGTCGGTCCGGAGAACCAGCCCGACATGCCGGGTGAAAAGCGCCTCGGCGCCGTCGTCTACGAATTCCACGGTTCGGACGTATCGATCAGCTACTCCGAGGTTCCGGGCCTGACGACGCTGTGGATCGACGACGTGCTGCACGAGGTTTATCCGCCGCGTCACGCGGCGTGATTGCACGCGGTCGGCGAACGAAGCAGCCATGGCCAGCGTCGAGCTCAGGTCGATCAGCAAATCGTTCGGGGGTGTGCCCGTCCTCTCCGGCATCGACCTCGACGTCGCGGATGGCGAGTTCCTGACGCTGGTTGGCGCGTCGGGCTGCGGCAAATCCACGCTGATCCGGATCATCGCCGGCCTGGAACCGCAATCGTCGGGCTCGGTGCTCATCAACGGCTCGCCGGTCGACCATCTGCGACCCCACGAGCGGCACGTGGCGATGGTGTTCCAGAGTTACGCGCTCTATCCGCACATGCGGGTGTTCGCGAACATCGCGCTGCCGCTGGTCATGTCGCGGCTCAACCTGCTGGAGCGCCTGCCGTTGCTGCGGATGCTGTCGACGCGCCGGCGCCGCGTCATGGCGGAGATCGAACGCGAAGTGCACGCCGTCACGAGGCAATTGCAGATCGATGCGCTGCTCGATCGCCGGCCTTCGCAGCTCTCCGGCGGCCAACGGCAGCGCGTGGCGCTCGGCCGCGCGATGGTGCGCCAGCCCGCGGCATTCCTGATGGACGAGCCGTTGTCCAATCTCGACGCGAAGCTTCGCGTGCACATGCGCAGCGAGCTTGCGGAACTGCACGCGCAGGCTCGGCACGACGTTCATCTACGTGACGCACGACCAGGTCGAGGCGATGACGATGTCCGACCGGGTCGCCATGATGGATAACGGCACGATCCTTCAGCTCGGCCGGCCGAGCGACCTCTATGCGCGACCTGCGAACATCAAGGTTGCGCAGTTCATCGGCACTCCCGGCGATCAACCTGCTGCCGGCGAAGACCGGCGCCTTCGGGTGCGTGGAGCTCTTCGGAGCCGAGCTGCCGATCCGCGTGCGGCGCCCGGCCGGCTCGGCGCTGACGCTCGGAATTCGCCCCGAGGCCATCACGCCGGCGCCCGTCGGCACGTCGCGGCCGGGGCAGCACGTTCTCGCGGGACGGCTGCGCCGCAGCGAGAACCTCGGCGCCGAGTACATCCTGCACGTCGATCTCGCGAGCCCGGCGAGCGGCACGATCACGTGCTCGCTGGCCGGCGATCCGGAGGCGCTCACGAACGATTCGCGTGGCCTCTCGCTGCTCTTCGCGC
This sequence comes from uncultured Pseudomonadota bacterium, assembly GCA_963768545.1. Taxonomy (GTDB): domain Bacteria; phylum Pseudomonadota; class Gammaproteobacteria; order Burkholderiales; family Casimicrobiaceae; genus VBCG01. The sequence continues at coordinate 43,903 of CAVYIC010000003.1, read as the reverse complement.
CGGCCGCCTGCCATGTGTTCGACGCGGAGGGCACTCGCGTCGCCGACGCGGAAGCGCCTGCCGTGACCGGCGTCGCATCGACCTTGGCGCGCGCGTTATGACGACGACGTCGATGCGCGCAATGGCGCCGACAGCGGCACTCGCACCATGACGAACGCGGCCGCAATCGCCGGTCCCGCGCCCGTCGCACGCGCGAATCGCCAGCGGCTGATCGAGAGCATCGCGGGCTGCGGATTCGCCTTTCCCGCCTTTCTGCTGCTGCTGCTGACCAATCTCGTTCCGCTGGTCGTGCTGCTCTATCTCAGCTTCACCGATTACGAGCTCGGGGCACTCGATACCCACTTTCTCGGGCTCGAGAATTTTCACAAGGCGCTGGCCGACCCGGTCTTTCGCCGCTCGCTCTCCAACACGTTCGTCTATGTCGCGATCGTATTGCCCGGAGCGGTCGGCCTCGGCCTGCTGATTGCCGTGCTGCTGCACAAGCGCAAGCGCACGCGATCGTTCTACGAGGTCATCTATTTCCTGCCGGTGACGTCGACGCTCATCGCGATGGCGACGGTGTGGCAGTTCATCCTGCACCCGCGTCTCGGGCCCGTGAACGGCGTGCTGCGCGCGATGGGCTTCGCCGAAATTCCTTTTTTGAGCGAGCCGGCATGGGTGCTGCCGACACTCGCCGCCATCGGCATCTGGCAGCTCGTCGGATTCAACATGGTGCTGTTCCTGGCCGGCCTGTCGGCGATCCCGCGCGACCTCTACGAAGCCGCCGAGATCGACGGCTGCCGCGGCGGCGTCGACCGCTTTCTCACGATCACCTGGCCGCTGCTCGGACCGACGACGATGTTCGTCATCGTCACGACGTCGATCACGGCGTTCAAGGTGTTCGACACCGTCGCCGTCATGACGCGCGGCGGACCGATGGGCTCGTCCGAGGTGCTGCTCTACGCGATCTACCTCGAGGGCTACCAGTATTTCCACATGGGTTATGCGGCCGCGCTGACGCTGATCTTCCTCGCGTTCGTGCTGCTGTTCTCGATCCTGCAGACGTTCGTGCTCGAACGGCGGGTGCATTACTGATGGCGACGCATCCGAACCTGCGCCTGGAACACGCCGCGGTGCGGCCGATCACGCCGCTCCGCGAGCTCGTGCGGCGCGTCGCGACGCTCTTCGTCGTGCACGCCATCCTGATCATCGGCGCGGTCTTCATCCTGCTGCCGTTCGTGTGGATGCTGGTCACGTCGATCAAGTCGCCGTCGGAAATCTTCGCCGTCGATTTCAGCCTGTGGCCGAAGCACTTCAACGCCGTCGAAAACTATGGCCGCGCGCTGAGCACGGTCGCCGCTGCTGCGCTTCGCGCTGAACGGCGTCATCGTCTGCGCGGGCATCCTGCTGGTGCAGGTGCTCGTCGCCGTCCCGTGCGCGTACGCGCTCGCCAAGCTGCGCTTTCCCGGCCGCACGGCGCTGCTCGCGCTGGTGCTGATGGGTCTCTCCATCCCGATCCAGGTGCCGGCGCTGCCGCTCTACATGGGCCTCGCCGAGCTCGGCCTGCTCAACACGTACTTCGCGATCATGATGCCGTTCTTCCTGTCGGTGTTCGCGATCTTCCTGTTCCGCCAGTTCTTCAAGAGCTATCCCGGACGAGATCATCCACGCGGCGCGGCTCGACGGCATGAGCGAATTCGAGATCGTCTGGCTCATCGTCGTGCCGAGCGCATGGCCGGCGATCGCCGCGTTCTCGGTGTTCTCCATCGTCGCGCACTGGAACGACCTGTACTGGCCGCTGATCGTCATTACCGACACCAATCTCGCGACGCCGCCGCTCGGCATGATGTTCTTCGCGGATGCCGAGACCGGCTCGAACTACGGCGCGCTGACCGCCGCCGCCACCGTCCTCACCGCGCCGCTGGTCATCGCCTTCCTGATCGCCCGGCGCCGTTTCATCGAAGGAATCACGATGACCGGAATCAAGTGAGGCACGTACTGCGGAATGTCGCAAGCACGTGCATCAGCGCAGTTGCATTCCCATTACCCACCAAGGAGAGATCGATGAGGAGACTAGGCATCTTGTTGAGTTCGATCGTGCTTGCCGGCACGGTCGCGACATCGAATGCGCGAGCGCAGCAGGTCTCGCTCGACGTTCTCTACGCGTTCCCGGCGTTCGCCAAGTTCCACGAGCCGATCGCGCAGGAATTCATGAAGCGGCATCCGGACATCAAGATCGAGTTCCGGGCGCCGGCGCCGACGTACGACGATGGCCACCAGACGATGATGCGGCAGGCGGTGACCAACCAGCTACCCGACGTCTACTACTCCGGCTTCCATCTGCTGTCCGAGCTCGCGCGCACGCTCGCCAAGCGCAACCAGATCGTCGATCTCGATCCGCTGCTCGCGGCCAGACAAGGAATTCCGGCAGAAGAATTATTCAGACAAGATCGTCGCGCTCGGCAAGGTCGACGGCAAGCTCTACGGCCTTCCGTTCAACGCGTCGACGCCGATCATGTATTTCAATGCCGATCTGGTGAAAAAGGCCGGCGGCGATCCCGAGAAGATGCCCGACAACTGGGACGCGCTGACCGCGCTGGCCGCGAAGATCAAGACCAGCGGAACCGATGTCGCCGGCATCGCGTACAACGTCCACGACTGGCCGGATGTCTGGCTCTATCACGCGATGATCACGCAAGCCGGAGGCACCGTGGTCGACGGCGACAAGGTGCCGCTCGGCGGCCCCGACCTCGGCGTCAAGGCGCTGCAGCGATTCCGTCGCTTCGTCACCGACGGCGGCATGCCGCTGATCGACTGGGACCAGTCCCGCCAGCAGTTCATCGCAGGCAAGATCGGCATCTTTTTCGATACGCCGGCGCGGTTGCGCCAGGTGACCGATCTCATCGGCGACAAGTTCACGCTGCGCACCGCGGTGTTCCCGATCGACAACAAGGCCAAGGGCGGCCTGCCGACCGGCGGCAACGCGGCGATCATCACCACGCGCGATCCGAAGAAGCAGAAGGCCGCGTGGGAATTCCTCAAGTTCGTGACGGGACCCGAAGCGCAGAAGATCGTCGTCGAGACGACGGGCTACCTGCCCACCAACCTGCGCGCGCCGGGGCCGGAATTCCTCGGACCGTTCTATGACAAGAACCCGAACTTCCGCACCGTCTCGCTGCAGATGAATCGATCGGTGCCGTGGCAGGGCTATCCGGGCGGCAACTCCGTGCGGATCTGGCGCGCGCAACGCGAGATCATCACCGGCGTCATGCGGGGCGAGATCGAGCCGAAGGCTGGCTTCGACCGGCTGCTCAAGGAAACGGCCGCGCTGATGAAGTAAGCCACGAGCTGCGCGCGACGGTTGCCCGCACCGGGCATGCCATCGCGCGCAGCAATTACCTGGGCCCCGAATGATCATCGCGCAGATCACCGATTTCCATGTCCGGCCGCCCGGCGTGCGCGCCTATGGCGGCATCGACACCAATGCGATGCTGCGTCGCGCCGTCGCCGCCATCGCGGCGCTCGATCCCGCGCCCGATTGCGTCATTGCGACCGGCGACCTCGCCGATTGCGGGCTGCCCGACGAATATCGCGAGATCGGCGATGCGCTCTCGGCGTTGCCGATGCCCGCCTACGTCATTCCCGGCAATCACGACCGGCGCGACGTGATGCGATCCTCGCTCGTCGAGCGGCACCCGTATCTCGCGCAGGATCCGTCGTTTCTGCACTATGTCGTCGACGATTTCCCGGTGCGGCTGATCGGCCTCGATACCGTGATCGCGGGCCAGCATGGCGGCGAGATCTGCCCGGCCCGCGAAGCGTGGTTGGCGCAGGCGCTGGCGAACGGCAACGGCCGACCGACGCTCGTCTTCATGCACCATCCGCCGTTCGCCGTCGGCGTGGCGGCGATGGATCCGATGATGTGCCGCAGTGCGCCGTCGTTCGCCGATCTGATCGCACGCCATCCGGAAATCGAGCGGATCGTCACGGGCCACTACCATCGGCCGATCGTCGTGCGCTGGGCCGGCACGATCGGCTTCGTCGCACCGAGCACGGCGCATCAGGTGGCGCTCGACCTGCGCGACGGCGAGCCGACGCGGCTGGTCCTCGAGCCGCCCGGCCTCGCGCTGCATGTCTACCGGCCCGGAATCGGCATCGTCAGTCACGTCGTTCCCATCGGGGATTTCGGCCCGGTCCGCGACTTCGAGCTACCACCCGAATATCCGGGACAGGCATGAGCGTCGCCGGGCCGTCCCAAGACGCGAATAGCGCCCCCTGGGGCAGCGTAGCGGCGACAGCCGCAGGCGTGGGGGTACACCAATGACGATCTCGCGCTACGCCGGGATACTGCGCGGCGCCGAGGCGATTGCCGCGCGCGCCGCCGAAACGCTGATCGCGATGCGGGGCCGCTCGCTCGACGTGAGCCGCAAGGAACTGCGCGACGTCGTCACCGAATCGGATCTCGCGTCCGAGCGGCTCGTGCTCGACGGCATCCGGGCGCTCACACCCGGCGCTGCGATCCTCTCCGAGGAGGCCGGTGCGAGCGGACCGCTCGAAGGTGCGCGCTGGATCGTCGATCCGCTCGATGGAACCGTGAACTACGCAGCGGGCCTGCCATGGTTCTCCGTGACGATGGCCTATCAGGAAGGAGGCGTCACGCGCGTCGGCGTCGTGCACGCGCCGGCCATCGGCATGCTGGCGCGCTACGCCGAAGACGGCATCGCCACGGTGAACGGACGCGATGCGCAAGTCTCCGCGCGCGCGTCGCTGTCCGATGCCGTCGTCTCGATCATCCTGACGTCGCACTTCACCGATCGCGAAGTGGCACGCACCGCGAATGCGATCCACCGGCTCGGCAATGCGGTGCGCGGTGTGCGCGTCATCGTCTCGGGCGGGCTCGAGATGACACTGGTTGCCGACGCGCAACTCGACGCCTTCATCTCGCTGAAAGCCGATGCCGTCTCGCACGCCGCGGCGATGCCGCTCGTGCGCGCGGCCGGCGGGCGCGTCACGCGTCTCGATGGCGGCGACTCCGGGGACGACGACCTGGAGAAGATCGCGTCGAACGGTCTTATCCACGACGAGCTCCTGAAGTGCCTCGATGGCCTTTGACTCCGCGACTGCGAGGCACTGCGCGATCCGTACGCCACCGACGAGCGAATCGGCCGGGCACTGATGGGCGATCCGAACGCGGTGCTGGAGCAGGCCGTTCAGCGCGCGTCGGTCACGCGTGCGGTTGTCGTCGATCGTGGCGCCATCGCACGCCTGCCGCAGATCCTCGGCGCGCTCGCATACACCGGTGCATGCCAGGTGATCGCCGATCCCGACACGATGGAAGCAGCGGGCCGGCATGCGCTCGCCGTGCTGCGCGCTGCCGGCATCGCGACCGCAGATCCGATCGTGCTGAGCGAGATCCCCCGGCTCAAGCCGCGCGCCGAGATGGCCCGCGATGTCGGCGCGCGGCTCGAGGCGTCGGGCGCCTTGCCGATCGCCGTGGGCGCCGGCGTCATCAACGACGTGGCGAAGTACGCGGCCGAGGTCGCGGGCCTTCCCTACGTCAGCGTGGCGACGGCGGCGTCGATGGACGGGTATGCGGCGTCAGGCGCGGCGATGCTCGACGGCGGATTCAAACGGACGCTCGCATGCGCTCCGCCGATCGCGATCATCGCCGACCTCGACGTCATCGCGAACGCGCCCGCGCGAATGGCGGCCTGGGGCTACGGCGACATGGCCGGAAAGGTGGTCGCCGGCGCCGACTGGATACTCGCCGATGCCGTGGGCGAGGACCCGCTCGACCGGAAGCCGTTTGCGCTGGTGCAGGACAACGTCAAGGGGTGGCTTGCGAACTCCGAGCGGATCGCCGCGCACGACATCGGAGCGTTGCGAGGATTGGTCAACGGCCTGCTGATCTCCGGGTTCGCGATGCAGGCGCACGGAAATTCGCGACCGGCGAGCGGCAGCGAACATCAGATGTCGCATGTCTGGGAGATGGAACGTCTCACCGTCGACGGCGAGCCTGCGGCGCATGGCGCCTGTGTGGGCGTCGGAGCGGTCGCGATGCTCGCGCTGTACGAGTGGTTGCTCGCGCAGGATGTCCCGACGGCCGCGCGCGACGGTGACTGGACTGCGGATTTCGATCGCGACCGGATCGACGCGGAGCTGCGGACGGCGTTTCCCGAGCCGTCGCTCGTCGCAAGCGCCCGCACGGAGATGGGCGCGAAGATGGCGCGTGCGGGACGACGCGCGCTACGCGTGCAAGCGCTCGCCGCGACCTGGCCCGCGTTGCGCGAGCGGATCTCGGCAACGCTGGTTCCGGCCGCCACGATGGAGCAGTGGCTTTCCGCCTGCGGCGCCGCCTCCCATCCGGTCGAACTCGGCGTGCCGCTCGTCAAGCTGGCGAAGGACTACCGCCGCGCACGGCTGATCCGCCGGCGCTACACGATTCTCGACTGCCTCGAAGACCTGGGCTGGCTCGATACGGCGATCCAGTCGCTCTTCGCAAGCGACGGCTTCTGGGGACGCCGGTCGCGACCGGCGCCGCTCGCCGCGGCCTGTCAACGCTTCATGACCGGCTGCAGCGGACGGCGACTATTTCCTGGTCTTCCACAGTCCCATCATTCGCCCTTCGGGATCCGCGAATAGCGAGAACGCGCCCATGCCGGGGACTTCCTGCTCCTCGATGAGGATCTTGCCTCCTGCCCCAACGACCTTCTCGCGATAGGAAGCGAGATCATCCACGTCGATGTAGAGCGTCATGTTGCCGGGCCAGGGGCCCTCGTGTTCGGGCTTCATGATGCCGCCGTTGATGCCGCCTTCGCCGCCCGTGTCCACGAGGCGATAGTTGATTTCGGGCATGTGCTTGATCTTCCAAGCGAAGACCTTCTCGTAGAAGTTCGACATCTTCGCCGGGTCCTTCGACAGGAGTTCCCAGTGCACGACGGGGTTGCCCATGACATATCTCCTTCGATCGATGAGTGCTGACGCCTCGTCAGACCGCAAAAGAGCGCATCCGTGCGCGAGTTCGCCGCGCTCGAGGTATACAGCGAGCCGCGCTAGTCCGTCATGTACCGTCAGTCGCGGTGGCTTAGTGGAATCGTTACGAAGAACCCTAATCCAGCAATCCTCGATTCGCCGCTCCCGGACGGCAGCAGAACCGCGTTGTACACGACGCCGCGGTGTTCAAAGCCAAGACCGGGGACGACGGCGACGAACGGTTTTCCGTCGTTGTAGCTTCGACTTTGTCCGTAGGCAATGGCGGCACCAACCCTCCAATGTTCGGCGAAGCGGTAAGATGTTCCGAGGGCAACGTACTTCGCCCAGTGGCGACTGGAGTCATAGTAGATGCTGGTTTCGCCGAACAGCGCCCAGCGAGGCGCTGGCTGCGAGAACACATAGCGCAGGCCCACCCCCGGGTTGACTTCGTTGTGTCCCGCGCTGCGGTCCGTGTGGAGGGACAAGCCGAAGACATTGAGCCCGAGCCCGACTTCGCTTTGCTCGGACCAGCGATTTGCATCATCCGCGAGTTCTTCACTCTCCCCCGCCTGGCTCCCCAGCCCGACGAGTCCCGTGATCCCAGCCATCGCCAGAAATTTGAACTTTGAGCGCGTGGGGATCGAGCGCTGGGCCACCGCACCGTAACGGCCGATATCCATCGACGATTGGCGCGAACCGAAGTGAAAAGATCCGACGCGCCAAGCTTTGTCTTGTTGTTGCGCTAAGGCGCCGAGCGGCGCGGCGAGGGCGCCGCCCGCCACGCTGCTACTGGACGCTCGCCGGTCCATCACTGAGTCCGGGTCGAATGGGTGTCCGACCATGCTACGCCTCCAAGCATGCTTCGCCCACGCCGGCGAATAGTCTGGTCGGGATCAGACCTTAGCCGCTCGGTCGCCGCTTAACGTGGACCCGGGCGCGCCGCGCTGACGGGTGGCGAACGCAAAAGCATGAACCGGCGCGGGATCTTGCACCGCTTTAGTTGACACGTGGTTGCAGGGACTGCTGCCCCTCAAAGGCGACTGGAAACGTGAGATCGCCGGATTGGAGCGGCGCAAAGTACCGTTCGATCGTCTCCGGGCGAACTTCGGCCAGCGACGGCGGGTTCCACTTCGGGTTCCGGTCCTTGTCGATGATCAACGCGCGAACACCTTCGAAGTAGTCGTTGTTCTTCATCAGCCGCTGGGCAATTCGGAAATCGTCGATGAGGCAATCGCGAATCGATTTTCCGCGTCCCTGCTTGATCGCACGATAGGTGATTTCCAGACTGGTAGGCGAAGCCGCGTCCATCGCCCGCGCTGCTTCAGCAGACCACTCGCTCCCGTGCCGCTTCACTGCCTGCACGATTTCCCGGACCGATTCTCGACCAAAGCAAGCGTCAATTTCCTGTCGAAGGCGTTCGACCTCGCCAACGTGCGGAGGAACTGCCAGCCGTTCGAGCGTGACGTTGTCGATGCACCCATTCGCGAGCAGTGCGAGGAACCGCTCGAAGCCTGCGCTGCCGAGCAGGTAATCGGCCAGGCCAAGGTAGATGGCGTCGCCGCCACCGATGCGAGCGCCGGTAAGGCCGAGGTAGAGCCCGGTCGCGCCGGGACAGCGCGCCAGAAAGTGCGAGGCCGCAATATCGGAAACAAGCCGATTGCCACCTCGGGCATGGCGATGACCGAACTTTCGGTGACGACACGATGCCTTCCGTGTATCGAAATACCGCAACCACCGCCCATTGTGATGCCGGACATCAGAGCGATGTAAGGCTTCGGGTATCGACTGATGTAGTCGTCGAGTTGGTATTCGACTCGGTATATCCGGTCCATGAACGCGTCGTTTCCGCGGGCATCGAACACCGCACGCACGTCTCCGCCCGCACAGAAAGCCCGGCTGCCCGCTCCCTTGACCACCACCACGCGCACCTGTTCGTTCGCCGCCCAGTCCCGCAACTGCCGATGCATGGCCACGATCATCGACATGTTCAGCGCGTTCAGCACCTCGGGGCGGTTGAGCGTCATCACGCCGACCTCGCCTCGAATCTCGCACAGCAGTCCGGTTCCCTGCCCCACCGGGCTCAGCTCCGCGCGGCGATTTCTTCGCCGATCATCCGCCGGTCGATCTTGCCGGTTGGGCCGATGGGCCACGCACGGATCAGCTCCATTTTCACCGGCCAGAACTTCTTGGTAATGCCCTGCGTTGCGAATTCCGCGGCGATCTCCTCATACGTGAGCGAAGCGCCGGCGCGTAGCTGCACGCACGCTACAGGGGCCTCGCCGAAGCGCTCGTCGGGCAATCCCACCACCACCGCGTGGGCGACTTGCGGCATCGCGGAAATCACGTCCTCGAGCAGACTCACCGGAATTGTCTCCGCACCGCGACGGATCACGTTCTTCACGCGGCCGGTGATATGCAGATAGCCGTCTTCGTCCAGAAATCCGAGGTCGGCGGTATCGAAAAATCCGCTCGAATCCAGCACGTCTTCATTGACCCTATCGCGTGTCAGATAGCCGGCGAACAGGAAGGGGCCGCGAACCAGGATGCGCCCTTCCACACTCGGTTGTACGCTGGCACCCGCGTCATCGACAATCTTGATTTCCATTTCCGGCTGTGCCGTGCCAAGGCTGTCGATGGCTCTATCGGGCGGCGTGTTGGCATCGGTCGCGCTGGTATGTCCGAATTCGGTCATGCCGAGCGCCCTGGAAATGCGAAACGGCAGCGAGCGCTGGGCGCGCTTCGACGTCGGCATCGGCAGGCTGTCGCCCGAGTGCGTGAAGAGCTTCAGACCCTCGAGCGCGAACAGGCGCTCCGGCGACAGCGCGAGCATGTCGAGAATGAAAGCCGACGGTCCGAGCGAAACGGTCACCCGGCGAGCTCGCGCCAGCCTTACCATGGCCTCCACATCCCAGCGATCCTGCAGGACGAGCGTCGCGCACGCCTGCAACGCGCATCGCACGCCGTAAAAATACCCGAAGGTGTGGCCGACCGGGATTGCGACATGAATGACGTCGGAGGCGTCGATTCCCTGACGCTTGATCGTCGAGCCCACTGTCGCGAGTGCCGAATCGTGGACATGCAGAACCCCTTTCGGCTCACCGGTCGATCCCGACGTTACGGCAATTTCCAGTGGATCGAGGCCGCGTCCTCCTTCCGTCGGAACACGTTCGACCGTCGTCGCGCCGAGTTCCAGCCAATCCGAAACGGAACGAGCATTGCCCGGGACAGGGGATCGCAATAGAACGGTGTGCGGCTTCGAGTCGCTCGACGCCAATGCGTCTTCGATCAGTTGTGATCGATCGTCTTTGGGCCCTGGGCCCGCCGTCGTGAACCACGTGCGTGGTCGGATCAGCGCGAGTGCGGTCGACGTCTCGCGCAATCCCCACTGGATCGGGCAGAACGCGAAGACCACCCGGGTGAGCTCGCAACCCACGGCAATGGCGAGATACTCACGCCAGTTCGGCAACTGCACGAGTACGATGTCGCGCGCCTGCAGGCCGGACGCGGTGATCGAAGCGGCGTAGTGCTGCGATATCCGCCACAAATCCTCGTAGGTCCACGAGCCGTCCGAGTCGACTACCGCCAACTTGCCTGGCGACCGCTCGGCGGTCTCCTTGACGCGCGCCCAGATCGGAACCTGACCCCACGCGCCCATGGCCTCGAATTTCTTTCGTGGCCGAAGCCCGAGTTTCTCGAGCGCGCCAAGTCGGGAATCCACCTGCGATTACTCCTGCATTCGGGCGTGCTGCGCTATTCGTAGACCGACTGGACGTCTTCTATCCGATAGCCGCACTCCTGGGTCTTGTCGCGCGCGATGATCCTGCTGTCATGGCCGGGAAGAATCCGCATGTCGTACTTTTCCATCATTCGTCTTACCTTGTGCGCCGACTTCGCCCACGTTCGTGGCTCCTGGTTGAGGATATTGCCGACGAACGGCTCGCCCCACGTGGACGAAAGGTAGATGTGATCCGACGCGATGAAGACCCATCCCGAATGCTGCAACCGCACGGCGACGCCCATCGTGCCCCATGTGTGGCCGGGCGTGCTCACCGTCCATACGCCTCGATAAAGTTCCTGATCGCCGAACAGCGTTGTCGCTCGATTGGGCAACAGGCAGCCGAAGTCCTTCCGGGTGAATCCCTGCGGCGACATGACACCCCAGAGCGTCAGATTGTCGTCGCGCACGATTGCGCCCTTCTCGATCACGGCGCCACGAAGTTCGTCTTCGTGCACAAGGATCCGCGCGTCGGTCGCTGCAAATAACGGCAGGTTCCCAGCGTGGTCGGTGTGCAGATGCGTAATGATGACGTCGTTGAAATCATTCGGCGTCAGATCCAGTTGCTGAAGGCGCTGCGTGAAGAGACCTTCCTTCCCGGGATCGTAGGACAGCGCATTCGTGTAGTAGTTGTTCTTCCAGTCCTTGCTGAAGGTCGTGGACATTCCGGTGTCAACGAGAATCCGGCCGTCCGGATGCTCGATCACATAGGCATACACCGGATGCGCGATCTTCCCCGACGCGTCGGGCGTATGGGTGCAGGGCATCAGGTGCCTCGCGACATTCCGGTCGGGATGGCCGGTGGCCACCAGTTCGAAATCGAGCGTCGTATGTCCACACTCGAGAACGATGAGCTTCGATGCAGTCATGTTTCGTCCATCCGTCAGGTCACGCTATTTTTTCAGTCCGGGATGAAGCTGGATCATCCCGATCAACACGCCGCCAGTCGTTTTGGGGTGCACGAATGCATGGCGACCGCGCGAGTCGTCAAACACCTCTCCTACCAGTTCCCCGCCCGACTTGCGGATCTGATCGCATGCGTCCTCGAGGTTTTCGACCTGGAAGCAGACATGATGAAGACCCGAGCCCCGTTTCGTCAGGAACTGGTTCAGATGAGAATCGGGCCCGGCCGGGCGAATCACTTCGAACCGGACACCGCAGTCCGCCTCATAATAGTTCGACGTCACGTGCTGCGAATGGATTTCCTCGAAGCCGGTAGGCCGGATCCCGAATAACGCCAGCGTCGACTGCGCCGGCTCGAGATCCTTCGAAGCCCATGAGACGTGTTCGAATCCGGTGATCTTGATCATCAGCTTGACTCCTTCGGAGAGGTTGCCGGGCTGCCCGGCGCGAAATCGCATGCCACGACGCGATGCTAGGCAATGACATGGACTTGCAAAGGATTGGCCATGTCAAGTATTCTGCTCGACAGGCCAGCGCCATGCCCGGTCCGAGCGCGGAAGACTGCCTGCAAGCAGCGAGGAAGAGTCGTCGGGACGACAAGAGATGAAAGCGTCTGACTGGTCACGCTTGGCGCGGCGCATCGCGACTCCCACGATCGTCGTCGCTTTGTGGCAGGTGCTCGTGGGTTCTTTCGGATGGGGTGGCGGATTCATTCCCGCGCCGGTCGAACGTGATGCAGACGATCGGCGTCTGCATTTTCGGGTTTGGTTCCAGTGACCGCTACGCGGGAACGTGGCTCAATGCGGTCATCGCGAGCTCGGAGCGCGCGTTCGGCGGCTTCCTGGCCGCGTCAATCGTCGGCATCGCCGTCGGCATGCTGATCGGTCGATCCAAAACGGTCGCCGATTTCCTTGACCCGATCATTCAGTTGCTTCGACCGGTGCCCGTGTCGGCGTGGGTGCCGTTCTCGCTCGTGTTCTTCGGAATCGGTCCCGCGTCCGCGGTCTTCCTTGTGTCGCTCGGCGCGTTCTTTCCCGTCGTGATGAACACCATATCGGGTGCGCGGCACGTGTCCGAGCTTCATTTGAGAAGCGCCCGGATGCTGGGGGCGGGCCGCTGGTATGCCGCGCGGCGCATCATTCTTCCGAGCTCGTTGCCGTCGATCCTCGTGGGGCTGCGATTGGCGCTGGGACTGTCGTGGGTTCTCCTGATCGTGGCCGAAATGGTGGCCGTCAAATCGGGATTGGGATACGAGCTCTGGAACGCCTATTACTATTCGCGGATGGACGTCATCGTCGCCGCGATGATAACGATCGGCCTTCTCGGCTGATTTTTCGGACGCCGCCCTCGTCTTCTTGTCGGCGCGGCTGCTCGCATGGCACGAGGCTACCGATCAGTAGGCCATGCCAGGCAAATTTCGATCGTCGACTGGCACCGCCGTCGCGGAAGCATTAGCTGACGCCCCTTCTTTGGGGGAGAGCGGCCCGTCGACCGGAGCGGGCGATCTGGTAGTCGTCGACGATGTGTCGAGAACCTATGGGACCGGATCCGCCGCGGTCAGGGCACTTTCCGGCGTGTCGCTACGAATTCGTCGCGGGGAGTTCCTGACCATTCTCGGACCCTCCGGATGTGGCAAGAGCACGCTGCTCAACATCATCGCCGGTTTCGATACGCCCACCGCGGGTCGGGTTTTGGTCGGCGGAGAGCCGGTAACGGGTCCAGCGCCGACTCGCGGCGTCGTGTTTCAGGATTCCGCCGCCTTGTTTCCCTGGCTTACGGTCGAAGGCAACATCCAGTTCGGTTTACGCGCGGCGAATCGCTCGCCATCGGACATAGAAGCGCGCACCGAGAAGGTCCTGCAATTGGTCGGTCTGCGCGACTTCAGGAAGACGTTCCCAAAGCAATTATCGGGTGGCATGCGCCAGCTCGTCGCAATTGCACGGGTGCTCGTGATGGAGGTGCATCTGCTGCTGCTGGACGAACCTTTTGCGGCGCTCGACGCGATCTCGCGCCAGCACATGCAGCAACAGCTGATCGACATCTGCTCCCGGGCGGGAACGACGAACCTGTTCATCACGCACAGCGTCGATGAGGCGATCTATCTCGGGGATCGCGTGCTCGTAATGTCGGGGCGGCCCGGCGCGATCAAGGCCGAAATCCCCATCCCGCTGCCAAGGCCACGCAACATCGCCTCGGTGGCGTTCAATGAACTGAGAGGTAACGCGCTGTCCCGACTTGGTTAGAGAGCAGTCCCATATTGCGGGTTCATCGGAGGGCATCATGAGGCGCTGGTTGAAGCATATCTGCAGGAGTTTGGTGGCGATCGCCTTGTCGGCCGCGGCCATTCCGGGCTTCGGGCAGGACGTTATCAAGCTAGGCTACATCCCGCAGGTCCACGATGCCGCCGACTTCGCCGTGGGCCGTGAGCTCGGGCAGAAGTACAAGATCGAATACGTCAAGTTCCTTCGCTACTCCGATGCGGAGATTGCGCTGGCGCGCGGGGATATCCAGATCGCACCGCTCGGTTACGCCACCGTCGTCGGGTCGGCTTTGCGCGACGCGGAGCCCAAGTACTTTTCATCGCCGGGATGTCCCGGGGCGCGATCAACGTCGTTTGCCGAAAAGAGTGCAGGTCAAGGACTGGCCGGATCTCAAAGGCAAGGTTTTCGGTGTGCTGACCGGCGGCCCCGCAGAGCTCTTTTTCGACGATGCATTGAAGACGCATGGCCTGAAGGCAACCGATGTGGACCGAGTCTCGTTTACCGCACCGGGTCCGCCGCTGTTGCAGGCGATGCAAGGCAAGAACATCCAATGCATGGCGGTATACGAGCCCTTCGCCGCCACCGCAGTCGTCGATGGCTACGGTTCGTACGCTCCCGTCGACCTGGCCGACAATTCGTTCCTCGGAATCAATCATGCAATGGCAGTGAACGCCGAGTTTCTGAAAACGCACCCGGAACTTGGCCAACAGATCGCCGGCATCGTCGTCCGTGCCACCGACGAATACAACCGCGACAAAGCCAAGTGGATCGCCGACCTCAAGCAGCGCCCCGACTTCCGTCCGGAGGTCATCGCGACGGGTGTGGAGCATGTCGTGCTGGACTGGAACCTCTATCTCGATCGAACGAAAAAGCTCGCAGCGTCGATGAAGGAGCTGGGCTTCATCCGCGCGGTGCCGGACGATGCAAAACTGGAAAAGTACTTCCGATACGACTTTCTGACCAAGGTCACCGGCAAGTCGGAGTCCGAAGTGGGTCGGAGCAAATAGACGTGACGAACGTCCCGGCCGGCAATGCCGATTCGCACGTCCAACCGGGTGGGTGAAACCTTGAGTGTAATTGCACGAACCGAGTTTCGCGTTCAATGGGGCGACTGTTCGCCGTCAGGAGCGGTGTTCTATCCCAATTACTTTCGGTGGTTCGACAAGGGGACATGGGATCTCTTCGAAGCCGCAGGACATCCGATCGTCGAAATGGAACGTCGCTACGGGACAGTAGGCATTCCGATTGCCGACATCGAGGCCGCGTTTCACCGGCCGTGCCGGCTTCAGGACGCCGTTGTCCTGGAATCCCGTGCCATCGAATGGCGAACGAAGCGCTTCAAGATTCAACATCAACTCGTGCGCGCCGGCGAGCAGCTCGTGACCTGTGTGGAAACGAGGTTTTGGGGTGTGCGGCACCCCGAACATCCCGATCGTTTGCGTAGTGCGGAGATTCCCGCCGACATCATTGCCGCATTCGAAGCGACCAACGGCTGACCCGCCAATGCGATGCACCGTGATCCACGCCGGAGAGGTCTGATGTCCAACTTCAACGTCCCCGTCGACGCGATTGACGTCGCGCGAACCGAACGGGCTTCGAAAAGAGCATCCTCCAAGGCCATCGTCGAGAACAATGCACTGGCTGCGGCCGCGGACTACGATCTCCTGGTGACATTGGTCGGATTCTGGGTGCGCCGGGCGCACGTCAAGGTACTGCGATCGTTCGAGCGACACCTGGGCCCCTACAAGTTGACCCCTACCGAAGTCGCGACACTGATCATCGTGGGCGCAAACGACGACCTTAGCCAGATCCAACTCGCGTCCGCGCTCAGTGCCGATCAATCCACGGTGGTCAACTTACTGGTGGGGCTCGAACAGCGCGGTATGCTGTCGCGCGTACGTCTGGCGAAAGACCGCCGCTACCAAATCCTGAGCCTCACACAGATGGGACGAAAGGCGCTGAAACGCATCAAGACTGCGCTGGCGCAGCACAATGAATCGGTGCAGGCGGCGTTGTCCGCAAACGAACGCAAGGCGCTTCTGGCGCTGCTCAGGCGACTGGTCCAGGAATGACCACGACCTGCTTCGACCTTTCAATGTCGACCCCGAGGAGGTGTCGACGGTTATGCGCGAGCCGGTGACTGCGGGCCGCTGGTCCGGCAAGCTCACATATTCGCCTGCCGTCAAGGTCGGCAATCTTCTGTTCATTTCAGGAACGCTGGCATTGAATGACGATCTCGAGATCGTTGGTGTCGGCGATATCGTCGCGCAGACACGGCAAATCTATCGCGTCTGGCAACGCATCCTGAATGCGGCGGGCGCGTCGTTCTCGGATGTCGTTCAGACGACGGACTTTGTCGTGAGCCTGGAGCACTATTCGAAGACCGCGGAGGTCCGCCGCGAGTTTTTTGACTACCCCTACCCCGCCGCCACGGGCGTGAAGGTCGCCGGCCTCGTGCACGAGGATGCTCTGATCGAGATACAAGGGATCGCCGTTGTCTCACTTGGCCTTTCGGGCAATGCCTGAGCACCGACTACGAACCCGCATCGTCAAGAGGTCACGCTGTTCCTTGAGTTGGTCCTCGGCGTGAGGGATTTTTGATTGTGAATGCGGTATCGACGCAGCGCGATCAGGGCACGGCCACCACGCGTGAGAGCGAATTGGCCACGGCGCCCGGATACCTCGAGCTCACGGGGGTGAGCAAAAGTTACTCGAATCGCGAAAGGGCTTCGGTCATCGCGATCAAAGATGTTGATCTCGCGGTCCGCGAGAAAGAATTTCTGGCCGTCGTCGGCGCGTCTGGTTGCGGGAAATCGACGCTGCTTCAGATCGCGGCCGGCCTCATTCCTCCGACCACTGGGCGCATAACGCTGCGTGGACGGACCGTCGATGGGCCTCCGGCAGAAATGGTGTATTTGTTTCAGCAGTATTCCAAGTCGTTGCTGCCTTGGCGAACCATCATCGCAAACGTGGCATTCGCGCTGGAGCGCCGCCCTGGGCTTTCCCGCGACGAAATCCGCGAGCGGTCGCTGCACTACCTGAAGCTGGTGGATCTGGAAACGTTCTACAGCAACTACCCGTGGCAGCTCTCAGGCGGTATGCAGCAACGCGTAGCCATTGCACGCGCGCTCGCTGCAGAACCGCGGATTCTGCTCATGGACGAGCCCTTCAGTTCCGTTGATGCGCTCACGCGCCTGGATCTTCAGGATTTGCTGCTTGATTTGTGGTCGCGGCAAGCGTTCACCGTGCTTTTGGTAACGCACGATGTGGACGAGGCGATCTATCTGGCCGATCGCGTTGCGGTGATGACTCCTCGACCCTCATCGATCGCGGAAGTCATCGACGTCAACCTGCCGCGGCCGCGCCATCCGATCAGAACGCGCGAGCTCGAACGCTTCCTCGATCTGCGCCATCATCTCCTCGAAAAACTGCTGCGTTCGAAAAGTGAAGTTGCTTAGCCAACGAGTTTTGGATGCCTTGCCCGGTGTGGCGGTGCTGGTATTGATGCTCGCCGCAATAGAGCTTGCGACGCAACGCAACTGGATCAACGGCGCGCTGCTTCCTGCCCCCTCGCGCATTGCCGCGGTGCTGGCCGAGATCATTGCCAGCGGCGATTTTATCCGACCGTTGGCCGCTACACTGGGCCATCTCGCGTGCGGATTCGCAATCGGTGCAACGTTCGGTGTAGTCCTCGGCATGGCGATGGGTTACTGGCAGGCGGTATACATGCTGCTCGAGCCACTGGTCGAGTTCGTCCGCCCGCTGCCCAAGCCGGCGTTGGTTCCGGCGCTGATACTCTTCCTGGGGGTCGACGATGCGATGAAGAACACTTCAGTTGCATTGGCTGTCTTTTTCCCGATTCTGCTCAATACAATACAAGGAGTTTCCAGCGTAGATCGGACGCTCGTCGACACCGGTCGGACATTCGGCTACGGCAACGCGAGCATCATTTGCAAAATTGTCATGCCTGCCGCAGTGCCGTATATCCTGGCCGGCATGCGCGTAAGCCTCGGGCTTGGGTTGATTCTCGCGGTCTTGTCGGAAATGATGGCGGGCAACAATGGATTGGGATTTCTCATCGTTGACATGCAACGCGCCTTCCGCGTTCGGCAGATGTATGCCTGGCTTATCATCCTCGCCATCGTCGGATACGGATTGAATGCGCTCATCGTTTGGATCGAGCGGCGAATGCTGAACTGGCGACCGGTTGACGTGGCGATGAACTGAAATGGCCCATGAGCGCCAAGCGCCGAACCCTGCCAGACTAACAAGCGGGCTATGGCAGGGACGCACTTCGGGTTTTGCGGTAGTAGCGGCATTGCTCGTCTTGTGGGAGCTCTCCGCGCGGCTCGGCTGGATTACAAGCTCGAACTGGCCGCCGTTCCTGGACGTTCTCAAAGCGTGCGCCAACGGCATTTTGAATGGTGAACTTGTCCAGATAATTTTGTCGACCCTCTACCGCATGACTTCAGGATACGCGCTGGGCGTGATCGTCGGCGTTCTCGTGGGCTTCGCGTTTGCAACGCTTCCATCCGCCGAGCGGCTCTTCGGTTTGTCGATCGAATTGATACGTCCCATACCGATACCTGCCGTCATTCCGCCGCTCATACTCTTTCTCGGAGTCGACAACCCGATGAAAGTGACGGTCGTTGCCATTACCGTATTTTTCCCGGTCTTGATCAACACGGTGCAAGGCGTTCAAGCCGTTGAGCCGACCTTGTTGGCTGTCGCGCGTACGTTTCAAGTGCGCCGCCTTGCGCGCATGCGGAGCGTCGTGCTCCCTGCGATGCTGCCGTTCTTGCTGGTCGGAATGCGCATCAGCCTCGCGTTGGCGCTTATCGCCGCGGTCATCGCAGAAATGATCGCTGGTAACGCGGGAATCGGACATTACCTTGTTCTCATGCAGTATGCGACGCGGGCGACAGACATGTACGCCGCAATCATCCTGTTGGCCGCGGTGGGCTACTCGCTTAACTATGGCCTTCGCACCATTGAGCGGAAACTTCTCTTCTGGCACGCTCCCCACGCCGAGTCGTGAAGCCGCTATCGACCGAGGATCCCCTTGCGGGGGAAGCAGCAGTCGATGCGCAGCTTCACAAGCAACGGGGGCCGTTTCCGACGGAGTGCATCAATTTCATATTGAAGGAGCAGCATGTGAAAATGAATCGTCGTCAATTTCTCGGCCGCACGACAGGCGCACTCGCAGCTACGAGCTCGAGTTATCGCGCATTCGCGCAGAACACCACGAAGATGCGCGTCGGAACGATCCCAATCGTCGACAGCGCGCCGCTTTTCGTTGGCATCGAAAAAGGATTTTTTGGAAACCTTGGCCTTGACATCGATACGACGCCTGCGCCAGGTGGTGCCGCGCTCTTACCGGCTCTCGCCGCAGGCCAATTTCAGGCCGCGTTCTCCAATACGACTTCAACGCTATTGGCGATGGGTGAAGGCCTGCCTTTTCGATTCGTCACCGCGGGCTGCAGCACCGGGCCGAAAGGACCGGATCTCGCCGGTCTCATGGTTCGCGTCGACGCACCGATCAGGACGGGGCGCGATCTGGAAGGCAAGCGGGTCGCCGTCAACAATCGGAACAACATCATGTGGATTCGCACGGCCGCATGGATCGACAAGACAGGTGGACAGGCGAGCCGCGCGACGTTCGTGGAGATACCCTTTCCGCAAATGGTCGATGCCCTCGTGGGCGGGCAAGTAGATGCAGCGATGGTCAATGAGCCATTTCTTTCCGTTGGACTGCAGGCCCAGAAAGACAAGGTCAAGGTGCTCAGCTGGCCGCTTTCGGATACGGCGCCGAACGGCGTCGTATCGCAATACGTCGCGAACAAAGATTGGTTGGAGAAGAATCCGGAACTCGCCGAGCGATTCGCCCGCGGACTCGCGAAAGGCGTTGCCTGGGTGCGCCAGAACGAACGCAACGCCGAGTGGGAAAAAATAATTTCCGGCTATACCCGGCTTCCTCCGGAACGGCTGCGTGGTATCGCTCTTCCGGTGTACGACTCGGTGATCGATCCACGCAAAATTCGCGAAATGATCGACCTGATGCGGCGGTACAAGACGCTCGACCATGATTTGGATGTCGCCACGCTGATTTATCCGACTGCGCTGCGCGATTTCACCAAGTAGGGAACGAACCATGCCGAACGCCGACGTTACGTCAGGCACCATTCACGAGGACGTGGTTGTTCCCCCGGGGCAACCATGGTCGGGAGTAGTCGCGAAGGATGACGTCTTGCGCATCATCGACGTCGAGGGACGGCAGGCGGTTGATCTTATCTGCTTCAATGCTCATGACACGTTGGAGACGTACGACAGCACGGTGACATTGCGAATCGCCAAGTCGATTTTTCTGACGAAAGGCGCAAAACTCTACTCCAACGCCTCCAATCCCATCTTTACGCTCGAAGAGGACACGGTTGGATATCACGACACGATGTGTGGCTGCTGCAGCAGCGAAATCAACTTGCTGCGTTATGGAGTACCCAATACTCCAAGCTGCCGCGATAATTTCCTGCGCGAGCTTCGCAAGCACGGGCTGGACAGCCGCAGTCTCGTGCCTAACATAAACTTTTTCATGTACGTCCCTGTCGATGTAGGCGGGAATATCGAGTTCAAGCTGGGCTTGTCCAAACCTGGGGACTTCGTCGATCTTCGATCCGAAATGGATGCGCTGGTCGTGATTTCGAACTGCCCGCAATTGCTCAATCCCGCCAACGGCTACAAGCTCACTCCCGTACGTCTGGTGCGATATTCAATACCGCGAATGCAGGCGAATGTGCCGGCGCATTGAGACTCGGAAATACGAACTCTACCGACGTCGGAGGCGTCGGGAACTTCGGTCTAGAGCCAAGCTCGATTGATTCTGGGCCGCTTACGCGCTGCTGCAGCAGCAGAGGACATGTCGCTTCCCGGACTGCGACTGCATCCGCTTAAGGGTTCACGGAAAGGAACGTGGGCGGTTTCGGTCAGTGGCAATTGGCGCGTTACCTTCAAATTCGCTTCCGGCGATGCCGAAGGTGTCGATTACGAGGACTATCACTGAGGCTGAATATGCGTATGCACAATCCACCGCATCCGGGCGAGATTTTGAGAACGCTCTGCCTCGAGCCGCTTGGCCTTACGGTTACTGCGGCAGCCGAAGCGCTAGATGTAAGCCGGAAAACGCTTTCGTCGATCTTGAATGGGCGTGCGGGTATCAGTCCCGAAATGGCGATACGCCTTTCCATCGCGTTTGGAACAACCGCAGAGAGTTGGCTCAATCAGCAAACCCAATACGATTTGTGGCATGCGGAGCAGTCTCGAAAGCGGCTCCGGGTTACTCGCCTCGCGGCGTAGCGATCCCGACCCTACGGTCAACCGGACGCGCCGGTTCATGCTTTGATCTTCGGTCGCCATCGGCGCGGCGCGCCGGTTATCGTCAACGTATCCGTCGTTCCATCTGCGCGGGCACACTCTCGGACCTGCAACCGGACCCGTTTACGCGTCAGTTGACCGCCGCTTGCGTTGCTGCTTGACCGCGCCGTCAAGAGGAACGGCATGTAGCCGCCCCTTCTCTGAGACACGAAAAATGAATGGTCCGGGGGCCGCGGCTTGCTCAATGATTCGCGGGTACGCGTGCGCGAACGATCGCATCATTTCCCACTTCGGCGCACTTCCGCCCCAAAGGTAGAACGCGCGGACCGAATGCTGACGAATCGCCTCGATCACCGCTGGCTCCCGATGCCAACGGTAGTCTTTTCCGAAGACAATCCACCCACGCTCAGCACAAAATGCACCCAGACGTCATCGAGTTCCTCGGGCGCGAAAACAGAAGGCCTCGGCGCGGACGCAGGAACGCCCGCCTTCGCCCATTCGATGTGATGATGCAAAACATTGTGCATCCCGCGCAGGCGGAGCGCCTCCGGGATCGCTCTTCCGACCGACCGGTCGAAATATAGGATCAGGTTGCCACGGCCGTCTGCTCACGCCGGGCCGATGGATCGATACCCTCGAACATAAGACCTTCGCGCACTTCGTCCTCTTTGAGCGAGAAGTCGTAGGCAATCTCGGTGATCGACTCGCCAGCGGACCATCGGCCGCTAAGCACCCAGGTCGCGACGCCCTTCACCATGGGGGCGCCAAAGGATATTCGGGGGTCGATCAGGACCGGCGTCGTTTTGCCGGCTATGTGCCAACGCAATGCCAGGTCCTGGATGTAGTCGAACTCTTCGAAGCGCTGGATCAACATGTGATTCCACGCGTGCTGGCCCCCCTTGTTGACCACCAGCAATTGGACCTCCTCATTGCCGATGCCTTCGACGCCATCCATGAGGATGTTCTGACCATCGGTCTTCACGCGCTGCACGGCGAATGGAAATTCGGCGCCAAGGCGTTCGCTGAGATAGTCACGGGCAAGGCGGATCTCGCGAAGCTCAACGCGCAATTCCCGCATCGTAGCGACGATCGCGAGCTCCTGAAGTTGCAGGTATGACAGGGCCGCGCCAGATTCCCGATGCGCAAGGACGCGGCAGCCGTTCGCCGCTTGCCGTTGCCAGTTGCGGACGGTCTGTGTAGTCACCCGCGCGTAGCGCGCCGCATCCTTCAGCTCGTACACCGGAAGCGCAATCGCCTACGGTAGAGCTCATCCGCGCCGAGTTCGTGTCGTTCGTCCATTTTCGCTCCGGGATTCAGTTTGCTTAGCCTCGATGCGCTGGTCGAAACGTGAAAGCATCGTGAAGAAGGTTCAGGCTCGACGTCAACGCCGAGCACCAGATCTTGACATGTGGGACCGAACATCCGTTCGACGCCTGACGAAGCGCGTCCGCCAGCCGATCCGAGGCTGACGCGACGCCGTTGTCTTGCGACTGCTGCACCCGCGGACATGTGCGCTCGCGCCGCTTCGCGCGTTATCAGTGCGCCTGCAGCGCGTCTTCGACATTTGCGGGATCGGGCGTCGGCGGAAGCAGCGGCGTATCGATCACCCCGCCGCCCAGGCACACGTCGCCGTCGTAGAGCACGAGATACTGCCCCGGCGTCGGCGCCCATTGCGGCGCGTCGAACGCGGCGTTGACGCGGCCCGCATCGTCGAATCGAACCTCGCACGCCGCATCCGGCATCCGGTAGCGCGTCTTCGCGGCCGAGCCGCGCCGGCAACGCGGGCGCAGCGCCCGCGATCCAGTGCATGTCGACCGCGTCGACGTCGCGCCGATACAGCAGCGGATGCTCGTGCCCCTGCACCACGATCAGCGCATTGCGCGCAACGTCCTTGCCCGGCGACGAACCACGGCGCGTCGCTCGCCGTCGCGCGTGCCGCCGATGCCCAAGCCCCTGCCGCTGCCCGATCGTGTAATACGCGAGCCCATCGTGGCGGCCGACCGTCGCGCCGTCGGCCGTGACGATCGGACCCGGCGCGCGCGGCAGGTAGCGCGCGAGGAAATCGCGGAACGGCCGCTCGCCGATGAAGCAGATCCCGGTCGAGTCCTGCTTGCCGTACGTCGGGATGCCTTCGCGCCTGCGCGATCGCGCGCACGTCGCGCTTCGTCATCTCGCCGAGCGGAAACAGCACCGGCGCGAGCTGCTCCTGCGTCAGCCGATGCAGGAAATAGCGTCTGGTCCTTCGATCGCGTCGACCGCCTTCAGCAATTCGCGTCGCGCCTGACGACGCCTGCCGCACGCGCGCGTAATGCCCGGTCGCGATGCGATCGGCGCCAAGGGCCAGCGCATGATCGAGGAACGCGCGAAACTTGATCTCGCTGTTGCACAGCACGTCGGGATTGGGCGTGCGGCCTGCCGCGTAATCGCGCAGGAAATGCGCGAACACGCGCTCGCGATATTCGGCGGCGAAGTTGACGGCTTCGAGCTCGATGCCGATCACGTCGGCCACGGCCGCGGCATCGACGAGATCCTCGCGCGACGTGCAGTATTCGTCGGTGTCGTCGTCTTCCCAGTTCTTCATGAAGACGCCGACGACGTCGTAGCCCTGCTGCTTCAGCAGCCACGCGGCGACCGACGAGTCGACGCCGCCCGGACATGCCGACGACGACGCGTTCGCGGCGTCCCATCAAAACCTCCGACCTCCCCGGTGCAGCATCAAAGATCGGCGATCAGGCCGAGCGGCCAGCGCCGGCCGGCGCGATAGTCGTCGAGGCAACGCAGCACGAGCGGGCTGCGATGCACGTCGCTGCCGCGCCGCGATGTCCTCGTAATTCAGCCACAACGCCCGGACGATGCCCGTATCGAGACGGCGCGCCGGCTCGTGCGCGAGCGGCGCCGCCGCGAACGTGAAGCGCACGAACGTCGTGCCGTTGTCGGGCGATCCCCATTGATAGACGCCGACCAGCGCCGTCGGATCGACGCGCCACGCCGCTTCCTCGAGCGTTTCGCGCGCGGCCGCCGAAACGATCGACTCGCCAGCCTCGACATGGCCCGCCGGCTGGTTCAGGCGCAAGCCGCTGCGCGTTTCCTCCTCGACCAGCAGGAAGCGGCCGTCGCGCTCGACGATCGTGGCGACGGTAATGGCAGGACGGACGGTTTCGTTCATGAATCGGCTGGCAACGACACCCAGTGCAAAGGAGATGGATGATATCTGCCGCAATATGCGGGCCCGACGCACCCGAAAAAAAGGCAGGGCATTGCGCCCTGCCTTCGTGTACCGCCATGAAACGCGTTACTTGGTCTTCGCGTCCTTGGCCTTGTCCGACTTCATTGCATCCGACTTCATCGCACTGGTCGAGGGCGTCGCAGGCGTTGCCGGAGTCGCAGATGTGGCCTTCATGCCGGACGTCGCCGGCGTGGCGGGCGTCGCCGGAGTGGCCTTGGTGGCCGCGCTCGGGCTCGACGACTTCATCGCCGACGTCGAATCCTTCGCCGCCTTTTCCTTGGTGGCGGCGGTCTTCTTCGTCTTCTTGGTCGACTTCTTCGTGGCGTCGTGCTTCATCGAATCGTCGGACTTCATCGACGGGGCGGGCGCAGGCGCGGCGGCCTGGGCGATCGCGGCGGTCGTGGTAACGGCGAACGCGCCGGCAATCAGCATGGCAAGCAGCTTGTTCATGTGGTTCCTAATGGAGATGGAGTTGGACTAAGGGGCTACTTCATTTTCACCGCTTTTTGCATTCGACGCCGGCGGCACGCGTGTGGGGATGTCCTCATCAAACCTGGAAAAAGACGCCGGAATCCCGCGTCGAGGCCATTAACGCCGCTTATGGCAACGGCGTTGACAGCGGGCGGCGGGCGGCGAGGCCGATAAGCGCCGCCGGTTCAACGGTTTAGGGCAAGCGCGCGTCGCCGGGCGGCGACAGCAGCCACGCCTCAACGCGACAAGCCCAGATCGCGCTGCAGCCAGTTGCGCAGCAGGGGGACGGTGATGCCGCGCTGGATCGCCAGCGAATGCCGGTCGAGCGCGGCCAGCGTCGCGACCAGACTCGGCATGTCGCGCCGCCCGTGGGCCAGCAGGTACGCGATGACGTCGTCGGAAAGCCGGAAGCCCCGCTCGCGGGCATAGGCAGCCAGCGCCTGCGCCTTGTCGGCGTCGGCGAGCGGAACGATTTCGAAGACGAGACCCAACGCAAGCCGCGTCCGCAAGTCGTCGCGCAATGCGAGCCGCGCCGGCGGCGCCGCGGCGGCCGCCAGCCACTGTCCAGCGCTGCGCGGCCAGCGAATTGAGCAGCGTGAACAGGCGTCCCTGCTCGTCTGCGTCGGCGCCGTCGATTCGGTCGACGATCAACAGCGCGGCGAGCGGCATCTCCGACGGCGCCGGCGCGTCGCGCGGCGTCGCGCATTGCACGACCGGGCGCATCAGCGCTTGCGCCGCGAATGCGGCCGCCTGCAGCAGGTGCGACTTTCCCGCGCCGCCCGCGCCCCACAACAGCACGCCGTTTTCGTGCGACGTGCCGTTGGTGAGCGCGGTCAGCGCGGCAATGGCCTCGCTGTTAGCTCCCGCGACGAAATTGTCGAACGTCGGCGGTTCGGCGGGCGTCAGGTCGAGAACGAGCTGCTCATGCTGCACGGTATGCCGTCAATCTTCCTGGTACACGGGCGATGCGACGTAGGCCGCGCGCAAGTGCCGCAGGCCGACCAGCAGCGCAGCGGACACGGGCAACGCCATCAGCACGCCTGCGAAGCCGAACAATTCGCCGAATGCGAGCAGCGCGAAGATCACCGCGAGCGGATGCAGACCGATGCGATCGCCGACGAGAAACGGCACCAGCACGTAGTTTTCCAGCAACTGCCCGATGCCGTAAACCGCCATCACCGCCAGGAAACCGGGCCATCCGTGCCATTGCAGCACGCGCAGCCATCAGGCCGAGCAGGAACCCGAGGCCGAAGCCCACGTACGGGATGAACACCAGCAGGCCGGTGAGAATGCCGATCGCAAGCGCGTGGTCGAGGCGCGCCAGCGACAGGCCGATCGCGTAATAGATCGCGAGCGCCACCATCACGAGCAACTGGCCATGCAGGAATTCGGCGAGCACGCCATCCACCTCGCGCGCGACCGTGCGCACTTTCGGCCGCCAGCGCAGGGGCAGCAGATCGTCGACGCGATCGACGATCATGTTCCAGTCGCGCAGCAGGTAGAACATCACGACGGGAATCAACGCGAGATTGACGATCAGCGTCAGCACGATTGCGCCGCCGGTCTTGACGCTCGACAGCAGTCGCACCGACAGGGCGCGCGCCTGCTCCGCGTTTTCGGTGATGAACTCGCGGATCGATTCGAAATCGAGCGAAAGCGTGATGCCGAACTTCTCCTGCAGCACCGGCGCGACGCGATTGGTCAACTGCGCGAAGAGATCCGGCACGCGCCGCGTGATCGACGCGACCTCGCTCTGCACCAGCGGGATCAGCACGAAGAAGAGCGCCGCCACCAGCAGGCCGATCAACAGGATCACGAGCAGCGTCGACCACGCGCGCGGGACGCGCGCGCCTTTGCGCACGGTCGACGAGCGGCGTGCCGAGGTAAGCGAAGATCGCGCCGATCAGGAACGGCGTCAGCACCGGACCGAGCCAGCGCAGCGCGAAGAATATGACGAGTGCGGCGCCGACAACCCACAGGTAATGCTTCGGCTCCAGCGGATGGCGCCGCCGCGGTGGCGGCGCCGCGATGCTATCGCTGGCCGCTTCGATGCGCTCGTCCATCCCCCCGAGCGATTCGCGATGCGCTTCGGTGGCGACACCGATGCCTTCGATCGGATCGGTGTCCCGATCGACGGGCAGCGCAGGCGGACGGGGCTCGTTCACTCAGAGTAGAATCGCGGGCTTAAAAAACGCTGCACTTTACCCCATTGTGCCTTCCCGTTCGCCGTCCGTGCCCCTTTCGTATCGCGACTCCGGCGTCGACATCGACGCCGGCGATGCGCTCGTCGAACGGATCAAGCCATACGCCAAGCGAACGATGCGCCCGGAAGTGCTCGCCGGCATCGGCGGCTTCGGCGCGCTGATCGAAATCGGCAAGCGCTTCCGCGAGCCGGTGCTCGTCGCCGGAACCGACGGCGTCGGCACGAAGCTCGAGCTCGCGCACGGCTCGGCCGCCACGACACGATCGGCATCGACCTCGTCGCGATGAGCGTCAACGACATCCTCGTGCAGGGCGCGGAGCCGCTGTTCTTCCTCGACTACTTCGTCTGCGAGCGACTCGACGTCGACGTCGCCGCCGACGTGATCAAGGGCATCGCGCACGGCTGCGAGCTCGCGGGTTGCGCGCTGATCGGCGGCGAGACGGCCGAGCATCCCGGGCACGTTTCCCGCCGGCGAGTACGACCTCGCGGGATTCGCCGTCGGCGTCGTCGAAAAGAGCGACGATCATCGACGGCCGCGAACATCGCCGCAGGCGACCGCGTTGCTCGGCATCGCGTCGAGCGGTCCGCACTCGAACGGCTTTTCGCTGATCCGCCGCATCGTCGACGTCGCGAACGCCGACCTGCGCCAGCCGTTCGATTCGCAGCTCGCCGACCACGCTCGGCGACGCGCTGCTCGCCCCGACGCGCATCTACGTGAAGCCGGTGCTCGCGCTGGCGAAGCGCGTGCGCATCAAGGGCATGGCGCACATCACCGGCGGCGGGCTCGTGCTCAACGTGCCGCGGATGCTGCCCGATCACGTACAGGCGCGCCTTGCACGCGCAAGCTGGCCGCGGCCGCCGGTCTTCGACTGGCTGCAGGCGCAGGGCAACGTCGCCGACGACGAGATGCATCGCGTCTTCAACTGCGGCATCGGCATGGTGATCGTCGTTGCGGCGAGCGATGCGCGAGCGACCGATCGACGCGCTGAACGCCGCCGGCGAGCAGGCATTCGACATCGGCGAGATCGTCGCGCGTGCCGACGGCGCGCCGCACGCGATCGTCGCCTGATGGATTGACGACGCACACGCGCCGGGCGACGCATCGCGCCGGCTCGTCCTGTCCGCATCACGACATGAACCGCCGATGGCGCTTGCGCGCATCACGATCCTGATCTCGGGACGCGGCTCGAACATGGCCGCGCTGATCGCAGCCGCGCGCGCCGGACGGTTCGAAGGCGCGGTGACGCAGGTGATCAGCAACCGTCCGGACGCGGCGGGACTCGATTACGCCGCGGCAACACGGCATCGCGACGGCGGTCGTCGACCATCGCGCGTTCGCATCGCGCGCTGCGTTCGACGCGGCGCTTGCCGACGCGATCGATCGCAGCGAACCGGACCTCATCGTGCTCGCGGGCTTCATGCGCATTCTCGGCGCCGAGTTCGTGCAGCGCTACGAGGGCCGGATGCTGAACATCCATCCGTCGCTGCTGCCCGCGTATCCCGGCACCGATACGCATCGCCGCGCGCTCGCCGACGGCGCGCGCGACACGGCTGCACCGTGCATTTCGTCACGCCCGACGTCGACGGCGGACCGATCGTCGCGCAGGCCGAAGTGCCGGTGCTGCCCGGCGACGACGCCGGCGTCGCTCGCGGCGCGCGTGCTCGAGCAGGAGCATCGGCTGCTGCCGGAAGTGGTCGGCTGGTTTTGCGAGGGACGCATCGTGCTCGACGACGGCCGCGTGCGCGTGATCGCGTCGTCGCAACGATGATGCGAACGATGACCGCGTTCGAACTCCGCGCGCAGCGCGCCGGTCATCCTTCCGATGGCGACCCTTTCATCGACACAGGGATCGGCAACAACGACGGCGGGCAATGGCGCGCCCGCCGCGTGTGCGCAAGGCGCTGCTCGTCGCGCTTGCGCTGTCGATCGTCATGCACATGGCATGGACGCTGTGGCCGGTCGACACGACGACGGTCCCCGAGGGCACGGTGCTGACGGCGACGCTGACCGAGATGCCGCCGCCCCCCGTGCCGAGCGTGGAGCCGGCGCCGATCCCGAAGGCGGCGCCCAAGCCCAAGCGCCCGCCGTGCGACTCCACGGCCGCCGGTCGCTGCACCCACCGTTACACCGGACGCGACGGCGCCACCCACTGAAGACGCGACCGCCACGGCAGGCAGCGGCACTTCGAGTGCAAACGCGCGACGAGACATCCGTCGCCCCCGCGTCGAGCACGGCCGAGTCGACGGCGGCCAGCGAGCAGGTGCCGCCGCCCGTCGTGCTGCCGCCGCGCGTCGACCTCGCATACAAGGTGTTCCTCGGCACGCAGGGCTTCATGATCGGCGATGCGACCTATCGCTTCGAGCACGCGGGCGATCGCTACCGGATCTCGACCGTCGGCCAGGCGCGCGGACTCGCCGCGCTGATCGTGCGCGGAACGGGCAAGGTCGAAAGCCACGGCCGCATCACGCCGAACGGCTTGCGCCCGTACGAATTCGCCGTCGAGCGCGGCAGCTCGAATCGGCGCGAAGTGGCGTTCTTCGACTGGGATGCGGGCAATGTGGTCCTGCACGACGGCGCGACGGCGCAGCTCGAGCCGCCGACGTTCGATCCGCTGACGATCCTGTGGCAGCCCTACTTCTCGCCGCCCGGCAAAGCGCGACCAGACGTTCAGCGTGGCGACGACGCGCCGGGTCGCGCGCTACACGCTCACGCTGCGAGGCCGAGGAGACGATCACGTGGCCGCGCGGCGAGATCGCGACCGAGCGCTGGCATCGCCGCAGCGACGACGGCAAGACGGATGCGTGGTTCTGGCTCGCGCCGTCGCTGCACTACATCCCGATCAAGATGCGCGTCACGCGCACGTCGCGCGGCACGCTCGAAGTGCTGCTCGACTCGATTCGCGTCGACGGCAACGATGCGGACGGATCTTCAGCGGATGCGAACGATCCGGAGGCCGCGTCGGAGCCCGCCAATGCGAATCCCTCCACCGTGGACGACATCACCTACGGCATGCCGGGGAGCCCGATGATGCCGCCGATCCGCGCCGAGGACTTGCGCGGCCAATGACGCTGCGCCGCAACCAGCTCGCGGCGCTCGCCGCCGCGATCGAGCGCGTTGCGCGTCTCGACATGCCGGCCGACGCGGCGCTTGAGCGCGTTCTTTCGCGAGCATCCCGAAATGGGCGTGCGCGATCGCGCGTGGCTTTCCGACGGCGCGTTCGCGTACCTGCGACGCAAGCGCTCGCTCGAAGCGCTGGCGGAAAGCACGTTGCCGCGCCATCTCGCGCTCGCGGTGGCGGTGCGCGACTTCGGGCATTCGGTGCGCGAGCTCGAACCCGTCATCAATGCGGGCGACGCGCGCTGGCTCGCCGAATTCAAGGGTCGCCTCCACGATCCGCTGCCGCCCGCGGTCGCCGCCGACGTTCCCGACTGGCTGTGGGAGCGGCTGGGCGACGTGTACGGCGACGACGCGCGCGCGGCGCTGACGCGGAGCTGGCAGACGCCCGCGCCGCTCGACCTGCGCGCGAACATCATGAAGACGACGCGCGACGCGGCACTCGCCGCGCTTGTCCGCCGAAGGACTTGCCGGTTGCGCCGACGCCCTATGCGCCGAACGGCCTGCGCATCGACGGCCGGCCATCGCTCGCGCGCCATCCGTGGTTCGTCGATGGCCGCCTCGAAGTGCAGGACGAGGGCAGCCAGCTGATCGGCGTGCTGGTCGCGCCGCGGCGCACCGACATGGTCGTCGATTTCTGCGCGGGCGCCGGCGGCAAGACGCTGCTGCTCGGCGCGCTGATGCGCTCGCAGGGCCGGCTCTATGCATTCGACGTGCGTGCCAAACGCTTGCAGCGGTTGACGCCGCGGCTTGCGCGCTCGGGGCTTTCCAACGTGCATCCGCAGGTGATCGCGCACGAGCGCGACGCCAAGGTCAAGCGGCTCGCGGGCAAGATCGATCGCGTGCTGGTCGATGCGCCGTGCACGGGCTTCGGCACGCTGCGGCGCAATCCCGACCTCAAGTGGCGCCAGACGCCGCGGGACCTCGCCGAGCTCGCCGCGAAGCAGGCGCGCATCCTCGCGGCTGCGTCCGACGCTCGTGAAGCCGGGCGGCCGCCTCGTCTATGCGACGTGCAGCGTGCTGCCCGAGGAGAACGACGCGATCGTCGACGCGTTTCTCGGCGCGCACGACGCGTTCACCGAGCGCGATACGGCGTCGCTGCTGGCGCAGGCGAGCGTGCCGCTCGACACCGGCGCGCGACTGCGGCTGCTGCCGCACCTGCACGGCTGCGACGGCTTCTTCGCGGCGGTGCTGGAGCGGAAGGCGTTAGTTGATTGCGGGTCGGGAGTCGAACCGAAGTCGCGCTCGATACTCCGACCCTCGATGATCACGCCGATCGACTTCAGCCGCCTGCAGGATCGCGCTCGCCTCGACGCGCGGCTGGCTCGAGCTCGCTGGTCGCGCTGCTGTGCGTCGGCCTCGCGTGGGCGATCGATCGCCGGATCGACAAGCGTGCGCGACCGAAGCGCGGCTGCGCGTGCGCCTGTCGGGCAGCTTCGTGCGCATCGCGTTTCCGCTGCTCGCGCTGGCGCTGACCTACATCGGCGTCCGTCGCATGGCGCCGCTACGTCGGGCAGCCGTTCTTCCTCGCCATCGCGACGCCGATCCTGCTGGCGCTCGCGGTCATCCGCGTGCTCGTCTACGGGCTGCGCCGCCTGTTCCCGTCGCAGGCGTGGCTGCCGCGCATCCGAAGTGGCGATCGGCACGACGATCTGGGGCCTCGCACTGCTGTACTTCCTCGGCGTGCTGCCCGAGATCGCCGCGGCGCTCGACGCGATCGTCCTGCCGCTCGGCAAGACGCGGATATCGGTGCTGACGATCCTCGAGGGCTTTGGCGTCGTCGTCGCTCACGCTGGTGCTGACGCTGTGGATCTCCGGCCTGATCGAGCAGCGGCTCGCACTCGCCACGCATCTCGACGCGAACCTCCGCGCGGCCCTGGCGCGATTCATCCACGCGATGCTGATCGTCGTCGGCGTGCTGATCGCGCTGCAGCCGATCGGCTTCGACCTGACGCTGCTGACGGTCTTCGGCGGCGCGCTCGGCGTCGGCATCGGGCTCGGCCTGCAGAAGCTCGCGGCGAACTACATCGCCGGCTTCACGATCCTGCTCGACCGCTCGATCCGCCTCGGCGACCTGAGTCACCGTCGACAACAAGACCGGCGTGGTGTCGAAAGTGACGTCGCGCTATCGTCGTCGTGCGCAGCGCCGACGGCCTCGAGGCGATCGTCCCGAACGAGACGCTGGTCACGACGACCGTGCTCAATCACTCGCACAAGCACACGTCGCACGAAATTCGCATTGCCGTGCAAGTTCGCGTTTCCTACGACAGCGACGTCGATAAGGCGCTGTCGCTGCTGACCGACATCGGCCTGCGTGAGCCGCGGGTGCTGGGCGGCGATCATCCCCCGACGGCCTACGTCACCGGTCTGGCGGACAGCGGCATCGGGCTGGAATTGGCAGTGTGGATCAACGACGCGCAGAACGGACAGGAGAGCCTGAAGAGCGCGCTGAACCGGGCGATCCTGAAGGCGTTTGCCGAAAACGGCATCCGGATTCCGTTCCCACAGCGCGACGTGCAGCTCGGGGGCGGGATTGAAACGGGACCTTCGGGAAGGTGAAGATTTCGTGCCGGCGCGGACACGACAATGCATCCGGTGAAGCCCTTTGCATATGGTCTTGCATCCATATGGATTAATGTCCTTACAAACGGCCATCAGTCTCGCCGACGCTCGTTTCGACACTCATTTGGACCTCGCTGGCAGCCGCTGCCGCACGAAAGGAAAAACGACATGCCAAGAAATCTTGAACAAGTGCTTGCCAAGCTGCCCGCCAAGCGCCGTGCGAAAGTGGAACAACGGGCGGCGGAACTCGCGACCCTCAAAGACCTGCGTCATGCCGTCGAGCGGACGCAGGAGGAGCTTACTACTACTCTCGGCGTGGGACAGGACACCATCTCTCGCCTGGAGCAGCGAAGCGACATGCTGCTTTCAACCCTCAAACGCTATGTCGAAGCCATGGGTGGGAAGCTCGACCTAGTCGCCACGTTTCCCAACCGCCCGCCCGTGATCATCGAGCAGATTGCAGAACGCCGAGGCCAAGAGAAGCAGCCCACCAAAGGGCCTCGCATCGGAAAACGACACACCGCGGAAATCGTCTGACGTTGTTCGAATGTCGGGAGGCGGAAATTCGCCGCCATGGCAGGCGAAGCTCGCCCCCTGAAACCCCGCTTGGTCTGATGTCCGATGCTCCACGAGCGACGTCGGGCGGTGCGAGCCGGGCCGCGCGAAACTCCAACGCTCGGGCTCGCGTGACTGACAACTTTTTTCCATGAAGCCAAAAAAAGCCGTACGCAAGGCCGCCGCGCCCGGCCCCGCGTTGCCTCCCCCCACCGATTGGCGCACGACCGATGCGGACGAACTCGCGAAGCGGAAGCTCCGCGCCCGCGAGGAACGCCATCGGATCACGAACCTCGATCCCGTGCATCCGATCTTCTCGAATTTTGCAGTCCAATCGCCGAGCGGCATGACCTATCGCGCCGAGATTCGCGATGTCGCATTGCACCAGTTTTCCTGCACCTGTACGGATTTCCGCATCAACGGGCTCGGCACCTGCAAGCACATCGAGGCCATCCTCCTCCAGCTTGCCCGTCGTCACCGCGCGGAATTCAAAGCCGCGCTGCGGGTCTCGTCATCGCGCGTGGACATCGTTCCGGACGCTGCTGCGGGCCGCCTGCGCCTCGAGCGCAACGCTGAGAAGCTGCCGCCCAGTCTGCGCGCGCGCTTCGGCAGCGACAGGCTGCAGCTGGAAGGGTTGGAACCCACGGATTTGCTCGAGGAGATCCGGGCCTCCCGCAGCCAGTCCCTGCGGATTTCGCAGGATGTAGATCCCTGGATCGAGGCCCGGTCCCGCGAGCACGACCGGATCATCAGCCGCCGCGAATACGAAGCCGGCGTTGCGAATGGCAGCCATCCGGAACACATCACGCGCAGTCCACTTTTTCCCTACCAGCGCGAAGGCATGCTGCACCTTGCCTTCAACGAGCGCGCCCTTCTCGCCGACGAGATGGGTCTCGGAAAAACCATCCAGGCGATCGCTGCGTGCGCACTTCTCCACCACCTCGGCAAGGCGCGGCGCGTCCTGATCGTCACACCCGCTTCGCTGAAGGCCGAATGGGAGGAGCAAATCAGGAAATTCACCGGCCTGCCGCTGCGTCTCGTCTTCGGCGGGCGCGCCCTCCGGTCGCAGATGTACAGCGACACGGATGCCGCGTTTTTCACGATCGCGAATTACGAACAAATCGTCGCCGACAGCCTCGACATCAATGCGCGGCTCCGTCCGGACATCGTCATTCTCGATGAGGCCCAGCGAATCAAGAACTGGTCGACGAAAACCGCCCAGGCGGTCAAGCGACTCGAAAGCCGCTATGCGTTCGTGTTGACCGGCACCCCGATCGAAAATCGGATCGACGAGCTCCGCTCAATCGTCGATTTTCTCGATCCCGCGATCCTCGGTCCGCTGTTCCGGTTCAACCGCGAGTATTACCAACTGGACGAGAAAGGCCGTCCGTCGGGCTACAAAAACCTCGACAAACTGCGCGAACGGGTGCGACCGATCCTCATTCGCCGCCGCAAGGCTGACGTAGAAACCGAGCTCCCCGACCGCACCGACCGCAATCACTTCGTCGCCCTCACCCCGGCGATGCGCGACGAATACTCGGCCATCCAGAAGCAGGTAGCCGAGCTCGTGGCCATCTCGATGCGCCGCCCTCTCACGCCGAAACAGCAAGACCTCCTGATGATCCTGCTCAACATGATGCGCATGATCTGCGACTCGCCGGGCATCATGAAGAACAATCCCTCGCGCGATTGCCCGAAGCTCGACGAGCTCGCGCGCGTCCTGGACGAATGCCTGGCGGATCCCGATGTGAAGATCATCATCTTCTCGGAATGGATTGGCATGCTGGAACGCGTTCGCGAATGGGCGGAGAAGAACCGCATCGGCTACGCCTGGCACACCGGCAGCGTCCCGCAAAAGCAGCGCCGCGCCGAGATCCTCGCTTTCCGCCAAGACCCGGACTGCCGGCTTTTCCTCAGCACCGACTCGGGCGGCGTCGGACTCAACCTTCAGAATGCCAGCGTCGTCATCAATTGCGACCTTCCGTGGAACCCCGCCAAACTCGAGCAGCGGATCGCCCGCGCCTGGCGGAAAAACCAGCTCCTCCCAGTCACGGTCGTCAACCTCGTGGCCGAGAACACGATCGAGCACGGCATGCTTGCCTCGCTTTCCCAGAAGATGGAACTCGCCCAGGGCGTCCTCGACGGCACCGGCGATCTCGCCGACATCAAGCTCAGGAGTGGCCGCCAGGCGTTCCTCAAACGCCTCGATCAAGTGATGTCGTCCGTGCCGGCGGAGGGAGCTTCGGCAAAGGCCCCGCCTGCCGATCCCGCTGCGCATTTTGCCTCCCGTGCCAAGGCGGTTCTCGGAAACCGCCTCGCCCATTGCGACGAGACCTGGGTCCCCGGCTCGCCGACGCCGATCCTCATGTGTGTTCTCCAAGACGGTGCCGACCGTCCGCGCGTCGACGACCTTTTCCGTGAGATCGAATGGCGCGGCGACAAACCCACCCTCCAAATCCTCGATGCCTCGACATGGCATGCGCTCGAAAATCTCGTCGCGGCCGGCATGATCAGCATCCACACCCGCGCCACGCGCCCATTGTTACCCGCGGAGGGGATACCCACTCCGCCGCCACTGACCAAGGAGCAACTCACCCGTATTGAAGGGCTCCGCGCGCTCGCCGCCAGAAAGCGCCGGGCTGCCAAAGCTCTTCTCGCCGAGCAACTCACGGAGGAGGCCGAGGCGTTGAAAACGAGTGCTGATCTTGCGGAGGCGGAAGCTGATGAAATTCAATCAGGAAGAAAATAACGGAAGCGCCTGACGCGATTTTCGCGACCCGGCAGTTGACGAGAACCGCACTCTCGCGCTGCACGCCGGTCCAAGCGCGACCGGGCGGCAGCGTCCTTGCAATATGCCCGGCTCGGCGCCATATCGTGGCGACCGGTGCTCGCGTACAATGCGCCTAACGTCCCCGCCGCAGGACACACCGCGGCTCGATCGACCCTGATTTTTAACGGATATGCAATGACCCCGGATTTACTCGCCCTCGCCGCCTACGGCCTTTTCCCGCTGCCATGGTGGGGCTATGTCGTGATCGCGCTGGTTCTGACCCACATCACGATCGCCTGCGTCACCATTTTCCTGCATCGCAGCCAGGCGCATCGCGGACTCGATCTGCATCCAGTTGTCTCGCATTTCTTTCGCTTCTGGCTCTGGCTCACCACCGGCATGGTCACGAAGGAATGGGTTGCCATCCATCGCAAGCACCACGCCAAGGTCGAAACCGACGAAGACCCGCACAGCCCGCAAACGCGCGGCATCCGGACCGTGCTGCTTCAGGGCGCCGAACTGTATCGCGGCGAAGCGAAGAACGCAGAAACGCTCGCCAACTATGGTCACGGCACGCCCGACGACTGGATCGAGCGCAATCTCTACAGCCGCTTTTCCTGGCAGGGCGTCGGCGTAATGCTGGTGATCAACCTGGCGCTTTTCGGACCGATCGGCGCAACGATCTGGGCCGTGCAGATGATGTGGATTCCGGTCACGGCGGCCGGCATCATCAACGGCATCGGCCACTACTGGGGCTATCGCAATTTCGCCTGCAACGACGCATCGACGAACATCGTTCCCTGGGGCATCATCATCGGCGGCGAAGAGCTGCACAACAATCACCACGCCTACGGCACGTCCGCCAAGCTCTCGTCGCGCTGGTACGAGTTCGATATCGGCTGGATGTACATCCGCATTCTGGAGAGCCTGGGACTTGCGACGGTGCGCAAGGTCGCGCCGCAAATCAGGCTCGAGCGCGCCAAGGCGGCTCCGGATCTTGCGACGCTGCAGGCGATCATCACGCATCGCTACGCGGTGGCAACCAGCTACGCCAAGTCGCTGAAGACCGCCTGCGCCGCTGAATTCGCGTCGCTGCGCGCCCGTCATGGTCACATCGACCTGCCGAGCCTGCGGCGCGTCAAGCGCTGGCTCGCCGCGGACGAGCATGTGCTGACGGAAGCCGAGCGCGCCCGGCTCGCACCCGCGCTCGACCAGAGCAAGGTGTTGCAGCAGATCTACCACATGCGCCAGGAGCTGGCGTTGCTATGGGGCCGCTCGACGGAGTCGTCCGAGCAATTGCTCGCGCGCCTG
Organism: uncultured Pseudomonadota bacterium; assembly: GCA_963768545.1. Lineage (GTDB taxonomy): Bacteria > Pseudomonadota > Gammaproteobacteria > Burkholderiales > Casimicrobiaceae > VBCG01. The sequence continues at coordinate 6,432 of CAVYIC010000003.1, read as the reverse complement.
CAGGACTGGTGCCATCGGGCAGAATCGTCCGGCATCCCGCCGCTTGCGCAGTTCTCGATGCAGCTCAAGCGATACGCGTAGTCGGTCTTTCCTATCCGGCAAAAAAGCCCGTGCCAATCACGGGCTTTTTTGTCGCCGCGCGTAACGCAATCAGTCAGCGAATACCGGTCCTGGTGCGGCGAGCGCCGGACCGAGCGCGAGCCAGATTTCCCCGTGCGTGACTACCATCGAAGGTGCGCCTCGGATTCACTGGGAAAATCGGGCCATATCAACGCGTCGTCGCTCTGTTCGGCGATCTTCCTGCTGGCGTCCGCCCATCCCTCGCGCAGGTCGGTGAGCGGCCGACGAAGAACGATGCAGCCCTTCTCGACGGTCATTTCGGCCTCGTTTTCCAGGCCCGCTTGAGCCAGCAATGGCTTCGGAATGATGACGCCTTGGGAATTACCCATCTTGCGGATTGCGGTTTTCATCGCGCCGTCCCAGGTGATCGAGTTATAGGGACGTTACACCATCATCCGCGCTGCGAACAACAAAAAACCCGCACTCAGGCGGGCTTCTCGTCGAGATTGCAGCGGGTTACTTCAGCTTCGTTTCCTTGTACTTGACGTGCTTGCGCGCGACGGGATCGAATTTCATGATCTCCATCTTGTCGGGCATGTTCTTCTTGTTCTTGGACGTCGTGTAGAAGTGGCCGGTACCGGCCGACGATTCGAGCTTGATCTTGTCGCGGGGCATGATGTTCTCCGTTCGCGCTTAGACGTGTTCGCCGCGCGAACGCAGATCGGCCAGGACGGCGTCGATGCCGTTCTTGTCGATCGTGCGCAGCCCGGCATTGGTGAGCCGCAGGCTGATCCAGCGGTTCTCGCTTTCCACCCAGAACCGGCGCCGTTGCAGGTTGGGCATGAAACGCCGCTTGGTCTTGTTGTTGGCGTGTGAAACGTTGTTGCCCACCATCGGGGCTTTTCCGGTGACCTGGCAGACTCGAGCCATCGCTCGCTCCTCGAAATGCGTTTGGTTGGTGCCGCAGCAAAGCCGGTTATTATGAGCCAAAACGCCGGAAGGATCAAGCGGTTAGGCCAGATTGCGTCACTTGACGCGCCCGCGCGGATCACGTCCGAAGAATGGTCCGCATCGCGGTCGCGCCGTTCTTCTCGCCATCACAGATAGATGGACCGCGGCCCATACGAAGATGACGGACGGCGATCACTGTACCTATCAACAGCGAGCCATCCATATCACCGCTCCTCGAGGATAAGGCGCCCGAGACAAATAATAGCAGGGCACCAGCCAGTGCGATCGCTATACGAAGCACCGTCGACACCAGCGGTCGGGACTCAGAGAACAGAATCGTCAGCGCCAGCTATCAGCGCCGCCGCGGCAAGTGTATGGGAGAAGCGCCCGTACGCCTCCTTTTGCTTCGGCGTTGGACGTTCGGAACGCCTGCGAATCCCGAACTGCCACTTGAGATTCAGAGCGGAGACGTATTCACAGCAACCCACGTTCCGCGAACGACACCACCCGGTGTCCCGCCACGACGAAGTGGTCGAGTGTGCGGATGTCGACCAGCGCGAGCGCCTGCTTGAGCGCCTGGGTCAGCAGCTCGTCGGCGCGGGACGGCTCCGCGACGCCCGACGGATGGTTGTGCGCGAAGATGACGGCCGCCGCGTTGCGCGCGAGCGCCGCCTTGACGACTTCGCGCGGATAAACGCTCGTCTGCGCGAGCGTGCCGCGAAACAGCTCGTCCGCCGCCAGCAGCCGATGCTGGCTGTCGAGGAACAGCACGACGAACGCTTCATGCGGCAACGACGCGAGCGTGAGTCGAAGATAATCGCGCACCGCTTCCGGCGATGTCAGGGCGCTGCCGTACGTCACCTCCTCGCGCAGCAATCGCCGCGCGAGCTCGATGCCCGCCTTGAGCTTCGCCGCCTTGGCCGGCCCGACGCCCTGCGAACCGGCGAGCCTCGACAGCGGTTCGCCGAACAATCCCGCCAAGCCGCGATGCCGGCCGAGCAAGCCGCGCGCAACGTCGAGCGCGGACGCCGATGAAGTGCCCGTGCCGAGCACGACGGCGAGGAGCTCGGCATCCGTCAGTGCGGCGGCACCCTGGGCCAGCAGGCGCTCGCGCGGTCGCTCGCTGGCGGGCCATTCGCTGATGCTCGGCATTCGGATCCCCGCAAAGTGCAGTTCAGCGTTCCCGCGCGACGACTACTCGCTCTTTGGCAACCTCTACTCGCTTGTCGGCTGAGTTCTGCGACTTCGGCAACGCTTCTATACGCACTGATTCCGGCGACTTCGATATCCTGGACTTGCCGATCGCGCTCCACGACCGAATCGCCCACTGCTCGACCCGCGCGCCGTGTCGCGCAGCTTTCCTTGACGACCTCGATACCGGACAGGCGATCCAGATTTCGGTGATGACGCTCACGCGGCTTTCCGCTGCCTGCGCGGCTTGCGCGACAGTTGGGCGAATGCCGTATCCAACTTCGCGTTCACCCGATCGAGCTCCTCGGCCATTTCCTTGAGGTGCCGCTCGGTGCGGCGTGTCCCCTCGTCGAGCAGCCGAAGATCTTCCGGCGAAATTCCCGCGAGGTAGGCGTCCACCGCGCGGCGCACCTCCTCCGCTACCTTCGTTCCGTTTGCTTTCGCCTTTCGCTGAAGTGCTTCTCTTCTGCTCAGGCTCGAGACTGATTTTCGTTAACTCCATCGTCGTCTTCATTGGGTCGCCCGTGAATTTATAGTATCGGTCATGTACCTTTAACGGCCGCTAATTTCCACTGAGATACCGCCTGCGATGGATACCGGTACCTCCCGGCGCACCGCGGCAAACCGCATAGTCACAATCTAATCGTAGAGCGAGATGCGCGACATCGGTCGTATGGTTGACCCGTGACGCACTGTCGAAACCAAGGCTCTGGCAAACCGCCGGCTCAGGCGTGATGCTGAAGAGGATCCTGCCAGCGGAGGTCGGGGAAACGAGCAAAATCGCCGTCCGTCGAACATAGTGTCAGGCCGTGCTCGATCGCAAGCGCGGCAAGATGAGCATCGGGAATGAGGTTCGCGGCAACATTGACTTTTGCCAGCAACCCGCCGAGCACGTCTCGATGCCGGTCCGTGGGTTGCGGAATCCATGCGACGTCGCATTCCAGCCATGCGAGCACCTGGCGCCACGCATCACCCGTTGCTTCGGGTCGCTCGAAGACGCGCCGATTGGTGACCAGTCGCAAAAAGCCCAGCAGGCTGGGCCATGGCAACCCGACTTGGGCCGATCCGCTCAGGCGCGCATCGAGCCACTCCCGCGCGCGCGCATGCTGCGGGAACGACTTGACGTGGCGTAGATCAGCAGATTCGCGTCGACCAGGATCATCGAAACGATTCACTCTCGGCGCGGCAATCGTTTCAGCGATGTCGTCCACATTTCGAACAAGGCAACGGCCCAGATCGACCGATTCTGTCTCGAAATCCTTGCGACCGCGATTCGGTGCGGTGAGGCTCTTCAGGCCCTCGACGCAACGCATCATTGATCAGCGCCTTCATGGTTTGCCGGCGCGTTTTGCGCAACCGCTCGACCATGGCCGCAATGTCCTTGTCGAGTGTCAACGTCGTACGCATGCATCAGAGCGTAATACGCTTGATGCGCTGGTGTCAACGGCAGCAATCCACCGCCCGATTTCATCGAACTGGGCTCGCCGAGATCCTCGAACGGGTTGAGTGGCAGCCAGTGTAAACTTCGCCGCAACTGGAAACGCATCGGCTAGATGGACGAAGCTCACAACACTGTCCCGCTCGCGCAGGCGCCCAAGCCGCTGTCGCGCGTCGTGCTCGGCGTGACCGGCGGCATCGCGGCATACAAATCCGCGGAGCTTGTCCGACTTCTCGTCAAGGACGGCATCACCGTCGACGTGGTTCTCACCGACGCCGGTGCGCGCTTCGTCACGGCAACGACATTCCAGGCGCTCTCCGGTCGACCGGTCCTGTCCGATCTATGGCAATCGGGCGCCGACAACGCCATGGGCCACATCGCGATTTCGCGCGGCGCCGATGCCATCGTCGTCGCGCCCGCAACCGCTGACTTCATTCGCAAGCTCGCGCACGGCGCCGCCGATGACCTGTTGTCGGGCCCCGCGACATCCAAGCCGTGCATGCGCCGATGCACGGCTTCCCTTCAACCGCGTCGTTGCGGTAGAATCAGACCAGACCTAGTCTATCCGGGCTTGCCGAGTGGAAACCGTAAACATCTACGATGCGAAGACGCGCCTGTCGCAGTTGGTGGACAAGGTCGTCTCGGGCGAGGACGTCGTGGTCAGTCGGAACGGGAAGCCGCTCGTCCGCATCACGCGACTGGAAAGCAGCAAGCGGCCCATCCGGTTCGGGGTGCTGAAGGGCAAGGTGCAGATCGCGCGCGACTTCGACGCTCCGCTGCCCGCGAGCGCGCTTGCCTCATTCGAAGGCCCCTGATGCGCCTTCTGCTGGACACTCACGTCTTCCTGTGGGCAGTTATCGGGAGCACCTCGCTCAAAATGCAGGCTCGCCGAACCATCGAGAACGCCGAGGCGGTGTTCGTCTCTGCGGCATCCATCTGGGAGGTAGCCATCAAGGCCCGCCTCGGAAAAATAAAGGCGGACCCGGACGCCCTCGTCGCCGCAATCGAAGAGAGCGGCTTTGTCGACCTCCCCGTATCGAGCACGCATGCGGCAGGAGTCGCACGGCTCCCCCCTCTCCATAACGATCCATTCGACCGTCTCCTGATCGCCCAGGCTATCGCGGAGCCTCTTCGCTTCCTCACCGCGGATGTCGCGCTAAAGCCGTACAGCGATCTCGTAACACTGGCGTGAGAACCCGCTGTACGGAAGTTGAATGCCCACGATCCTTCTGACCGGCGGCACCGGCTACATCGGCTCGCACACCTGCGTCGAACTGATCGAATCCGGCTTCGACACGATCCTGCTCGACAATCTCTGCAACAGTTCTCCGGTGGTCATCGATCGTATCGCCGCGATCACTGGCAAGCGGCCACCGTTCATCGAGGGCGACGTGCGCGATCGTCCCCTGCTCGATAGGCTCTTTTCGGAGCACCCCTTCGCTGCGGTCGTGCATTTCGCTGGTCTGAAGGCCGTCGGTGATTCGGTTGCGCATCCCCTGGACTACTATTCCAGTAACGTCGCGGGCTCGACTACGTTATTCGAGGCGATGCAGGCGCATGGTGTTCGCCGGATCGTGTTCAGTTCGTCGGCCACGGTTTACGGTGCTTAGGGTTTGCTTAGGGTCGCGTGAACTCGCGCCGATTGGTGACCAATCGTGAAAAACCCGGCAGGCTGGGTCTTGGCATCCGGACTTGAGCCGATCCGCTCAGGCGGGCATCGAGCCACTCCCGTGCGCGCGCACGCTGCGGGAACGATCGACGTAGGTGTAGATCAGCAGATTCGCGTCGACCGGATCATCGAAACGATTCACTCTCGCCGCAGGCAATCGATCCAGCCATGTCGTCCACATTTCGAACAAGACAACGACCCAGATCGACCGATTCTGTCTCGAAATCCTTGCGAGCGCGATTCGGCGCGGTGAGGCTCTTCAGACCCTGACGCAACGCATCATTGATCAGCGCCTCCATGGTTTGCCGGCGCGATTTGCGCAACCGCTCGACCATGGCGGCAATGTCCTTGTCGAGTGTCAACGTCGTACGCATGCATCCGAGGGTAAAACGCTTGATGCGCTGGTGTCAACGGCAGCAATCCACCGCCCGATTTCATCGAACTCGGCTCGCCGAGATCCTCGAACGGGGTTGAGTGGCAGCCAGTGTAAACTTCGCCGCAACTGGAAACGCATCGGCTAGATGGACGAAGCTCACAACACTGTCCCGCTCGCGCAGGCGCCCAAGCCGCTGTCGCGCGTCGTGCTCGGCGTGACCGGCGGCATCGCGGCATACAAATCCGCGGAGCTTGTCCGACTTCTCGTCAAGGACGGCATCACCGTCGACGTGGTTCTCACCGACGCCGGTGCGCGCTTCGTCACGGCAACGACATTCCAGGCGCTGTCCGGTCGACCGGTCCTGTCCGATCTATGGCAATCGGGCGCCGACAACGCCATGGGCCACATCGCGATTTCACGCGGCGCCGATGCCATCCTCGTCGCGCCCGCAACCGCTGACTTCATTCGCAAGCTCGCGCACGGCGCCGCCGATGACCTGTTGTCGACGCTCTGCCTCGCGCGCGAATGTCCGTTGCTCGTGGCACCGGCGATGAACCGCCAGATGTGGTGGAACGCCGCGACCCAGCGCAACGTCGCGCAACTAGCCGCCGACGGCATCGCGGTCCTCGGTCCGGATACCGGCGAACTCGCGTGCAATGAAAACGGCGAAGGCAGGATGCTGGAGGCGGAACAGATCTACGCAGCGCTGATCGCGTCGCGCCAACCAAAGGTTCTTGCCGGCAAGCG
>CAVYIC010000002.1:0-374963 GCA_963768545.1 uncultured Pseudomonadota bacterium | reverse complement strand
TCCGCCATTCCATCGTCGCTGGCCACCGTCTAACGCGGTACCCGGCACCCGAGCATCGAGCGCCGGACAATTGGCCTTGCCGGGATGTTGAACGACAAGGCAACAAAAGTGCGCCGAAAAGTTGCATTATTGAGGGCAGGCGAGTAATTCCCCCATGACACCGTTGCGCTGCTTTTACTGCGGCCACGCAAACCCTGCGGGTTCGGCGTTCTGCAACGGTTGCGGCTCGGCGACGGAACCCGAGTTGGTCGACCCGCCCGACTTGGCTCCCGCCGTAATGTTGCTGGGGCCGCTGTCCAGGCAGGCGCTCCGGCGGTGGAGCCAGGCAGCGGTTGTCGCGATCATCATCGGTACCGTGGGAGCGGCGTATAGCGTCTATCAGGACTGGCGACAGTTCAAGGCAGGTGCCCACTCGCGCCTCATGGGAGCGGCCAGCGAATCGCAGATCAGCGCACGGCCCGTGACATCACCGAGCAAGCCAATTCGCCCGACCACGGCTGCACCCGCGACGCTGCCAACGCCTCCGACGTCCCCAGCTCGCGCTAGTTCGGCCACGGGGCAAACATCGGCAACCGCTTCCGAAACCTCGGCAACTGCGCCAATTCCGGTGCTGTCGGCAATGCCGGGGACGCCGGTAGCATCAGCTATGCGGGCACCGCCGCCAGTGCCCGCAAAAGAAGCAATCGCGGCAACGCCGGCAAAGGCGTCCTTCGACGTAACGCCCGCAACGCCGGCCAACGCGGCCAAGGCGGCCAAGGACATCATGTCGGCAACGCCGGCCCAAGGACATCATGTCGGCAATGCCGGCCCAGGGCGAGGGAAGCAATGTCCGCAACGCCCGCCAAGCCGGCTACCGACGAAATGCCCGCCACGCCGACGAAGCGCGCGAAGGACGAGATGCTGGCAGCGCCCACAAAGGATGCAATGTCCGCGGCCGCCGCGCCGGCGAAGCAGACAGTCTCCCCAACGCCTTCGTTGTCCGCAAAGAGGGCGACCTCGCCGACGCCGGCAAAGGCAGCGGGGCAAGCAATTGCAGCGACGCCGACAAAGCCGCCAGCGGAGTCAGTGACCGAAATGCAGGCAACGCCCTTCATGCCCGGAAAGAGAAAACGCCCGCAACAGCGGCAATGCCAACGAACGATGCAGTCGCGGCAACGGCGACGAAGCGCACGAGAGACGTGACGCCCGCAACAGCGGCAATGCCCGCGAACGATGCAGTCGCCACAACGGCGACGAAGGGCACGCGGGACGTGACGCCTGCAGCGGAGAAAATACCCGGGACAGTGCAACCGGCTTCGGCGCCCGCAATCTCGGCGGCGCCGGCCGCTGCCGCGGTTGCTGCTGCGGTACTGGCCATAAGTCCCGCCCGATCACTCGACGGTGCACCAGGAATGAATACGGAGCCATCAGAGAGTGACTACGAGCAATCACCCCGGCCGGTCGTCAGCAAGCGTGCACCAGGAGCTTCGCCGGTCGGCGCGTCGCAATCGACCGCTTTTTCCGGCACCAGCAAGGATTGCACGGACGTCGCAGCGACGCTCGGCCTATGCAGCCGCGTGGAACGCTCGGCCGAACAACGCTCGGCCGAAAAACGCGCTGCACAACAATAGGATGCCGGAGGCGCCTCATCAGCAGTGAGGCCCTGCGGAAACGCCACTACGGTTGCCTTCGAGCAGCTCGAGCGATCGGGCCGACTCCTTCAACACTTGGTCGTTGGCTCCATCGGCGCGTAGTCGACGGCAAGCGGGAGCGCCATCGCGATCAGCGCTCCATGGTACGAATGCACCCGGCCGGCCGAAGCCAGCGGCAGCCATCACCCATGTTCATTGCCAAGCGGCCCGCGAGGATCGCACAGGAGATAGCGTGAATCGTCTGCACAAATTCATTTCGATCGGCTTTTGGTTTGCTGCCTTGGCGATCTTGTCGCTCCCGGCCGGCGCGCAGCCAAAAACCGAGATCTCGATCACCCGCCAGCCGGGCATTCTTTATCTGCCTTCGCATGTCATGGAGAAGCAACAGCTGATCGAGAAAGAGGCAGCGAAGCTGGGCTTGCCGAACCTGAAGGTCACGTGGGCGAGCCTGAGCGGCGGCGGCGCGCAGACCGACGCACTGTTGTCGGGCAACGTCGACATCGTCAACACCGGCGTGGGTAACCTGCTGCTGCTGTGGGATCGCACCAAAGGCGGCGTGAAGGGCATCGTCGCCAACTCGGCGTTGCCATTGACGCTGATCACGCGCAATGCGAACGTCAAGACGCTGAAGGATTACACGGCAAACGACAGGATCGCGGTGCCGACGCTCAAGGTTTCGACGCAAGCCATCCTGCTGCAGATGGCGAGCGAGAAGACCTTCGGCCCCGACCAGATGACGAAGCTCGACGCGAATGCCGTTCAGCTCGGGCACCCGGATGCCGCAATCATGATGGCCAATCCGCAGGGCGAGGTCACGAGCCACTTCGCGGCGCCACCGTATTCGTACTTCGAATTGAAGAACGTCAAGGGCACGCATGTCGTGCTCTCGTCGCCGGATATCATCGGCGGGCCACTGACGCAGTCGCAATTCTTCACGACGACAAAGTTCGCGGAAGCCAATCCGCAAGTCATTGCCGCGATCAAGGCCGCGACATTCGTGGCGATCGACTTCATCAGGAAGGACACGCCGGCCGCCGTCGACATCTATCGCGAAATCACGAAGGACAAGATGAGCGCCGAGGATATCCTCGACATGCTGAAGCAGCCCGGAATGATGGACTGGATCGCGGCGCCGCAAGGCACGATGAAGTTCGCCGCGCACCTGCACAAGGTCGGGACGTTGAAGACGATGCCGAAGGCGTGGACGGACTACTATCTGCCGATCACCGCCGACCTTCCCGGCAACTGAGCGGCAGCCGATATGGCCTCCGGACAATGAACCGCTTGACCGACACCACGCGCGCCAGGCTGAAGACCGTCAGCACCGCAACGCTCACGACCGCGCTGTTCAAGCGCGGCCTGCGCAACCAGTTCGTGCAGGACGTGCGGCCGCTGAATCCCGATGCCGGTCCGATGGTCGGCGAGGCGTACACGCTGCGCTATATTCCGGCGCGCGAGGATCTCAATCCGATCACCGTGTTTCGCGACCGTGCGCATCCGCAGCGCAAGGCGGTCGAGGAGTGCCCACCCGGCGCCGTGTTCGTCATCGACAGTCGCAAGGATGCGCGCGCCGCGTCGGCCGGGTCGATCCTCGTCGCGCGGCTGATGAAGCGCGGCGTCGCGGGCGTCGTGACCGACGGTGGCTTTCGCGATTCGCCGGAGATCGCGAAGCTCGCGATCCCGGCGTATCACCATCGTCCCGCGGCGCCGACGAACCTGACGCGTCCACCAGGCGCTCGACATCAACGTGCCGATCGGCTGCGGCGACGCGCCGGTGTTTCCCGGCGACGTGGTCGTCGGCGACGCGGAGGGTGTCGTCGTCATCCCGGCGCATCTGGCAGACGAGATCGCCGACGAAGCCGTCGAAATGACGGCGTTCGAGGATTTCGTCACCGAGGAAGTCATGAAGGGCCGCTCGATCCTCGGCCTGTATCCGGCAACCGACGAGCAGACGACGCGCGATTTCGCCGCATGGCGCGCGGCGCGCGGTCGCTAGCGGCGGGTGCACGGCCTTGGCAACGATGGACCACCCTCGCAGCGAGCGCATGGCGCTGCGCGTACCATTGAGGGTTCAGCAGAATTCGAAGGAACGACAATGGAAGCAGCGGGCAACTACATCGCGGGCGAATGGCTCGAATCGACGCAAGCCGCCGAGGACATCAACCCGTCGAACACCGGCGACGTGGTCGGTCTCTTCGCTCGGGCCGACGCGAAAGCGACGGAACGCGCGATCGCCGCGGCGAAGCAGGCGTTTCCGGCGTGGTCGCGCGGGTCGATCCAGCAGCGCCACGACATCCTGAAGCGCGTCGGCGACGAGATCCTCGCGCGCAAGGACGAGCTCGGCCGCCTGCTCGCGCGCGAGGAAGGCAAGACCATCGCCGAAGGCGTGGGTGAAACGGTTCGCGCCGGCCAGATCTTCCTGTTCTTCGCGGCCGAATGCGTGCGGCTTGCCGGCGAGAAGATCGCATCCGTGCGGCCGAACATCGACATCGAGATCACGCGCGAGCCGCTCGGCGTCGTCGGGCCTGATCACGCCGTGGAATTTTCCGATCGCCATCCCGGCGTGGAAGATCGCGCCGGCGCTGGCGTACGGCAATTGCGTCGTGTTCAAGCCGGCCGATCTCGTGCCCGGCACCGCGCATGCGCTGTCGAAGATCATCGCGGGCTCGGGCATTCCGCCGGGTGTGTTCAACCTCGTCATGGGCCGCGGGTCCGTCGTCGGCGAAACGCTCGTCAAGCATCGCCGATGTCGCGGCCATTTCGTTCACCGGCTCGGTGGCCACGGGGCACAGCATCGCCGCAGGCTGCGTTGCCGGCATGAAGAAGTTCCAGCTCGAAATGGGCGGCAAGAATCCGCTCGTCGTGCTCGACGACGCGGACCTCGCGCGTCGCGGTCGAGTGCGCCGCCAACGGCGCGTTTTTCGCAACGGGCCAGCGCTGCACGGCGTCGTCGCGACTCATCGTCACCGACGGCATCCACGACCGCTTCGTCCACGCGCTGACGGAACGGATGAAGACGCTCGTCGTCGACGATGCGCTGAAGGCGGGCACGCAGATCGGCCCGGCCGTCGATCAAAGCCAGCTCGATCAGAACGTGCGCTACATCGAGATCGGCAAGCAGGAAGGCGCCAGGCTGGCGCTCGGGGGCGAGCTGCTGAAGCGCGATGCGCCCGGGTTCTACATGGCGCCGGCGCTCTTCACCGAGGCGCGAAACGACATGCGGATCGCGCGCGAGGAGATCTTCGGTCCGGTGGCCGCCGTGATCCGCGCGAAGGACTACGACGCCGCGCTGGCGACCGCCAACGACACGCCGTTCGGACTGGTCGCCGGCATTTGCACGACGAGCCTCAGGCACGCGACGCATTTCAAGCGCAATGCCGAAGCCGGCATGGTGATGGTCAACCTGCCGACGGCCGGCGTCGACTATCACGTGCCGTTCGGAGGCCGCAAGGGTTCGAGCTACGGCGCCGCGCGAGCAGGGCCGATACGCGGCGGAGTTCTATACGACGGTCAAGACGGCGTACACGCTCGCATAGCGAGCTTCGTTCATTCGCCGCGGGCGGCAAGCATCGCGTCGGCGATCTCGTACGCGAAGCGCGCGAGTTCGCTGGCCGACGTCGGTACGCCCGCCGGCCTGCGCGTGGTCAATCCCTGCAGCGCACTCGCGGCAAAGTAGTCGCGCAACGTGATCGGCGGCTCGCCCGGCATTGCGCCGGGGCGGGCCGACGATTCGTTTTCGTCTTTGCCGTTCACGGTCGCGGCTTCCTGCGGCTCGTCATGCGCACACTCTCAGAACAGCAGGTTCGGCAGCCACAGCGTGATCTGCGGTACGTACGTGATCATCACCAGGAACACGAGCAGCACCGACAGCCACGGCAGCGCCGCGCGCACGACCTCCATCACCGACATCCCGGTGATGCCCGCGGTGACGAACAGGTTGAGGCCGACCGGCGGCGTCACCATGCCGATCTCGAGGTTCACCACCATGATGATGCCGAGGTGCACCGGATCGATGCCGAGCTGGGTCGCGATCGGGAACAGGATCGGCGCGAGGATCAGGATGATGCCGGTCGGCTCCATGAAGCAGCCGGCGATCAGCAGCAGGATATTGACGACGATCAGGAACTGCCACGCGGGCATGCCCATCGCGACGATCTGCTCGGTGATCGCCTGCGGGATGCGTTCGGTCGTCAGCACGTGCGCGAAAAGCAGCGCGTTCGCGACGATGAACATCAGCATCACCGTGACCTTGGCCGCGTCGACCAGCACGTGCGGCACGCGGCTCATGCCGATGTCGCGATAGACGAACACCGCGATCAGGAAGGCGTAGACGGCCGCGACGGCCGCCGCCTCGGTCGGCGTGAAGATGCCGCCGTAGATGCCGCCCAGGATGATCACGAGCAGCAGCAGTCCCCAGACCGACTCGCGGACGGAGACGAGCACCTCCCGCAGCGACGCGCTTGGGCTGGCGCGGCAGGTCGACGATCCGCGCGCGGACGTAGATCGCGACCATCAGCATCAGCCCGAGCACGATGCCGGGAATCACGCCGGCCATGAACAGCTTGCCGACCGAGGTCTCGGTGGCGGCGCCGTACACGACCATCACGATCGACGGCGGGATCAGGATGCCGAGCGTTCCCGCGTTGCAGATCACGCCGGCCGCGAATTCCTGCGTGTAGCCTGCCGCGCACCATGCCGGCGATGACGATCGAGCCGACCGCGACGACGGTGGCGGGCGACGAGCCGGAGACGGCCGCGAACAGCATGCACGCGAGCACCGACGCCATCGCGAGGCCGCCGCGGAAGTGGCCGATGCAGGCGATCGGCGAAGCGGATCATCCGCTTCGCAACGCCGCCGGTGGTCATGAAGGCGCCGGACAGGATGAAGAACGGAATCGCCAGCAGCGTGAAGTGCTCGGAGGTCTCGAACAGCTTCAGCGCCAGCGAGGCCAGCGAGTCGCTGGCCGAAGACGCAGGATCGTCAGCAGCGACGACAGCCCGAGCGCGATCGCGATCGGCATGCCGACGAGCATGAACGCGAACAGCAGGACGAACAGCGCGGCGGTCGTCATGATCGCGCACCGCCCGCGCCTTCGCCCTCGCTTGAGCTTCAGCGCCTCGGCCGCCTCATCGGCGAGCGCCAGGCCGCGTTCGCTCGCCGGACACGATGCGATAGAGAAGCCTGGCCGAAGCGCACGATCAGCAGCGCGAAGCCGATCGGCAGCACCAGGCGCGGAATCCACTGCTCGATCGGCAGGTCCTGCGCCAGGATGCCGACTTCGTGCATCTTCTCGACGTAGATCCAGCCGCCGATCAAGCAGATGACGCGAATAGACGATGCACAGGAGCGCGGCGACCGCCCCGACGACGCGCGCCGAGCGCGGGCCGCAGCGTCTTGACCAGCGCGTCGACGCCGATGTGCGCGCCGACGCGCACGCCGTACGCCATGCCGAGGAAGATCAGCCAGGCGAACAGGTACGTGACGAGCTCGAGCGCCCAGACGAAGCTGTAGTTGAAGACGTAGCGGGCGACGACCTGCGCGAACGTCACGCAGGTCATCGACGCCGAGGAGCGAGGCGATCAGCCACTCCTCGAGATTCCGCAACCAGGCAAGCCGCATGGCGCCTCGCCACGCCGTCGGCGACTGTTACTGGTTGGACTGCACGCGCCGCTTCGATCAGGTCCTTGCCGATGTCGCCCTCGAACTTCTTCCAGACCGGCTCCATCGCCTTCTCCAGGCCGCGACGTCATCCTTGCTGAGCTCCTGGATCTTCGCCTTGCCGGCATCGGCGATCTTCTTGCGGTCCTGCTCGTTCAAGTCCTCGGCCAGCTTGTTGCGAATACGCGGTCGCTTCCTCCATCGCCTCCGTCAGGCCGGTGCGCACGTCGGCCGGCAGCCCGTCCCACCACTTCGCGTTGGTGACGACCATGTAGTCGATGACGCCGTGGTTGGTGTCGGCGATCGTCTTGCTGGACCTCGTGGAACTTCTGCGAATAGATGTTCGACCAGGTGTTCTCCTGGCCGTCGACCACGCCGGTCTGCAGCGCCTGGTAGACCTCGGCTGAAGGCCATCTTCTGCGGATTGGCGCCGAGCGCGCGGAACTGCGCTTCGAGCACGTCCGAGGCCTGGATGCGGAACTTGAGGCCCTTGACGTCCTCCGGGCGGCGCAGCTGGGCGCTTGTTGGTCGACAGCTGCTTCATGCCGTTGTGCCAGTAGGCGAGGCCCGAGCAGGCCCTTGCTCGTCATCGACTCGAGCAGCGCCTTGCCCGGCCTGGCTCGCCTGGAACCGGTCGACCGCCTCGACGTCGTCGAACAGGAACGGCAGGTCGAACACCTGCAGCTTGCTTCGTGTAGCGGTCGAACTTCGACAGCGACGGCGCGATGAACTGGACGTCGCCGAGCAGCAGCGCCTCGAGCTCCTTGGCGTCGCCGAAGAGCTGCGAGCTCGGGAAGACCTGCACCTGCACCTTGCCCGGCAGCTTCTTCTCGGCCAGCTTCCTTGAACTTGAGCGCGCCCTGGCCCTTGGGCGTGTTCTCGGCGACGACGTGGCTGAACTTGATGATGATGGGCTGCTGGGCCTGCGCCACCGACAGCATCGCGCACGCGGCGACGGCCACGGCAAATTGCATCAGCTTCATGTCGACTCCTCCAGTTCTTAAGTGACGGGCTCATCGGCCCTTCGAATCACCACCGTTTGGTCGGGGTCGCGAATTTGCGCCCGGCGGCAAGGGTAGCATGCGCACGGTTGGAGGCCGAAACCGGCCGTCATGTTCCCGCCCTGCTGCCATTCGAGCACAGAACCGCCATGGATATCCTCGAAATCTGTCGCGCGAAGATCCGTGGCCGCGGGCTCAGGGTCGTCTTCCCCGAGACCGCAGACGAGCGCATCGTCGCCGCCGCGCGCCGGCTGCGCGACGAGGATCTGGCGCGACCGATTCTCGCTCGAAGATCCTGCGGCGCAGCCCGCGTCTCGACGACTATGCCGCGCTGTATCGGCAAGGCCGTCCGGACGCCAACGCGAAAGTCGCGCGCCGGCTCGCCGCGAAGCCGCTGTTTCATGCCGGCCTGATGGTCAAGGCGGGAGACGCCGATGCGATGGTGGCCGGTGTCGCCAATCCGACGGCGCGCGTGATCGAGGCGGGCATGATGACGATCGGACTTGCCGCCGGGCATCGCCACGCCGTCGAGCTTCTTCCTGATGGTGTTGCCGCAACGAACGCTGCTGTACGCGGATTGCGCGGTCAACGCCGACCCGTCGCGCCGAGCAGCTGGCCGACATCGCGCTCGCGTCGGCGCAAAGCTACGCGCGACTGCTGGGCGACGAGCCGCGCGTCGCGCTGCTGTCGTTTTCGACGAAAGGCAGTGCGGCGCACGCGCATGTCGACAAGCGTGGTTCGCGCATTGGCGATCGCGCGAGCTCGCGCACCGGAGCTTGCGATCGATGGCGAGCTGCAGGCCGACGCGGCGCTGGTGCCGGCGGTGGCGGCAAGGAAGCTGATGGAGCCAGGTGATGTCGCCGGACGCGCCAACGTGCTGGTATTCCCGGACCTCGATGCCGGCAACATCGGCTACAAGCTCACGCAATACCTGGCCGGCGCGCAGGCGATCGGGCCGGTGCTGCAGGGCTTCGCGCGGCCGGTGAGCGACCTTTCGCGTGGCGCCAGCGTCGACGATATCGTGGCGACGACGGTCATCCTGCTCGCGTAATGACGAGCCGGATCGGAGCCGTAATACCGAAATGGGGTCGGAGTTGTTTTCCGGGTTCGAACGTCGCCTCTCGGCATGCTTGCGCCCGGAAAACAACTCCGACCCCATTTTCAGCGCGCTTCGATCGGCACGTAGTCGCGCGGCTCGGGTCCGTTGTACAGCGTCAGCGGCCGGATCAGGATGTTGTTCTCCATCTGCTCCAGCACCTGCACCGTCCATCCAGGCACGCGGCCGGCCGCGAAGATCGGCACGAACAGGTCTTCGGCGATGCCGTTCAGGAAGTAGACGACGCCCGCGTAGAAATCGACGTTGACGTTGACGCCGTGGCGCGCATACGGCTTCATCGCGTCGACGAGCGCCGCCAGGATCTGGTACCACTTCGGCTCGCCCATCGCGCGGGACAACTGCCTCGACGCCGGCGCGCATGTGGCGCGCGCGCGGATCCTCCGCGCGATAGACGCGGTGGCCGAAGCCCATGACGGCTTCCTTGTTCGCCCGCTTGCGCTTGACGTAATCCGCCGCCGCGGCGGGATCGCCGATTTCCTGGGCCATGCGCATCACGTTCTCCGCCGCCCCGCCGTGCGCGGGACCGGAAAGCGCGGCGATTGCCGCGGTCATCGCCGCGTGCAGGTTCGCCTCGGTGCCGGCGACGACGCGCGCGGTGAACGCGGATGCGTTCGAGCCATGCTCGGCGTGCAGAATCATGTCGATGTCCATCAGCCGCGCCGCTTGCGCACTCGGCGGATCGCCTTTCAGCATCCACAGGAAATTCGCCGCATGACCGAGCTGCGGGTCCGGCGTCACCGGCTCGCGCGCATTGCGGATATGCTGCGTGCGCGGCGATGATCATCGGCACCTGCGACGTCAGCCGCACGCCCTTGCGCATCGTAGCTTCCGGCGAATTGTCCGCGACGTCGGGGTCGAAGGCGGCCAGTGCCGAGACTGCCGTGCGCAGCACATCCATCGGATGCGCATCCTGCACCGCGCGAATGATGTCGTACACGGGGCCGGGAAGCATGCGCGCGGCCTTCAACTCCGCCTCGAACCCCGCCAGCGCGTCACGCGACGGCAACTCGCCATACAGCAGCAGGTAGCACGTTTCCTCGAATGTCGAGCGCTCGGCGAGGTCGTGGATCGAATAGCCGCGGTACAGGAGCTCGCCGGCGCGGCCGTCGATGAAGCACACGCGCGAGCGGTCGAAATACACGCCCTTGAGGCCGCGGTGGATGTCCGTCTTTTCGGTCGTTTCGGTCATTCGAATGTCCTTTGGCAATGCGGCGCCGGTCCCAGACGATACAAAAAGAGCGGCGCCTGCACGCCGCTCGCTTGTCGAGTCACCGGCCGATCCGCTTCTTTTCGGCTTCCGCCTCGTCCGGGGTCACCATTATCCGACCCAGGCGAGGATTCCGCGCGGGTCCTTCGTCAGCGCCACCGAAACAATGTAGCCGAACGTCAGCATCGCGGCGATCCACGCGGTTGCGCGGATGGGTTTCGTGCGGCCGAATCGGAGCGCGACCATCCCCAATGCGATGTATGCCAGCAGGCCGCCAATCTTCGCCGCCAGCCATGGCGCGTCCGTCGGCGACAGGCGGAGCATCCATGCGAGCCAGATCGCCGACACGATCAGGACCGTATCGACGACGTGCGGCAACGTTCTGGCCGCACCGTGCCTGATCCATGCCGCATCGGTGAGCATGCCGACGCCGCGCGCGAAAAATCCGGCGATCGAGATGGCAACCGCCGACTGGTGAATGAGTTTCAAGGCAGCGTATTCCATCGCGACTGTGTCCCAGGAGGAACGCGTTGCGGACGGGACGCGCGCAGCAGCGACCGCTGGAGCCGACAGCTCCCCGCCGCAGCAGCGACCGCCGGTACGCCGCCGCCTGCGCTAGGCGCGATGTCGCGCGCGCGTTCGGGCCGCTTTGCGTGCGGCCGCGGAACGCTCGTCGGCGCCTTTCGTCCTCGCCGCCTCTCGCGCCGCGGCCGAGCGTTCGGAAGGGGTGCGCTTGCGCGCCGCGGCTTTCGCCTGTCTCGCCAATGCAGGTTTCGACCCGGCTGCGTGAGGCTCGCGCTTCAACGCCTCGGTCACCGCGCGCGACCGCTTGGGTGACACTTCGGGATCGCCCGCCTTGCCGGCCTTCGACGCCCGCTTGGCGCTCTCGCGGGTCTCTTCGGACGTCGTGCCTTTTTTCGGCGGCGGCAAGTCGACACCGGCGCGCCTCGCCTTGGAGAGTCCGATCGCGATCGCCTGCTTGGCGGAACGCGCGCCATGCTTGCCCTCGCGAACGTGCTCGATCTCCTCGCGCACGAATTCCCCGGCCTGCGTCGTGGGCGCCTTGCCCTGCCGTTTGTCCTTTGCAGCTCGCTCGAGGGTTTTCTTCTCGGGCATGGGATAGCCTCCTTGTCAGTTGCGGCGCCGACAGGCGCGCGAACTGTTTTTGACCCATGCCGACGGACGCCGTTCAACCGTCGCCGTTGGCTGCCCCTTCAGCGGGTGGATAGGTGATCGTCGTTCCGACCACGCGCGCGAACCGCGTGAGCGCGTGCACCTGCGTTTTCGTTTCGCTGACGATCTCCTCGGCACGCACGCCGTGCACGGTCAGCGCATCGGCGATCAGTGAACGATGGCAACGCCACGGCACCGCCTCGGCGCACATCACCGCGACCGTCTGGTCCGCCGCGAGCGCCATCAGCTCGCCAAGGTTGTCGCGGAACGCCGGCGTCTGCATGTAGTCGGCGTACCCGCGAAACGATGCGTTGCGCCAGCCGGTATTCGGCGATTGCGCACTCGAGCGACGAAATCCCCCGAGCCCCGGGAACGGTCGATACCCGATGCCCGACGCATGGAGCGATGCGGCCAGCGCCTCGCCGTTGAATTGCGGGTTATGCCGCGACCGCGGCACGGTTCGCACATCGGCAAGCATGGTCACGCCCTGCGCCTCGAGGAGCGCAACGAACGCATCGACTGGCCGCGTCGAATGACCTACGGTATAAATGACGGACGGACGATGCATGATCGAAGCTTGCAAGGAGCGTTGAAATGACATTGCAGCAACTCTTCGGCATCGAAATGCCGATCATCCAGGCGCCGATGGCGGGCGTGCAGGGCAGCGCGCTCGCCATCGCGGTTTCCAACGCCGGCGCGCTCGGCTCGCTGCCGTGCGCGCTGCTGTCCCTGGACGGCGCGCGCGAGGAAATCGCGGCGATCAGGGCGCGCACTGTCCGGCCCTTCAACGTCAACTTCTTTTGCCATACGGCGCCGCCCGTCGATCCGGATCGCGAAGCCGCCTGGCGCGCAGCGCTTTCGCCGTACTACCGCGAATTCGAGATCGACGCCACGAGCATCGCGGCAGGTCCCGGACGCGCAGCGTTCGGCGCCGAGACGGCCAAGATACTCGAGGAGTTCAGGCCTCCGGTTGTCAGTTTTCATTTCGGGTTGCCGTCGGAGGAACTGCTGATGCGCGTGCGCGCCGTTGGCGCGAAGGTGATCGCATCGGCAACGACCGTGGCGGAGGCGCGCTGGCTCGAGGCGCGCGGCGTCGACGCGATCATCGCGCAGGGCCACGAAGCGGGCGGACATCGCGGCATCTTCCTCTCCGACGATTCGACGACGCAAGTCGGTACGCTCGCGCTGGTGCCGCAGGTCGTTCGCGCGGTCCGCGTACCGGTCATCGCGGCAGGCGGGATTGCCGACTCACACGGCGTCGAGGCGGCGCTCGCGCTCGGCGCCGCCGGTGCGCAGGTCGGCACTGCGTACCTGCTGTGTCCCGAGGCGTCGACCAGCGCGGTGCACCGCGCCGCACTGACGAGCGAGGGCGCGAGGCACACCGCGGTGACAAACGTCTTCACGGGGCGCCCTGCGCGTGGCATCGTGAACCGGATCATGCGCGAACTCGGGCCGATCTGCGCCAGCGCACCGGCGTTTCCGCTCGCGACCGCGGCGCTCGCTCCGCTGCGTGCGGCGGCCGAGCGCCGCGCGTCGGGCGATTTCTCGCCGCTGTGGGCGGGACAGAACGTGACAGGCTGCCGCGAAATTGCCGCCGCGCAACTGACACGTGCGCTTGCGGGCGTGTAGCCGTTACGCGACGCGGATGCCTATGTCGTAGGCAGCGGCATAGCCTTCGCCGGTGCTGATCACGTCGAGCTGCAGCTCTCGGCCGCCTCGCCGGTAAAGGCCATCGCGCGCGTTGCGTGTCCTTCGCTCAGCCGCTCCGGCATACGGTTTTTCGGCGTGCACCCGATCGGTCAGCGCATCGTCGAAATAAAGCTGCGACGTGAAATCGAGGTCGCGACCCGTTGCCTGGGTGCGCACCTTGAAATGGATGTGCACCGCCCGGCCCGGATACGCACCCGGATAGATCGTCGTGAACCGGACGCGGCCGTTTGCGTCGGTCACCTGGTAGCCACGCAGGAACTTCGAGCCCCTGGTGCTGAAGCTCATGTCGTTGGCGTCGGAATAAACGCCCGCCGCATCGCAATGCCAGATGTCGACGATCGCGCCGCTGACGGCTGCGCAACGGCCGCCATCGATCGACGAGACGCCGAGATCCAGCGTCAGCAGGGCGCCCGCCCTGGCCGATCCGGTGGACGGGTCGACGCGCACATCGGCACGATTGAGCCGCTCGTCGACGAAGTACGGACCTTCCGTCTGCGCCGGCGTCAGCACGCACGCCGGCATCTTCGCCGATCCCCCGGCAGACTGGGCGATCGAGCGGCCGCCAAGGAGCAGCGTGCCTGCGCCGCCGATCGCCTTCAATGCCTGACGGCGCAGCGTGGAAAACGTGTTGGATCGATCGTCGTTCATCGTCGGCTCCTGGGGCCATGCTTGCCGCTGGCGCGAATCATCCCCATCTTGGGCACTCCGGCTTCATCATCGTCGGCCGCAGACTTTTCGGGACGTGCAAACCCATTGTCCCTCAATCGAGCAAAGAGTTCGTAGCGCAAGCTCAATCCATGTCGCGAATGTCCATCGTCCTCTTGCTGCTGCACGCCTACGTCGGGGTGCGGCTCCTGCCTGACCTGGCGCTCGGGGTCGCCGGGACCGGCCTTGGCGCCCTGGTGCTCGCGGCGTCCGCCTGGCTGATTCCGTTCGGATTTCGAGCGCGCAGGGCCGGTGCGGCGCCCGAGGGCGATCGAATGATGTGGGTCGGACTGGTGGCGATGGGTGCGTTTTCGACGCTTGTCGTGCTCACGTTCATGCGTGACGCGGGACTGCTGCTCGTCTCGGCATTCGCGGCATTTTCCGATCTGGACGTGCAGGTGCGAGCGATTGCGCGCGACAGTGCGATGGCAGTGCCGGTGCTGACCGTGTTGATTACGGCGCTCGGCTATGTGAACGCTCGCCGCGTGGCGCGCGTGCGTGACGTCGATGTGCCGATTGCCGCGTTGCCTGCGGGCTTGCACGGGTTCACGATTGCCCAGATCACCGACGTCCACATCGGCGCGACGATCCGGCGCGATTACGTCGAAGCCGTCGTCGATGCCGTGAACGCGCTCGAGGCCGACCTGGTGGCGATCACCGGCGACCTCGTCGATGGCACTGTCCGCCAGCTGGCCGTGCACGCCGAACCGCTGGCGCGGCTCGCATCGCGGCACGGGACTTTCTTCGTGACCGGCAACCACGAATACTATTCGGGCGCCGGCGCCTGGATAAATGAACTGCGGCGTCTGGGAGTGCACGTGCTGGTGAACGAGCATGCCGTGCTCCAGCACGAAGGCGCCGCGCTGGTCGTCGCCGGCGTCACGGACTTCGCCGCGCACCATTACGATCCTTCGCATCGGAGCGACCCCGGGGCGGCGCTCGCCGGTGCGCCCGCAACGGCAGGCGCGAAATTGCTGCTCGCCCACCAGCCGCGCTCGGCCATCGCGGCCGAGCGCGCGGGATTCGATCTGCAATTGTCGGGTCACACCCACGGCGGACAGTTCCTGCCGTGGAACTTTTTCGTGCGGTTCCAGCAGCCGTTTACCGCCGGGCTGAACCGCCTTGGAAAACTCTGGGTCTATACGAGCCGCGGCACCGGGTACTGGGGACCGCCGAAGCGCTTCGGCGCGCCTTCCGAGATTACCCGCCTGCGGCTCGTGCCCGCAGCGCTAGCGAACCTCTGATCGACCGGGACGAACGTGCAGCCGCCGAGCGAGGCGCAGAGGAGCGCGAGGGTGAGTACTGTTTTCATCGTCTGATCCTGGAGAGCCCGGCGCTTTCGCCGTACAGTATCGACTTTCCCCCGCCGGCACCCCGAACGGGAAGCAGCCGAATCCCCGCTCTGGCGTAAGACCGGCACCTGCGCGCACGCGAAAGGAGTTGGCCATGGCGAATCCGTTTGTGCATGTCGAGTTGCATACGAAGGATCTTCCGAAGGCGCGGCAGTTCTATCAAAAGCTGTTCGATTGGCAGTTGCAGGACATGCCAATGCCGGGAGGGGGCGGGTCGTACACGATGATCAACGTCGGCGAGGGCACCGGTGGGGGCATGTTTGCGGACGATTCCAAGGAGTCCGGCCCGCACTGGCTGGCGTACGTCGGCGTCGACGACGTGCGCGCGAAGACGGCGCAAGCGAAGGAGCTCGGCGCGACCGTGGTGCAGGACGTCATGCAGGTCGGCGACTTCGGCGTGATGAGCATCATCCGCGATCCGACCGGGGCGACGATCGCAATGTGGCAGAGCATCGGCGGCAAATGACCCTGTGCGGAACGCGCGGTGGCGGGCACCGCGGCGCGTCATGGTCGACGCTGGCGGTCGTGGTCGTGACGGCCTCGACCGCAGCGCTCGTTGCATCTTTGGCGAGCGCGGAAGTCTTCAAATGCACGGGACCGCATGGACACGTCACGTACAGCGATGCGCCGTGCCCGGGAGAGTCGAGCGTGCGGCTGGATCTCAAGGAGCCGGTAGAGGATCTCAATCCCCGCCGGCCGAGTGTCGCTCCCGTCACCGTCCCGCGCCCATCGGCCGTCGCCGCGGCGGCCGCGCCGGCGGCGGAGCGACGCAATGGCAGCTACGAGCTGTCGTATGGCGATCGCCAGCGCATTGCGAATCTCGAGCAGGTCGAGCGCAATCCGTCTGCTTACCCCGAGCAACGACAAGCGGCGACGCTCGAGATCTTCAATATCCGGCGAGGCGCGGTGGCTCGCATGTCATCCGACGATCTGCGCAAGAAAAACGATTACTGGACCGATCTCGAAAGCATCGAAGCAAACCGTCGCCAGGTCGGCGCATCGCAGCTCGCGAACCTGTTCGCAAGTTACCCATGATCCCGGCAGCGGCGCGCTTGCAGTCAGGGCCTGTAAACAGGTCCTCGCATCCGCACTCGATCATCCGGTCAACGGCATCCGGGCGGATCACCCGTTCGACCTTCTATTTCTTCCGTCCGTACATGCCGGTCAGCGTCGCCTTGCCGATCGCATTCGCATTGACCATGAAGCCGACCAGCGAGGCTGTGGCCCCCTTGGGCACGTCGAGCTTGTCCACTTTGAGCGCGTACACCGTGAAGATGTAGCGGTGCGGCTTGTCGCCTTGCGGCGGGCACGGGCCGCCGTAGCCGGGTGTTCCGAAGTCGGTGACGCCGCTGGCCGCGCCCGACGGTAACGCGCTGCCATCGGCCTTGCCGGCGCCCTTCGGCAATTTCGTCGTGGTCGCCGGGATGTTGAACATGACCCAGTGCCACCAGCCCGCGCCGCCGGTCGGTGCGTCGGGGTCGTGCATCAAGACGGCAAAGCCCTTGGTTCCCGCGGGCGCGCCCGACCACTCGAGCGCCGGCGAAACGTTCGCTCCGCTGCAGCCGAAGTCGTTGAACGTCTGCTCGGCGGCAATCGTCGCGCCCGGCTTGATGTCCGGACTCGTGAGCTTGAAGGAAGCACCCGCGGCCTCCGCGGTCAAGCCCAAAGTGGTCGCGAGCGTAACGGCGCACAGCATCGTATTGGCGATCATCGAAGCCTCCGTTTCCGAATCGGAAACCGTATTGTGCGCGATTCGCGTTACACGTTGACCGTCCCCCGGGCTGCTTGACGACCGCTCCGTCTCCGGGCGTAACATACGATCCACCCGCCGCATATTTCCGTTGACCCGGCGATGTGCCACGGGCCGTCCGGAACGGGCCGTCCGCGACGGTGTTCCCATGAGATTCCCGACATCCATTGGCAATGACGGTGCAGACGACGACCGACATGGCTGATGTCGCCGGCAGTGCGGTCTCGAGCACGATCGTCGAGCAGCGCGGGCGTCCGCGTACGCACCGTGGTCGTCGCGTGATCCGCGGTGTCATCGCGATCCTGGTCGCGGCGATCGTTCTTTTCCCGAGTGCGCCGGTCCTCGCGCAGCCCACCGGCCCGGCGTTCGTCGTCAAGTATTCCGGAACGCTGAAGAAGATCTACGACAGCGGCGTGGTCGTCATCGGCCATCGCACCAACTCGCCGCCGTTCGCGTTCCTGGATGCGAACGGGAGACCGATCGGCTATTCGCTCGACCTGTGCGAAATCGTCGTCGAGGAAATCGCCGCGGAGCTCGGTAAGGACATCCGCGCCGCGTATCGGCCGGTCACGCCGGAGAATCGCTTCGCGCTCGTCAACGGCGGTGAAGTGGATCTCGAATGCGGTTCGACGACGAACAATACCGAGCGCCGCAAATCGAACGCGTTTTCGCCGACCATCTTCGTCACCGGCACGAAATTGATGGTGCGGCGGGGCAGCGGCATCCTCAATTTTCGGGATCTGCAAGGCAAAACCATCGTCCTCACGCGGGGAACCGTGCATGAGACCGCCGTCCCTCGGCTCGCGCAGCGGCAGAAACTCGACATCGAGTTCGTGTTCGCCGGCGATCACAACGAGTCGTTCCAGATGCTCGCGGCGCGCAAGGCGGATGCGTTCGCCAACGACGACGTCCAGCTTTACGGCATGCTTGCAGAAACGGGATCGAGCAGCGAATTTCGCGTCGTCGGCGATTTCCTCACCTACGCGGACTACGCGCTCATGTTTCGCAAGGAAGACCCCGAGTTCGCCGAGGTCGTCGAGCGCGCGTTCCATCGGCTCGCCGGCAGTCGCGAAATCGTGGCGATCTACGAGCGGTGGTTCCAGAAGTCGCTGCCGTCGGGCGTGCGGCTCAACTTGCCGATGAGTCCGCATCTGGAGGAGCTTTTCCGCGTCCAGGGTCTGCCTTCCGACTGAAACGGGCGACGGCTCGAGTGCGCGCCATGCATCGCCGCGACGCATCACCCAACGAGGAGAAGCGCCATGCTGTTGACCGATCACGATCCCGTCGAGACGCAGGAATGGCTCGATGCGCTGCGCAGCGTCGTGCAGTATCAAGGCGCCGAGCGCATGCAGTTCCTGCTCGCGAAGCTGCGCGAGGAGGCGCGGCTTGCGGGCGCCATGCCGCCATTCTCCGGCGACGACGCCGTACATGAATACGATTCGTCCGGACAGGGAAGAGAAGCCGCAGTGGAACCGCGAGATCGAGCACAGGATCCGCTCGGCGATCCGCTGGAACGCGGTGGCCATCATCCTGCGCGCGAACAAGGAGTCGTCCGAGCTCGGCGGGCACATCGCGAGCTTCCAGTCGTCCGCGCTCCTGTACGACATCGGGTTCAATCATTTCTGGCACGCGCCGTCGGAAGGTCACGGCGGCGACCTCATCTACATCCAGGGGCACGTCTCGCCCGGCATCTACGCCCGCGCATTCGTCGAGGGGCGCCTGACCGAGCAGCAGCTGCTCCATTACCGGCAGGAAAGCGAGGGCAGGGGCATTCCGTCGTACCCGCATCCATGGCTCATGCCGGATTTCTGGCAGTTCCCGACGGTGTCGATGGGCCTCGGGCCTTTGATGGCGATCTATCAGGCGCGCTTCCTCAAGTATCTCGAAGGCCGCGGCATCGCAACGACGGGCAACCGCAAGGTTTGGGCGTTTCTGGGGGACGGCGAGTGCGACGAGCCGGAATCGCTCGGCGCCATTTCGCTCGCCAGTCGCGAAAAGCTCGATAACCTGATCTTCGTCATCAATTGCAACCTGCAGCGCCTGGACGGCCCGGTGCGCGGTAACGGCAAGATCATCCAGGAGCTCGAAAGCGTCTTTCGCGGCGCCGGCTGGAACGTCATCAAGGTGATCTGGGGTTCGGCGTGGGACAAGCTGTTTGCCAACGATCGGGACGGGCTGCTGTTGAAGCGGATGGAAGAGTGCGTCGATGGCCAGTACCAGGATTTCAAGAGCAAGAACGGCGCGTATGTGCGGGAGCACTTCTTCAACTCGCCGGAGCTGAAGGCGCTGGTCGCCGACCTGTCCGACGACGAGGTGTGGAAGCTGAATCGCGGCGGCCACGATCCGTTCAAGGTGTACGCGGCCTATGCAGCGGCGGCGAAAAACAGGGACCAGCCGACCGTCATACTGGCCAAGACGGTGAAGGGCTACGGCATGGGCGAGTCGGGCGAAGGGCAGATGATCGCGCACCAGGCGAAGAAGATGACGCAGGACGCGCTGAAGCAATTCCGCGACCGCTTCGACATCCCCATGCCCGACGACAGGATCGCGGACATGCCGTTCATTTCGCTGCCCGCCGAAAGTCCGGAAGGGCAGTATCTGCATGAGCGGCGCGCCGCCCTCGGCGGTTATCTGCCGCAACGGCGGCGGAAGTCGACGGCGCTCGACGCCTCCCCCGCTGGCCACGTTCGATCGGCTGCTGCAGAGTTCCGGCGAACGCGAGATCTCGACGACGATGGCGTTCGTGCAGATGCTCGGCACGCTGGTGCGCGACAAGACGATCGGCAAGTACATCGTTCCCATTGTTCCCGGACGAGTCGCGCACGTTCGGCATGGAAGGCATGTTCCGCCAGCTCGGCATCTATTCGGCGGTCGGACAGCTCTACAAGCCGCAGGACGCCGACCAGCTGATGTACTACCGCGAGGACAAGGCCGGCCAGGTGCTGCAGGAAGGCATCAACGAGGCCGGCGCCATGTGCAGCTGGATCGCCGCCGCGACGTCGTACAGCACGAATGACGTGCCGATGATCCCGTTCTACATCTACTACTCGATGTTCGGGCTGCAGCGCGTCGGCGATCTCGCGTGGGCGGCCGGCGACATGCGCTGTCGCGGGTTTCTTGCTCGGGGGCACCGCGGGGCGCACGACGCTGAACGGCGAGGGGCTGCAGCACGAGGACGGTCACAGTCACATCCTGGCGTCGACGATTCCCGATTGCGTGTCGTACGA
Organism: uncultured Pseudomonadota bacterium; assembly: GCA_963768545.1. Classification (GTDB taxonomy): domain Bacteria; phylum Pseudomonadota; class Gammaproteobacteria; order Burkholderiales; family Casimicrobiaceae; genus VBCG01. The sequence continues at coordinate 354,431 of CAVYIC010000002.1, read as the reverse complement.
CCCGACGTTCGCGTATGAAGTCGTCGTCATCGTCCGCGACGGGATGCGGCGGATGTACCAGGAGCAGGAGGACGTCTACTACTACATCACGCTGATGAACGAGAACTACCCGCACCCGGCGATGCCCGCCGGCGCGGAGGACGGCATCGTCAAGGGCCTGTACCTGCTGCAGGAGGCATCCTCAGTTGACAACTCCGGCAAGCGGCCACGCGTCCAGCTGATGGGCAGCGGGACGATCCTGCGCGAAGTCATCGCGGCCGCCGACCTGCTCCGCGACGACTGGAGCGTGGATGCGGACGTCTGGAGCGCGACGAGCTTCAACGAGCTGCGCCGCGACGGCATGAGCGCCGAACGGTGGAACCTGTTGCACCCCACCAAGCCCCGGCGCAGGAGCTACGTCGAATCGGCGCTCGACGGACATCCCGGTCCCGTCATCGCGGCGACCGACTACATGCGCAACTACGCCGAGCAGGTGAGACGTCACATTCCGCGCCGCTACGAGGTGCTCGGCACCGACGGCTTCGGCCGCAGCGACTACCGGGCGAAGCTGCGCAAGTTCTTCGAAGTGGATCGACATTACGTTGCGGTGGCGGCGCTGAAGTCGCTGGCGGACGAAGGCGTGATCGAGGCCGACGTCGTCGACCAGGCCATCGGGAAGTACCGCGTCGACACCGAGCGTCCGGATCCCTGGACGATCTGAAGCCCGCGCCCACGGGCAACCAACAACACCAAGGACGCTTCGCGATGGCAGCAGTGACCGAAGTGAAAGTCCCGGATATCGGCGACTTCAAGGACGTGCCGGTGATCGAAGTGCTGGTCAAGCCCGGCGATACGGTCAGCTGCCGAAGATCCGCTCGTCACGCTCGAATCGGACAAGGCGACGATGGACGTGCCGGCGCCGGTCGCGGGCACCGTGAAGGAAGTGAGTCGTCAACGTCGGCGACAAGGTCAGCCGAGGGCACGTTGATCCTGCGTCTCGAAGCACGCGCAGGCGCGGCGCAGGCCGCGCGCCAGCCGCGCCGCCGAAGACGACCGTGTCAGCCACCGCCCGCGCCGACCAGTGCGCCCGCCGGCATCGCCGAAGTGCGCGTCCCCGACATCGGCGACTTCAAGGACGTGCCGGTCATCGAGGTCCTCGTCAAGCCCGGGCGACGTCGTGAACGCCGAAGACGCGCTGGTGACGCTCGAGTCGGACAAGGCGACGATGGACGTGCCGGCACCGCTCGGCGGCACGGTCAAGGCGCTGAACGTCAAGGTCGGCGACAAGGTGTCGGAGGGCGCCGTCATCCTGACGCTGTCGACCGGCACGGTCAGCGGCGACCCGGTCGTCGCGGAAGCCGCAGGGGCAATGCCGCCGCCCGCAGCGACGGCGGCCACCGCAACGCCAGCGGCGCAAGCGCAGCCGGCGCCATCATCGGCCGCCGCGCCGGCAAGCGGCGTCGACGAGGCGGCATTCAAGCTGGCTTACGCGGGACCCGGCGTGCGCAAATTGGCGCGCGAGCTCGGTGTCGATCTCGGCAAGGTGAAAGGCAGCGGGGACAAGGGCCGCATCCTCGAGGAAGACGTCCAAAGCCACGCGAAACGCCGACCGGCGGCAGCGGCCGCGCCCGCACCTGCGACGACAGGCGCCGGCGTCGCCATCGATCTGCTGCCGTGGCCGAAGATCGACTTCGCGAAGTTCGGACCGATCGACGTCCAGCCGCTGTCACGGATCAGGCGGATCTCGGGTGCGAACCTGCACCGTAACTGGGTGATGATTCCGCACGTCACCAACCACGACGACGCCGACATCACCGAGCTCGAGGCGTTTCGCGTGCAGCTCAACAAGGAGAACGAGAAGAGCGGCGTGCGCATTTCGATGCTCGCGTTCATGATCAAGGCGGCGTGCACGACGCTCGCGAAGTTTCCGCGAGTTCAACGCTTCGCTCGACGGCGAAAACCTGATCCTGAAAAAGTATTACCACATCGGCTTCGCCGCCGACACGCCGCAGGGACTCGTCGTGCCGGTGGTTCGCGATGCCGACCAGAAGGGCATCGTCGACATCGCAAAGGAAATGGGCGACCTCGCCAAGCTCGCGCGCGACGGAAAGCTCAAGCCCGATCAGATGCAGGGTGGGACGTTCACGATTTCGAGCCTGGGGGGCATCGGCGGCGTCTACTTCACGCCGATCATCAATGCGCCGGAAGTCGCGATCATGGGCGTGTGCCGCTCGTTCTGGAAGCAGGTGTCGAACGACGGCAAGACATCGGCGTGGCGGTACGTGCTGCCCTTGTCGCTGTCGTGGGATCACCGCGTGATCGATGGTGCGGCCGCCGCGCGTTTCAACAGCCACTTCGCATCGCTGCTCGCCGACATGCGGCGCGTGCTGATCTAGCGTCAGGGCCCACAACAAGAGGAAAAGCGAATGGCAATCGTCGAAGTGAAAGTCCCGGACATCGGCGACTTCAAGGATGTGCCGGTCATCGAGGTGCTGGTGAAGCCGGGTGATTCGGTCAAGCCCGAGGATCCGCTGGTAACGCTGGAATCCGACAAGGCAACGATGGATGTGCCGTCGCCGGCCGCCGGCACCGTCAAGGCGATCACGGTCAAGGTCGGCGACAAGGTGTCGGAAGGCAGCGCGCTGATGACGCTGGAAAGCGGCGCGGCTGCATCGCGAACAGCCCACGGCGGCGGCAGGCAAGGCGGCGGCGACGCCACCGCCGCCGAAAAGCGCCGCGACCGGCGCCGAGCGCTCCGGCCGCGAGCGGGAAGGCGGGTACTCCGGGCGCAGCGGCGCCACCCGCCGCGCGCGCGCCGGCGCAAACGGGCGCGACACCCGGCCCTGCGCCGGCGACCTACAGCGGACGTGCCGACGTCGAGTGCGAAATGCTCGTGCTCGGTTCGGGTCCCGGCGGTTACTCGGCGGCGTTTCGTTCCGCCGATCTCGGCATGAAAACCATTCTCGTCGAGCGGTACGCGACGCTCGGCGGCGTGTGTCTCAACGTCGGCTGCATTCCGTCGAAGGCGTTGCTGCACACGGCCGCCGTCATGGACGAAGTGAAGACGATGGGCGAGCACGGCATCGCGTATGCGCGCGCCGAAGATCGATCTCGGCAAGCTGCGCGGTTTCAAGGAAAGCGTCGTCAAGAAACTTACCGGCGGCCTTGCCGGAATGGCCAAGGCGCGCAAGGTCGACGTCGTTCGCGGGATCGGCCGCTTCCTCGATCCGCATCATCTCGAAGTGCAGGCGACGACGGGCAGCGGGCGCGAAACGACGGCCGACAAGAAGGTCGTCCGCTTTCAGAAGGCGATCATCGCCGCCGGCAGCGAAGCGGTGAAGCTGCCGTTCATGCCGAACGACCCGCGCATCGTCGATTCGACGGGCGCCCTGGAATTGCCGTCGATCCCGAAGCGGATGCTCATCGTCGGCGGCGGCATCATCGGGCTCGAGATGGCGAACGTCTATTCGTCGCTCGGCAGCCGAATCGACGTCGTCGAGATGCTGGACGGCGTGATGATGGGCGCCGACCGCGATCTCGTGAAGGTGTGGGAGAAGAAGAACGCGTCGCGCTTCGACAACCTGATGCTGAAGACGAAGACCGTCTCGGCCGAAGCGACCAAGGCGGGCATCAAGGTGACATTCGAAGGCGCGAAGGCGCCGGCCGAGCCGCAGGTCTACGACATGGTGCTGGTCGCCGTGGGCCGCAGCCCCAACGGCAACGTGATCGATGCGCAGAAGGCGGGCATTGCCGTCAGCGATCGCGGCTACATCGGCGTCGACAAGCAGATGCGCACGAACGTCGCGCACATCCACGCGATCGGCGACATCATCGGCCAGCCGATGCTCGCGCACAAGGCGGTTCACGAAGGACATGTCGCGGCCGAGGCCGCGTCGGGCCTGAAGTCGTACTTCGACGCGCGCCAGATACCCTCGGTCGCCTACACCGATCCGGAAATCGCATGGGCCGGCCTCACCGAAGACGAATGCAAGGCGCAGGGCGATCAAGTACGGCAAGGCCGTGTTTCCATGGGCCGCATCGGGACGCGCGATCGCGAACGCGCGCGACGAGGGCTTCACGAAGCTGCTGTTCGACGACGCGACGCATCGGGTGATCGGCGGCGGCATCGTCGGCACGCAAGCCGGTGACCTGATCAGCGAGATTTCCCTTGCGATCGAGATGGGCTGCGATCCTGTCGACATCGGCAAGACGATCCATCCGCATCCGACGCTCTCGGAGTCGATCGGCATGGCTGCCGAGCTGTTCGAAGGCGTGTGCACCGACCTGCCGCCGGCGCGGAAGAAATAGCGAAGCGCGCCATCGAACGTGAGCGCATGATGCAGGTTCCGCAACGTCATCCTCCAGGCGCGTTCGCCAAGGAGCGAGCATGAGTGAAGAGCAACTGCGCGCAGCCGCGCTCGAATACCACGAGATTCCGCGGCCCGGAAAGATCTCGATCGCGCCGACGAAGCCGCTCGCCAACCAGCGCGACCTGTCGCTCGCGTATTCGCCCGGCGTCGCGTACGTATGCACGGCGATCCAGCAGAATCCCGCCGAGGCCGCGCGCTACACGGCGCGCGCGAACCTCGTGGCGGTGATCACGAACGGCACCGCCGTGCTGGGGCTCGGGAACATCGGCGCGCTCGCCGGCAAGCCGGTGATGGAAGGCAAGGCGTGCCTGTTCAAGAAGTTCGCGGGCATCGACGTCTACGACATCGAGATCGGAGAAACCGATCCGGACAAGGTCGTCGAAGTCGTCGCGGGGCTGGAACCGACGTTCGGCGGAATCAATCTCGAGGACATCAAGGCGCCCGAATGCTTCTACATCGAGCGCAAGCTGCGCGAGCGGATGAAGATCCCGGTCTTCCACGACGATCAGCACGGCACCGCGATCGTCGCCGCCGCGGCGGTGCTGAATGCGCTGACGATCGTCGGCAAGGACATCGGCAAGGTCAAGCTGGTGTGCTCCGGCGCGGGCGCCGCGGCGATCGCCTGCCTCGACCTGCAGGTGAGCCTCGGACTCGACCGCAACAAGGTCTTCATCCTCGACAGCAAGGGCGTCGTCCACAAGGGCCGGCAGGCGTCGATGGACGCGGACAAGGCGCGCTACGCGCAGGAAACGCGCGCGCGAACGCTGGCCGATGTCATCGAGGGCGCCGACATCTTCCTGGGCCTTTCGACAGGCGGCGTGTTGACCGCCGACATGGTGAAGCGGATGGCCGACCGGCCGATCATCCTGGCGATGGCCAATCCGGAGCCGGAGATCCGGCCGGAAGTCGCGAAAGCCGCGCGGCCCGACTGCCTGATCGGCACCGGCCGCTCGGATTATCCCGAACCAGGTGAACAACTCGCTGTGCTTCCCGTTCATCTTCCGGGGCGCGCTCGATTGCGGCGCGAGCACGATCAACGAGGCGATGAAGCTCGCCGCCACGCGCGCGCTCGCCGCGATCGCGCAGGCCGAGTCGTCCGAGATCGTCGCGCTGGCGTACGGTGAGCAGACGCCGGCGTTCGGGCCCGATTACCTGATCCCGCGCGCGTTCGATCCGCGGCTCATCGTCAACATCGCACCGGCCGTCGCCAAGGCCGCGATGGACAGCGGCGTCGCGACGCGTCCGATCCCCGACTTCAACGAATACCGCAACCGGCTGACGCGGTTCGTCTACGCGTCGGGCGCGCCGATGGCGCCGATCTTCGCCGCCGCGCAGCGGGCGCCGAAGCGCGTCGCTTTCGCCGAGGGCGAGGACGAGCGCGTGCTGCGCGCCGCGCAGGCCGGCATCGACGAGGGCATCGTTCATCCGGTGCTGATCGGCCGCACCGACATCATCGAGTCGCGGATCAAGCGGCTCGGCCTGCGGCTGACGCTCGGCCGCGACTGCGAGGGCGTCAACATTCTCGACGACCCGCGCTACAAGGACTACTCGCAGGACTACTACATGCTCGCGCGACGGATGGGGGTCAACCGTCCGCAGGCGCTGGAAGAGATGCGCACGCGCCCGACGCTGATCGGGGCGATGCTGGTACGCCGCGGCGAAGTCGACGCGATGCTGTGCGGAACGCTCGGCAACTTCGCCGACCATCTGAAATACGTGCGGAACGTGATCGGCATGCGCGAAGGGCGTGCGGGCGCTCGCCGCGATGCAGATGGTCATGCTGCCGGGCCGGCAGCTATTCATCTGCGACACGCACGTGAACCACGATCCGAGCGCCGAGAGCTCGCCGAGATGACGCTCCTCGCCGTCGAGCAGGTGCGCCGCTTCGGGCAGGAACCGTGCGTCGCCATGCTGTCGCACTCGAGCTTCGGCAGCTCGGATGCGCCGTCGGCACGGAAGATGCGCGACGCGCTCGCGCTGATCCTGCGCCGGATGCCGGACCTCGCCGTCGAGGGCGAGATGCACGCCGACTCGGCACTGTCGAAGACGATCCGCGACCGGGAATTCCCCGATTCGCGTCTCAAGGCGGACGCGAACCTGCTGATCATGCCCAACGTCGACGCGGCGAACATCACGTACAACGCATTGCGCGTCACGGCGGGCGAAGGCATCACGGTCGGCGGCATCCTGCTCGGCGCCGCCAAGCCCGTGCATATCCTGACGCCGTCCGCGACCGTGCGACGCATCCTGAACATGACGGCCGTCGCCGTGGCCGAAGCCGGCGCGCTGGAGACCGCAGCGCCCGATTCGCCGCGCGGCGCGCGCCCGATCGAGGCGCTCGCAGCGCTCGACCGCCAACGCCCGAACGCCGCCTGAGGATCACGGAGGACGTCCATGCCAGCCGCGAAGAAACCGCTGTACACATCGCTCTATTTCCAGGTCATCGTTGCCATCGTGATCGGTGTCCTCCTCGGGCACTTCTTTCCCGAGACGGGTGCCGCGATGAAGCCGCTCGGCGACGGCTTCATCAAGCTCATCAAGATGATCATTGCGCCGATCATCTTCTGCACGGTCGTCGTCGGCATCGCCGGCATGGAAGACATGAAGAAGGTCGGCAAGACCGGCGGCTACGCGCTCCTCTATTTCGAGATCGTGAGCACGATCGCGCTCATCGTCGGCCTTACGATCGTCAACATCGTCCAGCCGGGCGCCGGCATGAACATCGACCCGGCCACGCTCGACACGAAGGGCATCGCCGCCTACGCGAAGCCCGGCCAGATGCAGAGCACGACCGACTTCCTGCTCAACGTCATTCCGAGCACCGTCGTCGACGCATTCGCGAAAGGCGAGATCCTGCAGGTGCTGCTGTTCGCCGTGCTGTTCGGTTTCGCGCTGCACAAGTTCGGCGGCCGCGGCACGCTCGTGTTCGACTGGATCGAGAAGACATCGCACGTGCTGTTCGGGATCGTCGGCTACATCATGCGTGTCGCGCCGATCGGCGCGTTCGGCGCGATGGCATTCACGATCGGCAAGTACGGTGTGGGCTCGCTCGTGTCGCTCGGCAAGCTGATGGGCACGTTCTATCTCACCTGCCTCGTATTCATCCTCGTCGTCCTCGGGATCATCGCCGCGATGCACGGCTTTTCGATTCTCAAGTTCATCCGCTACATCAAGGAGGAGCTGCTGATCGTGCTCGGCACGTCGTCGTCGGAATCGGTGCTGCCGCGGATGATGGCGAAGATGGAAAACCTCGGCGTGAAGAAGTCCACCGTCGGCCTCGTCATCCCGACCGGGTATTCGTTCAACCTCGACGGAACGTCGATCTACCTGACGATGGCGGCCGTCTTCATCGCGCAGGCGACCAATACGCCGATGACGCTGACGCAGCAGCTGACGCTGCTCGCGGTGCTGCTGCTCACGTCGAAAGGCGCCGCGGGCGTCACCGGCAGCGGCTTCATCGTGCTGGCGGCGACGCTTTCCGCCGTGGGTCATGTCCCGGTCGCCGGATTGGCGCTGATCCTCGGCGTCGATCGCTTCATGTCCGAAGCGCGTGCATTGACCAACCTCATCGGCAACGGCGTCGCCACTGTCGTCGTCGGCAAATGGTGCGGCGAACTCGACGACGTCGCGGATGAAGCGCGTGCTCGACCAGGAAACCGACGTCGAGGCCGAGGAGCCGGAGCGAGTGCTCGATCGCACCGAAACGCACATGCCCGCAGCCGCAAGCTAGCCGATACGGGGCGAGCAACGGTGGCGGGTATCACGGAGCGCTTCGCCCATGGCCGACCACCGGCGCGCCGACGCGGCGCATCGCGTCGTCATCGTCGGCGGCGGTGCGGGAGGCCTGGAGCTCGCGACGAAGCTCGGCGACACGCTCGGACGGCGCAAGAGGGCCGAGATCACGCTGATCGAGCGCGCGCGCACGCATTTCTGGAAGCCGCACCTGCACCAGGTCGCCGCCGGCAGCATGGACCTCGACGTCTACGCGACCGACTATCTCGCGCAGTCCCATTGGCATTGGTTCCGCTACCGGATCGGCAGGATGAACGGGCTCGATCGCGCACGGCGGATCGTGCACGTCGCGCCGTTCGTCGACGAAGACGGCGACCAGGTGACGTCGCAGCGCGCGTTCGAGTACGACACGCTGGTGATTGCCGTCGGCAGCCGGACGAACGACTTCGGAACGCCCGGCGCCCGGGAATACGCGATCGCGCTCGACGACTCGCCCGAGGCCGAACGCTTTCACCGCCGGCTCGTCAACGCGTACATCCGTGCGCACACGCAAGCGGAACCGTTGCGGCCCGAGCAGCTGCACGTCGCGATCATCGGTGCCGGCGCCACCGGCGTCGAGCTCGCCGCGGAGCTGCACAACACGACGCGCACGCTGGTGTCGTATGGCCTCGACCGGATCGATCCCGAGAAGGACATGCGGCTCATCCTCATCGAGGCCGCCGATCGCATACTGCCGGCGTTGCCGAAGCGCCTGTCCGATTCGGCGATGCGGCTGCTCGAAGGCATGCGCATCAGCGTGCGCACGTCGTCGCGCGTTGCCGAAGTGCTGCCGAACGGCGTCAAGCTCGCAGGCGGCGAGGTGATACCGGCCGAGCTCGTCGTGTGGGCCGCCGGCGTCAAGGCGCCCGATTTCCTGCGCGACCTGGACGGGCTCGAGACGAATCGCATCAACCAGCTCGTCGTCCGGCCGACGCTGCAGACGACGCGCGATGACGACGTCTTCGCGATCGGCGACTGCGCCGCATGCCCGTGGCTCGGCAAGGAAGGCGCGGTCGTTCCGCCACGCGCGCAGGCCGCGCACCAGCAGGCGTCGCACATGGTGAAGCAGATCGACAACCGGCTGCGCGGCAGGCCGCTGCGCCCCTGGCGCTATCGCGATTTCGGCTCGCTGGTTTCGCTCGGCGAGTATTCGACGGTCGGCAATCTGATGGGGGCGCTTACCGGCGGCAACCTGTGGCTCGAAGGATGGTTCGCGCGGATGATGTACCTGTCGCTGTACAAGATGCACGAGCTCGCATTGCACGGGTTCTGGAAGACCGCGCTCGAAACCGCAGCGCGGCTCATCACGCGGCGCACCGAGCCGCACGTGAAGCTGCACTGATGCCGGCGCAAAGTCGGCTTGATTGCCAACAAATGCATGAAGAAACGCCGACATACGCAGGGCGCGCTGCGACATACCTAAGATGCCGCCGCTAGTCGCGCCGCAGTGCGCCACCGCGAGCGCTGCGTCGCCCTGCTAGACTTCCACGTCAAGCGACGCGAATACCCCGGTCGGGGCCGTGTCGAATATTCGCCTTCGACAGCGTCCCGATGAACGATTCCCCTCCGCACGCCGGTCCCTCGGCCGAGACGCCCGTCGCGTCGCCGGCAACGAAGGCGTCGTGGGGCAGCGATGTGATTGCGCAGATGCTGCGCGAGCTGGCCATTCCCTATCTCGCGCTGAATCCCGGCGCCAGCTATCGCGGACTGCACGACAGCCTCGTGAATTTCCTCGGCAACGAGCGGCCGCAGATGCTCCTGTGCCTGCACGAGGAGAGCGCGGTTTCCATCGCGCAGGGATTCGCCAAGGTCTCCGGCCGCATGATGGGCGTCGTCCTGCATTCGAACGTCGGCCTGATGCACGCGACGATGTCGATCTTCAACGCCTGGTGCAATCGCGTCCCGATGTTGCTATTGGGAGCGACCGGCCCGGTCGACGCCGCCAGGCGCCGGCCCTGGATCGACTGGATACACACGGCGGCGGATCAGGGCGCGCTCGTTCGCGACTACACGAAGTGGGACGATCAGCCAGGATCGATACCGGCAGCGCTCGAAGCGCTTGCGCGCGCGGTGCAGCTGTCGTCCACACCTCCGCAGGCGCCGGTTTACGTCAATTTCGACGCGGCATTGCAGGAATCGGAACTCGCTGACGTCCCGCCGTTGCCCGATGTCGCGCGGTTCGCGCCGCCGTCACCGGTTCAGCCCGACCCGGCTGCACTGGCCGATGCCGCGCAGCGGCTGCGCGATGCGGCTCGCCCGGTGATGCTGATCGGTCGCGCTTCACGCTCGGAACACGCCTGGGCGGCGCGCATCGCATTGGCCGAGCGCTTGCACGCGCGTGTCGTCACCGATCTCAAGCTCGCGGCGGCGTTTCCGACCGATCACCCGTTGCATGCGGCGCCCCCCGCCGCCTTCCTGTCGCCCGAAGCCATCGCCGTACTCCGCGACGCCGACGTCGTGCTTGCACTCGACTGGGTCGATCTCGCCGGGACGTTGAAGCAGGTCTGGGGCAGCACGCCGGCGCCGTGCGCTGTGATCAATGTCTCGCTCGATGCGCAACTCGCGCGCGGCTGGAGCAAGGACCATTTCGGATTGCCGCCGGCCGACGTCTACCTCGCGTGTGACCCCGATATCGTCGTGGCGCGACTCGATGCAATCCTCGCGCCGCGCGATGCCGACCCACCGGGAGGAAGCCGCGCCGTCGACGATGCAGGGACGTCGCAGACGATCGCGCCTGCATCGGCCACGCATGAAACGCGCGCATCGGCGCGTATCGCGTCGCGTGTCGAAGTGGCGGCGCACCGGGCCAACGCATTGACGCTCGCCACGCTTGCCGACGTCGTCAACACGGCCACCCGCGACGTCGACATCTGCGTCACGGCGCTGCCGCTTGGCTGGCATGGGTCGTACCGGCATTTCCGGCATCCGCTCGATTACATCGGCCTCGAAGGCGGCGGCGGCGTCGGTGCGGGTCCGGGCATCGCGGTCGGTGCAGCGCTGGCGTTGAAAGGCAGCGGTCGCCTGCCGCTGGCAATCATCGGCGACGGCGATTTCCTGATGGGCGTCACGGCGCTGTGGACGGCCGTCCATTACCGGCTGCCGTGCCTGCTGATCGTCGCGAACAATCGCAGCTTCTACAACGACGAGTTGCACCAGGAGCGTGTCGCCAAGGCGCGCGGGCGTCCGGTCGAGAACAAATGGATCGGCCAGCGTATCGACGATCCCGACATCGACCTCGCGGCGATGGGACGCGCGCAGGGCGCGCACGGCATCGGTCCCGTTACGTCGGTCGAGGCGTTGACGACTGCGCTGGCCGCAGGCGTGCGCCGTGCGACAGAGGGCGCCGTCGTGGTCATTGACGCACGCGTCACGCCGGGCTACGACGCCAACCCGAGCGGTACGTCGCCGGCGGCCACGACCCGCGGAGCCGGCGGTTGACGCGGGACAGTCAAGTCCATGGGCGTCACACGTGAGCGGAGGACGGACAGGATGAACGAGGGGGATGCTGCGCGCGACGCGCTTTCCGCGACAGACGCGTTACCGAGTCGTCGCGACCTCTTCTACGGTGGCGCCTGGCAGCGCGCACAGGGTGGTTACGCAGAGACGACCAACCCGGCGACGGGCGAAAGCCTCGGCGCCTGCGCCGTGGCGAATGCGGCCGATGTCGACGCCGCAGCGCGCGCTGCGCACGACGCGTTCGCGGCATGGCGTGCAATGCCGCCGCTCGGGCGCGGGGCCGTGATGCGCGCGATTGCGGCACGTTTGCGCTTGCACGCCGACGAGCTCGCGCTGATCGACGCCGCCAACGGCGGCAATCCGGTGGCCGAGATGACCGGCGACGTGCACGCGGCGGCAGCGCAACTGGACTACTTTGCCGGACTTGCCACCGAGGTCAAGGGCGAAACGATTCCGATGGGCGAGGGTGTCGTCAACATGACGCTGCGGGAACCGTTCGGCGTCTGTGCGCGAATCGTCGCGTACAACCACCCGTTGATGTTCACCGCCGCGAAGATGGCCGCGCCGCTCGCCGCGGGCAACACGGTGATCATGAAGCCGCCCGAACAGGCGCCGTTGTCCGCGTACAGGATGATGGAAATCATCGGCGACGCCGTGCCGCCCGGTGTGATCAACATCGTGACCGGTGGCGCGGCGTGCGGCGAAGCGCTCGTCGCACATCCGCTGATTCCGCGGCTGGCGCTGATTGGCAGCGTGGGCACCGGTCGCGCGATCGCGCGCGGGGCCGCCGACCGCTTGAAGCACGTGACCCTCGAGCTCGGCGGCAAGAACGCCTGCATCATCTATCCCGACGCGGATGTCGAAAAGGCGATTGCCGGTGCGGTCGCGGGCATGAACTTCACGTGGTGCGGACAATCGTGCGGATCGACGTCGCGCGTGTTCGTCCATGCATCGCTGCATGATCGCGTCGTCTCGGGCATCGTCGCGGCCGTGCGGCGATTCAAGCCGGGACTCCCTACCGAGCGTTCGACGACGATGGGCGCGATCATTTCCCGGGCACAGTTGGAGAAGGTCGAGCATTACATCGCGCTCGGCCGCGAGCAGGGCGCAACGCTCGCATGCGGCGGCGCGCGGCCGCGCGATCCGCCTCTCGCGAACGGCTGTTTCATGCCGCCCACCGTGTTCACCGGCGTCACGCAGGACATGCGCATTGCCCAGGAAGAGATTTTCGGCCCGGTGCTTTGCGTTCTCTCGTGGACGGACGAAGCGCGGATGCTGGCCGACGTCAACGCCGTCGAATACGGCTTGAGCTGCTCGATCTTCACGCGTGACCTTGCAACTGCGCACCGCACCGCGTCACGGGTCGACGCCGGATACGTCTGGATCAACAGCACGGGCCGGCACTTTCCGGGCGCGCCGTTCGGCGGGTACAAGCAATCCGGGCAGGGGCGCGAGGAATCGTTCGACGAACTGCTGAGCTACACGCAGATCAAGAACGTGCATATCTCGCTATGACGACGGCACCAGTGCCTGTCGCGGACCGGCCACGCCGGCGGCGCGTCATGACCGCCACGGAAACGTCGACGCCGCCCGGGAACGCGGACGCAGCGCTCACCGAAAAGCTGGCGCTGGCAAACCGGATTCTCTACGACCAGGGTGTGGTCGACGGGTTCGGCCACGTCAGCGTGCGTCACGATGCGTCGGCCGATCATTTCCTGCTCGCGCGCAACATGGCGCCGGGACTGGTGACGCCGGGCGACGTCCTGACGTTCGACCTCGATGGCGATGCGCTCGATGCGGCAGGACGCCGCGTGTACCTGGAGCGCTTCATCCACGGGGAGATCTATCGCGCACGCCCCGATGTGCAGGCGATCGTGCACAGTCATTCGCCGAGCGTCATACCGTTCGCCGCGACGCGCACGCCGCTGCGGCCGCTGTATCACATGAGCGGATTCCTGGGCAGCGGCAGCGCGCTGTTCGAAATCCGCGACGTTGCCGGCAACACCGATCTCCTGATTCGCGATCAGGCGCTCGGTCGCGCACTGGCCGCTGCGCTGGGCTCGCATTCCGCCGTGTTGATGCGGGGACATGGGTCGACCGTCGTCGGCACGTCGCTCGAACAGGTCGTGTACCGCGCGGTGTATGCCGAGATCAATGCGCGGCTGCAGTCGCAGGCATTGGCACTGGGCGAAGTGACCTTCCTGAACGAGGCGGAGGCTGCGCTCGCCGCGGCGACGAACGATACGCAGCTCGCGCGCGCATGGGAGCTGTGGAAGCGCCGCGTCATGCCGGACACGTGAAGTGAAACGCTACCGCAGGCCGAAGACGATGGCACCGAACAGCACGTTGACGAAGACTACGACGAGGAACCCGACGTTGAGCTCGAGTCTCGCCATCGCGAGCTTGGTCAGGATGATGTTGGACGAGAACATCAGCAGCGCCGTGAATGCCAGTCCCATCCCGAGCAATCGTTCACTCATCATCGGGTCGCGATTCCCGCGTCCGGGCAATGGCGCTCGTCAGAGGAGCAACAAGCGGTGTCGAAGCTGAGACTCTCACTCGCATGCTGGAATTACGATCGCGTGCGCCCGCTGATGGACGGCTCCGTGCAGCCGGACGGCATCGATCTCACCTTTCTGAACCTGCCGGTCGAGGAGACGTTCTTCCGGATGCTGCGGCACCGGGAGTTCGACGTCGCCGAGATGTCGCTGTCGTCGTACACGGTGTCGATGTTCCGCGAGCCGCGCCCCTTCGTGGCGATCCCGGTCTTTCCGTCGCGGTTCTTCCGGCACTCTTCCATCTACGTCAACGCCGATGCCGGGATTCGCGAGCCGAAGGACCTGATCGGCAAGCGCGTAGGCACGCCCGAGTACCAGATGACCGCACCGGTGTGGATTCGCGGCATCCTCGCCGATCACTATGGGGTGCCGGTCGACAGCGTCACGTACTGTACCGGCGGCGAGGAGCAGCCGGGTCGGGGCGAAAAACTCGAGCTGGACCTGCCTGCCAACATCCGGATCCGTCCCATCGGGGAAACACAGACGCTGGCGCAGATGCTGGCGAGCGGCGAGATCGACGCGCTGCACACCGCACGCATGCCCTCGACGTTCGCGTCCGGCAATCCCAGGGTCAAGCGCCTGTTCGACGACTACAAGTCCGTCGAGCAACGCGTATTTTCGCGACACCGGCATTTTCCCGATCATGCACACCGTCGTCATTCGACGCGACGTGTACGAGCAGAACCGCTGGGTCGCGCAAGTCGCTGTTCAAGGCGTTCGTCGAAGCGCAGCGACAAACCTACGACGATCTTTACGTCACCGCGGCGCTGAAGGCGATGCTGCCCTGGCTTACCGCGCACGTAGAGGAGACGCGCGCGCTGATGGGGCCCGACTACTGGTCTTACGGATATGCGCGGAACCGGGACACGCTGGCCACGTTCCTGCGCTATCACCATGAGCAGGGCTTGTCGAAAACGCTGCTCGCACCCGAGGACCTTTTTGCGCCCGAGGCGATGGAGTCATTCAAGATCTGAGTTCGGCTTCAGATGACGCCGGGTCGCGAACGGTCGCGCGCCGAGTAACGGCCGATCAGCGTGTTGAGCCCGATCGCAAGGACGAACAGCACGATCAGCAGTGCATACATCCGCGGCATGTCGAACGTCGTATAGGACTGGATGATCAGGTAGCCGAGTCCGCGGTTCGACAGCTTCGTTTCGGCGAGCAGCGTGCCGATGATCGCTATCCCCAGCCCGAGGCGAAAACCGTTGACGATCGGCGTGCGCATCGCCGGCAGATAGATCATCCGGGTCATCTGCCACGGCGCTGCCCGAAAGCTGCGTCCGACGCGGATCAGCACCGGCGCGATTTGCCGCATGCCCGCGGCGACGCTGATCACGATCGGGAAAAAGCACGACAGCGCGCCCATCGCGATCTTCGATCCCGGACCAACGCCGAACCACAGGATCATGATCGGGAAAGAAGATGATCTTCGGCGTGGGCCCGAGGTAATAGATGAAGCCCTCGTACGCGCGCGACAGGAAGCGGCTGCCTCCGAGCAGCAGTCCCACGGCCATTCCCGCAATGCCGCCGATCGCGAGCGCGGCCGCGATTTCAAGCGCGGTCACCTCGAGATTCGCATAGAAGTCCGGATCGGAGAGCAGGCGCACGATCGCGCGCGCGATCACCGGCAGCGTCGGCACGACATCGCTGGAACAGCCACCCGGACCTGGCGACGACCTCCCAGATCGCGAGCAGCACCAGGATGATGGCGGCGCGCACCGCCCATACGCGTAGCGGGCGATCGCGCGCCGGCGATGCGAAATCTACGATGCGTGCGGCAACAGCCATCGTTCGGCCCGTTCGCACGCGACGAAGAACAGGATGCTGACAAGGATCACGAATCCGATCGCGCCGTACGTACCCGGCAGGTCGTATCGCTCGGCGAGTTCGTTGATGAGCTGGCCGAGGCCGCCGAAATTGATCAGGAACTCGACGCCGACGATATTGATCAGCATGAAGATCAGGCCGAGACGCAGGCCGACGAAGATCGCTCGGCAGCGCGGCCGGCAGCAGGATCTTTCGAAACAGCTGCGCGTCGTCGAGCTCGAAAGCTGCGGCCGACGTCGAGCAGCACGGCGCGCGTGCCGGCCAGGCCCTCGACCGTCTTGAGGATGACCGGCGGCAGTCCCGCAACGAAGCCGATCATCACGATGGTCGTGGCGCTGCGGCCGAAGATGACCAGGAACAGCGGATACATCAGGACGATCGGCGCGGACGGCCAGCGCCGCCACCCAGGTTTCGCAGGCGCTGCGCAGCAGCCGGAAGCGAAACAGCAGCATGCCGAGCGAAACGCCGACGACGATCAGCAGCAGGCTCGCCCACAGCGCCTCCTGCGTCGTCTGCCAGAATCGATGCAGGACATGCTCCTCGGCGACGATGCGCGGAATCGCGGCCAGCACCTGCGACGGCAGCGGCACGACGAAACGGTTGATGACGCCCGCGCGGATCAGGCCTTCGACGAGCGCGATGGCGCCGAACAGGGTGATGAATCGCCGAGCGCCGGTGCTGCAAGCCGCGCGTACGTCCGCCCGCGCGCGCGTCATCGGGGTACGCCCGCGCTGCAGCGCGCGCGACTCGTCATCGCGCGATGCCGCGGCTCGCTTCCTCGCGCAGGTCGCTCCAGATCTGCGCGACGTAGTGGCCGAACGCTGTCGCTGCCGACGACCTCGGAGTCGCGCGGATCGCGGCAGGTCGATCTCGAATGCGCGCTTCAATCGGCCGGGCCGATAGGTCATCACCAGCACGCGATCGGACAGTTGCACCGCCTCGGTGATGTTGTGCGTGATCAGCAGCGTCGTCTGCCGCAGCTGCTGCTGGATCTGCAGCACCTTGTCGCCGAGCAGCAAGCGCGTCTGCTCGTCGAGCGCCGCGAACGGCTCGTCCATCAGCAGGATCCGCGGTTCCGATGCGAGCGTGCGCGCGATCGCGACGCGCTGCCGCATGCCGCCCGATAGCTCGGACGGGTAGCGCCGCTCGAAGCCCGTCGAGCCCGACCATCGAGATGAAATGACGCGGCGCGTTCGTGCCGTTCGCGCTTCGGCATCCCGGCGATCTCGAGCGGGAACGCGACATTGTCGATGACCGAGCGCCAGGGAAACGTCGACTCCTCCTGGAACACCATGCCGAACGCGGGGTGCGTGCCCGACACCGGTTCTCCATCGACGGTGACGCGGCCTTCGTAGTCGCCGACCAGACCGCCGATGATGTTGAAGAGCGTCGACTTGCCGCAGCCGGACGGCCCGATGATCGACACGAACTCGCCCTGTGCGATGGCGAACGAAACGCGGTCGACCGCCAGCAGCGTGTCTTCTCCGGCACCAAAGCGCTTGACGATGTCGGTGACCGCCAGGATCGGCGCCGTGGCGGCGGCGCGCGACGCGGGCGGCTGCTGCGCCAAGGGAACGCTGACCGCCACTACTGGCGCGGCGGAATCTGCATGAGCTCGGCCAGTTGCTCCTTCGTAAGCGGCGCCGCCGTGAACTTGAGCGCGACGGCGTCCTGCACGATCGAGTCGAGACCGACGATCTTGTCCGGATCGATCGCCGGCTTCGGAAAGAAATCGTCGCGCGTGCGCTTCGCCTTCGCCTCGGAGATGCCGACGAAATCGGCGTAGACCTTGATCGCGGCCGGATCGCTGTACATGCAATCGATCGTTTCGCGATACGCCTTCATGAACCGGTCGATGACCGGCTTTTTCGATTTGCAGCACCTCGGCGTTGGCGATCAGCAGCCGCACCGTCTGGCCCTTGAACACCGTCGCGTCGTTGCCGGTCGCGACGATGCGAATCTTGCCTGTCATCGAGCTGGTCGAGGCCGAACGGCGGCGCCGACCAGCCGATGTCCACCTGCTTGGACATCACCTGCGTCAGCGTCGATGACGGACTGCCTGTCGCGACCGGCTTCGCCTTGAGGTCGTACTGCTTGACGAATGCCTTGACGATGCCATTGGTCGATGAACCATTGGTCGAATAGGCGATGGTCTTGCCGTCGGTGTCCTTCAGCGATTTGACCGGCGAATCGGCGGGAACGTACCAGAAGAGATCCTGCGCGCCGGTGGTTTCCGCACCGATGACCCGCACGGGCGCGCCTTTGGAGAACGCGGACAGACGCCCATCACGCCGGCGGCGACGCCGATGTCGACGCTGCCGGAAATCACCGCCTGCTGGGTTTCACCGCCGCCCTGCGTGTACAGGATCTCGAGCGCGAGGCCGTGCTTCTTGAAGATGCCGGCGCGCTGCCCGATTTCCGCGACCGACGTGTCCCAGTTGCCGCGCTGGCCGACTGCAAGCTTCAGCGTGTCCTGCGCGTATACGGGAACGGCGAGGCAGATGGCGAGTGACGCGATGGCGGCTCTTGCGAGTTGCTGCAGTTTCATCGGTTTCCTCCGTCGACAAGCTCATTATGACGCCTGGCATGCGCGCAGGTCGTGGAACGTCGCTACCACCTGGAAAATCAACCGTGCGGCGCCGGTTCGCGCGACTGCGTGACGTTCGCCCCGGTTCCGAGCGTCTTCCAGTCCGTGTCCTTGGATACGATGCCTTCGAACGATCGCAGCGCGACGTACGGCGGGCGCCGTCCCGGCGTCGCGAGCGCCGGCTTGCCATTCGCGTGGCTGCGCACGGCGTCGACCATCAGCCGGCGAAATTCGACGATCGCGAGATCGCTGGCGCCGAGCCGCTCGGAGGAACGGTCCGCGATCGGGCCCATGGTTTCCCACATCGACATGTCCTGCGTCGGGATGCCGCGCATGCCGGTGAAATCGCCGAGCTTCATCGCCTGCCGATCCTGCAGGTAGCCGTTGTCGCGATTGCGCCGATGGCGGTAGTCGCGATCGAGGTCCACGCCCGGCTGGGCGCCGCAGAATTTGCGCCACGCCTCCTGGTCGATGCCGCCGCCTTCGCGGTCGCTCCACGCGATGAAGTAGAACATCGTGTGCGTGTCGTCGAGCGGAATGTTGAGAATCGAGAGGTTGTAGAGGTTGTTGGGTGGAATCAGCACCGTGTACGGCGCGACGAAGAGCGTCACGCGGATATAGTCGTGCGTCGCGGCATCCTTGATGGGCCGGCGTATCGCTGCGTACCGGAAACCGAAATCGGTCGGCTGCACGACGAGCCGCGGCGCCTTGTCCGTCGAGGGTCGCGGCCAGACGGTGGCGGTTGCCCGGGCGCCTTCGACGCGTGCAGGCGGCATGTCGGTCGCGTGCAGCGTCGAGCTGTGCGCCGAATCGATCGCTCCCTCGAGCACCTGCGCCCAGTTGGCGTCGATTCGCATCTTGACGATGCTGGTGCGTGTGCCGGGCGAGGGCGCCCACGCGGGCGGCTCGAACGCCGGGGGCTCGCCCTGGCCCATGTAGACCCACACGAAGCCGCCTGCTTCCTCGTTGTCGTAGGCCGTATGCTTCACTTTCGCGGCCAGGCAGCTCGCTCGGGGCTCCGACGGCATTTCGACGACATTGCCGTCGACATCGATCTTCCAGCCGTGATACAGGCAGCGCAGGCCCGATTCCTCGTTGCGGCCGAGCGCGAGCGACGCGCGACGATGCGGGCAATGCTCGCCCACCACGCCGAGCCGTCCATCGGAATCGCGGAACACGACGAGATCCTCGCCAAGCAGACGCGCACGCACCGGCGTGCCGTCCGGCTCGGCCACCTCTTCCGACATGCAGATGGGTATCCAGTGCGCGCGCATCAGCCGGCCCATCGGCGCGGGGCCTTCGACGCGGCAAAGCAGGTTGTTTTCTTCCGCGGTCAACATTGCAATCTCCGCATCGACGGTGCCGGCACTTCGCGGCGGCGCATAATGTTAGACGTCTAAGTGACGATACGCCAGGCGCGCGGCGCTGTCGAGGAGCGACGCGCGAACGCGCCGCGCCGGTGCTGCCGCGAGCAGGTCATGAGCGAGGCCATTCCACCGTTGACCCCATTGATCGTCGCGCGCGCCGCATGGGTGGCGAACGGCATTCGCGCGTTCGAATTGCGGGATCCCGATGACGGGCCGTTGCCGCCATTCACCCCCGGTGCGCACGTCACGGTACGCACGCCGAACGGCCTGCTGCGCAAGTACTCGCTCGCCAACGACAGCAGCGAGCGCGACCGGTATGTGATCGCGGTCAAGCGCGAGGCGTCGGGGCGCGGAGGTTCGGCGAGTCTCGTGGACGATTGCCATGAAGGCGCGTTGCTTCCCTGCGCTGTGCCGAGGAATGATTTCGAGCTGACCCGCAAGGCGAAGGAGTTCCTGTTCATCGCCGGCGGCATCGGCATCACGCCGATCATGTCGATGGTGCGTTACCTGGCGTCGCGCGATGGTGCGCGCTTCAAGCTTCACTACCTCACGCGTTCCCCGGCGGACACCGCGTTTCTCGACGAGCTGTCGGCGGTCGAGCTTTCCGGCAGCGTCTCGATCCATCATGACCAGGGCGATCCGGCGCGCTCGTTCGACCTGTGGCCGCTCTTCGAGCGACCACGCCCCGTGCACGCGTATTGCTGCGGGCCGCGGCCCCTGTTGCAGGCGATTCGCGACATGTCCGGCCACTGGTCCGCATCCGCGATCCACATCGAGAGCTTCGCCGATGCCGGCACGCTCGCGGTCCCGGACGATCGCCCTTTTCGCGTTCGGCTCGCGAAGTCCGGGGACACGGTGGAAGTCGGCGCGCACCAGTCGATTCTCGAGGCGCTGCGCGAGCACGGCCTCGACGTGCCGAGCTCCTGCGAAAGCGGGACGTGCGGAACGTGCCGGACGCGGCTGCTCGGAGGTGTTGCCGATCATCGCGACCTCGTGCTCTCGGAAGGCGAGCAAGCCGACAACATCATGGTGTGCGTCTCGCGGGCGCGCTCGCCGGAAATCGTCATCGATCGATGAAGGATCGAGAGGACTCGACGATGCGCCGATGGGTCGCGAGGCGCGACGGGATGTCGTGGACCGCATGACGACCGCCGATGCGCCGCGCGTTCTGCGCTGGGGCGTCGCCGGCCTCGGGCGCGCATTCACGCTGATGCTGCCGACGCTCGTTGCCGATCCGCGCGTGCGGCTGGTGGCGGCGGCCGACCCGCGCACGGAGGCGCGCGAGCGCTTCGCGGCCGACTTCGGCGCGCGCGCATATTCGACGGTCGAGGCGTTGTGCAACGATCCGTCGGTCGACATCGTCTACGTCGCCACGCCGCACGAGATGCACGCGGAGCACGCGATAAGTGCGGCACGCCACGGCAAGCACGTGCTCGTCGAAAAGCCGATGGCGCTCACACTCGACGATTGCACGAAGATGATCGACGCGGCGAACAGCGCCGGCGTTCAACTGGTCGTCGGTCACAGTCACAGCTTCGACGCGCCGATTCGCCGCACGCGGGAAATCATCGCCAGCGGCGCGTTCGGCGCGGTTCGCATGATCCAGGCGTTGTACTACACCGATTTTCTCTACCGCCCGCGCCGGCCCGAAGAGCTCGACACGACGCGCGGCGGCGGCGTGGTATGGAGCCAGGCGGCGCATCAGGTGGATATCGTTCGGCTGCTGGGCGGCGGCGTCGTGACGGGCGTTCGTGCGCTCACGGGCAACTGGGATCCCGGACGGGACACGGAAGGCGCGTATGCCGCGCTGCTGACGTTCGACACCGGGGCGTTCGCGGCGCTCACGTACAACGGCTACGGACACTTCGACTCGGACGAATGGTGCGATTGGACGAGCGAGCTCGGCATGCCGAAAGCCGCTGACGGCCACGGCGCTGCGCGACGAGCGCTCGGGACGCGCGGCCGATGCCGCAGCCGAGGCCGCGCTCAAGAATGCCCGCAACTACGGCGGACCGGCGTATCGGCCACCGAGCGCCGCGGAATCCGCGCGCGCGCATCAGCATTTCGGCACGCTGATCGTGTCATGCGAGCACGCGGATCTGCGACCCATGCCGAACGGTGTGATGATCTACGACGATGCGGGCGCACGGCTCGATCCGCTGCCTCGGCCCGCCGTGCCGCGCCGCGAAGTCATCGACGAGCTGTGCGGCGCCGTCGAATCCGGGGTGCCTGCGCTGCACGACGGGCGCTGGGCACGCGCCACGCTCGCAGTGTGCCGCGCATTGCTCGATTCCGCGCGGTCGGGGCGTGACGTGGCGCTCGCGCATCAGGTGGGCCTACCGAAGCCGGTCGCAGGCCGATGAGCCGCGTGACGATCCGCGACACGGAAGCGACCGGCAAATCGCCGCGGGATCGCCGGGCCGCGCCGCCGGGTCCGCAGGATACCGAGCTCATCCTGCGTCACTGGCGCGAAGCAGTGCCGGACGATCGGCTGGCGCACCTCGTCAAGGATGCGACGCGCGCGCTGGTTCGCGCCTTGCACATGCGCCTCGCGCGCCACGCCGTCTCGTTCGGCCACTGGACGTTCCTGCGCATCCTCTGGGAGTCGGACGGCCTGACCCAGCGGGCGCTGAGCCGCGAGGCGGGCGTCATGGAGCCCACGACCCACGTGGCGCTGAACACGATGGAGCGGCTCGGCTATGTCGTGCGCCGGCAAGTGCGAGGCAACCGCCGCAACGTGTACGTCTTCCTCACGCCGCGTGGACGGGCGCTCAAGCGCAAGCTGGTGCCACTCGCCGAAGACGTCAATCGCATCGCAGTCGACGGCGTGGCGGGCGCCGATTTCGCGGCCACGCGACGCACGCTGCTCGCGATCATCGAGAACCTCGCGCGCGATGAGCGGAGTCACGCGAAAGGCTGAAGTCAGCCGGGGAATCGCCGCGGGCCTACAGCCGCCCGCGGCGTCGCGGGCTTTCAGCGGCTCGTGGCGTCGCGGGCTTTCAGCCGCCCGTGGTTTCGCCGCCCATGACCTGCAGCACGGTTCCGGTGATGTACGACGAGTCCGCATTCGAGGCGAGGAACACGTAGGCGGGAGCAAGCTCCTCCGGCTGCGCCGGGCGTTTCATCGGACTCTTCTCGCCGAACTTTGCGACGTCCTTGGGCGTCATGCCGTCATCCGACGGGTTGAGCGGCGTCCACACGGGGCCCGGGGCGACCGCGTTGACGCGGATGCCTTTGTCGACCAGGTCCATCGCGAGCGCCTTGGTGAATGCGTTGATCGCGCCCTTGGTCGCAGAATAGTCGGGCAGCAGCTTCGATCCCTTGATTCCGGTTTCCGAACTGGTCGCGATGATGACGCCTCCCGGCCGGAGGTGCCGCAGCGCTGCGCGCGACAGCCGGAAATACGAGTAGATGTTCGTCTTGAACGTCGCGTCGAATTCCTCGTCCGTCACGTCCTCGAGCGACGGCTTGCGATTCTGGTGCGCGGCGTTGGCGACGAGAATGTCGAGTTTCCCGAAATGTCGCACCGCCTGCTCGACGACGTCGTCGCAGAACGCGGGGTCCGTCAGGTCGCCGGCGATCGACAGGCATTTTGCGCCGGCGGACTCGACCCGCTTCTTCGTCTCGTCGGCGTCCGGCTGCTCTTCGGGCAGGTAAGTGATGGCGACATGCGCCCCCTCGCGCGCATACATCACGGCAACCGCGCGTCCGATGCCCGAATCTCCGCCGGTGATCAATGCCACCTTGTCTTTCAGCTTGCCCGCGGGGCGATACGTTTCCGCCTGGTAACGCGGTTGCGGATCCAGATTCGCTTCCAGCCCGACGCCCTCCTGGTGCTGCTCGGGAAACGGAGGCATCGGTTCGCGCATCGGGGATTTGACATCGCGTTGCGGCTGCTGCTTCATGCGACCTCCGAGGTTTGAAAGATTTGCACGGTCCAGACGCATACGTCGCCGCGGCACGAACCGCTTGCAAAATTTGCACAACGGAATCGCGTCGCGGAACAGTTGCCTAACAGCAGCGCGGACGCCCATTTGCGGGTGTATGCTGCACGCCCGATTTGGCGTCGTCGCGGCGTGCCCGTTGGACAGCGGCGGCGCGAAATCTACTTCACGAAAAAGGAGCGATCATGGGATTATTCGATTTCGTCAAGGAAGCGGGCGAAAAGCTGTTCGGACGGGGAGAAGCGCAGGCGGCCGCGAAGGAGGCGACCGCTGACCCGTCGAACAACGCGAAGGTGCAGGCGGCCAACGCGGCGGCCGCCGATGCGATTCTTGGCTACGTCAAGTCCCAGAACCTGTCGGCGACGGGCCTGACCGTCACTTACGATGGAGCGTCGTCGACAGTCAGCGTGTTCGGCGTCGCGCCCGACCAGGCGACGCGCGAAAAGATCGTCCTTTGCTGCGGCAACGTGGCGGGCGTCGTGGCGGTGAAGGACATGATGAGCGTCGACCAGAGCGCACCCGAAGCGAAGTTCTATACGGTCGTATCGGGCGACACGCTGTCGAAAATCTCCAAGCAGTTCTACGGCGACGCGAACAAGTACATGCAGATTTTCGAAGCGAACAAGCCGATGCTGAAGTCGCCGGACAAGATTTATCCGGGCCAGAATCTGCGCATTCCTGCTCAATGACACTGGATGCATCGCTCGGCCGCGTCCTGGCGCCCGTCCCGGCGCCAGGACGGTTTCGTGACGCGCGCCGGGCCGGACCTGGCGACGACGATGACGATGACGACGAAACGCCGATCGGCGACCCGCCCGACGACGATGAGGGCGACGACTGGGACGACGAGGATGACGACGACGAGGAGCCGTTGCAGGCGCGTGCATATTGCGCCGCAGCATGGCCACGAGCCAGGCATCCCGGCACAATGGCACCATGACGCACCCGTGTCGCGGGCTCCGCTGATGGTGGACTGTCCGGGGCCGGCGCGGCCTTTTCTGATTTCTGACCTCTGAATTCTGATTCCTGAACCCTACCTCGCCATAGAAGGCGTGTCGGTCGCCTACGACGGCACGCGCGTGCTTGTCCGACGTCACGCTCGACGTCGCGCGCGGCGAGCTCGTCGCGCTGCTCGGCTCGTCCGGCTGCGGCAAGACGACGCTGTTGCGCTCGATCGCCGGCTTCGTCACGCCGCAGGCGGGACGCATTCGCGTCGACGGACGCGACATCACCGGCGCTGCCGCCGGAAAAGCGCGGCACGGCGATGATGTTCCAGTCCTACGCGCTGTGGCCGCACATGACGGTGGCCGCGAATATCGGCTATGGCCTCAAGATGCGCGGCGCGACGAAGGACGCGATCGCCCGGCGCGTCGAGGAGATGCTGACGCTGCTGCAGATGCAGGGCTTCGGGCCGCGGCCGGTGACGCAGCTGTCCGGCGGCCAGCGGCAGCGCGTCGCGCTCGGCCGGGCGCTGGCCGTCGACCCGACGCTGCTGCTGCTCGACGAGCCGATGTCGAACCTCGACTACAAGGTGCGCATCGAGCTGCGGCACGAGTTGCGCGCGCTGCAGAAGCGGATCGGCATCACCGCCGTGTACGTCACGCACGATCGCGAGGAGGCGCTGACGCTCGCCGACCGCATCGCCGTGCTCGACGCCGGTCACGTCGTTCAGTACGGCGCGCCCGAGCAGATCTTCCACGAGCCGGCGTCGGCGTTCGTCGCGGGCTTCATGGGCGCCGACAACGCGATCGCGCTGTCGCGCGGCAGCGACGGCAGGCTCTCCGCCGTCGGCGCCCACGGAGCATCCGGCGAGCCGGTGACCGCGCATTTCCGCAGCGACGTCGCGCGGATCGACGCGTCCGGCGGCGCGGCCGGCGCGTCGGACCTGCGCCTTGCGGGTCAGGTCATCCAGACGCTGTACGTCGGCCAGGGCTATCGTTATCGAGTGCGCACGGACGGCGCGGACGTCTGGGCGCACGCTTCACATCGCATCGACGAGGGCGCGCCCGTCGCGGTCGTCGTCCCGCGCGATGCGCTGCTGCTGTTTCCGCGTGTCGCCCCGCACGCTGATCGCGGGGCGTCAGGCGGCTGACGTGATCAGTGATTACACGACTCGGGAGAAATTCATGAAGTTTCGATTGCTGCTGTCCGTTGCGGCGCTGGGCGTTGCCGCTGCCGTGCCTGCTGCCGCGCAGACGACGCTGAACGTCGTCACCGCCGGCGACCAGAACATGGTCGACTACGTCAACAACTACCTCGGTCCGAAGTTCGAGAAGATGAACCCGGGCGTCAAGGTGCGCGCCGTCGGCACCGGGCCCGGGCGATTCCGGCTCGCAGAAGATCTACGAAAAGCTCTCCGCGCAGCAGAAGGCGGGCATCGGCGACGTGGGACGTCGACGTCGCGGTCGTGCATCAGCGCGGCGCGGCGACGATGGTCGAAGAGAAGCTGCTGATGCCGTATCGCAACGACATCGCGGCCGGCAAGCTCGTGTCGCGCGACACGGCCAAGAACGCGCTCGGCGCCGAACGTCGACGGCTACGTGCTGCCGATGTTCCACAGCCAGATCGCGTTCGCGTACAACCCCGACCTCGTGAAGGCGCCGCCGAAGAGCTTCGGCGAGCTTGTCCGAGTGGGTCAAGAAGAATCCCGAAGCAGTTCGGCTACAACGGCGTCAAGGGCGGCATGTCCGGCGTGGGCTTCGTCATGGGCTGGGTGGCCGCGAACAGCGGCATGGGCGACAAGCTCGAGAAGGGCCCGTACGACCCGGCGGCGAAGGCGACGATCGAAAAGTCGCTCGTCGAGCCTGAAGGACTTCAACCAGTACGTCGTGATGACGCCGGGCAACGCCGGCACGCTCGACATGCTGAACCGCGGCGAGATCGCGATGGGCCCGGTGTGGGTCGACATGTTCTACACGTGGATGGCCGACGGCAAGATGAATCCGAAGGTCAAGCTCGCGCTGCCGTCGCCCGGGATTGCCGGGCCAGCCGATGTACTACGTCATTCCGGCCAAGGCGGCGAACGCGGCGATGGCGAAGAAGTTCATCGACTTCGCCGAAAGCCCGGAAGTGCAGGCCGACGGCATCGTCAAGCAGTTCAACTGGTATCCGGGCATCGATCCGCAGTACGTGCAGTCGAAGCTGGAGCCGGCGGCGTGGAACAAGCTCTTCACCGACATCTCGCCGGCCGACCTGTCGAAGAACGGCCGCCCGTTCCCGCTGTCGCAGTACTTCACCGACATCGTCGAAGGCTACGAGCGCGTCGTGCTGAAGTAGACGTGCGCGATGATCCGATGCGCAGCGGCCGCCCGGAGCGGATCGCCGGGGCGCATGCGTGGCGAGCCGCAGCGTGCGTCACGCGCGCGGGCCACGTCGAGCACGTCCGGCGCGGCGCTGGCGGCGCTGGCGCTGGTCGCGCCGGCGCTCGCCGTCGTCGCCGCGTTCTTCGTCGTTCCGCTGGCGCTGTCCGCGGTCGGAGCGTTCCGCGCGGCCGATGGCGGATTCACGCTCGCGCATTTCGAGAAGTCGCTCGATCTCTACACGACGCGACCTGATCTTCACGGTCGCGATCGTCGCGCTGTCGACGGTGCTGATCGCGCTCGTCGCGATCGCGATCGCCGGCTACCTGACGCTCGGCGAGAATCCGCGCGCGGTGGCGATCCTGCGCTGGCTCTATCGCTGGCCGCTGTTCATTCCGTTCGTCGTCGCCGGGCAGGTGATGCGGACGTTCCTCGCCAAGAACGGCATGCTGAACCACGTGCTGATCGGCACCGGGCTGATCGAGCCGCTGCAGGCGCAGAGTCGTGCTCGACTGGCGCGGCATCGTCATCGCCTTCGTCTGGAAGCAGGCGCCGTTCGTGACGCTGCTCGCTCGCCGGCGCGATGGCGTCGCTCGAGCGCCAGCACATCGAGGCGGCGCGCAACCTCGGCGCGCCGCGCTGGCGCGTGCTGATCGACATCGTGCTGCCGCAGGTGCGCGGCACGCTGCTCGTCGGGCTCGTGCTGTCGTTCGTCACGATGCTGTCGGTGCTGTCGGTGCCGCTGATGATCAATCCGAACTCGCCGACGATGATCACCGTCGACGTCGCGTACCGGATCAACACGCATGCCGACTACGCGGTCGCCAACGCGCTGTGCCTGCTGTCGCTGCTGCTCGCGGCGTTCGGCGCCGCGTTCTACCTGCGGCACGCGGTGAAGCGCGTGGAGAGCGGCGTCATGACGCGCCGGCCGACGCGCACGCGACTGCGGCGCGATCCGCGCGCGCTGGCGCGCGACACGGCTCGGCTGATGCGCGCGCTGCGTGCTCGCGCTGCTCGCGTTCGTCATCTTCGGGCCGCTCGCTGAACCTCGTGCTGTGGGCGTTCGCCGAGCGCTGGTACTTCCCGAGCAAGCTGCCGTCGCAATTCGGATTCACGTTCTGGGAGCGCGTGTTCGCGCCGCGCGGCAACGCGCTCGCGTCGCTCGGCACGAGCATCTGGATCGCGCTGCTGACCGTCGCGTTCAGCCTCGCAGTCGCGATTCCCGCCGGCTACGCGCTCGGCGCGGCTGAAGCTGCCGCTGGCGCGGCGCTGATCCTGCTCGCGTTCCTGCTGCCGCAGGCGGTGCCGAACCTGCCGGTCTACGTGAACATCGCGCAGGTGTTCTACCAGATCGGCCTGGCCGGCACGATCACCGGCGTCGTGCTCGTGCACGCATCGCACGGCCTCGTGCTTGCCGTGTGGATCGCGTCGGCGGCGTTCGCGTCGGTCGACGGCTCGCTCGAGGAAGCGGCGCGCAACATCGGCGCGTCGGCGTGGACGTGCTTTCGCACGATCACGCTGCCGCTCGCCGCGCCCGGGCCTGATGGCGAGCGCGATCTTCGTGTTCCTCGAGTCGCTCGACGAATTCACCGGCACCTATTTCGTCGGCGTGCCCGACGTCACGACGCTGCCGCTGCTGATGTTCAACGCCAGCATGGGCGGCAACTACCAGATCGCGTCGATCACGGCGCTGCTGCTGCTGCGTGCCGTCGATCGCGTTCATGCTCGTCGTCGAGCGCTTCCTGAAGGCGGACGTGCTGGCGATGGTGGGCCGATAGGACGCGCGACGCCGGTGTCGCTGGTGTTGGTCGTATCCTCGGCTTGCCGTTTACGCACCGCCGATGCCGGTCGTTACCTTGCCCGTACCGGCACAGTTCGCGCAGCTTTCAGCGCCGACCCGGCCGCGCCCGTTGCACACGGGGCATACGTTCTCGCCGGTGCCAATCGTTCCGGCGGGCGCTTCGTCGCCGGGCTTCATCGGCGGCGAGCCAGGCGCGCGCGACGGGTTCGGGACGATCAGGGGTGGTGGATGCCATAGGTTTCTCCTCACGCGTCGCCCACGTTCGTGGTGACCTTGCCGGTTCCCTTGCACGCGGCGCACGACTGGCCGTCGAGCGCGCCGGTTCCGCCACAGCGGCGGCAGACGTTTTCGGCGGCACCGGGCGTGCCCGCCGCTACTTCGTCGCCGGGCTTCATCGGCCTGGCCTGGAACGTTGGGCATGAAGCTAACGATCATGCGGCGCCCCATTGGTTCCGCGCACGCCCGTCGGTTCGATGTTGCGGTGCACAACGGACGCGAATTGCTGTATAATCACGCTACTGCGGCGATCTGCGAGCGATTCGTTGGTTGCCCGCCGCAGCGGCATGGAACCGCCAGGCAACCCGATCATCGACCTCTAATCTGCGAACGCGTTTCACGGCGTTCCACAGGCATCGCCTCTCGATGCCGCAGCTTCCGGTTAGCGACGATGGCTTTGCAGTGACGTCGAACCGGTAGCGGTTGCTTTCGCGCGAAAAGTGAACATCGTGGCGCCTCGCGCCCCGATCGGCACTGGTTTGCGCTTTCACCTGCAGGACCGGACGGCAGCACGCGCCCACGGACAGGCGCGCGCCGCTTCCCCTTGTCCGCGCGCCCGGCATCGAGCGCGCGGCATGTTGTCCAACGATGGAAAATTTCAATGCGATTCGACGAACTTCAACTGGTGCAGCCGCTGCTGCAGGCGTTGGCCGAATGCGGCTATGACGCACCGACCCCGATCCAGGCGCAAACCATACCGCTGCTGCTCGCAGGACGCGACGTCATCGCCTCGGCGCAGACCGGCACGGGCAAGACGGCTGCGTTCATCCTGCCGGCCTTGCAACGGCTCGCCGCGCAGGCTTCCGCGCCCCGCTGCCAAGCGCCGCGGTGCCGGCGTGCCGCGGGTGCTGGTGCTCGCCCCGACGCGCGAGCTCGCGCAGCAGGTTGCGACACAATCGACACGCTATGGACAGAACCTGCACCTGCGAACGGTGTGCCTGTTCGGTGGCGCACCGTACCCGCCGCAGAACCGCGAGCTCGAGCGGGGTGTCGACGTCCTCGTCGCCACGCCGGGCCGCCTGCTCGATCACATCGAGCGGGGTCGTGTCGACCTCTCGCGATTGCAGATCCTCGTCCTCGACGAAGCGGACCGGATGCTCGACATGGGCTTCCAGGAAGATGTCGATCGCGTCTGCGCGCTGGCGCCGGCGGCGCGTCAGACGGTGCTTTTCTCGGCGACGATCGACGGCGCGATCGGCCGCCTTGCCGCACGCCTGACGCGCGAGCCGGTGCGCATCGATGTCAGCGCCGAGCGGTCATCGCCCGGTCGCCATCGAGCAGCGCGTGCATTTCGCCGATGATCGCGCGCACAAGTACCGGCTGCTCGACCGGCTGCTTGCCGACGTCGGCGCGGGACAGAGCATCGTCTTCATCGCGACCAAGCGCGACGCCGAGGCGCTCGCCAACAAGCTGCAGGACGAAGGCCATACGGCGGCTGCGCTGCATGGCGACATGCACCAGCGCGAGCGCGACCGGACGCTGACGAAGCTGCGCCGCGGCGGCGTGCGTACGCTGGTGGCGACCGACGTCGCGGCCCGCGGCATCGACGTGCCGGGCGTCACGCAGGTCATCAATTTCGACCTGCCGCGCCAGGCGGAGAACTATCTGCATCGGATCGGTCGAACCGGGCGCGCGGGCGCGTCGGGCATCGCCGTCTCGCTCGCCAACCCGGCTGAACGCGGGCACATTGCGCCAGATCGAGCGCTATACCGGCGCGGCGATTCCCGCGCATGTCATCCCGGGACTCGAGCCGCGTGCGCGCAATCAGAATGCCGCCGTGCGACGGCCGCAGCGCGGCGGTATGATGAACGGCAAGGGCGCCAATCCGAGCGTGGCGCGCCGGACGCTGACGCGGTCGGAGGATCACGATGTACGCACAGATGGTCGAGACGGGCTTGAAGCAGGTGCAGGACGTCGCCGACATGACGCCGGAGGAGCGCGCGTTCCAGGCGCGCATCGACGCCGACATCAAGATCGAGCCGAAGGACTGGATGCCGGAGGCGTACCGGCGGACGCTGATTCGCCAGATCCAGCAGCATGCGCATTCCGAGATCGTCGGCATGCTGCCCGAAGGCAACTGGATCACGCGCGCGCCGTCGCTGAAGCGCAAGGCGATCCTGATGGCGAAGGTGCAGGACGAGGCGGGCCACGGCCTGTACCTGTACTGCGCGGCGGAGACGCTCGGCGTTTCGCGCGACCAGATGATCGACGACCTGCACGCGGGCAAGGTCAAGTATTCGTCGATCTTCAACTACCCGACGCTGACGTGGGCCGACATCGGCACGATCGGCTGGCTGGTCGACGGCGCGGCGATCATGAACCAGATTCCGCTGTGCCGCTGCAGCTTCGGCCCGTATGCGCGCGCGATGGTGCGCGTCTGCAAGGAGGAGTCGTTCCACCAGCGGCAGGGCTTCGACATCATGCTGACGCTGTGCCGCGGCACGCGCTGAGCAGAAGGCGATGGCGCAGGACGCGCTGAACCGCTGGTGGTGGCCGTCGCTGATGATGTTCGGGCCCTCCGATGCGGAGAGCGTGCACAGCGCGCAATCGGCGCGCTGGAAGATCAAGCTCCTGTCGAACGACGAGTTGCGGCAGCGCTTCGTCGACCAGACGGCGCCGCAGGCCGATTTCCTCGGGCTTGCACGATGCCCGACGACAAGCTCGCGTGGAACGAGGCGCGCGGGCACTACGATTTCGGCGAGATCGACTGGGACGAGTTCCACGAAGTGATCAAGGGCCACGGCCCGTGCAACCGCGACCGGATGCGCACGCGCGTGAACGCGTGGGAGGACGGCGCGTGGGTGCGCGAGGCCGCGCTGGCGCATGCGGAGAAGCGCGCGGCGCGGGAGAGCGAAGCACGCCGCGTAGTGTGTTGCTGCGAGCGGGCATGTCGACCTCCGGATATCGTCTGCGAAGGTCAATGGAGGTCGAATGAGCAGCGAATGGCCGTTGTGGGAAGTCTTCATCCGCTCGCAGCACGGGCTCGCGCACAAGCACGTCGGCAGCCTGCACGCGCCCGACGCCGAGATGGCGATCAAGAACGCGCGCGACGTCTACACGCGCCGCAACGAAGGCGTTTCGATCTGGGTCGTGCGCTCGGCCGACATCGCACGCGTCGTCGCCGGGCGACCGGGACGCGCTGTTCGAGCCGGCGAACGACAAGGTCTACCGGCATCCGACGTTCTTCCCGATGCCCGACGAAGTGAAGCACATCTAGGTCGGGACGTCGAGACGCATTCGCAGGCGCCACGCGGACGACTCGCTGCAGACGTCGACTGTTCGACTACCTGCTGCGCCTCGCCGACAACGGCGCTCGTCCTCGCGCAGCGCCTCGGCGAATGGGTCGGCAAGGGCCCGGTGCTCGAGGAGGACATCGCGTCGACGAACGTCGGCCTCGACCTGCTCGGCCAGGCGCGGCTGTGGCTCGCGTACGCCGGCGAGGTCGAGGCGCGCGACGCGCCGCCGGGCCGCAACGAGGACGCAGCTCGCGTTCCTCCGCGACAGCGGCGAGTTCCGCAACCTGCTGCTCGTCGAGCAGCCGAACGGCAACTACGCCGACACGATCGCGCGCCAGTTCCTGTTCGACCAGTGGCATGTGCTGCTGCTGCGGCGCGCTGACGCTGTCGCGCGACGAGCGCATCGCCGACATCGCGGCCAAGGCCGTCAAGGAAGTCGCGCTATCACGTCGAGCGCTCGGCGGACTGGGTGATCCGGCTGGGCGACGGCACCGACGAATCGCACGCGCGGATGCAGGCGGCGACTCGACGCGCTGTGGATGTACACCGGCGAGATGTTCACCGTCGACGCGATCGAGCGGGCGCTGATCGACGCGGGCATCGCCGCGGACGCCGAGGCGCTGCAGGCGCCGTGGCAGCGCCGCCGTGCAGCCGGTGCTCGACGAGGCGACGCTCGCGGTGCCGGCCGACGCGTGGATGCAGGGCGCGCGCGGGCGCGGCGGCAAGCAGGGCGTGCACACCGAGCACCTGTCGCGACTGCTCGCCGAGATGCAGTTCCTGCCGCGCTCGTATCCGGACGCGCAGCTGGTGATGAACGACGCAGACGATCGTCGCCGTTCCATCGCGCGCCGGCGACTCGCAGCCACGACGACGCATCCGGCGTCGCAGCGACGTGGCGAGCGCTCGGCACGGTCCTCGACCCCGAGATCCCGGTCGTCTCGGTCGTCGAGCTCGGCATCGTGCGCGACGTCGAGCGCGTCGGCGCCGAGTGCGTCGTCACCGTCACGCCGACCTATTCGGGCTGTCCGGCGACGCGCGTCATCGAGGACGACATTCGCAGCGCAGTTGCGGCCGTGACCGGCGATCGGCCGCGCGTCGTCACCGCGCTCGCGCCGGCATGGACCACCGACTGGATCGCGCCCGAGGCGCGCCGCAAGCTTCGCGAAGCGGGCATCGCGCCGCCGCATGCGACGGCCGGCAACGCTCGCGCAACGAGCGCGCAGCCGGTCGCGTTCCATCGCGCACGCGCGCGCGGTGCGCTGCCCGAATTGCGGATCGTCGCGGACGTCGGAGCTCGCGCGGTTCGGCTCGACGGCGTGCAAGGCGCAATACCGCTGCGCCGACTGCCTCGAGCCGTTCGATTACTTCAAGCCGCACTGACGCGGCCGCCGCGGACGCACGTGAGCAAGTTCCATTCGCTGCCGGTCGCGAGCGTCGAGCGCGAGACGCGCGACGCCATCGCGATCACGTTCGACGTGCCGGAGGCGCTGCGCGACGCTGTTCCGCTTCGAGCCCGGGCCAGCACCTGACGCTGCGCACCGACATCGACGGCGAGGACGTGCGCCGCTCGTATTCGATCTGCTGCGCCGCGCCGGCGGGCCGTTGCGCATCGCCGTCAAGCGCACGCCCGGCGGCGTGTTCTCGATGTGGGCGAACGACGCGCTTCAGCGCGGGCGACGACGCTCGACGTGATGCCGCCGATGGGCCACTTCAACGTCGCCGCTCGACGCCGCGCAAGCAGCGCGTCATTACCTCGGCGTCGCGGCCGGGCAGCGGCATCACGCCGCTGCTGTCGATCGTCGAGACGACGCTCGTCACCGAGCCGCAATCGCAGTTCACGCTGGTCTACGGCAACCGCGCGTCGGCGACGGTGATGTTCCGCGACGAGCTCGCGGCGCTCAAGGACCGCTACCTCGAGCGCTTCAACCTCGTGCACGTGCTGTCGCGCGAGCCGCAGGACATCGAGCTCCTGCACGGCCGCATCGATCGCGCGAAGGCGGATGCGCTGTTCGACGCACTGGGTGCCGACTCGACGACGTCGACTCCGCGTTCGTCTGCGGCCCGGAGGGCATGATGGACGCGGTGCGCGAGTCGCTGACCGCGCACGGCTTGCCCGCGCGAACGGATCAGGATCGAGCGCTTCGCGGCCAGCATCCCGAAGCACACGCACGTGCCGCGGCCGCTGCCGCAGGCCGGCGCAGACCGAATGCGAGGTGACGGTCGTCATCGACGGCTCGCGGCGCATGTTCACTGCTCGAGAAGGGCAAGGAGAACATCCTCGATGCGGGCTTGCGCAACGGCATCGAGCTGCCGTTTTCGTGCAAGGGCGGCGTGTGCTCGACGTGCCGCTGCAAGCTCGTCGAAGGCGAGGTCGACATGGACGTCAATTTCGCGCTCGAGGACTACGAGGTCGCGCGCGGCTTCATCCTCGCCTGCCAGAGCTATCCGGTCACCGACCGGGTCACCGTCGACTTCGACCAGACGGGCACCGGATAGCGCCGATGAAGCGCTGAGCGTTCCGCCAAGCGTTACATGCTAGAGTAACCGCTGCATTGAACGGATGAAGGTCCCGCCCGTGTCGCATCCCATTCTTCGAACGTCACCGCGCGACGCTCGATCGCGCCGTCGAAGCGATCGCCGAGTCGCGGCTACTGGACGCCCGTTTCCGGAGTCGCCCAGCCCGAAGGTCTACGGCGAAGGCGCCGCGGAAGCCGGCAAGGCGAAGTTCGACGCGCTGCTCAACCAGCCGCTTTCCGCTGACGCAGCCGGCCACCGTCGGCACAGGCCGGCAGCGAGCGCTCGCCGTACGGCATCCGGCTCGGCATCACCTACCCGAAGCCCGACATCGACGGACTGTTCGCGGCGATCGAGGCGGCGCAGGCCGGATGGCGCAAGGCCGGTCCGGAGGCGTGGGTCGGCGTCTGCCTCGAGATCCTCGACCGCATCAACAAGGCGAGCTTCGAGATCGCCAACGCGGTCATGCACACGACGGGCCAGGCGTTCGTCATGGCGTTCCAGGCCGGCGGACCGCACGCGCAGGACCGCGGGCTCGAAGCGGTCGCCTACGCGTGGGACCAGATGCGGCGCGTGCCCGCGCAGGCGCATGTGGGAAAAGCCGCAGGGCAAGAACGAGCCGGTGCGGATGGAAAAGCGCTTCCGCATCGTGCCGCGCGGCGTCGCGCTCGTCATCGGCTGCAGCACGTTCCCGACGTGGAACGGCTATCCCGGGCATTTTCGCCGAGCCTCGCCACCGGCAACGCGGTCATCGTCAAGCCGCATCCGAATGCGATCCTGCCGCTCGCGATCACCGTGCGGATCGCGCGCGAAGTGCTGGCCGAAGGCGGGCTTCGATCCGAACGTCGTCACGCTGGTCGCGCACGATGCCGGCGACAACATCGGCGCAGACGCTCGCGCTGCGCCCCGAGGTCAAGCATCGTCGATTTCACCGGCAGCACGGCGAACGGCCGCTGGCTCGAGGAGCACGCGCGGCAGGCGCAGGTCTACACCGAAAAGGCCGGCGTCAACCAGGTCATCGTCGACTCGGCCGCCGACTTCAAGGGCGCTCGCGCGCAATCTCGCGTTCTCGCTCGTCGCTCTACACGGGCCAGATGTGCACGGCGCCGCAGAACATCTACGTGCCGAAGGACGGCATCGACACCGCGGACGGGCACCTGACGTTCGACCAGGTCGCCGCAGGGCTCGCGGAGGGCGTGCGACAAGCTGCTCGCCGATCCGGCGCGCGCGGTCGAGGTGCTCGGCGCCGTGTCGAACGAAGGCGTGCTGCGGCGGCTCGAGGCGGCGCGCTCGCTCGGCGACGATCGTGCTCGACACGCGCACCGATCGCGCATCGCGCAGTTCCCCGAGGCGACCGATCCGCACGCCGCTGATCGTCAAGCTCGACGACGGCCGATCGCGCGACGTACCTGAACGAATGGTTCGGCCCGATCGCGTTCGTCATCGCGACCGACGGCACCGCCGAGAGCCTCGCGATCGCGCGCGACGCCGTCGTGGGCCACGGCGCGCTGACGATGTCGGTCTACTCGACGCAGCGACGACGTCATCGACGCGTGCGATCGACGTCGCCGAGGATGCCGGCGTCGCGCTGTCGATCAACCTGACCGGCGGCGTGTTCGTCAACCAGTCGGCGGCGTTCTCCGACTTCCACGGCACCGGCGCGAATCCCGCCGCCAACGCGGCGCTGACCGATGCCGCGTACGTCGCCAACCGTTTCCGCGTCGTCCAGCATCGCGGCATGCACGTCTCGGAGGTCAGCCATGAACTACGAACAGATCCGCTTCGAGAGCCGCGGACGGCATCGCGCGCATCACGCTCAACCGCCCCGATCGGCTCAACAGCTTCACGACGCAGATGCACGGCGAGCTGCGCGACGCGCTCGCGCGGGTCGCGGCCGACGGCGATCGCGCGCGTGCTGCTGCTCACCGGCGCGGGCCGCGGCTTCTGCGCGGGACAGGACCTGTCCGATCGCGCGGTCGCGCCCGGTGGCGCGCCGGTCGATCTCGGCGCGTCGATCGAGGACAACTACCGGCCGCTGGTGCTCGGCTTGCGCAACCTGCCGTTGCCGGTCGTGTGCGCGGTCAACGGCGTCGCGGCAGGCGCGGGCGCGAACATCGCGCTCGCCTGCGACATCGTGATCGCCGCGCAAATCGGCGAGCTTCATCCAGGCGTTCTGCCGGATCGGCCTCATTCCCGGATTCCGGCGGCACGTACTTCCTGCCGCGCCTCGTCGGCACCGCGCGCGCGATGGGCCTCGCGATGCTCGGCGACAAGCTGTCCGCCGAGCAGGCGGCGGCAGTGGGGCCTGATCTGGAAATGCGTCGACGACGCCGAGTCTCGCGCCGACCGCCGATGCGTTGCTCGCGCAACTCGCGCAGGCGCCGACGCGCGGGCTTGGCGGCGATCAAGCGCGCGCTGCACGCGTCGGCCGACAACACGCTCGAGCAGCAGCTCGACCTCGAGCGCGACCTGCAGCGCGAGCTCGGGCTTACAGCGCCGACTATCGCGAAGGCGTCGCCGCATTCCTCGAGAAGCGCCCGCCGCGCTTCACCGGGCGCTGAATGACGACGGCCGGCGCATTGCCGCGCGACGCGACCGTCGCCGTCATCGGCGCCGGCGCGATGGGCTGCGGCATCGCGCAGGTCGCCGCGCAGGCCGGCCATCGCGTGCAGCTCTTCGACACGCGGATGGGCGCCGGCGGAGAAGGCGCGCAGCGACGATCGGCGAGACGCTTCGACGGCCTGGCCGCCAAGGGCAAGCTCGACGCGGCGGACGCGGACGTCGAGCAGCGCGCGCATCGTCGCCGTCCATGCGCTCGGCGATTGCGTCAGCGCGAAGCTCGTCATCGAAGCGATCGTCGAGGATCTCGACGGAGAAGCGATCGCTGTTGCGCGAGCTCGAGAAGGTCGTCGCGCCGACGACGATCCTCGCGTCGAACACGTCGTCGCTGTCGATCACGGCGCTCGCGGCCGGGCTGAAGCACCCGGGCCGCGTCGTCGGCATGCATTTCTTCAATCCGGCGCCGCTGATGCCGCTGGTCGAGGTCGTCAGCGGCCTCGCGACCGATCGCGGTCGACGGCCGACACGATCGTCGCGACGGCCGCGGCGTGGGGCAAGGAGCCGGTGCGCGCGACGTCGACGCCGGGATTCATCGTCAACCGCTGCGCGCGGCCGTTCTATGGCGAGGCGCTGCGCCTGCTGGCCGAACGCGCTGCCGATGCCGCGACGCTCGACGCGGTGCTGCGCGAGGCGCGGCGGTTTCCGGATGGGGCGCGTTCGAGCTGATGGACCTCATCGGCAACGACGTCAACTTCGCCGTGACGCGAAGCGTCTGGGAGGCGTGCTATCACGATCCGCGTTACGCGCCGTCGGTGCTGCAGGAGGAGCGCGTCGCCGCCGGATTTCTCGGACGCAAGACCGGCCGCGGCTTCTTCGACTACGCGGCCGGACGCGCCGGCGCCGCGCGTCGCGACGCGTCGACGCACGCAGCCGGCCCCGAAGCGTGTCGCCGTGCACGGCGATCCCGGCATCGCTCGCGCCGCTCGTCGATCGCTTCGCGGCAGCGGGCATCGACGTGGCAGCGCGCGATGCGATCGCCGCCTTTCCGGACGGCGCGTTCGGCGGTCGACGAGCGCGGTGCTCGCGCTGTCCGACGGGCGCACGGCGACCGCGCGCGGCGGCGCAACGGCGACGCGAGACCTCGTGCTCTTCGATCTCGCGCTCGACTACTCGACCTGCAAGCGCATCGCGCTCGCGGCGTCGGACGCGTTGCGCGACGGCGGCGTTCGCCGCGGCAGCCGGGCTGCTGCAGGCGGCCGGCATCGCGGTCTCGCGCCTCGACGACGTCGCGGGCCTCGTCGTGCTGCGCACCGTCGCCGTGCTTGGCGAACGAAGCGGCCGATGCGGTGACGCAGGGCGTCGCGTCGCCGGACGACATCGACGTCGCGATGCAGAAGGGCGTCAACTATCCGCGCGGGCCGCTGCGCTGGGCCGACGACGATCGGCGTGGGCCGGATTCGCGACGTCGCTGCACAATCTCGCCGCGCACTACGGCGAAGACCGCTACCGGCTCTCGCCGCTGATCGCGCGCCGGTACGCGGTCGGGCAGCCGCTGTCCGCGACCGGCGACGCCGGCGGGATCGCGATGACGCAGCGATCGCACCGCGGCGGCTACCGGCCGCCGACGCCGCGACGCCGACGCGCAGGCGCTGGCCGAGCGCGTCGCGCAGAGCATGTTCGGCAGCGACCGCGCGTCGCAGGCGCTCGGCATGCGGATCGAGCGCGTCGCGCCCGGGCCGCGCCGAGATGACGATGACGGTGCGCGACGACATGCTGAACGGCCACGCGATCTGCCATGGCGGCTTCATCTTCATGCTCGCCGACAGCACGTTCGCGTTCGCCTGCAACAGCTACAATCGCAACACCGTGGCGCAGGGCTGCTCGATCGACTTCCTCGCGCCGGCGCATGCCGGCGACGTGCTGACGCGCCACCGCGCGCCGAGCGCAGCCGCACGGGCCGCACCGGCGTCTACGACATCGAGGTGCGCAACCAGCACGGCAAGACCGTCGCGCTGTTCCGCGGCAAGAGCTATCGGATCGAGGGTCACGTCGTCGACGAGACATAGCGGCGTACGAACAGTCAGAGCGAAGGGAACGCCATGCCGGTCAAGTCCCCGCGACCCGGCGATCTCGAGCCGATCGAGACGCGCGAGCCGCGACGAGCTCGCGGCGCTGCAGCTCGAGCGGCTGCGGTGGTCGCTGCGCGCACGCCTACGACAACGTCGCGCACTATCGGCAGGCGTTCGACGCGCGCGGGCGTGCATCCGCGACGACCTGCGCGTCGCTCGCGGACCTCGCGCGCTTTCCGTTCACCGTCAAGAGCGGACCTGCGCGACAACTATCCGTTCGGCATGTTCGCCGTGCCGCGCGAGCAGGTCGTCGCGCATGCACGCGTCGTCGGGGACGACCGGCAAGCCGACGGTCGTCGGCTATACGCGCAACGACATCGACACGTGGGCGACCGTGATGGCGCGCTCGATTCGCGCGGCGGGCGGCCGCGCCGGCGACATCGTGCACGTCGCCTACGGCTACGGCCTTTTCACCGGCGGGCTCGGCGCGCACTACGGCGCCGAGAAGCTCGGCTGCACGGTCGTGCCGATGTCGGGCGGCCAGACCGAGAAGCAGGTGCAGCTCATCCACGACTTCAAGCCCGACATCATCATGGTGACGCCGTCGTACATGCTGGCGATCGCCGAGGAGATGGAGCGGCAGGGCATCGATCCGCGCGACGTCGTCGCTCGACGATCGGCATCTTCGGCGCCGAGCCGTGGACGCCGACGATGCGCACGGCGATCGAAGCGGTGATGGACATGGACGCGATCGACATCTACGGGCTGTCGGAAGTGATCGGCCCGGGCGTCGCGCAGGAATGCATCGAGACCAAGGACGGCCTCACCGTCTGGGAGGATCACTTCTATCCGGAGATCATCGACCCGGAGACGGGCGCGGTGCTGCCCGAAGGCGAGAAGGGCGAGCTCGTGTTCACGTCGCTCACCAAGGAGGCGCTGCCGATCATCCGCTATCGCACGCGCGACCTGACGCGCCTGCTGCCGCCGCACCGCGCGCACGATGCGCCGGATCGAGAAGATCACCGGCCGCTCGGACGACATGATGATCATCCGCGGCGTCAACGTGTTCCCGACGCAGATCGAGGAGCTGATCCTGCGCGACCCGATGCTCGCGCCGCACTACCAGGTCGAGATCACGCGGCCGCGCAACCTCGACGAGATGACGGTGCTCGTCGAGCGCGCATCCGCGGCCGGCGCGGCCGACGGCGATGCGGCCGGCGAGCGCCTCGCGCATCTGATCAAGAACCTGATCGGCGTCATCGCCGCGGTGCGCGTGATGCGCGCCGGGCGGCATCGAGCGCTCGCTCGGCAAGGCGAAGCGGATCGTCGACAAGCGCGCGATGGGATAGGGGACCGTTGCACAACTCCCACGCCGGCGCGACTGGCAGCTTGCCGGGGATGATTGGCGCCTCGAAACGGTAGGGCGGCGTAGCCTGCTGTCGATCGCTGCGCTGTCGTAGTGCCTGAGAGTGGAGGGCCGATGGAACGGGGCGCAAAGCCTGCAAAGGTCGAACCAAGGCCATCCGTCAGCAGGAAATCGCGGGGGATCGTTGGTTCCGCGGGGCGGAAGGTCGAACAGCGCCTCGCGGACGCATTGGAACAGCAAGTCGCGATCAGCGAGATCCTGCGCGTGATCAGCCAGTCGCCGAACGATGTGCAGCCGGTCTTCGAGACGATCGCGGCTGCCGCATTGAAGCTGTGCCGCGCCGGTTCGGCGGTGGTCACGACGTTCGACGGCGAGTTGCTCCGGCTGGCGGCTTTCGCGAATGCGAGCCCGCAAGGGGCGGACGCGGTACGCCGCCGCTACCCGAGGCCACCCGGTCGGTCATATGCGGCCAGTCGGGCGATTTTGACGCGCAGCGTTGTCGTGATCCCGGACTTGCTCGAGGAGCGTGATTACGACATCGAGGTTCCCCCGCTACCGCGGGCTTCCGCAGCGTCATGGCCGTTCCGCTGATGCGCGAGGAGAGTCCGATCGGTGCGATCATGGTCGCTCGGCCCGAGCCCGGGCCGTTCCCCGAAAGGCAGTTCGCGCTGCTCCAGACGTTCGCCGACCAGGCGGTGATCGCCATCGAGAACGTGCGACTGTTCAACGAGACGCAACGGAAGCGCTGGAGCAGCAGACCGCGACCAGCGAAATCCTGCGGGTGATCAGCCAGTCGCCGACCGATGTGCAGCCGGTGTTCGACACGATCGCCGACGCGCGCTGAAGCTTTGCGATGCGCCGACGCGGCGATCTGTCTCGGTCGACGGAGAGCTGAGCTCCGCATCAGCGGCCCATTGCGGCACCGTCACGCCCTGGAGGCGCGGCGGTCGTTCAGCACGCCTACCCGTGCCGCACCGCAGCCGTGACGCGGTCGCGCGATCCTCGACCGGCGGCGTCGTCCACATGCCCGACGTGCTGCGACGACCCGAGGACGTTACCGGACGGATGCGCAGTCAGCGAGCGCCGGATACCGCAGCGTGCTCGCCGGTGCCGCTGATGCGCGAGGCGCGCGCGATCGGCGCGATCAGTCGTCTGCGCGCGCCGAACCGCGGCCGTTCTCCGACAAGCAGATCGCGCTGCTGCAGACCTTCGCCGACCAGGCGGTGATCGCGATCGAGAACGTGCGCCTGTTCAGAGCGAGACGGCAACGCGACTGGAGGCGCTGGAGCAGCAGACGGCGACGAGCGAGATCCTGCGCGTGATCAGCCAGTCGCAGACCGATGTGCAGCCGGTGTTCGACACCATCGCGGCGGCGCCGTCGAAGCTCTGCGGCGCCAGCTCGGCGATCGTCTTCGACGTTCGACGGCGAGCTGATCCATCTGGCGGCGCTCGTGAACCGTCGATCCGGAATGGCGTCGACGGCGATGCGCAGAGTCTTCCCGCGGCCGCCCGAGCCGCGATACCGCCGTCGGCCGGGCGGTGCTGACGCGGAGCGTCGTCGTGATGCCGCGACGTGCTCGAGGACCGCGAGTACGCGATCGAGGCCGCTGCAGCGTCGCCGGCGGCTTCCGCAGCGTCCTGGCCGTTCCGCTGATGCGCGAGGGAACGCCGATCGGCGCGATCGCCGTCGGCCGGGCACGAACCCGGGCCGTTCCCGGACAAGCAGATCGCGCTGCTGCAGACCTTCGCCGACCAGGCGGTGATCGCCATCGAGAACGTGCGGCTGTTCAACGAGCTCGAGGCGCGCACGCCGAGCTGACGCGTCGGTGGGAGAACTGCAAGGCGCTGGGCGAGGTCGGCCAGGCGGTCAGCTCGACGCTCGATCTCGAGACCGTGCTCTCCACGATCGTCTCCCGCGCCACGCAGCTCGCCGGCATGGACGGCGGATCGATCTACGAGTACGACGAAGCGCGCGAGGAGTTCTACCTGCACGCGACCGACCGGCTGCCCGACGAGCTGGTCGAGGCGCTGCGGGCGACGCCGATCCGCAAGGGCGAGGGCGCGCTCGGACGGCTGGCGATGACCGGCGAGCCGGTCGAGATCCGCGACATCGCGGACGAGCGCAGCTACCAGAGCCGCGTCCGGGAGATCCTCATTCGGCTGCGGCTATCGGTCGCTGCTGGCGGTGCCGCTGCTGCGCGAGGACCACCTGCTCGGCGGGCTGGCCGTGAACCGCAAGCAGCCCGGGCGAGTTCGCGCCGGAGGTGATCGAGCTGCTGCAAGACCTTCGCGACGCAGTCGGCCCTGGCCATCCAGAACGCGCGGCTCTTCCGCGAGATCGAGGACAAGAGCCGCGAGCTCGAGACGGCGAGCCGGCACAAGAGCGAGTTCCTCGCCAACATGTCGCACGAGCTGCGCACGCCGCTCAACGCCATCATCGGCTTCTCGGAAGTGCTGTCCGAGCGGATGTTCGGCGAGATCAACGACAAGCAGGCCGAATACCTCGCGCGACATTCTGGAGTCGGGACGGCACCTGCTGTCGCTCATCAACGACATCCTCGACCTGTCCAAGATCGAGGCGGGGCGGATGGAGCTGGAGCCGACGCGACTTCGATCTGCCGAGCGCCATCGAGAACACGCTGATCCTGGTGCGCGAGCGGGCGCAGCGGCGCGGCATCGCGCTGTGCAGCACGATCGACGAGCGCCTGGGGATGATCCGCGCCGACGAGCGCAAGGTGAAGCAGGTGCTGCTGAATCTCCTGTCCAACGCGCTGAAGTTCACGCCGGAGGGCGGACAGATCGACGTGCGCGCCGCACGTGCACGACGGCGCGGCGGAGATTTCGGTGACCGACACCGGGGTGGGCATCGCGCCGGAGGATCAGGAGGCGGTGTTCGAGGAGTTCCGGCAGGTCGGGACGGCGGCGAAGAAGAGTCGAAGGCACCGGGCTCGGCCTCGCCATCTCGCGCAAGTTCATCGAGCTCCATGGCGGAAGGATCTGGGTCAAGAGTCAGGTGGGGATCGGCTCGACCTTCGCGTTCACGCTGCCGCTGACGATCGACCAACGCCGCCCTGCGACATGACGTTGTTGCGCCGTCGGTTCCCGGCGAATGATCGCGGTGCACGGTGTTCATCCTGGACGATGAGCATCGCCCGTCAATTTGCTGCCGATTACCGAATAAGCGGCTCAGCGCAAGATCGGTTCCTTTGATTGGTTATCAGCGACAGCGCAGGCGCGAACGCCGCGCAACGGCGCATCACTGGATCACCTCGTCCGCGCGCAGCAGTATTGATTGCGGGACGATGATGTCGAGGGCTTTCGCGGTCTTCAGATTGATCGCCAGCTCGAACTCCCTGGGCTGCTCGATCGGCAGGTCGCCGGGCTTCGCACCCTCGAGGATCTTGTCGACAAGGACTGCCATGCCACGACTCTGGGCTGAAAATTTGGGCGCATAGGACGCGAGGCACCCCGACGACACGAACTGTCTGCCCTCCGCGAGCGTGGGCAGAGCGTGCTTCAACGCCGAGCGGGCGATCCGATCACGGTTGGCAGTGAAGAGCGGATCAGCGCGGACGATCAGCGCGTCCGCCCGCATGCGGGCGATTTCCCCGATGATCGTCTCCAGCTCCGCAGCATCGGCCACATCGACAAAGATCGGTTGCATTCCGAGTGATCGGTAGGCCTGCTCGTCCTCTTTCCGGATGATCCTGATGTACGGATTGGCGGGATCCACGAGCTCTCCGACGCGCGTCGCCATCGGGCGCATCTCTCTCAAGAGCTCCAACCGTTTCGCAGCGAGCTCGGGCGCGATGGTCGGACCTTTTTCAACAATCTGCGCGATTGGAAGATGGTCGA
This sequence comes from uncultured Pseudomonadota bacterium, assembly GCA_963768545.1. Classification (GTDB taxonomy): domain Bacteria; phylum Pseudomonadota; class Gammaproteobacteria; order Burkholderiales; family Casimicrobiaceae; genus VBCG01. The sequence continues at coordinate 309,597 of CAVYIC010000002.1, read as the reverse complement.
TCCGGGGAAGCGTCTGGAGCTCAACTCCCGAGCGCCACCTGGAACTCGCAACCGGTCTTCGCGCGCACGTCCTCCAGCGTCACGCCGGGGTGCAACTCGCGCAGCACGAGCCCCTCGCCTTGCGGCAGCACCTCGAACACGCAAAGATCCGTGATGATCATGTTGACCACGCCCTTGCCGGTGATCGGCAGCGTGCATTGCTCGAGGATCTTCGGGCTGCCGTCGCGCGCCGCATGCTCCATCAGCACGATGACGCGCCGCACGCCGGAGACGAGGTCCATCGCGCCGCCGGGTCCCTTGACCATCTTGCCCGGCACCATCCAGTTCGCGAGATCGCCGTTCTGCGCGACCTCGAGCCCGCCGAGGATCGACAGGTCGATGTGGCCGCCGCGGATCATCGCGAACGAGTCGGCGCTCGAGAAGAAGCTGCTGCCGGGAATCGTCGTGATCGTCTGCTTGCCCGCGTTGATCAGGTCCGGGTCCACCTGATCCTCGGCGGGGAACGGACCGATGCCGAGCAGCCCGTTCTCGGATTGCAGCGTGACGTTGATGCCCGCCGGAATGAAGTTGGCGACCATCGTCGGGATGCCGATGCCGAGGTTGACGTAGTAGCCGTCGCGCAATTCCTGCGCCGCGCGGCGCGCCATCATCTCGCGCACCGGCGAATCCTTTTTCGAGGCCGTGTCCGGCCACGGTGCGGAATTCGATGCGCTTCTCGAATCGTTCGCCCTGGACGATGCGATCGACGTAGATGCCCGGCGTGTGAATGCAGTCCGGGTCGAGCTCGCCGACATCCACCAGCTGTTCCACTTCCGCGACGGTTACATCGCCGCAGGTCGCGATCATCGGATTGAAATTGCGCGACGTCTCGCGGTAGACCAGGTTGCCGGCGGTGTCGCCCTTCCATGCCTTGACGATCGACACGTCGGCGCGGATGCCCTCCTCGAGCACGTACTCCTTGCCGTCGAACGAGCGCGTTTCCTTGCCTTCGGCGAGCGGCGTGCCGGCTGCCGTGCGCGTGTAGAAGCCCGGAATGCCGGCGCCGCCCGCGCGCAATTTCTCCGCGAGCGTCCCTTGCGGCGTCAGTTTGAGCTCGAGCTCGCCCGCGAGCACCTGGCGCTCGAACTCCTTGTTCTCGCCGACGTACGATGCGATCACTTTCTTCACCTGCCGGGACTTGAGCAGCAGGCCCATGCCGAAATCGTCGACGCCGGCGTTGTTGCCGACGATCGTCAATCCCTTGACGCCGCTGTCGACCAGCGCCTGGATCAGGTTCTCCGGAATGCCGCAAAGGCCGAAGCCGCCTGCTGCAATCGTGATGTCGTCGCGGAGCAGACCGTGCATCGCCGCCGCGGAACTCTTGCATACCTTGTTCATGAATCGCCTTTTTCAGTCAGTGGAGACAGGGGTCGAGGCGCCGAAGCGGGCTCGCTATGGGCGAGCTCGCTGCCGACGGCGAAACGTGCGCGCCGCAGCGCGTCGCGAAGCACGTCGAAGTCGCCAACGTGATTTGCGAGAAGCAGGATCAGCCGCGCATTGAGGCTTTGGCTTTGCGCGATGGTGAGGCCGCGATGCGCGTCGAGGAGCGCCTCGTAGAATTCGTCCGGCGACGCGATGTTCGGTTCGATGTTGAGCGCGCGTCATGCCGTTCATCCGAAGCCGGTGGCATGCGCGACCGCAGCGCGCACCGCGCCGGCGTCGAAGCGCCGCCAGCGCGCGCAGACGTGCTGGTCGGGCCGCACGAGATACGTGGTTCCCGGGGTGGCGTCGTACCGGGCCGCGAGCATGCGTTCGGTGTCGATCACGATCGACGCGTCGTCCCGCCGCACGTCCGACGACGGTGCGGCTACGAGCAACGGATCGACGGCGATGCGCTGATTTCCGCGCGCTCGCGTTGAAGCCGGCTCGCGAAACGATTCGACGAACGCGTGCGCTGCAGCGGGCTCCGACCGGTCGACGAAGTGAACGGCGACGAAGCGGCCACCCACCTGGCGCAGGAACCAATCGGTTCGATTGTCGACGATGACCGGCGCATCGGCCGCGGCCGCGCCCGGGACCATTGCGCCGTCGAAGCGATCCGCGTCCGGCGTGTTCAGCGGCGAATCGATCAGCGTCGTCGCCGTCGACAGCCGGCCCGAGTTCACGAGACGTCTCGCGAACGGATGATCCTCTGCGAGGGAGAGCACCGCATCGCGGAAGATGCGGCTCATCTCGGTTTTCGGCGTGAGGAAATCCGCGCTGCGCGTCGAATGCGCGATGTTTTCGTCGGCCGCGCGCTCGCGCTCGCTCGCATAGCTGTCGAGCAGGCCGTCCGGCGCATCGCCGCGCCGCACGTAATGGAGCTTCCACGCCAGATTGTCGACGTCCTGCACGCCGCTGTTCGCGCCGCGCGCGCCGAACGGCGAAACGCCGTGCGCGGCATCGCCGGCAAAGAAGATGCGGCCGTGCCGAAAGTGTTCCATCCGCATGCAGGAAAACGTATAGACGCTGCACCAGACGAGCTCGAACGGAACATCGTCGCCGAGCATCGCGCGCACGCGGGGAATGACGCGCTCGGGCTGCCGCTCCGCGACCGGGTCGGCGTCCCAGCCGAGCTGGAAGTCGGTGCGCCACACATTGTCCGGCTGCCGATGCAGCAGCGCGGAGCCGTGACGATGAAACGGCGGATCGAACCAGAAGCGCCGCTCGGTCGGCAGGTCGGCATCCATTTTCACGTCGGCGATCAGAAACCGGTCGCGAAAGACCTGCCCCTTGCTTTCCAGTCCGAGCATTTCGCGCACCGGGGAGCGCGAGCCATCGCAGGCGACGAGATAGTCGCAGCGCAATCGATACGTTCCGTCCGGCGTCTCGACCGTGACCAGTGCGCAGTCCGGCGACTGCTCGACCGCGACGACCTTGTTCTTCCAGCGCATCTCGAGGTTCGGCTGCGCGAGCGCATGGTCGTAGAGGAAGCCCTCGGCGTAATACTGCTGCAGGTTGACGAAGGCGGGACGGCAATGACCCGCTTCGGGAAGCAGGTCGAATGCGTAGACGAGCCGGTCGCCAAAGAAAACCTTGCCGGCCTTCCACGACACGCCCTTGCTCGCGATCGCCTCGCCGCAGCCGAGGCGGTCCCAGATCTCCAGCGTGCGCTTGGCGAAGCAAATGGCGCGCGACCCGCTCGACAGCTTGTCGTCCTCGTCGAGCAGCAGCACCGGCGTGCCGTAGCGGGCGAGATCGATCGCCAACGTGAGTCCGACCGGTCCGCCGCCGACGACGATGACCGGGCGATGCGCGATGCCGGCCGCATGGCATTCGGCCGGTAGCGCATAGGGCAGGGCAAGCTTCTGATAATCGATCGACATCGCGGACCGCTCGCGTTCGCGCCGCGTCAGTCCGCCAGCGCGCGCCACATTTCCTGGTCCCGCGCGGCCGTCCAGATCCGCGGGTCCGGATGCGCGGTCGCTTCGTCGTACGCGCGCGTCACGTCGAACGGCAGGCAATGATCGAAGATCACCCAGTGGCCGTACTTCGGCCGCAACGCCGCGTAGGTGTCCGCGTAGATGGCGCGCAGGTCCTTGCCGTCGCGCGCGGCGGCCGAAACGGCGGCGTAGAGCTCGCTCAGGAACGCCCGCGTGCTGGCCAGGCCTTCGGCAACCTGCTGCCGATCGGTCAGCGCGGGACCACGACCCGGAACGAGCTTTTCGGGCTGCAGCGCGGCCAGTGCATCGAGTGTCTTCGGCCAATCCCGGAAATAGGCGTCGCCGGCATACGGCGTGGCGCCGTACTCGACGAGATCGCCCGAAAAGAGAATCCGGTCCTCCGGCAGCCACACGATCGTGTCGCCCTTGGTGTGTCCGCGACCGACCTGCATCAGCTTGACTTCCAGCTTGCCGAGCCACAGCGTCATCTCGCCGCGGAACGTCAGCGTCGGCCACGTCAGTCCCGGGACGCTTTCGACGGCACGGAACAGCCGCGGAAAGCGCTCGATCTCGCTTTGCATGTCCTCGGCACCGCGCTCGACGATCAGGTCGTACGTGTCCTGGCTCGCGATGATTTCCCGCGGCTCGTAACCCGAAGCGCCGAGCACGCGCACGGCGTGGTAATGCGTGAGCACGACATAGCGCACCGGCTTGTCGGTCACGCCGCGAATGCGTCGCAGCACGTCCTGCGCCATCACCGGCGTCGCCTGGGTATCGGCGACCAGCACGGCGTTGTCGCCGACGACGATGCCGGTGTTCGGGTCACCCTCGGCCGTGTATGCGTAAGCATGATCGGACAGGCGATCGAAGCTGACGGTCTTTTCCTGCATATCCGCCTGGGAGGCGAATGCCTTGCTCATGAGAGGGCTCCTTGCGGCGGTTCACGCGACCGGCGCGGCAATTCGTTATTATGCGTCACTGTCGCCTGGCACTTCCTGCGTAGCGGGCGACGCGCGCAAAAGCTCCTGGAAAGAGACGCAACCATGCCGGAACACCTGCTTGTCGAGACGCGCGATCGCGTCGGACTCCTCCGCATCAATCGGCCCCAGCGGATGAACGCGCTGAACGACCAGTTGGCGCGGGAAATCTGCGAGGCGTTGTTCGCGAACGACGCCGACCCCGCGATTGGATGCTCGGTCCTCACCGGCAACGACAAGGCGTTTGCGGCCGGCGCCGACATCGGCGCGATGGCCGACTGGGACTACGCGAAGGTATACGGCGACGATTACATCACGAAGGACTGGGAAGGCATTCGGCGGGTGCGCAAGCCCGTGATCGCCGCCGTCGCGGGTTATGCGCTCGGTGGCGGATGCGAGCTGGCCATGGCCTGCGACATCATCATCGCGGCGGACACGGCGAAATTCGGCCAGCCGGAAGTCACGATCGGAACCATGCCGGGATTCGGCGGGACGCAGCGCCTGCCGCGCGCCGTCGGCAAGGCGAAGGCGATGGAGTGGTGCCTGACGGGCCGCATGATCGGCGCGGAAGATGCGGAGCGCGCCGGCCTGGTCGCCCGCGTGGTGCCCGCCGCCGATCTGGAAACCGAGGCGCTCGCGCACGGCGGCGAAAATCGCGTCGTTCTCGCTGCCGGTCGTGCTGAAGATCAAGGAAGCGATCAATCGCGCGTACGAATCGTCATTGACCGACGGCCTCGCATTCGAACGCCGGGAGTTCCATGCGACGTTCGCGCTCGACGATCAGAAGGAAGGCATGCGCGCGTTCGTCGAGAAGCGCAAGCCGCAATTCCGCCACCGGTAGCGACGGAAGACAATCGCGCACGCGCCGTGATTGCCGAGCGCATGAGCGGCGCCAAGTGAGCATGGACACGCCGTCGATTCGCGGCTGGCTCGCGTCCCACCGCGCGGACTCCGAGGCGTTCCTCGCCGAGCTCGTGCGGCAGCCGTCGGACAATCCGCCCGGCGACTGTACGCCGCATGCGGCGCGGGCGGCCGCGCTGCTCGAGGCGATGGGCCTCCACGTGGAGCGCCATCCGGTTCCCCCGGAAGAAGTGACCGCGCATGGCATGGTTTCCTGCACCAATCTCATCGTGCGCGCGCATTTCGGCGCGGGCAGCGGCCCGACGATCGCTTTGAACGCACACGGCGACGTCGTGCCGCCGGGCGAGCATTGGACGGCCGACCCTTACGGGGCGGAGGTGCGCGACGGCGTCATGTACGGACGCGGCGTCGCCGTTTCGAAGTCGGACTTCGCGACATATGCGTTCGCATTGCGGGCGTTGCTCGCGGCGGCCGCCGCAGGTGCTGCGTTCGACGGCACGGTCGAATTGCATCTCACTTACGACGAAGAGGCGGGTGGTGCGCTCGGACCGGCGTGGCTGCTCGAGCGCGCACTGTCGCAGCCCGATTACGCGATCAGCGCCGGCTTTTCCTATGCGATCACCACGGCGCACAACGGCTGCCTGCATCTCGAGGTGGAAGTCGTCGGCCGAGCCGGCCATGCGGCTGAACCCGAGCGCGGCATCGATGCGCTGGAGGCGGCCAACGGGATCCTGAGCGGCCTCTACGCATTGCGAAAGACGTACGCGGCGACGCGTTCGTCGGTGCCCGGCATCGCGCACCCGACGCTCGTCATCGGATTGATCGAAGGCGGCATCAACACCAACGTCGTTCCCGACAAGGTCCGGTTCCGCCTCGATCGGCGAATCATTCCCGAGGAGGATCCCGCGGTCGTCGAATCGACGTTGCGCGAGCAGATCGACACATTCGCCCGGCACTGGCCGGGTATCGAGGTCGCGATACGGCCGCGTGCTGCTGGCGGTGCCTTTCGTGCCCATCGAGGGACAGCAAACACTGATCGACGCCATTGCGCGTCGCGGGCGCGAAGTATTCGGGTTCGAGCTGCCGTTGCACGGCGTGCCGATCTACACCGACGCGCGTCATTACACGGCGGCTGGCGTGCCGACGATGCTCTATGGCGCCGGCCCGCGAACGCTTGCGGAAGCCAACGGACATCGTGCCGACGAGCGGCTGCGACTCGAGGATCTGCATCGCGCAACCGAAGTCGTCGCGCTGGCGCTCGCCGATCTGCTCGCGCCGCGACCGCACGCCGTGCGACAACCCGCGTGACGCGAAGCGATAGCGGCGCCGACCTGCGCAAGCTCGTCTGCGCGCTCGGCGTCGCGCAGATCGTCTCGTGGGGCACGCTGTTCTATTCGATTGCCGTGCTTGGACCACCGATGGCGCATGCGCTCGGCGTGAGCGACGTCGCGTTGTACGGAAGCTTCACCGCCGGCCTGTTCCTTTCCGGCATCGCGTCGCCCTGGGTGGGCAGCCGGATCGATCGCGGGGGTGGCCGCGGTGTGCTTGCAGGCGGCTCGGTGCTCGGCGCCATCGCGTGCGCGCTGCTCGCCGGCGCGATCAATGGCGCGATGATGCTGGCCGGATGGCTGGTTGCCGGCGTCGCGATGGCGGCCTGTCTGTACGACCCGGCATTCGCGACGCTTTATCGCGTTTCCGGCAGATCGTATCGGCGCGCGGTGACCGCGCTGACGCTGTTCGGAGGCTTCGCGAGCACGGTGTTCTGGCCGCTGTCGCAATACCTGCTCGAAACGCGCGGCTGGCGCGTCGCGTTCGCCGTGCATGCGGCGCTCAATGCATGCCTCTGCCTTCCGCTGCATCTGCTCTTCGTCCCGACCGGTTCCCGGATGACCGGATCACCGCCGGCGGCGCACGATGGCGAGGTGCGCGCCGTTGCGCAAGGCGCCTTCGTCTGGCTCGCAGCGGCGTTCGCGCTGGCGGCATTTCTCGCCTCCGCCGTCTCGGCGCATCTCGTCGTCCTGCTCGGCGCGGGCGGCCTCGCCGCACGCGACGCCGTGCTGGTCGGCGCACTCATCGGGCCGATGCAGGTCGCCGGGCGCGTGATGGAGTTTGCCTTTTCGCATCGGTGGTCGCCGCTCGCGGTCGGCACGTTCGCATTCGCGTTGCTCGCGACGGCGCTGGTCGTGTTGTGCCTCGTGCGGGGTATCTGGATATTCGCACTGGCTTTTGCGCTCCTCTATGGCTGGGCCAACGGCGTGATGACCATCGTTCGCGGCACCGTGCCCGGCGTATTGTTCGGGTCGCGCAACTACGGCGCGCTGCTCGGGCGCCTCGCGCAACCGCAGTTCATCCTCAAGGCGTTCGCGCCGGTCGCGGTCACGCTGCTCTTCGCCGTCGACGATTCGCATCGCGTTGCGCTGTATGCGCTGGCCGCCGGCGCCGTGCTGGCGTTCGTCGGCTACCGGATGGCGATCCGCCGCGCGTGAACGGCCGGGCGGCGACGTGCAGCGTTGAACGATCGTCCGGCGCCACGGTCCGTATGAAAGTCCGGCGGTTCGCGGGCATGGCGCGTCGGGCACCATGACGGGCCGTGCACCCCTCGCCGGGCACGAAGACAAGTCCTCGGTCCATTCGTCCCCCGGAGCATGCATGCAAGTCTCACCGCAACGCGTCCATGACCAAGCTCGCAGCGCGTCCGCCCGCCCCTACGAGGGCGATCCGCGTGTCGTCGACCGCCGCGCCCACGATCCGGCCGCCGAGCGCCGGGCGCTCGTCGCCGGACTGCTGTCGGCGCCCGCGTCGATCGCGCCGAAATATTTCTACGATGCAGCCGGCTGTGCGCTCTTCGGTGCGATCTGCGAGCTCCCCGAGTACTACCCGACGCGCACCGAGGCCCACATTTTCGATCGCTATCGACACGACATCGTCGCCGCGGCCGGAACGGGCAAGCAACTGGTCGACCTCGGTGCGGGCGATTGCGCGAAGGCCGCGGCGTGGTTGCCGTGGCTCGCGCCCCAGCGCTATGTTGCGGTCGATATCGCGGACGACACGCTGGCGCGCTCGCTTGCGCAACTCGCTCGCGCATATCCCGGATGTCGACGTGCGCGGCATCATCACCGATTTCAGCCGGGGCCTCGAGCTGCGTCGCGATGTCGGGGACCATGCGACCACGTATTTCTACCCAGGCTCGTCGATCGGCAACTTTCCGCCGATCGACGCGCTTACCTTCCTGCAGGCGATCCGCCGGCATTGCGGCGCCGATCCCGAGAGCGGCCTGCTGATCGGCGTCGATACGAAAAAGGATCCAGAACGCCTGCGGGCGGCGTACGACGATGCCGACGGCGTCACTGCGGCGTTCAACCGCAACGTGCTCGTGCACGTCAATCGCATCATCGGCACGCATTTCGATCCGGAGGCGTTCGCGCACGTCGCGTTCTACGACGAGGCGGCGTCGCGGGTCGAGATGCATCTCGAGGCACGCAGCGACCAGACGGTGACGATCGAGGGAATCGCCCGTACGTTCCGCGCGGGCGAGCGCATTCACACCGAAAATTCGTACAAATATGCGCCGGCCGAATTCACGGCGATGCTGCACCGCGCCGGATTCGCATCGATACGCTGCTGGCAGGACGACGCCGGGGATTTCGCCGTCTATTTCGCGGCGTGACACGCCGGGGTCGCCAGAGGTATTCCGGCGGAATGCGTCCTTGGGACGAGAGCGACGGCTGAAGACGACAGGCGTGACCAAACGGAATGCGACGGCCGCGGTGTTCGCGGTCTACGCCGGCGTCACGAAATCCGCGTCGATCACGGTCAAGCGCAAGTAGGCGTTACTCAGCGCAGATCGCGCGCGAGGCGCAGGCCGGTCCATTGCCAGCGTGCGTCCGGCGGAAAGAAGTTGCGATAGGTCACTCGCGAATGACCGGGGGCTGTCGCCACCGACGCGCCGCGGAGCACGTACTGGTTGCACATGAACTTGCCGTTGTATTCGCCGATGGCGCCGGCGGCCGGGCGAAAACCGGGGTAGGGCGCGTAGCTCGACGACGTCCATTCCCACACGTCGCCGGGATTGGAGATGTCGTTCGCGGAATACATCGCTGACCCGGATTTTCGACCGTCACTCGCGCGCCGCGCGATCGCTTCCCATTCGAACTCGGTCGGCAATCGGGCGCGAGCCCAGCGCGCGTACGCATCCGCTTCGAACAGGCTGATGTGCCCGACCGGCGCTTCCGGATCGAGCTCGCGACATTCCATGGAGCGTGAACGAACGCCAGCGACTCGCTTCGCGCTCCCAGTACAGCGGCGCCTCCCAGCCTCGCGCAATCACCGCGTCCCAGCCGAGCGAAAGCCACAACTCCGGGCGCCGGTAACCGCCATCGTCGATGAATGCGCGATACTCGCCGTTGGTCACCGGCCGCGATGCGAGCTCGAAAGCCTCCAGCCACACGCGATGATGCGGTCCCTCGTTGTCGAATGCGAATCCCGCGCCCGCGTGACCGATGTGCGCGATGCCCGCCGGGCATGCAATCCATTCGAGCTCGCCGTGCCGAGCGTGCGCATGCGCGCGCGCCGGGTAGGGCGCGGGCCGCGTCGGATTGCATGACAAGCAGGTGCAGGATGTCGGTGAGGATCAGTTCCTGGTGCTGCTGTTCGTGGTTGAGGCCGAGCTCGATCAGTGCCGCGAGCGACGCGTCCTGCGCGGCGTCGTCGCAACACGCGCGCATCGCGTCATCGACGTGCGCGCGATATGCAAGCACCGTGTCGAGCGAAGGGCGTGACAGCAGGCCGCGCTCCGGCCGCGGATGCTTGTCGCCGACGCCGTTGTAATAGGAATTGAAGAGCACCCTGAACGCCGGATCGAACGGCCGATAGCGCGCGTCATGCGGCGCCACGACGAACGTTTCGAAAAACCACGCCGTGTGCGCGAGATGCCATTTGGCGGGGCTCGCGTCGGGCATCGACTGCAGCGCGCAGTCTTCCGCCGAGAGCGGCGCAGTCAAGCGACTCGGTGCGCGCACGGACGTCGCGATAGCGTTGCAAGCCAGGGCGATGTTGCAGGCGCCGATCGATTGGCAGCGTGGGTCATCGGCGTTTGACTTCAGCTTACAGTGACCGTCGGGACGCCGGCCGCGAAACGCCCGATCGGTGCGGCGGCTTCGAAGCCCTCACGCCGGAACACGTCGAGCACCGCATCGACGGCCTCCGGCGCACATGCCACGAGCAGCCCGCCGGACGTCTGCGGATCGGTCAGCAGCGCGCGCTCGCGGTCCCCCATGGCGGGGCCAAGCGAGACATCGCTCGCGTAGCTCGTCCCAATTGCGTTTCGACGCGCCGGTGACCGAACCGTCGGCGGCAAGTGCGAGGCACACCCGGAAGCAGCGGCAAGCGGGCGAATTCGAGTTGCGCGGACACGCGCGCGCCGCGACACATTTCAAGCAGATGGCCGAGGAGCCCGAAGCCCGTCACATCCGTCAATGCGTGAACGGCGTCCATCGCGGCGAGCGCGATCCCCGGCGTATTGAGGCGCGTCGTGCTGTCGAGCATCGCCCGGTATCCGGCGTCGGAGAGCGACGCCTCGCTTGAGCGCGGCGCTGTAGATCCCGATGCCGAGTGGCTTGCCGAGAACGATGACGTCGCCTTCGCGTGCGCCGGCATTGCGCTTCAGATGCCGCGGATCGACGACGCCGATCGCAACGAGACCATAGATCGGCTCGACCGCGTCGATCGTGTGCCCGCCGGCGACCGGAATGCCGGCGCGGGCGCAAGCCGATTGGCCGCCGTCGAGGATGCGCCGGATCGCATCGAGCGGCAGCGTGGCGACCGGCATGCCGACGATGGCCAGCGCGAAGAGCGGCGTCGCGCCCATCGCGTAGACGTCCGAAATGGCGTTCGTGGCGGCGATCGCGCCGAAGTCGAATGGATCATCGACGATCGGCATGAAGAAATCGGTCGTCGCGACGATCGCCTGGCGTTCGTTGAGCTGGTAGACCGCTGCGTCGTCCGCCGTCTCGATGCCGACGAGCAGCTCCCTGGGAATGAGCGCCTGATCGGCGTCGCCGAGGATCTGCTGCAGCACGCCGGGCGCGATCTTGCAGCCGCAGCCGCCGCCGTGCGAGTACTGCGTGAGGCGTAGCGGCGGTCGTTCGGGAGCGTTCATGCCGGTTTGGGAAGCGTGGGAGCGCCAGGCGGAGATGGACCGGGCCCGGGCGCAAAAGGTCATTCTAGCGCAGCGCTCCGCTGCGGTCGCTTGCTGGCGCTGTTGCAAAATGTCGCCTCGTTTCAATTGGTTGCATCTGCGGCGCTTTTCTTGCTCCCCGGGCAGGCGTAGCATCATGGCGCGGCAAACGGTCTGGCTTCGTTCCGGTCAAATCACGGGGCGGTACAAGAAACCGTCCGCGTGTCGAGCAAGGCCATAGGAGCCGGATTGAAACCGACGGATATCGCGCATCCCGACTATTTCCACAAGGTCGTCGATTGTCAGTGGGCATGTCCGGCCCACACGCCCGTTCCCGAATACATCCGGCTGATCGCGGCGGGCCGCTATGGCGACGCGTATCTCGTCAACTGGAAGTCGAACGTGTTCCCGGGGATCCTCGGGCGCACCTGCGATCGTCCGTGCGAGCCGGCTTGCCGCCGCGGTCGCGTCGAGGAGGGCTCGCCCGAGCATCGCAAGGTCGAGGCGAAGCCCGAGCCGGTCGCGATCTGCCGCCTGAAGCGCGTCGCGGCCGATTACAAGGAAGACATCCGACCGCGCCTGCCCAAGCCGGCGCACACGCGTAACGGCAAGCGCATCGCGCTGGTCGGCGCGGGACCCGCATCGCTGACGGTTGCGCGCGATCTCGCGCCGCTCGGCTACGAGTGCGTCGTGTTCGACGGCGACCCGCAGGCCGGCGGCATGATGCGCACGCAGATTCCCAAATTCCGCCTGCCCGATCGCGTCATCGACGAGGAGGTGGGCTACATCCTCGACGTGGGCATCGAATTCCGCGGCGGCGCGCGCATCGATTCGCTGGCGAAGCTGCTGGCGCCGGATGCGCCCGAAAAGTGGGACGCCGTTTTCGTCGGCAGCGGCGCGCCGCGCGGCCGCGATCTCGACATTCCCGGGACGGCAGCGAAGCGGCGGCGAACATCCATATCGGCATCGACTGGCTGTCGTCGGTGTCGTTCGGCCATACGACGCGGATCGGCAAGCGCGTCGTCGTGCTGGGCGGCGGCAACACGGCGATGGATTGCTGCCGCAGCTCGCGGCGTCTCGGCGGCGACGACGTGCAGGTCGTCGTGCGCTCCGGCTTCGACGAGATGAAGGCGTCGCCGTGGGAAAAGGAAGACGCGATGCACGAGGGCATCCCGATCCACAACTATCTCGTGCCGCTGGAATTCACGCATGACGCCGGCCGTCTGACCGGCGTGCTGTTCGAGAAGGTAGCGCCGCAGCGCGACGCGCGCGGTCGCCGGCAGCTCGTGCCGACCGGCGAGCCGCACGTGCATTTTCCCTGCGACGACGTGCTCGTCGCGATCGGACAGGAGAACGCATTTCCGTGGATCGAGCGCGATCTTGGGCTCGCGTTCGACGAGTGGGGCATGCCGGTCGTCGACCACACGACGATGGCGTCGACGCGGCCGGGCGTGTTCTTCGGCGGCGACGCGGCGTTCGGCCCGAAGAACATCATCTGGGCCGTCGCGCACGGCCACGACGCGGCGATCTCGATCGACCTGCACTGCCGCGGCGAGCCGTTGACGAAGCGTCCGCCGCCGCACGTGAACCTGCTGTCGCAGAAGATGGGCATCCACGAGTGGAGCTACGACAACGGCATCCACGGCGACCGCCGCTATCGCGTGCCGCTCAAGGACACGGTCATCGCGCTGAAGAACATCCGCACCGAGGTCGAGCTCGGCTTCGATCCCAAGCTCGCGTACGCGGAAGCGCAGCGCTGCCTCAATTGCGACGTGCAGACGGTGTTCGCCGACAAGCTCTGCATCGAATGCGACGCGTGCGTCGACATCTGCCCGATGGACTGCATCACGTTCACGGCGAACGGCGACGAGGCGGATCTGCGCACGCGGCTGATGGCGCCGGCGGCTGAACACCGACGCAGGAGCTCTACGTCTCGGTGCCCGTCAAGACCGGCCGCGTCATGGTGAAGGACGAGGACGTGTGCCTGCACTGCGGCCTGTGCGCCGAGCGCTGCCCGACCGGCGCGTGGGACATGCAGAAGTTCCTGCTCGACATGGCGCACGCCGACGACCGCGCGCACGCCGAGCGCAAGCCGCGCGCGCCGGCCGAAATCGGCATGGCGGCGGATTGAGGCGGGTGCAATGGACGCACGCGTGAAACCGCTGAGCCGCATCAACGACTTCGTCGTCAAGTTCGCGAACGTCAACGGCTCGGGCTCGGCGTCGGCGAACGGCCTCTTCGCCAAGGCCATCCTGCGGATGGGCGTTCCGGTCGCGGCGCGCAACATCTTTCCGTCGAACATCCAGGGCCTGCCGACGTGGTACGAGGTGCGCGTCGTCGAGGCCGGCTGGCGCGGCCGCCGCGGCGGCGTCGACCTGATGGTCGCGATGAATCCGCAGACGTGGGAAAAGGACGTCGCCGAGATCGAGTCGGGCGGCTACCTGTTCTACGACTCGACGAAGCCGCTGCCGCCGTCGAAGTTTCGCGAGGACGTGACGCCGCTCGGCGTGCCGCTCACGGCGATCTGCAACGCCACGTACAGCGACGTCGCGGCAGCGGCAGCTCTTCAAGAACATCATCTATCTCGGCGCGCTGTCGGCGCTGCTCGACATCGAGCCGGACGAGATCGAGAGGCCTCTTCGCCGAGCAGTACCGCGGCAAGGAAGCGCTGCTCGAATCGAACCGCAAGGCGCTTCACCTGGGGCGCGATTACGCGCTGGCGAATTTCGCGTGCCCGATCGGGTTGTCGATCGCGCGCCGCGACGCGGTCGGCGACCGCATCTTCATCGACGGCAACGCCGCGGCCGCGCTCGGCGCCGTCTACGGCGGCGCGACGGTTGCCGCGTGGTATCCGATCACGCCGTCGTCGTCGCTCGCCGAGAGCTTCGCGACATGGTGCCGCAAGTTCCGCACCGACCCGGCGACCGGGCAAACAGCGCTACGCGATCGTGCAGGCCGAGGACGAGCTCGCGTCGATCGGCATGGTGATCGGCGCGGCGTGGAACGGCGCGCGCGCGTTCACCGCGACGTCCGGCCCCGGCGTTTCGCTGATGCAGGAATTCCTGGGGCTCGCGTATTTCGCCGAGATCCCGGCCGTGCTGTTCGACGTGCAGCGCGGCAGCCCGTCGACCGGCATGCCGACGCGCACGCAGCAGGCCGACCTGCTCTCCTGCGCGTATGCGTCGCACGGCGACACCAAGCACGTGCTGCTGCTGCCCGAGGATCCGCGCGAATGCTTCGAGTTCGGCGCGCTGGCGTTCGACCTCGCCGACCGGCTGCAGACGCCGATCTTCGTCATGCTCGACCTCGACATCGGCATGCAGGACTGGCTGACCGAGCCGCTCGCGTGGGACGACAGCCGCCGGCTCGACCGCGGCAAGGTCATGACCGCGCACGATCTCGAGGCGGGCCGCGATTTCGGCCGCTATCTCGACGTCGACGGCGACGGCATCCCGTATCGCACGTATCCCGGCACGCATCCGGCCAAAGGCAGCTACTTCACGCGCGGCACGACGAAGGACCGCTACGCGCGCTACACGGAAGAAGGTCCGGCGTACGTCGACAACATGCAGCGGCTGCTGCGCAAGTTCGAGACGGCGAAGGCGCTCGTGCCGAAGCCCGTCGCTGACGCGCGCGGCGCAACCGACGAGCGCGGGCGTCATCTGGTTCGGCTCGACCGGCGCCGCGATGGCCGAGTCGCTCGCCGAGCTCGAGCGCCAGGACATCCACCTCGACCGGATGCGCATGCGCGCGTTTCCGTTCGACGACGCGATCGCCGATTTCGTCGCCGCGCACGATCACGTGTTCGTCGTCGAGCAGAACCGCGACGCGCAGCTCAAGATGCTGCTCGTCAACGAATGCGGCATCGATCCGGCGAAGCTCATCTCGGTGCTGCACTACGACGGCACGCCGATCACCGAGCGCTTCATCACGCGCGAGATCGGCGAGAAGGCGCGGCTCTTCAACGTCACGCCGCTGACAGGTCAGGTATCAGGTCAGGCATCAGAAAGCGGCGGCGCGGCAGTGCGGATCGACGACTTCACCATTGCCGACTCGTGAACTCCGACCCCTGACCAGATCCGAAAATGACCTATCTCGCCAAACCGAAGCTCCACCATCCGGGCCTGCCGAAGAACGCGCTCGGCTACACGCGCCGCGACTACGAAGGCGCGATCTCGACGCTGTGCGCCGGCTGCGGCCACGACTCGATCTCCGCGGCGATCATCCAGGCGTTCTTCGAGCTCGACATCGCGCCGCATCGCGTGGCGAAGCTGTCCGGCATCGGCTGCTCGTCGAAGACGCCGACGTACTTCCTCGGCAACTCGCACGGCTTCAACAGCGTGCACGGCCGGATGCCGTCGGTGCTGACCGGCGCGGCGCTCGCCAACCGCGACCTGATCTATCTCGGCGTCTCCGGCGACGGCGACTCGGCGTCGATCGGCCTCGGGCAGTTCGCGCACGTGCTGCGCCGCGGCGTCAACATGGTCTACATCGTCGAGAACAACGGCGTTTACGGCCTCACGAAGGGCCAGTTCTCGGCGACGGCCGACAAGGGCAGCAAGAGCAAGCGCGGCGCGGTCAACAGCGACGAGCCGATCGACCTCGTGCTGCTCGCGCTGGCGCTCGGCGCGACGTTCGTCGCGCGCGGCTTCTCCGGCGACAAGGCGCAGCTCGTGCCGCTGATCAAGGCGGCGGTCGCGCATCGCGGCGCGGCGTTCATCGACGTCGTCAGCCCGTGCGTCGCGTTCAACAACCATCCGGGCTCGACGAAGAGCTACGACTACGTGCGCGAGCACAACGAGGCGGTCAATCGCCTCGATTTCATGCCGCGAGCGCGCGCCGATCACCACCGAGTATCCGGAGGGCGGCGTGCGCGACGTCATGCTGCACGACGGCGGCACCGTTCGCCTGCGCAAGCTCGACGCCGAGCTACGATCCGTCGGACAAGGTCGGCGCGATGGCCTATCTCGAAGCGCGGCGCGCGCAAGGCGAAGTCGTGACCGGCCTGCTGTACGTCGATGCCGACAGCGACGACATGCACGCTGCGCTACGACACCGTCGACGCGCCGCTCAACGCGCTGGGCGATGCCGAGCTCGTGCCCGGCAACGCCGCGCTCGCGGCGGTGAACGCATCGCTGCGCTGAAAGCGTTCACGGAAGCGTCGCGATGGCGTGGCGCGCATTGCTCGCGCGCCACGCGCACGCCTGGGTTACCTACGCCGGAGCAGCGCCCTGGGTCGCCGTGTAGACGGCGTACAGCGACTGGCTGGCGGCCATGAACAAGCGGTTGCGCTTGGGCCCGCCGAAGCAGACGTTGCCGCAGATCTCGGGTATGCGGATCCGCCCGATGAGCCGGCCCTGCGGCGTCCACACCGTCACGCCGCTGTAACCGACGCTGCGACCGGCATTGCTCGAGCACCACAGATTGCCGTCGACGTCGGCGCGCACACCGTCCGGCCCGCATTTCACGCCGTCCACCATGAAGTCCGAAAACAGCTTCGCATTGGAAAGCTTGTTGTCCGCGCCGACGTCGAAGGCGTACATGTCGCCCTTGCCGCCACTGTGCGTGTCGCCGGGACCCTGGCCGGTGCTGACGACATAGAGCTTCTTGTAGTCCGGCGAAAAACAGAGTCCGTTGGGGTCGGGCACCTGATCCTCGCGCACCACCAGATCGACCTTGCCGCTCTTGTCCACGCGGTACACGCTGGTGGGCAGCTCGCGCTTGTAGCTGCCAATCTCCGGCGGCTGCCCCAGCTTCGAATTGAGCCGCCCGGGTCGATTGGCCGGTCCGCCCGACGCGTCGACTGTGCCCTCGTAGAGCTGGGCGCCGTACGGCGGATCGGTGAACCAGTAGCTCCCGTCCGGGTGTGGCACGACGTCGTTTGGCGAATTGAGACGCTTGCCATCGAAGTGCGACGCGATGATGGTCACCGAGCCGTCGAGCTCGTAGCGCACGACGCGTCGCGTCAGGTGCTCGCAGGACAGCTGGCGTCCCTGGAAATCGAACGTGTTGCCGTTGCTGTTGTTCGACGGCGCGCGGAATACGCTGACGCGACCGTCGTCCTCGATCCAGCGAAGCTGCCGATTGTTCGGAATGTCGCTCCATACCAGGTATCGGCCCACCGCATTCCACGCCGGTCCTTCCGACCACAGCGCACCGGTCCACAGCCGCTCTATGGCGGCATTGGGTTGGCGCAGGCCGTCGAAAGCCGGATCGACGGTGAGAACGTCCGGATCGGTGAAGTACGTCGTCGGTGCCCCACGCCGGCTGAAGTCGCGCGGCGGCTGCGTGATCGTGCTCGGCGGTCCGATGGGGCTCGACGGTGTCTGCGCGCCCGCGAGCCGCGGGGCGAGCACTGCGGCGCCGACTGCTACACCCATGTCCCGCAGCATGTTGCGCCGGGAGATCGTGCCGACCGCTTGCGAATTCCGCGCCTCGTGCGTCATATTCATCTCCTGTCTCCGGACCGTGAGGGAGTGTCCGTAGACAAGGTAGCACTCCGGCGCGCGCAAATCACGCTCTTCCGCGCCGCGGGGCGTCAACGATCGAGCGATGCGCGGTGTCGAATCGATTGCTCCGCCAGGATCGTACGCCGTCACCGACCTACGACGCGGCCGCGGCGCCCCCGGGCGCTCGGCGCCGGTAGAGCACGCCGCGGCGCGCCAGCAGTTTCTCGATCTCGACCGCCCCGAATACCGTCGCGGGCAGCAGGACGCAGAACGCGAGCTCGCTGCCGGTCAGCGGTTGCGTCTTCAGCAGGTCGTTCAGCACCGGCACGTAGATGACGGCGAGCTGCAGCGCGGCGCCGAGCAGCACGGCACCCAGCAGCGGCAGGTTGGACGTCACCCCGATGGAGAACAGCGACTCGCGCTCGGAGCGGATCGCCATCACGTGGAAGAGCTGCGCAAAGGTGAGGACCGTGAACACCATCGTCTGCCAGTTCGGCGATCCGTGCGAGATGGCCCACCACTGCGTGAAGATCGACAGTGCGCCGATCAAGAGCCCGACCCACACGATATGGTAGCCGAGCCCGCCGGAGAAGAGGCTCTCGCCCGGCGGACGCGGCGGCCGCTGCATCAGGCCCTTCTCCTCCGGCTCCACCGCGAGCGCGAGCCCGGGAAGGCCGTCGGTGACGAGGTTGACCCACAGGATCTGGATCGGCAGCAGCGGGATCGGCAGCCCGAGCAGCGGCGCCACCAGCAGCGTCGACGATCTCGCCGGTGTTGCCCGCCAGCACGAACCGGATGAACTTGCGGATGTTGTCGTAGATGCGCCGGCCCTTCGCCGACCGCCGCGACGATGCTCGCGAAATTGTCGTCGAGCAGCACCATCGCGGACGCCTCGCGCGCGACGTCGGTGCCGACCTTGCCCATCGCCACGCCGATGTCGGCGCTCTTCAGCGCGGGCGCGTCGTTCACGCCGTCGCCGGTCATCGCGACGAACTCGCCGCGTCGCCTGCAGCGCCTGGACGATGCGGATCTTCTGCTCGGGATCGACGCGCGCGTAGACGCGCAGATGCCGCACGCGCGTTCGCCAGCTCCGCGTCGCTCGAGGCGGGCGAGCTCGCGTCCGGTGATCAGGCGATCGTCTGCCGTCGTCGATGATGCCGAGCCGCATGGCGATCGCGCGCGCGGTGAGCGGATGGTCGCCGGTGATCATCACGGCCGTCATGCCCGCCTGCCGGCACTCGGCCACGGCGCTCGCCGCCTCGGGGCGCGGCGGATCGATCAGGCCGACGAAGCCGACGAAGGCAAGTTCCCGTTCTACAACCGCCGGGGACAGCTCGCCGGGTAGCTCGGGCCAATCGCGCCGCGCGATGGCGAGCACGCGCAGACCCTCGCTCGCCATCCGCTCCGCCTGCCCGATCAGCGCCGCCGCATCGATCGGGCATCCGCGCGTCCGCCGCGAGGACCGCGGTGCAGCGCTCGATGACGCGCTCGGGCGCGCCCTTGGTGAATGCGACGATCGTCGCCCGCCTGCAGTCGATGCAGCGTCGTCATGCACTTGCGCTCGGAATCGAAGGGCAGCTCCGCGACACGCGGGATTCGTGTCTCGAGCGCGCGCTTGTCATGCCCCGCTTCGCGCGCCGCGACGTAGAGCGCGACCTCGGTCGGATCGCCGATCGCGTCGCCGCTGCCGTCGATGCCGGCGTCGTTGGAAAGCGCCAGCGCCGTCACGAACGAGCGCCACGGGTCTCGCGTCAGCGCGTCTCCGGTTGGCATCGCGTGCTGCGGCGGCCCAGTCGACCACGAACGTGTCGGCGCGCATCCGGTTCTGCGTCAGCGTGCCGGTCTTGTCCGAGCAGATGTAGGTCACCGATCCCAGCGTCTCCACCGCCGGCAGCCGCCGGATGAGCGCGTTCTTTTTGACCATCCGCTGCGCGCCGAGCGCGAGCCCGATGGTGATGACCGCGGGCAGCGCTTCGGGAACGGCGGCGACGGCGAGGCTTACCGCGGTGAGGAACATCAGCACCATCGACTCGCCGCGCAGCACGCCGAGCACGAACACGAGGACGCAGATCGCAATGGCGATGACGGACAGTTGCTTGCCGAAGCGCGCGAGGCGCTTCTGCAGCGGCGTGCGCACCTCCTCGGTCGTCGTCGAGCAGCGTCGCGATCTTGCCGAGCTCGGTTGCCATGCCGGTGGCGACGACGATGCCTTGCCCGCGGCCGTAGGTCACGATGGTCCCGCTGTACGCCATGTTGATGCGATCGCCGAGCGCGAGGTCCGCCTCGGTCAACGCGTCGGTCTGCTTTTCGATCGGATGCGACTCGCCGGTGAGCGCCGCCTCCTCGATACGCAGCTGCGCTGACGTCGGTGAGGCGCAGGTCGGCCGGGATCACGCTGCCCGCCTCGAGCAGCACGAGGTCGCCCGGCACGAGATCGGCCGCCGGCACCGTCACGATCGCGCCGTCGCGAATCACGCGAGCCTTCAATGCTGCGAGCTGCTTCAGCGCCCGCAGCGCCTTCTCGGCGCGATACTCCTGGACGAAGCCGATGACCGCATTCAGCACGACGATGGCGAGGATGGCGGCGGCGTCCTCGATCTCGCCGATGAATCCGGAGATGACCGCCGCGGCGATCAGCAGGACGATCATGAAATCGGTGAACTGGCCGAAGAACATCTCGCCATGGGCTGCGCTGCGCCTGCTCGCGAATCTCGTTCGGCCCGTGGACGCCGAGGCGCTGCGCGGCTTCCGCAGCGGTCAGCCCGCCGTCGACGGCACTGCCCAGTTGTTCCGCCGTTTCCGCTGCGGAGATGACGTGCCACGCCGCGGCGCCGACAGTGGGCGGCGCTGCGTTGCCCGAGGGCCGGGACGCCGTCGCGGGTTCCATGGCGTCGCTTGCACTGCTCGTATGACCCCCCACGCTGGCGGCTTCGCCGCTGCGCTGCCCCCGCGGGGGCGGAATTCGCGCCTTGAGGCGGCTCTGCAGCGCTCATCGGGACTCCTCGGAAAGATCCATGTCGATGCCACCCTTGACCAGCGTGACGGGGATGCGCGGGATCCATCTCGTGGATCACCGCGTTGTGACGGAGCCGAGCAGCAGCTGCGTCATCGTGCCGAGGCCGCGCGTGCCCATGATCACCTTGTCGCAGCGGAGCTTGCTCGCCCATGCGGCAATGACCTCCGCCGTGTGCCCGACCGCCACGTGCGGCGTATAGGGCACGCTGTCGGTCGTCGAGCAGAAGGCGCGCGGGTGCGAGCGCCTTGCGCGGCTTGCTCGTCATGGAATTCGCTCGGACCGCGCTGCCGCTGACGAACATCGTGACGTCGCCATGCACGGGCGGCTGCACGTTGAGCAGGTGGATTTCGAGCGGCTCGCGATCCTTCACGAGCTTGATGACGTGCCGGACGGCGCCGAGCGAATCCGG
This sequence comes from uncultured Pseudomonadota bacterium, assembly GCA_963768545.1. GTDB lineage: Bacteria > Pseudomonadota > Gammaproteobacteria > Burkholderiales > Casimicrobiaceae > VBCG01. The sequence continues at coordinate 288,309 of CAVYIC010000002.1, read as the reverse complement.
CGAGCCGTCGACCGGCACCAGTGCCTTGAGCATGGTCGACCTCCGTCCAATCGACTACGAAGCCGTCGAGCCTCCCGCACGCGTCGCGACGACGCGAGTGCGCGAAACCCTGCCGACTTACCGTCTTTGGCAAAGGTCTTGCAACGACGCAACAGATGGCGTCGCCCGCACGACCGGGGAAGCAACTCCCGGGTTGACGATCGTGCGGCAAAGCTACTCCCCTTTGGCGGGTAAGTGGCTGCGATACTAGCCGGCCACGGCATGCCCGGCAAGTACGCCGGTCAGCAGCCGACGGCGACGCAGGCCATGTCGGTACGCGCAATGCGGCATGGTGGAGATTTCCCAGGAACTATCGAGTAAATTTCCGACTCACTACACTGGAGTACGTGCCATGCGCCGCACCGCCCTCATCATCCTCGGCGCCGCTGCCGGCCTCGTCGCGCTGGTGCTGATCGGCGTCGCGATCGCCGTGGCGACAATCGATCCGAATCGATTCGTCGCGCCGCTTGCCGCGCGCGTGAAGACCGAGACCGGACGCACGCTCGCCGTGCAGGGCCCGGTCGATTTCAAGGTGTCGCTCCAGCCGAAGGTGGTGCTGCCCGGTGTGACGCTTCGAGAATGCGCCGTGGTCGAAGACGCGCGAGATGCTGACCGCCAAGCGCATCGAGGCGCAGATCGCGCTGCTGCCATTGCTGTCCCGGCGGTTCGAAGTCATCCAGTTCACGCTGGTCGAGCCGGTGATCACGCTCGAGACCGATGCAAACGGTCGCGGCAACTGGGAGTTCGCTTCGACAACCGCGCCGAAGACGGCAGCAACCCCTTCCACGGATGCGTCGATACCCGCGATCGGCATCGGCAATTTCGAGATCCGGCAGGGCACGCTGACGTATCAGCAACGGCGCGACCGGCAAGCTCGACGAACGCGTCGATCGAGCGCATGGCGATGCACGCGCGCGACATGAGCGCGCCGGTCGCCGTCGACTTCCGCGGCAAGATCGACGAGGTGCCGGTGCGCTGAACGGAGATCTCGGGCCACCGGATCAATGGCTGGCGCAGCAATGGCCGTATCCGCTCGCGCTCGAAGGGACAGATCGACGGCAACGACGTCAAGCTCACGACGAAGTTCGCGAAGTCGGGAACGACGACGACGTTCGACGATCTCGCGGTCAACTACGGATCGATCGCGGCGACCGGCCGCGTGCGCAGCACGACCGAAGGCGTCGAAGACGCGTTACGCGATCGCGCTCGACGATCCCGTCGCTGTCGCTCGCCGAACTTCCCGTGAACGCGCCGACAACGCAACGCAAACGGTGGCCGCCGGCGCGACCGGCGGCCGCCTCGCCGACGCACTGGATCATCCCCGACACGCCGTTGCCGCTCGGTGCGCTGGCTGCTATCGAGGGCGACGGATCGCTCGCGATCGGCGAGCTCGAGCTGCGCGACGGCCAGCGCATCGCGCGCGTCACCGGCGCAATTCGCCTCGCGTGATGCCAAGGTCGATCTCAAGTTCGCGCGCCGGTTCGATCCTCGGCGGCTCGATGCGCGGCGAGTTGCAGGTCGACGCTCGGCGCAGCGATGCGCCGGGCGTGCATCTGCAGCTGAATGCGCAGGAGCTCGACCTGCCGAAGCTCGCGGCGGCCGCCGGCATCAAGCGCGACATCCGCGGCGGAAAGGTGCGCGCGACGCGTCGACGTGAACGGCCGTGGAACGACGCCGCATCGCGTCGCGAGCACGATGAGCGGAACGATCCTCGTCGTTTCCGGCCCGGCGTCGCTCGCGCGCTCGACGACGCAGGGAGAATCGGCGGTGTCGCAGATCGCCGGCGCGCTCGATCCGTTTCGCATCGGTCGACGCGGCCACCGAGCTGCGCTGCGCGGTGTTCCGGCTGCCGCTGGCGAACGGCATTGCGCGCGTCGACCGATCGATCGCGGTCGAAACCGGCAAGATCGCCGCATCGGCGAGCGGCACGCTCGACTTTCGCGACGAAACGCTCGACCTGTCGGTGCAGCCGCAGATCCGGCAGGGCGTCAAGATCGACGTTTCGCAGTTCGCGAGCCTCGTGCGGATTCGCGGCCGCTTCGACAAGCCGGCGGTCGCGATCGATGCCGCGCAGTCGGCGCAGATGATCGCCAAGCTAGGCGTGCTCGGGCGCAAGGGCGGCGGGCTCGAAGCGCTCGGCCGTGCGCTGATTGCGCCGCCAAGCGGGGAACGTCGGCGCCGTGCGCGGTCGCCATGAGCGGCAAGGCGCCGCCACGCGAAGCAGCCGCGCCCAGGACGACGCAGCAACGCGCGCCCGATCTCGGTTTGCCGAAAGACGTCGGCAAGGCGCTCGGCAAGCTGCTCGGGCGCTAGCATGTCGGCGATCCCGGCGTTACCGCCGAATGAACGCTCGACGTCCACTGCCGTTACAACCCATTTCGAAGGCGGCGCTGATCGTCCCGAAGGCCTTGTACGGCGTCCGCTAAAGCAGCCACAACGCGCCGTGATCACGGGTTGCCGCGCGCCACGGCGGGATGCGCTGCGATCCAGTGCCGCGCGATGTCGATCCGCCGCGCGATCCAGACGTCGTCATGCCGCCGCACGTGGTCGAGGAAACGCGCGAGCGCGGCGGTGCGTCCCGGGCGTCCGGCAAGCGCGCGTGCAGGCCGATCGACAGCATCTTCGGCGCGTTCAGCCCGCGCGGGTCACCCTCCGCGTACAGCGTGTCGAACGCGTCGCGCAGATATGCGTAGAACTGGTCGCCGCTGTTGAATCCCTGCGCGGTGGCGAACCGCATGTCGTTCGTGTCGAGCGCGTACGGGACGACGAGGTGCGGCTGTGGCGCCGTCGCGCGTCGGCGACGTCGGTCCAGTACGGCAGATCGTCGGCGTAGCTGTCCGCGTCGTAGACGAAGCCGCCGTGCTCGACGACCAGCCGGCGCGTGCGCGGACTGTCGCGCCCGGTGTACCAGCCTGCCGGCGGCGCGCCGGTCAGCCGCGCGATCGTTTCGACGGCGCGCGCGATGTGCTCGCGCTCGACCGTCTTCGTCGACGTCCTGGTAGCTGATCCAGCGCCAGCCGTGGCTCGCGATCTCGTGGCCGGCGGCGACGCATGCGTCGGCGACGGCGGGATTTCGCGCGAGCGCCATCGCGACGCCGAAGATCGTCAGCGGCATTTGTCGATCGTCGAACAGGCGCAGCACGCGCCAGACGCCGGCGCGCGCGCCGTACTCGTACAGCGATTCCATCGACAGATGGCGATCGGCGAATGCGGCCGCGCCGATGATCTCCGAGAGGAACGTTTCGGACGCTGCGTCGCCGTGCAGGACGCTGCTCTCGGCGCCTTCCTCGTAGTTCAGCACGAACTGGACGGCGATGCGCGCGCCGCCCGGCCATCGCGGATGCGGCGGATGCGCGCCGTACCCCGCGAGGTCACGCGGATAGTCGCGGTCGAAGTGTTCGCCGTTCATGCGGGTCACGTCATGCTCGCGAGCTTTTCGCGCAGCATACAATGCCGCGTTCGCGGCAGGCAAAGCGGCGGCTCGATCCGTCTCTTCAGGCGCCATCGACCCGCCGACGCATCGCGACAGTCGAAATCGGGAATCCGACTGCATGGAGGCCTACGCAGGCGAGTGGCTGCAACTTCTGATCCGCTGGGTGCACCTGATCACCGGCATCGCGTGGATCGGCGCGTCGTTCTACTTCATCTGGCTCGACAACAGCCTGCAGCCGCCGCGCCGCGCACGCGACGCGGACGAAGGCGTCGGCGGCGAGCTGTGGGCGATCCACGGCGGCGGCTTCTACCACGTGCAGAAGTATCGTGTCGCGCCGGCGGAGCTGCCGCCGACGCTGCACTGGTTCAAGTGGGAAGCGTATTCGACGTGGCTGTCCGGGTTCGCGCTGCTGTCGTGATGTACTGGTGGCACGCGGACATCTACATGATCGATCGCAGCGTCGCCGCGATCAGCGCCGCTGCAGGCGGTCGCGCTCAGCGCCGCGCTGCTCGCCGGCGGCTGGGTCGTCTACGACCAGCTCTGCAAGCGGCTGGGCTTCGCGCACGAACGGCTGCTCGGCGCGCTGATGGTCGTGTTCCTCGGCGCTCGTCGCGTGGGGCCTGTCGCACGTCTTCAGCGGGCGCGCGATGTACCTGCAGATCGGCGCGATGCTCGGCACGATGATGGCGGCGAACGTGCTGTTCGTGATCATTCCCGCGCAGCGCAAGCTGGTCGATGCGAAGGAGCAGGGGCGCGCACCCGACCCGATCCACGGGCTGCGCGGGAAGCAGCGCTCGGTGCACAACAACTACTTCACGCTGCCGGTGCTGCTGACGATGATCAGCAACCACTATCCGATGACGTTCGGGCATCCGCACGCGTGGCTCGTGCTCGTCTGCCTGCTGTTGCTCGCCGCCTACGTCCGGCATTTCTTCAACCTGCGGCATCGCGGCCGCACCGTCTGGGCCATTCCGGTCACCGCGGCCGCTCGGCGCGCTGGCGCTGGCCATCGCCATCGCGCCGCCGCTGCGAACGGCGCGGCGCGCACGTGGCGTTCGCGTGACGTGCAAGCCGATCATCGGCGCACGCTGCTCGACGTGCCATGCGGCGCAGCCGCGACAGGAAGGCATCGCCGTCGCGCCGAAGGGGATCATGCTCGAAACGCCCGCGCAGATCGTCGCGAATGCCGCGGCCGATCCGGCAGCAGAGCGTCGCGACACGTGCGATGCCGATCGGCAACCTGACGCACATGACCGACGACGAGCGTGCGCGCCTTGGCGCATGGATCGACGGCGGTGCGCGCGTCCCATGATGGCTTGTCGCTCGCGAACGTGCGCAGGCTGATGGAATGGCTTCTTGTCGCGGCTGCGGTCGCGATCGCCGTGTGCGCGGCGGCGTGGTGGCTGCAGGAGCGACTCATCTTCTTTCCGCAGCCGCTGACGTCCACGGCGCACCTGCCGAAGCGCGCGCTTCCATTCGAGGTCGTCGCCGCGGATGGCGCGCGTGTTCGCGGCTGGATCGCCAATGGCGCAGTCGCGCCGGCCCCGGCGCTGATCTACTTCGGCGGCAACGCCGAAGAAGCGTCCTGGATCCTCGGAGAAGCGCGCTGGCCGCCCGAATGGACGCTGGTCGCAGTCAACTATCGCGGGTATGGCGCGAGCGAAGGTGTGCCCGGGGAACGCGCGCTGACGTCCGATGCATTGGCCATTTACGATGCGATCGCGCGGCGCGAAGACGTCGATTCGCGTCGCATCGTCGTGTTCGGACGAAGCCTCGGAACTGCCGTCGCCGTGCACGTTGCGGCCGAGCGCCCGGTGGCCGGCGCCGTTCTCGTGTCACCGTTCGACAGCCTCACCGCGATTGGCCGGCAGCACTATCCATGGCTTCCGGTTTCATGGCTGCTGCGCCATCGCTTCGATGCGGCTTCCGCGGCCGCCCGGAATCGGATGCCGCTGCTGGTGATCGCGGGCGACGCCGACTCGATCGTTCCACCCAGGCGCTCGCGCGCGCTGTTCGATGCGTGGGCGGGGCCGAAGACCTGGCAGGCAGTGCCCGGCGCCGGTCACAACGATATCGCGGAGTTCGACGTTTACTGGGATGCCGTCGCGCGTTTCCTGAAGGACCGATGACGTTCGCGCCGCGCAGCGCGAAACGCAGCGCGCCGATGAGACGTCCGCATCTGCCGCTTTCAGCGCAACTCGAGCTCGCCGGGCGCGGCGACAACGTCCACCGGATCGCACAGTGCCGCATCGTCATTGCTCACCGTGTTGACGCGTGTCGACACCGGATAGACGCGCAATGGATCGCCGGACCATGGCATCAGCACGTCGGCGACGTCCGCATTCGCACGATCGAGCCAGCGCTCGTATTCCGCGGGCGGCACGATGACCGGCATCCGGTCATGGACGTTGCGCAACGATTCGCAAGCGCTCGTCGTGACGATCGTGCATGTATCGAGCACCTCGCCGTCCGGCGAGAGCCATCGCTCGTACAGGCCCGCAAGCCCGAACGGGCGGCCGTCCGGCATGCCGATGTGCATCGGCTGCTTGCCTGACCACGTCACGTGCCATTCGTAGAATCCGCTCACCGGCACGAGACAGCGATGGCGCGCGAACGCGTTGCGAAACGCCGATCTCGTTGCGATCGTCTCGCTGCGCGCATTGATCATTCGCACACCGATCGCCGGATCCTTCGCCGAGCGGGGCACGAGTCCCCACCGCACCTGCACGAGCTCGCGCTCGCCGGCTGCACTCAGCCGGACGATCGGTACCTGCTGCGTCGGGGCGATGTTGTAGCGGGGAACGAGGTCAGGCGGATAGCGCAGGCCGAATGCCAGCGCAACTGCCTTCGGGTGGCTGGACAGCTCGTACCGGCCGCACATTGGCGGGTCAGGCCTCGGCGGTCTCGACCAGCGGTGCCGCCAGCAGCCGCTGCGCTGTGTTCGCCACCTGCAGCGTATCCCAGTACGCATATGCGCCGACCGCCGCCGCGCCCGCGAGCGGAATCCAGCGGCCCGCGGCGTTGCTCGCGAGGCGCTGCGACACCGAGACGCCGATGCCGCCGAGCGCGCTTCGCAGCGCGCCGCCCGAGAGTTGGCGGATGACAATCCGCTGCCCGCCTCGCACGGCGACATCGCGCAGCACGTGACTCGCCGCGTGGCGGAACAGGCAGTAGAGCATGTGCGTGCGCGTCAACTCGGCGCTGCGCCCGTAGACGCCGAAAATATCCGACACCATCTGTCGCTGCGTCTGCCAGATGAGATAGATATCCGGCAGCAGCGTCATGAACCCGAGCGGTCCCGGCGGCAACGCGAGCGAGCCGGACAGCACCGCCGCACGCTTGGCCGCACGTTTCGCAATGGACTTCGCCGCACTGTCCGGGAGGTCCGATCGGGCGGTTTCCGGGGCCGGAATGTCCGCGATCATCCGCTCCAGTGCTTCGATGATCGGCCCGTGACTGTCCGCATCGGGCTGCGGCCGGCGGGGAACGAGTGGATTCTTCATTTTCCCGATATGGGGGCGAAATCCTGACGCGACAGGGTGCGACATCGCCAGTCTACATCCGTCGGGGACCGGAAGCGCCGTTTGGGTCCGAGCGGCGCGAGTACGCACGTTGGGCCGGTCTACAATCCCGCTTCCACTCGCATGAGGCGTTCGTATGCGCATCGGCATTCCGCGCGAAATCAAGGACGGCGAGCGTCGCGTCGGCATGGTGCCCGCCGGCGTCCGTACGCTCGCTCGACGCGGGTCACGCGGTCATCGTCGAGCGCGAGGCGGGGCTTGCGAGCGGATTTGCGGACGCGGAATACCGGCAGGCGGGCGCCCAACTCGTCGACGATGCGGATGAGATCTGGCATTGCGCGCTGATCGTCAAGGTGAAGGAAGTCCAGCGCGTCGAATACGCACGGCTGCAGCGTGGCACGACGATCTTCGGCTTTGCGCAACTGAATCGCGATCCTGCGCTGCTCGCGGCCGTGCTCGCGTCGGGCGTACGAATGATCGCGTATGAAACCGTGCGCGACGTGCGAGGCGGGCTTGCCGCTGCTCGCGCCGATGTCGCGAATCGCGGGGCGGCTCGCGCCGATCGTCGGCGCCCAGGCGCTGCAGACGACGAGCGGCGGCAACGGAACGTTGATCACCGGCGTCGACGACGTCGCGCCGGCGTGCGTCGTTGTCATCGGCGCGGGCAACGTCGGGGGCGAAGCGGCGCGCATCGCCGCCCGCCTCGGCTGCCGCGTGACGGTCTTCTCGCGCGGCGCCGCTCGGCTTGCAGCGCTCGCGCAGTCGCTTTCCGCCGCGGGCACGCCCGTCGTCCCGTTGGAGCTCGGTCGAAACGCCGATCGACTCGACGCGGCGATCGCCGACGCCGATCTCGTGATCGGCGCCGTGCTCGAGCCGGGGACGCTGTCGCCGAAGCTCGTTTCGCGCGCCGCGGTTCGCACGATGCGCAACGGCGCCGCACTGATCGACGTCGGCATCGACCAGGGCGGAATCGCCGAAACGTCGCGGATGACGTCGCTGTCGAGCCCTACGTATGTCGACGAAGGCGTCGTGCATTACGCGGTGCCCAACATGCCTGCACTGGTGGCGCGCACCGCAACGTGCGCGCTCGCAGCCGCGACGCTGCCGTATGTGCGGGCATTGGCGGGCGCCGGCATTGCAGGTGCGCTCGACGCCGACAACGGGCTCGCTGCGGGGGTGATGGTGTGGGACGGCGCGATGGCACACGCGGGTCTTGCCGCGGATGCGGGGGGCCGCGCCGCGGTGGCGCCATGGCGCGGCGCGCGGAAACACTACGCCTAACGCCGGCGTATCGATTCCATGCGCATTTTCGGATTCGCCGGCTGGTCCGGCAGCGGCAAGACGACGCTGATCGAGGCGCTCGTGCCGCGGCTGATTGCGCGCGGGTTGACGGTATCGCTCGTCAAGCACGCGCATCACGCGTTCGACGTCGATCAGCCCGGCAAGGATTCGCATCGCCACCGGGAGGCCGGCTGCTCGGAGGTGCTCGTTACGTCGGGCGCGCGCTGGGCCCTGATGCACGAACTGCGCGGCGCGCCGGAATTGACGCTCGCCGATGCGATCGACCGCCTTTCGCCGTGCGACCTCGTGCTCGTCGAAGGCTACAAGCGGGCGGCGATCCCAAAGCTAGAAATCTGGCGAGAAATGCTCGGCAAGCCATTGTTATACATATCTGATCCGCATATCGTGGCTGTCGCAACCGATGCGCCCGGGCGGCTGCAGACCCGATTGCCGGCGTTCGCCTTGAACGATGCCGGCACGATCGCCACATTCATCGCGGGACATGGTGCCGCCTGGCCGCTCTCCAATTGACGAACCGTTGCCGCCAGCGTACGTTGGGCCTGTCGGCCGGCCGTGCCAAGCGAACAAGGCGGCGGTCGCGCCGCCGGAACGACGCTAAAAAAGTGTTCAGGACATGATCAGTAGATCCGTACTCGTCTCGGCAGCAGCGCTGCTGGCGTTGGCCGTGGCCACGCCGGGCACGGCGCAGGAGCGCGCGGCGGAGCCTGCGAGCGCCTCCGCTGGTTTCTATGGCGGCGTCGCGCTGCGAAATGCCGGCGTGGACGCGGCCGGGATCAACCTCGGACATCTCACCACGACGTGGGGACGGTACGCCTCCCCGGTCAGCGACGACACGTCCAACCGGGCGCTCGTGTTCGGGGGCTACCGCTGGACCAACGATGTGGCGCTCGAAGGCTCCTTCGCCACCGCCGACCGCTATGCGCTGCAGCCCTCCGATGCCGCCGCGCGGCGGGGAATCGGGTTGTCGCTGAGCTCGACGCCGGCGCTCTCGTCTTCGACGTGGAATGCCGACGTCTATACGAGTTGGTCGTTCCGCAAGAGCTTCGCGCTCTACGGGCGCCTGGGCTACGCGCAAAGCGAGGCAGTCCCGGCCTATGCGCTTGCCGCGCTGCCGCCGAGCGAGTCGCGCCGCCTGCGCGATGGCGTCAACTACGGCGTTGGCGTGCGTTACGACGTCTCGCCTGCCCTCGGACTGCGGCTCGAATACGCGCGCTTCGGCCGTTTCGCCGGGGAGGCCATGACGGGTCCGCTGCCCGAATCCGACCAGGTCCAGCTCGGCATGCAGTTCAGGTTCTAACCGCCCGAAGTCGTACAATCGGGGGCGCCGGTCCTTCGCGAGCGAAGCCGGCGCTTTCTGCTTTTCGGATACCCGGGATGCGCGACACTCCACTCTCCACCATTGTCTGCGTTCGCGTCGTCTATCTCGCGCGGCTGCGCGAGGCGTTCGGCTGCGCGAGCGAAACTGTCGAGATGCCGGGCGACGATGCGCCGACGGTCGATGCGATCGTGGCGTTCGCTTCGTGGCCGCGGCGGCGCCTGGGCGGCCGAGCTCGCGCCCGGGCGCGCGGTGCGCTTCGCCGTCAATCATCGTCTCGCGAAGCGCGAGCAGGCGGTCGTCGATGGCGACGAGGTCGCCATCTTTCCGCCCGTGACCGGTGGCTGAACGACGCTCGCGGATGAGCGTTCGCGTCCAGACCGCGGATTTCGACGTCGGGCAGGAGATCGCGCGGCTGCGCGCGGGCGACCGCGGCGTCGGCGCGATCGCATCGTTCATCGGCACCGTGCGCGACGTCAACGACGCGGCGACGATCACCGGCATGACGCTCGAGCACTATCCGGGCATGACCGAGGAGGCGCTCGAGGAAATCGTCGACGAGGCGCATCGCCGCTTCGACATTCGCGACGCACTCGTCATCCATCGCGTCGGTGCGCTCGCGCCGGGCGACCAGATCGTGCTGGTCGTCGTGACGAGCGCCCATCGCGGGATGGCGTTCGATGCGTGCGAATTCGTGATGGATCTGCTGAAGACGCGCGCACCCTTCTGGAAAAAGGAGCGGATGCCGGACGGCGAGCGCTGGGTCGAGGCTCGCGCGAGCGACGACGAAGCCGCCGAGCGCTGGTAGGCGAGCCCGCTTCGTGTCCGCTACGGCGCTCGTCGCAATCGATTGGGGAACATCCGCCGCGCGCGCCTACCGTTTTGACGCCGAAGGTCGCGTGCAGGACCGGCGCAGCGTTGCGCTCGGAATCAAGCACGTGCGTGACGGCCGGTTCGAAGCGGCGCTGGCGAAGTTGCTGGGCGATTGGAGCGCCGACCCGGCGCCGCGCATCGCGTGCGGAATGATCGGCAGCCGCCAGGGCTGGGTCGAGGCGCCGTACGTCGATTGCCCCGCATCGCTCACGGCACTTGCCGATCGCGTCGTGCAGGCGCCGCAGGATGCGCTCACGATCGTCCCCGGCATCGCAACGCGGGACGCGGCAGGCATTCCCGACGTCATGCGCGGCGAGGAAACGCAATTGCTGGGCGCCGTCGGGCCCGACGAGCGCGGTGTGCTCGCGGTTCTACCCGGCACGCACAGCAAGTGGGCGCGCGTCGAGCACGGACGCGTCGTCGACTTCACGACGTTCATGACCGGCGAGCTCTATGCAGTGCTGATCGACCACAGCATGCTCGGGCGCCTCGCCGGCCACGAACCGGGACGATTCTCGCGCGATGCATTTTCACGCGGCGCCGCCCGCGGCCTCGACGAAGGGGAGTTGTCACACGACATCTTCGGCGCCCGCACGCTTGCGTTGACGGATGTGCTCGCCTCGGACGACGTTGCCGACTGGCTGTCGGGGCTGCTGATCGGACGCGAGATCCGCGGGCGCGCGCACATGGGCCTTGCGAGCCGGCATCGATCCTTCGAGCGTTCGCATCATCGGTACCGACGCGCTGGCCGAGCGTTACGAACTGGCGATGGCCGACGCAGGCATGCTCGCGAAGCGGGGAAGTGTCGATGCGGCGGCGCTCGGCCTGTGGCGCATTGCCACGCGCGCGGGCATCATCGCCGCCCCCATCAGCGCATGAGATCCGTGCCATGACGCTTGACCACTACCTTGCGCCGCTGCCGCTGGTCGCAGTGCTGCGCGGCATCACGCCGGACGAGATCCCCGCGATCGCGCGACGCGCTGTGTGCCGAGGGCTTTCCGCATCCTCGAAGTGCCGCTCAATTCACCGCAACCGTTCGAATCGATCCGCCGTCTCGCCGATGCGCATGGCGATCGTTGCCTGGTCGGTGCCGGAACGGTGATCGACGCCGCCGATGTTTCGCGCGTGCGCGATGCCGGCGGGCGCCTGATCGTGATGCCGCATGCGGACACGGCCGTGATTCGCGAAGCCAAGCGCCTGTCGATGGTATGCCTGCCGGGTGTTGCGACGCCGACCGAGGCGTTCGCATCGCTTGCCGCCGGCGCGGATGGACTGAAAATGTTTCCCGCCGAAGCGATGGTGCCCGCGGCGCTCCGCGCGTGGCGCGCCGTGCTCCCGAAGGCGACACTCGTGTTCGCCGTCGGCGGCATTCGTCCCGACAACATGGCCCCGTGGTGGGCGGAGGGCGCGGCAGGGTTCGGCACCGGCTCGAACCTGTACAAGCCGGGCGCCGATTCCGCGCAGGTCCGTGCCGGTGCCGCGGCGTATGCGGCGGCATTTCGCGCATTGCCCGCGCGCGGGCAATGATCGGAAGGGCGCATGGCCGCTGATCTCGACGTTCTCGCGCTTGGCGAGGCGATGATCGAGTTCAACCAGGCGCGCGGCGAGGATCCGCACACGTGGCTGCAGGGCTTCGGCGGCGATACGTCGAACATGGCGATCGCGGCGGCGAGGCTCGGTGCACGCAGCGGCTATGTCACCCGCGTCGGCAACGATGCGTTCGGTCGCCGGCTCATCGACTTGTGGTCCCGCGAAGGCGTTTCGACCGACGGCGTCGGGATCGACGACGAGGCGCCGACCGGCGTCTATTTCGTCTCGCACGATGCGAGCGGTCACGCGTTTTCGTACCTGCGCGCAGGATCGGCGGCGTCCCGGATGACGCCTTCGTCGCTGCCGCTGCCGGTGCTTCGCGCGCCGCGCGTGCTGCACCTGTCGGCGATCAGCCAGGCGATCTCCGCGTCGGCGTGCGATGCCTGCTTCGCGGCGATGGACGCGGCGCGCGCGGCCGGGGCGAAGGTTTCGTACGATACGAACCTGCGGCTCAAGCTGTGGCCGCTCGCGCGCGCCCGGGCGATCATCTTCGAAACGTTGCGGATCACCGAATGGGCGTTGCCGAGCCTCGACGATGCGCAGCACTTGTTCGCGTTCGACGATCCGGCGCGCATCGTCGACGCGTGCCACGAGCTCGGCGCGGCGGTCGTCGTGCTGAAGCTCGGCCGCGACGGCTGCCTCGTATCGGACGGACAGCGCCGCGAGCGGTTGCCGGGCCAGCGCGTTGCCGCGGTCGATGCGACGGGCGCCGGCGATTGCTTCGACGGCGCGTTCATCGCGCGCATCATCGCGGGCGACGATCCGTTTGCCGCCGCGCGGTTTGCCAACGCCGCCGCGGCGCTGGCGACGACGGGCTTCGGCGCCGTCGCGCCGCTGCCGCGAATAGCCGAGGTCCAACGGCTGCTCGCCGCCGCTGCGTAGCCATGGCGAGCGCCGTTTCCGCGACGTTTCGCAACGACATGCTGGCCGGCAAGGTCGCGCTCGTCGTCGGCGGCTCGAGCGGCATCGGCGCAGCAATCGCGGGCGGGCTCGCCGCCGCAGGCGCCGTGGTCACGGTGACCGGTGCGACACGCGGCGAAGTCGATGCTGCGCGCGCAGATCCGGATTTCGCCGGCCGCGACGCGATCGCGCTCGACGTTCGCGACGAGCGTGCGGTCCGCGCGCTGATCGGCGATCTGCCGCGCCTCGACGTGCTCGTCAATTGCGCGGGCGTCATCCGCCGCGACGCCGAACACGAGCTGGCGGTGTTCGAGGACGTGCTCGCGATCAACCTGACGGGTACGATGCGCTGCTGCACGCTCGCCCGCGACAAGCTGAAAGCGATGGCGGGACGCGAGGGCGGTGTAATCGTGAACACGGCGTCGGTGCTGTCGTACCAGGGCGGCGCGCGCGTGCCCGGCTACAGCGCGAGCAAGGGCGGCGTGGCGCAGCTCACGAAATCGCTGGCGCTTGCGTACGCCGCGGACGGCATTCGCGTCAACGCGATTGCGCCGGGCTGGGTGCGCACGCCGCTGACGCAGGCGCTGCAGGAGGATCGCGCAGCGCAGCGGCGCGATCGTCGCGCGGACGCCGCTGGGACGCTGGGCGGAGCCGGACGACGTCGCCGGCGCCGCGCTCTTCCTGTGTTCGCCGGCGGCGAAGTTCGTGACCGGCGCCGTTCTGCCGGTCGACGGCGGGTACCTGATCGCATGAGTCGTGACGGAGAACGCGATGGCACTCAATACGGCAATCCGGCATCTGCAGCGCGGCGATTGGGAAAAGGCGCACGCGATCGTGCAGAACGACAACTCGGAACTGGGTTGCTGGGCGCACGGGATCGTGCACATGCTCGAAGGTGATCTCGGCAACGCGCGCTACTGGTTTCGGCGGGCGGGTCGGCCGTTTCCGCGCGAACGCGACGCGAGCGCCGAGATCGACGCGCTGGTGACGACGCTCAAGCACAGACGGCCAGGCAGCAGACGGCAGCGAAACAGCAGACGGCCGAATGAACTCGCTTGCCGCACCGATTCCGCCTGCGTTCGGCATTCGTCCCGAGATTGCCGTGCAGGCGATTCCCGACGACGAGCGCGTGTGGGTGCCGCAGGCGGAAGACGTCTGGTTCCGGCCGCTGCTGCTCAACACGGTGAGCGGCGGCTGGTGCAACCTGCTGCGCGTACGCCGCTCGGGCGTGCTGTCACGGCACCGGCACCCGATGCTCGTCGTCGGCTACGTGATCAGGGGCCGCTGGAAATATCTCGAGCACGACTGGACGGCGGAGGAGGGCAGCTTCGTGTTCGAGCCGCCGGGCGAAGTCCACACGCTGACCGTGCCGGCGGATTGCGCCGAGATGATCACGTTCTTCAACATCAGCGGCGCGATGATCTACGTCGACGCCGACGGCCGGCAGACCGGCTACGAGGACGTGTTCACGAAGATCGAGATGTGCCGCGCGCATTATCGCGACGTCGGCCTCGGCGCCGCGTACGTCGACCAGTTCATCCGGTGATCGCGCAGGGAGCAGGAACAACGGGCAGGCAACGGGAGAGGGCGGATGCCGTCATGGGGATCGATCGCCGCGGTCGGCGGCGGCGCCGCCATCGGCGCGTGGCTGCGATGGGGACTGTCGTTCGCGCTCAATCCGATCTTTCCCACCGTTCCGCTCGGGACGGTGGCGGCCAACCTGGTCGGCGGCCTGCTGATGGGATTTGCGATGGAGCTGATCACGCGCCACACGGTGCTCGCGCCGGAAATGCGCCTGCTGGTCACCACGGGTTTCCTCGGCGGACTGACGACGTTCTCGACGTTCTCGGCGGAGGTCACGACATTGCTCGTGCGGCGTGAATGGATGTGGAGCGCGCTGACGATCGGACTGCATGTCGTCGGCTCCGTCGCGCTGACGGTGCTCGGGATCGTGATCGCGCGTACGCTGTTCGCATGGGGACAGCCATGAACGGGAACGCTGCTCCGCTTCTACGTGCACGAGAATCGCAGGCACCATCACGTCCTGCTGTACGATTGGCTGCTGGACGAAGCGAAGAAGCTCGGCATCCGGGGCGGCTCGGCATTTCGCGCGATTGCCGGATTCGGCCGCCATGGAATCCTCCACGAAGAGCATTTTTTCGAACTGGCCGGCGACGTCACCGTCGAAGTGGAACTTGCCGTCAACGACGACGAGGCGGAGCGCATGATGGCGCGCATCCGCGACGAGGGCATCGCCATCTTCTACATGCGCATGCCGGTCGAATTCGGGTCGATCGACGGCTGACTCATTCGCGGAGGATGGTCATGTTCACGCAGGTACTCGTCGCGATCGACGGCAGCCCGACGGGGAACCGCGGACTCAAGGCGGCGATCGGCCTGGCGTCGGACCAGAAGGCGGCGCTGTCGATCGTGCACGTGATCGACGACATGGCGGCGTGTCCTACGTGGGCGACATCGGTTATGTGCCCGCCGGCTACATCGACACGCTGCTCGACGATCTGCGCACGCACGGGCGCAAGATTCTGGCGAAGGCGGAAGCCGTTGCGCGCGAGAGCGGCGTCGACGTCAAGACGCTGCTGATCGAATCGAAAGGCGGTTCGATCGCCGACGCGATCCTCGGCGCGGCGCGGAAGGTCGCGCGCCGACGTCATCGTCCTGGGCACGCATGGACGACGCGGCCTGTCGCGCGTGCTGATGGGCAGCGACGCGGAAGCGGTGCTGCGCGAAGCGCGGATCCCGGTGATGCTCGTGCGCTCACCCGAATCGTCCGCGTCCCGCGACCGGCCAAGGCCGCTTCGACGACCGCGCGCGTCGCGAACCGGTGCCGGCGAGACCACCAAGGCGACGCGGCCGATCGGCCAAGTCCGCAACGTAGCGGTCCCAGCACGGACCGTTCGACCTTTCTTCAGGAGATCAACGTGCCTCACGCAATTCGCATCCACGCGACCGGCGGTCCCGAAGTCATGGCGTGCGAAGAGGTCGCGTCGGCGAGCCCGGTCCCGGCCAGGCGCGCGTTCGCCACACGGCGATCGGCGTCAACTTCATCGACACCTACCATCGCGGCGGGCTCTACCCGTTGCCGATGCCGTCCGGGCTGGGCAACGAAGCGGCGGGCGTCGTCGAAGCCGTCGGCTCCGGCTGTCGACTGGATCAAGCCCGGCGATCGCGTGGCGTCGGGCACCGGGCCGCTCGGCGCGTACAGCACCGAGCGCATCGTTCCCGCCGACCGGCTCGTGAAACTGCCGGATGGCATCGACGACCGCACCGCGGCCGCGATGATGCTGAAGGGCCTGACGGTGCAATACCTGTTGCGGCAGACGTATCCGCTGAAGGGCGGCGAAACGATCCTGTTTCACGCGGCGGCCGGCGGCGTCGGCCTGATCGCGTGCCAGTGGGCGCGCGCGCTCGGCGTGACGATGATCGGCACCGTCGGTTCGGACGAGAAGGCGGCGCTGGCGCGCGAGCACGGATGTGCGCACACGATCGTCTACACGCGCGAGAACTTCGTCGAGCGCGTCAAGGAAATCACCGGCGGCAAGGGCGTGCCGGTCGTCTACGACGGGATCGGCAAGGACACGTTCCCCGCATCGCTCGATTGCCTGGCGCCGCGCGGCATGTTCGTGAGCTACGGCAACGCGTCCGGACCGGTGGCCGCGTTCAACCTCGGCATGCTCGCGCAGAAGGGTTCGCTGTACGCGACGCGGCCGACGCTCGTCAATTACGCGACGGACCGCGCACTCCCTGAATGCGATGGCGAACGAGTTGTTCGGGATGGTGAAGGCGGGCAAGATCAAGGCGGATGTGCGGCAGACGTTTCGCGCTGAAGGACGCTGCGGAAGCGCACCGCGCACTGCAAGCGCGGCAAACGACCGGCTCGACGCTGCTGCTGCCTTAGGGGTCGGCTACGCAGGGGTCAGATACGACGTTCAACACTCGCGCGCGCAGAGCATCTGCGTCGGAAAGTCGTATCTGACCCCGATTACCGCTTCGCCGGTCGGCGCGTCGCCTCGTTGACGAGCGCGCGCGCGGCGTCGATGATTTCCGACGCCGTGAGCCCGAGCGGGCCGATGCCCTGCGCGACCAGCGCGTCGGCCGCCGCGCCATGCAGGCAAACGCCGATGCGCATCGCCTCCGCCGCCTCGATGCCCTGCGCGAGCAGCGCGCCGAGGATGCCGGCGAGCACGTCGCCCGAGCCTGCCGTAGCCAGCGCCGGATTGCCGCTCGCGTTGATGTCGAACGATCCGTCGGGCCGGGCGACGATGCTGCCCGCGCCCTTCAACACCACGTGTGCGCGCAGCGTCCTCGCCAGTTCGGTGGCCGCGCCGACGCGATCCGCCTGAATGTCACGCGGTGTCGCATCCGAGCAGCCGCGCGGCTTCCGCGGGATGCGGCGTCGCGAGCGTTGGCGCGTCGCGGCGCAGCGATCGGGTCGCGCAGCGATGCGTCGGACGCAATCGCATTGAGCGCGTCGGCGTCGAGCACGAGCGGTTGCCCGTAGCGCGCGGCTTTCTCGACGATCGCGCGCGCGCGCTCGCCACCGCCGAGTCCCGGTCCGACCACCCACGCGTCGAAGTCCTCTCCGACGGCGCTCGCCTCGCGCAGCATCAGTTCGGCTGAAGCCCAATCGACGAGCGGCGGATTGCGCGCGACCAGTCCCGACGACGACTCGGCCGGCGCCGAGCCTGATCGCGGCGCGTCCGGCGAGCAGCGCCGCGCCGACCAGCCCTTCGGCACCGCCGATGATGCAGGCGCGCCCGAACGTGCCCTTGTGCGCCTTGCGCTTGCGTCGCGCGAGGATCGCGGGCAGCTCGCCGGAGAGCGCGCGCCATTCGAGACGCACGCCGGTGTGCGCGACGTCGTCGTCGATCCCCAGCGCATGCACGGAGATTTCGCCGCAGTGATCGGGACCATCGCAGGTCAGAAGACCCGGCTTGAGGGCGATGAACGTCGCCGTCGCGGCTGCCTCGATGACCGGTTCGTGCGCAACACCGGTGCCGGCATCGAGGCCCGAGGGAACGTCGAGCGCCAGGATCGGCGCGCCGGTCGGCGTTCGCCCACTCGACCCACGTCAGCGTAGGGCGGTGCGAGCGCGCGCGTGAGGCCGACGCCGAAGAGTCCGTCGACGATGAGTCCCGGTGGCTCCGCGGGTGGTGCGTGCAGGAAGCGAGCGCCGGTTGGCTGCAGCGCCGACCACGCGGCCGCTGCGTCGGGCGGCAGGCGCGTCGCATCGCCCGTCGACACGACGTCGACATCGAAGCCGCGCGCACGAAGGTGGCGCGCGCAGACAAACGCGTCGCCGCCGTTGTTGCCCGGGCCCGGCCAGCACGACGACGCGCCCCGCCGCGAGCGGCATGCATCGCGGCGGCGATTTCGCCGGCCGCAGCGCCGGCGCGCTCCATCAGCGGCTCGTGCGCGTGACGTCGCTCGACGTCGCGCAAGGCTTCGATCGACAGCACCGGCGCCAGCCGATTGGCGGTCAGGTCGAGGCGTACGGGCATGGGCAGACGCGCGGTTTGGAGGATCAGGCGGTCGGACGCATCGTCGCGTGTCCACGGCGACGGATGGCCTGGAAAGTGTAAACCAGCGCCGCAGCGGACCGCTCGCAACGACGTTGGCGCCGGGTTCGATGGTTCCTTGGACTTTCTGCCCGGCAACCGTAGAATCCTGCGGCTGGACGCCGCCGGGTGCCGCCCGGGGGCACGCCCACCTACTTCCAGGAGTCATTGCATGCGTACTTCCAACCTAACGCTGGCGCTTGCCCTGCTGGCGTTCTGCGCCGCGCCCGTCGCCGCGCAGGAATCGCCGACGCTGAAGAAGATCAAGGACAGCGGGACGATCACGATCGGCCATCGCGACTCGTCGATTCCGTTCTCGTACTACGACGACAAGCAGAACGTCGTCGGCTACGCGCTCGACATCTGCATGAAGGTCGTCGACGCGATCAAGGCCGAGCTCAAGATGCCGAACCTGCAGGTCAAGCTCAATCCCGGTGACGTCGGCGACGCGGATCCCGCTGATCGCGAACGGCACGATCGACCTCGAATGCGGCTCGACGACGAACAACCTCGAGCGGCAGAAGCAGGTCGCCTTCACGAACACCTACTTCCTGACGGCCAACCGGTTCGTCTCGAAGAAGGCGAACAACCTCAAGTCGTCGACCGACCTGAAGGGCAAGACGGTCGTCTCGACGTCGGGCACGACGAACCTCAAGCAGATCACCGAGATGAACGGTGCGCAGAACCTGGGCATGAGCATCCTGACGGCGAAGGACCACGCCGAGGCGTTCCTGATGGTCGAGACCGACCGCGCGAACGCGTTCTTCATGGACGACATCCTGCTCTACAGCCTGGTCGCCAACTCGAAGGCGCCGGCCGACTACGTGATCTCGGCCGATGCGCTGTCCGTCGAGCCGTACGGCGCGATGATGCGCAGGGACGATCCGGCGTTCAAGAAGGTCGTCGACACCGCGACCGCCAACCTCTACAAGAGCGGCGCAGATCACCGCCATCTACAACAAGTGGTTCCTGTCGCCGATCCCGCCGAAGGGCGTCAACCTGAACGTGCCGATGAGCGACGCGCTGAAGAAGGTGTTCGCCAATCCGACGGACAGCGGCGACCCGGCAACCTACAAGTAACGTTCGTCTACCGCATCGCTGCGAATCGCGGGGAGCTTCGGCTCCCCGTTTTTGTGTGTTATGGTTGCCGCGTCCGCCTCGCGGCAGAGGCACGCCGGTCGATGAATTACAACTGGAACTGGCGCATCTTCTGGCAGCTGTCGCCGGACGGGCAGGGGACCTACTTTCATTCGCTGATCGTCGGCCTCGGCTGGACGCTCGCGACGGCGCTCGCCGCCTGGGTCATCGCGCTCGCGCTCGGTTCGGTCCTGGGCGTCATGCGCACGACGCCGTCGAAATGGGCGGTCAAGCTCGGCAACGCGTACGTCGAGCTCTTCCGCAACATCCCGCTGCTGGTCCAGATGTTCCTGTGGTACTTCGTGCTGCCGGAGGTGCTGCCGGGCGGCTTCGGCACGTGGATGAAGCAGATGCCGCCGCCGTGGGGCGCGTACGTTCCCGGCGGTGCTCTGCCTCGGCTTCTTCACCGCGGCGCGCGTCGCCGAGCAGGTCAAGGCCGGCATCCAGTCGCTGCCGCGCGGCCAGGGCATGGCCGGCACGGCGCTCGGCCTGACGCTGCCGCAGACGTATCGCTACGTGCTGCTGCCGATGGCGTTCCGGATCATCCTGCCGCCGCTCACGTCCGAGTTCATGAACATCATCAAGAACTCGTCGGTCGCGCTGACGATCGGCCTGGTCGAGCTGACCGCGGCGGCGCGGTCGATGCAGGAGTTCAGCTTCCAGGTGTTCGAGGCGTTCACCGCGGCGACGACGATCTACATCCTGGTCAACGTCATCGTCGTGTTCGGCATGCGCTGCGTCGAGCGCAAGGTGAGCGTCCCGGGCTTCATCGGCCCGCAGGTCCAGGTGCCCGCCGGTCATTGACCGGGCGAGCTTTCATCACGACGGACGGCCACGATGCTCGGTCAATTCGACTTCAACGTCATCGAGCGCTCGATCGGGTACCTCTTCAAGGAGGGGATGACGTTCACGCTGACGCTCACCGGCGCTGGCGGTGACCGGCGGCATCATCTTCGGCACGCTGCTCGCGATGATGCGGCTGTCGTCGTTCAAGCTGCTGTCGGCCGTCGCCGGCGCGCTACGTGAACCTGATGCGGTCGGTCCCGCTGGTGCTGGTGATCTTCTGGTTCTACTTCCTCGTGCCCTACATCGGCGCCTGGATCGTCGGCGCGAACCGCAGCCGATCCAGGTCGGCGCGTTCTATTCGTCGGTGATCACGTTCACGCTGTTCGAGGCGGCGTACTACTGCGAGATCATGCGCGCCGGCATCCAGTCGGTCTCGCGCGGGCAGGTATCGGCCGGCTATGCGCTCGGCCTCAACTACTGGCAGACGATGGGCAAGATCGTGCTGCCGCAGGCGTTCCGCAACATGCTGCCGATCCTGCTCACGCAGACGATCATCCTGTTCCAGGACACGTCGCTCGTCTACGTGCTGTCGATCACCGATTTCCTCGGCGCGGCGTCGAAGGTCGCGCAGCGCGACGGGCGCCTGGTCGAGATGTACCTGTTCGCCGCGCTCGTCTACTTCATCATCTGCTTCGTGGGCTCGCAGCTCGTGAAGCGGCTGCAGCAGCAAGATCGCCATCGTGCGCTGACACCGGCGGCGATCACCGAACAACGCAACGCAGGAACCGCACCATGCCGATGATCGAAATGCGCGACGTGTCCAAGTGGTACGGCAGCTTCCAGGTGCTGGCCGACTGCACGACGAACGTCGAGAAGGGCGAGGTGATCGTCGTCTGCGGGCCGTCGGGGTCCGGCAAGTCGACGCTGATCAAGGCGGTCAACGCGCTCGAGCCGTTCCAGAAGGGCGACATCGTCGTCGACGGCATCAAGGTCAACGATCCGAAGACCAACCTGCCGAAGCTGCGCGCGCGCGTCGGCATGGTGTTCCAGCATTTCGAGCTGTTTCCGCACCTGACCGTGCGGCAGAACCTGTCGCTCGCGCAGGTCAAGGTGCTTGGGCGCAAGCAGGAGGAAGCCGACGCGCGCGGACTGCGGTACCTCGAACGCGTCGGGCTTGAGCGCGCACAAGGACAAGTTTCCCGGGCAGCTCTCCGGCGGCCAGCAGCAGCGCGTCGCGATCGCGCGCGCGCTGTCGATGGACCCGATCTGCATGCTGTTCGACGAGCCGACGTCGGCGCTCGACCCGGAGATGATCAACGAGGTGCTCGACGTCATGGTGCAGCTCGCGAAGGAAGGCATGACGATGATGGTCGTCACGCACGAGATGGGCTTCGCGAACAAGGTCGCCAACCGCG
Organism: uncultured Pseudomonadota bacterium; assembly: GCA_963768545.1. GTDB lineage: Bacteria > Pseudomonadota > Gammaproteobacteria > Burkholderiales > Casimicrobiaceae > VBCG01. The sequence goes on along the minus strand of CAVYIC010000002.1, from coordinate 266,422 downwards.
TGATCTTCATGGACACGGGCAGGATCGTCGAGGACGCGACGAAGGAGGATTTCTTCGGCAAGCCGCGCTCCGAGCGCGCGCAGCAGTTCCTGGCGAAGATCCTGCACCACTGAAGCGGCGGAACAAAGCCCGCGCGCCATCTCCGCGATGCGGACGCGCATCGTGCTGGACAATATGGTCGGCAGCGTTGCGACCCTATGAGAGCCTGTTCATCGCGTGAACAGGCGCTAATCCGCTGATCCCCGCTCCGGCGTCGGCAGCGGAGAACCGGTGGGGAGCCGCAGGTGCTTCGCGATGGCGCCGATGCCGCCTGCTGCAAGCAGGATGCCGGCGATCCAGAAAGCCAGAATCGCGAGGCCGGCCGCGCTCGGTCGCGGCCACGGCGTGTTCCAGAGCACGGTCTGCGCGGTCGGTCATCCAGTGCCAGCCGGTGTCGGCGATGATCGCCGAGAGAATGATCATGCCGACGCGCCCCGGCAGGACGTAGCGCCGGATCACGGCAAGCGCCGGAAGCATGATCGTCAGGACGAGTATCTGGCCGATTTCTATCCCGGCGTTGAACGCGAACAGCGAAGCAAGCAAATGGGTCCCGGCGAACTGGAAGTTCTCCTGGAGGCCGTACGAGAAGCCGAAGCCGTGCACGAGCCCGAACAGGCCCGTGATCAGGACGCGCCGCTCGAGGTTGACGCCCATGATGTTCTCGAGCGCCATGTAGACGATCGATGCAGCGATGGCCGTCTCGACGAAGGGCGGGAACCACGTGCCCGACGGCGCCAGATTGAAAGCCGTGCTCAGCAGCGTGAACGAATGCGCGACGGTGAAAACGGTGATGACCGACAGGATCTGCCGCCAGCCACGCAGCGGAATCACCAGGCAAAGCAGGAAGAGCAGATGATCGTAGCCGGTAAGGATGTGCGCGATGCCGAGCCCGATGAAGCCCGCGGCAGCGCCGATCCACGTGGGGTTGAGCGCGACCGTACCCGAGCTGCCGGTAATGACCATCGCCCGGCTGTCTTCGCCGGGCGGCATATAGCGCAATGCAAGCTTGAGATAATCCCCCAGTTCCCTGCCCGCCGTCGTGCGAATGGCAAACACCGAGCCCGGCGAACCGATCGGATAGGTGATCCTGGCGTCCACGTAGCCCTGATCGATGTAAATGCTCGTGCCGCGCTCGAGCGGCTCGGAAACGTGGCTGGCGGCTTGTTCGTAGCGCTCGAAGGAGCGATCGGAGGGCAGCGACAACCGTCCGGTCGCGTGCGAAGCTACCAGCCGCCGTCCATCCTCGAAGAGCGCGATATCCTGCTGGATCGCAGCGAGCGCGCGCTCGATCGCAGGCGCTGACTTGTCGACGTCGATTTCGACATTGTTGACCGGAAACTTGGCCGACTTGAACAAATACAGGGGCGCGCGGATGATGAGCTGGGCCTCGCCCGGCTCGATCCTGACGAACGCGTTGATGACCGCGTCAAGCTTGAATTCGTGCGCGCGGACGACCTGCGCGCAGGTGACGGCACAGGCAAAGAGACCCCATGCCACAAGTCGTAAACCGCGAAGGTTCATGTCGCTTCCCGCTGCGTAGTTGGGAATCGCGCCGGCAAGTTCAACGAGAACCCGCGTCAACCGGCGACGAAGGCCGATGACGCGGGTATGCGAACGCACGCGTTGAACGGCCGGACGCTATCGCTTCCGGCCGAAGCACGCTTCAACTGCAATTGCCGTTGCCGTTGCCTTTGCCGTTGCCGTTGTTGCACGCAACGTGCGTGAATTTCTGGATGCGGCGACCGTTGATCGTCTCGCCGGTGTAGAGGTTGCCCTTCGAATCCAGCACGACGCTGTGCAGGAACGTGAACTGCCCTGCCTGCAGTCCAGGCGAGCCAAACCCGGAGAGGATCGTGCCCAGCACGCGGTCCATGATGTGCAGGATCTCGTTCCCTCCGTCGGCCTCGAACATGTACTTCTGCATATCGTCGTTGGAGAACGCGAGGTCCCACGCCGAGCCGGCAGTGCCGAGTCCGGGTGCGCCACCGATTCCCAGCGTCACGCCGGTGCCGGGAACGACCGGAATGATCCGCTGCAGTGCGCCCGTCTTGGTGAAGACCTGGATGCGGTCGTCGGCGCGATCGCACACGTACACCAGGCTGTCGTTGCCTATCGTGATGCAATGCGGATGGCCGCCGTCCCCCGAGGCGAACAAGCCGGGCGAATCGGTCAACGGGTTGTTCACGACCCCCGCCACGCCGCCCCATTGCCTCAGGTAGGTGCCCGTCGCGCTGAACACGACGACGCGGTGATTGCCATACCCGTCGGCGATGTAGATGCTGCCGGGTTGTCCCGTCACCGGATCCGGCTTCGGATCGATGTACATGTTGGCAGGCTGGTTCAGCAGCGTCTTGCTCTGATTGGCGCTGGGATCACCGCCCGAGTTGCCGCACGCATTGCCGTTGGCCGGCCAGTCACACACGCCGCGCGTCCCGATCTGCAGGAGCGGCAGGTGCGAGCCGTTGTGCGGGTATTTCTGGACGATGCCGTCGCCGTTGCCCGCGATCCAGATGTTGTCCTGGTAGTCGATGAAGCAGCCGTGAATGCCGTTCGGCAGGACATTCCGGTCGCCCCACGCGTTCACCACGTTGCCCGCAATGTCGAATTCGATAACGGGTGGCGCGGGGACCGAATCCAGGGTTTCGGGCGAGTTGACCAGATTTCCGCGCGTCACGATGAACACGTGGTCCTGCGAATCGATACAGGTTCCCGCGACTTCACCGGTCGACCACGGCTTGGGCTTGCCTGTCGACGTACTGATCACGAGCGGAGTTCCGAAATCGCCGGCGCTCGGCAACGGCATCTTCGGCCACGACCCATCGGCTACGAAGGTCGGGAGCTTGGGAGCTTTCCTGGAATCGGCTTGCGTGATGGAAGTGGACAGGCCCAAGGCGGTGGCAAGCACCAGCGCAAAGGTTCCTGCGCAAACATACGGTTTACCTTTCATCGAGATCTCCTCGTTGCGTTCGTTCCAACGTTTCAGCCTGGCGTCGATCCAGTGATTGGCAAACTCGCTGGAGGTCGATCAGGTGCTACGCGACTCGCGCAACGCGAGGATCGGCGTCATGACTCGCGTAACGGGGTGCATCGCGCCGAAGCGCTCGAGGAGGCGCGGCGCCGGCGAACGCCGGACGGTCTCCGTGCGTGAATCACGCGCGCGCTTTGAACGGTTTGTTGCCAGCCCTGCGACGACGGCCCGACGCGGTCACTCCATCAGTCATTGCGCACGCGCGCGGCACTATGCTAGGAATCGCGACGAACGCTGTCAAGCTGTGCTGCACAATTTGTAATCATTACAAAACGATCTCCTCTCCGGGAGAGCCAGCCGCGATGCGTGACTGACGAAACGTTATACTTTGTCGTGCCAGAAGTAATCGACCTGCGCGGCCGCCCCGCGCTATCGCCGTTCCGGATTGCGAAACTTCTTGCCGCGCTGACGGCGGCCCGTCCGAACCATTCGATCACCGCCGTTTCGGCGCGTTACTGGCATTTCGTCGAGATCGAGCGGCCGCTCGACGCCGGCGAGCGCGCGACGCTCGAGCGCCTGCTGACCTACGGACCGCTGGACCGGCGGCTCGGCGGCGAGCGATACGTCGCTGCTGGTCGTACCCGCGCCTCGGCACGATCTCGCCGTGGTCGTCGAAAGCGACCGACATCGCGCGCAACTGCGCGCTCGTCGCCGTCCGCCGCATCGAGCGCGGCGTCGCGTTCGAGTTGTCGACTCGGGATCACCAGCCGCTTGACCGATGACGATCGCGCGGCGCTGCTGCCGATCATCCACGACCGGATGACCGAAGCGGTGCTCGACGATGTCGCCGATGCGCGGCGATTGTTCGCGCATGTCGCGCCGCGGCCGCTGACGACCATTCCGCTGCGCGCAGCAGGGCCCCGCGGCGCTCGAGCGCGGCAAACGCCGCGCTCGGCCTCGCGCTGGCGCCTGACGAGATCGACTACCTCGACGGCGGCATTCACGCGCCTCGGACGCGATCCGACCGACGTCGAGCTCACGATGTTCGCGCAGGCGAACTCCGAGCATTGCCGGCACAAGATCTTCAATGCCAGCTGGCTCATCGACGGCGAGCCGCAGGCGCAGACGCCTGTTCGCGATGATTCGCGCAACGCACGCGGCGCATCCGCGCGGAACGCTCGTCGCGTATGCGGACAACGCGGCGGTGATCGAAGGCGCGACGGTCGACGCGCTTCTATCCGGACGCGGATGGCCGCTACGCCGCGCATCGCGAGCCGACGCACATCCTGATGAAGGTCGAGACGCACAATCATCCGACGGCGATCGCGCCGTTCCCGGGTGCGGCGACCGGCTCGGGCGGCGAGATCCGCGACGAAGGCGCGACGGGCATCGGCGCCAAGCCGAAGGCGGGCCTGGTCGGCTTCACGACGTCGCATCTGCGCGTTCCGGCAGTTGCCGCAGCCGTGGGAGATCGACTACGGCAAGCCGGACCGCATCGCGTCGGCGCTTGTCGATCATGCTCGACGGCCCGATCGGCGCGGCGTCGTTCAACAACGAGTTCGGCCGGCCGAACCTCGCCGGCTACTTCCGCACGTTCGAGCAGGAACGTCGCGGGCGAGGTGCGCGGCTATCACAAGCCGATCATGATCGCCGGCGGCGTCGGCAACATCGCGCGCGCGCACACGCAGAAGCGTCCGCTCGCCGACGGCACGCTGCTGATCCAGCTCGGCGGCCCGGGCATGCTGATCGGCATGGGCGGCGGCGCGGCGTCGTCGATGGCGACCGGCGCCAACACCGCCGATCTCGATTTCGATTCGGTGCAGCGCGGCAACGCCGAGATCGAGCGCCGCGCGCAGGAAGTGATCGATCGCTGCTGGCAGCTCGGCGCCGCCAATCCGATCCTGTCGATCCACGACGTCGGCGCGGGCGGACTGTCGAACGCGCTGCCGGAGCTGGTGCACGGCGGCGGCGTCGGCGGCACGTTCGAGCTGCGCGCGATCCCGTCCGAAGAGCCGGGCATGTCGCCGCGCGAGATCTGGTGCAACGAAGCGCAGGAGCGCTACGTGCTCGCGATCGCGCCGGCGGATCTCGAGCGGTTTCGCGCGATCTGCGAGCGCGAGCGCTGCCCGTTCGCGGTGGTCGGCGCGCGCGAATGCCGAGGCCGCGACTGGTCGTCGACGATGCGCACTTCGGCAACGCGCCGGTCGACGTTCCGCTCGACGTCATCCTCGGCAAGCCGCCGAAGATGACGCGCGACGTGACGCGCGTCGCGCGCGCGCTGCCGCCGCTCGATCTGGCCGGCGTCACGGTCGAGGACGCCGCGTATCGCGTGCTGCAGCTTCCCGCGGTCGCCGACAAGACGTTCCTCGTCACGATCGGCGATCGCACGGTCGGCGGCCTGTGCTCGCGCGATCCGATGGTCGGGCCGTGGCAGGTGCCGGTCGCCGACGTCGCCGTGACGCTCATGGATTTCGCGGGCTACGCCGGCGAGGCGATGGCGATCGGCGAGCGCACGCCGCTCGCGCTGATCGACGCGCCGGCGTCGGGCCGCATGGCGGTCGCCGAGGCGATCACCAACATCGCCGCGGCCGGCATCCGCGACATCTCGCGACGTCAAGCTTTCGGCGAACTGGATGGCGCGCGGCCGGACATCCGGGCGAGGACGCCGCGCTGTACGACACGGTGCGCGCGGTCGCGCTCGAGCTGTGCGTCGCGCATCGGACTGTCGATTCCGGTCGGCAAGGACTCGATGTCGATGCGCACGACGTGGCGCGACGGCGGCGTCGACAAGGCGGTCACGGCGCCGGTGTCGCTGATCGTCTCGGCGTTCGCGCCGGTCGCCGACGCGCGCGCGTGCCTGACGCCGCTGCTGCGGCTCGATCAGCGGCGACACGACGCTGCGTGCATCTCGACATCGCCGGCGGCCGCCGCCGCCTCGGCGGCTCGGCGCTGGCGCAGGTGTACGGCCAGCTCGGCAACGAGCGCGCCGGACCTCGACGATCCGGCGCGGCTCGCCGCGTTCTTCGCGCTCGTGCAGCGGCTGCACGCGAGCGGCATGCTGCTCGCCTATCACGACGTCGGCGACGGCGGCCTGTTCGTCACGCTCGCGGAGATGGCGTTCGCGTCGCGCTGCGGGCTCGACATCGACGCTCGCGCGATCGGCGGCGATGCCGCTTGCCGCGCTGTTCGCCGAAGAGCTCGGCGCGGTCGTGCAGGTGCGCACGCGGCGACGTCGACGCGCATCAGCGCAGCGGCGCGCGATGCCGGCATCGCGGCTACGCGTCATCGGCACGCCGGTCGCCGGGCGATCGCATGCGCATCCGCTGCGGCGACGCGATCGTGCTCGACGAGGCGCGCGTCGATCTGCATCGCGCATGGTCGTCGACGACGCACGCGATGCAGCGGCTGCGCGACAATCCGGACGCGGCCGACGCAGGAATACGCGCGATCTGCGGACGACGGCGATCCGGGACTCGCGCCGCGCGTTGACGTTCGACCCGGACGACGACCTCGCGGCGCCGTTCATCGCGCGCGGCGCGCGGCCGCGCGTCGCGATCCTGCGCGAGCAGGGCGTCAACGGCCAGGTCGAGATGGCGGCGGCGTTCGACCGCGCGGGCTTCGATGCGTTCGACGTGCACATGAGCGACCTCGCGGCGCGGCCGTCACTCGCTTGCCGATTTCCAGGGCTTCGTCGCGTGCGGCGGGTTTTCCTACGGCGACGTGCTGGGCGCGGGCGAGGGCTGGGCGAAGTCGATCCTGTTCAACGCGCGAGCTGCGCGACGAGTTCGCCGCGTTCTTCGCGCGCGGCGACACGTTCGCGCTCGGCGTGTGCAACGGCTGCCAGATGATGAGCAACCTGCACGAGATCATTCCGGGCGCGCGACACTGGCCGCACTTCGTGCGCAACGCGTCCGAGCAGTTCGAAGCGCGTCTCGTGCATGCTCGAGGTCGCTGCGCTCGCCGTCGCTGTTCTTCGCCGGCATGGAAGGCAGCCGCATTCCGGTCGCGACTGGCGCACGGCGAAGGCTACGCCGAGTTCCGCGACGCCGCGCAGCTGGCCGCCGCGCAGCCGCTGGTCGCGCTGCGCTTCGTCGACCATCGCGGCAGCGCGACCGAGGCCTATCCGTACAATCCGAACGGCTCGCCGCAAGGGATCACGGGACTCACGACCGCCGACGGCCGGTTCACGATCCTGATGCCGCATCCGGAGCGCGTCTTGCGCACCGTGCAGATGTCGTGGCATCCGGATGACTGGGGCGAGGTGTCGCCGTGGATCGGATGTTCGCGAACGCGCGCCGCTGGGTCGGCTGAAATGCGGGGCTGATGCGGTCAGAATGTATTTCGTCGGCGACACGCCATTGCGAGATGGCGCCGCGAAATACATCTCTGACCCGATCGCGCGGCGAGGATAATGTCCCGTGGGAGTATTGGCCCGGCGGCGACCGGTTCCGTTCACCATGCGGCGCTATGCAAACGTCCTCGATCTCATCGGCAATACGCCGATGGTGCGGCTCGCGAAGTTCGACGCGGGACGCTGCGAGCTCTACGCCAAGCTCGAGTCGCAGAATCCCGGAGGATCGATCAAGGACCGCATCGGACTGCGGATGATCGAAGCCGCGGAGCACGACGGCAAGCTGCGTCCCGGGCGGCGTCATCATCGAAGCGACTGCCGGCAATACCGGGCTCGGCCTTGCGCTGCCCGCCCTGCACAAGGGTTACCGGTTGCTCCTGGTGATTCCCGACAAGATGAGCCAGGAAAAGATCTTCCATTTGCGGGCGATGGGCGCGGAAATCGTGCTGACGCGCTCGGACGTGGGCAAGGGCCATCCCGAGTATTACCAGGACATGGCGAAGCGCATCGCCAGGCGAAACCCCCGGCGCGTTCCATATCGACCAGTTCTCCAATCCGGTCAATCCGCGAACGCACGAATCGTGGACGGCGCCGGAAATCTGGGAGCAGATGGAGCACCGGCTCGATGCGGTGGTGTGCGGCGTCGGCACGGGTGGAACGCTGACCGGCATCGGGCGTTTCATGAAGCGCGTCGCGCCGGACGTCGAGATGGTGCTCGCGGATCCGGAGGGCTCGGTGTTGGCCGATGTCGTGACGACCGGGACGCATGGCGAGGCGGGCTCGTGGCTGGTCGAAGGCATCGGAGAGGACTTCGTGCCGTCGAATTGCGATCTCGGCCTGGTGCGCAAGGCCTATACGATTTCCGATGCGGAATCGCTGCTCACCGCGCGCGAGCTGCTGCAGCGCGAGGGCATCTTCGCCGGCTCGTCGAGCGGTACGCTGCTCGCGGCGGCGCTGCGCTACTGCCGCGAACAGACGCGACCCAAGCGCGTGGTGACGATCGTGCCGGACGCGGGCGGCAAGTACCTGTCGAAGATGTTCAACGACTACTGGCTGATGGATCAGGGGATCATCGAGCGCGAGGCGAAGGGCGATCTCACCGACCTCATTGCGCGGCGGCATGCCGAGCAGGCGACGGTGAGCATTGCGCCGGACGACATGCTGATGACCGCGCTTGCACGGATGAAGCTCTACGATTTCCAGCAGCTTCCGGTGCTCGAAGGCGACAAGGTGATCGGGATCATCGACGAATCGGATATCCTCATGGCGGTCCACGCCGATGCCGATCGATTTCGTGAGCCGGTTCGCCACGCGATGACTTCGCGGCTCGAAACGCTGGACGCGAGCGAGCCGGTGGATGCGCTGCTGCCGATCTTCGGCGAGGGCCGCGTCGCGATCATCATGGATGGCGACCGATTCCTCGGCTTGATCACCCGCTACGATCTCCTCAATTACCTGCGCCGCCGCGCGCACTGAAACAGCATGAACGACACGGACAAGTTCGGCACGCGGGCGATCCACGCAGGGCAGGCACCCGATCCGACGACCGGCGCCGTGATGATGCCGATCTACGCGACGTCGACCTACGCGCAATCGAGCCCGGGCGTACACAAGGGGTTCGAGTACGCGCGCACGCAGAATCCGACGCGCATGGCGTTCGAGCGGTGCATCGCGGACCTCGAAAGCGGACGTCAGGGCTTTGCCTTCGCGTCCGGCCTGGCCGCCTCGGCCACGCTGCTCGATGCGCTGCCCGCGGGCAGCCACGTCGTTGCGCTCGACGATCTCTACGGCGGAACGTATCGGCTGTTCGAAGGCGTGCGGCGTCGCGCGTCGGGCCTGGAAGTGACGTTCATCGACATGAGCGAGCGGGGCCGCATCGAAGCGGCGATCCGCCCGAACACGCGCATGATCTGGGTGGAATCGCCGAGCAATCCGCTGCTGAAACTGGTCGATCTCGAGATGGTCGCCAACGTCGCGCGAGCACGCGGGATACTGTCCGTCGCGGACAACACGTTTGCAACGCCGTGGACGCAGCGGCCGCTCGAATACGGATTCGACGCGGTGGTGCATTCGGTCACGAAATACCTGAACGGCCACTCCGACATGGTGGGCGGTGCGATCGTCGTAGCCGACAATCACGAGCTCGCCGAGCGACTCGCGTTCCTGCAGAACGCGGTGGGCAGCGTACTCGGGCCCTTCGACAGCTTCCTTGCGCTGCGGGGACTGAAGACGCTGCATCTGCGGATGGCGCGGCACTGCGAGAGCGCCCACGTCATCGCGCAAACGCTCGCGCGGCATCCGGCCATCGCGAAGGTGCATTACCCCGGTTTGACCGACCACCCACAGCATGCACTGGCGCGCCGGCAGATGAACGGCTTCGGTGGCATGGTTTCAATCGTACTTGAAAGGCGGTCTCGACGACGCGCGGCGCTTCCTGGAACGCTGCCGAATCTTCGTGTGCGCGGAAAGTCTCGGTGGCGTGGAAAGCCTGGCCGAGCATCCGGCCATCATGACCCACGCTTCATTGCCATTGGACGTGCGCGCCGGTCTCGGCATCGACGACAGCCTGGTGCGGCTCTCGGTCGGGGTCGAGGATGTCGACGATCTGCTTGCGGATCTCGAGCAGGCGCTGCGCTGACGTCCGGTTCATTGGTCCACCGGGAAGCGATCTGAAAATCCGGGTCAGAGATGCATTTCGCGGGCGGAATCGATGATGCTCGCGGCCGCCAGCGGCGAAATACATCTCTGACCCGATCTTCTGACCCGGATTTTCGGTATCGCCCACGCCGGCAAAGGAAACACGACATGACCCTCACCGTCTATTCGATCAATGGCGTCACGCCGGTCGTCGATCCGACCGCCTACGTGCATCCATCGGCGGTATTGATCGGCGATGTGATCGTTGCGGCCGGATGCTACATCGGCCCCTGCGCATCGCTGCGCGGTGATTTCGGGCGCATCGATATCCGGGCAGGCGCGAACTTGCAGGACGGTTGCGTCGCACACGGGTTTCCCGGAACCGACACGGTCGTCGCCGAAGACGGCCATATCGGCCATGGGGCCGTGCTGCACGGCTGCATCATCGAGCGCAATGCGCTGGTCGGGATGAATGCCGTCATCAACGACAACGCGGTGATCGGCGAGTCGTCGATCGTCGCGGCGATGGCGTTCGTCAAGGCGCGCATGGTGGTCGCACCGCGCATGCTGGTCGCAGGAATGCCGGCACGAATCGTGCGCGAGCTGAACGAAACGGAGCTCGCGTGGAAGATAGAAGGTACGCACAGTTACCAGGAGCTCACGCGACGCAGCCTTGCAACCATGCAGGCGACGATGCCGCTTGCGACCGTCGAGCCCGATCGGCGCAGGATCGAATTGCCCGAGCTGCTGCCGCTGTCCACGTTGAAAAAATTCCAATCGTGATGTGTAGCATACTCGAGCATCGCGATCGCGCTGTCGTCGGTCGATGACGAAGGTCCCATTCCTGAACAAGGAGGTTCCATGGCCGTCAATTTACTGGAGATGATCAAGCAGGGCCTGCCGGGCAATTTCTCCGACATGGCGGGAAAGCTCGTCGGCGAATCGCCAGGTGCGACACAAACCGCTTTGTCGGCGGCGCTGCCCGCACTTCTCGGCAGCATTGCGCAAAAAGGCGCGACAACCGACGGCGCACAAAGCGTCCTGTCGCTGCTCGACAGTCCCGCGGTGAACACCGGCGCACTGGGCAATCTGTCGGGCCTGCTCTCGGGCGGCCAGCAAAGCAGCGCGTTGATGACCTCGGGCTCCGGGCTGCTGACTTCATTGCTCGGTGACAAGTTCGGTGCACTCGCCGGATCGCTGGCGTCGATCGCCGGTCTGAAGAATTCGCAGTCGGCGTCGAATCTGCTCGCATTGCTCGCGCCTATCGTTCTCGGATTCATCAAGAAGTTCGCCGGCGACAAGGGGCTCGGGGCGAGCGGCCTTGCGTCACTGCTTGGAGGCCAGGGGCAATTCCTGCAAGGCGCACTGGATAAACGCCTGACGAGCGCACTCGGATTCCAGAGCCCGTCGGCGATGCTGAGCTCGCTCGGCGGCAAGGCCGAAGCCGCGATGGGTGCTGCCGGCGCGGCGATCGGCTCGGCAGGTGCGGCGATCGGCTCGGCGGGTACGGCCGCCATCGGCTCCGCAGGTGCGGCGATCGGCTCCGCGGGTGCGGCAGCGGCGAATACCGCGCAGCGCGCAGGCACGTACGCGAGCGGAGTCGCAGCCGATGCAGCCGCCGGCACCCCGGGCTGGAAGCGCTGGCTGCCATGGGTGATTGCGGCGATTGTTTTGCTGTTCGTCCTTTCGCGGCTGTCGACGTGCAGCCAACCTGCCGAAAAGTCCGCGACCCCGCCGCCTGCTACGTCAACTGCACCGGCTGCAACGCCGCCACCGGCGCCGTCGACCTCTGCACCGGCTGCAACGCCGCCACCGGCGCCGACCTCTGACCTCTGCAGCCCCACCGGCCCTGCAACGCCGCCACCGGTGCCGTCGCCCTCTGCACCCGCTCCGACGCCGGCGCCGAGCACGGGTGCACCATCAACCGAACCTTCCCCTGGTGCAGCAACGACGCCAAAATAGCGATGGGAGCGAGAACATTCCGTCGCAGCGACACATGCGCTGAAGGACTGGGCCGGCCGGAACGGGGCGGCCCGGCTCCCTTATCGAGGATCGGCCGTCGGGCTCCTTGCCACGGCGCTGGCAAACGCGATCCTTAAACGCTCGATCGCTATGCAACTCGACATCTTCGAGCATAGCCGCGACGTGATGTTGCGTAATTCGGTGATCGGCACGCTGCGGGTTCGCAATGCCGCGGCAACTGCGCGCGCCATTGACGAGCTCGCTGCCGAATATGCTGGCGATTCGATGCTGCCGGTATTCAAGCTGCTTTGCGATCGGCTGAGCTCGCGTGTGACCGGCCCGTTGAACAGGGCATCCGCCGGCGAGCTTTTGCGTGCAATCGAAGGGACCATTGCAGCCGCGCAACGCGTGTTCGGCAATGAAGCGGAAGACTGGTTGTCTCCATTTTGGGTGGAACTGGCGACCGCCACCCGAGGTTTGGCCTTCGATGCCCGCGACGAAGCGGTGCACGCTGCGCCGTTTCTTTTGCGCGCCGGAAAGTGGGCGGAAGCCAGCGCATGCATTGAATCGATACCTTCGTGGCGACGCAAGCCGGCGCCGCTCGCGTGGAAGATGGAAGCCACCGCCCGAATGAACGGCATGGACTTGCTTTGGCCACTGCTTGCCGAACTGTCGTGGATGGCTCCGCGCCGCGCGGAGGCTCTCACCGAACGGCTGAAACTTGTCGGAATTGACTCCGCTGGTGCGATCCTTCAATGCCGATTTCGAAGGGGAGGGGACGGCCAACGACTTCGCCTGGTTTCCGGCGTGGGTATTGATCGTGCATCCGGGGTTCCGCGACAGGTTCCAGGGCGCGCAAGCCGGCGCGAACACACCATCGGAGCGCTGCGCGCGACTCGTGCTCGAGCTGCTCGGGTTCGAGCGCCAAGGACGTCACGCCGTGCTCATCGAGGGTCGCAGGAAACTTCGCGACACGCATCGCATGCTGTTCGAGCGTTACATGCAGAGCAGATCCGCGTCGCCTCATCCGGTAACAGTGGGCAAGGCGTCACAATGAATGGAGGCTCGATGAACACAGGCTACGCGCTTCGGCGTTCTTCGCGCATCCCATCGCATTGTGGCAAAACGCATCACGCGATTTATCGGCGGAGAAGCTGTTAGCGCATTCGGATGGGTCCCGTCGTGCCATCGCGGTCCGAACATTCGATAACCGGTGACGTCGTCCTGTTCGTTGCGCTTCTTTCCACGGCGTTGGCGCTGGGCGGAGCGTTGGCCCACGCGCTCGAGCTGCTCAACAAGATCGCGATGCCACGCGACCAGTATTTCATCGTCCAGACGATCTATCGCGGCTGGAACCGGCTCGCGTTTCTGCTCGCGATCGAATTGATCTCGATGCTGGCGGTCGTCGTCATCTACCGCAGGCAGCCATGGGTGTTCTGGCCCGGCGTCGTCGCGTTGCTGTGCCTCGCCGGATCCCAGGCGGTGTTCTGGATCTACACGTATCCCGCGAACGTGGCGACGAGCAACTGGACGGCCATTCCCGAAGACTGGGAACTGCTTCGCCGCACCTGGGAGTATTCGCACGCTGCCGGCGCCGCGCTCCAGGTTCTCGCGATGAGCGCGCTCATCGTCGCCGCGTTGGCCCGGGTGCGGGGCTAGCGGCAGGGGTCTAGCGGACGGATCGCGGTTCAGAATCCCGCGGCCTGTCCATCGCGCCGCGGATCGGACGCCGCAATGAATCCGTTGTCGACTTTGAGGATGACCTGGCCGGCGCCGAAATCCATGTAGGAGTCGGGCACGGATTCGAGTCGATGGCCGAGCGCGATCAGGCCTTCGCGTAAATCGCGTGACGCGCTTGCTTCGAGGTCGATCGAGCGGCCGGCATTCACCTTCCAGCGCGGCGCGTCGAGCGCCGCCTGCGGATTCATCGCGTGGTCGACCATGCGCACGACCGTTTGCACGTGACCCGGCGGCTGGATCGGTCCGCCCATCACGCCGAACGCCGCCAGCGGCGCGCCGTTGCGGGTGATGAAGCCCGGAATGATCGTGTGAAACGGCCGCTTGCCGCCGCCGACTTCGTTCGGATGATCGCGCTCGAGCGAAAAGCCGGTGCCGCGATTCTGCAGGCTGATGCCGGTGCCCGGCACGACGACGCCGGATCCGAAGCCCATGTAGTTCGACTGGATCAGCGACACCATCATGCCGGACTGGTCGGCTGCGCAAACGTACACGGTGCCGCCGCGCGGCGGCGTGCCGGGACCAAACGATCTGCGCGCGCCCGGGATCGATCAGTCGCGCGCGTTCGCGCAGATATGCCGGGTCGAGCAATGCCTGCGGCGGCAACGGTCATCGTTGCGGCGTCGCTCACGTATCGATGCGCGTCGGCGAACGCGAGCTTCATCGCCTCGATCTGCAGATGCTGGCTGGCGACCGAATCGGCGGGCAGCGCGCCGATGTCGAACGACTGCAGCATGCCGAGCGCCATCAGCGCCGCGATGCCTTGTCCGTTCGGCGGAATCTCGTGGACGGTGACGTCGCGATAATCGATCGCAAGCGGCGTCACCCAATCGGCGGCGTGCCGCGCGAAGTCATCGCGCGCGTGCACGCCGCCATGTTCATTGCGCATGCTTCACCATCGCGTCGGCGAGCTCGCCGCGATAGAACGCCTCGCCGCGGGTCGCCGCGATCCGTTCGAGCGTCGCCGCCATCGCAGGCGACGCGAAGCGCTCGCCGGCGGCCGGCGCGCGTCCTGCGAGCAGGAAATGCTCCTGCCAGCCGAGTCCCTGCGGCATCAGCGGCGCGGCGAGCCGCCATTTTTCCGCGACGACCGGCGAAACGGCATAGCCGTCGCGCGCGTAGCGAATCGCGGGCTCGAACAGATCGGCGAACGGCAGCTTGCCGAAGCGCTGCGACAGCGCGACCCAGCCGGAGACCGCGCCCGGGAATCGTCACCGTTTCCCAGCCGCGCTGCGGCATCTGCGACTGCCCGGCAAAGCGCTCGCGGCGACCAGCCGCGCGGGCGCGCGGCCCGATGCGTTCAGGCCCGCAAGCTCCTGCGCCGTCCCACAGGATCGCGAACAGATCCGATGCCGATGCCGTTGCTGCACGGCTCGACGACCGTCAGCGTGATCGCCGTCGCGAGCGCGGCGTCGACGGCGTTGCCGCCGCGGGCGAGCATCGCGACGCCGGCCTGCGTCGCGAGCGGCTGCGATGTCGCGACGACGTTTGCGCGCGCAGATCGGCTGGCGCCGCGACGGGTAGGGTAGCGACCAGTCCATGACGGAATCCGGGTCAGAGATGCATTCGCGGCAGATCCGTCCGGGTCAGGATGTATTTCGCGGCAGATGTGGCCTTCGCGAGGCAGCGCTGCGAAATACATCTCTGACCCGGATTATCCTCATGCTTCCTGAAACGCCTCTTCGCGTTGCCTGCGGATGTTCGGCACGCGATGATCAGCACCAGCAGGACCGCCGCCGCGAGCAACCCCGCTGAAATGGGACGCGTTGCAAACACGGTCGGATCGCCGCGCGACAGCAGCAGCGCGCGCCGCAGGTTCTCCTCCATCATCGGCCCGAGGACGAAGCCGAGCAGCAGCGGCGCCGGCTCGCATTCGAGCTTCACGAACACCACGCCGAGCAGGCCGAAGAACGCGGTCTGCATCACGTCGAAGCTCGTGTTGTTGACGGTGTACACGCCGATCGCGCAGAACAGCAGGATCGCCGGATAGAGCAGCCGGTAGGGCACCGGTCAGCAGCTTGATCCAGATCCCGATCAGCGGCAGGTTCAGCACGACGAGCATCAGGTTGCCGACCCACATCGACGCGATCAGCCCCCAGAACAGCCCGGGATTCGACGTCATCACCTGCGGGCCCGGCTGGATGTTGTGGATCGTCATCGCGCCGACCATCATCGCCATCACCGCGTTCTCCGGGATGCCGAGCGTCAGCAGCGGAATGAACGACGTCTGCGCGCCGGCGTTGTTCGCCGATTCGGGGCCCGGCGACGCCCTGGATCGCGCCCTTGCCGAATTGCGACGGGTCCTTGGCGATCTTCTTTTCGACCGTGTACGACGCGAACGACGACAGCATCGCGCCGCCGCCGGGCAGCACGCCGAGCACCGAGCCCAACGCCGTGCCGCGCAGCACGGCGGGCCACGCGCTAGCCTGAACTGCGCCTTCGTGAGCCAGAAGCCCTTGAGCTTGCGTCGTGATCAGCTCGCGCTTTTCGGTCGATTCGAGGTTGATGATGATCTCGGCGAAGCCGAACAGGCCCATCGCGACCACGACGACGCCGATGCCGTCGGACAGTTCGGGAATGCCGAAATCGAAGCGCGCGACGCCGGAGTTGACGTCGGTGCCGACGATGCCGAGCAGCAGTCCGAGGACGATCATCGCGATCGCCTTCACGAGCGAGCCGTGCGCGAGCACGACGGCGCCGATCAGGCCCAGCACCATCAGCGAGAAATATTCGGCGGGCCCGAACTTGAGCGCGAGCTCCGACAGCGGCAGCGAGACGGCGGCGACCAGCAGCGTCGCGCACGTGCCGGCGAAGAACGAGGCGAGCGCCGCCGTGGCCAGCGCCGTGCCGGCCTGGCCCTCGGCGCGCCATCTGGTAGCCGTCGAGGCACGTGACGACCGACGACGATTCGCCCGGCATGTTGACCAGGATCGCCGTCGTCGAGCCGCCGTACTGCGCGCCGTAGTAGATGCCGGCGAGCATGATCAGCGCCGACACCGGCTGCAGCGCATAGGTCGTCGGCAGCAGCATCGCGATCGTCGCGACCGGACCGATGCCGGGCAGCACGCCGATCAGCGTGCCGAGCAGCGCGCCGATCGAACGCATACAGCAGGTTGATCGGCGTCAGCGCGACGCCGAAGCCGATCGCGAGGTGGTTGAACAGCTCCACGAAATACGCCGCTCTAGCGCTGGCCGGGCCAGATCGGCAGCTGCAGTTGCAGCCCGATGACGAACACGCCGACGGCAAGCACCGCGAGCAGCACGCCGGCGATCAGCGCTTCGCGCGGACGGAATTCGTGGCTCGCCGCGCTCGCCAGCGACGATCAGCATCACCGTCGACAACGCGACGCCGACCGAATGCACGATCGCCCCGAACAGCACGACGCTGCCGAGCACGATGACGAGCGGTCGCAGGTGAAAGCGCGGAAACGGGCTCACCGACCGTTCGCATCGCGCGCAACGCGAGAATGCCGCCCGAGGACGATCAGCAGGATGCCGAGGATGCGCGGGAAGTAGCCGGGTCCCATTCGCGCGGCGGTGCCGAGCGTGTACTTCGAGCCCATGAGCAGCGTCCCGACGCCGATCGCGACGAACAACGCGCCGGCCCAGAAGTCCTTTGGATTGCGAATCGACATCATCGGTCGGCTCCGGCAACGCGACTGGCATGCGGCATGAAGAGAACCAGCGCCGCGCGGCGCGTAGGATAGCATCGCAAACCGCCGCTGCTTGCGAAAAAAAGGCAGGCCGTCTCGGCCTGCCCTCGATTGCAACGCGCGCGTCGGCGAATCACATGCCGTTCTTCGCGCGCAGATCCTTGAAGTACCTGTCGAGCCACTGCGCCTGCATGCGCTGCTGCAGCTGCGGCTTCACCTCTTCGAAGCCCGGCACCTTGGCGTCGCGGACGTCGTCGACCTCGATCACGTGCCAGCCGAACTGCGTCTGCACCGGCTGCGCCGTGAACTTGCCCTTGGGCGTCGCCTTCATCGCGTCGCCGAACGGCTTCACGAAATTCGCCGGCGCGTTCCAGTCGAGGTCGCCGCCCTTGTCCTTCGAGCCGGGATCCTTCGAGCGCGCCTTCGCGAGCTCGTCGAACTTCGCGCCCTTCTGCAGCTCGGTCGACGATCTCCTTCGCCTCGTCTTCCTTCTCGACGAGGATGTGGCGGACCTTGTATTCCTTGTCGCCGATCTGCCCCTTGATCGCGTCGTATTCCTTCTTGAGATCGGCTTCGGGAACCGGGTTCTTCTTGACCCAGTCGGTGACGTAAGCGCGCACCAGCACCGTTTGCGATGCGAGGTCCATCTGCGTCTTGACGTCGGCATTCTTGTCGACGCCCTGCTTCTTCGCCTCGCGCGCGAGCAGCTCGCGCGTGTTGAGCTCTTCCCGGACCGCGTTGCGGATCTCGGGCGTGTCCTGGCCGCCCTGGGCGAGGCGCTCCTTCAGCAGGAAGTCGAACTGCCCCTGCGAATAGAGCTGCTTCTCGGTAGCGGCGGGCGGCGGCCGGCAGCGGCTTTCGGGGCCGCGGCCTTTGGGCGGCGAGCGGGAGCGCGTGGCTTGCGCCAGCGCGCCGCCTGAGCACAGTGCGGTCATCACCGCGACAGCAACCAGCGTACGTTTCATTGCTTCATCCTTTCAGTTGGAACGAGGTTCGTCGGGGGCGTACGCATGGATCGCCAGCGCATGCACCGGGTAGGGGATCAGGTCGCCGACGCAGTCGAGGACTGCCCGGTGGCGGGCGAGGCGCGTCAGCCCGAGGAACTGCTCGGACACGATCGTCAGGGAAAAGTGCCCGGCGCCGCCCGCGGCACCGGCGTGGCCGACATGCTGCGGCGCTGTCGTCGCGGATTTCGAGCACCGCGCGGCGCGAGCGGCGCGAGCCGCTCTCGAGCGTGCGCCAGCATTGGCCCCGCACGCTCGCGGCATCGCCGCAGCGCTGTCCCGCGGCGAGTAGTTCGCGTCCTGGGGCGGCCCGCGACGCTCATCTCGACGGCTCGGTCACGTGGCGCGCGAGGAACACCCCCTGCACCAGCGCGAACACGCAGGAACAGTCCGATGCCGCCCCAGACCTTGAAGTTGACCCAGGTCTCGGTCGGGAAATGGAACGCGATGTACCAGTTGGCGAACGCCATGGCGGCGAAGAACGCCGACCCACGACCAGGTGACGCGCGTCCAGATGGCGGGGGCAGCGTCGATGTCCTTCATCACGAGGGCGAGCAGGTCGCGCCGCCAGACCAGCTTGCCGGCGGCGAGAATCGCGCCGAATGCCAGGTAGAGCACCGTCGGCTTCCATTTGATGAATGTCTCGTCCTGCAGGATCAGCGTCGCGCCGCCGAACACGACGATGATCGCGAGCGACAGCCAGTGGATGGCGGACACCTTGCCGCGCCAGTGGAACCACGCGATCTGCAGCGATCGACGCCGCGATGGCAACCGCCGTGGCGACCCAGATGCCCTGCCACTTGAACGCGACGAAAAAGAGCAGCAGCGGAAAGTAGTCCGCGAGAAAGCGCATAAACCGTCGATTATACCTTGAAGACCGGTCGCCGGGCGGTCGTGCTGCACGCCGGACGGGTCACGTCAGCGATCAGCGCGCCGGCGGGCCGGCTTCTCGGCCAGCCCGGGCCGCGCGAGCAGGCGCCGAGCCGCGCCCAGTCGAACGCCGGGCCCGGGATCGGTCTTGCGCCCGGGCGCGATGTCGCTGTGGCCGACGACGTCCTCGATCGGGTAGCGGCGCGCGCAGCGCGCGCACCAGGCGCGCGAGCATCGTGTACTGCGCGGTCGCGTAGGGCGACGTCGTCGGTGCCTTCGAGCTCGATGCCGATCGAAAAATCGTTGCAGCGCTCGCGCCGCGCCACGCC
This sequence comes from uncultured Pseudomonadota bacterium, assembly GCA_963768545.1. Lineage (GTDB taxonomy): Bacteria > Pseudomonadota > Gammaproteobacteria > Burkholderiales > Casimicrobiaceae > VBCG01. The sequence continues at coordinate 246,872 of CAVYIC010000002.1, read as the reverse complement.
GATGCGCCGGCGTGCCACGCGCGCTCGGTGCACGGCGACGAACTGCAGGAGCGCGCCGTCGCGCCGGATCAGGAAATGCGACGAGACGCGCAGGCCGGCGATCGTCGCGTAATACGGGTGCGCCGCCGGATCGAGCCGGTTGGTGAACAGCCGTTCAACGCCGTCGCCGCCGAACTGCCCCGGGCGGCAGCGAAATGCCGTGCACGACGATCAGCGTGATCGGGGTGGCCGGCGGCCGCGCGTCGCGGTTGGGCGAGCGAACCTGCCGCGCGACGTTGAGTAACCTCGCGCATCGATGGCCAAGCCGCCGATGCCGTAATCGCGCGCTGCCGTCGGTGCCCGATGCGGCTTCCAATGATCCACGGTGTGTTGATCGCGATCGGCGTAGTGTGCCACAGCGTCCCGAACGCCCCGAGGATAGTGGTTTGCCAGCGATCCTCGATTGTCGGGGCGATAATGCGTCCGGGTCGCGCTCGCATGGGCGCAGACGCCGCCGGCCCGCGGATCGATGGACATCAAGACAGCCTTTCGACGGGTCAGACTCGCGCTGCGCTTCATTGCGCCACTCACGATCGTGCTGGCGCTGCTTGCGCTCGCGCTGGTGCCGCTCGTCGACGAGCTGATGCTGCGCTGGTGGGTCAACGATCTCGAAATCCGCTCGCGCCTCGTCGCGAACACGATGCAGGAACAGCTGGTCGACCATGGTGCGATCCGGAAACGCCGCCGGCATCCGGCAGTTGTTCACGCGTGACGTCCAGGACGAGCGCCTTTACGCGATCGCGTTTCTGCGACCTCCAGGGCAAGGTCGTCTACAAGACGCAGACCTATCCGGCTGAGTCTCGGCTGCACGGAGATCAAGGGCACCGGACCGGATGCGCACGTGCTGCGCCAATTTCCGCCGGCTCCGCTGCACGTGACGTGGTTCGCAATCCCTACCGAGGGACCCCAGGTCGGCACGCTCGTACTCGTGCACGACATGAGCTTCGTCGATCGCCGCAGCGCCGACACGCGCAAATACCTGATCGGGTTTTTCATCCTGCTCGGCGTCGTCGTATCGCTGATCACGGTGCTCATCGCCCACCTGTCGTGGCGCGGCTGGGTGGCCGGCGTGCGCGCGCTGCTGCGCGGCGAGGGAATCATCCAGCCGTTCCAACAGCCGGCCAACCCGGATCTGCAGCCGCTGGTGGGTGAAGTCCGCGCGCTGCTGCGCGAAGTCGACGCAAGCCGGCGCAACATGGAGCGCGGCGCCGTCTGGAATCCGGAAATGCTGCGTTCGGTGCTGCGCAACGAGCTCGCCGGCGACGAAGTGCTGCTCGTCTCCAACCGCGAGCCGTACATCCACATGTACCAGGACGACGGAATCGCGATTCGGCATCCCGCGAGCGGACTGGTCACCGCGATGGAGCCGATCATGCGCGCCTGCTCTGGCACGTGGATCGCGCACGGCAGCGGTACGGCGGACAAGGCAACCGTCGACGCGCAAGGATCGCATCGACGTGCCGCCCGACAATCCGGCGTACACGTTGCGTCGCGTCTGGCTCACCGAGGAAGAGGAGCGCGGGTATTACTACGGATTCGCCAACGAAGGCCTGTGGCCGCTCTGTCACATCGCGCATGTGCGGCCCATCTTCCGTACCGGCGACTGGGAGCAGTACGTGCACGTGAACGAGCGCTTCGCGGAGGCCGTCTGTGCGGAGGCGAAGACCGACGACCCGATCGTGCTCGTCCAGGACTATCACTTCGCGCTGCTGCCGCGCTTCATTCACGAGCGGCTGCCGAAGGCGACGATCATCACGTTCTGGCACATTCCATGGCCGAATCCGGAATCGTTCGGCATTTGCCCGTGGCGCAAGGAGGTCCTCGAAGGATTGCTCGGCAGCACGATCCTCGGCTTCCATACGCAATACCATTGCCGCAACTTCATCGATACGGTCGATCGCTACCTCGAAGCGCGCATCGGCTACGAAAACTCGACGGTCTCGCACGGCGGGCACCGGACGAGCGTCGAGCCGTTCCCGATTTCGATCCAGTGGCCGTCGCCGTGGGCCGACCGGCAGCCGACGGTGGCGGAGTGCCGTCGGCGCGTCATCGAGCGCGAAGAATTTCCCGGCGGACGTCCGGATCGGCATCGGTGTCGACCGGATGGACTACACGAAGGGCATCATCGAGCGCTTCCACGCGGTCGAGCGGCTGCTCGAGCTGCAGCCGGAATACGTCGGTCGATTCGTATTCGTGCAGATCGCCGCGCCGACCCGTTCGGCGCTCGACGACTACCGCGGCTTCGAGGACGAGGTGCACGCGCTCGCCCGGCGCGGATCAATGCCCGCTTCGCAGAGGCGGCCGTGCCGCCGATCCGGCTCAAGGCGGAGCATCACGAGCCCGAAGCTGATCAACGAATACTTCAGGGCGGCGGACGTTTGCGTGGTCACGAGCCTGCACGACGGGATGAATCTCGTCGCGAAGGAGTTCGTCGCGTCGCGCGACGACGAGCAGGGCGTGCTGGTGCTGAGCCAATTCACCGGCGCGGCACGCGAGCTGCACGATGCGTTGCCGGTGAATCCGTACCACGTGGACCAATGCGCCGAAGCGCTCGACCGCGCGTTGCGCATGCCGCGCCGACGAGCAGCGCGTGCGCATGCGCAGCATGCGGCGGCTCGTGCAGGAGCACAACGTCTATCGCTGGGCCGGCGCGATGCTGCTCGATGCCAGCCGGCTGCGCCAGCGCCAGCGCATCGTCGAGCGCATCGACGAGCACCGCGAGCGGCCGGTGGAGATCGGTTGATCTACGCGTTTTCTCCCGGAAGGCGTATCGTGCCTGGCGGCCGTGCTCTGCAACCGACACGCTGCTGGCATTCGACATCGACGGCACGCTCGCACCGATCGTCGAGCGTCCGGACGAGGCGCGGCTGCCCGACGAAGTGCAAAGCTGCCTCGCCTACCTCGCGCAGCGCTCGAAGGTGGCGATCATCACCGGCCGGGCCATTGACGACGCGCGGCGTATGCTGTCGTTCGAGCCGCACTACCTGATCGGCAATCATGGCGCAGAGGGCTTGCCCGGCTGGCGCGCACGCTCGGAAGCGTTCGCGCGGATGGTCCGCAAACGTGGCGCGACGCGCTCGGACAGCTGCGAACCGCTGGCCGCCACCGGCGTCTGCATCGAGGACAAGACGTATTCGATATCGTTGCATTACCGCCGGGCAGCCGAATCCCGCGGCCGCGCATCGGGAGATCCAGCACTGCGTCGCCGCGCCTCGACCCCGTGCCGCGCGTCATCCTCGGCAAGGCGGTCGTCAACCTGCTGCCGGTCGGGGCGCCCGACAAGGGCGACGCGCTGCGGGCGCTGATCGAGCAGACGCATTGCAGCAGCGTGCTGTACGTCGGCGACGATGACACCGACGAAACGGTGTTCGGATTGAATCTGCCGAGCGTCCTGACGTTGCGCGTCGAGCCCGCCGCCGACAGCAAGGCGGCACTGTTCCTGCGCGATCAGCGGGAAGTGCTGACGTTGATGCAGCATATCGCGCGTCACGCGCCGCCGGGTGCAGCGCCGCCGAACGAGTTGCGCAACGATTGACCGCGGGGTTGCGGAATCGCGGGGCAGGGTTTTAATATCCGAGCTCTCGGATGCGAGGCGAACTCAATGCCGGATAACGACGATGCCTTGGCGCGCCAGAATGCTGCGCTGACCCGCGCGTTGCTGGAATGGATTGCAAGTGCGCCGCGAACCTATGCGGAATTGATCGATGCATGGCATAGCACTTGTCCTCGCCATACCATCCTCGAGGATGCGCAGATCGCGGGCCTGATAGACCACGACGGTCGAACAGATGGCGTGGTACGTCTGAGCCCTGTCGGCGCCCAGAGACTGGCGGACTCTACCCATTTCCAATAGCGAGCGATACAGGAAGCGACTCGCCGAGACCCCCTGCAAGTCGATAAGAACGTGACCGATTGGCCTGGCAGCGCGGCAATGCAACCACTATCCGAAGCAACATCAAGATGACTCGCCACAAAAGCACCGAGCGCCCTCCGGCCGGACGTAACGTGCGCATCGAGAGGCACGGAAAGGTGCATGAAGGAACTTACACGGTTGATGGCCCAATGGTAACCGTCAGTAGCTTGACGCTAGGGACGAAAAGCTCGCACATCGGCGGAAGCGCCCCCGAGGCTCTCGCAAAGATGTTGCTTACCGAGCTTCTGGAAGCAGAAGAGCGGCGCAACTGCCCGTAAAGACTGCCGGATGTTGGTCGGCCGCCCTGCAACGTAGGAGATCACTTACACGCAGGAGATAAGCTGACCGATGCCGATCGCGGTCGTTCGGTGGCAGGCTTCTTTGTTTCTAAGGAAAATCACCATGCCAAGCAACATTTCTTCCATTCTGAACGACCTCGTCGAAACTTCCAGGGACGGCGAAAAAGGATTTCGGACGGCGGCGGAGGACACGAAAAACGCCGAATTGAAAGCGGTTTTTTTGCGACGCGCTCAGGACTGTGCCAAAGGTGCGGCCGACCTGCAGCAACTGGTGACTCGTCTGGGCGGCCACGCAGAAGAGGGCGGCAGCGTCGCTGGCGCTGTACACCGCGGGTGGGTGAACTTGAAGTCAGCAGTATCAGGTCGGGACGACCTCGCCATCCTCGAAGAATGCGAACGGGGCGAAGATGTCGCCAAGGCCAAATACCGCAAGGCGCTTGAAGAAACACTGCCAGATGACATCCGGGTCGTCGTACAGCGTCAGTACGATGGCGTAATGCGGAACCACGACCAGGTCCGCGATTTGCGGGATCGCTATCGCTCTAAGCAAAGCTGAGTCCGACGGCCTGGACAGTCGGAATCAGCTTGGCGCCGCTGGTCACACGCGCGGCCATAGCGCCTGCCACAGCCAGCCGCCCGTCTCCTTGCCGGTCTTTACGTAGTCAAAGACATTCACGTTGGCGAGGGCCAGCAACTGTAGCGCGCGCGCCTCTGGTGTGCCGGCGAATAGCAGGTGATCGCCCGGCAGGAGCGCCATCAGCGGCATCGGGCAACGGGTGCTCGCTGTGGTTGCGCACCAGCAACAGCGCCATGCAGCGCAACGGCTCGTCGCGATTCGCGCCCGACCGCATGAGCCATTCGAGATTGAACGGCATCCCTGCCGCGAGGCAGCCGGGCGCTTGTATCGGGTCCAGGCAGACGCTCCATATCACAGGCACCTGCTCGCCAACCCGCGCACGCAGGCTCGCCACGACGCGATCAGCCCATTCGTCCTTCTCGGCTTTTACGATATCGAGGAAGCGCCTAAGCAGCGGCGTGGTAAGCACCGCAAGGCATTCATGCGCGATGATCTCGCTCGGGACCATCGTGACGTCCGCCTTGAACGCGTCGAACAACACCTTGTTCGCAACGAGGTTCTGGCGGATCACGACAAAAAGCCGCGGGTGGAGTTCGCGAGCGGTCATCGCGATCGCGAGGTTGCTCACGTCGTGGTCCGTCCCTGCGACGATGCCCACCGCGCGTGCGATGTCGGCCTGTTGCAGGATTCCTGCTTCCGTTCCGCGCCCGCAGATCCACGGGGGGTGCGCGCCCGGATCCGGTTGCGGATCCACGATGGTGACCGTCTGCCCTTTCCGGCCCAAGTGACGCACGACAGCGCGACCGAAGCGGCCGTACCCGCATACGACCCAGTGCCCACGTGGCGGCGTGGTTTCGGCGCGCAGCGTGGTTCCGGGTATGCCGGTGAGCCACTCCAGCAGCTGGTAGTTGCCGGGCTCGTCGAGCGCGAGAGCGAGGTATTCGCCGAACTTCTCGAACGGATTGATGATGTGGTCCGTGCGAAACGACGCCATGTTGGCAACCGTAGCTTCCGATTCGGCGCGAGCGAGCACGGGAATTGTCGGGTTCAGGAGGCGCACGGTGATGGCAGCCGCAAGGTTGGCGCCGTCGTCGTTGGTAAGCGAGACAACGCCGCGGCAGCAGGGGTGGCGCAGACCGGCGATCAGCAGTACGTCCGGCTTGCGCACATCCGCCGTAAGCGCGGCGACATCGACGTCGAATCCCCGCACCACCAGGTCCTCGGTGCGATCGGGCGATATGTCGAGCACGACGAACCGGATGCCGAGCTGGTCGAGGGATCGGGCCAGCAGCGTACCGGTTTCGCCATAACCGCACAGGATGTAGAAGGGCTCGCCGATCCGGCGCACGGCGCGCCGGAAGCGGCCCACCGCGAGCGCATGCTGCAACGGCTTGTCTTGCATGACCGCGAGCAGAGACAAGATCGTGTACGTCCAGCCGAACACCGCCAGGTAGATGCACACGGTGACCCACAGCCGCTGCCCGTCGCTGAACCCTGCCGGAAGTTCCCCGAAGCCAATCGTCGTCGCGGTGAAGCTGACGAAATAGAACGCGTGGAAGAAGCTCAGTGGTGGCGCTGGGTTTCCGTCGGCATCGGTGCCGGGGATCAGCACGAGCCCGAGCACGGCGATCGCGTACACCGCGACGATGACGACGAGCGGCGCGCGCATGCGACGCAACGCAAGCAAGAAGGCGCTATGCATCGGGTGCCGTTCTACCGGCGCAGCATCACGGTCTCGGCAATGAGAATGACGAGCGAGACGATGTTGGCAAGCAGTGCGCCGCCGGCAAGCGACACCACCCGCGCGGTGACTTCCGGCGACATGCCGGCATCGACCACGTGCGCCGCCACCGCCCAGCAGATGGCCGCAGCAACGAGCTGCAGGTCGGCGACGAGACTCGTCGCGAGGTGTATTGCGCCGACCTGCGTGCGATCGCCGAACTTCAGAACCGTGGCGACGAAGTTCACGACGATGGCCGCGAAGAGCTCGAAGACGTCGTGGTGATACGCGACATCGATGTCGCCAACGAAGAACCCGAAGTTCAGTGTGGCCGCGAGTACGATAAAGAAACCGAACACCACTTTCTCGCGGTTCATTCGTCACCTCGGTCCATGGGTAGGCCATCGCGCGAATGCCGCTAAATTCGGTACTCATGGCGTGCGCTGTAGCCCGTTGCATCATACTGCGTGCGTCGATCGACGGGGCGCCTGGTCAGCGCGCAAACGAGGCGGCGTGGACGGCTACGGGCTGAAAGCAGGAAAGACCCTCGGGTAATAAAGCGTTACATGTGACCGCTTGTGCAACAGGTTTGATCCGTCAACGCGCAGTAACCTACATGCGTTGTCGCTCGGATGAGGCCACCGCTCCGAAATCGCCCTGTTGTCTCCGAATTGACGTCGTCGTCATTTCGACCTACGGACCGACTTGACGACGAGTACATTGAGCACGTTCTCCGCCATGGTTTTGGACCTCATCGATGTGTCGTGGAATTTCAGGATCATCGTAGCAAGATCGCATTGCGCGTGTACGGTTTGGGCGGTAGAGAATTTGTCGTCGAAGGTAAGCGAATCGATTCGCTGCGTGACCGCCGCGCTCTCGCGGAATACGTGGACGATGTGCGATTTCACCTCCGACAACGCAAACTGACCTTCAACAATCCTTAGGATGTACTGCAAGCCGCCATGGCTACCAGCATTGCGACTGCGTCCAGAGCAGCCGGGAGCCGCCAGAAAGAAGGTCTGGCAATGCTCGGAGCCCGACCGAAACGGCCGGGCTTTCGCTCGCGCGGTCGCGGGACGTAGGACGTGGCTTACACGCAACGATCGAGCTGGCTGATCGCAATGGCGAGTGATCGACTGCATGCTCTTGCGTATGGAAGGTGCCCATTATCGCCAATTGAGAATCCTTGTGGTCGACGACGACCACGATGTGGCTGATTCGCTGGCCGCTGTATTGGAAATGCTGGATTACGATACGTGCGTTACTTATAGTGGAACGGGTGCGATTGAATTAGCAGGTTGCTTTCCGCCGGACGTTGTAATTCTCGACATCAATATGCCGGGGTTGAACGGATGGCAGACGGCTCGGCACCTCAGGACGGACCGACGGATGGAGCGAGCGATATTTATCGCGCATACGGCGGTCGACGGACCTTTGGTCCGAAAAATTGCGTTGCAGAGCGGGTTCCAGTATTTCGTCCCGAAAGGCGAGCTCGCATCGTTGACGACTATCCTCGATTTGCTGTTGGACGTCAGCATCACCGAAGGTTCTCCCACGTCGGGGTCGTCACCAGTGCCGCACGAACGTTGACCACGCCGCGCTTCCGTGTGTCGTATCAGCGGTACGCAACCCGAACCCGGCACGCCGTGCGTCAAATAATCGCAGCGTCCTAGACGAGACGTGCACGATGCCCACCCCGTCGACGAGTTGAGTAGACCTACCGCAACGGGCCGGCCCGTCCGCTTGCGTCGCTTACTTCGCCGGCGTGACCCGCATGCCAGCCTGATCGATCACCTGCCGGTAGATTGCATCCTGCTGCGCAAGGAACGCGGCAGTTTCCTTCCGGTTCATGTTTGCGTACCCGAGGCTCGACTCCGCCATTTGCTTCATGAGCTCGGGGTCGCGCATCGTCATGTCGACCGCGCGTTCCAGGACTTGCAGTACGGTGGCGGGGGTACGCCGCGGCGCGACGACGATGTGAAACGATCCGATGACGAGATCGACGCCGTTCTCGCGGAAGGTCGCAACGTTCTTGTACATGGCGGAGCGCGATTCGGCTGCGACACCGAGCATGCGCACCTTGTTTGCATCTGCGAGCGCCTTGTAGGACACCGGCACGGCGACGTGCACATCGATGTGTCCCCCGGCGAGCGCCGCCGCGCCGTCCGAGTCGCCTTTGAACGGGACGTAGACAACCTGCAATTTTGCGGCGTTCGCGAACGCAGCCGCGAAGATCTGTGCCGACGCACCCGGGATCATCCCGACGCGCAGCTTTCCCGGGTTGCTGCGACCGTATGCGACAAGGTCCTTCAGTGATTTCCAAGGCGCATCGGACTTGACCGCGAGTGCCATTGGATCCACGTTCACGACCGCGATGGCCACGTAATCCTCGAGATCAGTGGGCGTGGGAACCGTGTACTGCGCCGTCACCACGGCGGTCGAGAAAATCCCCAGCGTATATCCGTCGGGTGCTGCGCCCGCGACTTCCTTCGCTCCGAGCACACCCCCGGCGCCAGGTTTGTTCACCACCACGTCGGGCTGCCCAAGGTGCTTCGAGAGGTGCTGGGTGATCAGCCGCGCGACGAGGTCCGTACGTCCGCCGGGCGGGAATGGAACGATGAAGGTAACCGGCTTTTCCGGGTAGGCTGCATACGCGGCGCCTGCGGGCAAAAGAAGCGCGAGCATTGCAGCAGCAAGCACGCGTCGTCGGTGAACGATCATGCCACTCTCCTTCCGGGCCGCAGCCATCGCCCGCCTGCTCACGTGATGTCTCAGGATCACTGGATTTGCATCCGACGACCGCCTGATAGCAGTGCCGCTTCATACACCTTCATCACCTGCAGCGTAAATTCAAGGGATCCCTTCTCGGCGGGCTTCCCGGCCAGGACCTGAGCACAGAAATACTGCATCTCCTGATACATCCCTTGCGTGAACAGTGCCTTGTTTTCGAGGGTCGCTTCCCGGTTCTGCGGCTCCCAGACGATGGCGCCGCTGTCCAGTCCTTCGGGAACATAGCTGGTCGTCTTGCCATACTGGAACGGTATTCCACGATGCAGCGTCACGCGCAGCCCATTGTCGATGACGAGGTGACACCTGTCGCCGAAAAAGCTGTAGCGCTCCAGCGGTTGGCCTTTGTTCTCGCCCGCAGCCAGATGAAAGTTGCCGATGACGCCGTTGGCAAATTCGATGACGCACACACCGCCGCCATGCGGAGCGCGATGCACGGTCACCGCGGACACCGCGCCTGCAACGGCCATGCAGAGCGAGATGGGATGGCAACCGTTTCGTAGCCAGTTGACGTACGTGCCCTCGCGAAGGACCGCTTCCCCGTCCTCGGGAATGGTCATCGGATACTCTGCAAGGATGCTTCTCAAGGGCGCATAGGTTTCCGTGGCGAAGACCTCGATCGCCTTTTGCGTGGCCGGCATGAAGGCCTTCTTGAATCCGACCACCGCGACCTTGTCCTTGCGATGGCGAATCATCTCCTCGACCTCGGAAGCACGTCGCGCCGGCGGCTTCTCCAGCCACACGTGCAATCCGGCATCGAACGCTTCGCACGCAAGTCGCGGGTGCAACAGCGGCGACACGCAAATGAAGACGGCATCGAGCGCTTCATTGCGGTACATGTCGGCGGCGCTGGCGTAGCAACCCTTTGCCCCGAACTGGGCCGCGGTCGCCTCTGCAAGCTCGCGGTTGGTGTCGCAAACTGCCTTCAACGACACCGGAAGGAAATTCATCGCCGGCAGGATGTTGCGATAGGCATGCGAGCCGACGCCGACGATGCCCACGTTCAGTTTCTGCTCGAAATCCCGCTGATAAGTCATGCCGTCGACGCGTTGAAGCGGCTGGTCACGAAAGCACGGGTCACCCGGCTTTCGTTCCCGCTCGCTTGTACCGAGGTGGGAGGAGCGATCGCGCGCCGTCCTAGTGGACCGGGTCCTTCAGGATTTCCTCCGCCTGCTCGGGGTAATACTTGATGACCATCTCTCTCAGCACCGGGCTCCACTTGTTCGCGGTGCGCGCGCGGCTGATCAACTGGGTTTTCTGATAGCTCCAGTTGTCTTCCTCCTCGACATGGGGGATGTGGATGTACTTGGCTTCCCCGGGATCGCGGAACACGTTCATCGGATCCCCGCCGTTGGCAACGACCTGAATCTGCTCCTTGAACATCTGGCGGAGGAGCCGAACGCCCTTGTCCGACTCGCCGAGGAGTTCCTTCGTGCGGTCGGCAATCGGGCCCTGGCCGAGCCACGCTGCCATGTCCTGCGTCGCATGCGCGTCGAGGTGGTTCCAGTGCACGTTCCCCTGCATGTCGATCGGCAGCGGAATGTGAAAGTACGGGATTTTTTCCTGGTGAGCCTTCTCGCCCGGCTGCAACCAGTGCGCCCGGATGAGGAAATAGGTGAAGTGCGTGTCGTCGACGGGGACGCGGATCTGCAGGTCGTTGACGGCCCGCGCGAAATTGGGAAAGACCGCCTGGATACCGAGGCGCCAGTCCGGATGGTCCTTCGTCCTGTTGCCGTAGACCGCGCGTCTCAGGATGCCCCTTGCGTTGCGCTCGTAGAGCATCTCCTTGAGCCTGCCGCGGTCTCCTTCGCCCTGGAACTCGCCGGGTCGCCAGAAGCGCTTCTTGAGGTCCGGGCGTCCGACCCGCTCCAGCACGTAGTCCGAAAAGGCGACGTGGAGCCAGTCGAGGTGGTCCTGATCGACGGCGTTCTCCATGCTCTGGAACCAGTTACAGGGCAGCGTGGCGTAGGCGATCTCGTGCAGGACGTTGTCCCACGCCATCAGGTCCCACATCGGCAGCTCGGGTACGGGCTGGGGTCCCAGATAAGCGAACACCGCGCCGCACGCCACGCGCACGGGGTACGCCTTGATCTTCACCTTGTCGCAATAGGGACGCTTTTCCGCCGGCTGCTCGAGGCACTGGCCGGTCTCGGCGAAGCGCCAGCCGTGATAGGGACAGCGCAGCCCCTCGTCGTCGGGAACGCCCAGGGCCAGGTTCATTCGGCGATGCGCGCACACGCTGTCGACGAGTCCGATCGTCCCCCGCCGGTCGCGGTAGAGCACCAGCGACTCCCCGAGCAGCTTGACCGGCTTGACCGGGTTTTCGTCCAGCTCGCCAGCGGCGGCAATGGGGTACCAGTAGCGCCGCAGCAGCTCCCCGCCCGGCGTTCCGGGTCCCACTTGCGTCAACAGCTTGTTTTCTTCAGCGGTGACCATCTGTCTTCGTTCCTCGAGATGCGTATGGGTCTTACGAGCCGTATGGCGCAGCCCCCGCCCCGGCAGCCGCCATCCGGTATCGCGAACCGGCCACGGCACAAGCTTCAGGACGGCCAAGCCGCTCGGTGCGGCGTTTGCGGCTGGCAAAAGTGTATTCACTTTGGACCTTCGATGCAAGGAAATTGCATCGCGGCCACGGACGGGGCTGCCGCTTCAACCCGGCATCGGCCGCGTTCATCGTCGCTTGGAGTATTCGAGCGGGTGAATCAGCCTGCGAGCCGCAGATTGGACGCTGGAGCATCGGTCATCGCGACATACCCAATCCGCGCAGTTGCGGACCTGCGCGCGAAACAAACGAAACAGGAATCCGCTCCTTGTGCAGTACTCCGTGCAGTCCGCGCTCGCTAGAATATTTCTGCGCGCGACGTCGGGCGGCACGGAATTCCGTGCCGCGGGCGGGATGCGGCATGGGTACATAACCTGATGGGAGAAAGTCATGCGAACTCTGTTGCGCAAGTCGTTGACCAGAATGAAACCAACCGTCACTCTCATGGCTACGATCGGACGCTGCTGGCTGGCGTGACGGTTGCGACCGCGGAAGTTCCCGCTGGAAATCACGGCGCTCACGGTTCCCCGCCCGGAAAGACGAACATGGCACCGCTGGTCGACAAGGTACGTGCGGCGACTGCTCAATTCCGTGACATCAATGTCGCGCTCGATCAGGGGTGGGTGCGCGGCTCGCCGTGCGTGAGTGGCCCCAACGAAGGCGCGATGGGCGTGCATTTCATTCTGCCCAGCCGTGTCCCGGACGGCGTCGTGAACGCGAACGAGCCCGAAGCGTTGATCTACGAGCCGCAGCGTGATGGCGGGTTACGCCTCGTCGGCGTCGAGTTCATCGTGCTCGCCGCTGATTGGGCGCGCCTGCACCCCGACGGCAGTACGCCAGCAGTGGATGGACATCTGACGAACTACGTCGGCGAGCCGAACCGCTATGGATTGCCCGCGTTTTACGAACTCCACGTCTGGGCATGGGAGAGCAACCCCAACGGCAGCTTTGCCGATTGGAATACGCAGGTTTCCTGCGACGCGCAACCTGCGCAGTGACGACGCGGGCGGCGCCCGCTTGCGCGCAGTTACGGCAACGGGACGTCACCCACGTCCTTCGGAATCTTGTAGCCTCGTTGAACTGCGGGTCGCTTCGCGATGGCCGCATACCAGCGGAGCACGTTCGGATAATCCTGCAGCGCGATCGACTGCCATTCGAACCGCGACACCCAGGGCCAGATCGCGATATCGGCGATCGAATAATCATCTGCGACGAACTCGCGGTCCGACAGGCGCTTGTCGAGCACCGAGTACAGCCGGCGCGCTTCCTTCATGAACCGTTCTTCGGCGAGCGGCACCTTGCCCTTGTTGAATCTGGAATAGTAGTGGACCTGGGCAAACATCGGTCCTGGACCGCCGACCTGCCACATCAGCCATTCGAGAACGCGATAGCGGGCGGCGCCGGACGCCGGCAACAACCGTCCCGTCCTTTCCGCGAGATAGATCAGGATCGCACCTGACTCCATCAATGTCATGCCCGCTTCGCGGTCGACGATCGCGGGAATCTTGTTGTTCGGGCTGATACCGAGGAACTGCGGATCAAACTGCTGATCCTTGGTGATGTCGACAGGATGCGCGGTATAGGGGAGATTGAACTCCTCGAGCGCGATCGAGGCTTTGCGTCCGTTCGGCGTTGTCCAGGTGTAGAGGTCGATCATCTGAGACCTTGGGTGGCGTTGCTGAATTGATCGTCCTCGCAAACGAAGACGACGTGGTGCTCGAGCGTTGGCGCCGAGCGGCCCAACTCCGGCAAGACTATCACGGTCGCGAAACGCAAAGAGCCGGTCGGATGCTGTCGCGCTCGACGCAATCGGCTTTCCCGGCACGCGGCATGTATGCACAGCGCTCATATCACCGATGCACGCTTCAGTCTGTACAAGCATCCGGGTCGAGACTATGGTCGCCCCAATCGCCCTGTCTGAGGGAGGAGAAGTCATGCTATCGAAGGAAGACAACGAACTGCTGACGCGTACCGGGCCCGGTACGCCAATGGGCAATTTGTTTCGCCGGTTCTGGATCCCTGCATTGCTGTCCGAAGAATTGGCCGCCCCCGACTGTCCCCCTGTGCGGGTCACGCTGATGGGCGAAAAGCTGGTGGCCTTCCGGGACAGCGCGGGGCGTGTCGGGCTGCTCGAGCGGTATTGCCGTCACCGGGGCGCGAGCCTTTTCTACGGACGAAACGAGGAGGGAGGGCTCCGCTGCGTGTACCACGGGTGGAAATATGACGTCGAGGGCCGGTGCCTGGACATCCCGAATGCGCGCGTGGGCGAGGGGTTCAAGGAAAAGTGCGCGGCGCGTGCGTATCCGACCATCGAAAAGGGCGGCATGATCTGGGCGTATCTCGGACCCCGGGAGCTGATGCCTGACCTGCCGCTTTACGAATTTCAGCAGGTGCCGCCGTCACACGCTTACGTGAGCAAGTTCCTGGTGGAAGGCAATTACTTCCAGTCGCTGGAAGGGGAGGCTGATTCCGGGCACGTGTCGTTCCTGCACCGGTTCCTGGACAAGGAAGGTGTTGCGGCGGGCTCGACAGGTGGGATGCCGTACGTCAGTCGTGTCGGCGTCGTGCACTGGGAAATCGAGGAGACGGATTACGGCCTCCTGATGGCCGCCGAGCGCGATCTGCAGGACGGCCGGTCACAGTGGCGCGCCAACCTGTTCTTCATGCCGCTCACGGTGCCGATCGCGACGCCACGCGGCGTCACGATGACCTGCCACATTCGCGTGCCGATCGATGATGAAACGAGCTGGCTTTATCGGCCGCGCTGGCATCCCGCCCGCCCGCTTACCGAAGCCGAGCGCGCGGAGTTGGCGCACGGGGGATTGGACTTCCCCGAGCTGCTGCCGGGTACGTACATTCCCAAGGAGAACAAGACCAACGACTACCTGATTGATCGCGACGCGCAGCGGCACTATTCCTTCACCGGCATCAAATCGCTGCCGGCGCAGGACATGGCTGTCCAATCCGACCAGAACGGCGTGATCGCGGACCGGACGCGCGAAAACCTGGTCAGCGCGGACAAGGCGATCATCATGCTCAGGCAGAAGCTGCTCAAGGCGGCCCGGGACCTGCAGAACGGCAAAGAGCCGCCCGAGGCGCGGCGCCCCGAAGCGTACAGCGCGCGGGCGATGGACATCGTCGTTCCCAAGGGCGCGGACTGGAAACAGGAGATGGAAGCGGCGATGTCGCTCGACCTCCCGTGGGTTGCCGATGCCGATGTGAAGGGGCTCCGATGCAACGCGCGACGCCGATGCGGTGATGTCGCCCGGCACGCCGTTGGTTGCAACGCCTTCGTGAAGGAAACTCCGCTGAAGCATAAAGCGCGGCCGTCGATGCCGCGCGCTTGCGAAGCGGGAGACGTGTTCCCCGGCCCTCGGCCCGGATACGAAGCGCATTGCGCATCTCGGCCCGGACGCGAAGCGCACCGCACATGAAAATCGGCTTCATCGGGTTGGGCGCCATGGGCCGGAACATGGCCGCGAACCTGCAGCGCGCGGGCCATCATCTGAAGGTTTACGACGTCCGTCGCGAGCCCGCCGCCGAGTTGGTTTCGCAGGGTGCCGTCTCGGCTGATGGTCCCGCGCAGACAGCGAGCGACGTGGAGGTCCTGTTCACATGCTTGCCGGGGCCGGCGGAAGTCGAGTCGGTTGCACTCGGCGACGGCGGTGTATTGAGCGCAATGGACTCGGGGTCGGTGTGGTTCGACCTGACGACGAACGCACCCGACGTCGTCCGCCGCCTGCACGCGGCTTTTGCAGCGCGCAATATCCGGATGCTCGACGCGCCGATCAGCGGCGGACCCAAGGGCGCCGAGTCCCGAAGGCTTGCGCTATGGGTGGGCGGCGACGCGGCGACGTTCGAGCAGTACGAACCGCTGCTGAAGGCCATGGGCGACGAGCCGTTGTACGTTGGCCCCATCGGCGCCGGCTCGGTCGCAAAACTCGTGCACAACTGCGCCAACTTCGCGGTCCAGATCGCGCTGGCGGAGGTGTTCACGCTCGGCGTCAAGGCGGGCGTCGATCCGCTCGTCTTGTTCCGGGCATTGCGGCAAGGCACGACCGGACGCAGTCGCACCTTCGACCGGCTGGCCGAGCAGTTCCTGCCCGGCGTCTACGATCCGCCGTCGTTCGCGCTTCGACTCGCGCAGAAGGACATGCGCCTCGCCATGGAGTTGGCGCGGACGCATGACGTGCCGATGCCGATGGCGGAAATTGCGATGCAGGAAATTACCGCGGCGATGCAACGCGGCTGGGGTGACCGGGATGCAAGGATCGCCATGACGCTGCAGGAAGAGCGCGCGGGCGTTTCGGTTCGCGTTGCAGTCGAGGATTTGCGCGACGTTATGGATCCCGCACGGTCGAAGCCTGCATGACGTTGCACGAATGC
This sequence comes from uncultured Pseudomonadota bacterium, assembly GCA_963768545.1. GTDB lineage: Bacteria > Pseudomonadota > Gammaproteobacteria > Burkholderiales > Casimicrobiaceae > VBCG01. Next base: position 230,609 of record CAVYIC010000002.1, on the reverse strand, counting down.
CTCGCACCTGCGAAGCAGACACAGTCAATCAGCCGGGGTCAGTGCAGAACGGGATTCGTTCAGCTCGAGATTGAACCGCCGGTAGATCGGTCAGTCGCTGAAGAGGTCGAGGTACAGGCTGCGCAGCCACCGGTTCGCCGGGTCCTGATGAAATCGCTCGTGCCAGAAGAGCTTGGTGTCGTAGGCCGGCAACTTGGTCGGCGGAGGCATGATCTTCAGCGGCACCATTTCCGCATACGTTTGCGCAACACGGCTGGCCATGATCGCCAGCAGGTCGGAGCGCGCAATCACGAGCGGCAGCGATAGAAAGTACGGCACATACAGTTTCGCGATACGGTGGACCTTCTGCTGAGCGAGCCAGCGATCGAGCCGTTCATGCACGTAGCCTTTGGGATCCACCAATGCCTGCGGCACGCTGCAGAAAGCCTCTGCGGTCATGCCCTGCTCGAATTGCGGGTGGTCGCGCCGCACGACGCAGACGTAATGCTCGCGGTACAGGCGCTTCTGCCTGCACCCGGCGATCAGCCTCGTGAAGGTTCCAACCGCCAGATCGACCCCGCCGGACTCGAGGATCAGGTGCGGTGCTTTTGCGGGCACCGGGTGCACGCGCAGCGTGACGCCGGGCGCTTCCGCGGACAAACGAGCGAGCAGGCGCGGCAGGTAGAGCATCTGGCTGACGTCACTCATGATGACGTTGAACGTGCGCGTCGAAGTGCCCGGCAGGAACTCGGCGTGCCGATCGAGACCGGCGCGCAAGGATGCCAGGGCGCTGCGCACCGACGCAGCAAGGCGAATGCCGTAGGGTGTCGGCCGCATGCCTTCCGAGGTGCGAATGAAGATCGGGTCCTGCAATTCCTCGCGCAACCGGGCGAGCGCATGACTTGCCGCCGACTGCGTCAAGCCGATCTCCTCGGCGGCCTCGCTGAGGTTGCTGTTTCGCGTGAGCGCATCGACCAGCCGGAGCTGGTTCAGATGCAGGGAACCCATATGCATGGGAGTCATGATACCGATGCATAGGTACCTCTGTACAAGGGTTCGCACGCGGACTAAGGTCGCTGGGCCTTCGGAGGGTCGTTTGGCGGCAGCCGCATCCACCGGACAGACGATGATCATGGATCGACCACGACGACAGACAAGGAGAGAGGCATGAGCAAACGACGGTACGTCCTGGCGCTCGCTGCAGCGGTCTTCCTGGGCGCGGTGGCGGGCGGCGCTGAACCCGCGCACGCGCAGGAATTTGTCATGAAGCTTGCGCACGTGGTCAACCCGGGCTCGCCACGCGACAAGCTGATGCACCTCTATGGCGACAACCTGGAGAAGAGCACGAAGGGACGCATCAAGGTGCAGGTGTACCCGTCCGCCCAGCTCGGCGATAACCGGCAGATCATCGAGGGGCTCCAGGTTGGAACGATCGAGGGCACGATCTCGCCGACGGCATTCCTGGGCGGGTTCGAGCCGCTGCTGACGGTCATGGACCTGCCGTTCATGTTCCCGAGCGGCGAGGTTGCGTCGAAGGTGGCGAACAGCGATGTCGGGATGGCGCTCGCCGCGGAGGTCGAGCGCAAGGGCATCAAGGGTCTCGCCTTCTATAGCGAGGGCGAAAAACATTTTGCAACGACGTTTCCGGTCAGGAAGCCGGCCGATTTCCAGGGCAAGAAGGTGCGGTCCGTGCCCACGCCGGTGCTGCTCGAGCAGTTTCGCGTCTGGGGCGCGAACACCGTTCCAATCGAGTTGCCGGAAACCTACAACGCGCTTGCGCAGGGTGTGGTCGCCGGGCAGGAGCAGGAGTGGGGGCTGATCAACGACCTGCGCTTCTACGAGGTCAGCAAGTACCTCACCGAGAGTGGCCACGGATTGTTTGTCGAGTTCTTCTTCGTCAGCAAGAAATGGTTCGATCGGCTGCCGGCGGACCTGCAGAAGGCGGTGATCGCCGAAGCGCAGGCGTTGGTGCCGGTCCGGCTGGAGTGGGGCAAGGATTACAACAAGGCCTCGCTCGAGAAAATCCTTGCCGCTCACAAGGACGTCCAGTTCTCGCGGCTCACGAAGGAGGAGAAGGACGCGTTTCGCGCGGCGTCGCAGCCCGTGGAGCGGAAGTATGTCGAGCTGACGGGACCCAAGGGCGCCGAGTATCTGGAGAAGATCAAGGCCAAGGTCGCCGAGATGAGTCGTTAGCCGGCATCGAAGCTCGAAGCACATCGACATGGGGCTGCTCACACGTTTCAATCGCGGGCTGGAGGCGGGATTCCGCGTGATGCTCGGCGTCCTGCTTCTGACCGCGACGGCGATGGTGTTCGGCAACGTCGTGTTGCGCTACTTCTTCAACTACGCGTTGACGTGGAGCGACGAGGTCATCAAATACGCGATGCTCTGGCTCGTGTTCCTCGGCAGCGGCGTGGCGGCGCGGCAGGGGCTGCACATCAGCATGGAGGTGCTGCTCACGCTGCTGTCCAAGCGTGGGCAGCGACTCAACGCGGTGCTCGTGAATGGTTCCTGCGCCGTGCTATCGGCGGTCGTCGGGTATTTGGGGTGGCGGCTGGCGATGGCGGTGCGCGGGCTTGATCAAGTGGGCGCGGCCTCCGGCGTGCCGATCTACCTCGTGTATCTGGCGATTCCGGCCGGGTGCCTGCTGATGATGCTGGGCTTTTGGGAAGTCGCGCTGCGTCACTCGCGCAACGACGTGCCGTCGCAGGATCAGGCCGCCGTCGCGGCGGAGAAGCTGACGCTTCCCGGGTAGATAACGACGATGCTGCTGATCCTCACGCTGCTGGCAGCCGTGCTGCTCGCGCTCAACTTCCCGATCTTCGCCGTGCTGCTGTTGAGCTCGGTCGTCGCCATCCTGGTGGCGAGCGACCTTCCGCTTGACATCGTGATCCAGACGCTCTTCGGGAGCATCGACAAGTTTGCGCTGATGGCGATTCCGTTCTTCATCCTGGCGGCCAACGTGATGGAGCGCGGCGGCATGTCGAAGCGGCTCATCGCCTGGGTCGAGGCGCTGTTCTCGTCCTTCAAGGGTGGCTTGGGCCTCACCACCGTCGCGTCCTGTGAAGCGTTCGGTTGCATCTCCGGCTCGAGCCCCGCCACGATCGTCGCCGTCGGCAAACTGCTCTACCCGGCGCTTCTCAACAACGGCTATGGACGCGCGTTTTCGCTCGGGCCTCGTCACGTCGTCGGGCGCGATCGCGATCCTCATCCCGCCGAGCATCGCAATGATCATCTTTGCGACGATCACGAATGTTTCGGTCGGCGCGCTGTTCATGGGCGGCATCGGCGCGGGCCTCGCGTTCGGCGCGTGCCTGGGTGGCTACGTGCTGTACCACGCGTACCGCAACAAGCTCACCACCGTGGGACGCTTCGACGCGACCGCGCTGCTTCAGCGCACGCGCGCGGCAAGTTGGGCCATCGGCGCGCCGGTCCTGATCCTCGGCGGCATCTACAGCGGTGTGTTCACGCCGACCGAAGCGGCAGGCATGTCGGCCGTCTACGCGATCTTCGTCGCCATGGTGATTTATCGCGAGATGAACTGGCGGCAGCTATTCGACGTCGCCGTGGAGTCGGCACTGCTCACAGCCCAGATCATGGTGATCATTGCCGCATCAGGCATCTTCTCGTGGCTCCTCACGATCAGCCAGGCGCAGCAGGGGCTGAACGCGTTCCTCAACGCCCATCAGCTGTCGCCCGTGATGCTGCTGTTGCTGATCAACCTCGTGCTGCTGGTCGCGGGAATGTTCATCGACCCGAATTCGGCGCAGGTCATCCTGATTCCGCTGCTGTTCCCGATCGCGCGCGCGGCGGGCGTCGATCCCGTTCACCTCGGCATCATCGTCACGCTCAACCTGGCGATCGGCATGTATACGCCGCCGTTCGGGCTCAACCTGTTCATCAGCCAGGGCCTGTTCCAGACGAGCTACCGCGAACTGGTGCCGGCCGTGATGCCGTTCATCTTCGTCAGCTTGATCGCGCTGGCGCTCGTGACGTGGATTCCGGCGATCTCGTTGTTCGTTCCGAAGTTGGTGTACGGGGGCGCGTGGTAACCGGTCCTCGCAAGCAACGTTTCGAAGCAGTCAGCGTTTCCATTCCAACCCATCCACAGGAGAGCTTATGGCACCCCAACCGGTACCTCATCAAAACCCCTACGGCGAGCGAATCTCGCTCGAGCTTGCCAAGGAGATCGCGGAAGCCGGAGAAGCGTTTGCGGCGAAGCAGGGCTGGAACGCGACCATTGCGATTTGCGACGACGGCGGACACCTGGTGCTGCTGCACCGGATGAGCAACGGCCAGTTCGGCAGCGTGGACCTCGCACCGCCCAAAGCCTACGGCGCGGCGGCGTTCCGGCGCTCCACCGGAATTTTCCACGACGATCTCGCCGAAGGAAAATTCAACACGTTCTGGCATCTGCGCCAGGAAGCGGCCATACCGCTGGAAGGCGGCTATCCGATCATTGTCGACGGCAAGGTGATCGGCGGGATCGGCGTCTCGGGTGTTGGCGCGGCGGGATTGGCGGACGGCGACAGCCAGGTGGCGCTCGCCGGACTCGAGGTCCTGAAGAAGAGAAAGTAACGTCATCGATACTGTCTCCACACCGGCGCGGGAAAGGGTCGTCAAGGCCGTCTGCCGCAACTGCCACGGCGGTTGCGGCACGCTCGTGCGCGTCGTCGACGGCGTGGTGACGGAAGTCGTCGGCGACCCGTCCAACCCGATCAACAAGGGGAAGCTCTGTGTCAAAGCCGGCGTCGCGTCGGTGGAGCAGCTCTACCATCCCGACCGTCTCGATTACCCGCTGATCCGCACGGGAGCGCGCGGCGAAGGCAAGTGGCGGCGCGCGACCTGGGACGAGGCGCTGGATTCGATCAGCAGCAAGATGCAGGAGATCAAGGCGACCTGCGGCGCGGAATCGGTCGCGTTCGCGCGCGGTGTCGGCATGAACAACCAGCACATCATCGGCCGCGTCGCGAATCTGTTCGGGACGCCGAACCTCGCTTCGATCAGCTACGTCTGCTACGCGACGCGCGTCGCCGTCTGCAACGCGACGGCCACCGGGAAGTACGGCGGCAAGGTGTGGGATACGGTTGCGGTGCCCGACCTCGCGTCGCACCCGAAGTGCGTCGTCGAATGGGGTTCGCAGAAGCGCATCACGAACGACCATGGGCTGATCGGTTTCGGGCCGGTGACCGAAGCCCTCAAAGAGCTTCCTGTTCACATCCTGGTCGATCCTCGCAAGCCGTCGGCTGCAGGCCCCGTCGATCTCTGGCTTCCCCTGCGGCCGGGCACGGATGCAGCGCTCGCGCTCGGCTGGATCAATCTGATCATCGAGGAGGAGCTCTACGACAAGGCGTTCGTCGAACGCTATTGTCACGGGTTCGAGGAGCTCCGCAGTCGCGCGCGCGAATATACGCTCGCGAAAGTGGCCGACATCACGTGGTGCGACCCGGAGCTCATTGCACGCGCTGCCCGGCTTTATGCAACGACGCGCCCTGGATGCATCCTGTGGGGCAACGGCCTCGAGCATGGTGGCCGCAACGCGTTTCAGTCGATTCGCGCAGTCCTCATCCTGATGGGCATAACGGGAAACGTCGACGTACCGGGTGGCAACGTGTTCTACCCGGCGCCTCCGCTTGCCTACCCGGATCTGCGCGACAAGCTTGGGCCCGGGCAGGAAGCGAAGCGCCTCGGCGGTCAGAAGTTCAAGGCGCTCAACCGCTCGGGTTTCGCGCATCCGCCGACGCTTTTCCGCACCATCCTCTCGGGCGATCCGTATCCGGTCAAGGCGTTGATCGCCGTCGGCAGCAATCTGGTGACGACCTATCCCAATACGGCGCGCGTCATCGAGGCCCTGAACAAGCTCGAGTTACTCGTCGTGCATGACCTGTTCATGACGCCCACCGCGGAGTACGCGGACATCGTCCTGCCTGCGGCAGCGAACCTGGAGCGCGACGAACCGCGCCTGCATTTGCACATCAAGGGACCGCACGCGATGTTCATGGACACGGTCTCCCGAAAACTGGTGTCCGTAGGGGAGCGCAAGTCCGACTGGGAATTCATGATCGCGTTGGGGCGGAAGCTGGGCTTCGAAGAGCACTTTCCTTCGCTCGATGTGCTCGCCGACGACGCGCTGAAGCCGATGGGGATCACGTGGGACGAGCTGAAGGCGCGCGACTACGTTCCCATTCCGATCGAATACCGCAAATACGAAAAGGCGGGCTTCGGCACGCCGACCGGCAAGTTCGAGATTTACTCGACCGTGATGAAGGATTGGGGTTACGACCCGCTTCCCTCGCACGTCGAGCCCGCAGAGAGTCCGGTGAGCACACCCGAGCGGTATCGCGACTACCCGCTGCTGCTCATCACCGGTGCGAAGCAGACGATGTATTACCACTCGCAGGGCCGGCAGATTCCTTCGCTGCGTGATCTTGCGCCCGAGCCGCTGCTGGAAATGCATCACGACACCGCTGCCGCATTGGGCATTGCCGCCGGCGAGTTCGCCTGGGTGGAGACGGTACGCGGGCGCCTGCGGTTGAAGGTGCGCACGCACGACAGGATGCATCCGAAGTTCGTCGCGGTCCCGCATGGCTGGTGGCTTCCCGAGCAGCCCGGACCGGATCATGGCGTCCTGGAAAACTGCGCCAACGTGCTCACCGACGATGATCCCGAGAATTGCGACGTCGCGTTCGGCGGCAGTCCGCTCAAGGGATTGCTCTGCCGCGTGTACCGCGCGGAGGGTGCGACGACGAGGGAAGCGTAAACGAATGGCCATCAACACGCTTCCTGGATTGGCTCGTCGTCGGCCTGCGGTGGGCGCACATCGTCGCCATCCTCGGCTGGATCGGCAGTTCCCTCTACTACATGTGGCTCGACAGCAAGCTGCGCCTGCCCAGTCCCCGCAGGGAAAACGTGCTCGGCGAGGCGTGGATGGGCCACGGCGGCGGTTTTTATATTGTCGAAAAGCGCAGCATCACCCCCGGACACGTGCCGTCTCCGGTCTATTGGTTTCGTGTCGAAGCGGGCGTCACGTGGATCACCGGCTTCCTGCTGCTGGTCTTCGTGTACTACTGGACGGGCGGTTTGGATCTGGTAGACCAGGAAACTTCCGTCATGAGTCCGAAGGCGGCGATCGCGTTCGCGATCGCGCTGCTCGCTCTGGCCTGGATCGTCTACGACCGCTTGTGGATTTCCAGGCTCGCCGAGGACAACGTCACGCTCGCGAACGTGATTTCGTTGGTCCTCCTTTTCGGCGTTGTCTACATGCTGTGCAAGCTGTTCACCGGCCGCGCGGCCTTCATTCATGTCGGCGCCGTCATCGGCACGAACATGGTTGCGAATGTCTGGACACGCATCATCCCGTCCCAGCAGGAAGCCGTGGCTGCCACCACGGCAGGACGCGAACGCAACCCGGTGCTCGCAACGCGCGCCCGGCGCCGCGCCATCCATAACACGTACATGACGCTGCCGGTGATCTTCACGATGATCGCCAATCATGCGCCGGGCACCTATAGCCATCCGCTCAACTGGCTGATCCTGTCGCTGCTGATTGTCGTCGGAATGGCCGCACGCCACCTGATGATCATGTTCGACCGGCGCCAGCCGGCGAGCCGCGGCTGGGTGACCGCGGCCGCGCCGCTTGCCGTCTCCATCGTCGTGCTCGGCTTCCTTTCGATTCCTCGCTATGTAACGCCACCGTCCGAAGGCCGCGTGTCGTTCACGGTGGTCAGAGGGATTCTGGAGTTGCGCTGCGCCTCCTGCCATTCCCGCACGCCGACCGTCGCAACGTTGGCCAGTGCGCCGAACGGCGTCACCTTTGACACACCGCAGGAAATTGCAGCGCGCGCCGCGATGATCAAGGCAAGCACGATTCAAACGCGCGCCATGCCGCCTGCCAATACGACGCGAATGACGGACGAGGAGCGATCGCTCCTCGCGCGCTGGCTGGACGACGGTGCTCGCATCGATTGAGATGCGCTCCAAGAGAACCGCAATGCCGGTACCGCACTGATGTTACGTCTGCGCATCAAGTCGGCAACGTGGGAGGCGCAGAACGTCGTCTCGTATGACCTGCGCCCGCTGGAAGGCGGCGACCTTCCTCCGTTCACGGCCGGCGCGCACATCGACCTCACGCTGCCGAACGGTCTCGTGCGCAGCTATTCGCTGGTCAACCCCCAGTCGGAGCGTCACCGTTACGTGATCGCCGTGCAAAAGGATCGCGCGAGCCGAGGCGGCTCGAAGTGGGTGCACGAGAATTTTCGCGTGGGCGACATCCTGGAGGTCAATGGCCCGCGCAACAACTTCACGCTGGACGAGACTGCCGAGAAGTCGATCTTCATCGCGGGCGGCATCGGCATCACGCCGATCCTGAGCATGATCGAGCGGCTCGGCGCGATCGGACGTGATTGGGAGCTTGTCTACTGCCTGCGCAAGCGCAACGGCGCGCCGTTCCTGGAGACGCTTGAAACGACGCCGCAGGTGCGGCTCAATTTCGACGAGGAGCCGGGCGGCGAGATGCTCGACATCGCGGCCCTCGTGAAGGGCGCGCCGCCCGGCGCGCACCTCTACTGCTGCGGACCGATCCCGATGCTCGATGCGTTCGAACAGGCGGCGAAGGATCTGGCCCGCGAACGGGTGCACGTCGAGTACTTCACCGCGAAGGAGACGCCGGCGGTCGCCGGCGGCTTCAAGGTCGTGCTCGCCAAAAGCGGACGCGAATTCATGGTGCCGCCGGGAAAGACGATTCTCGACACGCTTCTCGATGCGGGGCTCGACATTCCGCACTCCTGCACCGAAGGCATTTGCGGCACCTGCGAGACCAAGGTGCTGGAGGGCGTTCCCGACCACCGGGATCTCGTCCTCACCGAGGAGGAGCGTGCCAGCGAACAAGACGATGATGATCTGCTGCTCCGGCTCGAGGAGCGAGAAGCTGGTGCTGGAGCTCTAGCTCGGCGCGACGCTCGACGAGCTCGATCCCTTCGCCAATGACGTACCTCCACTCGAATTTGCCGGGCAAACGGCGCAGCGATATGCAAACCGTTCATGACGCCCATGCATAACGCGTGCTGTACAGCAACTCGCGCGTGGTCTAAGGTGCCCCACCACTGTGGGCGAGCACGTCCGGCGCCTGCAAAGCGTTTCAGCGAGGCCTCATGAAATTCAAATTAGCCCCCGTCGTCGGCATATTGATGATCTTCGCGTCCTTCGGTGTTGCGGCGCAAAACTATCCCGCGAAGGCCGTGACACTCGTGGTGCCGTTTCCGCCCGGCGGGCGCACGGACCTCGCTGCGCGGGAGGTGGCCCAGTTTCTCAAGAACGAGCTTGGCCAGCCCGTGGTGGTCGTCAACAAACCCGGCGCGAGCGGGGTGCTCGGGGCAAAGGAGGTGGCTGCCGCGGCGCCCGATGGTTACACGCTCGGATTTTTCTCTACCGGCTTCCTGACGACGCAATACACGGTGCCGACGCCCACCGATGTCAAGGAGTACGAGCTCGTCGCGCTGATGAACTACGACCCGGCGGCCATCGCGTCATCGGCGGCGAAGCCCTGGAAGACGCTCCGTGAGGTCGTGGCCGCCGGAAAGGCCCAGCCGCGCGCCTTGCGCGTCGGAATCAATGCGGGAAGCTCTGCGCACATCTTCGCTGCCGCGTTCTGTGACGCCGCCGGGATCGAAGCGACCTTCGTTCCATTCAAGGGCGGATCGGAGCGCGCGGCGGCGCTGGGCGGTGGCCATATCGATCTCGACTTCGACATCGTGGGGCCGATGAAGCCGATGCGCGATGCCGGCAAGATCCGCGTGCTCGGCGTCGCGTCCGAGAGCCGCGTCGACCTCTATCCCGATTTGCCGACGATGCGCGAGCAGGGTGTGGATCTCGTCATCAATTCCTGGCATGGCGTCTTCGCTCCGAAGGGGACGCCGCCGGCAGTGCTGACGACGCTCGAGTCGGCGCTGCGGCGCGTGGCGCAGCAGCGGGAGTTCGTCGACCAGATGGGCGCTCAACTGCTCGGCGTGCGCTACATGAACCGCACGGAGTTCACCCGTTTCTTCGCGGAGCAGGACGCGATTTACCTGCCGATCATCCGCAAGCTGGGTCTGCTCGTTCCTCACAGCAAGTAGTCACAGGAGTCATCGTGCCATGAACAAGCCCGTCGCTGCCCATCTGCTGCAGGAAACCGAAGTGCTTGCCCTGAAGAAGCGGCTTGCGAAAGTTCACCGGATCATCACTGCAGGTGGGCTATGGCCGGTCACCAAGGGACACGTGAGCTGCCGCGTGCCGGGCACGGACCGGGTCCTGATCCTCGGCCATATCCATTCCGAGGGCCGCAGCCTCGCGAACACCGACGTCAACGACCTCGTCACGGTGAATCTGGAAGGCGAGTTCATCGAGGGCCGCATCGAGGCGGTGGACGAGCGCTTCGCGCACACCGAGATCTACAAGGCGCGCCCGGACGTGCACGCCGTGTGCCATGCGCATGCTCCGATGGCGACCGCATTCGGCGTCGCGGGCGTCGAGATCCTGCCGGTGGGCAACCGCGGCGCCATCTTCGCGCCGCGCGTGCCGATCCTCGGCTTCGACAAGCAGATCGACAACCAGGAGCGCGGCCGGATGGTCGTGCAGACCCTTGGCGATGGCTGCGCCGTGGTGCTCAAGAACCACGGCGTGGTCGTCACTGCCGATACGATCGAGAACGTCTGCATCACGTTGTTCTCGCTCGAAGAGACGGCGAAGCTCCATTGGCACGCCGCGCAGATCGGAAAGGTCGAGCCGGTTTCGAACTCGGAAGTGCGCAGCGTGATGACCGGCCACCGGTATGAAGAGTTCTTCAGCCACGTGTGGGGACACTACGACGAGATGGACCCGTGGAATCGCAAGTGAGCGTGTGCCGCGCGTGGAATCGCAATTGAGCGTGTGGCGCGCGCTGGTCCCGCGGCTTCCGTCGCTTGCGCTGATTGCGCTCGGCGTCGCTGCGCTCTACAAGGCATCGAGCCTGACATTGGGCACGGTGCGCCAGCCGGACTCCGGCTTCTATCCGACGCTCGTCTGCGTGCTGCTGATCGCGTTCGGCATCGTGGCGCTTGCGGACGCGCCGCGAGCGCCGGTCGAGCAGCAAACCGGTGGCGCACGCGCGCAGGCGCGCGTCTGGCTGGTCGTCGTTGCGCTGGTGGCTTACGCGTGGGCGCTCACGCCGGTCGGCTTCCTCCTGTGCACGGCGGCGCTCCTCCTCCTCCTGCTGCGCGGCATCGGGCGCGTCTCCTGGGTCGTATCGCTGGCGAGTGCCGTCATCGGCTCGATCGCCTGCTACGCCGCCTTCATCAGGCTGGGCCTGCCGCTTCCCGCTGGCGTGCTCGGGTTCTGACCGCGAATGGGCATTCTCGACAGCCTCTCGCTCGGGTTCTCGGTTTCCCTCGCGCCGATCAATCTCTTCTACTGCTTCATCGGCGTGCTGTTCGGCACGCTCGTCGGCGTGTTGCCGGGACTCGGCTCGGCGGGCGCGATCGCGCTCCTGCTGCCCATCACGTACGGGATGTCGGCGACCTCGGCGATCATCATGCTCGCCGGCATCTGGTATGGCTCGATGTACGGCGGCTCGACCACCTCGATCCTCCTGCGCATACCGGGCGAATCCGCGTCGGTGATGACGTGCATCGACGGCTTCGAGATGGCGCGCCGCGGGCGGGCCGGCGCGGCGCTCGGCATTGCCGCATTCGGGTCTTTCATCGCCGGCATGCTGGGCCTCGTGGGCCTGGCGCTGCTCGCGCCGCCGCTTGCCGAATTCGCGCTCGACTTCGGGCCACCCGAATATTTCGCCCTCACGGTGCTGGGGCTGACGCTCGTCAGCTACCTCGGATCGGGAAGCTCGGTATCGAAGGCACTCGTCATGGCGGCCCTCGGGCTCCTGCTGGGCACGGTCGGGCTCGATCCGGTGCGAAGCGAGGCGCGGTTCACGTTCGGTACGCTTTCGCTGCAGGGCGGCATCGAGCTCGTTCCGATGGTGATGGGACTGTTCGGAGTGTCGCAGTTGCTGCAGCTTGTGCACGGTGAATCCACGCCTGTGGAAGCGCTCAATGCGCCGCGCGGCCTGCGCGCGCTTCTGCCGGACCGGCGCGAATGGCGCAGCGCGACCGGTGCGATTGGCCGGGGCAGCCTGATTGGATTCCTGGTCGGCCTCCTTCCCGGCGCCGGCGGCACGATCTCGAGCTTCGCCGCCTACGCCGTCGAGAAGCGTATCTCCGCGCATCCCGAGCGCTTCGGCCAGGGCGCGATCGAGGGCGTGGCGGCCCCCGAATCGGCCAACAATGCTGCGACGGCCAGCGGCTTCATTCCGCTGCTCACGCTCGGGCTGCCTGCCAACGCAGTCATGGCGCTCATGCTCGGCGCGTTCATGCTGCATGGGATCACGCCGGGGCCGACCCTGCTCGCGCAGAAGCCCGACATGTTCTGGGGCGTCATCACCAGCATGTTCGTCGGCAATATCATGCTGCTGGTGCTGAACCTGCCGCTCGTCGGCGCATTCGCGAAGCTCGCGAAATTGCCGACGGCCTACCTGGTTCCGGTGATCGCCGTCGCGTGCGTGATCGGCGCCTACGGCGTCAACAACAATCCGTTCGACATCGTGATGATGGTGGGCTTCGGCGTGTTCGGGTATTACGCGGAGCGGTTCGGCTTCAGCCTTGCGCCGCTGGTGCTTGCCTTCGTGCTGGGACCGTTGATGGAGATTTCACTGCGCCAGTCACTGATCATCTCCGAGGGCGGATTCACGATTTTTGCGATGCGTCCCATTTCGGGCGTGCTGCTCGCGTGCGCCGCGCTGATGATTCTGTTGCCGCCCTTGCGGCTGCTGCTGCGTCAGCGCGTGCTGCGTCGCGAGGCGGGAGCGCCCTTGGCGTAGTGCCGTCGCACCTGCTCACGCGTCTGCAGAATGTGCTGCTGCATTCGCGTGCGCGCGGCGTTGAAGCTGCCGCGCTCGACATCCTTCAGGATGCGGCGATGCTCGGCAACGGCCTGCCGGAGGCGCTTCAAACCCCCGCTGCGCCGCACGTAGCGCTCGACCCGCAGATTGAGGTGCTCGACCATCGCAATTGCGGCCTTCGATTCCGAAGGTTGATATAACGTGCGGTGGAACTCCCAGTTCTTCAGCACCCAGTTATAGCCGTAGTCGGTAATCCGGTCGGCCTCGTCGCACAATTGATTCAGCCGCCGCAGCGCTGCGGCGTCCAGTCGCGGACCCGCCTTGGCCACCAGGAAACCCTCGAGCACGGCGCGGATCTCGATCAATTCCAGCATCTCGTCGACGTCGAGGCCGATGACCACGGCGCGCCGGTGCGCAATGCTCCTGACCAGATTCTCCGCCTGGAGCTGGCGCAAGGCTTCGCGGATCGGGACTCGGGAGACCTTGAAGTACGCGGCCAGCTCGACCTGGTTGAGCTCCTCCCCATCCTCGAATTGACCGTCGTAAATGGCGATGCGCAATGCATCGGCGATGTAATCCGGCGTGGTTCGCGGCTCGCGCGCGGGGTGTGCATCCAGAACCCTGGCGAAGCGCGCCGCTGTCATGGCCAGCGCTTTCTCCGACAGCGAGGACATTCGCATCGGGCCTATTTCCGGTTCCGCGCGCGGAAGCTGCTGATCGCCTTTGCGACTTCGCCCGATTCGACGCGCGCCGCGACCTCGCAGATCGTTCCGGCCTGCGGATTGTTACCCGTCACTTGATGCCCAGCCGCTCCATCCGGTAGCGCATCGCGCGAAACGTGATGCCGAGCAGCTTCGCCGCCGCGGTGCGGTTGTAGCGCGTCTTCTCGAGCGCCTCGTTGATCGCCGCGCGCTCGACGCGGTCGAGGTAATCCTGCAGCGGCCATTTCTCGCCGGCGGGCATCGGCGCGTCGGTTTCGTCGGCGACCGGCGTCAGGTGCAGGTCCTCGGCGCTGATCCGCTGCGGATCGGCCGCGAGCGACAGGCCGCGCTCGAGGATGTTCTCGAGCTCGCGCACGTTGCCCGGAAACGGATAGCGCTCCAGCGCCGCGACCGCCTCGGGCTCGAGCCGCGCCGGCGCTGCCGCGCGCGAGCCTGCGCGAGGATCGCGTTGGCGATCAGCGGAATGTCCTCGCGCATCTCGCGCAGGCTGGGCATCGCCAGCTCGATCACGTGCAGCCGGTAGTAGAGGTCCTGGCGGAATTCGCCGTTGTCGACGAGCGCCGGACAGGTTCTTGTGCGTCGCGCTGATGATGCGCACGTCGACCGGCTCCTCCTGCGTCGAGCCGACCTTGCGCACCTTCTTCTCCTGGATCGCGCGCAGCAGCTTCACCTGCATCGCGAGCGGCAGGTCGGCCACTTCGTCGAGGAACAGCGTGCCGCCGTTGGCCGCCTGGAAGAAGCCGTCGCGATCGGCCTCGGCGCCGGTGAACGCGCCCTTGCGGTAGCCGAAGAACTCGCTCTCCATCAGGTTCTCGGGAATCGCGCCGCAGTTCACCGCGATGAACGGCAGCTCGGCGCGCGGGCCCTTGCAGTGGATCATCCGCGCGGCGAGCTCCTTGCCGCTGCCGGACTCGCCGTTGATGAACACCGGCGCCTGGCTCTTCGCGAGGCGGTCGATCATGCCGCGCACCTGCTGCATCGCCGGCGATTCGCCGAGCAGCTGGTAGCTCGTCGCCGGCTGCGGCTTCTCCGGCACCTTCAGCGCCTGCTTGACCAGCGCGCGCAACTGCTCGAGCGCGACCGGCTTGGCGAGGTAGTCGAACGCGCCGGCCTTCAGCGCCGCGACGGCGTTCTCCGGCGCTGCCGAAGGCGGTGATCACCGCGACCGGCACGTCGAGCGCCTTTCTGGTTGATGTGCTCGACGACGCGCAGGCCCTCGCCGTCGGGCAGGCGCATGTCGGTGAGGCACAGGTCGAACGGCTCGCGGTCGAGCAGTCGCGATGCGCTTCGGCGACCGATTCGGCGCGCGATCGTGTCGAGGCCCATGCGCGACAGCGTCAGCTCGAGCAGCTCGAGCAGATCCGGCTCGTCGTCGACGACGCAGCACCTTGGGTTGACCGCGGGTTTTGCGGGACATGGAGTGCGCTCTGAGATGCGAATGAGCGGATTCTAGTCCGGTCGCGCGCGGTCGCGGCCGGCGTCAACGCGCGCTTCAACGTCAGCCGGAACATGCGCGCCCGGCGATCTTGGGCAGCAGCTCGAGCGCCGCGCCGTTGGCGTCGGCGAGCTCGCGCGCGATGTACAGGCCGAGTCCGGTGCCGCCGGGGCGGGTCGTGAAGAACGGCTCGAAGATCTGCGCCGCGGAACTCGGCCGGGATGCCCGGGCCGTCGTCGCGCGAGCTCGCAGATGACCGCGTCGCCCATGTAGCCGGCGCGCGCGGCGATGCGGATGCTGCCTTCCTTCTTCTGGCAGTGCTGCCAGGCGTTGCGCACGAGGTTCCACGACGATCTGGTTCAGGTGGCCGCGGTCGAACATGACGAGCAGGTCGTCGCGGATGTCGATGACGATGCAGCCGGCGGCATGTTCTTCCGCCTGCACGATCTCGTCGGTCAGCGCGCGCATGAACTCGCCGAGCGGGATCGACCTCGGGCTGCTGGCGGTCGCGGCGGTTGAGCTGCAGCACCTCGCCGACGATGCGGTCGATGCGCTTCGCGTTGTTGCGGATCATGCTGAGCAGGCGCGCGCCTTCGGGCGCGACGCTGCCGTCCTCCTCGAGCAGCTGCGCCGCCTGGTTGATCGCCGACAGCGGATTGCGCACCTCGTGCGCGATCGACGCGGTCAGCCGGCCCATCGCCGCGAGCTTCATCTGCTGCGCCTCGTTCTGCGCGCGGCCGAGGTCCTCGAGATAGATCAGCGTGCCGCCGTTGAGTCCCGAGCCGATGCGCACGAGCCGCACGCGCAGCAGGCGCTGCGTCGCCTCGACCTTGAACGGCGGCAGCGGCTCGGTGCAGGTCCTCGCTGCCAGCGCCGCCAGTAGTCGTGCAGCGTCGTGCGAGAATTCGGCGAGGCGCATGCCGCCGCGCATCCGGCCGAATCCGCCGAGGAGCCGCGTCACCTGCGCGTTGTGGCCGCGCACGACGCCGTTCAGGTCGACGACCAGCACGCCGTCCTGCATGTCCTGGATGATCAGCCGGTTGACCTGCTCGAGGTTCGCGACGTCGATGCCGCGCTGCGCGGCGAGGTCCTCCGACGCCTTCGTGTAGCGGCCGATGCACGACCGCGATCGCCGACCATCGCGAAATAGCCGAGGCCGATCAGCGCCGGTCTGGAACAGCTGCGGACCGCCGACGCCGCCGCCGATCGCGCGATACGCCTCGAGGCCGAGCAGCACGATCGCCGCGAGCGCCGCGTGGAAGAACGCCGTCTGCGTGCGCAGCAGCCAGCCGCTCGCGGCGAGCTGCGGAAACAGCAGGATCGGCAGCGGCGCGCCGGTCGATGCCGCCGGCGACCATCATCAGCGCGATGAAGAAGATGTCGCCCGCCAGCAGCGCGAGCAGCGTCTGCGGCAGCGGCAGCGGCATGCGTTCCTGCTGGATCCAGCCAGAACGCGGCGAGCCCGAACACGAAGTAGAGCGACGCGGCGGTGACGAACGAGTTCGGCGCCGCGACGTTCAGCGTGCGCAGGTCGAGCAGCAGCGCCGAGGCCGAGCAGCAGCGCGCCGCAAACCGCGCGGAACAGTCCGACGATCCACAGGATGCGCCGCGCCGAACCGGCTATCGAGGCCGGCAGCGGCACCGGATCGACCGAAGGAATGGCGGGCAGGGGGTCGGCAGTCAATCGGGCCATGCGCGGATCGGCAAAGACGACGGGATCAAGTTTGGCGGGCCGCGCTCGGCGCGGGTTCGGCGCCAGAGGGCGCACGTCGAGTTCGGCGTTCGTGGCAGCGCTCGATTGTGCCAGCAACGGCGGGCCGACGGTGAGACAAGGGCCGCGGCGGCGGGTCGATTGCCGCGAGTCAGGGCGTCGATACCACACTCGCCCGGTTGCGCCCGGCTGAGCGCCGGCGCGCCGCCTATCGCGCGAAGCTCCGTGCCCGGTCGTCTACCGCGCCTTGTCGCGCTGGCGGTGGACGCATTGCGGATCGCCGCACAAGGGACCGTGCGGACCGGGCTTGGCATCGGCGCTCGGCAGATAGACGCCGCAGTCGACGCAACGAATCATTGCGCCGGCGGCCGGCGGACGGCGCGCGGATCGCTCCTGCCGTTGCGCGATCGGCTGTTCGCGACGTTGACGAGCCGCAGCACGAACAGCACGACGAAGAACACCACCAGCCAGAAGATGACCTTGCTCATGGCGTCAGTTCGCCCGGCCGCCGGCAAGCGGCGCGCGCGAGCAATTGGAACAGCCGTTCAATCGTCACAGAACCTTGCCGGGGTTGAAAACGCCCCGCGGATCGAGCGCGGTCTTGATACGCCGCATCAGCTCGAGCTCGAGCGGCGCCTTGTAATGCGCGAGCTCGTCGCGCTTCAGCTGGCCGATGCCGTGCTCGGCGCTGATGCTGCCGCCGGCCGCCACGACGTGATCATGCACGATCCGGTTGGCGGCCGCGGTGTTCTCGAGGAACTGCGTGCGCAGGCGCGTCCTCGGGCGCCGCAAGGTTGTAGTGCAGATTGCCGTCGCCGAGATGGCCGAAGACGACGAGCCGCGCGCCGGCGAACGCCGCTTGCAAGTGCGGCGCCGGCATCGTCCAGAAATCCGGGAATCGCGGAGACCGGCAGCGAGATGTCGTGCTTGATGTTCGGGCCTTCGCGACGCTGCGCCTCGCTGATGTTCTCGCGCAGCGCCCACAGCCGCGCCGGCCTGATCGTCCGACTGCGCGATCGTCGCGTCGGCGACGATGCCGTCCTCCGCGCGCCTGCGCGAGCGCACTTTCGACCTGCGCAGCAAGCGGTGCGTCGACGGCGCTGTCGTCCGCCTGCAGCAGCACGTACCACGGATGCCCGGCCAACGGATCGGGCAGGTCCGGATGATGCTTGCGCGACGAGTCGCAGCGCGACGCCGCTGATCAGCTCGAATGCCGACCAGCCGGTCGCCCAGCGCCTGCTTGCATCGCCCGCAACAGGTCGATCGCACGCGCAACGTCCGGCAACGGCGGCGAGCGCGGTCACGCGCGTGCGCGCGGCGGCAAAGAGCTTCAGCACCGCCGCGGTGACGATGCCGAGCGTCCCTTCGCTGCCGATGAAGAGCTGCTTCAGGTCGTAGCCGGTGTTGTCCTTGCGCAAGCCGCGCAGGCCATCCCAGACGCGACCGTCGGCGAGCACGACCTCGACGCCGAGCACGAGGTCGCGCGCATTGCCGTAGCGGAGCACGGCAGTGCCGCCGGCGTTCGTCGACAGGTTGCCGCCGATCGTGCAGCTTCCTTCGGACGCGAGCGACAGCGGAAACAGCAGACCCGCGTCCGCGGCCGCCTGCTGGACCTCGGCGAGCGTCACGCCGGCTTCGACCGTGATCGTCGCGTTGCCGCGATCGAGCGCGCGAACGCGCACGCATGCGCGCGAGCGACACGACGATCTCGCTGCCCGATTCGTCCGGCGTGGCGCCGCCGCACATGCCGGTGTTGCCGCCTTGCGGCACGATCGCGACATGCCGCTTCCGCGCACAGCCTTGACGACCGCGGCAACTTCACCGGTGTTCGCGGGCCGCACCACCGCGCGCGCAGAGCCGTGATAGCGGCCGCGCCAATCGACGACGTACGGCTCGATGTCGCCGGCGGTCGTCAGCACGTTGGCGTTGCCGACGATGCTCGCCAGCCGCATCGATCAAGGTTGCGCCGCGGTTCGCCATGGCGCACGATATTAGCGCACCGCGCGAGCGCGTCCGAAGATCGTGTCGTGCATGCGGGCAGCGGAGGAAATGATGAGCGACGATTCCAGCAAGCCCGCCGGCGACGCAGCGCCGTTTTCCGCGCAGGACGCGATGGCGTTCATGCAGAAGATGTGGAACCCGTTCGCCTTGCCGATGCCGGGCTCGAGTGCCGGCGCCGTAACGCCGACCGACGCTGCCGCCGTTCCCGCCGGCGCGAGTCCCGCCTCCAGTGCAGCATCGCCAGCCGCTTCGCGCGCTGCGCTGCCGGGAATGATGGGCGGCATGATGCCCGGAATGCTGCCATTCCCGAATCCCGCCGCGATGTTCGCAGCGCTCGACCCGGTAGAAATCGCGCGCAAGATCGACGAATTGAAAATCGTCGAAGGCTGGCTCACGATGAGCCTCAGCGTGATGCAGATGAGCATCAAGACGCTCGAGCTTCAGCATGCGTCGCTCGAGGCCTTGCAGGCGGCGCATGCGCCGGCAAAACCCAGACGGGAATCGAAGCCGAAGAAGAACTGAGCTTCGCTGCGTAGCGCGGCAGTCAGTCTGCCGCGGCGGCGCCGCCGTCGTTCGACTCTCCGGCGAGGCGATCGGGCGCAGCGGGCTTCCTGCCCGTCTTGCTGACCGGCTCATTTTTCGCAGCCTTGCTGCCCGTTTCCTTCGTCGCGGTCTTGCTGATTCCTGTCGCGGTTCGCGTTCCTGCTGCGTTGCCGCGCGCTTCCTTCGTCGCGGCCTTGTTGCCCGTTTCCTTTGTCGCGGCCTTGTCGTTCCCGGTTTTGTCCCCGGCCGGTTGGGGCCGCGCGATGCGTTCATTCGTCCCCGTCTGGAGTCGCGCGTCCTGATAGAGCGCGCGGCAGTCGGCATCCGGCGCGTCTCCGAGGTCGATCAGCGGGAGCAGCGCGAGCGGCGGCGCGAGCACGGCCAATCCCACCGATGCGCCGATCCGCGCCGCCAGCGGGCCTGCGGCCGGACGCACCGTCGGCGTCTTGAAGGTGCCGCCGATCACGATGGGACCCTTCAACGCGAGGATGCTCGCCGTTCTTCGAGTCGGCCTTGAGGTGCAGATCGTATTTTTCCTCCCTGAAATCGATGCTTCCTTCGCCGGTGATCAATTCGGCCGACGTATCGACCACGAAGAGATCGGGCGTCATCACGCCGTCCTTGGCATGCATGCGCGCCACCGCCGCAATGAATGGCGGCCGTCTCGTCGCCGCCAATCAATAGTTGGGCAGCGCGCGCAAGATCGATATTCGTCAGCACGAGCTGCAGCGTGCTGGCTTCGCCGCCGCGCATCGCGACGGCGGCCTCGCCGTTTGCCGCGGCGAGCATATCGGCGACGCTGTTGCCCTGTGCGCGGAACTCGGCCCGCGCGCCAAAGCGGCCGGCCGATCCGTTCGGGGAGGCGAGTTGCGGGAAGAGGCGCTTCAGCTCGATGCTGCGCGCCTCGATTTTCGCTTGCGCGGACGGCACGGGTTTGGTGACGTCGACGCGTGATGTTGCTGATCACCTGGCCGTCGGCGATGCCGAAGTCGAGCGGCTCGAAGCGGATGCACGCCGTGCTTTCAACACCAGGTGCGTATCGAGGTGGTCGATGGGGATCGTTCCCCACTTCACGCTGTTGCCCTTGAACTTCAGGTCGACGTCGTACTGACGCAGCTTCGCGAGCTCGAAAGGCTTGTCGGGCAAGCACCCGGTTCGTCTGCGCGCGCTTCTGCAGTTCCCTTTTCTGCTCGGCTGTCTGCGCGGCGCGCGTGGGCTCGCCCGGCGGCAGGCCGACAAAGCCGCCGAGGTCCTTGTAATTGAATTTGCGCGATGTGAGGTCCGCGGTGGTCAGCGCGCGCTTCGACGACAGGTCGACGATGAAGGTGCCGGCGAGATCGCTGTCGCCGACGGTTCCCTTGAGGTCGCGAGCAATCCATTGGTCGTTCGCGTGCGAAAGATTCGCGGCAAGCTCGTACGGCGGCGTCCACGGCAGCGGCGAGGGGACGATCGGATACAGTTGCGACAGATCGGGTCCTTTCAGCTTCAGCGCGCCGTTCAGATCCTGCAGTTGCGAAGGCACGACGGTGCCGTCGAACGCCACTGACGTACGACCCGCGCGCGCATTCAGCACGAGCTGGTAGGGCGAATCGATCCTGCTCAGTTCGGCAAGTCCCTGGCTTTTGCCCTCGATCTCGAACGGCTCGTCGCGGAATGTGCCCCGACCGCCGAACTGCAACGTCTGCGGGGCGCTTCCGGTCGCGGGATTGGTCTGCAGCGTCGCATCGATGTTCGCGCGGAGCGTGGGATCGCGAAAGCGGACCGCGCCGCGGTCGACGTCGATCACCCCCAGCAGCGCCTCCGCGCCCCCGCCGCCGCTGTTGCCATCGAACTTCCAGTTGGCTTCGCCCGCCTCGTTTCTTTCGAGCAGGACATTCGGTTCGACGCAGCCGCACGGTGTCCGGCGAGAGGCGCAGCAGCGACGGCACGCGAAACGTCAAGACCATGCTCGGGAACGTCGCCATCGGCTGCGTCTGCGACCATGCCGCGTTGCCGACCGTCACGTCGTCGACCTGCACGCTGCGTCATCCAGCCGAGGTCCACGGAAAGATGCCCGATGGCGACGGGGCGATGCAGGCGACTGCTCGCGTACGATGCGATCGGCCCGCGCAGCAGATTCCACGGGAAGAAGACGACGATCAGAACAACGACCGTCAATACGCCGAGCCCGATGAGGGTAATAGCGGCGCGCGCGACTTCCCGCAAGCATCATGACGGATCGCGTGCGCGCCGGCCCGTTGGACGCCGCGCGCCCGCGGGTACCGAGTCGACAGCGCGCCTCGGTGGAATGACGGTCAAGCGTAGTGCGATTGTCGAGCCGCGCCAATCGTCGATGGCGACAAACCCGCGTCAGACATGTCTTACATGCAGCGATCGAGGCGCATCATCCGGCCAGCCAGCCGCGTCGCAACGTATCCGCCTCTGCCGGCGGCATCCGGGCGCAGCGTCAGATAGCACGTATCGAGCGGCGCGCCGGCCAACTCGGAGATCGACGCTGATCAGCTCGTCGCGGCGAAATGCGTGCACGGTGACGTGCTCGCCGCGTGGCGCGATCGGCCAGCAGCGAATCGAGCGATTCGGTGGAGGCGCGCAAGCCGTCGAAGGCCACCAGCACATCGTTCGCTGCGAGTCCCGCGCGCTCCGCAGGGCCGCCGGTGAAGACGTGCTGCAGCCGGAGATCGCCCGCAACCTTCGCGCCCAGCCAGCACGCGGGCACCGGGCCGGAAGCCGGCTTGCCGCCTCGATCCTTCGGGCCGTTCGCCGCGACGCACATGCCACTCGACGCCGAACGCGTCGAGCAGCGCATCGAGCGG
Organism: uncultured Pseudomonadota bacterium; assembly: GCA_963768545.1. Classification (GTDB taxonomy): domain Bacteria; phylum Pseudomonadota; class Gammaproteobacteria; order Burkholderiales; family Casimicrobiaceae; genus VBCG01. The sequence goes on along the minus strand of CAVYIC010000002.1, from coordinate 208,498 downwards.
CGGGTCGTCGGTGCCGTCGACGTAGCGCTCGAAGAAATCGCGCATGTCGCATGCCCGCCAGCTCGCCGACGATTTCGCGCGATGCCATCTTCCGGGCACGCCGACGCCGACGCGGCCGTAACGTTCCCAGAGCGCGCGCATGACCGCGTCGAGCGTGGTGCGCCCATCCTTGCGCAGCGTCAGGTCGAGCGCGAGTGCGACGAGCGAGCCCTTCGCGTAATAGCTGATCACGGCATTGGGCGAGTTCTCGTCCTGCCGATAGAACTTGATCCAGGCGTCGAAGCTCGAGTCGGCGATGCTCTGCCGATGCCGCCCCGGTGTGCGCAGCACGTTGGTGATGGTGCGTCCCAGCAGTTCGAGATAGCGCGCTTCGTCGATGAGGCCGCTGCGGACAAGCGCGAGGTCGTCGTAATACGACGTGATGCCCTCGAACGCCCAGAGCTGGCGCGTGTAGTTTTCGCGTGCGAGGTCGTAGGGCGTGAACGCCGCCGGCTTGATGCGCTTGACGTTCCACGCATGAAAATATTCATGGCTGGCGAGGCCCAGCAGGTGCAGATACCTGTCGTTGATCTCGGCGCGGCCGCGCACGGGCAATTCGTCGCGCCGACACAGCAGGCTCGTGCTCGTTCGATGTTCGAGGCCGCCGTAGCCGTCCCCCACGGCGGTGACCTGGAACAGATAGCGATCGAACGGCGCGCTGCTTTGCGGCGCGCCACCGAACAGGTCGATATGCCATTGACACACGCGATTCAGGTCGCGCGCGAGGCGCTCGAGGTCGGCCTCCTGCCGGCCGGTGATCGCGATTTCATGCCGGACGCCGCCCGCCGCGAACGCCGCCAGCGCGAAGTCGCTCATCTCGACCGGATGATCGATCAGCTCGTCGTAGCCATCGGCACGATAGCGTCCGAACCCGTGCGGCGGTGCGCCGTCGGGCGTCAAGGTCGTCGCAACGCGCCAATGGGCGAATTCGTCGCCCGCGGGCGGCAGGATGTCGACCGTGCAAGGGGCGTGCTCCCGGCCTTCCGGGCACAGGAAGACGCTCGGTCCGTTGAAGTAGGCCCGGCTGCCGTCGACGTACGCGGTGCGCACGGAAACGTCGTAGGCGTAAACCTGCGCGATCACCGTGACCGGGACGTTCGCCGGGGCGAGGCGCCAGACATCCTTGCCTTCCTTGACGATCGCCACCGCATTGCCGGCCGATTCGGCACGCAAATGAATGAACTGTCGGGCGAATTCGCGGATCAGATAACTGCCGGGGATCCAGACGGGGAGGCGAAACCGCTGACCCGCCGGGTCGGGGTCGTCCACGGTGCAGCGCACCTCGAAGAGATGTGCGTGCGGATTTATGGGGGCGATCTGGTAACGAATGGCTTGCATCTGACAATGGCCTCATCGAGTTTCCGACCCATTTCCCTGCCGAGGATGCGTCCTATCCCAGACCTCTGGATCCCCGGGCGACATGCCCTTCCAACAAGCACGAGGCAGAGATGAAACTACCTGATTCGTTCGTTGCAGTCTGGGCGCCGCGGGCGCTGAGCATTCTGCGCATTGTGGCGGCGTTTTTCTTCATGGCGCACGGGATGCAGAAGCTTCTCGGGTTTCCGGTACCACCACCCGGCGAAATATCCTTGATGTCGCTCGCGGGCGTTGCGGGGATCATGGAGCTGATTGGCGGCGCGCTGCTCCTGGTGGGGCTTTTCACGCGGCCGGTCGCGTTCCTGCTGTCTGGCGAGATGGCGTTTGCCTACTTCATCGCGCACGCACCGCAGGGCTTCTGGCCGATCGTGAATCGCGGCGAGCTCGCGGCACTGTACAGCTTCGTGTTCCTCTATCTCGCCGCAGCCGGTGGCGGGTCGTGGAGCCTCGATCGCTGGTGGCAATTGCGCGCGCCCGCGCGGGACACCACGCGCATCGCGCCCGGAGATCAGCGCAGAGAGGACGTCGCGTCCGCTATGAGGTGAGGTCACGCAGGAACGCGCGTATCCGACGCGCGTTCTTGCCGAGATCGCCTTTCCCAAGCCGCGACACGGAGCGCACGTCCACGCGACTGCCGTTTGCAGTGGGCGTGATGCGCACCACGATGTCATCCTTGAACCCGAACCAACCCGTGGTGTCGGTCGCTTCGATCCGTCCTTCACCGGGCACGGTGGCGTGAACATCCCAGCCGAGGCGGCGCACGACCTCGAGCGCGCGCTGGAAGGCCTGATCGGGTGGCACGTCGAGGGTGATCGGCTGCACGTCGGGATACGCTGCACGCTGCTGTTGCGCGACCGACTCGCCTCCGTACGTGGGCGGGTTCGGTGCGCCACTGCGTAGCGGGATCACCGCGACGAACTGCGGCGGATTCGTCGTATCGGTCGTGATGTCATGGATGGGCGGTGTCTTCTTCGCGCCTTGCAGCATTGCCAACGGGATGCCGAACGCAAGCGCGCCCAGGACAACAGCAGTGAGGGACAGGCGCAAGCCGCGTGACGAGCCGCGCCGGCGCGAAAGCCATGCCGCCAGCAACGCCAGGAGAAACGCGGCAGCGCCGATCAACGCACCCCAGCGAATGAACGAAAACGCGCCGCCGAGGGACAACAGATTCATTCGGTAGGCAGGTCCCGCGCCTGCCACCATCAGCGCGGCGACGAGCGCGGCGATCAGCGCAATGAGAACAACCCGCGAAACGTTGCTCGCTGGAGCGGCAGTCACGTCGACTCCTGAAGTCTGATGTGTCGCGATGATCGGGTGCGATGTGGGCGCCCCGGAGACGAATCGAACGTCCGACCTGCCTTAGGAGGGATTGTCGAGGAGTTCACCGGACTATATTGTACAACATAAACAGCAGTTTGTAATGCATAGTTAATGCTAGTTATTGCCTCCAACACCTCTTATTGCGCAAGATGTATCGGACCGACGCTCAACCTAACCAGTCGGATGATCGATTTCACAATGCTAGGCGCTGCAGCGCTGCAGCCCAAGGCGAGCAGTGAAGAACCCATTGAAAGGCGCTGGGACACGGCTCGGTCCCGGAAATGGAAATGCCGGTTCATCGAACCGGCATCTCCGGGCAAAGCGTCCTTTATTCCAAGGTGTCTAGCCAAAGGTCCACGCCGTGCTTCGCCGCTCGCTCGACGATGCGATCCTTGTCCTCTTCAAGCAGGAAGCGGTCTTGAACGAGACGCGCCGACGAGCGTGCCACGGTACTAACGTACGCACCGTGGTTGCGATACCGTTCCTGTAGTGAAGGCCGCGGATCGCCTGCCGCCAGACGCTCGGCTTTCGTCCTGGCAAAAGGAATGAACGTGCCATTCTGCCCACATGTATCTGGAAAGCCGGCTCCAGACTTCAATACCGACCAGCCCGTATGCGTGCCCAAAGGAGCTGCGAGATATGGTAGCCGAATGCCCGCAACATCGTTACCGTCCGAATCAACCTGGGTCACAAGTACGTTGTACTCCGGGCCGGGAAGGTTGACGTAGGGCACGACGGAAAAATCCAACGGTGCATTACGATTCATCGTCTCGGCCGTGTATTCAAATGCGGGAAGCGCCGGCCAGCCTGCGTAATGTGTTGCTGGAATCGTCGGGTAGTTCGCCTGTTCGGGCGGCACCAACGTTCCGTTACTGCGCTTTGGTACCACGCTCGCGGGCGGCAAAGCACCGCTGCTGACCCAGCGATCGAGAGCAACCGACAAAGCCCGAAATACCGGTCCGTTATAAAGCGGGTTCGTCATTTGCTGACATTCATTCAGCAACTCTGGCTTTTGGTCAAACGTCGTGTTGTGTTCGATGCTAGCGATCGAGTACACCCGAACGTTCGGCGTCACGGCTTGCACGTCGAGATCGTCGCCAAAGGCGTCCGTATGATTAAGGGACGACGACTTGTTCCAGTACTCGTTACCGCCGTCAATGTTGAAGAACTTGGGACATGTATTGTTCGCCGCGCACCGGCGAAGAACGCCGTCAACCTGACCAGTTAACGGGTCGGTGCGCACCGGGAAAGTATGCGGAAACTCCGGCTCATGCGCGAAATGTCGCTCATGCTTGCGCGAGCTGGAGGTGGGTTGTGCGAATCGGAAGTTCATCCATACTGAACCACCGGAACCCGTCGCGTACGGCATCATGCCGTCGAACACAATCTTGCTGTTCTCGTCCTCGTTAAAGCCCCAATACAGCAGGTCGCGCTGGTTGCGTCCGCCGTTCGATCGTCCCCATGAATAAATGGCGCGGATTCCACCGGACATAGCGACGGGATTGACGTTGCCAAAGTCATCAGCCACGCCATGCTTGAGGAACGACAGAAAATCCCGGGTGATGGCATGGCCAATCCCCATGACGACTGGATCCTGCGCCGTGTAGACGAATTCATAAATCCACTGCGGTTTCGCTGGGCCCGGAAAGGAAATCCGGCGGTTTGTGGTGTAGGTCCAACCGGCAACCGGAACTTTGGCATCTGTCCCGTGCTCCCGCACGGTAAGCACTCCATTGGAGGAGTCCATGCTGTTCGTCACGTAAGGGAGATTAACCGTCGTCGCGCTTGCCGAACTCGCAACGGACTCCGCAACCACGAGACCGGTGATAGTCGACCCATCAGGGTTGCGGGCGACTGGGATGCTAACGCTCATTATGTTGGCCCCAGGCGTGACGTCGCCGGCGTAACCGTTCAACGCGACAATGTAACCCTGACGCATTAAGAAGCCGTTGCCGTAGTGCTCGGCCGTCGAAGGATCGTTCGATGCAGTGCCATCGTTGAACCATTCCAAGATTCGCTTGCTGCCGCGATTGCCAAAGTCGTAGAAAAGCTTCCCATTCCCTTTGGAGAGATCTACTGGCCGGAGAATGAAGAAAGTGGAGCTGTAATGCACCCTGTTGGCTGTTGTCGGGGCCAAAGCGATGTCCGCAATGACGGCATTGCGAGAGTCCGCAGGGTTAATCTCGCCCTCGAATGTGCCGGCGATTTTCAAGTACGGACCAGTTGCACCGAAAGAGGGAAAATCGACCAGCGAAACCGAGCTCGTGGTGATTCGAGTGAGCCGCGCTTCAACGTTACTCGAGATGATGGTCATCGCGACAAAGACTGATGTCGCGATGCCAAGAATGGATGGCAAGCGTTCCTTCATCGGTTCCTCCTACAGTTAGTTAGCGCAGCAACCGTGATTGGCGGCCGCGTATGCAGTTGAACTTCCGCTTCGTCTACGGAAGCGTGAAGTCATTGCAGGCTTGTCGCAATTGAACCTGCGTGCCTGTGTCGTCGCAATGCGACAAGAGGAGCCCGAGGATCTGCTCCGCTGGTGGCGTTGTCAAGCGCGCAGTGCGCCTATGCTGGTGCTGCTGTCCGTGAGGGCGTGCAGCAGGCGTCGCTAGCGCGTCCATCGCCAGGCGATGGCATGAGCGCCGGGTCGAAGCCAAGGCGCAGCGGTGCGGCGACGATCGAGATCGAACTGTATGGCGCACGCATTCACCTGCGCGGTGGCGCGGACAGGAATGCGTCCATTGAAGTCCCCCTTCCATGCCGTAAACAGGACGCCTTTCAGCGCGTTGTGTAGCAAGTCTCGCGAAAAGACGCGGCGGGGAAACTTCACGGCCACGCTATTTCCGTTTCATTTGTCCACCCCGCTTCGAGCAGTGCGACGGGAGTCCGGCGTCGATTCGCATCGGCTATGATGAGCGAATGAAGATCTGCATCCTGTCCGACAGTCACGATCGCGCCGGCGCGCTCGCGGACGCAGTGCGCGCTGCCGCTGGGGAGGGGGCCGCCGCAGTGATCCATTGCGGTGACCTGATCGGCACGCAGACGGTGCGCTCTGCAATGAGCGTTGGATTGCCGTTGCACGTCATTCACGGCAACAATCTGGGCGATCCCGTCTCGCTCAACAGACTCTCCCGTGAAAGCGGCGGGCTTGTCCAATACCACGGAACAGACGCGCGGATTGAGTTGGATGGGCGCCGGATCTTTGTCGTGCACTATCCCGAGTACGGGTATGCGATGGCTTGCACCGGCGACTGGGACCTCGTATGTTGCGGTCATTCTCACGCTGCTGGCATCGAGCGCGTGCGAAACGTGAAGGACGGCCTGACTTGGCTCGTCAATCCCGGCACGGTAGCGGGGCTCGCCGCCCCTGCTACATGGATCCTCGGTGACCTCGACGCGATGCGCTTCGATCTGCGAACATTGGAATCCAAATGACGAGTCGACGGTCGCGCTGATACAGCGGCGGCTGCCTCGAGTGCGGTGGCTCAATCTCCTTTCACTTCGCGCGAAGGAGCAGCAATGCCATATTTCGTTTTTCGGGTATTCGGCCAGGCCAGAGTCGAGAACGTCGCCGTTTGCGATCACTTCGACCAGGCGCTTGCGGTCGAGAAAGCTACCCGCGACCTTGGCGGTCTGCCGCACAGGTTTGACATCAAGATGATCGAGGCAGACACCGAGTCGCATGCACGGGAGTTGCTATTTCATGCCCGTTCCCCGGAGGAGGGGCTGATCGGAGATACCTGATCCGCGCGTTGTGACCGAAGCGCGGGCGCTTAGCTCCTGTTCGCTGTGCGTCCGCTTTAGCTAAATGATGTGATGCACCGGCAGCTTGGACATCTGCCAATCACCCGTCCGCGCGTCGTATCGAGACCCTGTGAACACGTGCCATTCGGCGTCGTCGAGCTTCGGGTGGTCGGCGCGGTAGTAGTAACCCGGCCACCGAGTCTCCTGCCTGTAGAGCGTATGCCTCGCCACCGCCTCGCCGGTGATGATCCGGTGCTGCAGCTCCCATGCCCTTTGCAACTGGTGCAGGTCCTCGGCGCCGACGTGCTCGAAATCTTCCTTCAGCATGCCGAGAAGCTCCAGCGATTGGTTCAGCAATGGTTCATTCGTCACGTAGAACATGCTGTAGCCACCGACATATTCGTCCATCAGCTTTTCGAGCCTCTGCAGGCCCTGAAGCGGCGTGATGTAACTCGGTGAAACAGTCCCCGCGACGATCTCGTTGCGGCCGACGCGGTAATTTTCCAGCGGCTTGAAGACCGTCTGCTCGAGGTTCTTGACCTGCGCTTCGTCCACCACGGGCGCGTCGCTCTTCATATCCAGCAGATACCTGACGGCGGCCTTTCCGGCCAGTCTTCCTTCGGTGAAGGAGCCGGCTGAGAACTTGTGCGCCGATCCGCCGATCGTGTCGCCCGCCCCGAACAATCCTTGCACCGTCGTCATCCGGTTGTATCCCCACTGGTAGTCCTGCGGGGCGCAGTCCTCCGGCCCGCTGGCCCACGCCCCCGAACACGTGGCGTGCGAACCCATGATGTAGGGCTCCGAGGTGATCAATTCCGACGGCCTCTCCTTCGGATCGATGTTCTGCGATGCCCACACCACGGCCTGACCGATCGTCATGTCGAGGAAATCCTCCCAGCCGATTTCCTCCTTCTCCTTCGTATCGAGGACTTTCTGCGTGTGCATGTAGATCGGACCCTTGCCCGCCTTGACCTCCTCGATGAGCGAATGGTTTCGAAGGCAGGTGGGCATCGGATGCAGCTCGGCGTACTTGCCCGACGCGCGCCTTGATCTCGTCGAACCGGGCCGCCTCGTACATCTCTCCCGCGGCATTGGTGCAATGCGCCTTCAGCAGCAGGAACCAGGCACCGACGGGACCGTAACCGTCCTTGAACCGGGTGAGAACGATCTTGTTCTCCATCTGCGTCATCATCGCGCCGGTCGGTATCAGCAGTCCGTACGCGGACGCCGTGCTCCACGGTGCGTACCACGTTCTTCCCATGCCCTCGCCGACTGACCGCGGACGGTAAATGTGCGAGCCGCCGCCCGCTCCGACGATGACCGCCTTCGCCCTGAAGACGTAGAAGTCGCCATTGCGAACGTTGAAGCCCACGGCGCCTGCGACGCGCTCCGGTCGCGCCTTGTCCATCAGCAGGTGCGTGACCATGATCCGGTTGTAGACCTCGCTCACGGATTTGCGCGCGGCCTCGGCGACGATGGGCTTGTAGCTTTCGCCGTGGATCATGATCTGCCACTTGCCTTCGCGGAGGTAGCGGCCGGTCTGCGGATTCTTGAGGATCGGCAGACCCCATTCCTCGAACTTGTGCACGGTCGAATCGACGTGACGAGCGATGTCGTAAACGAGATCCTCCCTGACAAGACCCATGAGGTCACCGCGCGCATAGCGGACGAAATCCTCGGGCTGGTTCTCGCCCCACTGCATGCCCATGTAGCAATTGATGGCGGACAGCCCTTGCGCGACGGCACCGCTTCGCTCGATGTTCGCCTTCTCGACGAGGACGATCTTCAGGTCGCGGCCCCAATAGCGCGATTCGTAGGCGGCGCCGCATCCGCCAAAGCCGCCGCCCACGATGAGGATGTCCGAATCGACGAAGCGGGTTCTTCGCGCCATGACGTCACGCCTTTGCGGTGGCGAGCATTGGAAGCGCCGCGATGTGCAGCGCCTCGGGCTCGTGCGCAAGCATTTGCGAGTGAAGCGCCCGTGCATCGGGCGCCTCGTATGCCGAGGGTGCCTTGATCGAGTCCCAAGGCGTAGTCCGGATGGGAAACGTGAACTCCTTCACCCGCCCGTCGCGGTACCTGATCTTCCACGAGACTGCGCCTTTTTCGGGTTCCCTCAGCACGCGCACCTTGTGTCCGAGCGGCGCGAAGTCCGCATAACCCCGGACGTCGATCGCTTGCTGAGGACATGCCTTCACGCACGAGTAGCACTCCCAGCAGAAATTGGGTTCGATGTTGTACGACCGGCGGTAGACCGGGTCGATGTGCATGATGTCGGAAGGACAGATGTCGACGCACTCGCCGCAACCGTCGCAACGCGTCATATCGGTGTAGGTCGGCATCGCGTTTCAGCTCCTTCGAATGAAGTTCTCGGTGGTCGGACGCGGAAGATCCGAAGCGCCAGTGGCCTCCTCGATCCTTCTCTGGAACGCCACGGCCGGCTTGAAGAACATGTGGGCGAACTTGGACCAGGGAACCGAGACGAAAAGCAGCGTCGTGAAGAAGATGTAGAGCGCGAACAGGATCGCACACCGCCGTCGAGGTCGGAGACGTCGTCTGCACGAAGTGCCAAAGGAGTGCGAATGCGACCGTTGCGAGCAGTGAACCGACGAAGAGATCCGCCCGCCCGAGATGAAACGGCGATGCGCCGTCGTACGCGACGTTGACCCTCAGGAAGAAGAAGAACCACAAGCCGCCGACGAGGACCATGAGCGCGCCCAACGTCCATAGCGCGGGAAGGATGGCCGGGTGGAGTCGCGACCGTCGGATACCCGAAGACCATCACGACACTCGCTGATGACATGCAGGAGAAAGCCGTACATCATCAGCAGATGCGAAGCACGCCTCGGCCATTTGCAGAACTCGCCGGAGACCGCGGCTTCTGCAACCGTTCTGACGGCGAGCGTGAACCTCGCTGCTCCGTCAATTCGGCTCTCTGCCGCGGCTCTGGCTTTTTCGCGCCGCTGGGCGAAGAACTTCGCGCTACCTTTATGCGAGACGTCGAACAATGTTCCGGCCACAACGGCGATGACCATCAGGATGATGTAGATCTGCATGGCGAGCGGCGACACGACCTGCGTCATCGCCGCGAAAGGATTCGTGTCGATCATCGTCTGTCTCCCGAACGAAATGCATTCGCGGAATGTTTCAGCGTTGCGGACCTCGATTTCATCGTTCTTTCCCGAGCAAGCATTTGGAGGCGCTCAACGTCTCGATGTGAGCCGGGCGACGCCGCAATCTCTCACGGGCGGCACGAATATCCCAATTCAACCCATTTATCAGGCGATAAGTGCCTTGGAAATGGGTCGGGTCAGCGCCCGGGTCAAAGCGGAGGCGCCACGAAGCGGCATCGGCAGGCTTGCGTCGATGCGCGCTTAGCAGACCGCCCGCACGTATGCGGCGCTGCACAACGCGGCGGCGACAACGCGCCGCCAGATGGCCGCGTATGATCGCCCATCGCGGTTGTTCAGCAGGAACGGGCACATGGCGGATCGGCGCCTGCAGGCTTTTCATGCCGTTGCGAAACATCGGTCGTTCACGAAGGCCGCCGACGCGTTGTGCATGACGCAACCGGCGGTGACGTTCCAGATACGCCAGCTCGAGGAGTACTACAACGCGCGGCTGTTCGACCGCGGGACACGGGCGCATTACGCTGACGCCCGCGGGTGTCGTGGCGCTCGATTACGCCGAGCGCATCCTCGCGCTGTCGGCGGAGCTCGACGCACGCCTCAAGGAGATGAGCGGGCAGGAGGCGGGCCCGCTGCTGATCGGTGCCAGCACGACGATCGCCGAGTTCCTGCTGCCCAAGATCCTCGGCGAATTCAAGTCGCGTCATCCCGGAATCGTGCCGCGTCTGTTCGTCGCGAATTCGGAAGCCGTCCAGGCGCGCATCGCGGAGCGCACGCTGGACCTGGGCTTCATCGAGGGCGATTCGCATCTGCCGTCGCTCGTGACCGACATATGCTGCGAGGACGAGCTGCAGGTCGTTTGCGCGCCGTCCCACGCGCTTGCGCACCGCCACACCGTTGCGCCGCAATCGCTGACCGAGCACGGGTACGTCAGTCGCGAGCCCGGGTCGGGCACGCGCGAGGTGATCGACCGTTATCTGAAGAAGGCTGGCCTGTCGCTCGACGCGTTGCAGGTGGTGATGGAAGCGAGCAGTCCCGAAGCGCTGAAGGGACTCGTGGCGACCGGGGTCGGCTTCGCGATCATGTCGCGCGCCATCGCCGAGAAGGAGGTTCGGCTCGGCGAGCTCGTCCGGATTCCGCTTGCGCCGCCGCTCATTCGACACCTGTCCGTCGTGTATCCCAAGGAACGGTTCCATTCGAAGGTCGTCAACGCCTTCATTCAATTCGCCAAGGAAAGGCTGGCCGCGATGCACCCAAACGAAAACCGGCGCGCCGCCGACTGAGTGCGTCAGCGCGTGCGCCATCCGCGCGCGAACGTGCCGTCGAGGAGCTACCGTGCCGAGTGTCCGGTAAGCTTCACTTCGACTTTTTCGTGGGCCTCCAGCGACGCGTAGTACTCGCGCAGGATGTCGAGCACTTCCGGGCGGCTGAATTCCGGCGGCACCGCGCTGCCTTCCGACAGCCATTTGCGCAGCTTGGTGCCCGAAACGAGCAACCGGTCTGTATCGTCGTGCGGGCACGTGCGCCCGGACGCCATGCCGCCGCACCGGTAGCACCAGAACGTCCAGTCGATCTTCATCGGCTGGATCTCGAGCGCGTCCTGCGGGATCTCGTCGAAGATGCGCTGCGCGTCGAACGGGCCCGTAGTAGCTGCCGACGCCGGCGTGGTCGCGGCCGAGGATCTGGTATGCGCAGCCGTAGTTCTGGCGGAACAGCGCGTGCAGCAGCGCCTCGCGCGGACCCGCGTAGCGCATGTCGAGCGGATAGCCGGCCTGAACGACGGTGCCGGCGACGAAAGTACTTGTCGATCAGCACGCCGATCGCCCGCGTGCGGACTTCGGCGGGAATATCGCCCGGGCTTCAGGTTGCCGAGCAGCGAATGCACGAGCACGCCGTCGCAGATCTCGATCGCGACCTTGGCGAGATATTCGTGCGAGCGGTGCATGGGGTTGCGCGTCTGGAACGCGGCGACCCGCGACCAGCCGAGCCGCTCGAACTCCGCGCGCGTCTCCGCCGGCGTCATGAAGAGCGCGCCGTACCTCGCCTGCGAATCCGCCGTCGACAGCACGCGCACCGGGCCGGCAAGATTGACCTCGCCCTGCTGCATCACCATCTGCACGCCCGGATGCGCGGCATCGGTCGTCTTGAACACCGACAGGCATTCGTGCGCCTTGTCGATGCGGTACTTCTCGCTGACGCGTCATCACCGCGAGCACGCGCTCGTCGTCGGGATCGACGAGCGCAACCTCCTCGCCAATGCGCGATGCGAATCGGCGGTCGGCTGCGTCCGTCGACAGCGTGATCGGTATCGGCCAGAACAGGCCGTCCGCCGTGCGCATGTCGTCGCAGACGCCTTTCCAGTCGGCGCGCGTCATGAAGCCGTCGAGCGGCGTGAAGCCGCCGATGCCGAGCATGATCAGGTCGCCTTTCTCGCGGGATGTGATGCAGCAGCCGGCGAAGCGTCTGCGCGCGGCGCGATTCCTCCGCACAGCGTTCGCCTTCCAGCTGGAGCGGCCGCAGACCGCGACCACCATGCGGCGAAACGAGATGAGCCATGGCGATTCGATGCCCTTCGACGACGGCACTTTAGCCTAGTTGACCTCCGACAGAGCGTTCGATGAAATTGCTGATGAGCCGATAAAAGGTGTCGATGCCGAGCCAAGCCAGGGCTAATTGCTGGCGCGCTTCGACGGCACGGTTAACCTTGGCGCATGATGGATTGACGTGGGGAGTAAGGAGGTGAGCGATAAAATCTGGCTCGTCACCTTCATGCACTGCGACTTGGGATTTTTCGATCACGATGCATGTCGGCTCGAACCGGTCGCCAACCCGTTCGAGCCGCGCGTGTTACTTATGTCTCCGGTATAAACCGTTACCCAAGTAACCTGAATTGACCGTTGAATTGTGGCGCCCCGGAGACGAATCGAACGTCCGACCTGCCCCTTAGGAGGGGGCTGCTCTATCCACTGAGCTACCGGGGCGCGTCGAGGCAATGTTACCGGAAGCGATCTTCTGCGAATACACTGGCGCGCGCGGAACCGAACCCGCAATTTCGCCTGGTGAACGTGATTCCCTGGCTCGACTCCGACACGCCGTTTCCGCCGCTCGACCGCCGCGCTCGCCGAGCCGAACGGGCTGCTTGCGGCGGGCGCAGATCTGTCCGCCGGAGCGCCTGATCGATGCGTATCGTCACGGCATCTATCCCTGGTACAGCGAAGGGCCAGCCGCTGCTGTGGTGGAGTCCCGATCCGCGCATGGTGCTGTACGTCAGCGAGTTCAGGATGTCGCGCTCGCTTGCGCAAGCGGATCAAGCGACGCGAATTCGACGTCCGCATCGATACCGCGTTCGATCGAGTGATCGAGGCCTGCGCGCAGCGTGCCGCGCGACGAGCAGAGCGGGACGTGGATCACGCGCGAGAATGGCGACTCGCCTACCGGCGCCTGCACGCACTGGGGTACGCGCATTCGGTGGAGGCCTGGCGCGACGACGAGCTGGCCGGCGGCCTCTACGGCCTTGCGCTCGGCCGGGTCTTCTTCGGCGAGTCGATGTTCGCGCATGCATCGGACGCGTCGAAGGTCGCCTCGCGGCACTCGTTGCGCTGTTGCAACAGCGCGGCGTGCCCTTGATCGACTGCCAGCAGGAGACGCGAGCACCTGGCTTCGATGGGCGCGCGGCCCGATCCCGCGGCGCAGGTTCGCACGCCACCTCGACGAATTGATACACTCGAATGCGGCACCTGCCGGTTGGAGCGCGGGGCCGATTCCGGAGCACGGGTGAGCAAGCTCAACGACCTTCCGCTCGCGACGCTGCAGTTCTACGCGACGGCGCCGTATCCCTGCAGCTACCTGCCCGACCGCGCGGCGCGCTCGCAGGTGGCGACGCCAAGCCACCTGATCGACACCCGCGTCTACAGCGAACTGGTCCGGCTCGGGTTCCGCCGCAGCGGCGCGTTCACCTATCGGCCCTATTGCGACCATTGCCGCGCCTGCGTGCCGGTACGGGTGCCGGTGCGCGATTTCAAGCCCAGCCGCAGCCAGCGCCGGGCGATGCGCGATAGGAGCGAGATGACGGTAGTTAGGCGCGAGTTAGCCTACGATGCCGCCCATTACGCGCTTTACCTGCGCTACCAGCGACTTCGCCATCCCGGCGGCGGCATGGACCAGGACAGCCGCGAGCAGTACCAGCACTTCCTGCTTCACAGCAACGTCGCGACCGACCTCTACGAGTTCCGCGAAGCGGGCGAGCTGCGGATCGTCAGTCTGGTCGACCGCCTGGTCGACGGCCTGTCGTCGGTCTACACGTTCTTCGATCCCGAGCCGCCGGCCGCGAGCTACGGGACGTACAGCATCCTGTGGCAGATCGAGCGCTGCCTGGAACTCGAGCTCCCCTACCTGTACCTGGGCTACTGGATCGAGGAGAGCCCGAAGATGGCGTACAAGGCGACGTTCAGGCCGATCGAGGGACTGGTGGGCGGCAGATGGGGATCGTTGTAGCATACAATATAGGCAATTTCTTTGCGCTCGCTCCCGTCGTAAAGCACCGCTGTTTCAAGGGCCTGGACCATACATCTCAACACTACTATGCTGGCACTACTACTTTTTGTTTGCCACAATGTTGGCCGTGACTACGGCATCAGGTTTTTTCAGCGTGGCACGTGCCCCTCGACCCGTGGAGCCTCAAATGAATGGAAGTGCTGAAGTCAAATTTTTGCACGAACCGTTGCATAACCAAGTCACGACTCGGTTTGATGCCGACACTGGTGCTTATTGGGCATACATGTCACCGCAGCCCCGACCCTGTTTCAACGTCCAACTACTAAGTGAGCTTCACTCTTTTATCGAAACAATCAAGACCGGCTTTAGCCACCGGCAAAGTCATTATGGAAGCCCGATTTGCTATGGTGTGTTGGCGTCGAGCACTCCTAGCATCTTCAATCTTGGCGGAGATTTAGCCCTATTCCGGACGCTTATCCAACTGCAAGACAGGAACGCCCTATTGGACTATGGAAAAAAATGCATAGATAACCTGCTGGCATGGCATCGCAACTGTGATGTTCCGATGACGTCGATTGCGTTGGTCCAAGGCGAAGCGCTCGGTGGCGGGTTCGAGGCTGCCCTTTCCGCTTCGGTATTGATTGCGGAGGAATCGAGCCGCTTGGGCTTTCCGGAAATTCTTTTCAATCTTTTCCCCGGGATGGGTGCATTCAGTTTTCTCTCGCGGAAAATCGGGCGCAGACCAGCGGAGGAAATGATCACCAGCGGAACGATTTATTCAGCTCGCCAGCTTTATGATTCGGGCGTGATCGACGTGCTGACCCCCGATGGTACGGGAGAAGCCGCAGTAAATGGCTTTATTAGGAAGCACGCGAAGAATATGGCAGGGCGCCAAGCGTTCGAACGAGCGCGCAATGTCGTATCGCCGATTACAGAAGATGAAATGCTGCGGATCGTCGAAATATGGGCTGATACTGCACTGAGGCTGCAGGAGCGCGACCTGAAGAGTTATGGACCGGCTCATTCGGGCGCAAGCTCGAAGTACCGAGCAGGGCAGGAACGCTCTCATATCTAATGTTGTTCCTATGCACGCGGTGGGAGGTAACGACTGAGCTAATGCCTTTTGTCAGACGACGAATCTTCCGGGTGCGAATCCCCAGTTAGATGGCCATTGAGCAAATCAAGCGTTTGACTAGATGTCTTAAGTAGCTCTTCGATAAGTTGTGCGGTCTTCAAGCGAAGCGTCTCCGGCGCAATCTGCTCGAGTCGTTTTGCCAACTGAGTCAGTTGCGTCGCCCCGACACTAGCCGCCCCACCCTTTAGGGCGTGCGCTAAATCTCGTACTGCTGCGTACTTCCGCTCTGTAAGCGCGGCTGTAATCTCCCGAACGAGCCTGTCGGTGTCACTGCGAAAACCCTCCAATAGGCGTCTTACGAAAGTCGGATCTGGCGAAAGCTTGGCTAAGTCTTTAAGCACTTCTGTGTCTAGTGTGGGCGTCTCGACCACCGCAAGTTGGGGTCTTTCATCGGGGTTCGGAATGGGCCGCAAGAATGCTGCTGCTTCCGATGCCAAGTGTCGCTCTACTGCGCCCAGTAAATGCGAGGCACGCAGCGGTTTAGGTATGAATTCAGCCGCTCCGGCGTTCTCACATTCTGCAATTGTTTCGCTGGTAACGTTTGCGGAGAGAATCAAAACTGGAATCGGCTTGCTTGTCGTGAACCGATATAGTTTCAAGGCCTGAAGGCCTGAGACGACTGGCATTGATAGATCGAACAGAGCCAAGTCGAACGAGCCGCACTCCAAAGCATCGAGTGCAGCCTCTCCGTTCTCGACTATCGTCACCACATGGCTACCGCTTTCCAAGATGAGCTGGGCGACTCGCTGATTGGTGGGATTGTCTTCTGCAACAAGTATTCTCGCGCCACGAATTCGGTGGATCTTTGTGGATTGGATCGCGGAAAGTGCCTGAGCAGCTGCGCTGGATTTTGGACTTCCAGCAAGTTCGTCAGTTAGGTCAATTCCCTGAGGTGCGCTCGTTTTCAGTTGCAGTTCGACCCAAAATAGCGAACCTTTCCCTAGGTCACTTTGTAAACCAATGGTGCCACCCATTAGACCGATCAAATGACGCGCAATGGTTGTCCCTAGCCCAGTACCTCCGTATAAGCGTGTGACCGAATCATCGGCTTGAGCAAACGGTTCGAATATCGTCGCCTGCTTCGAGGGCAGTATGCCGATTCCCGTATCGCTGACTTCAATTCGAATGCGGTAATCATCGGTTGCGTCGTCGATGATTGTTGCGGAAAGCGTAACGTGCCCTTGTTCGGTAAATTTGACCGCGTTAGAGAGTAAATTGAGAATTACCTGGTGCAGGTGGTGGGCATCGCCGGTGAACCACTCCTGCGCTTGGAGCGCAATGTCTGCTCGTATGTCCAGGCCCTTGTAGCGAGCTTGGGGTAACACGACCTTGACGGCTGACGATAGAAGCCGTGCTAGATTGAATGGCTTCGCTTCGATATGAACTCGGCCCGCTTCAATCTTCGAAAGATCGAGCACATCTTCGATTTGCGCGAGCAGCAGCTGCGCTGAAGTCGTCATTGTCTCGACAACTTCTCGCTGAGACTCAGTAAGAGACGTTTCCCGCAATATGTCAGCCATTGCGATTACACCGTTCAACGGCGTACGCATTTCGTGGCTGACGTTTGCTACGAACCGTCCCTTCGCTTGGTTTGCTTCATCGGCCCGCTTTTTAGCATTTTCAATTCGTTCGGCCAGAACTCCAACATAGAACGGGAGAATCAGTAACCCGATGAGAAAGCCAGTACCAATCGCTACGTGGTGCGACCAAAAATCTGACAAGACAAGGACCGCTGAGAAGCCGAGAACGCCAAGCGCCTGACAAACGTGCAAATAGCGCCGCCCATAGCGGAACCCGTTGCCGAACGTTATGAACAGATACACACCTATGACGACGGCACCACCCTCACCCATTTGCATGAGGCAGAAGCTGGTGACGGCATTGTCAGCCACCATTCCAAGGTACCGTCGCGCGACCGATGGCCGCGCGGTCAAAACTACCCGTAACATCAATGCGAGACCGAAAGCGAAAAACAACACCGAAACCAGGAGGACCACTTGCTCGCTATTCGAAACGGAATCGTCTCGAAACGAGTACCAAAACAGGTACACCATAACGATCCCCGCTATTAGTACTCGCAGAGACGTTTGCTCCAGTTCTGGTCGGTGCGCCATGGCCACCAAGTTGCGGTACGTATCCAACGAACGCCAACTTGGTTTAACTCGTTGCGCTGAAGTCATGTGCATGGTTGGATAAGGGATCGGAAGGAGACATTGGAATGGCTCGCCTTACGCTATCGTATATCCAGGCGCTGGACGGATATCCGCTGCAAATTGCACGCTACGAGCCATTCCGGCGCGGTCCTTTCACCAAGGTCGCTCTAATCAATTCCGGCGCTGGGATACCACGCACCTTTTACGAGCCATTCGCCGCTTGGCTGGCAGATGAAGGTGTACCAGTTGTCACGTATGATTATCGCGGGATTGGAGGCTCTCGCGGAAAAACGATTCGAACGCTATCCGCGTCAATTCAAGACTGGGGAAGCAAGGATTGTGCCGGAGCGCTGTTCTTCTTACGCACAACCTACCCAACGGCCGAGATAAGCATAATTGGGCACAGCGTGGGCGGATTAGTGACGGGGTTTGTCACTACGCCTCCCCAAATCGCACGTATGCTCTTGATCTGCCCGCACACCGGCTATTCGGGTGACTACGCTAAGTCATCACGGCTAAAAATGTTCCTCTCATGGCACGTAGTGATGCCGATCATAACTTGGGTCGCGGGCTACTTTCCCGGCAGGCGATTGGGACTACCGGAAGATATTCCTTATGGCGTCGCTATTGAATGGGCGAATCGCCGTGGCCGCAATAATGCAACAATCGACGCTCAGCGTGGAAGCTTTTCGCACATTGCAGCATGCGCATTGACCGTGAGACCTGAAGACGATCCTTTCTCTACACGGTCCGCCATGCAGCGCGTCCAATCGCTATTCAGTTCGACAAATTTCAAAGACTTGACGATACGGGCAGACCCAGATTCGAATCGAGCGGATCGGCCATTTCGGGTTCTTTAGACCCTCCAATCGAGCAGCCCTTTGGCCAATTGCACTTCAATGGGCTACCCTAGGCGAAATGAGTACGCTTCACGCCAAAAATTCCGGAACATGATTTCCCCTGTGCAAATTTTACGAACGACCCAGCTCGGTCTGCCTTTTGCCATCAGAGATCGCCGACATATCGGGTGCTCAATTGAAAATCGCCGTTTGCATTAAACGGGTCGTCGACTTCAACGTTAAGGTGCGCGTCAAACCGGACTCGACCGGCGTCGATACCACCAACGTAAAGATGTCGATGAACCCGTTCGACGAAATTGCGGTTGAAGAGGCCGTGCGACTTAAGGAAAAAGGGGTGGTCGACGGAGATCGTCGCGGTGTCATGCGGCGCAGTGGCTTGCCAGGAAACGCTGCGCACCGCTCTCGCGCTCGGCGCCGACCGCGCCATCCTCGTCCAAACGGACAAGGAGCTGCAGCCGCTTGCCGTCGCGAAGCTCATCCGCGCGGTTGTCGACAAAGAATCGCCGCAACTCGTCATCCTCGGCAAACAAGCGATCGACGACGACGCGAACCAGACGGGACAAATCCTTGCCGCGTTGCTCGACTGGCCACAGGCGACATTCGCCTCGAACGTGGAGATACTGCGACGGCAAGGCGACTGTCAAACGTGAAGTTGACGGTGGACTCGAAACGGTAGAGGTGACGCTCCCGGCCGTCATTACGACCGACTTGCGCTTGAACGAACCGCGCTACGCGACGTTGCCGAACATCATGAAGGCGAAGAAGAAGCCTTTGGAAACCGTCACGCCGGAAACCTTGGGCGTTGACGTGACGCCGCGGCTGACAACGCTGAAGGTCACGGAGCCAGCCAAACGCAAGGGCGGTGGGCGGGTAGCCGACGTGAAGGAACTGGTCGCAAAGCTGCGAAACGAGGCGAAGGTTTTGCCCTGATCGCAAGGTGCACCACGCGGCTTCTGGATCTTAACGGAAACGCGGGTAATCCGTTTCCCTGAGGCTCAAGCAACCGATCGTTGAAAGGCATTCGATGTCGGTACTGGTCATAGCGGAACACGACAACGCGTCGCTCAAATCAGCCACGCTGCACACCATTGCGGCTGCGCGCGAAGTTGGGCGGTGACGTTCATGTCCTGGTCGCTGGAGACACGCCCGACGGCGCGTCCGCTGCGGCCGCGGCCATCCCGAATGTCGCGAAGGTATTGCGCGTCAACGCCCCGCATCTGGCCAGGCCAACGGCCGAGAACCTCGCGGCAACGGCGCTGCAAGTGATCGCAACTGGCGGTTACACGCATGTGCTCGCACCGGCGACGAGCTTCGGCAAGAACGTCGCGCCACGCATCGCGGCGAAGCTCGACGTTGCGCAGATCTCGGACATCATCGCGATCGAAGCGCCCGACACGTTTGTGCGCCCGATCTATGCAGGCAACGCATTCGCGACCGTGCGGTCGGCCGATGCCATCAAGGTCGTTACCGTGCGCACGACGGCATTCGACGCTGTCGCCGGTCACGGGGGGCAGCGCACCGATCGAAGACGTCGCAGCCGCCACCCGAGATAACCGTCATCGAGGGTCATCGGGCAGGAACTGACCAAATCCGAACGCCCGGAGCTCACGAGTGCGCGAATCGTCGTTTCCGGCGGACGCGGCATGGCCAGCGGCGACAACTTCAAGATGCTGGAAGCGCTCGCCGACAAGCTGCATGCTGCGATCGGCGCCTCGCGTGCCGCGGTGGATGCGGGCTATGTGCCGAACGACTACCAAGTGGGACAAACAGGTAAGATCGTCGCACCCGACCTCTATGTCGCCGTAGGCATTTCCGGGGCCATTCAGCATCTTGCCGGAATGAAGGACAGCAAGGTCATCGTCGCCATCAACAAGGATGCCGAGGCGCCGATCTTCCAGATCGCCGATTACGGTCTGGTCGGCGACCTCTTCGAGATCATTCCGGCACTCACGGCAGAACTTTCTTCGTCATAGAGCGCCGGTCGCTTGCATTGCATTGCCTGCGGCCGGTCGGTAGCTGCCGCTCGAGATCGACTCCAACGCTCATATGCCCGGGAGCGCAACTCGCAACGCTTTGGGCGTTCGGTTGCGGGTTCGGCCTTCGGGAACGATTCCTCAAACCCGTCTCGAACGTGGAGCAGCACGCGGCGATAAGCGGCCGTTCAACGTCGCTATCGACCCCCACAGCGGACGTAGCGTCACGCGATAGCTGCCAATCAGGTCCGGCAATGCGACCACGCCCTGGTTTTTCGTACGCAACCGAGGAATAGTGAGCATCCGTACCGGTTAACAATTGACGGTATAGCATTCACACGTCACAACAACAAAGAATGCTGAAGACTCCATCCCTGAAGAGGTTCATATGCGCACGACGATATTCGATTTCCTGACGATTTTCGGCCTCACGGCCGCAATCGGGATCTCGCCCGTTTTGGGGCAGGTCGAGCAGACTACTCGCGTTATCGGAACGGTCGAGCGAGTCGATGGTGCGAACCTGGTCATCAGTCAGACAGCCCAATCCGAGAGAGTGGTGAACGTTCCGGCCGATGCAACCGTGTTCGCGTTGGTCAAGGCGAGCCTTGCCGATATCAAGGCCGGCACTTTCATCGGCGTCGGCGCGACGCCCCAACCCGACGCCAGCCAGCGAGCGATCCGGGTGGTGATCTTCCCGGAATCCATGCGCGGGCTGGGAGAAGGGCATCGGCCGTGGGACCGACCAGGCACCACGATGACCAACGCCACGGTTGACACAATCGTAACGAGTATCGAAGGGCAACTCCTGACGGTGAGGTACAAGGGTGGCGAGAAGAAGATCATCATTGGCCCCGACGCCGCCGTTCTGACCTACCTCACGGCCGAGAGGAGCGAACTCAAGCCGGGTGCGAGCGTCACGGCTAATGGCGTTGTCAAGCCTGGCGGCGTGGTTGAGGCGCGCCGCATCGTTGTTGGTCGCGGCGGAGTGATCCCGAGTTAGGAGTGGTTTGCGACTGAATGCATCGGAAGCTTTAGCTCGACTCGACTTCGGCTTGCAGGCAAGCTCGGGCCGCAGAACACTTGAGGGCCCGGTCGAGATTCTGACGCTCGCCGGCACGGTTTCTTCAGATGGGGCGGACCTGCACATGAGTATCGCGTATGGGCACGGCACCGTATGTGGCGGCCACGTCGCGTTCGGATGTCGTCTTCGTACCACTGCGGAAGTCCTTTCGGTATTTCTCCCGGATTCGATATTCAGCCGCGAACCTGTTCGGGCGTGCATATGCGGCGCTCGTCGTGCGGCCAGCAACTTAGCAGGATGCAGACGGCCATCCCTTGCCGATCGCCGGCGCGCCGGTCGAGTCGAGCGACTGCTCGCGACAACGTCGCGGAACTTGCGGAACGCAGCAACGCCTGAAGTAGCTAACCATTTGCCAAAGGAAACTACGATGACGAACTTCTTCCGCTGGACCGTCGTCGCTGCGCTGGCCGTGTCGCCGCTGGCGTACGCGCACCATGGCTGGAGCGAATACGACGCGAGCCAGACCCTCAAGCTGACCGGCACTATCCAGGAAGCGGGCTATGAGCACCCGCACGGCTACGTGAAGCTGCAGACGCCCGACAAAATCTGGATTGCCGTGCTCGCGCCACCCTCGCGGATGGACAACCGTGGCTTGAGCCGCGACGCGCTCAAGGTGGGCTCGACGGCGACAGTCGAGGGCTACCCTAACCGCAACAAGCCCGAAGAGATGCGTGCCGAGCGCATTACGGTCGCCGGCAAGACGGTCGAGCTGCGCTAAAGGCGCGCCCGGCGATGGCCTCGGCGCTGCACACCGTCGAAGCGACCGGCTTCGGCCGCTTCATGCGCGAAGCGCTGTGGGCGTATCCGATCACGGAGGCCGTTCATATCGTCGGGCTCGCGTTGCTGTTCGGATCGATTGCCATCGTCGATCTGCGCCTGATCGGCGCGGGACGCCGCGTGCCCGCCGCGGCGCTTGTCGGCTATGCCGTGCCGTGGTCGTTGCTCGGCTTTGCGCTGGCTGCGACGTCAGGGCTCATGATGTTCACGGCGCATGCGAGCGAGTTCATCGAGCAGCCGGTGTTCCTGCTCAAGATGGCGCTGATCTTCACCGCGGGTGTCAACGCGGCTGTGCTGCGCGTCGGTGTATTGCAGCGGGCGTCCCAATGGCCGGTCGACGCGTTGCCGCCGCCGCGCGTGCGCATCGCCGCGGCCCTGTCGCTCGTGCTGTGGATCGGGGTCATCACGTGCGGTCGACTGCTCGCGTATTTTTGACGCGTCCTGAAGTCCCTGTATCCTCCGGCGAACGGCCACACGAACGCGCGAAGCGTTCGTCGACGTCCTAGCTAGAACTTCGGAATGCGCAGGGTCTTGCTGATCATCAGCGTTCCGGACAGCGACGAACAGCAGCACCAGCGGGTGCAGCTCCCAGGGTCCGAGCGTCCACGCGCCCCCGTAGATATTGTCGTCCAGGCGGCCGTACCACGCGGCGACGGCGAGCACGGCGGTGAGCAGCACGCTGGTCGGGATCGGGGTGCCCTTCGAAGTAGGCGACCTTGTCGCCGCCCCCGGAAAGGCTTTCGGCCGTCACGTTGTATCGGGCCAACCGGCTCACGCCGCAACAGACGAAGTAGATCAGCGCAATCAGGTCCCAGCCGCCGCGCAGCCCGGCCGCGAATCCGAGCGCAGCGGGCGCGACGCCGAACGAGATGACATCGGCCAGGGAATCGAGCTCGCGGCCGAGCGCCGAATGCTCGCGCCGCCAGCGGGCGATACGACCATCGAGCACGTCGAACACGAACGCCGCCGGCGCCATCGCAGCGGCAATGAGGAAATGGACTGCCGCATGGCTTCCGACGTAGATCATCGCGAAAAATACGGCCACCATGCCGCAGGCCGCGTTGCCCAGCGTGAAGAAGTCGGCCAGGTGGAAGCCGCGAATCATCGAGAAATGCCGGAGAGTATCGGGGCGGCGCATCGCTTGCTCTTTCGGGTGACGACGGTAAGCGCGGTCTGCTTGATCGCGCTCGAGTCCGGTTAAGGAGCAATATATCCGCTCCGGGCTCGCTTGCGCGCGAATGGCCATCACCCACGGGAAGTGAATTGATGAATGCGTTATTGGGCGCCATTCGCGCTTGCCTGTCGATACTGCTGTGCATGGGTTTTTGCAGCACCTGCGCTGCCGAGGTCGCGCCGGAGATCGTGCACATCCCGGTCGCTGGCGCAGGTGGACTGGGGGCGGACGTGCGCATGGTCGCGGGCGTGTTTCGGCCGGCGGGCGATGGGCCGTTGCCCGTGCTGATCTATTCGCATGGCCGGTCGGGAACCTACCTCGAACGCAGCCGCACGAAGATCCCCGATCTCCGCAGCCACGTTCGTTACTGGCTGGCAAAGGGCTTCGCGGTTGTCGCCCCCATTCGGCCGGGCTATGGTGAAACGGGCGGCATCGATCGCGAGGACTCGGGCGTGCGCTACGACGTCTTCGGCAACTGCTGGGGACCGCTGCACTTCGGTCGCGCGGCGGCAGCGGCAACGGAAGCGGTGCTGGCCACCCTGAACTGGATCAGGCAACAGCCGTGGGCGGACGCGAATCGAGTCGTGCTCGTCGGAACTTCGATGGGTGGCCTTACTTCCGTCGCAACCGCGGCGAGCAATCCAGCGGGGGTTGTGGCCTCGATCAACTTCGCGGGCGGTACCGGCGGTGACGGAGGGCGGGCGCCCGCCCACAGTTGCGGCTCGGAGGAAATGGAGGCGCTCATGTCCACGTACGGCAGGACCACGCGCGTGCCGAGCCTGTGGCTGTATGCGGAGAATGACATGTACTGGGGTGCCGAATGGCCGCGCGCATGGCATCGTGCCTTCGCGGCGGGAGGCAGTCGGGCGCTGTTCATCATGACCGATCCAGTGCCTCATGCCGACGGTCATCAGCTGCTTGCACGCGGTAGCTGGCTGTGGACGGCGCCCGTCGACCGATTCCTGGAGGGACTCGGTTTCTGACAGGCCCTGTGGCGCTTGATCGACGGCGACGCTGTCGACAGCGTCATGATCGAGCGTACGCTGACTGCTTACGACGCGGAGTTCGTCGCGCTCGCGACGGCTTTATCTGCGCCGTTAGTCACCACTGGTCCGAAGCGCGCGCGGCGCACCGTAAAGAGCCGCCTTCCGAACGGACGCTTTCGCTGCCACGTAAAATAGCAATGGTACGGGCATTCAAATGACGAGCGAAGCCACCACAATGGATATTGGACGCGCATGAGCACCTATCACGCACCGCTCGCCGACATGCAGTTCGTGCTGAACGAGCTGGCGGGTCTTGTCGCAGGTCGCTTCGCTGCCGGGATTCGAGGATGCGACGCCCGACACGGTGACGGCGATCCTCGAGGAAGCGAGCAAGTTCGCGACCGAGGTGCTCGATCCGCTCAATGCGTCGGGCGATCGCGAAGGCTCGAAGCTGCTGCCCGATGGCACGGTTCAAACGCCGGCGGGGTTCAAGGCGGCCTATCGCGCAGTACTGCCGAGAACGGCTGGAACGGACTCACCAAGATCCGCGGATTTCGGCGGGCAGGGCTTGCCGCAGCTCGTTGCGACGCCGGTCGAGGAAATGTGGCACGCGGCGAACATGGCGTTCGACCTGTGCCCGTTGCTGACGCAAGGCGCGATCGAAGCGATCGAGCTGTGCGGCACGCCCGAGCAGAAGGCGATGTACCTGCCGAAGCATGGTCTCCGGCAAATGGACGGGGACGATGAACCTGACCGAGCCGCAGGCGGGGTCGGATCTCGCCGCGGTGCGCACGCGCGCAGTGCCGCAGGACGACGGCAGCTACAAGCTCTACGGGCAGAAGATCTTCATCACGTTCGGCGAGCACGACTACACCGACAACATCGTCCATCTCGTGCTCGCGCGCACGCCCGACGCGCCCGAAGGCGTCAAGGGCATCTCGCTGTTCCTCGTGCCGAAGTTCCTGGTCAACGCCGACGGCTCGCTCGGCGCGCGCAACGACGTGCACTGCGTGTCGCTCGAGCACAAGCTCGGCATTCACGCGAGTCCGACGGCGGTGCTCGCATACGGCGATCACGGCGGCGCGATCGGCTACCTGATCGGCGAGGAGAATCGCGGCCTCGAGTACATGTTCATCATGATGAACCAGGCGCGCTTCTCGGTCGGCATGGAAGGCGTCGGGCTCGTCCGAGCGCGCGTATCAGCGCGCGGTCGCGTACGCGCGCGATCGCGTGCAGGGCAGGGCGCCCGGTGCGGAGAAGGCGGCCAAGGCGGGACCGATCATCGAGCACC
This sequence comes from uncultured Pseudomonadota bacterium, assembly GCA_963768545.1. Lineage (GTDB taxonomy): Bacteria > Pseudomonadota > Gammaproteobacteria > Burkholderiales > Casimicrobiaceae > VBCG01. The sequence continues at coordinate 182,966 of CAVYIC010000002.1, read as the reverse complement.
CGGACATCCGGCGGATGCTGATGACGATGCGCGCCTACACCGAGGCGATGCGCGCGGTCGGCTACGTCACCGCGGCAGCGATCGACAACGCGCACCACGCACCCGAGCCGGCGGCACGCGCGCAGCACCAGGCATTCGTCGACCTGATGATTCCGATCGTCAAGGGATGGTGCACGGAAACCGCGCAGGAAGTCACGTACCTCGGCGTTCAGGTGCACGGCGGCATGGGCTTCATCGAGGAAACGGGCGCCGCGCAGTACTATCGCGACGCGCGGATCATCACGATCTACGAAGGCACGACCGGCATCCAGGCGAACGACCTGATCGGGCGCAAGACGGCGCGCGATGGCGGCGCAACGGCACGACTGGTTGCAGCCCAGATCGACAAGGTGGCCGCGCGCCTCGCATCGCAGTCCGATCCCTCGCTCAATTCCATCGGCTTGCGATCTCGCCGCGGCAACAGCGTCGCTGCAGAACGCGATCGACTGGATGGTGCAGACGTACGGCACGAATCCGCGCGCCGCACACGCCGGCTCGGTGCCATACCTCAAGCTGTGGGGGCTCTGCGCCGGCGGCTGGCAAATGGGCCGTGCGGCCAAGGTGGCCGTCGACAAGCTGCAAACGGGAGACGGCGACGCAACGTTCCTGCGCACCAAAATCGCCACCGCCCGCTATTACGCGGAATGCCTGCTGCCGCAAGCGGATGCTTTTTCGCGAATCGGTCGTGAATGGCAGCGCCACGGTGCTGACGATTCCAGCGGACCAATTCTGAACCGGCCGTTCGCACGGAACCGCGCGCGGCCCTTGCGCGTCTACGCCATCAGGGCGCATCCCCTTGCGCCGTTCCTTCAATGGATCGACGCATGTCCAGCCTGATTCGCATCGCCCTGGCGTTGGTCGCGGCGCTTTTCGTCGCCGTCGACGGCGCGCATGCACAGTCGTACAACGACGTGGTCGGCATCGTGCAACCGATCGGGGCGGGGCGCTACCCGGTCGGCTGCAGCAACATCGAGCAGGATTTCTCGCGCGTCGCGTCCGGCAGCGACGCGCCCGCCTACTGGGAAGGACGCGGCGGCAATGGCTCGGGCTACGTCACCGACCTGTTGAGTCGATCCGGCGCACGCACTCGTCGTCGAACGTCACGCTTCCCGATGACCGCGAGCTCTATGGCGACTTTCGCAATCGCACGCTGTCGTTCGGCACGCTCGTCTGCTACCCGACATCGGCTGCCAACGGCCGTGCCGACTATCCGTTGCCGACGGGGACGTCGGTGCCCCACATGCAACGCGGCGCCGAGTCGCCGATCTTTGCCGACGATCGCGAGCGGTTTCCGGTGCTGCTGTTCTCGCACGGGCTGGGCGGCAGCCCGATCTCCAGTGACTACATCGATGCGCTGAAGATCTTCGCCAGCCAGGGCTATGTCGCGATCGCGCCGTTTCATGGCGACTCGCGCATCACCAATGTTCGTCTCGACAGTTTCGACGACCTTGTTCAGGCGATCCTGAATTTTTCCAACTACACGGCGATGCAGGCCATTCGGCCGCAGACGCTGCGCGCCGCGCTCGATGCAGTGCTGGCCGATCCGAGCTACGCGGCGCGGATCGATCCGGATCGCATCGGCGGCTTCGGCGGCAGCCTCGGCGGCGAATCGCTGCTGCTGATGCGCGGCGCCCGGCTCACCGTATCGGCCGGGCCTGTCGTCCAAGGCCATCATGAACGACACGCGGCTGAAGGCGGCCGTCGGTTACGTTCCCTATTTCGGGCAGCCGCTGCTGCCGGCGTTCGGGCGCGAGCAGGAGGGACTCGAAAACGTCGATCTGCCGTACCTCGCAATCGCGGGCAGCGAGGACATCGACGGCCCCCGCGCGACGATGACCGCGCTCGGCATGACGCGCCTCACCGATGTTCGGCAACTGGTACTGCTCTCCGGCGTCCGGCACGGGTTCGACGTGCCGTCGTCGGACCGGACATCTTCACGTGGTCGCTCACGTTCCTGGGCGCGTATGTCGACGACGACCCGCTTGCGCGCGCCACCAGCGCGCGAATGACGCAAGTGGCGGGGGGCGGCGACGACGTCCTGCTGCTCGATCGTGCGAAACCGCTCGCCGCCGGGCGCAGGCGAGCGTTCGGTGATTGAGTACTACAACGCGTCGCTCGATCATTACTTCATGACCGCCGAACCGATCGAAGTGGCGATACTCGATGACGGCGTCATTCCGGGATGGCAGCGCACCGGCTACGCGTTCAAGGTCTATTCGCCGGATAATGCCGCGGGCGCTGCAGGCATGCCGCTTCTTCGGCGTGCCGGGCGTCGGTCCGAATTCGCACTTCTTCACGATCCTCGCCAACGAATGCGCGGCGGTGATGAACAACCCGCTGTGGATCTTCGAGGGCATCGCATTTCGCGCGGAGATGCCGAACGAAATCGGCGCATGTGCTCCGAACCGCGTACCGGTGGTCCGCATGTACAACAACGGCAAGGGCGGGGAGGCCAACCACCGCTACCTGACGAGCCACAGCGAAATCGGCGAGATGCTGCTGGAAGGGCTGGATCATCGAAGGTCCGGTGTTCTGCTCGTTGCCGTGAGCAGTCCGGATCGCGGGGCGCTCCGGTGCGTCCGCTGGACCGCCATGGTGAGGCGCCGGCAGCAAATTAACGCTTGAAGCCGGCCGGCGAGCCGTGGCATGCTAGGGCCCGTCGGGGCGGCGATACGGTTCGGCCCGGCACGATGCGAAGCGCCGGCCGCGCCAACGCCGGGACACGCCGGAGAAATCATGTCGATCTACAGTGGCAGCAGAGGTGGCTGGAAGGATATGAACGACGTCGTGCAAGCGGTGCCGCGCCTGCACGCGGACAACGTCGCGCCGCAGTCGAAGCGCGAGCCATCGACCGACTGGACCAGCGTTCGCAAAGCCAGGCCGGCCGATCACATGCTGCCGCTCACCGAAAAGTGGTTCGACGGTTTCCCGACCGCAAGAGCGCCTTGCGCGCTCGCGAGCCAGTATCCGCGCATCTGCAACCTGATCGCCGTTCAGTGGAACGATCATCGCGGCGCGCCCGAGCTGTTCGAGGAGCTGCTGACCGACCGGCGCGGTGGCCGCGCGGGCTTTCCGCCCGCCGTCCGGCGCGACCTGGTGAACGTGCAGGAAGTACTGGTACAGCGGCCAGCTCAAGCTCTGACTTACCAGCCGGTCATTGCGTAGCAGGCGGTCGTAGAGCGCCGGTGCGCTCGCGATGACCGCGCCCCCGCGCGCAGCCCGCGACTGCCCGGATAGGGCAGCACGCGGCCGCCCGCTTCCTCGACCATCAGCAACCCGGCACTGGCATCCCACGGATGCATGTGCGGTTCCAGGTACGCGTCGAATCGCCCGGCCGCGACATGGGCGAGCATCAGCGCGCCCGCACCGTGGTCCTTCACTTCCGCCCCGCCGGTAATGAGCTCGCGCCGCAGCCGCAGATGCGCGTCGACATCGTGCCGCTGCACGTATCCCAGCATGATCAGCGCGCGGTCGAGCCTCGCGCACGCCGACACGCGCATCGGATGCGCGTTCAGTGTCGCGCCGCCGCCCGCCGTTGCGAAGAACAGTTCGTCGTGCGGCGGATCGTAGACGGCGCCGATCTTCCGCTCACCATTCGCGATGAACACGATCGACACGCACCAGTAGCGCACGCCGTGCACGAAGTTGAGCGTGCCGTCGATCGGGTCGATGATCCACTGATGGTCCGCGAGCGGCCCGCCGGTTTCCTCGCCGAGCATCGCATCGCCGGGAAACGCGGCGGCCAGTTGCGACCGGCAGTGCGCTTCGACCGCGCGATCGGCAATGCTCACCCAGTCCTGCTGCTCGCCCTTCGATTCGGCGGCGTAATGCGAGCTCGCGGTTGAAGTAGCGCAGCGCCAGCGCGCCCGCGTCGCGTGCCAGTTGTGCGGCGAAGCGTGCGCGCGCGTCGAGGTCACGCGGGTCCACTGGCAGCGCTCCGGAGGAATCAGCACGACGCCATGGCGCGCCAGCTCGACGGACACGCCGTCGCCCACTGCGTAGGGCCGCTCGACCGCGGTCGACACGGCGAACAGCTCGCCGATGCCGGTGTCGAGCGTGTATTCCATGATGCCGCCGAGGTACGCGGCCTTGCGCACGGTGCCCGACAGCGCTGTCGCGCCGGCTGGATGCAACGCGATCGATTCGGGGCGAATCGACAGTTCGACTTCGCCGTCCGGCAATCCGCGATGCGGCAGCGACAGCGTCGCTGCGCCGAGCGTGACGTCGCCGTGCGTTCCGTTGCGGTGCGTCAGCATGCCGCGCACGCGATTGGCGTCGCCCATGAAGCCGGCGACGAACGGATCGCGCGGCTGCTCGTAGAGCTCGCGCGGCGCGCCTTCCTGCGCGATCGCCGCCTTGTTCATCACGATGATGCGGTCGGACACGGCCATCGCCTCGGCCTGGTCGTGCGTGACGTAGACGACGGTCAGCGACAGCCGCTGCTGCAGCTCGCGGATCTCCTCGCGCATCTGGCGGCGCAGCCGCGCGTCGAGGTTCGACAGCGGCTCGTCGAACAGCAGCACCGACGGCTCGAGCACGAGCGCGCGCGCGACGGCGACGCGCTGCTGCTGGCCGCCCGAGAGCTCCGAGGGCAGCCGCGCGTCGAAGCCGGTCAGGCCCACCGTCTGCGAGCGCGGCGCGCGCTCGCTCGTCGGCCTGCGCTCGCGGCATCTTCGACACGACGAGCCCGTAGCGGACGTTCTCGAGCACGCTCATGTGCGGGAACAGCGCGTAGCTCTGGAACACCATCGACACGTCGCGCTCGGCGGCGGGCACGTGCGTGACGTCGCGCGCCGCCGATGCGGATCGTGCCCGTGCGTCGGCAGCTCGAGGCCCGGCGATCAGGCGCAGCATCGTCGTCTTGCCGCAGCCCGACGGGCCCGAGCAGCGTCACGAGCGTTCCCGGCGGCGATCGTGAACGAGATCGTCGTCGACGGCGGCGACGTCGCCGTAGCGCTTGGTCACGTCGCGGAATTCGATCGAGGCGGCTTTCATCGCAGGCGCGTGGCGCGGTCCGATGGTCACGCGGCGCTCGCGCCGAGCTGCGCCGACGCCCGGCGCCTGCGGACGCGACACCGGCCGCGCGCCGGCCGAGCCGCCGCTCGCCGACCAGCATCTGGATCACGCCAGATCGCGACCAGCATCAGCACGATCAGCACCGAGCTGTAGGCGATCGCGACGCCGTAGTCGCCGTTGACGACGCGGTTGATGATGTACGTCGTCGCCCATTCGTACTGCGGCGGAGACGAGGAAGATCACCGCCGACACGGTGGTCATCGCGCGGACGAAGCTGTAGACGAGCGCGGCGACGACCGCGGGCTTCAGCAGCGGCAGCAGGATCGTGCGCAGCGTCGGTGAAGCCGCGCGCGCCGAGCGTGGTCGACGCCTCGTCGAGGCTCCGGTCGATCTGCGCCATCGACGCCATGCCCGCGCGCACGCCGACCGGCATGTTGCGGAAGACGTTGCAGACGACGAGGATCAGCGCGGTGCCGGTGATCTCGATCGGCGGCACGTTGAACGCGAGGATGTACGACACGCCGATCACCGTGCCGGGAATCGCGAACGACAGCATCGTGCCGAACTCGAACGCCGACTGGCCGGCGAACTTCTGCCGCGTGAGCAGGTAGGCGGCGAGGATGCCGAGCGCGGCGGTGAGCGGCGCGGCGATCGCCGAGAGCTTCACCGTCGTCCAGAACGAGTTCCACGCGGCGCCGGCCCAGATGCATGCCGTGCGGTCCCCATTCGATGCCGAACGCCTTGACGTAGTGCCGCAGCGTCGGCGTGTAGTCGCGGCCCCAGGTCTCGACGAAGCCGCCGGCGAACGCCATCGCGTAGATGACGATCGTCAGCAGCGCCCAGGGCAGCGCGACGCCGTAGCAGAAGCGCCGCACGCCGTCGGGCAGCGGCGTCGGCAGGCCCGCATCGCCCTTGCCGGCCAGCGCCGTGTAGACCTTGCGGCCGAGCACGCGCCGCTGCACGAAGAACGCGCCGAGCGCGAACAGCAGCAGCAGGATGCCGAGCGTCGCCGCGCGTCCCTGGTCGAGCTGCGCGCCGACGACCGAGAAGAAGATCTCGGTCGACAGCACGCCGAAGTTGCCGCCGAGCACGATCGGGTTGCCGAAGTCGGCGATCGACTCGATGAAGCTGATCAGGAACGCGTTCGCGAGGCCCGGGCCGCATCAGCGGCAGCGAGACGTCGACGAACGTGCGCCAGCGATCGGCGCGCAGCGTCTGCGCCGCTTCCTCCAGCGACGGCGACACGCCTTCGACGACGCCGATCAGCACCAGGAACGCGATCGGCGTGAACGCGAACACCTGCGCGACGAGCACGCCCTGCAGGCCGTAGATCCAGCGCGTCGGCTCGATGTGGAACGCCCATTCGAGGAACTGGTTGACGAGGCCCGAGCGGCCGAAGATCAGGATCAGGCCGAGGCCGATGACGAACGGCGGCGTGATGATCGGCAGCACCGACAGCACGCGCAGCGCCTTCTTGTAGCGGAAGCCGGTGCGCGTGACGATCAGCGCGAACGCGAGGCCGAGCGCCGTGCAGACGACGGCGCAGAGCAGCGCGAGGATCAGCGTGTTCCACGCGACGCCGCAGCGCGTCGTCGCCGGCGAGGCAGCCGACGCCCCAGATCTTCTCGGTGAACAGCCGCGCGGCGAACGCGTGCAGCGAGAACGCGCCGTCGCCGTCCTGCGACCGCCTGGACGAGGATCGTCGCGACCGGGAAGAACGTGAAGATCGCGACCAGCACGCTGACGGCGACGACGCTGCAGGCGACGAACGCATCGCCCTTGAACGCGCCGCGCTCGGCGAGCCCGAGCGCGAACAGCATCGCGAACGCGCGTCGCCGCCAGCGCCGCGCCGAGTCCCATCCCGTACTGGCCGCCGGCGAGCGGCGCCGAACGCGCGGCGAGCCACGCGATACGAAAAGCCGCGCGGGCCGATCGCGAAGCCTTGCGCGAGCAGGTAGACGAAGCCGAGCGCCGCCGATCGCGATCAGCGCGTTGGCGCGCGTCGCGCGCGACCTCGCGCACGGCGGACAGCAACGCCGGCGGCGAGCAGCGACGCCGATCGGCAGCAGCCACGCGCGCCCGTGACGCGAGCGCCTGCACCAGCGCCGGCGCGTTGTCCTTGCCGACGTAGTCGCGCAGCCACGCCGACGCCGAGCACGCTGTCCTGCAGCGCGTACCACGGGACGAGCGAGGAAGCCGATCGCGACCGAGCGGCGAGCCAGACGCGACGGCGAGCCGGCGCGCAGCGGCTCATCGCGACGCCGAGTTGATTTCCTTCTCCCAGCGCTCGAGCAGGCGCTTGCGCTCTCGCTGACGAGCCGTATTTCGCGAAGTCGTAGTCGATGACCTTGATCGTCGGTCAGCGTGCGGCACCTGCGGCGGCAGCGGCGACGCTGCGGTTGGTCGGAATCGCGTATTCCTTGACGTCGAGGCCGATCTTCTGCGCCCTCGGGCGACAGCGCCCAGTCGACGAACTTCCGCGCGGCGTCGGCGTTGCGCGTGCCCTTGATGATCGCCATCGAGCCGATCTCGTAGCCGACGCCTTCGCACGGCAGCACCGGCTCGACCGGGAAAGCCGCGCACGATCTCGTTGATCACGCCGTGCAGGACCGTGCTGCCGAGCGCAGTTTCGCCGCGCGTCACGGCCGTCATCGGGCCGATGCCCGAGCGCGCGTACTGGTTGACGTTCGGATGGACGGCGCGCAGGTAGCGGAACGCCTCGTCCTCGCCGAACACCTGCACGAGCGTCGCGAGCATCAGGTAGGCGGTGCCGGACGAGTTCGGATTGCCGAGCATCACCTCGCCCTTGTAGGCCGGGTTCGCCAGGTCCTTCCAGCATTTCGGAACGGGCAGCTTCTTGCTTGCGCCATCACCTCGGTGTTGTAGCCGAGCGCGATGATGCCGCCGTAGACGCCGGACACGCGGCCCTTCGACAGCTCGGTGATGCGCTGCGCCCAGTCGTAGAGCTGCGCGACGTTCGGCGAGCGGTACTCGTCGAGCAGCCCTTCCTCCGCGGCCTGCAGGTAGGCGTCGGCGGCGCCCGCCCACCAGATGTCGCCCTTGGGATTCGCCGCTTCGGCCTTGACCTGCGCGAACATTTCGCCGGTCGCCTTCTGCACGACCGCGACCGCGCGTGCCGGTCGCCTTCTCGAAGCCGACCGCCATGCCCTGGCACCACGCGGTGTTCGGCGAGCTGCAGTACAGGTTGAGCTGCCCTTGCGCGCCGCGCGACGAGCGGCGCGCAGAGCAGCGAGGAGGACCAGGAATCGTTTCATTTGGCTTGCGAGCCGACTTCGCGGTCCCAGCGCTCGAGCAGCCGCTTGCGCTCGGCCGTCGTGCCGTATTTCGCGAAGTCGTAGTTGATGAGCTTGATGTCGGCGACCTTCGGCGACAGCGGCGACACCGGCGCGCTCGACGTTCGACGGGATCTGGAACTGCTTCGCCTGGGCGCCGAGCGCCTGCGCCTTCGGCGTCAGCGCCCAGTCGTAGAACTTCTTCGCGTTGTCGAGGTTGCGCGCGCCCTTGACGATCGACAGCGAGCCGATTTCGTAGCCGGTGCCCTCGCACGGCGCGACCGCCTTCACCGGAAAGCCCGCCTGCGCCTCGGTGACGACGTCGTGGATGAAGCTGACGCTCGCGAGCGTCTCGCCGCGCGCCGCCGCCTTGATCGGTCCGACGCCCGAGCGCGGATAGTTGTTGATGTTCCTGTGCAGCGCCTTCAGGTACCGGAACGCGTCGTCCTCGCCCATCACCTGCACGAGCGTCGCGATCGCCGTGTACGCGGTGCCCGAAGCATTCGGGTTCGCCATCTGCACGTCGCCGGCGAACTCGGGCTTGACCAGGTCGCGCCAGCAGGCGGGGGCCGCCAGCTTCTTCTTCGCCAGCAGCTCGGTGTTGTAGCCGATGCCGAGCACGCCGAGGTACATGCCGACCGTGCGGTACTTCGATTGCTCCGCCTGCTTCTGCGCCCACGGCTGCAGGCTGAGCCGAGCATCGGCGACCTGTATTCCTCGAGCAATCCCTGTTCGGCCGCCTGCAGATGCGGATCGCCGGTGCCGCCGAACCAGACGTCGAGCTTCGGGTTGGCTTTCTCCGCGGCGATCTGCGCAAACGACTCGCCCGATCCCTTGAGCGTCATCGGCGACCTTGATGCCGGTTTCCTTCTCGAACTCGGTCGCGGCGAGGTTGCACCACTCGGCCTGCACCGGGCAGATGACGTTGAGCTGCTGCGCGGATGCAGGCAGCACGAACGTGCCGAGTGACAGCGTCGCGACCGCCATGATCGTCGACGCGGCGCGCCGGATTGCGGCACGCGCCCGGCGCTCTTGATCGTTCATCCGGATGCTCCCTTGTAAGATGATTGTCACGGTGCCGCGTCGTGCTGCCGTGCGCGCCTGTCCGGGCGAGCCGGTAATATTCAGCATGGCGTTCACAACGTCAACTTGGAGCTGCCTGCCGGCCGGACATCATGCCTCATGAACCCCCTGTTCACGCAACACGCTACGAATCCCTGATCGATGCGATACGCCGCTACCTCGCGACTCACCCCGCGGCAGCGGACACCGTGGAGGGAATCGCGGGATGGGCCGTCGGCGCCGTCGCGTCGGTGACCGCCGACGAGGTGCGCAGCGCGCTGACGCACATGGAAGCGCGCGGCGAAGTCGCAAAACGCCGCGCCCCCGGCGGCGTGGAAGTGTTCGCGCGCACGGATGCGCTCGCGCGCGCGCGCCGGAACGCTGCGCATCGGCATCGACCTCGGCGGCACCAAGACCGAGATCATCGCACTCGATGCGGACGGCCGGGAGAAGCTGCGGCGCCGGGAGCCGACGCCGCCCGACGACTACGACGCCATCCTCGCGCTCGTCGCGACGCTCGTCGCGGATGCGGAGCAGGCGTGCGGCGCGCGTGCCGGCGACGGCAAGTGTCGGTATCGGCACGCCGGGATCGTTGTCGCGCGCAACCGGCCTGCTGCGCGGCTCGAATTCCGTGTGCCTGAACGGCATGCCGGTCAAGCGCGATCTCGAAGCGCGCCTCGGCCGCCCGATCGCGATGGCGAACGATGCGAACTGCTTTGCGTTGTCGGAAGCGACCGATGGCGCCGGCCGCGGCGCGGGCGTCGTGTTCGGCGTCATCCTCGGCACCGGTGTCGGCGGCGGGATCGTGGTCAACGGTCGCGTGCTCGAAGGGCGCAACGCGATCGGAGGCGAATGGGGGCACAATCCGTTGCCGTGGCCGAACGATGACGAGCGGCCGGGACCGGCATGCTTCTGCGGCCAGCACGGGTGCATCGAAACCTGGTTGTCGGGTCCGGGGCTCGCGCGCGATCATCACGCCCACGTACCCGGCGACGCATCGGCGACGCCGGAGATCGTCGCCCGCGCCGGGCAACAGGACGCAGCGTGCGACGCTACGCTCGCGCGTTACGAGGAACGGCTCGCGCGCGCGCTCGCGCATGTCATCAACATCGTCGATCCGGACGTCATCGTGCTCGGTGGCGGCCTGTCGAATGTTGACCGTTGGTACAAATCGGTGCCGCGGTTATGGACCCGCTGGGTGTTCAGCGATCGCGTCGATACGCAAGTTGTACGGCACGCCCATGGCGATTCGAGCGGCGTTCGCGGCGCGGCATGGCTCGCGGCATGAAACGGCGCCAGTCCCTTTGAGCATATGTCTTACAGCCTGTCCGACGTCGCGCCGACAGCCTGATGAACGACCCTGCGCTACCTTCGACTCTGTTGCATCGTGCATGAGACCGGAGGAAACGTATGAGCATCTCACTGAAGGCAGCGATGAGTGTCGTCGGCCTTGTCGTCGCAACCCAGGCCGCAGCACAGGTGACGTTCTATTCGCGTGACGATTTTCGCGGTCAGTCGTTCACCACCGACCGCACGGTTTCGAACTTCGACGGATCGGGTTTCAACGATCGGGCGTCGTCTGCAGTCGTGAGCGGCGGCACCTGGCAAGCGTGTGAAGACGCAGGGCTTCAACGGGCGTTGCGTCATCCTGCAGCCGGGCGAATATCGCTCGCTCGATGCCATGGGCTCGGCGGCGAAATATCGTCCATTCGTCCTGTCGAGGGACGCTACGGCGACAACGACAATCGCCGTATGGCTACAACGACGATCGCCGCTACGCCGCGCAAGGATACGACTACCGGCGCCGTCCCGACGAGCGGTTGTTCGAGGCGCAAGTGACGTCGGTGCGCGCGGTCGTCGGACCGCCCGAGCAGCGCTGCTGGGTCGAACGGCAGGAATACGGCGGTAACGCGAACATACCGGGCGCCATCGCGGGCGCGGTGGTCGGCGGCATTCTGGGCCACCAGATCGGCGGCGGACGCGGCCAGGACATCGCGACGGCCGGCGGCGCCGTGGCGGGCGCGGCGGTCGGCGGCAATGTCGGCCGTGACGGCGGCTACGGCCGGGACGTTCAGCGCTGTACCGACGTCAGCAGCAACGCGCGGCCCGATTACTGGGATGTGACGTACCAGTTCGATGGCCGCGAGCACCGCGTGCAGATGAGTGCGCCACCGGGAGCGACGATCCTGGTGAACCGTGACGGCGAACCGCGCGTCTGACGCTCGCCCAATCGATGAAGCGGCCTTTCGGGGCCGCTTTTTTTATACGACGACGAAGGAAACATACGGCGGCGCAGGAAACGGGGCGGCGCCGATTGCGCCGACCGCTCACATGCCGCTGTAGTTGGGACCGCCGCCGCCCTCGGGCGTCACCCAGTGGATGTTCTGGCGCGGATCCTTGATGTCGCAGGTCTTGCAGTGAACGCAGTTCTGCGCGTTGATCTGCAGCCGTAGCGACTGCTTGGACGACTGCGCGGATCGCCGCTCGCTCCGCTGTCACGCGCCGCATCCGCGGCCGCTCCATCGTCGGGCACGAACTCGTAGACGCCGGCCGGGCAATAGCGCGCTTCCGGGCCGTCGTAGATGCGCAGGTTGACGTCGACGGGAATCGACGGGTCGCGCAGCTGCAGATGGACCGGCTGGTCCTCCTCGTGATTCGTGTTCGACAGGTACACCGACGACAGCTTGTCGAACGTGATCGCGCCGTCGTATTTCGGATACGCGATGCGCGGCGTTTCCGCCGCGGGCCGCAGCGACTCGTGATCGGCGTGGCGGTGGCGCAGCGTCCACGGCACGAGCGCGCCGAGGCCGAGGTCGTTCAGCCACATGTGGACGCCGCCGTGCAGCGTGCCGGCCCACATGCCCCAGCGCAGCCCCGGCTTGACGTTGCGCACCTTGTAGAGATCCTCGTACACCCACGACGTTGCGCCACGACGCTCCGTACGTCGGTCAAGCTCGTCGTGCGCGCGTCCCTCGCCCAGCGCTGCGAACGCGGCTTCCGCGGCGAGCATGCCGGTCTTCATCGCGTTGTGCGAGCCCTTGATCCGCGGCAGGTTCACGAAGCCCGCGGCGCATCCGATCAGCGCGCCGCCGGGAAACGTCAGCCGCGGCACCGACTGCAGGCCGCCCTCGTTGATCGCGCGCGCGCCGTACATGATGCGCTTGCCGCCTTCGAACGTCGGACGGATCGCCGGATGCAGCTTGAAGCGCTGGAATTCGTCGTACGGCGACAGATGCGGATTCGCGTAGTTGAGATGCACGACGAAGCCCGACGGCGACGAGGCCGTCGTCGAAGTGATAGATGAACGAGCCGCCGCCGGTGGCGCTGTCGAGCGGCCATCCCTGGCTGTGCACGACGAGGCCCGGCTGGTGCTGTGCCGGGCGCGACCTGCCACAGCTCCTTGATCCCGATGCCGTACTTCTGCGGGTCGACGCCGTCGCGCAGTTGAACCGCTGCATCAACTCCTGCGACAGCGAACCGCGGCAGCCTTCGGCGAAGAGCGTGTACTGCGCGTGAAGCTCCATGCCCGGCTGGTACTCCGGCTTGTGCGTTCCGTCCTTCGCGACGCCCATGTCGCCGGTTGCGACGCCGCGCACGTGACCGTCGTCGCCGTACAGCACTTCGGCGGCGGCGAACCCCGGATAGATCTCGACGCCGAGCGCCTCCGCTTGCTGCGCGAGCCAGCGGCACACGTTGCCGAGGCTCACGATGTAATTGCCGTGATTGCTCATGAGCGGCGGCAGCAGCCGCGACGGGATGCGATACGCCTTCTCGCTCGGTCAGGATCAGGAAGCGGTCTTCGGTGACCGGTGTGTCGATCGGCGCGCCCTGCGCCTTCCAGTCGGGCAGCAGTTCGTCGAGCGCGCGCGGATCGATGACCGCACCCGACAGGATGTGCGCGCCGATCTCCGATCCCTTTTCGAGGATGCAGACGGAGACTTCGCGCGATGCTTGCGCCGCGAGCTGCTTCAGGCGGATTGCAGCGGCGAGTCCGGCCGGGCCGCCGCCGACGATCACCACGTCGTATTCCATCGCTTCGCGCGTCATCGACAATACCCCGACGGCCGTTTGCGCGCCGCGCGCGCATAGGCGTCAATTATAATGACGCAGTCATCAACGCACTTCACGACGCCTTGCACGATCAGCGTGTTCTGGTTCACACATCGCTGCAGCGGATGCGCTGGGGCGACATGGACATGCTCGGCCACGTGAACAACACCGTCTATTTCCGCTACATGGAGCAGGCGCGGATCGAATGGACCTACGCGTTGGCGAACGGGCGGGGTTACGACGACGGCCATGGACCCGTGATCGTCAACGCATCGTGCAATTTTCGCGTGCCGCTCGTGTATCCCGCCGAGGTCGAGGTGCGGATGTACGTCGGCGACCCGGGACGCACGAGCATCGGCAGCTATTACGAATTGCTCGCGGGTGGTGAACGCTGTGCGGATGGCGCCGCCCGCATGGTCTGGATCGATCGCTCGAGCGGGCGTCCGGTACCGCTGCCCGAGCATGTCCTGGCCCTGCTGCGTGCATCGAACGTCTAAGGGCTTCGTCGATGCTGGCCGGCGCCGGCGCTGCGCGCGCGATGGTTGCATTCGAGGGGCCCGGGGAACGGGCACGCCATGGTTCAGAGGCATGCGGCGCGAGCCGCTGCGTTGACACCGGCGTTGCGATGAGCCTGCTTGCGATCCTCGCCGCACTCGCGCTCGAGCAATGGCGTGCGTTCGAATGGCGCGCGTCGGTCGAGCGCGCGTACAGTCGCGTATGTGCGCGGCATCGAGCTGCGGTTGAATGGCGGCACGCTCGGACAGGGCATCCTCGCGACGGTGCTCGCAATTGCCCCACCGGTCGTGCTGGCGGGCCTGCTCTGGTGGCTCGCCGACCGGATTCATCCTGCGCTCGGATTTCTGGTCAATGTCGCCGTACTGTATCTGCTGATGGGCTTCCGGCATTTCAGCCACTCGGTCTCCGCCATCGTCGCGGCGCTCAAAAGCGGCGACCTCGCGTCCGCGCGGCGCTCGCTCGCCGCGTGGCGCGGCGCCGCAGCCCCCGAGCTGTCGAGTCAGGACATCGCGCGGCTCGCGATCGAGCGCGGTCTCGCGGATGCCTATCGCCAGGTGTTTGCCGTCGTATTCTGGTTCATGGTGCTGCCCGGTCCGGTGGGCGCCATCCTCTATCGCGCGACCGCATTGCTTGCCGCGGAGTGGAAGGGGGCGCTCCCCGGCGACGACATGACGGTGCTGACGCGCTCGCTCCTCGTGTTCGGGCGTCCGGCGCGGCGGCTTCTGTGGCTCATCGACTGGATTCCGGTGCGACTTACCGCATTGTCGTTTGCGGTCGTCGGCGACTTCGAAGACGCGGCGTACTGCTGGCGCACGCAGGCGCGATATTGGCCCGAAGCCCATGGCGGCGAGACCGTCGGGATCGTGCTTGCGAGCGGTGGCGGTGCGCTCGGCGTGCAACTGGGCGGCCTGCTGCCGGACGCTGATGGCGATGTCGACCCGCGGCCCGGACATCGGAACCGGCGACGCGGTCGAAGCGGAAATCCTTCCATCGGCGGTCGGTCTCGTATGGCGGGCGCTCGTCCTGTGGCTGTTGCTCGTGTTCCTGCTGTCGCTCGCCAACTGGGCACCGTAGCAAGACGGCGCGGACCGATCCCAAGACCCTTGAAGGCGCCTCGCTCAACGCGCGTGTATCGGCACGATGCGGTGCATGGCTTCCGATCGAACGGAACCATGTGTCGATCCATTCAATGATCGCGAGAAATGCGTACTTTTCAGCGGTCCGTGGAGTCTCGCGGATCAAGCGCCTTCTGGCCGATTTGAACCAGTGGCGCCGGCCGGCGAAGTTCGCGCATCGACGGCCCCGCCTCCGTGAATCGAAAGTCTACGGGCGAGGTTTTGAAACTCAGGAGGCGCGCTGGGGGCTTGCGCGCAGATCTGTCGGTGACCGGCCGAACATCGACCTGCACCACCGCGAGAAATGCGACGCATCGGCGAACCCGCACTCGTGCGCGATCTGCGTTATCGCGACGCTCGTATTCGTAAGCATCCAGAGTCCGTGCCGAAGGCGAAGCTGGCGAGCATAGTCGGACGGCCGCGTGCCCAGCTCGTTCCGAAACGCGCGCTCGAGGTGGCGCGGGCTCATGTTGATCCTGCGCGCAAGCTCGTTGAGAGGCACCGGATTCGCGAGGTTCTGCTGCATCAGCAGTACGGCCTTTCGGATACGGCTGTCTCGGATCTCGTCGGGGAACTGTGCATACCGGTGATCGGGTGGTCGAGCCCCGTCCATCACCAGGTACTGCATCAGCTTGAGCTGCTTTGCCGGTCCGCCGTGACGCTCGATGAGGTAGAGCGCGAGGTCGAAGGCCCCGGTCCCCCCGGCGCAGGTGATGCGATCGCGGTCAACGACGAAGAGCTGGTCGATCACCGCCTCGATGTCCGGGAATTCAGAGGCCCAGCGTTTCTGGTGCAGCCAATGGATGCAGGCTCGCCGCCCGCTCATCAGCCCCGCCCGCGCGAGTATGAACGCGCCGGTGCAAAGGCCAATTAGCTTCACGCCAGCGGCGTCCGCGCGGCGGAGATACTCGAAGGTCGGGACGTCGTCGAACACGCGGCGATGGAGGAGCCCGCCTGTCACGGCAATGTAGTCGAACCCGGCCGGGTCGCGGAAGCACTCCCACGGCTCGATGCTGGCGCCGCAACTCGACGTGACGGCGCGAGTGTCGCGCCCCATGATGGTCCAGCGGCAGTGGATCTGCCGGCTGCCCGGACCGACATCGGCGCTGATCCGCAGCGCGTCGATCAGCGCCGAGAAAGGCGTCAGCGTGAAATCGGGAACGAGAATGAATCCGATCGAGAACGCGGGCTGGTCGCGCGCCGCAGACGCCGAGCCGCTTGTAAGCTCGGGAGTGGGAATCATCCCCGCATTCGACTCCAGGTGCGAGGGGAAAGCAAGCCTCGCCCGGCCGTCACCCGCAACGGCGACAGCGCACCGTCTTGAAAATTTCGTCCCAGTCGCCGTCGGTGGCCGCGTAATCGAGCAGGCAACGCAGCGCCTTCGAGGCGTCGGGCAAATTGTAGCGCTCAGTGATCCGGATCAACATCTCGAA
This sequence comes from uncultured Pseudomonadota bacterium, assembly GCA_963768545.1. Taxonomy (GTDB): domain Bacteria; phylum Pseudomonadota; class Gammaproteobacteria; order Burkholderiales; family Casimicrobiaceae; genus VBCG01. The sequence goes on along the minus strand of CAVYIC010000002.1, from coordinate 166,442 downwards.
GGCGTCCGGATTGATCTCGAACTCGACTCTGACCTTTGCTCCCGCCATGCCGCCTACTGGTACTGGATCCTGAACAAGCCACCCTCCTGGGCGCTGAAGTCGGGTGGCAGCATGATCGGACGCGGGTCCACGTCGATCCAGCGCGGCCTTCGGCCGCGGACCATCGTGAAATTGTAGCGGCTATAGAGGGGGTTGTGCGTCAGCGGCATCGCGTCGCCACTCGTGTACATGTGCAGGAGCAGCGGGCGCGGGGAATTCGACTCGTTCTGCGCCGAACCGTGAACCGCTCGCGCGCTGTGGACAGTGATCGTGCCGGCCCGGCCCGTGAGGTAGACGGCCTTGCCGATCCCGGCACGCTCGAAGTCGCTCTTCTGGATCGCGCCTACCCATTCGTCCTTATCGTTGTAGTGGCTGAAGAGCTCGCCCTCATGGCTCCCTGGGACGACGCCAAGCGGAGCGTTCGCCTCGACCTCATCGAGGTAGACCCCAATCGTCAGCATGCCGCTATTGGTGTGTGGCAGGAATGGGAAGTCCTGGTGCCACTTCACTTCGACGCCGCCTGCCTCTGCTTTGAAATTCAGTTTCGAGTGGTGGAACTTCACGTTGGGACCGAGAAGATCCTCCGCGACATCCGTGATTGGCGAGTTACTGGCGAACTCCCAGTACGTGGGATCGTGTTCCACCGGCTGGGTCAGCCGCCGCAGCCTCGGGTGCTCCGCCGTGTGCTCCCTCTCGAGGTCGAACATCGCGTCGGACTTGGTGAGCGTGCGGCTGCGCTCGACCATTGTGCTGGTGACGGCGCATAGCCGCTCCAGCCAGCGACCGGAAATAAAACAGTCGAGCTTGAGATAACCGTTCGCGAAAAAGAACTCGCGCTGCTCCTGAATGAGTGCTTTGGGCGCGCGTGACAGGATCTCGTCCAGCTTCATGGTGATTCCTCCTTTGGCGAGGATCGCCAAAAAACGCGCGCGCTGACTAGAACGCCATCGCCATGGAGTAGAACGCGGCGGACATTCGATCGAGGTCCGTCACCAAGTCCGTCACCAAGATAATCCGCGCATCGTTTGATAATCACGCGACGGGCTCGCGTTGCATGATAATGTGCCCTCTCGCTAAACGTGCAATGCGGATACGATCAACCCATCACCAGTTGATGGGAACTATCGAGCTCCTTTCCCTGGCACACCTCTTCGCGAGTAGTCGCAGATGGCAGGCAACGCTCTTCACACCGAATCGGTCGTCATCGACGGCCTGATCGTTTCCCGATGGAGCCGCAATCTCTTCGAATCGATGCACAAGGGCGGTTTGACCACCGTCAATTGCACCTGCGGAATATGGGAAGGCTTCGAACCCTCGATGCGGGCAATCGCGCAGTGGAAGCAGTGGCTCCGCGAGCATGCAGACATCCTGACGCAAGTATATGCAGTCGACGACATCCGCAGAGCCAAGCGGGAAGGAAAGGTCGGCATCATTCTCGGTTGGCAGAATTCAGTCGGCTTCGGTGAGGATCTGCGGCTGATACCGCTGTTCCGGGAGCTCGGGCTGCGGATCGTTCAATTGACGTATCACACAGCGAACATGGCTGGATCGGGGTGCCTGGAGAGCTTCGACGGCGGCCTCACCGATTTCGGGCGTGACCTGGTGGCCGCGCTCAACCGTGAGGGGATCCTGATTGACCTCAGCCATGTCGGTACGAAAACCTCGGCTGACACGATCCTCGCCTCGAAAAAACCGGTCGCTTATACGCACTGCGCACCGAAGACGCTCAAGGATCACCCGCGCAACAAGTCAGACGATGAGCTGCGGCTGATCGCCCAACACGACGGCATGGTCGGCGTGACGATGTTTCCGCCGTTCATGCGACGCGGCAACGATTCGAGCCTCGACGACTATCTCGACGCCATCGAGCACACCATCAACGTGTGCGGGGAGGACCACGTCGGCATCGGCACCGATTTCACGCAGGACGTGACCGACGAAGGCATGCAGTACTTCGTCCACGACAAGGGCTATGGGCGCCGCCTGCTCGAGATCAAGGAGGTCGTGAACCCGATGCAATTCGCGCGGATCGAGCAATACCCGAATCTGACCGCCGGCATGGAGCGTCGCAAGTGGGGCGAGCGACGCATTCGGAAGGTCCTCGGCGAAAACTGGATCCGTATCTTCGGCGAGACCTGGAGCTGACGTGGCAGAACTCCAGGTTCCCGTCGTCATCGACCCCGAGACCGGGGCATGGTCAGTCGATTGCCAGCCGATGATCCTCGTCCCTCGTCACTTCTGGGCCTTCATCCAGATGGAGTGCGAGCGGAGATTCGGGGTCGATGGCGCGCAGGCCGTCTTCCACGCGGCAACGTACAGGGCCGCGAAGGTCTGGTGTGCGCGCGAGGCAAAGACCCACGGCCTCACGGGCGTCGAGGTCTTCGAGCACTACTTGAGGCGCGTGAGTCAGCGCGGCTTCGGCCAGTTCACCATCGAGAAGATCGATCCTGCCGCCGGCACGGCCACGATTCGGCTCGATCACTCGGTCTATGTCGCCGAATATGGACCGCAGACCGGCCGCCGCGTCTGTTACATGTTCGCGTCGGCCTTCGTTGGCGGCATCGAATATGTGGCGGATGCGACGGGGCATTCGCACTCGCTTGCGGCGGAAGAAATTCAGTGCGGTGCCGAGGGGGCGAACTGTTGCCGTTTCGAGGTGACTCCCACGCGGCGATCATGAGATCGTGCGCAGGGTCCGTTGCTGATCCCGTCATATCGTACACAAGAAGGAGGGGACCATGACTCGTATCAGGAAGCTCGTCGCATTCGTTGCCGGTTTCGCCGCGTTGTCCATCGCGGCGCCGGCGTACACCCAGCAGGTCATCAAGATCGGCGTCGTCGGAGCACTGACTGGCCAGTTCGCCGCCGTGGGTCAAAGTCAGCTTACCGGCGCCGAGATGCGCGCGAAGGAAATCAACGCCACCGGCGGCAAATACAAGATCGAGCTGATTTCCCACGATGACGCGAGCAACTGTGATCAATCCGTCAACGCGACGATCAAGATGATCACCCAGGACAACGTCGTCGCAGTCCTCGGTGCCGTCAATAGTCCCTGCGCGCTGGCGATGGTACCGATCACGCGCCGATACTCGACGCCCCAGTTCACTTTCGGTGTGGGCACGGCGATAACGCAGCAGGGCTCCGAATGGGTATTCCGGACCGCGGTGGGCGCGCCGGGACAGACCAAGGAGTTGGCCGAATATGCCGTCAAGAAGCTTGGCCACCAGAAGATTGCGGTTCTCTATGCCGACGACGAGTACGGCGGCTCGATGGCCACCGGCTTCAAGGCGGCGCTCGCCGCGCTGAACATGCAGCCTGCTGCATTCGAGAGCTATCCACGCGCGGATCAGGATTTCACCGGGCAACTCACGAAGATCAAGGCTTCCGGGGCCACGGCGTTATTCGCCACGGGTTCCTACACCGCCTCCGCGCTGATCGCCAAGCAGGCGCGCCAGCTCGGCCTCAAGGTTCAGCACCTCGGCGACACCGGCAACGCGACCCCGAAATATGCCGAGCTGGGCGGCGAGGCGGTGGATGGCGCGGTGCTCGTCGAACCGTTCACGCCGGCCGATCCGGACCCGAAGGTCCAGGCATTCGTGAAACGATACAAGGACCAGTACGGTCGCGATCCCGACGGGTGGGTTGCCGAGATGTATGACACCGTATCGATCATTCTCGAGGCGGTGACCAGGAGCGGCAAGGTCGATCGCAAGGCGATTCGCGATTACGCCGCAGGTCTGAGAACGGGCACTCCTTACAGCGGCATTCTCGGGACCTGGAGCTTTGCCGAGAACGGCGATGCGATATTTCCGTTGTACAAGGTGCAGATCAAGGGCGGACAGAAAGTCATCCTGACGCGCTGAGCCCCGCGCGGCGCGGCGATATAGAGCCCACGGGATGGACCTGCAGACGGTCATCCAGTTGATCGTCTCGGGACTGACGATCGGGTGTGTCTACAGCCTCGTCGGGCTCGGTTTTGCGCTGACGTTGCGAGCCACGGAGCTGATCAATTTCGCCCAAGGCGAAATGGTCATGCTCGGAGCGCTGATCGGCTATACGCTGTTGGCGACGCTGGGCAGCCCGTTCATCGTCACCTTTGTCGTTGCAACGCTCGGCACCGGCGTGGTCGGCGTTCTGCTCGAACGGCTGATCCTGCGTCCCATGCTCCGGCGCAAGGCGCCGCTGCTGAATCTGCTGATCGCGACGCTCGGCATGTCGATTGCCCTCCAGGCCGCGGCGATCATCATCTGGGGCCGTGAACCGATTCCGTATCCGCCGATTTTCGGACGGGGAATCACCGTGTTGGGAATCACGGTACAACCACTCAACCTGTGGATTCTTGGTTTGGGTTTCGCGCTGATGGCGGCCCTGCACTTTTTTTTCAAGAAGACCCTCATCGGCATATCCTGGCGCGCCGCGTCGCTGGATCCGAGCACCGCCGCCCTTTACGGCGTTGACCGGGGCATTAACGTCGCCTTGACCTTCGGCATCAGCGCGGGGCTGGGCGGCGCGGCGGGAGTGTTGATCGCGCCACTGTTCTTCGCGTCGTTCGGGATCGGACACGCGGTTTTGATCAAGGCCTTCGCCGCCGCTGCAATCGGCGGCTTTGGCATCGTCGGCACCATGGTTGGCGGCCTCGTCGTCGGCGTTGTCGAGACGCTTGCCGCCGGCGTCGTATCGTCCGAATACAAGAACGTCATCATGTACGGCATGCTGCTCGTCATCCTGATGCTGTTCTTCCGGCCGACAATGCCGGCAGGCAGGTCGATAACCGAGGGATCCAAGGTCCTCGTGGCGAGCGACATCGCGGCGCTCGTAGCGGGGGTGCCGCGGTGGATCAAAACGTCCGCCTTGGTGATCGCGATCGGCGTGTGGATGGCCTTCCCGTGGGTCGCCGACCCCTATGTGCTCCGTATCGTCAACCTCGCGACAATACTGGCGATCTCGGCCCTTGGGTTGCAGCTGATCGTTGGCTACACCGGACAGTTTTCTTTCGGGCACGCGGCCTTTTACGGCGTCGGGGCATACGCGTCGGCATTGCTCGTGCTCAAGCTCAAGCTGCCCTTTGTCGTCGCGCTTCCTTTTGCGGCAATCGCCGCCGCGATTACGGGCGCGCTGGTAGCGCCCGTGCTGCGTCTCAGCGGACATTACCTGGCGATCGCGACGCTGGCGGTCGGGGAAATCGTCTTCGTTTTGATGATCAACTGGAAGGGGCTTACCAACGGCGCCTATGGGATCTATGGAATTCCCATGCCGGACGTCGGACCCCTCGAGATCGACACCGACGAGAAATACTTCATCCTCGCGTCGCTGACGCTGGCGCTGATCTATTTCATCGCACGGCGGCTCGTGCACTCCCGGTTCGGCCGCGCGCTGGTCGCGGTGCGCGAGAACGAACTTGCGGCGACCGCCAGCGGCATCAACCCGCTGCGCCAGAAAGCCGCCGCGTTTATCTATGGATCCGCGAGCGCCGGAGTCGCGGGCGCTCTCTACGCTCATTACGCCTCGTACATCAATCCGGAATTGTTCGGGTTCACCACGTCGGTGCAGATGGTGGTGATGGTGGTAGTCGGAGGCCTGGGCTCGATGCCGGGCGCCATCATCGGCGCGCTGGTGGTCGTCCTGCTACCGGAGTTCCTGCGCGCCTTCGCCGACTATCGCCTGGTGATCTACGGCGGCCTGATCATCGCGTTCATGATGTTTCTGCCGGGCGGCCTCGCGGACATTGGCCGTCGCGCAATCCGGTTCGCGGCACTTCGGCGGGATCGCGGCACACCACGGTTAACGGATCGATATGGCCGTCCTTGACGTCTCTTCGGTCACCAAGCGATTCGGGGGATTGACGGCCGTCAACGCGGCATCGTTCGGGGTCGAAGCGAACACCATCCACGGACTGATCGGGCCCAATGGATCGGGCAAGTCGACGCTGTTCAACCTGATCACCGGGATATTCAAGCCCGACGGGGGACGGATCGCGATCGACGGATTCGATGTGACAGGCGCACCAAGCTACCGAATCATCCGGCGCGGCGTCGCCCGGACGTTTCAGAACATCGAGCTTTTCTACGACATGTCGGTTCTCGAGAACTGCATGGTGGGTACCTACACCGTGAGCCGGGCCGGAGCGATCGCCGCCGCACTGCGGCCGCGATGGGTGCGGGCCGAGGAGGCGCGCATCCACGAGATGGCAATGCAATCCCTCGCTTTCGTCGGACTTGACGGACTGGCGGGGGAATTGGCCCGCAACATCGCGTACGGCCACCAGCGCCTTCTCGAGATCGCCCGCGCGCTGGCGGGCAAGCCCAGGCTCATTCTGCTCGACGAGCCGGCCGCTGGCATGAACCAGATGGAAACCCGGCAGCTCATGCGGTACATCGAGCGGATCGGCGCGGCCGGCATCACGGTCGTGCTTGTCGAGCACGACATGAAGATGGTGATGAACGTGTGCCGTCGCTTGACGGTGCTGAACTATGGCGAGGTGATCGCCGAGGGAACACCATCGGAGATCCAGTCGAATGAGTCGGTGATCGCTGCCTACCTCGGGCGCCCGAGGATCTGATGCTGCGAATCGAAGACCTGCATGTCGCCTACGGACCCATCGAGGTCCTCAAGGGCGTTTCCATCGAAGTGGCGCAAGGCGCGATCGTCGCGCTGATCGGTGCTAACGGCGCCGGCAAGACGACGACGCTCAACGCTATCTGCGGGCTACATGCCCCGACCGGCGGGACGATCACCTACGAAGGCGAGAACATAACGGGGCTACCGCCGCATCGAGTCATCCGCAAAGGGATCGTCCAGGTGCCCGAGGGGCGCAAGGTGTTCCGCAACCTCACCGTCTACGAGTGTCTGCTGATGGGCAGCCTGTCCCGGCGTGACCGGGCAGCGGCCAAGCGCGACATCGAGCAGATGTACCAGCTGTTCCCGCGTCTCGACGAGCGGCGCGGACAACTCGCGGGAACGCTCAGCGGCGGCGAGCAGCAGATGCTTGCGTTCGCGCGCGCCCTGGTGGCCAAGCCAAGGCTGCTATTGCTCGATGAACCGTCGATGGGCCTCGCACCCCGCCTGGTCCAGGACGTGGTGGACCAGATCCTGCGTGTGCGCAACGAAGGAGTCACCGTGCTGCTGGTCGAGCAGAACGCCGAGATGGCGCTGGCCATCAGCGACAGCGGCTACGTGCTGGAAACGGGGCGGGTCGCCCTTTCCGGAAGCGGGCAAAGCCTGCTTGCCAACGACCAGGTCCGCAACGTCTATCTCGGCGTGTGAGACGCGCAGCGAGCAGAGCGTCACTCGGCTCGGGTGCCGATCCACCCCCTTCGCAAGTCGTTGCGAACATGCTGCCGGTGGCCGCCAGCAGCATGCTCGCTAGCCTTTGCGAGTATTACCACGCCCGATATGGCGTTGACGTCAGGAGTCTGCGATACCCGGGCGTCATCAGCTACCGAACGCGGCCGGGAGGTGGCACCACCGACTATGCGATCGCGATTTTCGAGGCGGCAAAAAAGCTCGAATGCTTCCAGTGTTTTCTCGAGCCCGATACACGCCTGCCGATGATCTACATGCCCGACGCAGTGCGCGCCACGGTGGAACTCATGAATGCGGTGGAATCGAACGTGCGCGTCAGGTCATCGTACAACCTGGCGGGCATAAGTTTTACGCCGCAGGAGCTTTTCAGCGCGATCCGGGAGCGGGTCCCCGGATTTCAGATCACCTGGAAGCCGGACTTTCGCCAGGCGATCGCTGATACGTGGCCGCGCAGCATAGACGATGCACATGCCCATAGCGATTGGGGTTGGGCGCGTCGTTGCGATCTCGACTACCTCGTCGACGATATGCTCCAAAACATTCCGCTCAGTTGGGAGGCCCAGGCGGAAAAGGCTTGATGGGCGGTCAGCGGGCAGGGTTCTGTGCGATTGCCGCTTCACGCAACAGCGTCTGGAGCAACGCCAGCCGTTGCGGGGCAACGCGGCCCGCGGCAACCGCTGCCTGCACGGCGCATCCGGGCTCGCGATCGTGGCGGCAATCGCGAAAGCGGCATTGCGGAAAGAGGTCGCGCAACTCGACGAACGCCTGCGAGATTGCGTCCGGCGTGCAATGCGCGAGTCCGAACACCTTCATGCCGGGCGAGTCGACGAGCCAGCCGTCGCCGTCGGGCAATCGATAGAGCGCGGTCGACGTCGTCGTGTGGCGGCCGCTGCGAAGCGCGTCGGAGATTTCACCGATCTGCGCCGCGGCACCCGGCAGCAGCGCATTGATCAGCGTCGACTTGCCCATCCCCGACTGCCCGATGACGACGCTGTGCTGACCTTCGACCCACGGCAGCAGACCCGAAATGTCGTGCGTCGCCGAAACGCGCACGACCGGATACCCGAGCGCCGCATACGAGGCGAATCGCGTCGGCGAACGCGCGACATGTCCGGCAAATCCGACTTGTTCAGGACCAGCACGAACCGGCAATGCTCCGTCTCCGCCGCGACGATCCAGCGATTCAGCAAATGCTCGTCGACCGGCACGTCGGGTGCGATCACGGCGAGCACCTGCGTAACGTTCGCGGCGATCAGTTTTTCCTTGAATGCGTCCGACCGATAACAGCAGGCTGCGGCGCGGCTCGATCGCAACGATCGCGCCGCCGGCCGCTTCGCGCGCGACCTGCACGCGATCGCCGCACGCGAGCGTCATCGAGCGGCCTTTCAGCACGCATTCGAGCGTGCCGCCGGCGTCCAGTTCGACGGCGTAGTGGCGGCGATGCGCCGCGACGACGATCCCGGGCTCGACGTGCGTGCCGGCGCCGCCTCCGGCGGGAGGCGCTGCTGCGCGGCGTCGCATTACCCGGCGAACAGCCGATCCGTCTTCGCCGCGCAGATGACGTCGTTCTGCGTCACGCCGCCCGCATCGTGCGTCGACCACGTGACGACGCAGCGGTTGTACGACACGCGCAGATCGGGGTGATGATCCTCGCGGTTGGCGATCCACGCGAGCGCGTTCACGAAGCCGATCGTCGCGTGGTAATCGTCGAACGTGTACATCTTCTCGATGCCGTCGTCCGTCTGCGACCAATCGGCGAGCGTCTGCATGCGCGTGGCGAGCTCGCCCGGGGTCAGGCGGGCTGCACCGGCTTGGCAATGCATCGCAGCGAGCTGCGACAGATCGCGTGGAGGAGTTCGATGCAGAGTGTCATGGCTTGAACCCATAGTAGCGTTGATTGAGCCACGCGGCGATGTGCTCTTCTTCCTCGGGAAAGTAGCCGGTGCCGAGTTGCGTGTTGCATACGGCAACCTGCGCGCGCAGCTGCGCCGGCGTCTTGACGCGTCGGTCGGCGCGCGTGTAGATCGTGTCCGCGTCGCCGAAGAGACGCACGTGGCACGCATGGCAGTCCTTGTCGACCAGCGCGTGTCCCTGCTGCGGGTCGCCGTTGGCGAACGGTGCGGGTTGCTGGGCGAGCGCGCTCGTCATCGCCGCAGCGAGCGCAGGCGCGAGCAGTGTTCGACCCATCGTTCATCACATCATCCGCGCGCCGGCATCGGCGCCGATTGCAGCCGCGCAACGCGGATCGCGGCAGGCGGATGCGAATCGTAGAACGCCGAATGCAGCGGATCGGGCGTCAGCGTCGACGCGTTGTCCTCGTAGAGCTTGACCAGCGCGGCGACGAGCGCCGTCGGCGGACGCGTGCTCGGCGGCGAATGCGTCGGCCTCGAACTCGTGCCGGCGCGAATACGCGCGCCGACAGCGGCGCCAGCGCGAACGTGAACACCGGCAGCGCGAGCATGAACAGCGCGAGCGCGACGCCCGGGCGCGCCATCGCAGCGGCGACGTCGCTGGCTGGAATGCCGAGCCCGGCGTAGAACCACGGCGCCTGCGGCGAGCCAGGCGAGCAGCGCGAGCAGCGCGAGCGACAGGATGCGCCGACCAGACGACGCGCTTGACCACGTGCCGCAGCCGGAAATGGCCGAGCTCGTGCGCGAGCACCGCCTCGATCTCCTCCGGTGCGAGCCGGTTCAGCAGCGTGTCGAAGAACACGACGCGCTTCGCGCGGCCGAAGCCGGTGAAATACGCGTTGCCGTGGCCCGAGCGCCTGGAGCCGTCCATGACGAACAGCCCGGACGCCGCGAAGCCGCAGCGCGCGAGCAGCCGCTCGATGCGCTCGCGCGCGTCGCCCGCAGGCAGCGGCGAGAACGGTTGAAGAGCGGCGCGATGACCGTCGGATACAGCACGAGCACGAGGAGCTGGAACGCCATCCACGCGACCCAGGCGCACAGCCACCACAGCGCGCCGGCGCTGCGCATCAGCCACAGCACGAGCAGCGCGAGCGGCAAGCCCGAGGACGGCGCCGACGGCAATGCCCTTCGCGAGGTCGGCGAGCCAGACGGCGCGAGCGTCGTGCGGTTGAAGCCGAAGCGCTCCTCGATGCGAAACGTTCGCCACCACGAAAACGGCAGCGCCGACGACGCCGCCGATCGACGCGCGACGCCGACCAGCAGCAGCAGATCGCGCACGATGCGGCGCGACGGAAAGCGCCTCGGTCGCCGCGAAGAGCCAGGCGAGGCCGCCGCCGAGCGTGATGGCGACGAGCACGACCGCATCGACGGCCGTCTCCAGCATGCCGAGCCGCTGCTTGGCGACCGTGTAGTCGGCGGCCTTGCGGTGCGCCGTCGTATCGACGCGGCTCGCGAACGCAGGCGGCGTCGCATCGCGGTGCGCGCGCACATGCGAAATCTGCCGCGCGGCGAGCCAGAAGCGGATGCCGAGCGACGCGAGCGAGCGCGACGACGAATGCGAGTGTGAACAGCGATGAAGCAGCCACGTCGATGCGGCCGCGGACAACGTGATCGTCGCGGCGCTATGCTAAATTGACCGCGATCATTTTACGCTCTCCCGCCATGCCACAGGACCCCAATCGCCTGATCTGGATCGACCTCGAAATGACCGGTCTCAAGCCCGACACCGACCGCATCATCGAAGTCGCGCTGGTCGTCACCGATCACGCGCTCGCAAACGGTGGCGCAGGCGCCGGTGTACGTCGTGCACCAGGACGACGCGGTGCTCGACGCGATGGATTCGTGGAACCAGGGCGACGCACGGCCGCTCGGGGCTGATCGACAAGGTGAAGGCGGCGACGCTCGACCGAAGCGGACGTCGAGGCGGCGGCGCTCGCATTCCTGCGCGAGCACGTGCCGGCCAAGGCGTCGCCGATGTGCGGCAACACGATCTGCCAGGACCGCCGGTTCCTCGCGCGCTTCATGCCCGCGCTCGAGGACTGGTTCCACTACCGCAACCTCGACGTGTCGACGCTGAAGGAGCTGGTGCGCCGCTGGAAGCCCGACCTGATGAAGGGCATCCCGAAGGAAGGCAAGCACGAGGCGCTCGCCGACATCCTCGAATCGATCGACGAGCTGCGCTATTACCGCGAGCACTTCCTGAAGCTGTGATCCGACGTCGCATCTGCGCGGCTTCACTGTCGCAGCGTGAAATTCTGCAGCACCTGCGGCTCGTCGAAGCTCGAGCTGCGCATTCCCGACGGCGACACGCTGCCGCGCTTCGTCTGCGCCGAGTGCGGGACGATCCATTACCAGAATCCGAAGATCGTCGTCGGCTGCCTGCCGGAGTGGGAGGACCGCGTGCTGCTGTGCAAGCGCGCGATCGAGCCGCGCTACGGGCTGTGGACGCTGCCGGCGGGATTTCTCGAGAACGGCGAGACGCTGATGGACGGCGCGCTGCGCGAGACGCTCGAGGAGGCGCACGCGCGCGTCGAGCTCGGCGAGCTCTACACGGTGATCAGCCTGCCGCAGATCAACCAGGTGTACATGATGTTCCGCGCGCGGCTGCTCGACCTCGACTTCGGCCCGGGCGCCGAGAGCCTCGAGGTGCGCCTGTTCGACGAGAGCGAGATTCCGTGGGAGTCGCTCGCGTTTCGCACGATCGCGCGCACGCTGCGCAACTACTTCCTCGATCGCCGGCAGGGCGCGTTCACGCTGCACGTCAGCGCGCTCGAGCGGCGGCCGCCGCTGACGCCCGACCTGCTCGCGGCGCGGCTGACGCGCGGCGCCGAACGTGCGGGCCGGTCCGCGCGAGTAGACTGCGCGAGTCGATCCGGAGCACGCGTGTCTCGCGACCGAGCGCGCGAATCCGTACACTTGCCGCGAGTCGAACCGAGTCTCAGGAGGATCGCATGCATCGTATGCGATGCGCGTCGCATCGGCGGCGACCTTGGCACTGCTGGCCGCGCTCGCGGCGCCGCTCTCTGCGCAGCAGCCGGCGAACGATCTCGATCACCACCGGCGGCACCGGCGGCGTCTACTACCCGCTCGGCGGCGGCATGGCCAACATCCTGTCGAAGAACGTCCCGGGCCTGCAGGCGACCGCGGAAGTCACCGGCGGCTCGGTCGACAACCTGAAGCTCATCGGCGCGGGCAAGTCCGAGGTCGGCTTCGCGATGGCCGACGCCGCGTGGGACGCGGCGCAGGGCCTCGACAAGTTCAAGGACAACAAGGTCGAGGCGCGACGCTGATGGTGCTGTATCCGAACCGGATGCAGGTGGTGACCGATCGAGGGCACCGGCATCAACAAGCTGGCCGACCTCAAGGGCAAGCGCGTTTCCACCGGCTCGCCGGGCAGCGGCGTCGAGGTGATGGCGCTGCGCGTGCTCGAGGCGATGGGCATCGACCCGAAGAAGGACATCAAGCAGGAGCGCCTCGGCGCCGCGGAATCGGTCAACGCGATCAAGGACCGCAAGATCGACGCGTTCTTCTGGGTCGGCGGCGTGCCGACGGCGGCGGTGACCGACCTCGCCGCGACGCCCGGCATCAAGATGAAGCTGATCGATCATGCCGAGTTCGTCGACGCGATGAACAAGAAGTACGGGCCGCTCTACGTGAAGGCGACGATCGCGCCCGGCAGCTACGCCGGCCAGGACAAGCCGGTGACGAACATCGACGTCTGGAACATCCTCGTCGCCTCGGACAAGATGAGCGACAAGATGGCCTACGACATCGTGAAGACGCTGTTCGAGAAGAAGGCCGATCTCGTCGCCGTGCACAAGGAGGCGAAGAACATCGAGCTCAAGAACCAGTCGATCGCTCGCCGCTGCCGTTCCACCCGGGCGCGAAGAAGTACTTCGAGGAAAAGGGCGTCAAGGTGCAATGAGCGGAACGGCGCGACGCATGGATGATCGCCGCGCCGTGTCCATGACCTGCCGCAGTCTCGGCGGCACGCGGCGCACCGCCTGACGATGGCCGTGCCGGCGACCGAGCTGGCCGCTGCCGGCCGACGGCGACCGTCACCGACGAGCAGCTCAAGCAGGCGGAAGCGTTCATCGAGGAGGAAGAGGGCGCGGTCAGCCGGTTCCGCGGCTGGCTCGGGCATCTCACGACGTTCGCTGCTCGTCGTGATGTGCGTGTTCCACCTGTACGCGGCGCGTCGAGATCGTGCCCGCGCAGGTGCTGCGGCCGGTGCACGTCGGCTTCATGCTGCTGCTCGTCTTCCTGCTGTTCCCGATCGCGCGCGCGCTATCGCAACCGCCTGATGTGGTGGGACGTCGTGTGCGCCGCTGCTCGGCGTCGCGACGATCGTCTACCTGCTGCAGGGCGGCGACGATTTCTGGGACCGCAACACGCTGCCCATCGCACACCGACGTCGTGCTTCGGCGTCGCGTTCGTGCTGCTGGTGCTCGAAGCGTGCCGGCGCACGTCCGGCTGGATCATGCACGATCGTCGTCGCGTGCTTCCTCGCGTACGGCTTCGCCGGCCCGTGGCTGCCGGGGCAGTGGGCGCACCGCGGCTACGACGTCGCGAGCCTGATCGGGCTTCATGTACCAGACGCTCGAAGGCATCTTCGGCACGGCGGTCGACGTGTCGTCGTCGCTGATCATCCTGTTCACGATCTACGGCGCGTTCCTGCAGCAGTCGGGCGCCGGCAAGTTCTTCCTCGACTTCAGCTTCGCGGCGATGGGCGGCAAGCACGCGGGCGCGGGGCGCACGGTCGTGCTGTCGTCGTTCCTGCTCGGCGGGCCTTCCGGGTCGGGCGTCGCGACGACGGTCACGATCGGCTCGGTCGCCTGGCCGATGCTCGCGCGCGCAGGCTACGGCCAGGAGGCGGCGGGCGGCCTGCTCGCCGCGGGCGGCCTCGGGCGCGATCATTTCGCCGCCGGTGCTCGGCGCCGCCGCGTTCCTCATCGCCGAGTTCCTGAAGATCGGCTATCTCGACGTCATCCTGATGGCGACGATCCCGACGGCGCTCTACTACCTCTCGCTGTTCCTGATGGTCGAGCTCGACGCGCGCAAGTTCGGCATGCGCGACGTACCGATGCAGACAACCGAAACCGTGGCGTCGCTCACGCGTCGCTACTGGTTCCACTTCGTGTCGCTGATCGCGATCGTCGTGTTCCTGGTGCTCGGGCTTCTCGCCGCTGCTGTCGGTGTTCTGGGCCACGGTCGTCACCTTCGCCGTGAGCTTCCTCGACCGCGACAAGCGCGATGGTGCCGCGGAAGCTCGTCGCTGCGCTGAAGGACGGCTCGCTGCAGGTGCTCAACGTCGCGGCGACCTGCGCCGCCGCCGGCATCATCGTCGGCGTCGTCGCGAAGACCGGCCTCGGCCTCAAGTTCAGCGCCATCGTCATCGACTATGCCGGCGGCAGCCTGTTCCTGACCGCGCTCTACACGGCGCTGATCGTCTGGATCATCGGCCTCGCGGTGCCGGTGACGGCGAGCTACATCATCTGCGCGGTGATCGCCGCGCCCGCGCTGATCAAGCTCGGCGTGCCCGACTTCGCCGCGCACATGTTCATCTTCTATTACGCGGTGCTCTCGGAGGTGTCGCCGCCGACCGCGCTGTCGCCGTTCGCCGCGGCGGCGATCACCGGCGGCAATCCGTACAAGACGACGCTGCAGTCGTGGAAGTACACGCTGCCGGCGTTCGTCGTGCCGTTCGTGTTCGTGCTCGATCCGGCGGGCGTCGGCCTGCTGCTCAAGGCGCCGCCGAACGGATCGTGGCTGCAGGTCGCATGGATCGCGGTGACGGCCTGCCTGGGCATCGCGGCGCTGGCGACCGGCACGCAGGGCTGGCTGTTGCGCCGCTGCGGCTCGATCGAGCGCTTGATCCTGATCGTGTCCGGTCTTGCGCTCGTCTATCCCGCCCCCGCCAGCGACATGGCGGGCATCATCGGCGTGCTGGCCGTGTTCTCCTGGCAGAAGCTGCGGCGCGTCGCGCCGGCCTGACGCCCTGACCGCCGCCGGTCTTCAGCGGTGCAGTCTGCCGTCTGCGTGGACCCCTTCGCGCGGCACGCCGGCGGTTCGATGACCCTGCTATTTCAGTACGCCGACCTCCCTGTAGTACTTCTCGGCGCCGGGATGCAGCGGCACGAGCATGCCGTTCAGTGCGTTGCTGATGTTGATCGCCTTGGCAGCCGGATGCGCGGCCACGAGCTGATCGAGGTTCGTCCACAACGCCTTGGTCATTCCATATACCGTGTCGTTGCTGACACCCTCGTGGGTGACGAGGAAGTTCTGTACCGCGGCCGTCTGGATGTCGGCCGTCTGGCCGCGATAGGTGTTCGCGGGAATCGTTGCGGGGAGGTAAGCCGGGTCGTTGGTCTTCTTGATGATTTCGGGCGGAACGGTCACCACCACGATGTCGACTGATGTTGCGAGGTCGCGCAACGCCGAAACGCCGAGCTGCGCGGATTGCAGCGTGGCATCGAGGAGGCGCTCCTTCATCAACTCGACCGATTCGCCGAAGGGCAGGTATTCGACCTTGCCCAGATGTTTGTACGTGAGGCCCGCGGCGGCGAAGATCGTCCGCGCGTTGAGCTCGATGCTCGATTTCGGGGCGCCCACGGAGACTTTCTTGCCCTTGAGATCGGCGAGCGTCCTGATGCCGGAATCGGCGCGCGCGACGATCTGGATGTAGTTCGGATAGATGGCCGCAATGCCGCGCAATCTCTTGAGCGGCGTCTCGAACCCGGCTTCCTCGTTGCCCTTCCACGCGCCGGACAGTGAATCTCCGAGCGTGAATGCGATCTCTCCGCGCCCTGCCTGCAGCAGGTTGAGGCTTTCGGCGGGTGTCTTCGTCGCCTGCACCGACGTCTTGAGCGAAGGCATTGCCTTGCCGATGATGCTTCCGAGCGCAACGCCGAGCGGATAATAGACACCGCTCGTCCTGCCGGTCAGCACGGTGATGGATGTGTCCGCCGCCGAAGCGAGCGGCGCTGACGAGGCCGTCGCTGCAACCAGCAGGCAGGCCAATCCTCTGCGCAGCAATACCATGCCTGTTGCTCGAAGCGCGGGCGGCAGCCGGTGCTTCAAGCTCCTCCGACGATTTGCACGTTCGCGTCCGCCAGCGTGCGATGCAACTGCGCGACATGGTCGTGGCCGGTCGTCTCGACGACGCACACGACGCGCACCTCCGACAGGTTCGGGCCGGAGAACGCGCGGTCGTGCACGATTTCCTTGATCGACGCGCCGGTCGACGCGATCACTTCGGCGAGCCGCGCCAGTCCGCCCGGCCGGTCGCTGATCGAGACGGTGAATCGCGACAGACGCCCGTCGGCAACGAGGCCGATCTCGATCACGCGGTCGAGGATCGTCAGGTCGATGTTGCCGCCGCACAGCACCAGCACGACCTCCTTGCCGCTCGAGCGCGTCGAGCTTGCCGGCGAGGAACGCGGCGAGCGGCGCCGCGCCGGCGCCTTCGACGACGCTTTTCTCGAGCTCGATCAGGCGCAGCACGGCGAGCGCGATCGTCGCCTCGTCGACGGTCACGACCTGATCGACGACGCGGCGCAATATCTCGAACGGTCGCATGCCCGCTTGCGTGACGGCGAGGCCATCGGCGAGCGTGTGCGAAAGCGTCACGGGCACCGGATGCCCCGCGGCCAGCGCCGCGGTGAGGCACGCCGCATGCTCCGGCTCGACGCCGACCACGCGCACGTCCGGCTTGCGCGCCTTGACCACCGTGCCGATGCCGGCGAGCAACCCGCCGCCGCCGACGGGGACGACGATCGCCTCGACGCTCGGGCGTCTGCTCGAGGATTTCCAGCGCAATCGTGCCCTGGCCGGCGATCACGTGCGCGTTGTCGAACGGATGGATGAACGTCAGGCCTTCGCGGGCGGCGATCGCTTCCGCTTCGGCGCGCGCTTCCGACAGGTCGGCGCCGTGCAGCACGACGGTCGCGCCGAGCTGCCGGCAATTGGTCACCTTCATCAGCGACGCGAACTTCGGCATGACGACCGTCACCGGAATGCCGAGCAGGCTGCCGTGATAGGCGACGCCCTGCGCGTGGTTGCCGGCCGATGCGGCGATCACGCCGCGCGTGCGCTGCTCGGGCGAGAGCTGCAGCAGCGCATTGCGCGCGCCGCGCTCCTTGAAGCTGCCGGTGCGCTGCAGGTAATCGAGCTTGCAGTAGATGTGCGCGCCGGTGAGCTGCGACAGCGGAATCGATTCGACGCACGGCGATTCGTAGATGCCGCCGCGAATGCGCTCGCGCGCGGCCTCGATGTCGGCCAGCGTCACCATGCCGGTGCCTCGTTCACTGGACGTTGCCTGATGGATAGCGCTAGAACGGCAGCGCGACGCCCGGCTTGGCCGCGTGCAGCACGCGGCGGAACTCGCGCTGGATCCGTTCGAGCGCCGCTTGATCGTCGGCCTCGAAGCGCAGCACGATGACCGGCGTCGTGTTCGACGCGCGCGCGAGGCCGAAGCCGTCCGGATACTCGACGCGCAGGCCGTCGATGCGGATGACGTCGGTCGCGCCGGGGAACGTCGCGCGTCTCGCCTGCAGCTTCGCGATCAGCGCGTGCTGCTCGCCCTCGGCGCACGCGATGTTGAGCTCCGGCGTCGACACGGCGTCGGGCAGCGCGTCGAGCACGGCCGCCGGATCGGCGTGCGCGCGACGAGGATCTCGAGCAGCCGCGCGCCCGCGTAGAGCCCGTCGTCGAAGCCGTACCAGCGCTCGCCGAAGAACGTGTGGCCGCTCATTTCGCCGGCGAGCGCGGCGCCGGTCTCCTTCATCTTGCGTCTTGATCAGCGAGTGGCCCGTCTTCCACAGCAGCGGCACGCCGCCGTGGCGCGACGATCCACGGCTTGAGATTGCGCGTCGACTTGACGTCGTAGATGATCGTCGCGCCCGGCACGCGCGCCAGCACGTCGGCGGCGAACAGCATCAGCTGCCGGTCGGGGTAGATGACGTGGCCGTCCGGCGTGACGACGCCGAGCCGATCGCCGTCGCCGTCGAACGCGAGCCCGAGCTCGCAGTCGCCCTGCGCGAGGCGCGCGCTTCAGGTCTTCGAGGTTCTTCGGTTGCGACGGATCGGGATGGTGGTTGGGGAAGCGGCCGTCGACGTCGCAGAACAGCTCGACGACCTCGCAGCCGAGGCGGCGGTAGAGCGCCGGGCGCGAACGCGCCCGCGACGCCGTTGCCGCAATCGACGGCGATGCTGCATCGGACGCGCGAGCTTGCACGTCGCCGGCGATGCGGTCGAGGTACGCCGGCGCGATGTCGTGCGGTGCGCGTAGCTCCCGCTGCCGCGTCGCGAGGTCGCCGCGCTCGATGCGCGCGCGCAGAGCCTGGATGTCGTCGCCGGACAGCGTCGTGCCGTCGATCACCATCTTGAGGCCGTTGTAGTCGGGCGGGTTGTGGCTGCCGGTCACCATCACGCTGCACGCCGTGCCGAGATGCTGCGCGGCGAAATACGTCATCGGCGTGGCGACCATGCCGACGTCGATCACGTCGACGCCGGACGCGCGGATGCCGTCGCGCAAGCGCCGCGAGCAGCTCGCGGGCCGGACAGGCGGCCGTCGCGGCCGACGGCGATCGTGTCGCGCTCGCGCTCGCGCGCGAGCGCTGCCGAGCGCCTGGCCGATCGTGCTGCACGATCTGCGGCGTCAGCGTGCGACCGACGATGCCGCGAATGTCGTAGGCCTTGAAGATTTCGGGTGGAAGCATGCATGTGGCGATGCGACGTTGAGCGTGGCGACGGGTGCTGGCGTTCGGCCAGTCGCCGGCTGCAGATCGCTCGGTGCGCCATTTCCGACGTGGAGAAGTAGTGTAGCAACCGGGCCGGCAGCCAATCGACGTGGCCGGGAAACGGACCGCTCGGAAAGCCCGACGTGGCCGCCGTGCCGCGGCTGCTCGAGCGTGACCGACGCCGCTGACATCCGACGCGGCCGGCAGCGATTGCGCCGGGAATGAACGGATCGTTGCGCGCGTTGAGACGAGCGTCGGCACCGCGATGTCGCGCGAGCCACGGCTTCGACGACGCACGCGTCCAGTAGTCGTCGCGTTCCGGCGAAGCCGTGCAGCGGCGCGGTGACGGCGTCGTCGAACTCCCACATCGTGCGCACGCGGCGGATCTTCGCCGCGTCGAGCAGGCCGGGAAATCGCGTCGCCATCGCGAGCGACTTCGGCTTCAGCGTCGACAGGAAGTGCACGCGTGTAGATGCGGTTCAGGCCCTGGCCGATCGCGATGCCGGCCGCCATCAGGTCGAGCGGCGCCGATACCGCGGCGGCGGCGGTCAGCGTGCGCGACGCCGTCGCTCCCGCGCGCCCGAGCCAGTTCAGCAGCGCGCTGCCGCCGAGCGACACGCCGACGGCATAGCAGCGGTGTCGCACGGCGGTATCGCGCGACGGATCGCCGCGAGCATCGCGCCGATCTCCGCGTGATCGCCCGAGTGATAGGCGCGCGGCAGGCGATTCGGCTCGCCGCCGCAGCCGCGAAAATGCGGCACGACGCCGCGCCAGCCGCGCATGCGCGAGCGCGGCGAGCAACGCGCGCGCGTAATGCGACTGCGAGCCGCCTTCGAGGCCGTGGAACAGCACGACGAGCGGTGCGCCGGCTGCCGCATCCGCATCGAGCCAGTCGAAATCCCAGAAATCGCCGTCCGGCGTTTCGACGCGTTCGCGGCGTAGCGCTACGTGGGGTCGTTGCAGCCGATACGGCCAGATGGTTTGCGCGTGCCCGCCCGCCAGCCAGCGTGGTGCACGGTAGGGCGCCGTGACGGCATGCCGCGCGCCGGCGACACCGGGCAGCGACTTTGCGCGGTTGCGCCACTTGCCTTCGCGCAGGGGTCCTCGCACCTGCGGCCTGATCAGTGGACCGCGTTCTGTTCGCGCGCGAGCTTTGCACGCTTTTGATAGGCCTCGCGCGCCAGCGCGATGTCGTCGAGGAAATGCGGCAGCTCGGAGAGCAGCAGCGCCTGCGGTCCGTCGACGAGCGCGCGCGCCGGATCGGGATGGAAATCGACGAGGACCATGTTGGCGCCGGCGATGACGCCCTGCGCGACGACGTGGAAGATGTCGAGCAGGCCGTCCGGCGCGCGAGCGCGCGTGCCGACCGAATGCGAGGGATCGATCGCAACCGGCATGCGCGTCAGGCGCTTCACGACCGGCACGTGCGCGAAGTCGACGAAGTTGCGGTGCGGATCGCCCATGTTGGTCTTCATGCCGCGCAGGCAGAAGACGACCTTGCGGTTGCCTTCGGTCGCGAGGTACTCGGCGGCGTTCAGCGACTCGTCGAGCGTGATGCCGAAGCCGCGCTTGATCAGCACCGGGAACTCCTGCTGCTTGCCGACGAGCTTCAGCAGCTCGAAGTTCTGCGTGTTGCGCGTGCCGATCTGCAGCATGACGCCGGTGGCATTGCCGGTCGCCGCCAGCGCGTGGCGGATCTCGTCGATGTGCGACTCGTGCGTCACCTCCATCGAGATGACGCGGATGCCGTACTTGCCCGCGAGCTCGAACACATAGGGCAGGCATTTGGCGCCGAAGCCCTGGAACGCGTACGGCGACGTGCGCGGCTTGTACGCGCCCATGCGCGTGCAGACCTGGCCGTTGTCGCGCAGCGCCTTCATCATCGCCTTCGACCGATTCGCGCGAATCGACGGCGCACAACCCGGCGAAGACGTTGAGGCTGTCCTGGCCGAACTGCACGCCGTTGTACTCGAACGAAGATGCGCGATCGTCGCCTTGCTGGTGGCGCCCGAGCACGCGATAGGGCTCCGACACGCGAACCACCTTCGCGACGCAGGGCAGTACCTGCATCTGCTCGATGGTGAGCGCGGCGGTATTGCCGATCAGGTAGATCTCGGTCAGCGTCACTTCGCTGCCTACTTCCCGGTGGACCCGGAAGTCCACGTTGGAAAGCCGCTCGAGTTGAGCGGTGAGCATTCGGTAATCCTGGCCCTCAGGGCGGGTGTTGGGTTCGAGTACGAGAATCATGGAGGCGAAACTTTCCTTGTTATTTCAGAAGCTTGTACATCTTACCGCAACGCACTGCAGGCGGGCCGGGGCACGGCATCCCGGCATGTTGCACTGCAAGAGGGCACCGGCGCAACAGCGGCGCAAGCCGTGTCAGCGAATTCGTTGCTCCGGCCGTTACGGTTGCCGTAGACTGATTTCGAGGTCTACGGCGACGCTCCCGAGGCGGCGCCGGCAAGGTGCCGCCGAACACATCCGAAACCCGCAACGATCCGACCGAGGTACCCAATGAAGCGACTCCTTGCGATGGCCATGATCGGCGCGTTCGCCGCCGTGGCGACGCCTGCGCTCGCGCAGAACGCGCAACAGGAACGAATGAAGACCTGCAATACCAAGGCTGCCGACAAGAAGGGCGACGACCGCAAGGCCTTCATGAAGGACTGCCTGAGCGCCGAGAAGAAGGCTTCCGACAACAAGATGAGCGCCTGCAACACGAAGTCGAAGGGCATGACGGGCGACGAGCACAAGAAATTCATGTCCGACTGCATGAAGGGCACAGCCTGACCGACGCTTCCGAATACGACCGTGTGACCTCCTGTCCGCACGGTCGCAATTACAAGGCCGCACTTGCTGCGGCCTTGTTTTTGGGGTTGCGCGTCCGGAGGGCGGCGTGGTCGCGCGATGTCAGCCGGCGATCACGCCGAGCAGGCGGCCGAGCACGAATGTGACGCCACCCGCCAAACCGCCAATCGCGAGCATCCGCGCACCGGAGTACACCGCGTGGCGACCGGTGAAGAGCGACAGCGTGGCGCCCACGCTGAACAGCCCCGCCGCGGTCAGGCCGATCGTCCACCCCAGCGCATCCGACCCGCCGCCGACCAGATACGGCGCAAGCGGCACGAAGGCGCCGGCGCCGAATGCGCAAAGCGAGCTCATCGCGGCGCCGAGCGGCGAGCCGAGCTCGCCCGGGTTGAGTCCGAGCTCCTCGCGCGCCAGCGTATCGAGCGCGTTCTCGGGATCGGCGACGAGCCGCTTCGCGAGGCGATCCGCCTGCTTGGCCGGAAGACCTTTCGCCGCATAGATCAGCGCGAGCTCCTGCGCTTCGGCTTCCGGGTATTGCTTCGAGCTCGTCGCGCTCGAGCGCGATCTGGTATTCGTACAGCTCGCGCTGCGATTGCACCGACACGTATTCGCCGGCCGCCATCGCAAATGCGCCCGCGGCCATGCCGGCGACGCCGCTCAACACGACCACCTTGAGATCGGACGTGGCGCCCGCGACGCCGAGGATGAGGCTCGCATTCGAGACGAGGCCGTCGTTGACGCCGAACACCGCGGCGCGCAGGTTGCCACCGCCGCCCAGTCCGCGGTGGCGGCGTTCGAACAGCGCGCCCGCCGGCGGCGCGGTGTGACCGGTTTCCGACGGCAGCGCGGCGCCATAGATGGCCATGCCTCGAACCTTCATCGCGGCGAGCACGTTCTTCAGCCGGCGCGGGCCGAGCCATTGGACGAGACTCGCGACGAGCCGCGTGCGCGCGTCGGGCACGAACGGTCCCGGCGCGGGATGGCCGCGCGACGTCAGTTGCGCGCGCCAGATGGCGGCCTGCGCTTCGGCTTCGCCGGCCAGGCGGCGAAACAGCTCGGCGCGCACCGTGCCGTTCTCGGCGTCCGCGCACGCACGGTAGAGGAACGCGGAGCGCTGCTCTTCGGTCCAGGATTCGAGCGGGTTCATGCGTGCGGCGCCTTCAGCTTGCGGTTACGGCCTCGATGCGCGCCATGACGTCCGGCGTGAGCTTCGGCACGACCGACAAGCGCCTGCAGGTTCTCGACGACTTGCGCGGGGCGGCTCGCGCCGGTGATCACCGTCGACACGTGCGGATTCTTGAGGCACCACGCGATCGACATCTGGGCGAGCGTGCAACCGAGTTCCTGCGCGATCGGAACGAGCGATTGGACCTTCGCGAGGCGCGTCGGTTCGAGGATGCGCTCGGCGAGCCATTCGTATCCCTTGATCGCGCGCGCGCGAATCCGCCGGAACGCCGCTCGCCGTACTTGCCGGTCAGCAATCCCGAGGCGAGCGGGCTCCATGTCGTCGTGCCGAGGCCGATGTCGCGATAGAGCCGCGCGTATTCCTGCTCGACGCGTTCGCGATGGAACAGGTTGTATTGCGGCTGCTCCATCACCGGCTTGTGCAGATGATGGCGCTCGGCGATCTGGTACGCCGCCATGATCTCCGCCGGCGCTCCATTCCGACGTGCCCCAGTAGAGCACCTTGCCCGCCTGGATCATGTCGTGGAACGCGTACACGGTTTCCTCGATCGGCGTGTCGCGGATCGGCGCGATGGCAGAACGCGAGGTCGACGTGATCGAGCCCGAGGCGCGCGAGCGAGCCGTCGATCGCCTGCATCAGGTATTTGCGGTTCAGCGTGTTCTTCTCGTTCGGCCCGTCGTGCAGGCCCCAGAAGAACTTCGTCGACACGATGTAGGACGAGCGCCGCCAGCCGAGCTTTTTCAGCGCGTCGCCCATGATCGTTTCGGACCGGCCCTTGGCGTAAACCTCGGCGTTGTCGAAGAAATTGACGCCGGCGTCGTGCGCGGCCGCCATGCATTCGCGCGCAACGTTTTCATCCATCTGGTTGCCGTACGTCACCCAGGAGCCGAACGACAGTTCGCTCACCTTGAGGCCCGAACGCCCCAGCCGGCGGTAATTCATTGCAGTCATCGTCGGTTCGGGAGGGCGGTGAGGGGCGCGCAAAGGGAGCGCGGGATTTCCTGTCGGTCGGGCCGTTCGAGAACGATTCGGATGGAGGCGACTCCTGAGCCGGCCGGCGTGCGCCAATTCATTCCGGATAGAATCGCGGCCTTCATTCTACTCCGCAGGAATCGCCGATGGCCGCGCGCAGCGCCTCGCCCGCAAGCACGAAACGACCGTTCGATGTCGATGCGCTTTGGGCCATCAAGCGGATCGGCGCGCCGACGCTCGCGCCGGACGGCCGGCTCGCATGCGCACCGGTGACGTCGTTTTCGATGGAAAGGAACGACGGGACCACCGAGCTGTGGCTGTTCCCGACTCGCGCAGGTCCACGCGCGGCCGCCGCGCAGCCGCGGCGCCTGACGGCCGGCGACAAGGACAGCGATCCGCGGTGGTCGCCCGATGGCTCGCGCATCGCATTCACCGCGAAGCGCAAGGACGATGCCGAAGCGCAGATCTACGTGATCGCGCCCGACGGCGGAGAAGCGACGCGCCTCACCGACATCGCCACCGGCGCGACGGCGATCAAGTGGTTTCCCGACGGCAGGCGCATCGCGTTCGTGTCGTGGGTGTGGCCGGATCTCGCCAAGCGGGACGGCGCAGGCGAAGCGCGTCAAGGAGCGCAAGGACGCGAAGGTGAAGGCGCACCTGACCGAGCGCGGCGAATACCGCTTCTGGGATCACTGGCTGACCGACGGCCGCGAGCCGCACGTGTTCGCCTGCGACGTCGCATCGGGCCGCTGCGAAGACCTGCTCGCCGGGACCGGGCTGGCGCTGCAGCCGTGGGATCCCGACCGCCGGAGCTCTACGACATTTCACCCGATGGTCGCGAGCTCGCGCTGACGATCGATCCCGCGCCCGAGCCGGGGCTGATGAACCGTTGCGACCTTGTCGTCGTCGACATCAAGACGCGGCGAGCGAAGAACCTGACGACGGACAGCGGCCTGTCGGACGAGCATCCGCTGTATTCGCCGGACGGCAAGTCGCATCGCCTATCATGCGTACGACACGGCGCGCGCATTCAACGACCAGGGGCAGCTGCGAATCCTCGATCGCAAGACGCGGCGCATGCGACGCAAGCTCGCGCCGACGTTCGATCGCGCGACCACGCACCTGCGCTGGACGCCCGATTCGTCGGCGTTGCTGTCGCTCACCGAGGATCGTGGGCGCGTCGGCCTTTGGCGGCATCCGGCGTCGAGCGACGTGCCCACGCAGCTCGTGTCCGGGCGGCATGATCTCCGGATTCGACGCGTCCGCCGACGGCAGCGCGCTCGTGTACACGCGCGAAACGGCGCTCCATCCGCCGGCGCTGTTCGCCTCCGACGGCGACGGCACCGGCGAGCGGCAGATCGAATCGCAGAACCGGGCGCTGCTCGCGCGGCACGCGCTCGGCGACGTGCGGGAGTTCACGATCGAAGGCTGGCACGGCGAGCCCGTGCAGATGTTCGTCACCTATCCGCCGGGTTTCGATCCGCAAGCGCAAGTGGCCGCTGATGCATTCGATCCATGGCGGCCCGCACGCCGCGCATCACGACGGCTGGCATTTCCGCTGGAACGCGCAGGTATTCGCCGCGCAGGGGTACGTCGTGGCCGCGGTGAACTACCACGGCTCGTCGGGTTTCGGCCAGAAGTTCCTCGAGACGATCACCGGGCGTTACGGCGAGAAGGAATTCGCCGACATCGAGGCAGGCACCGACTTCCTGCTGCGTGCAGGGCTACATCGACCGCGCAGCGACTTGACCGCGACCGGCGGCAGCTACGGCGGCTTCATGGTCGCCTACATGAACGGCCACACCGACCGCTATCGCGCGTTCGTCTGCCATGCCGGCTGCTACGACTGGGTCAGCATGATGGCGACCGACGGCTATCGGTTCTTCGCCAAGGAGCTCGGCGCCTTCCACTGGGACGACGAGGCGCGCGTGATGCGCCAGTCGCCGCACCATTACGTGAAGCATGCGAAGACGCCGACGCTCGTGATCCACGGCGAGCTCGACTATCGCGTGCCGGCGACGCAGGGCGCTGCAGTACTACAACTCGCTGAAGGCGAAGGACGTCGCCGGCGCGGCTCGTCTATTTCCCCGACGAGAACCACTGGATCCTGAAGCCGCAGAATTCGCGGCTCTGGTATGGCGAGTTCTTCGCGTGGCTCGCGCGGTTCGCACCGGCGGTGCGCAAGACGTCGCGCAGCGGCGAGGCGGGCGGACAGCGCGCCGGCACGCGCGGCGCTAAGGCGCGTCGGCGAGGCGGTCCCCGACCGGCCTGCCTACTTCCTCGCCTTTTCGCGCTTTTCGGCGCTTTCCTGGCACGCAACGCAGCGTTTGGCGGCCGGATGCGCAGCGAGGCGCGGGTAGGGAATGGGATTGCCGCAGTCGACGCACTCGCCGTAGGTGCCGTTGGCGAGTCGTGCGAGGGCCTGCTCGACATTGGCGAGCTCGGCCAAGTCGCGCGAAACGAGCGCGATGTCGTGCGCCGCCATCGCGTCGGCCGCCGCCCAGTCGTCGGTGTCCTCCATCCGGTTGCGCAGGCCGACCAGGCGCGGGTCCTCCTGCGTCTTCAGCTTGGCGGCGACGTCGGCGCGCAGCTCGCGCTGCCGTGCGCGCAGCGCCGCCTCGCAGCTCGGCGCGCTGCGCGGGCGTGAGCGGTGCGGCTGACGGGTTCATCGTGCGCCATTATCGGCCAGCTTCCCGGCGCCCGCGCACGCGGTTCGCGCCGAACGCGCTCGGCGGCGGCGGCGGGACTTGAATCGGCTTGCGCATACCCTAGATTGCGTAATGCAGCGGCGGAGCCGTCCCGCAAGAACGCGGGTCCGCCCGATCATCCATCAACCGACAAGGGAAACGAGCCATGGCCAGTCTGCAAATCTACGATCCATTCGCCGATCCGGCGGTGGAGACGCTGTTCCGCCAGTTCTTCCGTCCCGAGCGCACCGACCGCGCCGCGCCGCAAGGCATCCGCCTCGACGTCGCCGAGAACGACAAGGGCTATGTCGTCTACGCCGAGATCCCGGCGTGCGCAAGGACGAAATCCATGTCGCCATCGAGGGCAACCAGGTGACGATCGCCGCCGAAGTGAAGCCGCTCGTCGAGCCGGCGGAAGGCACGCGCGTGCTGCGCACCGAGCGCTACAGCGGCAACCTCTACCGGAGCTTCACGCTGCCTGTCGAGCTCGACGAAACGGCGAGCGAAGCGAAGTACGACAACGGCGTGCTCGAGTTGAAGCTGGTCAAGAAGCCGGCCGTCGCAGGCCGGAAGCTGACGATCCAGTAACGACCGCCTGCGCACGGTTGAATCGCCGCGCCGGTGCGAATTCGCCGGCGCGGCGATCGTTCGCGCCGCTCGCGCCTAGCGCGTGCG
The DNA here is from genome assembly GCA_963768545.1 of uncultured Pseudomonadota bacterium. Taxonomy (GTDB): domain Bacteria; phylum Pseudomonadota; class Gammaproteobacteria; order Burkholderiales; family Casimicrobiaceae; genus VBCG01. The sequence continues at coordinate 139,123 of CAVYIC010000002.1, read as the reverse complement.
GTGCGCCGGGTATTCTTCCTCGATGTTGTCGCGGTAGTAGCTCCACGGCGACGATGCCGTGCTGAAGCGCCGCCACACTTCCCCCGGCACGCCGCTGTATTCGAACGTGCCGGCCGTCAGTTCGACGACGAGCTTGCGCGCGCGCTCGTCGTATCCGGCGGCGCGCAGGCTGCCGCCGTTCATCCGCTTCATTTCCATCGCTTCTCCCGATCGGTTGAGTGCCGCCTGAAGCAGCGCTCGCCGGCATGGTGGCGCCTTCCCGGGACGTCGCGCAACTGCGGCATGCCGGAGCCGTGTGGCAAGCGAGCCTCCTCGTGTGACAAATGAAACAACTTGCGCGATCGAGTGACGAGCGTTACAGTCGTCGCCTCCTCGTTCTTCTCTTCTCAGGCGATCACCGCGTGGTCCAAACCGCATTGACGCGCATCGAAACCCGTTTCGACGGACTGTCGAACGCGCTGCAGCAGGCGGCGCGGTGGGCAGCCGACCATCCGGCCGACGTCTGCTTCCTGTCGCTGCGCGAGCAGGCGCGGCGCGCCAATGTCGTCCCGCCGACGATGACGCGACTCGCCAAGGCGCTCGGCTTCGCTACCTTTCGTGCCTTCCAGGATGATTTCCGCGGTCACGTCGCCTGGGGCTCGGCCGATTTCGCGGCGCGGGCGAAGCGGATGCAACGGCGCTCGCGGTCCCGCGCCGATCCCGGTCAACTCGAGCACCTGCAGGCGGCGAACATCGAGTCGCTCGTCGCGCTCAATCCGCCGGAGCGGTTCCGGCGCGCGGCCACGACGCTGCTGAAAGCGCAGTCGGCCGGCTTCCTGGGCTTTCGGAGCTGTCACAGCGCCGCGCTGCACGCGCATTACCTCTATTCGATGCTGGTCGGCGGCGGCGTGCTGCTCCAGGACAGCTACGGCACGCTGATCGAAGCGGTCGCGGGCCTGGCGAACGACGCCGTGCTGGTCGCGATCGGGCTCGCGCCGTATTCGCGGCAGACGGTCGAAGCCGTCGTGCGCGCAAAAGCGCAAGGCGCGATCGTCCTCGCGATCACCGATTCGGAGCTTTCGCCGCTGGCGCGCGCGAGCGACGAGCGGCTGCTCTTCGAACCCGCGTCGAGCTCGTTCTTCCATTCGATCGTCGCGGCGCATGCGCTCGTCGAGCGGCTGATGGCGGAAGTCGCCACGTGCGGGGGTCGCAAGGTCGTTGCGCGACTCCGGGCGCGGGAAGCGCTGCTGCGCGACGCCGGCGCCTACTGGCAGCGCAGCCAGTCCACCTGGGGCGGCCCGCGATGAGCCACGTGATGCACCGCAACCTGCGCGCAATGCCGCCGGTGGTGGCGTCTGCCGCAGGCATCGAAATCGTCGATCGCGACGGCAAGCGCTACATCGACGCGAGCGGCGGGGCGGCCGTGTCGTGCCTTGGCCATGGACATCCGGACGTGCTCGCGGCGATGCACGCGCAGATCGACAGCGTTGCCTACGCGCATACGAGCTTCTTCACGACCGACGTCGCCGAAGCGCTCGCCGATACGCTCGTCGACGGCGCGCCGCCGGGTCTCGCGCACGTTTACCTCGTCATCGGGCGGCTCGGAGGCGATCGAGGCGGCGCTCAAGCTGGCACGGCAATACGCCGTCGAGATCGGCGAGCCGCAGCGCAGCGTGTTCATCGCGCGCCGCCAGAGCTACCACGGCAACACGCTCGGCGCGCTGGCCGTCGGCGGCAACGAGTGGCGCCGGCGCGAATTCGAGCCGCTGCTGATGCACGTCGAGCGCGTCTCGCCGTGCTTCGAATACCGCGAGCGGCGCGACGGCGAATCGCAGGATGCGTTCACCGATCGCCTGATTGCCGAGCTCGAAGCGGCGATCGAACGCGTCGGCCCGACTCGCGTCCTCGGCTTTCGTCGCCGAGACGGTGGTCGGCGCGACGTCGGGCGCCGTGCCGCCGACGCCCGGTTACTTTCGCCGCGTGCGCGAGGTCTGCGACCGCTGCGGCGCGCTGCTGATCGCCGACGAAGTGATGTGCGGAATGGGCCGCACCGGCACGATGTACGCGATCGAGCAGGAAGGCATCGTGCCGGACATCGTCACGATCGCGAAGGGCCTGGGCGGCGGCTACCAGCCGATCGGCGCGGTGCTCGCGCACGAGCGGGATCGTGGACGCCGATCCGCGATGGCAGCGGCGCGTTCCAGCATGGCCATACCTACATCGGGCACGCGACCGCCGCCGCCGCGGCGCTCGCCGTGCAGCGCGTGATCAGGCGGGACGATCTCCTCGATGCGCGTGCGCGACCGGGGCGGCTATCTGGAACGCGCGCTTGCGAGACGCGCTTCGGAATCGCACCCGCATGTCGGCGACATTCGCGGCCGCGGCCTGTTTCGCGGCACTCGAACTGGTCGCCGACCGCGCGACGCGAGGAGCCTTTCGATCCCGCGCTGCGATCTGCATGCGCGCGTGAAGTCCGAGGCGATGCGCGCAGGCCTCTGCGTTTACCCGATGGGCGGGACGATCGACGGCGTACGCGGCGACCACGTCCTGCTGGCGCCGCCCTACATCATTCGCGAATCCGAAATCGACGAAGTGGTCGCGCGCCTCGCGCGAGCGATCGACGCGGCCGTGGCCGCGGCCCGCCGCGACGGCGCGCCGCGCAGCCTCTCCATGACAGGACCGACCCAGGAGGAATCATGATGACGCACTCTGTTCGAATGCTGGCGCTGACCGCGTCGCTCGCACTGGCGTTGCCGGCAACGGCGCAGGAGTTGACCGGTGTCCTGAAACGGATCAAGGACTCGGGCGAAATGACGATCGGCCACCGCGATGCGTCGGTCCCCCTTTTATCCGTGTCGACGCGGTTCATCGCCAAACGCGCGAGCAATCTCAAGACGCTGGCCGACCTGCGGGGCAAGACGGTCGTCGTGCACGGCCGGCACCAACACGCTCGCCCGCGTCAACGGCCTGAACCAGAAGCAGAACCTCGGCATGACGATCCTGACCGGCAAGGACCACGCCGAGTCGTTGCTGATGGTCGATTCGGGCCGCGCTGCGGCGTTTTTCGAGGACGACATCCTGCTGACCGGGCTTGCGGCGAACGCGCGTGATCCAGCGAGCTGGACGATCGGGACGGAGGCGTTCAGCATCGATCCCTATGCGCTGATGCTGCCGCGCGGCGACGCCGCTTTCAAGCAGCTCGTCGATCGCACGCTCGTCGACTACTACAAGAGCGGCGCGATCATGGCGACCTACGACAAGTGGTTCAGCAAGGCGATTCCGCCCAAAGGCGTGACGCTGCACTTTCCGCTGTCGGCGCCGCTCAAGAAGGCGTTCGAAAAGCCGACCGATTCGCCGGATCCCGCCAGCTACGAATGACGCGGCGGAGCGCGGTCAGACGAACACCGCGACGGGGCGCGTGAATGTCGGGTGACCGGCTGCCCCCGCTGCCGCCCGATGCGTGGACCGACGCGCAACGGCGCGCGGCCGTTGCGATCGTCAGCGGACCGCGCGGCGGGCTGTACGGCCCGTTCGTGCCGCTCATGCGCAGTCCGGAGCTCATGGACTGCGCGCAGCGGATGGGCGAGTACCTGCGCTATCGGAGCGCACTCGGTACGCGGTTGTCGGAACTCGTGATCCTGCTGATCGCCCGGGCCTGGGATCAGCAGGTCGAATGGGCGATTCACGCGCCGGTCGCGCTCGCTGCCGGAATCGACGCGGGAGTCGTCACGGCGATTGCCGAAGGACGCCGGCCGGCCGGAATGTCCGTCGACGAGGCGCTCGTCCACGATTTCTCGATGGAGCTCAACCGCGATCGCGCCGTCAGCGACGAGACATTCGAACGCGCGCGCACGCGCTTCGGCGAACAGGGGGTCGTCGACCTGCTCGGTCTCAACGGGTACTACACGCTGCTGGCGATGGTGATGAACGGCGCGCAGACACCGGCGCCCCCTTCGAGCGGTCCACCGCTCGTTCCCTTGCTGCCACGCGCGACGGCGAATCGACCGTAGCCCCGGCACGCGCGCGCGTCGGACGGCGCTCCGAGCGTCGCGCATTCGCCATCGAAACGTCGATGCTACGATGGGCGGTCGATCGCTCCGCGGGATCGTTTGCAATGAGATCACGGCATTGCCCTGCCTTTGTTGCGCATTGCGCAGCGCTGCTCGCGTTGTGTGCGCTGGCGTCGATCGCGCCCACGTCGGTACACGCCGCCGATCCGGCGAAGACGCTGCGCGTCGCGTTCTCGATCGCCGAGACGACGTTCGACCCGGCATTCGCGTCCGATGCGGCGTCCGACGGCATCATCGGCGAACATCTTCGACGCGATGCTCGACTACGACTACCTCGCGCGGCCGGTGAAGCTCGTTCCGCGCGCGCTCGAGGCGCTGCCCGACGGTCGAGGACGGCGGCAAGACGTATCTGTGCAAGGTCAGGAAGGGCATCTACTTCACGCCCGATCCGGCGTTCAAGGGCGTGCGCCGCGAGCTGACGGCGGCCGATTTCGCCTACGGGATCAAGCGCATCCTCGACCCGGCCGTCAAGTCGCCGTGGCTCTGGCTGCTCGAAGGCAAGGTGCAGGGCGGCGACGAAGCGCGCGCGAAGGCGACGAAGACCGGCCGCTTCGACTACGACGCGCCGCATCCCGGGGCTCGAGGTCGTCGACCGCTACACGCTGCGCATCCGGCTCAACGCGCCGGACCTGCGCTTTCCCTACGTGCTCGCGCGTGCCGAACATCGCCGCGCAGGCGCGCGAGGTCGTCGAGGCGTACGGCCGCGACATCGGCGCGCATCCGGTCGGCACCGGTCCGTACATGCTCGGCGAGTACCGGCGCAGCACGCGGATCGTGCTCATCGCCAACCCGACGTTTCGCGAATCGACGCTACGCGCCGGCCGGTCCGATGCCCGCGTCGTCGCGAGCCGGTCGCCGCGGCGCTCAAGGGCAAGCGGCTGCCGCTCGCGTCGGCCGCGTCGAGATCAGCATCATCGAGGAAGGCCAGGCGCGCTGGCTCGCGTTCCTCAATCGCGAGCTCGATTTCCTCGACATCCTGCCCGTCGACTTCACCGAGCAGGCGCTCGACGCGCGACGGCAAGCTGCTGCCGGCGCTCGCGCAGGCGCGGCATCGTGCACGACGTGCTGCTGCGCCCGAACACGTGGTGGTTCTACTTCAACATGGAGGACCCGGTCGTCGGCGGCTACACGCCCGAGAAGATCGCGCTGCGCCGCGCGATCGGCATGGGCTACGACAACGCCGAGGCGATCCGCGTGCTGCTGAAGGGCCGCGCGGCGCCCGCGTACGGGCCGATCCCGCCCGACATCGCGGGCTACGATCCGAAGCTGAAGACGCAGGCGCAGCTCTACGATCCGGCGCTCGCGCGTGCGCTGCTCGACCGGTTCGGCTACAAGGATCGCGACGGCGACGGCTATCGCGAGACGCCGGACGGCAAGCCGCTCGCGATCGAGCGCTGGTCGACGCCCAACTCGGCGTCGCGGCAGGGCGACGAGCTGTGGAAGAAGAACATGGACGCGATCGGCATCAGGCTCGTCGCTGAAGAAGGATCGCGTGCCGGAGCTGCGGAAGATGGCGCGCGCAGGGCAAGATCCCGATGCGCAGCGACGGCTGGAACGCCGACTATCCCGGACGCCGAGAACTTCATGCAGCTGCTCTACGGCGCCGTCGGGACCCGGAGAACAACGCGCGCTTCAACCTGCCGGAATTCAACGCGCTCTACGAGCGCGCGCGCACGCTGCCCGACTCACCCGAGCGCACGCAGCTCTTCGACCGGATGACCGAGCTCGTCATCGCGTACGCGCCGCTGGCGCTTGACGTATCACCTGCTCGAGGACAGCGTCCGCCATCCGTGGATCGGCACGTACGTGCCGCATCCGATCCGGTCGCAGTCGTGGCAGTACATCGACGTCGATCCGGCGTTGCGTGCACGACGCCCGTGACACGCGGTCCGATTACGGCGCGAGCCGCTGCTCACTCCTTCTTCGGGATCTCGTACGGCTTGCATTCGAGGCGGACGGCCGTCTGCTCGCGCGTCAGCTCGAGGTCCATTCCCTTGCCGCGCAGCTCCATCAGGCCGTTCAGGTAGCGGATGCCGGATCCGCTCGGCACCTGGTAGAGGATGACGCGCGTTCCGTCGGGCATCAGCAGCCGCGCCTCGCCGTCGGCGAAGCGAATGACGATCCGCTCGCCGGCACGATCGCAGTCGACGGTGTTCTTCGCCGCTTCGAGCTCTTCCTTCGTGGGCCCCGGCTGCTGGCAGCCCGCGAGCAGGCAGGCGGCGAGCAGGCAGCGCAGTGTCGTCGATCGTGGCGGCATGCGAAGACTCCGTGTTGGCGAACGGACGAGCATAGCATTCGGCTCCGCGAGCTAGCGACGCGTCGGCGATCGCGCCGCTTGCTGGCGCGCGCGATCTTGCGCCGGAAACGGATGGCTCTCCGGATACGACAGCACCTCGATCTGCCGGCCGTCGCGGTTCGCCTCCTGCATCGCCTGCCACCACCGCGCGTCGAGCAGGTCGGCATGAAACGCGAGGAACGCCTCGCGCACGCGCGGGATCGGTCAGCAGGAACGTCGCGAACTCCTCGGGAAAGACGTCGTGCGGACCGACCGGATACCAGACTTCGCTCGACATCTCGTCGACGCCGGCCGGCGCGCGGCGGGATCGTGCGGAAGCGGCAATCGGTCAGGTATTCGATCTCGTCGTAGTCGTAGAACACGACGCGGCCGTAGCGCGTGACGCCGAAGTTCTTGAACAGCAGGTCGCCGGCGAAGATGTTGATCGCGGCGAGCTCCCTGATCGCGTTGCCGTAGTCGCGGATCGCGCGCATCGTCGCTGCGCGTCGTCGGCGCCGCCGATGAACAGGTTGAGCGGCGCGAGACGCCGCTCGATGTACATGTGCCGGATGATGACGTGGTCGCCGTCGTGCTCGAGCTGCGAGGGGATCGCGGCCTCGAGCTCGGCCATCAGCTCGTCGGTGAACCGCTCGCGCGGAATCGCGACGTTCGAGTATTCGAGGATGTCGGTCATGCGGCCCGCGCGATCGTGGTGCTTGACGAGCGCGTACTTCTGCTTGACCCGCGCCGCGTCGGTGTCCTTGGTCGGCGCGATCCGGTCGCGGATCACCTTGAACACGTACGGATACGACGGCAGCGTGAACACGCACATCACGAGCCCCTGGATGCCCGGCGCGACGACGAACCGGTCGGTCGAGTGCTTGAGGTGGTGCAGGAAGTCGCGGAAGAACAGCGTCTTGCCGTGCTTCTGCAGGCCGACCATCGTGTAGAGCTCGGATGCGGTCTTGTCGGGCACGATCGCGCGCAGGAAATCGACGTACGCGGACGGCACTTCCATGTCGACGAGGAAATACGCGCGATTGGCCGAGAACAGGAGCGCGAGCTCGGCCGGATCGGTCAGCAGCGCGTCGACGTACAGTCGCTCGTCGGCGTCGTCGCTTGATCGCGCGCGACGAACGGATACGTGTTGCGCGCCGTTGACGACGCGGCCGACGGCGTAGGCGGTCTGGTTGCGGAAGAACAGGCTCGACAGCACCTGGATCTGGAAATTGGCGTCGATGACGAACGGCCGCGGCAGGCGGCGCCGCATCGCCGCGAGCACGTGGCATCAGGTCGGCGCGGAAGTCGTCGAAGCGCGGCGTCGAGCCGGAGGTCGAGCACCAGGTCGATCAGCGCGGCGCGCAGGCCCTGCCGGCGCGGGTAGTAGCAGCGGTACGACGGCGCGCCGTCGTCGAGATACTCGGTCGACGCGGCGGGCCGCACGAACAGGCAGCGGTTGTGGAAGTAGGTCCGGTGCAGCAGCTTCGACGACACCGTGTTGAAGAACGTCTCGGCGCACTCGGGCTGCCGGTGGTCGACGATGAGGCCGATGAAGCGCCGCTTGACCTCGTGCCCAGAACGCGTCGTCGCCGCCGCTGTCCGCGTGGCCGAAGCGGAAATCGCGCTCGATGCGCTCGACGGTCTCGGCGACGCGCCGGTCGTAGAAGTCGATGCGGTCGCGCGCGACGTGGCCGATCGCAAGCCAGTTGCCCGCCTCGAAATGGCGCTTGGCCGCGCGCGCGCATTCGCGAAACAGCGCGTAGTGCCGGTTGAAGCCCGTCGAGCAGCACGGCGGCGATGACGTCGGGCGACGCAGCGGCCGCGCGCCGAGCGCCGCGTCACGGCGCGAACCATCGTTCATCCGCGCGATCGGCCGCAGCGCGAGGAGGCTTCAGTTGGCCTTGGCTTTCTCGATCTGCGCGTTGTATTCCTTGACGGCCGTGTTGTGTTCGTCGATCGCCTCGTTCGACGCCTTGACGTGCGGCTCGGCAAGCGCCTGCTGCTCCTTGATGAATTTCTTCAGGCACTCGACGTAGCCGACGTAGCTCCTTCTGCCAGGCGCGCCGCTGGTTGTCGCTCGCGAGGTTGCCGGGGTACTCGCCGGGCTTGGCGCAACTGTGCTTGGGGACCGGCGCCGACGGCCGCGGGCGGCGCCGCGGGGGCAGCTGCGGGTTGCTGCGCCAGCGCGGCGGAGGCGAAAGCCGCCGAGCGCAACGACAACGAACAGCCGGATGAGTCGATGGTTCATGAACTGCTCCTGGATAACGATGCGCCCGCATTCTACCCTCGGGCCGCAGCCGCCGAGCGCTCAGCGCTTGCGCAGCGCATCCAGCGCCTGCAATCCGACGGCGATCAGGTCGATGCCGAACTCGCCTTCGAATTCACGCCGGTTGCGCGCGAGCTCGCGTTCGACGTTGGCGATCGCGATCACCGCATCGCCGGTCAGCGGCTTGTGCTTCGGTGCGCCGCGCCTCGGCCGAATCGAGCTCCGCGAGCGCCTTGCCGACGGCGTCCGGATCGAGCAGCATGACCGGCGCGCCGCAATACGGGCACACGGCGGAGCGGTCGAGCACGACGGGTCCGCCGCAGCTGACGCAGCGCACCGTCGTCACGCTGGCGCGAAGGCGCGTCACTTCGGCGGCGTCGAGCGGACGAATGAAATTCTTCTCGCGCAGGAATTGCGCATACGGCGTGAAGCGGCCGTGACCGTAACGGCAGCGGTAGTACGTGAAGCGCGTCGTCTGCCGGACGTCGCGCGTCAGCGAAAGCGGCGTCGTGCAGCGCGGGCAGGGAAGCAGCGCGGGAAACGCCGTGCGCGCCTGCGGATGCGACGTCGCCGATCGCGCGGAAAACCTCGATCAGCGCGCCGGGCGTCAGCTGCTGGCTCTCGGTCGCGTCGAGCCAGAGCGCCTGGCAGTTGTCGCAGGCGTCGAGCGTCAGCGGCAGAAAGCGGATCGCGCGCGAGCGCGAGCGGCCGCATCGCGCTCGCCGCAGCCGGGACAGCGTCAGCTCAGGCACGTTCGGTCGAGCGCCGTGGCGACGCGTTCGACGCGGCCGGACCACGGATGAGCGACAGCCGCGGCGAGCGGCCGCAGCCGTTACCGTCAAATCGCGCGCAGCACTGCTTCCGGGCAGTGAACCCAGTGCACTCCCTTGAATTCGCGCCGTGCGGCGCGCTCGACCTGATCCATCCGGTCGACGTTGCAGACGATGCGACCATCCACGTCCGCCTTGGTCAGCGGCGCAGGTGCGCATCCACAGGCCAGGATCGTTACGCCAACCATCGACAGCAGCAGCACGCTCTTCATGGCACGCCCTCCTTCGCCCTGCATCATAGGCAGCGTTGCGACCGGGTGCAAGCGATCGGTGGCGAACCGACGGAAAGTGGTGTATCCGCGGCCGACGAACGGCGGCAATCAGGAGGCGAACCGTCCGGCGCCCACGCCCGCCGATCAGCCGTTCTCGCGCGAGCCCGAACCGGCTGCACGGGCGTTCGCGTTTCGCCCTGTGAATCAGCGCGCGTTGAACGTGTTGCAGTCGCGCGGGTCGCCCGATTGCAGCCCGGTCCTGAACCAGCGCGCACGCTGCTCGGCGGAGCCGTGCGTGAACGAGTCGGGCACCACGTAGCCGCCGGTTCGCTTCTGGATCTGGTCGTCGCCGACGGCGGCGGCTGCGCGCAAGCCGCTCTCGACGTCCTTGGCGTCGATGATGTTGCGCTTCTGCGAGTAGAAGCCCCAGACGCCTGCGTAGCAGTCGGCCTGCAGCTCGAGGCGCACCGACAGCGCATTTGCTCGTGCGCTCGTCGGCGCGCTGCATCTGCGCATCGAACTGGCGCATCGTCCCGAGCAGGTTCTGCACGTGGTGTCCGACCTCGTGCGCGATCACGTAGGCCTGCGCGAAATCGCCCGGCGCGCCGAAGCGCGTATGCAGCTCGTTGAAGAACGACGTGTCGAGATAGAGATCCTGGTCGGCGGGGCAGTAGAACGGTCCGACGGCGGCGTTCGCGCGGCCGCACGCCGATTGCGTGCGGCCGCGATAGAGCACGAGCTTCGGCGGCTCGTAGCGCGGCGCCCGTCGCCTTGAAGATCGCGCCCCAGACGTCCTCGGTGTCGCCGAGGACGGCAGTCGAAAAATCCTTGTTGACGCTCGCCGGCGCCGACAGGCGACGTGCTTGCCCCGGGTCCGGTTTGCGGCCCGTAACCCGGGGGCGCCGTTTGCGTGGGCGGCGCCTGGATCGCACGCCACCGCCGCCCAGCATGCCGAGCATCTCGAACGGATTGATGCCGAACAGCATGCCGACGATGACCAGGATGATCAGCGCGCCGCCACCGATCCGCATGCCGCCGCCAAGCGGCATTCCGCCGCCGCGACCCTCCGGCGTGCCGCCCGTGCGGTCTTCGACGTTCTCGCTGCGCCGGAAATCGCCCCACCGCATTGCCAGTTCTCCCGGTTGACGCCAAGGCGCGCGTGCCGCGCCGGACAGCAGGCGGCGTATGCAATCGATTATACGACGTGGCGCGAACCCGATCGCCGCGGAATCAGGGCTTCAGCGCGCGATACAGATACGGCAGGCTGACGTCCATCCGGTAGTCGATCGACGAGTGATTGTCGTCGAACTCCTCGTAGACGTGCGCGATGCCGTGCTGCGTCAGCCGCTTGGACAACAGTCGCGCGCCGTAATGCAGGTGATACTGGTCGCGCCAGCCGCAGTCGACGTAGATGCCGCGCATCGACTTCAGGTTCCGCTTGCACGATGCGACAAGATTGACCGGATCGTTGCGCTGCCAGCGTCGCCAGCGGGCCGGAATCAATTCGCCGGTTTCGAGATTGAACGGCAGCCGGAAGCCCAGCGCGGTCTTCGGATCCGGGATCATAAGTGGCTGCCATGGCGAGGTTCATCAGCGCATGCACTTCGCTGTCGGCGAGCTTGTCCTTTTGCCCCAGACGTGCTCGAGAAAGCGCCTGACGCGGCCGTCGTCGATTCCCGATGGCGCTTTCGCGCTCGTCGCGCATGCACGTCGACGCGGCCCGGCGACGCGCGGGCGCTTGCGATAGCGATCGAGCTCGTTCAGCGTGCGCGGCCAGTCGGTGAAGTAGCAGAAATCGAACAGCGCGTCGCCCGAATGGTCGGCCACGGCGCCCCAGTACTGCGCGTGGCGCATCGCATGGATGATCGCGCCGTAGCCGCCCGATGATTTGCCGAAGCAGCCGCGATGTTCGCGCGACGCGAGCGTGCGGAACTCGCGATCGACGAACGGAATCAGTTCCCGCGTCAGGTAGTCGGCATAGCGGCCGATTGCAGACGAATTCACGTACTGATTGCCGCCGAGCGACGTGAAGCAGTCGGGAAACACGACGATCGCGGGGCCCATTCGACGCTCGCGCGATCAGTCGCGCAACGCGCTCGGGAACGTTCTCGTCGAATGGTCGCCAGTTCAGATGCGCGAGTCCTGATCCGGTGAACCCGACGAGATCGAACAGCACGGGGAAGCGGCGTCCGCGCCCGGCGTTGCGCCCGCGCAGCGTGCCCTCGTCGTAGCCGGGCGGCAGCCACACGGCGAGCTTCCGCACGTGCGGATCGCCGAGCGGATTGCCGGCAAGGACCCTCGAATCGTATTCGAGCACGACGGTCGTGCCGGACGGTTTCGCGATTGACTTGCGGCTCATTTGAAATCTTGCGGTATGCGCGAAGAGTGGCAGCGCCGCGATTGTGACACTAGAATCGCGGCTTTTCGCCCAACGCATGCCTGCCGACGAATCCCGTCCGAACACCGTGCCGCTTGCCGGCATAAGCCGCGCGACCCTTTTCGCGAGCTTCGTGAAGATGGGTCTGCTCGGCTTCGGCGGCGTGCTGCCGTGGGCGAGGCGCGTGATCGTCGACGAGCGGCGCTGGCTCGACGATCGCGAGTTCGCCGAGCTCATCGGACTTTGCCAGGTGTTGCCCGGTCCGAACGTCGTCAACCTGTCGGTCATCGTCGGCGCGCGCACCCATGGCGCGATCGGCGCGCTCATCGCGGTGAGCGGCATCCTTTTCGTGCCGGTCGCCGTCGTGCTGGTGATCGCGATCTTCCATGCGTCGGTCGCGCACGCGACGCTTGCGCAGAACGCGATCGCAGGTGCTTCCGCCGCGGCCGCGGGACTGATACTCGGGACGGCGCTGCGCCTCGTGCTGCAGACGCGTCCGGCGCCGCGCGGGCTCCTGACGGGCGCGGCCGCATTCATCGCCGTCGGCGTGCTGCAATGGCCGCTGCTATGGGTGCTCCCTGCGCTGATCGTCACGGCCGTGGCGGCCGAGTGGCGCGCGTCGCGATGAACGCGCTGCGGGCGTCGCGATGAGCGGGACCAGCCAGGTGCTGGCAGAGCTCGCGCTGCGCTTCGGCGCACTGTCACTGGTCACGATCGGCGGCATCAACGCGATACTTCCCGAGATCCATCGCGTCGTCGTCGACGTCCAGGGATGGATGACGAGCGCCGAATTCGCCGAACTGTTCGCACTCGCGCAGGTGGCCCCGGGACCCAACGCGATGGTGGTCACGCTGGTCGGGTGGAAAGTGGCCGGCATCACGGGCGCACTGGTCGCCACGCTCGCCGCCTGCGGGCCGTCGTCGGTCGCGTGCTACATCGCGTGGCATTGGGCCGATCGCCTGCAGCAATCGAAGCTTCGCGCCGTCGTCCAGCGCGCGCTCGCACCGCTCGCCATCGGGCTCATCATGGCAAGCGGCTACACGCTGGCACTCGCGGCCGACCGGTCGCTCGGCGCGTTCGCCCTGACTGTGCTCGCGACCGCCACGCTGGCATTCACGCGCGTCAATCCGGTCTGGGTCCTGCTCGCCGCCGCCGTGGCCGGGGCGGCGGGATTTGCCTGAGCTTCCCTAGCGCTTCTTCAGGTCGACCATCGTTCCGCGGCAGCGGGGCGAGCCGCAACGGCACGCGTAATTCGCGAGCAGCCGCGCCGAGCGGCGGCCGGGGACATTGAGCTTGTAGTCGTACGACAGCTCCTCGCCCTCGCGGATCGTGCGCTTGGCGGCGATGTACACGCGGCACTCGTCGTCCTCGTAGGGCTCGCAATTCGGCCGACAGCTGTGATTGATCCAGCGCGCGGCGTTGCCGCCGCGGCCCGCGTCGATCACGCGCCCGTCGTTCAGCTCGAAAAGGAACGTGTGAAACGGATTGTCGGGATCGCTGTCGGGCAGGTCGTCGGCCGCCTCCATCGATATGCGCCGGCCACGGTATTCGATGATGGAGGCGCCCTTGCGGATCGTTCGCGTGGCGAACACGCCGCGGCCGTGGATCGGCGAATTGCGCACGCCATAAGCCTGTTTTTTCGGCGCGGCGGCTTTGCGCGCTGCCTTGACCGGTTTCGCCTTGCCACGCTCGGTGGACTTGCCAGCGGATTTGGCTTTTGCGCCTGCGGCAGCCGGCGACTTGCGTTTCGTGGTGGCGTGCGTGGATTTGACGGCCATGGGTCGATGAGCGGGGAAGTGGGGTAGCGGAATTGTCGCACGCGGCGCGATGGCAGCCGCCGAGCCGCATTGAAAAGGAATCGCGTCGGGCGCACAATAGTTCGCATGCGAACAAATCACAGGCAAACCGTTTCCGCCGCGCCCGCGCGGCCGACGGCCGACACGCGAGCCGTCGCGCCGCCGGACCGACTGGAGTCGCTCGGCCTCCTGATCCACGGGTTGTCGAAGGGCTGGCGCCAGGAGCTCGACCGTCGCCTGAAGCCCCTTGGTCTCACGCGGGTGCAGTGGCAGGCGTTGCTGTGGCTCGCGCGCGCCGGAGGGGCGCTGATGCAGCGCGAGCTGTCCGAGCATCTCGAGATCGGCGCGCCGGCGACGGTGGCACTCGTCGACCGCATGGAGCGCGACGGGCTCGTCACGCGAAGCGCGGTGCCCGGCGATCGCCGACGAAACTCGGTGACGCTGACTGCGGAAGCGCGCCGGCTGCTGAAGACGATCCAGGCGACAGCCGGCGAGTTGCGCCGCGATGTGCTGAGCGGGCTGACGCAGAAAGAGATCCGGACACTGTGCGCGCTGCTCGCCAAGGCGAAGCAGCAAGTCGACGCGCTCCAGCGATGAGAGCGCCACGACGCCGGCTCCGATTCTCGCCACGGGGCGTGCTGATTGCACTCGGCATCCTGGTCGCCGTGCCGGCGGGCGCCTGGTACTGGCATGCAGCCGGCACGCAGCGCGAAACGGACAACGCGTATGTCAACGCACGCATCGTGCAGGTGTCGTCGCTGGTGATGGGACAGGTCGTGTCGGTGCCGATCAGCGAAAACCAGTACGTCCATCGGGGAGACGTGCTGTTCGAGCTCGACCGTCGGCCGTTCGAGGCGGCGCTCGCCGAGGCGGAGGGCAAGCTTCGGCAGGCCGAGCAGGGCACGCGCCAGGACACGTCGGAACTGCTCGCGACGCGCCATGTGCCCGAGACGCCGGTGAAGGCGCGTGGCATGGACTGGTGGGGGCTCGTCTTTCTCGCGATGTTCATCGGCGGCCTGCAGTACGTGCTCGATCGCGGGCAGCAGGAAGACTGGTTTGCATCCACCGCGATCCGCGTGTCGGCGGCCGTACTCGTGGCCGGACTCGCGATGTTCGTCATGCACGCGATCCACTCGAAGCGAGAGACGCTGTTCAGCCTCGAGCTCTTCGCCGATCGGAACTTCGCGGCCGCCTCCATCGTCGGCGGCGCGATGGGCCTGTCGCTCTTCGGTGGCATGCTGCTGCAACCGGTGCTGCTGGAAAATCTGCTCCAGTACCCGACGTTCGACACCGGAGTTGCAATGGTGCCCCGCGGGATCGGCAGCCTGATCAGCATGCTGATCGTCGGCCGGCTCGTCGGCAAGGTGGGCGCCAAGCCGCTGATCTACTTCGGCATCGCAACGGGCGTTCTAGGCGCCTGGATGCTGACGCATGTCGGTTTCGACGCGAGTGCAACGACGCTGATCGTACCGCTCATCCTGCAGGGTGTCGGTGTAGGCTTCGTGTTCGTTCCGCTGTCCGCCGTTGCGTTCGCGACGCTGCCAGGCGCGCTGGCAACCGAGGCAGCGGGCGTCTACAGCCTCATTCGCTCGATCGGGTCGTCGATCGGGATCTCGATCGTCAGCGTGTCGATGACGCGGGGCGCGCAGGCGAGCTGGGGCGCGCTGCGCGGCCATGTCGATCCTTATCGCCCGGAACTGCAGCAATACCTCGATCCGCTGCATCTCAAGGTGCACGGTGCGGGCCTCGCGCTCATCGCCCGCGAAACCGCATTGCAGGCGCAGATGCTCGGATTGCTGCGGGCGTTCTGGGTGATCGTCGTCAGTTTCCTGGTCATGATTCCGTTGGTGATGCTGCTGAAGCCCGGGCGTGCGGCGCACGCACCTCCCGTGGCGATGGAGTGAGCGCCCGGGAAGTCACTTTTCCTGGCGCCGCTCCGGCGCGGGCATTCCGGTCACGATCGATCGTCCTTCCAGCCGGTCCACGTTCACGAGCGATGGAAAGAGCCGCATCCACGCGAGCACCACGATGATGGTGCCGACACCCCCCAGCACGACTGACGGGACGACGCCGAGCCAGGCGGCGGCGACGCCCGACTCGAACTCCCCGAGCTGGTTCGACGTGCCGATGAAAAGCGAATTGACCGCGCTGACGCGGCCGCGCATGTGATCGGGCGTCTGCAGTTGCACGAGCGTTTGACGAACGACGACGCTGATCATGTCCGACGCACCGAGCACGGTGAGCGCGAGAAGCGATACGACGAACGACTGCGACACGCCGAAGACGATGGTGGCCACGCCGAACACGGCCACTGCGGCGAACATCCGGCGTCCGGCGTTGCCGCGCAGCGGATGGTGTGCGAGCCACAGCGCCATGCCGAGCGCACCGACGGCGGTGGACGAACGCAGCAGGCCGAGCCCCCACGGCCCGGTGTGCAGGATGTCGCGCGCGTAGATGGGGAGCAGCGCGGTGGCGCCGCCGAGCAGCACCGCGAACATGTCGAGCGAAATTGCGCCGAGGACGGCCGGCTGGCTGCGAATGAAGCGGATGCCGGCCAGCACCGACGCGAGGCCGGCCGCATGCACCGGCCGTGGCGCGCGATCGATCCTGATCAGGAACACCGTGAGGCCGGTGAGCAGGAAGAGCACGGTGCTCGTTCCGTAGACCGCCGCCGGCCCCGCGACGTAGATCAGGCCGCCGATGGCCGGTCCCGCAATGATCGCCGTTTGACTCGCCGACGCGTTCGCCGCGATCGCGCGCGAGAGCAATGATGGCGGAACGAGCGCCGGCAGCAACGCCTGCATCGTCGGCATCTGGAACGCACGGGCCGCGCCGACGACGAAGATCAGCGCGAAGATCGCCGTAGCGGTGATCCAGCCGAATGCGCTGCCGACGCCGAGGCCGAGCGCGGCGAGCGCCTCGGTAACCATGCAGAGCTGCAGCACACGGCGTCGATCGAAATGATCGGCGACGTGACCGGCGACCAGCACGAGGAGGAACGACGGAACGAACTGCGCCAATCCGACGAGCCCGAGGTCGAGGGCGCTGCCGGTGAGCGTGTACATCTGCCAACCCACCGCGACCGCGAGCATCTGATGCGCGATCATCGCGAACACGCGCGCGAACCAGAACAGGACGAACGGACGCTGCGCGATGAGCGCCGGCTCGTGCGGATGGGCGTTTCGCAGCACGCGATTCGGATTGCCGGCCCTAGCCGCCGGCGCCGATCAGCGTCAACGTCATGGGCGTCGTCAATGCCGCGAGCGCCGTCGTGAGCACGATCGATGATGCGACCGGACCCGAAAGCACGCCGAATTGGCGCGACATCAGATAGACGTTCGCCCCCACGGGCAGCGCCGCCAGCATCACGACCGCGGCGGTCTCGAGCGGCGGCAGCGCGAGCACGCGCGCGAGCGCGTAGACGGCCGCCGGTTGCGCCACCAGCTTCAGTATCGAGATCGTGACGCTTTCGCGCCATCCCGCGCGCACGCCGAATTCGGCCAGTCCCATTCCAAGCGCGATGAGCGACAGCGGGACTGCCGCCTGACTCACCATCTGCAATGTCTGGTCGACCACGCCGGGCAGCGGAAGGCCAAGGAACCCGAACGCGGTGCCGGCGAGGATGCTGCCGACAACCGGGTTGGCGACCACACCGCGCGTCGTGCGCACCAGGCCCCGCGGCGACAGGTCGCGATGGCGCGCCCACTCGACCGATATCGTCACGAGTGTCCACAGCACGAGCGAGTTGAAGACGAGAACCAGCGAGACGGCGGGCAGCGACGCTTCACCGAGCGTCACCTTGGCGAGCGGGATGCCGAGCAGAACGTTGTTGGAGAATATCCCGCCCATCGCGAACACGGACTGGGAGGCGCCGTCCATCCGGAACAGCGCTGCGCCGACGAGTCGGCCAACGATGTAGACGGCGAGGCAGCCACCGAAAAACGCGACCAGCAAGCGCGCGTCGACGCGCGGCAGGCGCGAAAAGTCGCTCATCAGCCGGAACAGGAGCGTCGGGACTGCCACGGTGAACACGAAGCGTGTCAGCGCGTCCGACGCCGAGCGCGGCCACCCGAAGCCCGACAGGGCGAAGCCCAGCAACACCAGCAGGAAAAGCGGTGCCGTGAGGCTGATCAGATGCAGCAGCATCCGAGGCCCTCGCGCCGCTCGCGTCAGATTCCGCGCGGGCCGATCAGCGCCAGGAACTCGTCGCGCGTCGCCTCCGAATCGCGGAATGTCCCGAGTACGGACGACGTGATCATCTCGGAATTCTGCTTCTCGACGCCGCGCATCATCATGCAGAGGTGCCGCGCCTCGATCATGACGCCGACGCCGCGCGCATCGATCGATTCGAGCACGGCCTGCGAGATCTGCTCGGTCAGCCGCTCCTGCAGCTGCAGTCGTCGCGCGATACATGTCGACCAGTCGCGCGAGCTTGCTCACGCCGAATACGCGGCCGGTCGGGATGTACCCGATGTGGCAGCGTCCGAAGAACGGGAGCATGTGATGCTCGCAGAGGCTGTAGACCTCGATGTTCTTGACGATGACCATGCTGTTCGTCGTCTGCGTGAAGATGGCGTCGTTGATCAGCGCCGAGACGTCGGTTCGGTAGCCCGAGGTCAGGAACGCCATCGCTTTCGCGACGCGCTCGGGCGTCTTCAGCAAGCCTTCGCGTTCGGCGTCTTCGCCGAGCGCCCGCAACAGTTCGCGCGTCAGTTGTTCGATCTTCGGAATGTCGATTGGCATGATCGGTCGAGTGGATGGGGCAGGGAGGTCGGCCGCTCGCTCGCGGCCGGTCGAGGCGGCTGGAGTATGGATCACGCGGCCGAGCGCCGATTTCGCGCGTTTAAGCGACAGCGTTCGACCGGTTGTCTTGTAAAACATGCCCACCCCTTCAATCAAGCGGCACTTTGGGGCACGATGTACGATGGCGGGTGCCTCGGCATCGATGCGGAGCGCGATCGACGCCGCCCGGTTCGCACGCGGAGAGACTGCGAATGACATGCGCGAGTTGCGGCAAGGAAACGCCTGCCGGCGCACGCTACTGCCTACACTGCGGCGCCGCGCAATCGGTGCCGACGCCGATTGCTGCGGTGGCCGCGGCGGCGATGGCATCGCGAATGAGCAAGGCGGTGCCGCAGGCGGCCAATGCGTCGCAGGCCGATCCCGCTTCCGGCGCTCCGCGCGTCAAGCGGGAACCGCTTCCCTGGCCGGGGACGGGTCCGGACACCCGTGTGGCTGCTCATGGCGCGGCTCACGGCAATGATCCGCGTACGGGCGGCGAAACGGACGGTGACGGGGCACGGACCGGTGTTGCACGCGGCGGGGAAGCAGCGGGCGAATCCGCCAGCGCCGCGCCGGCATACGCGGCCGCACCGCGCCGTACGGGGCTCGCCGCGCTGACCATCGCCGCCTGCCTTGCCGTCGGCATCGCGGCGGCATACGTGGGCTGGCGGACGCTCGACGGCAACGCAGGTTCCGACAGGGAAACGGCGAAGGGCGGCGGCGATGAAAGCATCATGTCCTCGTTTCCGCCGGAGGCGACACCGCGAAACGCGCGCCGGCCGACGGCTTCCGTCCCATCGTCGCAGACCTCCCCCGTAGCGCCATCCGCCGCCCGCCGGGGAAGCCCAGGTCGCGAGCCCCCCACCCGCCTCGAGCCCCCGCGCCGCGCGTGAAGCGGTCGAAGCGCCGCCGGCGGGCGCATCTGCGGCGGTCGTCGCCGCCCGTGGAAATCAAGCCGCTGCCCGCGAAGCCATCGCCCCGTGCGGCACGACGATCGCCCGCCGAGAAAGCGCCGGCCGCTGCGCCGGCCCCACCGGCGGTGGCTCCCGCACCGGAGCCGCCTCCGCGCGCGCCGGTGATCGCCGCGGCGCCCAAGGCTGCGCCGGTCGTCGATCGCTGGATGCGGATGAACGAAGAGCTTTCCCGCTGCACGCGCGAGGATTTCATCACGCGGGTGATCTGCGATCAGCGGGTGCGATTGCGCTACTGCGACGGCTACTGGGGCAAGGCTGCGCAGTGCCCGGGCAATCCAGGACGCGATCACGGCCAGTAGGAGAGGTTGACCGGCAGGACAGTCCGTTCTCCAGCGGCCCGCCCATGGCGATTTCCAGCCGGCGCGCCGGCCTTCGCAATGGCGTAGGTGCATCCCTACATGCAATTCGGGTGCGAACCGATGCTCGCGCCCTCCGCAGGGCGTCTACCCTGAATTGCATCGATTCCGCTGCCTTCGGCACGCGGGATCCCGTGTTGCAAATGGAGTGGACATGACCCGCATAGTGGCCGGCGTCTTCGATGACGAGCAATCGGCGACCGCCGCCGCGCACGAGTTGCGCGGCTCGGGATTCAACGCAGCGGACCTCGATCAATTCGCGCTGAGTCCGGCCGGCCGCCACCAAGGCCTGCCACTGGGCGGAGACGAGGACGCGGACGCCAAGGCCGAAGGCGGGGATCGCGGTGCGATGACCGGCGCGGCGATCGGCACCGCGGTCGGCGCCGTCGCGGGAATCGCGGCGACGCCACTGGTCGGCCCGGCTGCGATCGTCGGCGCGGCGGCAGCCGGCGCCTACGCAGGCTCGCTGGCAGGCGCGGTGAACAGGATGGGCGACGACCGGCCGGCGCCGGAGCTGCGGCCGGCAGGGTTGATGGTCGCGGTAAAGGCCGAATCGCCCGAGTACCAGGAGATTGCCATCGACGTGCTGCGCGACCGCGGTGCGAAGCTGATCGAGCGTGCCGAGGGTGTGTGGCGCGACGGCAAGTGGACCGATTTCGATCCGGTGAGCTCGCCCGACATCGTGCACGTGCGCGAAGCCGCGAACGACGACGGGCGTACGCAAGGAAGAAGTCCATGACACCCGCACGCGGATCCGGCCGGCGCAGTTTCAGCCGACCGCCGAGCCTGCGCCATCTGCAGGAAGGGCGGTGGGGTTACGTCGTGGCGTGGCTGGTCGGCGCGCCGGTGCCGATCCTGATCATCTACTTTCTGTTGCGCAGTTGCACGACATAGGGGCACACCTGTCCTCAGCAACAGCTCCGCGCGTCGCGTCGCGCGCGTAGTCAGGGTCCGGCGGCGTACTGCTCGTGCGAGCCGGGCGTCTAGCCCCGTCCCACGAACGGCATTTTCGTCGCCATCACCGTCATGAACTGGACGTTGGCGGCCAGCGGCAGGCTCGCCATGTAGATAACCGCGCTTGCCACGTGCGCGACGTCCATCAGCGGCTCGACCGCGACCTCGCCGTTCGCCTGCGGCACGCCGGTCGCCATCCGGGCCGCCATCTCCGTTGCCGCGTTGCCGATGTCGATCTGGCCGCAGGCGATGTCGTGTTTCCGGCCGTCGAGCGACGTCGATTTGGTGAGCCCGGTGATCGCATGCTTCGTCGCCGTGTACGGCGCGGAATTCGGACGCGGCGCATGCGCCGATATCGAGCCGTTGTTGATGATGCGTCCGCCGCGCGGCGTTTGCGCCTTCATCATCCGGATCGCGTGCTGCGTGCACAGGAACGCGCCGAGCAGGTTGGTATCGATCACCGCGCGCAGTTGCTCGAGCGGCAGGTCTTCGAGCGGCGTCGCGGGCGCGCCGACACCCGCGTTGTTGAACAGCAGGTCGAGCCGGCCGAAGCGTTCTTCGACGGCGGCGAAAAGACGCGTGACCGAATCGGGATCGCCGACGTCGGTAACGACCGGCATCAGGTCCGCGCCGGCGCTCCCCGCGTCGCGCACCGTCGCATCCAGCGCTTCGCGCCGTCGCCCGGCGAGTGCCACGCGGTACCCGGCGCCCAGCAATGCGAGCGCAGCGGCCTTGCCGATGCCGCTGCCTGCACCTGTCACGATCGCCACCTTGCGTTGCCCGTTCATCGATCGTTCCCGTCGTGAGTGACACGCGACACTAGCACAGCCCCGGCGCGCTGCGCCGGCTGCGGTCGCTCGGCATCCGAACGCTCGCCGCGTTTGTGTCGGCTGCGCGTTCCCGGCGGCACGAACATCGTCGGCGGCGCAATCGCGTTGCCTTGCGCGAAATCGACGCCAACGCTGCGCAGCGCTTCCAGCGTCGCCGGCGTCTCGACCGATTCCGCGATCGTCTGCTTGCCCATGACGCGGCCGATCCGGTGGATCGCCTCGACCATCGCGGCATCGACCGGATCGTGGAGCATGTTCCGCACGAAGCTGCCGTCGATCTTCAGGTAATCGACCGGCAGTTGCTTGAGGTACGTGAACGACGACACGCCGACGCCGAAATCGTCGAGCGCAAACCGGCAACCCGGCTCGCGCAGCGCGCCGATGAAGTCGGCGGCCTTCGACAGGCTGGTCACCGCGGTCGTCTCGGTGATCTCGAAGCAGATCGACGCGATGCGGGATGCGGAAGCGCGCGAAGCTTTCCCGCACGTAATCGAGGAATTGGTCATCGCCGATCGATGCGCCGGATACGTTGATGGCATAGGTGCCCGACATTGCGGCCGCATCGCCGGTGGCGCGGCGTTCCGCCAGCAGTGCGGAACGCGGTGCGAATCACCCAGCGATCGATCGACGGCATCAGGTGATAGCGCTCGGCGGCCGGAATGAAAGCGATCGGCGGAATCAGCTCGTTCCGCTCGTCGATCAGGCGAACGAGCAGCTCGTGGTGCAGGATCTCGGCGCCCGTTCCATGCATCGCATGCATCGGCTGCGCATACAGGCAGAGCCGGTCTTCCGCGAGCGCGCGATGCAGCCGGTTTACCCATTCCATTTCGCCGCGGCGCAGCGTGACTTCGCTGTCTTCGGGTCGATAGACCTGCACGCGGTTGCGCCCCTTGTCCTTGGCGAGATAGCACGCGGCATCGGCGGCCGACAGCACGGTCGCCAGCGTGTGCGGCCCTTCGGCGAGATTGACGAGCCCGATGCTGACGCCGATCGTGAACGAGCGGTTCTTCCAGGCGAAGCGAAAATCGACGATCGCCTTGCGCAGCGCTTCTGCGATCCGCAACGCGGGCGCGGGCGGGCAATGCGGCAGCAGGACGCCGAATTCGTCTCCGCCGAGGCGGGCCAGCACGTCGCCTTCGCGCAGCCGCGGCCGCAGCAAGGCGCCGACCTGACGCAGCAGCTCGTCGCCCGCGGCGTGGCCGCTGGTGTCGTTGACGACCTTGAACTGATCGAGGTCGAGATACAGCACCGCATGCTGTCCTTCCTCCGCTTCCCGATGCTCGATGATCGCGCGTACCCGCTGCTCGAATTCGCGCCGGTTCAGGAGGCCCGTCAGCGCATCGTGGCTCGCGAGATTCGAAAGCCGCGCCGCATACTGGCGCTCGCGGCTCATGTCCTGGATGACGAGCACGGCGCCGACGGTCCTGGCGGCACGATCGCGAATCGGTGCAACGCTGTAGTCGATGGCAATCGATTCGGCGCCGCGGCACAGCAGCACGACGTTGCTTTCCGCCTCGATGACCGATCCGTTGGCGAGCACGTGTGCGACCGGGTCGGGAATCGGCGCGCCGGTCGTTTCATCGACGACCGCGAAGACTTCGGCCACCGGCCGTTCGCGCGCCTCGGCGAGCGGCCATCCGGTGAGCCGCTCGGCCACCGGATTCATGAACTCGATGCGCCGCGCCGTATCGACGGTGACCACGGCGTCGGCGATCGACGCCAGCGTCACTTGTGCGCGTTCCTTTTCCTCGAACAGCAGCGCCTCGGCCTGTTTGCGCTTTTTGAGGTCCGACAGCGAGCCGACGAAGCGCTCCTCGCTCGCCGTCAATGCTTGCTGCAATTCCTGCCGCTGCGCGAACAGCCGGCGCAGGGTGACCCCGGCGAGCGCCAGCAGGCCCGCGCCGGCCGCCAGGCGCAAGCCGAGCAGCATGAGCCGAGCCGACGGCTCGGTGTCTTCGAGCATGAAGTCGGCGAGCGCCAGGCCCGCGATCACGACGACGATGCAGACGAACGGCCAGATCGTCGACAGCAAGGGCTCGACGGTCGTCGAATCGTGCGTACGATCATCGGGCGTACGATCATCCTTCATCGGTGTCGTGGGGCCCCGATGAGCGATGGGCGAGATCGGGCCGACTCGTGCATTCAGTGCCCCGCCACGTCCGATGTCGCGACCGCCGCGGCTGCGATGCGATCGTCACGCGACACGGGCGCCTCGGCGACGACGACACGGGTGCGCGCCGGCGGCTGCTCGATCAGCGCGCGCCAGGATGAATGGCGGGCAGCGGACGTCCATACCGCCCAGTGCAGGGCCGACAGTGCGTCGGGATCGGCAAGCAGCTGGTTTTTCTCCGCGGCGGACAGTTGGTCGAGTCCGCGATGCAGCGCCCGGTCGGCCACCACCGTGTTCAGCAGTTCGCGCACGCGGCCCGTGCCGTTTCGTCCGACGGCCTGCGCGCAGATCAGTGCATTGACCATGGGATCGACGACGGCCGCGGCGACGTCGGCGGGATGGGGCGCGTGGTGCCAGTAACGGCGTGTTGCGCGAATGACCGGCGGCGGATGCGATTCCTCCGGAATCAGGAAATACTTGCGTCGCCGCAACCTGCGTCCCAGATTGGTGCCGCTCGTCAGCACCGACAGCGGGATCGACAGGATCAGCGCGCCGACGACAGGCAGCAGCCACCACAGGTACGAGGGATTCAGCCACCAGACGACGGCTGCCCACAGGATCCCGACGACCGTGTGCGTGCCATGCCGCGCAAACGCGTGCTTCCAGCCGGTTTCATTGTCGCCGCGCGGGGGCGACTTCCAGCGGACGGCCCGGCCAGCCAGCGCCATCGCGACGAATTGCGTGTGGAATAGCATCCGGATCGGCGCGAGCAATGCGGACAGCAGCATTTCGCCGCAGAGACTCGCGGCGAGATGCAGCCGGCCACCGTAAGGCACGGGATCGGTCCATGCGACGCGCAGCGCGGCCAGTACCTTCGGCAGGAACAGCAGCAACGCCGTCGCCGAAAAGAGCGCGATCGCCCATTCGGGCCGCCATTGCGGCCACAGCGGAAAGAGCTGGTAGGGCTCGGTGAAGTAGCGCGGCTCGCGCAGCGTGTGGATCGCGAGCAGGATCGTCGACAGGATCAGGAACGTGAACCACAACGCGGCGGACAGGTACGCGAGCACGCCGGTCATGAACACCGCGCGATGCGCGGGATGCAATCCACGCATCCAGAACAGCCGGAAGTTCATCAGGTTGCCCTGGCACCAGCGACGGTCGCGCGAAAGCTCGTCGATCAGATTGGGCGGCATCTCCTCGTAGCTGCCCGGCAGGTCGTAGGCGATCCACACGCCCCAGCCGGCGCGGCGCATCAGCGCGGCTTCGACGAAATCGTGCGACAGGATTTCTCCCGAGAGCGCGCCGTGACCGGGCAGCCGCCCGATCGCACAATAGCGAATGAACGGTGCGACGCGGATGATCGCGTTGTGGCCCCAGTAATGCGATTCGCCGAACTGCCAGAAATGCAATCCGGCGGTGAAGAGCGGGTCCGTAAAGGCCCGTTGCGAATTGCTGCACGCGCGCATAGAGCGTGTCGCGTCCGGCGGCGCGCGGTGCCGTCTGGATGATGCCGGCGTCGGGATTCGCTTCGGCGATCCGAACGAGCGCAGTCAGGCAGTCGCCGGTCATGACGCTGTCGGCGTCGAGCACGATCATGTAGCGATAGCTTCGTCCCCAGCGGCGGCAGAAGTCCGCGATGTTGCCGCTCTTGCGCTTGATCCGGTGCTGGCGCCACCGGTAGAACACGCGGCCGAATCCGTCGACGGCGCGGCAGAGCGCCATCCACGCATCGAGCTCGGCGACGCGCGTATCGGCATTCCCCGTGTCGGACAGCACGTAGAAATCGAACCGCTCGAGCGCGCCGGTTCGCGCCAGCGACTCGTACGTCGCGCGCAAGCCCGGCGAACACGCGCTTGACGTCTTCGTTGCAGATCGGCATCACGATGGCGGTGCGCGCATCGGCGGGGATGTCGGCGGGCCCAGCGCCGCGCTGGCGGCGTGAAATCGCATAGCGATCCTTGCCGCGCGCGAGCAGCCAGAATCCCGCAAGCGCGGTCCAGAAGCCGGCCGAGATCCAGGCGAACAGCACGGCGAACAGCACCAGGATCGCGATTTCGAGCGGTTCCGTTCCGTGATAGGGCAGCACGCGTGCCATGTACTCGGTGGCGACCGCCGTCTGGGCGACGATCAACGCGGCAAGCACCATTCGTCGCCGCGATGCATGGATGCGCCAGCGGTCGCCCGGGTCGCGTTTGCCTTCGCGGGCCGGGTGCGTCGCCCCGGCGATTGCCCGTCCATTGCATCCGAGGCGCGCGGGCGCGACCTGCGGCCGAGCCATGCATGCGGCGCCATCGGGCTTCGCGCGAGTCGCGGTGTCGTTTCCAGCCGCTCGCGCCCCTGGACATCGCGAATGACCGGCGGTTGCGCGGTAGCGTTCGCATCGCCGATCGCGAGACGCAGGCGCGCGCCGATCGTCGCGTGGGCGGCGCTGTGCGCCGTGGCGGCATGCGCGGCGAGCGCGGCGTGCACGCGGGTCAATGCGCGCGCGGCGCTGCCGCCGTGCGCCAGCGCGTCGGCGAACAGCATGGCGCGGCGCTCGCCCGTCAGCGGCAGCCGGTTCAGATACCGCAGCAGCACGTCGGCGACCGCCGGCACGGCGTTCAGTTGATCGGGAGGATGTAGCTCCATGTCTCCGAGAGCGTTGTGCCGCCGTTGCGAAGGAACGCACGCAACTCGCCGGGCTTCTTGTCGTCCTGGCGCTTGAAGCGCAATGCAAGCCGCCACCCGCCCGTCACGTCGTTGCGATACGCGTTCGCTTCGATGACTTCGATGTTCGAGTCGGCGCTGACGACGCCTTGCACCGGCGCGTCGGCGGGAAGCTTGCGCAGCGCCTGACCTTCGAAGTCGATGATCAGCGAAATGCTTTCGTCCGGCTTGCGCAGGTAACCGTGGCCGCGGCGCGTCTGCGCGACGTAAGCGAGCGGCGGCCGCGTGTCATTGTCCTTCTGCCAGAGCATCCGGTACTCGACGTCGAACGGCTGCTGCGGCAGCGGCGACACATCCGGCGAGAAGAACGCGACGACGTTGTCGTTGGTCTCGTCGGGCGTGGGAATCTGCACGAGCTCGATGCGTCCGGCGCCCCAGTTGCCTTTCGGCTCGATCCACACCGACGGGCGCGTTTCGTAACGCGCCTCGAGATCCTCGTAGTTCGGCGAAGCTGCGATCGCGCTGCTGCAATCCGAAACCCAGCGGATTGGTGACCGCGAACGACGTGACGAGCAGGCGCTTCGGATTGACGAGCGGCCGCCAAATCCACTCGCCTGTTCCGTTCTGAATCGACAGTCCGTCGGAGTCGTGCACTTCCGGTCGAAAGTCGTCGATGCCGAGGCGGTGGTTCTCGCCGAAGTAGTACATGCTGGTCAGCGGAGCGATACCCAGCTTCGCGACATTTTGCCGCAAGTAGAGTTGCGCGCGCACTTCCAGCGCCGTGTCGAGTCCTGGCTTCAGCACGAATTGGTACGCTCCGGTCGCACGCGGCGAATCGAGCAGCGCGTAGAACCGCAATTCGCGCGCCGCTGCGTCAGGCCGTTCGATCCAGAACTCGGCGAAGCGCGGAAACTCCTCGCCCGGACATGAGCGCCGTATCGATCGCGAGGCCGCGCGCCGACAACCCATAGCGTTGACCGCGTCCGAGCGCCCGGAAGTAACTCGCGCCGAGGAATACCAGGACTTCGTCCTTGTATTTCGGAGAGTTGATCGAGTAGTGAATGCGGAACCCGGCGTAACCGAGTCCGCGCAGCACCTTGGGATCCAGCCCGTTTGCGCCGTAGTCGAACAGCTCGGGATCGAACCGGATATCGCGAATGCCTTCCGAGCTGACTTCATGCAGGTGCACCGGATAGTTGTAGTAAAGGCCCTGATGGAAGAACGTCAGCTCGAACGGCAGCCTGGCGGCGCGCCACCATGCGCGATCGGGCTTGAAGCGGATGTCCCGGTACTGATCGTAGGTCAGCTCCTGCAGTTCCTTCGGGAGGGTGATGTCGGGCTTCTTGTACGAGGCGGCAGCAAGTTCCTTCGCTCGCCGTGCGACGTCCTCGAAACCGAACGCCGCGCACACCGCGGGAAGCAGCAATGCGACGAACGCGACCGCGAGGACGCGCGACAGCTCATTGCCGAGCAGGCTGATCGGGCACCCGACGCGGCCGTGCAGCGGCTTGGCCGGACTCACCTCTTCAGAAGCATATCCGACCGCCGAAATGGCGGCCGAAGCCGCCGGCGCACACCGACGGGCCCCAGTAACGTAGGACGCGGTCCCCAGTAGTACGGCGTGGCATAGCGGTAATAGGGCACATAGACCGGCGCCGGCGGAACGACGTAATAGTCGCTCGGCCGCGGCTCGTAATAAGTCTGCGGAGGCGCATCGTAATACACCGGCGCCCGCTCGCCGATCACTGTCGACGGTCCGGGCACGAGCCCCGCCGCCTGCTGCGCGAGTTGCCATTCGCGCCACTGGACAAGCCGCGCCGCTTCGTCGGCTGTGATTTCGCCTCGTGTCACGCGCGCGTCCGTGTCGCGACGATACGCGTCGACGCGCCGTGCAAGCTCCGTCGATTGCTCCGCAGTCAACGCGGGCAGCGGCGGCGGCGACGACTGCGCGGGGGAAGCCGGCGCGAATGCGAGCAGCGCAATGCCGATCGAAAGTGCAATCAGTTGTTTCATGGGCATGCTCCTTCCAACCTGCGGCCCCATCTGTGACGCACATTCGACCGTGCATGCACGAGTGTGGTTCGGAAGGCGCGCGCCATCATACCCTCGGATTCGCCAACGGCCCGAGGTCTCTTGTCGCCGGGCGACGACGCCGCCCCGATGTCAGCGAATCGTTCGCGCGAGCCGTTAGTGGGTGGTGCGATGTTTGCGTCAAGCCGGTCGAAGTGAGGGCGGAATTGGAATGGAAGGCAACCGCCGGGGTGTATCAATTACAACTGCCGGCCGCACATCCGCGGCCACCGTAGGAAATCACTCACAGGCAACGAGGAAAACAAGATGACTCGACGGAACGTACTTTCGGCCTGGAAGCAACTGCTCGCGATCGTCGCCGCGTTGCTGACCGGGACGATCGCATACGCGCAGGCAACCGGGTGCCGCGCCGGATGACCCGCCCGTGCGCGTCGGTCGCCTGTCGTACATCAACGGCGACGTGAGTTATGCGCTCGCCGGCAACGACGAATGGGTAAGCGCGCAGATCAACCGTCCGATCGTCACCGGCGACCGGGTGTGGGCCGACAACAACGGACGCGCCGAAATAACGGTCGACAACAGCGCGTGGTGGCTTGGCGAATCCACGAGCGTCACCGTATCGAATCTCGACGATCGCATTTCGCAGTTCCAGTTGCAGCAGGGAACGCTCGACTTCCGCGTGCGCAGCCTGCCGTCCGGCAACATCGTCGAAGTCGACACGCCGAACCTGGCATTCACCGTCACCCGCCCCGGTCGCTATCGCGTCGTCGTCGATCCGCAGGCCGGTGGGACTACCGTCGTCGTGCGAAGCGGCGGCGCTGGCGAGGTCTACGGTGAAAATGCGTCGTACGTCGTGGCGAGCGGCCAGGCGTATCGGTTCTACGGCAACGATCTGAGCGACAGCGAGCTTGTTTCACTGCCACCCGCCGACGCATTCGACCGCTTCGTGGCGGAACGCGACGGCCGATATGACCGCGTGGTTTCGGCGCGCTACGTGTCGCCCGAAGTGGTCGGCTACGAGGATCTCGACACGTACGGCTCGTGGACCGTCGAAGCGAGCTACGGCAACGTCTGGTTCCCACGCGCGGTGCAGCGCGAATGGGCACCGTATCGCGATGGGCATTGGGCGTGGATCGACCCGTGGGGCTGGACCTGGGTCGACGACCAGCCGTGGGGCTTTGCGCCGTTTCACTACGGCCGCTGGGCGCATTTCAATCGTGGGTGGGGCTGGATTCCCGGCCCGCGCAACGTGCGTCCGGTCTACGCGCCTGCGCTGGTTGCGTTCGTCGGCGGATCCGGATTCGGCATTTCCGTTTCATCCGGACCGGCGATCGGCTGGTTCCCGCTCGGGCCGCGCGAATACTACCGGCCGCCGTACCGCGTAAGCCGCAACTACTTCCGGCAGGTGAACGTGAGCAACACCGTCGTCAATACGACGAACATCACGAACGTCTACAACAACTACAGCACGAACACCAACGTCTCGCAGGTGAACTACGTCAACATGCGGGCGCCGAACGGGCTGACCGCGGTGCCGCCGGCGGCGTTCGCACAATCGCAGAACGTGCGGCGAGCCGCGGTCGCGCTGCCTGCCACGGCGATTCAGCGTGCGCAAGTGCAGTCGCTTGCGCGAATCGCTCCGGCACGCCCGGCGCTTGTCGGTGCTGCGCCGGTGGCGCAGGCGCGGCCGCCCGCAGGCGTCGTGCAACGCTCGGTCGTCGCAAAAGCCGCGCCGCCGCCGCCGCCGATCCCCGATGCGCAAAAGCTGCAGGCGCTGGAAAAGAACCCGGGACAGCCGCTGACGCGAAGCCAGGTGCAGCAACTGCGGCAGTCGGCGCCCGTCGCGGCGCGGCCCGTGCGTGTCGTCGAGCAGCCGAAACCGGCTGCCAATGCAGCCCCACCGGCCAGGCC
Organism: uncultured Pseudomonadota bacterium; assembly: GCA_963768545.1. Taxonomy (GTDB): domain Bacteria; phylum Pseudomonadota; class Gammaproteobacteria; order Burkholderiales; family Casimicrobiaceae; genus VBCG01. The sequence continues at coordinate 108,724 of CAVYIC010000002.1, read as the reverse complement.
GGCGGGCGAGGGTGCGTCACGACGCGCACAACAGGGTCCCGGCGCCGCACCATCCGCGGGTGCGCCGGCCGTGCCACCCGGCGCACCGTCCGCCGGCTCAACGGCGGGCCGGACAACGCCGCCGCCGACCGCAAGCCCGCCCGGACAGCCTCCTGCGACGGCGGGCACGCCAGGCGCGGGACAAGCGCGGCCGGGCGCAGGCACACCGGGTCAACCTCCGGGAACGGCAGGCGGGCCGGGTCGGCCTCCGGGGACGGCAGGTGCGCCGGGTCAGGCCAGGTCAGCAACGGGCGCACCGGGACAGCCTCCGGTTGCGGGTCCGGGGTCGAGCAGCGCCACACCGGTGCCCAAGGGCCCGGATGCAGGAGGCGCTCCCGAAGCGAAGGGTCCGCCTACCGAACGGCGTTCGGATTCGAAGGGACCGCCCGTCGCGCGGCCGCCGGACAGCGCAGCGGATCCCCGCGGGCCGGCCGGCCCCGCAAGCCGGGCAACGCCGCAGGAGCGTGCGGCACCCTCCACACCGCCACCTGCGCGGGCGCCTGACACGCGACCCGGGCCTGAGGCAGATCAAGGCCGCGGTACGCAGGCGATGCCGCAAACGCGTCCGCCAGGCACTCCACCGCAAGCGGCGCGGCCACCGAGCGCAGCCGCTCCAACCGAGCGATCAGCGCAGCCGGAAGGCCGGCCGGGCACGCAACCGCCGCCACAGCGCGGGCCGGAAACGCGGGCCGCGCCACAACGCTCGCCGGAAGCTCGACCGCAGCCGCGACCGCCAGAAGCCCAGCCGCAGCCACGACCGCCTCAAGCCCAGCCGCAGTCGCGACCGCCTCAAGCTCAGCCGCAGACGCCCGAAGCTCGATCGCAGCCGCGACCGCCCCAGGCGCAACCGCAGCCGCAGCCACGACCGCCTCAGGCACAACCGCAGCCTCAGCCGCGACCGCCCCAGGCGCAACCGCAGCCGCAGCCACGACCGCCTCAAGCTCAACCGCAGCCCCGCCCGGAAGCCCGGGGTCCTCAGGGCGGTCCGCCGCAGGGTCAAGCGCCTGCGCGGCCGCAAGGCAATGAACGCGACAAGGGCAAGGACAAGGACAAGGACGAAAAGGACTGACGTGATCAATGAAGCCAGCGTGCCCTCGGGCGCGCGGCTTCAGAGCCGGCTTCGTCGAGCCCCGCGCACCGGATGGCGCGCGTCGCCGGCACTTCACCCGCGGACACGCGTCCTCGGTCAGGCGGAACTGCGCGATTCGTCGATCTTCTTGTCTTCGCTTTTCGCGGCTGCCATCGCTTCGGGCTCGAGGCGCTCCGCCACTTCGTTCTGCCGGACGAAGTATCCCCACGCGGCGAGCAACGCGGCCGCGGTGATCCCGATCGTCGCCGCATAGGGCAGGTGCGACGGATTCTCGCGGCTGAAATGAAAGATCGCGACCAGCGCCTCGATCGACATGGACACCACCAGCACGACCATGAACCGCGACAGGAAACGGCGGACGCGCGTCGGCGCGCTCATGTGCGCCTCCCGCTGGACTTCTTCCTCGACGATCGTCTGCGCGAGCTCGAGCGATGCGACGGCGATCGTCAGCAACGCGATTGCGTCGAGGACATGGCCAAGCCGGTCATTGACGTCGACGCCGTCGCCGGGCTCGACGACTTTCCAGAGCTCGTAACCGGAAAAGCACAGGAGTGCCAGCGCGGCCAGCACGAACAGCGTGCTGATGAGGAGATGCGCGCCCGGGAAGATCTTGAGCAGCGCCTTCATCGGCGCCGGACTCCTCGTCCGATCGACCACCACGCCCTCGCGCTGAATCAGCTACCCGACCGCCATCGTCGGCTACCGGATCGACATTCCCGACGGCGGTCCCGACGGCGACATGCCGCCGCCGGTGGCGCGCGGCACCGTGATGCGCGGCAATACGATGCCGGCCGGCGGATTCGCCGCCGCGGCCGGTGCCCGGCTGCCGCCGATGCCGTACGGGCCGCGGAGCGCATGCCCGCGACGATCTCCTCGACCGATGCCGGTCCGCCCTGACCCGTAACGCGCGCGCGATCGATCGCCGGACAGTATTCGGTATCCATCACGATCAACTGCTGGCCGCGTGCGCGTATCGCATCGCGCGCCGGCGCGCCATCGTCACTCAGGTCGACCGGCGCGAATCGGTCCTGGTAGACCACTTCGTTGGTGCGATCGACGATCAGGTAGCAATTGAACGCGGCGGCCGGCGCCGACGTGGCGATGATCGTGGCGGCGGCAATCGCGCACGAAATCGCGTGAAGGGCGCATGGCGGAGTCTCCTTGGCGACGACGATACGGGTAGGACGGCCGTGCCATCGTAAGCCGGCCGGCTGCGCCCGACCGCAACGCATTTGATCGGGAATCCCGCCCGGCGGCTGTTCGCACGGGCGAAATTGCCGAAAGCCGGCATCGGCGAGTGCCCGGCGTATGCCCGGTTGCGGCATCGCTGCGCGAGCCGGCCGATGCGACGGCTTACACTGGCGAATGCATCACTGGATCCTGAAACGGGAGGCATGATGAACGCCGTCCGAATGCTTGCAAGCGCGCTGCTGTCGATCATCTCCATTGCGGCGATCGCACAACCGGCGCCGGTGCCGACGTATTTTCCGGTCGTGCGCGGCGCACATCCGCACGATGTCGCTGCGTCGCGCGAACCCGGCGGCCCCGTCTACTACACGGCGCAGGCGACGGGCAAGCTCGGCATCCTCGACCCGGCCACCGGCAAGGTCGAGGAAGTCGCGCTCGGGCGACAACTCCGCGCCGCACGGCGTCATCGTCGGCCCCGACGGCGCGCCGTGGATCACCGATGGCGGCCAGAACGCGATCGTGCGCGTCGATCCGAAGACGCGCGAGGTCAAGCGGTGGGCGCTTCCGTCGTCGGCGTCGAGCGCCAACCTCAACACGCTGACGTTCGATCAGCGGGTCGCGTATGGTTTACCGGCCAGAGCGGGTATTACGGACGCGTCGATCCCGCAAGCGGCGACGTGAAGGTTTGGCGCGCGCCGCGCGGCAGGGGTCCGTACGGCATCACGACGACGCCTTCCGGCGATGTCTATTACGCATCGCTCGCCGGCAACCACATCGCGCGCATCGACGTCGAGACGGGAGAGGCGACGGTCATCGAACCGCCGACGCGCGATCAGGGTGCCCGTCGCGTATGGTCCGATTCGCAGGGAAACATCTGGGTCGAGCTACTGGAATACCGGGCAGGTCGGCCGCTACGATCCCGCGACGAAGGCGTGGCGCGAATGGAAGCTGCCCGGCAACGCGCGTGCGTACTCGGTGTGGGTCGATCCCGACGACAACGTGTGGCTGACCGATTGGTCGGCCAACGCCATCGTGCGATTCGACCCGCGAACGGAGAAGTTCACGGCGTTTCCGTCAGATCGGGATAGCGCCAACGTTCGCCAGATGCTCGGACGCGCAGGAGAAGCATGGGCGGCTGAATCGGGAACCGACCGGCTGGTGCGGATCGTGACCCGCTGAGCCGGTCGGCGTTAATGAAGCGCCGCGGTCAATGAAGCGCCGCGGATATTGAAAGGCGGCGGTTATTGCGGCGGCGGTGCGCCGTTCGGCAGCACGCGGAGCCAGCCGCGCGGGCAGGTTTGCACTGCCGGGTAATAGCCGGTGTCCGGGCAATAGTACTGCGCTTGCGGCGCCTGCGCGCTTGGCGCCGACGCGGCAGGGCGTTCGACATACACGTCAGTCGAATCGTAGTACGCCGGGGCGTCGTAATACGTGTAGGCCGGGTAGCCGTACGCGGGGTAAGCGTACGACGAGGGTCCCCACCAATAAGGCCATCCAAGGTAGACCGCGCCGAAACCGGCTCCCCACCAGCCGGAGCCGCGCCAGCCGTGGCCACCGTTCCAGTGGCCGTGGTTCCAGTTGCCGTGACCGCGGCCGCTCCAGTTGGCATGGCCACCGCCGCTCCAGTTGCCGCGACCACCGCCGCCCCAGTTGCCATGGCCACCGCCGCCCCAGTTGCCGCGACCGCCGCCGCTCCAGTTGCCATGGCCTCCGCCTCCGCTACCGGCACCGTGGCCACCGCCGCTACCGCCACCGCCGCCTGTGCGCTCGCCTCGCCCGCAGCGGCGACGCCGATCCCTGCGACGATCGCACACGCAATCAGGGTCTTTTTCATGATGCACCTCCGAGTCCGCTGTATCGTTGGAGTCGTCGAAATGGACTCCCGTTCGTCCCGCGGATGCTTATCCGCTGCAACGTCTCGCGAGGATCGCCGGTTGACGGTGTAACGAATCGTTACGCGTGGCGCGGATCGAGCGCGTCGCGCAATCCGTCGCCGACGAGGTTGAACGATAGCACCAGCAGGAATATCGACAGCCCCGGCCAGATCGCCATCCACGGCGCGTTGTCGACGTAGTTCTTCGCCGTGTTCAGCATGCTGCCCCAGCTCGGCTCCGGCGGTTGCTGGCCGAGACCGAGGAAGGACAGGCTCGCTTCCGCGATGACGGCCGCGGCGATGGCGAGCGTTGCCTGGACGAGCAGCGGCGGCACGATGTTCGGAAGTACGTGGCGGATCGCGACCCGCCACGGCGCGTTGCCGATCGCGCGCGCCGCCAGGATGAAATCCTCGGCCTTGATGGCGAGCGTCGTTCCGCGCGTCAACCGGATGAACACCGGTGTCGCGGAAATCCCGATCGCGATCATTGCGTTCGACAGGCTCGGCCCGAGGAATGCAGCGAGCGCGATCGCGAGGATCAGGAACGGGCAGGCGAGCAGCGCGTCGGTGATTCGGGAGATCAGCATGTCGGTCGTGCCGCCCGCGTAACCCGCGATCAACCCCGCAGGCACGCCGATCGACAGCGATATCAGCACCGACACGACGCCGGCGAGCAGCGACGCACGCGCGCCGAACACGACGCGCGACAGAACGTCGCGTCCGATCTCGTCGGTGCCGAACCAGTGCGCCGCACTCGGCGCCTTGCGGACGGTTGCGAAGCTCGTCGCGATCGGATCGTACGGCGCGATCCACGGCGCGCAGAGGGCGATGACGACGAATGCCACGATGACCACGAGCCCGAGTGCTGCGGCCGGGCGATGGAGCAGGCGCTGCAGCACGGCCGAGCGCGGCGCCGCCAGGTGTGCCTGTCCGCCGTCAAGGAGCCCTGCGTCGGCGGTAGCGGCTGCCGGCACGCTCATTGGGGGGTAACCCGCCACGCTTGCGGCTGTCGCCGCTGCGCTGTCCCCATGGGGGCGCTCCCGCGCGCTGGCCCGCCGGCGCTCATCCGGCTGGACGCTTGCGGCTATCCGGCTGCGCTGCTGCCGGAGCGGAGCGATTTGCGGCGTGCGTCTGCACGGAGAAAATCATTGCACGCGGATCCGCGGGTTCACGATTGCGTAAGCGACGTCGGCGAGCAGGTTCAGCACGATGTACGCGGTTGCCGTGAAGAGCACGACGCCTTGCACGACGGCATAGTCGCGATTGAAGACGGCATCGACGATCAATTTTCCGAATCCGGGAATCGTGAATACCTGCTCGGTCAGCACGGCCCCCGACAGCAGCGTGCCGAATTCGAGCGCGCCGAGCGTGATGATCGGAATGAGCGCGTTGCGCAACGCGTGCTTCATCACGACGTCGCGCTCCTGCACGCCTTTCGCCCGCGCGGTGCGCACATAATCGGACGACAGCACCTGCAGCATCGCGCTTCGCGTGTGGCGCATCAGCACGGCGGCAATCGCGTTGCCGAGCACGAACGCCGGCATGATCATCGACGCCAGGTTCGCGCGCCAATCCTCGAACGGACTCACGTAGCCCGATGCCGGCAGCCAGCCGAGCGTTACCGAGAACAGCAGGATCAGCATGATGCCGAGCCAGAAGTTCGGCGTGGACAATCCCCACAGCGCGACGACGTTGGCGGCGTAGTCCCAGGCGGTGCCGCGGTGCACTGCGGATACGACGCCGGCGGGAATGCCAATGGCGAGCGCGATGACGATCGCAAGGCACGCGAGCTCGAGCGTAACGGGCAGCTTGTCGGCGATCAGCGCGCGCACCGGTTGCTGCAATCGCAGCGACTCGCCGAGGTCGCCATGCAGCACGCCGCCCACCCAGTACAGGTAGCGAACGGGAAACGGCTTGTCGAGGTGCATCGTTTCGCGCAGATGCGCGATCACCGAGGGGTCGCGCTCTTCGCCGGCCAGCACCATCGCCGGATCGCCGGGCAGGAGCTGCTGCAGCCCGAAGATCAGGATCGAGACGAAGATCAGTGTCGGAATGATCGTCGCCACGCGGCGAATGAGGAAGTTGGTCATGGTGCCCGAAGTCGTCCGTGCCCGGCGTTGTTTGGCCGCTACGCCTGCCGCGCGCGAGAGCGGAGCTGGTCATGAGCGGCCTCGCGCGGGCCTCCGCGCCGCAACCGCATCTTCCGCCGACCTGCGACCGAAACTACTTGAAGCGCGCGCCGGTCACCCGCACGAGACCATCGGGAATCGCCCGCAGTCCCTCGAGCTTGCTCGCGTAGGCCCACAGCCAGTGGCGGTGATACAGGTACACGATCGGCCGGTCCTTGAGGACGATCGCAGCGAGGTCACCGAACAGCTTGCGCCGCTCGGCGACGTCGCGCGTCGTGCGGGAGCGATTGAGCAGGTCGTCGACTTCCGGCTTGCAATAGCCGGCGTAGTTCAGCGGTTGCTTGCACGCATCGAAACTGAAGATGTTCCCGTCCGGATCGGCGCGGCCGCTCCACGCGAGCACGTACGCATCGAACTGCCCCTTGTCGGCGAGGTCGAGCGACGTGGCGAATTCCGTCGACTGGATCTTCACGTCGAAGCCGGCTTCGCGCGCCATCGCCTGCACGACCTGCGCGATCCGTTGCGCATCCGCGGTCGTCGGCGTCATCAATGTAAACGATGGGTTCGTCACCCCCGCTTCCTGCAACAGCGCCTTGGCCCGGGCGAGGTTGCGCGCGGGCATCGGAACGTTCTTCGCGTAGAAGGTGTTGGTCGCAGCGACCCACTGGTTGCCGGGATCCGCTTCGCCGTCCATCGCCACCTGCACGATGCCGTCGCGATCGAGCGCCAGCTCGAACGCCTCGCGCACGCGCGGATCGCGGCCGAGCGGATTCTTCTGTGCGAGATCGCTCTTGCCGACGTTGATCGTGATGCCCTGGTAGCCGATCTCGGTGATCTTGGTCATCCGGAATCGCGCATCGCCCTTGACCTGCGGCACGTCGGACGCCGCGAGCCGCTCGACGAAGTCGAGCTGACCCGAGCGCAGATTCGCGAGTCTTACCGTCGAATCGGGAATCGGCAGGAACACGACCCGGTCGAAATGAACGGCGGCCTTGTTCCAGTAATTGGGATAGCGCTCGAGCACGATGCGATCCTGCGCAACGCGCTCGACGAACTGGAACGGACCTGCGCACACGGGCTTGGCGCCGAACTTGTCGCCGGCGGCCTGCGCCGCCTTCGGCGAGACGATCATTCCCGCACGATCGGCAAGCTGCGCGAGGAGCGGCGAGAACGGCGCGGACAGGTTGAGGCGTACCGTGGTCGGGTCCACGACGTCGACGCTCGCGAGCGGCGCGAGCTCGCCGCGGCGATTGGAGCCGGCCATCGTCTTGTGGCGCTCGAGGCTGTACTTGACCGCGGCGGCGTCGAGCTTCTCGCCGTCGTGGAACGAGACGTCGGACCGAAGCTTGATCGTCAGCGCCTTGCTGTCGGCCGACCATTCGTAGCTCGCCGCCAGTTGCGGAACGATGTTCAGGCTTTCATCGATGTCGAACAGCTTGTCGCAAAGCGACGCGAACACGATGCGTCCGACGAAGCTGCGGGCGAGTGTCGGATCGAGCACGTCCGGATCCTCGGCGAGCCCGATGCGCAGCGTCTGCGCATGCGCACCGACGGTCGCGACAACGGTGCATGCGAAAATCAGCACAAGGCGCTGCAGGCGTTTGGGCATGGATGTTCTCCGGGCGGTTCGGCGTGCGCGCGCGGCGCGCGGGGTTGGCGGGCGTGCAAATCAGCATAGCATCCAGCCGTGCGTGGCGTTGCGCGCTTTCGCGAGCCGGGAACTCGGCGGGCAGCAGCGGGTCCGTGGTTGAGCTCCGCTTGCCGAGCGCCCAACAGTCATGCGCGCGATGACGCGATCCACGCCGCCGTCGCCCGCATCCAGATATGCCCGTCAGGAGCCGCATCATGAAGTTCACATCTCGCCGCAGCCTCGTCACATGCCTTGGCCTTCTGCTCCTCGCGGCACGACCGCTTGGCGCGGCCACGCTGGACGCGGTCGAATACTACAACGCGGCGCTCGACCATTATTTCGTGACCGCGTCCGCCAATGAAATCGAGAAGCTCGACGCCGGGATGTTCGTCGGCTGGCAGCGCACGAGCTACGTTTTCAAGGTATTCGATCCGTCGACACCCGTCTCCGGCGCGTCCTCCGTTTGCCGCTTCTACGGCAGGCCTGCCGCCGGACTCGACTCGCATTTCTATTCCGCGTCGCCTGCCGAATGCGCGGAAGTGCGCCAGCGCTTTCCCGACGCCTGGATCGAGGAGACCGAAAACGCGTTCGGCGTGTGGCTGCCCGATCCGCAGACGGGGCAGTGTCCCGCCACGAGCGTCCCGGTCTATCGCATCTGGAACAAACGCGCCGATTCCAACCACCGGTTCACGACGGATCCGGCCGTGCAGCAGGCAATGATCGCGCGCGGCTATGTCGCCGAAGGCTACGGACCGGGTCCGATGCCGGTCGCGATGTGCGCGCCGTCGGATGGACAGCCGGGCCCCGTCCTGCTGCCATCCTGCGTGTTGTCCGCGTCGAACAGCACGCCGAACGTCGGCGCCACGGTCGTTCTGACAGCGACGTGCACGAACGAACCGACGACTTTCACGTGGACAGGTTGCGTAAGCTCGACCGCGACGTGCAGTGCAACGTCGTCCGCGGTCGGACAGGTCGGCTACACGGTCGTCGCCCGCAATGCGGCGGGAGCGAGCGCACCGGCCAGCGTCAACGTGAGCTGGCAAGCTGCGACCGCGACGGCGGCGTGCACGCTCTCGCGCACATCGCAGACGGACCCGCCCACCGTCAACACCGTGGTTGTGCTGAAGGCAACGTGCAACCAGACCGTGAGCAGTTTTACCTGGCAGGGATGCTCGAGCACGAGCAGCAGCTGCACGGTGCGCGAATTGGCGCCGGGGGCGCACACGTACTCGGTGTTCGCGCGTAATTCCAATGGCGCGAGCGAGCCGGCGACCATGACGCTCGGCTGGGTGTCGAGCCCGCCGTCGCCGCCGGGCCTCTGCAGCCAGTTCCCGAGTTATGTCTGGAGCGACGTCGGCAGCCAGAGCGGTCGCGTCGACACCGCGGCATTGATCAATCCGCCGGGGTTCGCCTGGAACGGTGCGTGGGCCGTGCGCTTCGTCGTGCCGTCGACGATCGGCTCGCGCCTCGGGAACCTTTCCGGCGGCGAATTCGACGGCCCGCCGACGATCCGGGAAGCGACGATCTCACGTACGCCGTGCGATTTTCGCGCGACGGATCCGTCTGGCGCAAATGGCCCGATCGCCCGCGCATCCGGTACGTCCGTCAGAAACTGGTTCACGGCCGACCCCGCGCGACCCGGCTATCCGGTGCTGCAGCCGGGGGGCACGTACTATTACAACCTGCGAAACTGGCGGCCCGCGAACGGGACGATCTCCTGTTCGCCGTCACCCGGACGCTGCGATGCGTTCGTCGATACCGCGTTGCCGCGGTAGCGCTGCATGCAAACAGGCGCGCTGGTCTTCCGTTTCGTTTTGAGGTAAAAGTACAGCGACGGACGATCGGTCCGCATTCCGACCCGCGAGGACGCCCACTTGGCCAAGCCCAATTTCGAATTTCAGAAGCGCCAGAAGGAACTGGAAAAGAAACGCAAGAAAGAAGAGAAGAAGCAGAAAAAGCTCGACCGCGCGGCCGCGCAGTCGCCGACACCGGAACCCGGCTCGGCGCCCCCCGAATCGACGTAGCCTGCATGCCGTACGGCGCGTAACGCGCCGTGCACCTCACCTGCCTTTGCGCCAGACGGTCGCGAGCCAGGGCTGCCGGTCGCGCGGCAACCCCGCGGGCCGGTAATACTGATCCAGCAGGTCGAATCCCGCATCGGTCATGTAGCGCGACCAGGTCTCCGGATCGTGGTAGGCGCCATAGCGGCCCCGATTCCAGCCTTCCTCGTCGCGACCATGCGGATTGGACGCGAACAGCACGCCGCGCGGCTTCAGCGTGGCGCGAAGCTCGCCGAGCACGCGGGGCAACGCGGCAGTCGGCACGTGAAACAGCGCTGCGTTGGCGAAGACCCCGTCGAAGCGTTCCGGCGGAAGCTCGAGGCGCAGGAAGTCCTGCTGCCACACTTCGCAGCCGCCGTTCCCGCGCCATCGCGACGAACCTGGCCGCGCCCTCGAGTCCAACGGCAAGATGACCGAGTGATGCGAGCGTGCGCAGGTCGCGCCCGGGGCCGCACCCGAAATCGAGGATCGCGAACGGCGGCGTGCCTTCGATGCGCGTCGAGCAGCGCGTCGATGTTCTGTCGCACGTCGTGATCGCGCGTTGCGTCGCGGAATGCCTCGGCCTGCCCGTTGTAGTGATCGAGCGTGACCCCGGAGATCCGCGCCCATTCGCTCGCGTCCGGCATCGCGCGTCAGGCCACGGGCGACGGCTGCGCGCCGCGGGCCGCGGCAGCGGGCGCCTCGGCATTGCCAAGCGCACGCGCGAGCACGCGTACGGCATGCACGGCATTGCGCCGACCCGTCGCTCGCGTCCCATCCGCGATCTGATGCCGGCAGCTCGTGCCGTCGGCGACGATCAGCGTGTCGTGCGGCGACCGCGCGAACGGCAGGCAGCAGCGAAAGCTCGGCCATGCGCATCGACACGTCGTAGTGATCGGCGGCATAGCCGAACGATCCCGCCATGCCGCAGCAGCTCGACTCGATCGGCTCCACCGCGAGTCCCGGTATCCAGCGCAGGACGGTGACCACGGCGCCCGCCGCGTCGAACGCCTTCTGGTGGCAATGGCCGTGCACGAGCGCGCGTCGTTCCGGCAGAGCATCGAGCGGGAGCGCGAAGCTTTCCCGCCGCCTGCTTCGCGCACGAGGAATTCCTCGATCAGCAGCGCGCGCTCCGCGATCCGCTCCGCCGCATCGCCGAGTCCGAGTGCGAGGAACTCGTCACGCAGCGAAAGGAGGCACGACGGCTCGAGACCGACGATGGTCGCACCGCGCGCCACGTGGGGCGCGAGTGCCTCGACCATTCGCACCGCCTCGCGGCGCGCCTCGTCGACGAGACCGTAGGCGAGGAACGTGCGGCCGCAGCACAACGGACGGCGATTCGCCCTCGCCGCTGCGCGGCGTGGCGACCTCGGCGCGGTATCCGGCCGCACGAAGCACGGTGAGCGCGGCGTGCGCGTTTTCCGGCTCGAAGTAATTGGTGAACGTGTCGACGAACAGGACCACTTCCGCGGCCGCGTCATCCGGCGGAGGCGGGCGGTAGTCGCGGAAGAACGTCCGCGATCGCCAGCGCGGCAATGAGCGGATTGCCGCAATGCCCGTCGGACGCTGCGTCCATGCGGCGAGCAGCGGAATGCGGTCGCGCAGATTCAGGAGCGGCGCGGCGCGCGACGCGAACCGGGCCCAGCGCGGCAGCCACGCGATCAATCGATCGCGAAGCGGCACGCCATGCTCGCGCTGCCACTGATACTGGAATTCGATCTTCATCCGCGCCATGTCGACGCCGGTCGGACATTCGCGCCGGCAGCCCTTGCAGCTGACGCAGAGCTCGAGCGCTTCGCGCACTGCGGGCGACGCGACGTCGCCGCCGAAAGCGCCGGAAAGCGCAAGGCGCAGCGTATTGGCGCGCCCGCGCGTCAAATGCATCTCGTCGCGCGTGACGCGATAGCTCGGGCACATCGTGCCCGCGTCGAACTTGCGGCAATGGCCGTTGTTGTTGCACATCTCGACCGCCTTGCCGAAGCCCCGCGCGGGATCGCCGCCGCTGCCGGGATTGGACAGTGCGCCCGTCAGCGGATCGTTCTGCACGTCCCACGCCGACCAGTCGAGGCCGGTATCGACCGGAAGCGTCCGGTACGTCGGCGGAAAGCGGAACAGCGTCGCATCGTCCATTCGCGATGCGCGGACGATCTTGCCCGGGTTCATCAGACCCGCGGGATCGAAGAGGTCCTTGATCTCTTCGAACGCGCGCGTCAGCCGCGGTCCGAACTGCCACGACACCCATTCGCTGCGCACGAGCCCGTCACCATGTTCGCCGGAGAACGCACCCTTGTATTCACGGACGATCGCCGCCGCCTCTTCGGCGATTGCGCGCATCTTCTCGGCGCCGTCGCGTCGCATGTCGAGGATCGGCCGCACGTGCAGCGTGCCGACCGACGCGTGCGCATACCAGGTGCCGCGCGTTCCGTGGCGGTGAAAGATCTCGGTCAGCCGGTCGACATAATCGGCGAGATGCGCAAGCGGAACGGCGCAATCCTCGATGAACGACACCGGCTTGCCGTCGCCGCGCATGCTCATCATGATGTTGAGTCCCGCCTTGCGGACGTCCCACAACGCCTTCTGCTCCGCCGTATCCGCCATTTTCACGAGCCGGTCCGGCAGGCCGATGTCCCCCAGCAGCGTGGCGAGGTCGTCGAGCTTGCGCAGCGGCGCGGCCGCATCGTCGCCGATGAACTCGACGAGCAGGATCGCGTCCGGCTCGCCGATCAGCGCCCGCTCGATCACCGGTCGAAACGAAGGATTGCCGAAAGCAAGCTCGATCATCGTCCGATCGACGAGCTCGATCGCCGACGGCCCGAGTTGCACGAGATGCCGGGTGCAATCCATCGCCTGGCGCAGCGAGGAGAAGTTGACGACGCCGAGCGCGCGGTGCAGCGGCAGCGGAGCGAGTTTCAGCGTCAACGAGCGCGTCCAGGCGAGCGTGCCTTCGCTGCCGACGAGCAGATGCGCGAGATTGACGCTGCCGTCACGCGTGTACGGACGCTCGCTCTGCGGGTGAAAGATGTCGGCGTTGTACCCGCCGACGCGGCGCATCAGCTTCGGCACCACGCGCTCGATCTCGCCGCGCTCGCGCTCGCCTATCGAGCGCAGCGAGGCGAGGAGCGCCTGCAAGCGGCCCGATACTGCGTCCATCTCGCGCTCGGGTCCGAACCGCGCCTCCGTGCCGTCGGCAAGCCGCGCATCGAGCGCAACGACGTTGTGCACCATGTTGCCGTACGCGAGCGAGCGCGAGCCGCAGGAGTTGTTGCCCGCCATGCCGCCCAATGTGCACTGGGCCGACGTGCTGACGTCGACCGGGAACCACAGGCCGTGCTTGCGCAGCCATCCGTTCAATGCGTCGAGCACGATGCCGGGCTCGACGGTGATCGTGCTGCTGCTCGGCGTCGAATGCGACGACGCGATTGAGATGCTTGCTGTGGTCGATCACCAGCGCCGTGCCGACCGTCTGCCCGCACTGTGAGCTTCCGGCGCCGCGCGGAAGAATCGGCATGCGCGCGGCTGCGCATATCTGCATCGCCGCACGAACGTCGTCGTCATCTTCGGGAACCAGCACGCCGAGCGGCTGCACCTGGTAGATCGACGCGTCGGTCGCATAACGGCCGCGCGATGGCGCGTCGGTCAGCACGCGGCCCTTCACCGCGCGGCGCATTCGGGCCCATGGCGAATCGTCGCCATGCGGTGGCTGGAATACCAGTGGTCGGACGACGGTCGATGTCACGCCGGTGGTAGCGGTACGGAAGGAGAACCCAGGCTCGAACGCCAGCCGGCGTGGGCAGGATGCGGGCAATCAATCCCGATTATAGAAGCAATGTGCTTGTGAAACGCACGAAACATTGTGTATTGTCGCGGCTTTCCCCGGAGGAGACTGCGATGAACCATCGATCGCCCATGACCGTGCGTCGCGGCCGAACGTTCACCGCGACGCTCGCGGTCGCCGTGTCGGCTGCCTTTGCATTGCTCGCCCCGCTCGCACAGGCGCAAACCGAGATCAAGCTCGGTCACGTCGGCGAGCCGGGATCGCTGTTCCAGAAGAGCGCCGACGAATTCGCCAAGCGCGCGAACGCCAAGCTCGGCAACAAGGCGAAGGTCGTCGTCTACGGCTCGAGCCAGCTCGGCGGCGACAAGGAGATGGTCCAGAAGCTCAAGCTCGGCACGCTCGACATGGCCGTGCCGTCGACGGTGATGAGCTCCGAGGTCGACCTGTTCGGCATCTTCGAGATGCCCTACATCGTCAAGGACCGCGCGCACATGGCGCGCATCGAGAAGGAAATCTTCTGGCCGAAGATCGAGCCGGAAGCCGAGAAGAAGGGCCTCAAGGTGCTGGCGGTCTGGGAGAACGGCGTGCGCCACATCACGAACAGCAAGCGGCCGATCAAGGTTCCCGCCGACCTGCAGGGCATCAAGCTGCGCGTGCCCGAAGGCAAGTGGCGCGTGAAGATGTTCCAGGCGTACGGCGCCAATCCCGAGCCCGATGAAGTTCTCCGAGCTGTTCACGGCGCTGCAGACCGGCGTGATGGACGGGCAGGAGAATCCGTTCACGCAGATCTACTCGGCCAAGCTGCAGGAGGTGCAGAAGTACCTGTCGCTGTCCGGGCACGTCTACACGCCGGCGTACCTGACCGTCGGCACCAAGCAAGTGGGAGAGCGCTGCCTGCCGACGTGCGCAAGATCGCTCGAGGACACGGCCAAGGAGACGCAGGCGTACGTCTACCAGACCGCCGCGCAGCGACGACGACGAGCTGCTCGGCAAGCTGAAGCAGGCCGGCATGCAGGTCAACGAGGTCGACAAGGAGGCGTTCGTCGCGGCGAGCAAGTCGATCTACGACGAGTTCGGCAAGGAAGTTGCGGGCGCCAAGGCGCTGATCGATCGGGCGACGGCGCTGCGTCAATGACGGCGCACGCTCGCGTCCCGCGGGACGTTGCCGGATGACCGACGCCATTCGCACGTTCCGCGACCGCTACGGCCGCGTGCTGGAGTGGGTCGTGTCGGCGCTGATGATCGTGCTGGCCGTCGAGGTGACGCTCGGCGTCGTGTTCCGCGGCATCGGGCATTCGCTGATCTGGTACGACGAGGTCGCGTCGGTCCTGCTCGCGTGGCTCACGTTCTACGGCGTCCGCGCTTGCGTCGGTCAAGCGCGCGCACATCGGCTGTCCGGAACTGGTCGACGCGATGCCGTGGCGTGCGCGGCGCGCGTTCAACATCGTCGCCGAATTGATCGTCATCGCGTTCTTCGTGCTGCTCGGCTGGGTCGGCGCGTCGATCCTGCCGATCCTCGCGACCGATGCGCTCGTCAGCCTGCCGTCGATTCCGATGAGCGTCGTGCAGTCGGTGATCCCGATTTCGGCGGCGCTGATCGTCGTTGCCGAGCTGCTGCACCTGCTCGACCTGATCACGCACGAGGAACCACCGGCGGCCCCCGGCGCTGCGCTCGCGGAGGCATTGCAGTGAGGAAGCCTGGCGGTCGCGCGATGCGCGACGGAGGCCGTCGGCGATGATCATGCTGCTGCTGTTCGCGGCGGTGCTCGCGCTGGTCGCTGATCAACGTGCCGATCGCGGTCTCGCTCGGCGTCGTCGCCATTGTCGCGATGGTCGCGACGCACGGCGTCGACATCCTGCCCAACCTCGCCGTCGTCACGTACAACGGCGCGACGAGCTTCCCGCTGCTCGCGATCCCGCTGTTCATCCTCGCCGGCGCGATCATGAACGCGTCGGGCATCTCGCAGCGGCTGATCGCGTTCGCCTCGTCGCTGTTCGGCTGGATCCGCGGCGGCCTTGCGCACGTGTCGATCGGCTCGTCGCTGTTCTTCGCCGAGATTTCCGGTTCCGCCGTTGCCGACGTCGCCGCGCTCGGCTCGATCCTGATCCCCGGCATGAAGGCCAAAGGGCTATCCGGCGCCGCTCGCGGCCGCGGTGATGTCGTCGGCGGCAACGCTCGCGGTCATCATCCCGCCGTCGATTCCGATGATCCTCTACGCGGTGATGGCGGAAACGTCGGTCGTGCAGCTGTTCGTCGCCGGCATCGTGCCCGGCATCATCGGCGGCTTCGGGCCTGATGGCGATGGCGTACTGGTTCGCGCGCCGCTACAACCTGCCGCGCGAGGCGGCGTTCTCGTGGGCGCGCGTGCGGCAGACCGGCACGCGAGGCGCTGTGGGCGTTCCTGCTGCCGATCATCATCCTCGGCGGCATCTTCGGCGGCGTCGTGACGGCGACCGAAGGCGCGGCGCTGGCGGTCGTCGCGGCGCTGTTCGTCGGACTCGTCATCTACCGCGAGCTCGACCTGGCGGAACTGCGGCGGGCGGTCATCGAAGGCGGCGTGCAGACGGCCGTCGTGATGCTGCTGGTGGCCACCAGCTCGCTGCTCGGCACCTACCTCACCGAAGTGCAGGCGCCGCAGCAGCTCGCGCAGGCAGTGTCGGACATGACGCAGAACAAGTGGCTCGTGCTCGCGCTGCTGAACGTGCTGTTCCTGCTGCTCGGCATGTTCCTGCATTCGGCGGCGGCGATCATCCTCGTCGTGCCGGTCGTGATGCCGCTCGTGCGCGCGGTCGGCATCGATCCCGTGCATTTCGGGCTCATCGTCACCATCAACCTCGGCATCGGCCAGCAGACGCCGCCGGTCGCGAGCGTGCTGATGGTCGCGAGCTCGATCGCCAAGGAATCGATCTGGGCGGTGACGCGCGTCAACGTCTAGTTCATCGCGGTACTGCTCGCAGTGCTGCTTGCTCGTCACCTACGTGCCGGTCACGGGGCTGGGTCTCGTCCAGCTGTTCTATCGATGACCGCAGGCACAACCGACGACACGATCGTCGTCGCACGCGACGGATGCGATCGCCACCGTCACGCTGAACCGGCCGGACAAGCTCAATGCGCTGACGAAGGCGATGTGGCGCGGCCTCGGTGAAACCATCGACGCGATCTTGCCGGCGACGCGTCGCTGCGCTGCATCATCGTGCGCGGCGCCGGCGAGCGTGCGTTTTCGCCGGGCAACGACATCGCCGAATTCGCGCGCGAGCGCTCGAACGCGGCGCAGGCGCGTGAATACGGCGCGATCATGCATGGCACCGCGCGCGCGCTGGCCGACTGCCCCATCCCGCTGGTCGCGCAGATCCACGGCATCTGCGTGGGCGGCGGGCTCGAGATCGCGGCGCTGTGCGATCTGCGGATCTGCGGGGCGTCGAGCCGCTTCGGCGCGCCGATCAAGAACCTCGGCCTCGTGATGGCGTACGCGGAGATGGCGCCGCTCGTGCGGCTGGTCGGCCCGGACGTCGCGCTCGAGATCCTGCTCGAAGGTCGCATCTTCGACGCGGCCGAAGCGAAGGAGAAGGGCCTCGTGACGCGCGTCGTCGCCGACGAGCTCGTGGCGTCCGAGGCGGCGGCGACCGCGGCGCGGATCGCCGATGGCGCGCCGCTCGTGGCGCGCTGGCACAAGAAGTTCGCGCGGCGTCTCGCCAATCCCGCGCCGATCTCGCCGCAGGAAGCGGACGAGTGCTTCGACTGCTTCGACACCGAGGATTTTCGCATCGGGTACGCGGCGTTCCTCGCCAAGCGCAAGCCCGAGTTCACCGGTCGATGAGCGGCGCCGTCGCGACGCTCGCCGCAGCAGGCAGGAAGCGGCGGCCGCTGACGCGGGGTTCAACACAGCATCCGGGCCCGCTTGCGCGGGATGCGCGTGCTCGAGCTCGCGCAGATCATGGCCGGCCCGACGTGCGGCATGCTGCTCGCGGACATGGGCGCCGACGTGATCAAGGTCGAGAAGCTGCCCGGCGGCGACGATTCGCGCGGCTACCGTGAGCCGCTCGTGAACGGCGTGTCCGCGCCGTTCATGATGCTGAATCGCAACAAGCGCGGGATCGCGCTCAATCTCAAGCATCCGTCCGGCCGCGACGTGCTGCTGCGAATGGTGCGCGACGCGGACGTGCTGACCGAGAATTTTCGCCGCGGAACGCTCGACAAGCTCGGACTCGGCTACGACGTGCTCGCCGCCGCGAATCCGGGGCTCATCTACTGCGCGGTGTCCGGCTACGGACGTAACGGCCCCGACGCCGACAAGGGCGGTTTCGATCTCATCGCGCAGGGTTTCGCAGGACTGATGTCGATCACCGGCGAGCCAGGGGGGCCGCCGGTGAAGACCGGCAATTCGGTCGCCGACATCAATGCGGGCATTCTCGCTGCCGTGGGCATTCTCGCCGCGTACGCGCACAAGCTGACGACGGGGCAGGGCCAGGTCGTCGATACGTCGCTGATGGAAGCGGCGCTCCAGCAGACGTATTGGCACGCGGCGATGTATTTCGCGACCGGGCAGTCGCCGGGCCCGACCGGTTCCGCGCATCTGCTGACGGCGCCCTACCAGGCGTTTGCGCACGCGCGACGGCTGGATCAACATCGGCGGCGCAAATCAGGCGAACTGGGAACGGATCGCCGATGTGCTCGGCCATCCGGAATGGCGCGACGACTCCGCGTTTCGCGACCAATTCGGCGCGCATGGCGAACCTGTCCGCGCTGACGGCGGCGATGAGCGATGTGCTCGCCACACGCACGAAGGCCGAGTGGATCGCGGTCCTTCGACGCCGCCGGCGTGCCGGTGGGACCCGTGCACTCGATCGGCGAAGCGCTCGAGCATCCGCAGACGCTCGCGCGCGACATGGTCGTCGATCTCGCCCATCCGCAGGCGGGTGCGACGAAGGCGCTCGGCTGCCCGATCCATTTCTCGCAGACGCCGACCCGCGTCACGCGGCCGGCGCCGATGCTCGGCGAGCACACGCGCGAGCTGCTGCGCGAATACGGTTACACCGACGTCGACATCGACGTGCTCATTGCCGACGGCGTGGTCGAATCGATCGACGATTCGGGATCGCCGTCGGGTTGACCGCGCTCGCGCGCCGCCGATGTTGTCCGCGCGACGCGATCGACCACGCGTTGCGGCAATGCCCGCCGCCTACCGGGCGCGCAATGTCACAATTGCCCCTTCGAGAACTACCCGCTTCAGCGAAGCAGCTTACCGATGCAACTCTCGTCCGTTCAGCGACGCATACGCGACTTCTATTTCAAGGAAGGGCTTGGCGCACCGCCCGACGCGAGTCACGTCCACCACCCGAACCTGGTGCCGGACCAGCAGCTGTTCTCGCTGGACCATTTACGGCGGCACCTGAACAACCCGCTGCTCGACCTGAACTACCTGAACCTGTTCCAGGCCGGCAAACCGGTCGATCTTTCGGGCGCGAACCTCTACAAGCTGGTCCAGAAGCGGAAGATCGGGTTCGTCGATCGCCGCGTGCTGCAGCAACACCTCGAAAAAGGCGCGGCGTGCGTGCTGGAAGGACTCGACATCCTCGAGCCGGACATCAACACGCTCGCCACCGCGCTCGATCGGGGACGCGCCGCGACGTTCTCCAATGCAACGGTTTTCTTCTCGCAGCGCGGCAACGAGGCGTATCGCGGCCACCTCGACACCGACGACGTGCTCGTCATTCATCTGGCCGGCGAGAAGCGGTGGAGCATCCACCGGCGGCAGGCGCCTCGCCGCGTCAACCTGGCGGACCTCGACGTCGCGCAAATGGGACCGGTGGAGGCGCAGGTCGTGATGCGACCGGGCGACGTGCTGTACCTGCGCAACTTCACGCCTCACCGCGTGGAAACGCTGTCGCCGCACTCGCTTCACCTGTCATTCGACCTTTGCGATCGGCAGCCGAGCATCGAGGTGGCGCTGCAGACTGCTGCTGCGGCATTACGACCGCGATTCGAGCCCCCGGGCGACACCGCCGCTCGAGGATCTCGAAAAGTTGTTTCGTTTGAGCCGCAGCGCCGCGTACGCGTCGGAACTCGCGCAGGCGCAGGCCGGCGAGGATTCCGGGCACGCCGAATTTCGCCAGCTGCTCGCCGACAATCGGATCACTTTTCTGGATCGGCTCCTTCAGGCCGATCGCGTCGAAGCGACGTCGGGGCCCGTTCAGCCCGCACGCGATACACGCACTTGACGCCGTCCCAGTGCGCGTGGAGCGTGCTCACGTCGATCTCGAGCACCGGTTCGAGGTCGTTGCCGAACGGTTCCGTCGATTTGCCGAACCGCAGATATTCGCCGTCGGGCGCGCGGGCGAACCCGATGCCGAAGCGGCGCAGGTATTCACCGAACGGAATGAGCGTGCCATCCTCCCAGATCTCCACCAGGCGCGCGTACTCGACGGGCAGTCCCGGGCGGATCTCGTCGGCGTCGATTTTCGCGAGACCGTCGTTGCGCAGGACGCGCATCACCTCGCGAACCACGCCGACCTTGTTGCCGAAGTAGAGCCAGGCGACCTGGCTGTACACCAGGTCGAAGAAATCATCCGGGAACGGCAGTCCGGCTGCGATATCCCCGTAGGCCATCGAAGGTAATTCATCGACACCCGGCAGGTCGCCGCCGAACAGGCCACGATCGCGGGCGTTGCGCAACAGGATGTCGGCATTGCCGTCCCCGTGCAGCCGATTGAGGCCGTGCAGTTCCACCCGCCGCCCGAAGCGCGCGTGCAATTCGAGAAGCGCAGTGCCGTAGCCACATCCCAGTTCCAGAATCCGCACGACCTCCTGTTGCGCCAGACGCTCTTCGATCTCGATCGACACGCCGCCCACCAGCCGGTCGAGGTCGGCGACACCCCGCGCGCGGTGGCGAAGCTTGTTGCGATAGTGCTCCTCACGCGTCATGGCGATTCCGATCCACCGCGAGGCGATCGACGGTCGACCTGTGCCGGCCATCCTCGTTTCACCGGCGCGCTTTCCGCCGCCGCGAGCAACGCGGCGAGATCCGCCGGATCCTGGATCGCGTAATAAGTCACCGGCTCGCTGCGGCCGCGCACGGTGACCGTGTACTCGGGGAACCGCGCGAGATCGACGCCGGCCGCGCGCGCGCACTCGGAGGAAATCACGACAACGCAGTGGCGACGCTTCGTTTCGGCCTCCAGGCGCGCCGCGACGTTCACGGTGTCGCCGAGCGCCGACAGGATCGGCGTTGCGGGCGGCCCCATCGTGCCGACGATCGCGTCGCCCGCGTGGATGCCGATCCCGGCGCGCAACGGCTCGCTCAGGTCGGCGGCCATTGCGGTGTTCATCCGGGCGAGGCGCTCTTCGATGGCCACCGCGCCGCGCATCGCATCGCGGCACGCCGCGAGCGAGATCGGTCTCGGTCCCGTAGAGCGCCATCAATCCGTCGCCGTTGAACGTCGAGTAATAACCGCCGGTTTCGCGCAGCGCTTCGGCCATCTCGGCAAAAAAACGGTTGAGAATGAAGAATACGTCGTACGGCATTCGCTGCTCGCCAAGCCGGCTCGACTCGCGCAGATCGACGAACATCACGGCCACGGCTCGCTCACGTCCCGGCGTCCTGCGCGCATCGATTTCGGCCGGACCAACGTTCGGCGGCAAAAGCGGCGTGATGTGCAGGTTTTTCGTGGGCCGCAGCTGGCACGCCAGGCGCACATCCTTTTCGGCATGGATCCGATGCAATGCGCTCGCCTCGAGGGTTTCGGGCGAAGGTAATCCCTTGGCGCCATGCCCCACGCGGACGCGGCATGTCGTGCACCGCGCGCGTCCCCCGCACACGGACGCGTGCGGAATCCCCGCGTCGCGCAGCGCTTCCAGCAGCGAGTGGCCGACGGGCGCCGTGATCAGGCGACCATTGGAATGGCTGATGCGATAGGTACCGCGGCGCGCCTGGACGACGCGACGCAGCGGACGGCCGAGCAGCACCAGCGCGAGCAGCCCACCGTAGACTGCGTATGCGTATCGCTCGCGTTCCTGCAGCAGCGCCCGCGCGGCCGTCGCCCCTTCATTCCTGACGCCATCGCCGGCCGATCCATGCGCTGCGGACGTCGGATACCCGGCGTCGCCGGCGAACGGCGCGGGCGCATCCCGCAACTCGATCCCCGCACCCCAGAAACCGAGCAGGGCGAGCACCGGCACCATGACCGCAACGGGATAGAGGATCGGCAAGTGGCGCCTGTAACCGTTGCGCAGGCGCAGCCAGAAATGGAGCCCGATCATCAGATGGGTCCATACGATCACGACCAGCAGCGGTTGCCGGACCATGTTGACCGGATTTCCCCACAGCGCCGGAATGACCGTGTGATAGGTCGGTTTGATGTCGAGCAGCGCGGCCGCCACGCGGGTGCCGAATACGTGCGGCATGAGAAGCAGGGGCACCGCAAGTCCCAGCGACAGCTGGGCGAGTTCCCAGGCCGGCATGCGCAGTGTTTTCCGTTGCCACAACGCATACAAGCCGAGCGCCGCGTGGATCACCAATGCGCCGTACAGCAGGATCGTCCCCGGCGCGCTTTGCCACACCGGCACGAGGACACCGAGCAGCGCCTCCTGCGCGTCGATCGATATCACGCCAAGGGCATGGTTGACGAGGTGGGCGGTGACGTAGACCGCCAGGACGAGGCCCGAGGCCGTGCGAAGCGCACGAATGGCATTGGCACGGGGCCGCCGCGGGCCGGGCGCGGGCAAGGTGTCGGCGGTGCGCACAGGTGCGATTGTCGGCTATCCTACGGGCGGCGCGCACGGGTCACGGCCGAACTGCACTCCTGGGGGGCCGTCGAGCGTTCGGAGCCGCAGTACTTTGCTTGCGGGCAAGAACGGGGATTACGGGTGGAACGACTCGACAACGCACGGATCCTGATCTACAGCCACGACAGCTTCGGCCTCGGGCACCTGCGCCGCTGCCGGGCGATCGCCCACGCGATCGTCGATCGGTACAAGGGGGTCTCGGTCCTGATCCTTTCGGGCTCGCCGATCATCGGCAGCTTCGATTTCCTGCCGCGCGTCGATTTCGTGCGCATTCCCGGCGTCATCAAGCTGCACAACGGCGAATACCAGTCGCTCGGACTGCACATCGATCTCGACCAGACGATGGCGATTCGCGCGGCGATCATCCAGCAGACGGCGGAGAGCTTCCGTCCCGATCTCTTTCTCGTGGACAAGGAGCCGCTGGGCCTCAAGGGCGAGGTGGTGCCGACGCTGAAGATGCTGAAGGCGCGCGGCACGACGCTCGTGCTCGGGCTGCGCGACATCATGGACGAGCCGAGCGCTGCTGCTGCGCGAGTGGAAGCGCAAGAAGGTTTTGCCGGCGCTCGAGCACCTCTACGACGACATCTGGGTCTACGGACTCGCCGATTTCGCGGATCCGCTGCAAGGCGTCGCATGTCCGGCAGCGGTGCGCGCGAAGATGATCTATACCGGGCTATCTGCGGCGCGCGGTGCCGCACCTGAAAACCGACGCGAACCGCCGGTGCGCCGCGAGCCCGTACGTGCTGGTGACGGTGGGCGGCGGCGACGACGGCATGGCGGTGCTCGACTGGGTGCTGTCGCGCCTACGAGCACGATCCCGGCATCCCGCTTGGCGGCGGTCATCGTGACCGGACCCGTTCATGGCGCCCGACGCAGCAGCGGCATTTCCGCGAGCGCGCCGAGCGCCTGCGGCGCATCGAGGTGCTGACGTTCGACGCGCACCTCGAAGTCCTGATGGAGCGCGCGGTCGGCGTGGTCGCGATGGCCGGCTACAACACGTTCTGCGAGATCCTCTCGCTCGACAAGCGCGCGATCCTGGTTCCGCGCGTGCGCCCGCGGCGCGAGCAGGTGATGCGCGCGGTGCGTGCCGCAGCGCTGGAGCTCGTTCACACGCTCGATCCGGACGGTCCGCACGATCCGTCGATCATGACCGCGGCGCTGCGCAACCTCCGCGAGCAGCCGGCTGCCATCGGAGCGCGGCGCGCAGCCGCGATGCTGAACGGCCTCGACGTCATCACCGACCTGGTCGCGGACCGTGTCGGCCGGCCGGTATCGCGACGCGTGCGGGCCATCGCCGCACGGCGTCTGACGATGCGCGGCCGCGGCGCGTTTGCGCCGCCATTCCCGGCCGGCCGATGACGATGCAAAGCGTGATGGTCTACGTCCAGCACCTGCTGGGCATCGGCCACCTGATGCGGGCGCGGCTCTCGCCGGAGGCGCTCGCCGAACACGGCTTCGACGTCCATCTCGTGAGCGGCGGCATGCCGATCGGCGGGCGCATGCCGCGCGGCGTGCGCACGGTGCAGCTGCCGCCGATTCGCGTGTCGGACGCGAGCTTCACGCCGCTGCGCGACGGCGACTTCAACCCGATCGACGATGCCTATCGCGAGCGGCGCCGCGACCTGCTGCTCGCGGCGTATGAAAGCGCCGCGCCGCAGGCGCGTGCTCTTCGAGACGTTTCCGTTCGGGCGGCGAGCGCTGCGCTTCGAGCTCGTTCCGCTGCTCGAGCGGATCGACGCCACGCGGCCGCGGCCGCTCGTGATCAGCTCGATTCGCGAAATCCTGCAGCTGCAGCAGAAGCCCGAGCGCGAGCGCGAGATGCTCGGCTGGGCCGCGCGCTGGTTCGACGCGATCTTCGTGCACGGCGATCCGCCGCTTCGCCCGCTTCGAGGATACGTTCTCGTTCGCCGGCGAGCTCGAGCCGCCGGTGCACTACACGGGGTTCGTCCTCGGCAATGCCGTGGCGCCGCGCGCGATGCAGGATGCGACGCGCAACGAGGTCGTCGTGTCGGCGGGCGGCGGCGGCGTGGGCATCGAGCTCCTCGCAACTGCGCTCGCCGCGCAGCGGCACTCGCGCTTTCGCGACCTGACGTGGCGCGTGCTGGCCGGGCCCGAACATCCCGGACGCGGGACTGCGCCGGCTGCTGCGACATCGCCGGCCCGAACGCGATCGTCGAGCGCTCGCGCGCCGACTTTGGCGACCTGCTGCGCCGCGCATTCATTTCCATCTCGCAGGCGGGGTACAACACGACGCTCGACGTCATTGCGAGCGGCGCGCGGCCGGTGGTCGTTCCCTTCACCGGCAACGGCGAAACCGAGCAGCGGGCGCGCGGCGAGCGCCTGCGGCGATTTCGGGCTCGCCGTGATCGTCGACGACCGCACGCTGACGCCCGAGTCGCTCGCGCAGGCCGTGGACGAAGCGGGGACGCCGCGACGACTTTGGCCGGTGGGATTTCGACAGCGACGGCGCGACGCGCACGGCGCGCGCTCCTCGCCGGCATGCTCGACAGCGCGGGTCGACCTCGCGCGCGAACGTCCGCGGCGGCTTGACGTGAGTGCCGAGCTGGCATCTGCTCGGCGCGCGAGCTGGACGCGTGGGATGCGCTCGGCCGGCGTGCGACGCTCTGGTGGCGCGACGACGATGCCTGCCGGGATTCCGCCGCGCTGCAGCGGCTGCTCCGCATCGCGCGCGACTGCGGCGTACCCGTTGCGGTGGCGGCGATTCCGGCAGCCGCCGAGTCAGAGCCTCGTCGGCGCGATCGAGCGCTGCAGCGAGGCGACGATCGTCCAGCACGGCTATGCGCATCGCAATCATGCGCCGGCGGGCGAGCGCAGCGCCGAGCTCGGCAGCCACCGCGCGCTCGACGCGTGTCTCGCGGAGCTCGAGCAGGGTCGTGACGCGCTGCAGCGACTCTTCGGCGATCGATTCATGCCGGTGCTGGTTCCACCGTGGAATCGGATCGCCGACGAAGTCGTCGCAGCGGCGCCTTCGGCAGGGCTGCGCGGCGTCTCGTGCTTCGGCCCGCGCGCGACTGCGATGCCGTCCCCGCACATCGTGCAGGCGAACACGCACGTGGATCTGATCGCGTGGCGGCGCGACCGCCGTTTCATCGGCGCCGATGCCGCGATCGAGCGTGTGGTGGCGCATTTGCGCGCGCGGCGAACGGGAGACGTCGATGCCGAAGAGCCGACGGGCATCCTGACACATCACCTGGCACTCGAAGACGCTGCCTTCGACTTCATGGAGACGCTCTGCACCGAGGCGTGCGGTCACGACGCGGCGGCGTGGCTCGACGTGAAACGCGTGTTCGCCGCGCCGGCGACGCGTGTCACTTCCGCCCGATCAGCATGAAGCGCACGTAACGTCGCATCCTGCGCTCCCCGGCGAACAGCGTCTCGCGCAGCGGCGCCTGCGCCTTGAACGCGGCGAGGTCGGCGACGCAGTTCACGTGCTCGCGGCAGGCGAAGTAGTCGTTCGATTGCATGACCAGCAGCTGTCCGTCCGGCACGCGCCCGTACCAGCGGTCGAATGCCGGCAAGTGCTCGCAGCTCGTGTTGATGACGAGGTCCGCGCGCGCGCCGCGCTCGCATGCCCGCGAATAGTCGAGCTCGAGCATGTCGGCGGTGCGCGCCTCGAACTTTCCGGCGCGCGCATGGGTGGCATTGAGGGACTCCGCGACGGGCGCGCACCGCGGATCGATGTCGATGCTGACGACGCGCTCGATCGCGAAGCGACGGTCGTGCAGCAGGACCGCGCCGAGCGCGCCCACCCAGCCGCCGAGGATCAGCACGCTGCCGAGGCGCGGACCGACGGTCGCGTAGCAGCGAATCGGCGAGCCAGCGCTTGCTCGCCATCTGGTTCTTGTTGAGCGCCACGGCAATGCCCGGCTCCTGATGCGCGCGTGAGCGTGGCGAGGATGTCCCGGTGGAAATCGCTGTCGGCGTACACCGCCAGGCCCTCGAGGATGTCGCGGTAGAACTCGTCGCCGAACGCCGTCACCATGTGCCCTTTCGCAGTCTGCGGCCATGCCGTATTCTGTCGCAGGCGGCGCCCGCGGTTCCGGGTTCGCGTTCGAGGCGCCCATCGGCTCGTGCATGGAGGCGTGGCGTGGATGTTTCCGACGAAGCGGAGATGCTGCAGAAAGTACCGCTTTTCAGCGGCCTCTCCGCGTCCGAGCGCAAGCTCCTCGCGTTCACGAGCCAGTTGCAGTGCTTTGCCCCAGGCGACGCCCTGATGCGCCAGGGCGAGCCCGCGGATTGCGCGTACGTCATTCTCGAAGGCGAAGTCGAGGTGCTTGGATCGACGAGCGCCGGCGATTTCGTCGTCGCGACGCTCGGACGCAATGCCATGCCGGGCGAGGTCGGTGTGTTCACCGATGCGCCGCGCACCGCCACCGTGCGCGCCAAGGGGCCCGTGCGTGCGCTGCGGATCTCGCCCGAGGTCTTCCTGCGCCTGGCGTCGGGAAAGCCTGATCGTGCGTTGCAGGTCATGCGCCAGCTCTCCACGCTCATCGCCAACGACCTGCGCACGCTCGCGTCGCTGAAGGAAGAGTTGCAGAAGGCGCTCGCGGCATCGCGTCACGCAGGATAGGAGACGCCGCTGTCACTGGCGCACGCTCCGCCGAGGGACAGCGGCACGTTGCACGCGACGATCGTTAGCTGCGGTCCGCGCGCCAGCATGAACCGGTGCAGCGTCGCGGGCCGCAGCTTGACGGGCGGCTTGCCGAGCATGTCCCAACCGGTCGCGAGCGCGAGCAGCGCGCGCAGCACGCCGTTGTGCGTCACCGCGACGATCGAACCGTCCTGCTCGACGACCGACTCCAGCCAACGCGCGACGCGCGCGGCGACGTCTCGCGGACTTTCCCCGCCGGGCGGACGGAAGTCGAGCCCGAGACTTTCGTTTCGTTCGAATTCGTCGGCCGAATCGGGTCTGCAATTCGGCCAGCGAGTAGCCCTCCCACGCGCCCCAATCCATTTCGGTCAACGCCGGCTCGATGCGCGGCGCGCTACCTGCGAGCAACTGCGCAGTCTCGACGGCACGCAGCAGGGGGCTCGCCACCCAGTCGATCGGCTGCGGAATGTCGGCCGGAAGCGACCATCCGGCAACGTCGTTGCGTCCCGATAAAGACAGCGCGATGTCGCGGCGGCCCTGCATCCGGCCCTCTTCGTTCCATGCGGTGGCACCGTGGCGAAGAAAGGAAACGACGGGCATGGCGAATTTCCGTTTTCAGGCAGTGATGCGATGCCGCTCGACGACCCCGCGCAGCATCGCATCGAGCTGTGCGGCGGCCCGCGGGAGATCATGATGCTGCCGCACGTACACAAACGCGGCGCCGCCCATCCGCCCGCGCAGTTCGCCGTCGTTGACGAGTCGCCGCACCGCGGCAGCGAACGCAGCGGCGTCGCCCACAGGCGCGAGCAGCCCCGTTTGCCCGGCGGACACCACCGCGGCGACGCCGGGCGTGGCCGCTCCGACCACCGGTACGCCGCAAGCCTGCGCCTCGAGGAACACGATACCGATGGCCTCGTCGATTGCCGGCCACACGAAGAGATCGCTCTGCTGCAATCGTGCCGCGATCTCGTCGGCCGGCAGCGTGCCGGCCAACGCCACGCGATCGACTGAATTCTGCAAATGCCGCTTCGACGTCCTGTCGCGCGGGGCCGTCGCCAATGATCTCGAGCTTCCAATCCAGGTCACGAAGCGATGACAATGCGGCGGCGAGCGTCCGATACGACGCGAGCTTCGCGCCGTATCGCATCATCGCAACGGTGACGAGGCGCACGGGTGCCGTCTCTGCGCGCGGTGCGCGAGCTGCGCATCGATGCGGCCCGCGAACGCTTCGACGTCGATGAACGGCGCGAGCAATTCCTGCGGCGCATCGGCGGACCTGACGTTGCGTACGGCCGGGATGTCGGCGGGATTGAGGAACACGATCAGATCGGCGGTGCGAATGGCGTCCCGTGCGCGCGCATGACCGGCCGCCCAGGGGCCATCGCGTTGCCTGGGCGCAATCGACGCCTCCGCGATCACATAGGGAATTCCGAGCGCCCGGCTGACGGCCGGTCCGAGCAGATCGGGCGCCTTGTGATGCACGTGGTACGTGAACCAGACGTCCGGCCGGCGATCCTTGCGCATTCGCGCCGCGAGCCGCCCGGCGAGCCGATCGCCGAGCGCCGCCAGCCGTGCCTGTCGCACGGCTTCACCGCGTCGCATCGAAACTGCGGAAGCTGGAAACCAGCATCGTTTCATGACCGCCGAGCGCAAGCGCCTGCAGCAGCGCGCGCGCAATGCGGCGGTCGCCCGACGGCACCGGATGCGCGGGTGACTTGAGCGGCGCGTAAAACGCAATTCTCATCGCGCGGCGAGGCTCGCGGCAAATCGTCCGGCGAGGGCATCGGCGCCTGCCTGCAGCGAAAAGCGCAGTCGTCGTGCGCTCGAAACCGGCGTTGCCGAGCGTGCGCCGCAGCGAAGGGTCGCCGATCAGCCGCGACAGCGCGTGCGCGAGCGCGTCCGGCGAGCGCGGCTCGATCAGCATGCCGGTGACGCCATCGACGATCAGTTCCGGGATGCCTGAAACGGCGGTCGAAAGGCACGCGACGCGCTGGCTTTGCGCTTCGAGCAGCACGTTCGGGAGCCCATCGCGGTCGCCGTCTGCGCTGACGCGGGAAGGCAGCACGAAAATGTCCGCGCTCCGGTAGGCGTCGAGCACGACAGCCTGCGCCTGCGGGCCCAGCCATTGCACGCGATCGGCGAGACCGAGCGTGCGCGCGAGATCGGCCAGCGCGCGCGAGCAGCGGCCCGCCGCCGATGTGCGAAAGCCGCCAGTGCAGCTCGCGTGGAAGCCCGGCGAGCGCGTGCAGGAGATCGTCGAGCCCCTTCTTGTCGACCGCACGCCCGACGCTGAGCAGCATGACGGGGTTCGTCGGGTCGCGGCCATTGGCGTTACGCGATGCCATATCGGGCGCCGGGAAGCGCGCGATGTCGATGCCGTGGTAGACGAGGTCGACGCGCGCCGGCGCGGCGGCAAGTCGCCGCAGATGATCCGCGTTGAACGCCGTGCATGTGGCCGCCCACGCGCACGCTGCGAGCTTCTCGCGCTTCTCCCATTCGGGAATCGTCCAGATGTCCTTGGCATGGGCGGAAAGGCTCCAGGGAAGCCCGCGCAGGATCGCCGCGTACCGGGTCACCGACGCAGGCGTGTGGAGGAAATGCGCATGCAGGTGTGCGACCTCGGCGGGCAGCTCGGCAAGCGAGCACCAGCGCCTGCCCGAAACGGCGCGCGCGGTTGCGCGTGAAATCGCGGCGGAAATCCCGCCACCAGGCGGAGCGTGCCGCGCGATAGCCCGCAAGGTGCCGCGCCTTGCGCCACGCGCGCCAGACGCGGCCGACGCCGTGGTGCAGGTACTCGGGCAGGTAGTTCACCGGCGCCCGGATTTCCGCATGCAACGGGTGCGTCGCGCGATCGGTGGGATGGCGCAGCGAAAACAGGTGGAGCGACAGGCCGCGCCGTTCGAGCGCGAGCAGCTCCTGCGCGATGAACGTCTCCGACAGGCGTGGATAGCCCTTGAGAACGATCGCGATCGAACTGCCGGCACCGGCTGCGGGTGCCGGCGCCGGTCGCACTGGCGATGCCACGTGGGGCGCACGCTCGCGGAAATGAGGATCGGCAAATGCTACCATCGGCGCGCGCCGATACGGACACGCCCTCGCGCGAGTGAGGGCTCGGTCACGGGGCGTCCTTTCCCAGCATGGACCGGTCACTCTTTCGCTACATTCTCCGGCACACCTGGCGGGACCAGGCGTTCCTGCTCGTCCTGACGTGCATCAGCTTCCCGCTGATCTACATCAACCTCGAGCTTCCGAAGCGCATCGTCAACAACGCGATCCAGGGCAAGAACATCCCCGAGACGTGGCTGGGAATCCCGGTCACGCAGGTGTCGTACCTGATGGCGCTGTCGCTTCTGCTGCTGGCGCTCATCACGATCAACGGCGGCCTCAAGTACTGGATCAACGTCTACTCGGGTGTCGTCGGCGAGCGGACGCTGCGCCGGATGCGGCACGACCTGTACCGGCAGGTGCTGCGCTTTCCGCTGCCGCAGTTCAAGACGATGTCCGCCGGCGAGATCATCCCGATGATCGTCGCCGAGACCGAGCCGGTCGGCGGCTTCATCGGCGAAGCGATCGTGCTGCCGATCTTCCAGGGCGGCCTGCTTGTCACGTATCTCGTGTTCATCTTCAACCAGGATCTCTGGCTCGGCCTCGCCGCGATCGCGCTGTATCCGCCGCAGGTCTACCTGATTCCCCGGCTGCAGCGGAAAATCAACCTGCTCGTCGAAGGAGCGCGTGCAGACGGCCCGCCAGCTTTCCGATCGTATCGGCGAATCGGTGGCAGGGTTCGCGGAAATTCGCGGCAACGACACGATCCAGCTCGAGCGCGCCGACATCAGCCATCGGCTCGGCAAGATCTACGCGATTCGCTACGACATCTACAAGCGCAAGTTCTTCGTCAAGTTCCTGAACAACTTCCTCGCGCAGATCACGCCGTTCTTCTTCTACTCGGTGGGCGGATACCTGGTGATCAAGGGGAGCCTGTCGCTCGGCGCGCTGGTGGCGGTGCTCGCGGCATACAAGGACATCCTGAGCCCGTGGAAGGAGCTGCTCACCTGGTATTCGACGAAGGAGGACGTCCGCATCAAGCACGAGCAGATCGTCTCGCAGTTCGATCCGCCCGGCATGCTGGATCTCAAGCTGCTCGCGGATCCGCCGCAGACGATTCCGCCGCTGGCGGGCGACATCGCCGCGGCATCGCTCACCTACAGCGAGAACGGCATCTCGAACAAGGTCGACCGGCTGTCGTTCCGCATTGCGCCGGGTGAGCATGTCGCGCTGGTCGGAACCGGCTACAGCGGCAAGGAAGATCTCGCGCAACTGGTCGCGCGGCTCAATCTTCCGACGGGCGGCCGCTTGACCGTAGCGGGGGTCGGCTTCAACGACGTCCATCAGGCGGTGCCGGGCCGTCGCATCGCCTATGCAGCGCAGAACGCACATGTCTTCTCGGGCACGCTCGCGCACAACCTCTATTACGGCCTCAAGCACGTGCCGGTGCATCCTTTCGCCTATGACGAGGAAGGTGCGAAGGAGCAGGAGCGCCGGGTGCGTGACGCTGTCGCAGCGGGCAACAGTCCGTATGACATCCACGCAGACTGGATCGACTACGTAGCGGCGGGCGTAACCGGCGCCGACGAGCTGACTGCGGCGGCCATCCGCGTGCTGGGCCTTGTCGACATGGAAAGGGCGGTGATCGGCTACGGCCTCGCCAGCACCGCCGATCCGCAGCTCCATCCCGACATTGCCGCCAGGGCCGTCACTGCGAGGGCACGAGTCCGCGAGCGCGCGAAGCGCGACAGTCTCGAGGCATTCGTCGAGTTCTTCGATCGCGATGCCTACTTCGCGAACATGAGCATTGCGGAGAATATCCTGTTCGGCACGCCGCGACATCCGGATTTCCAGCCGGCAACGCTTGCGAGCAACCCGGAGATCGTCGCCTTGCTGCGCGATGTCGGACTGCTCGACGATCTTCATGTGGCCGGTGCCAAGGTCGCGGCGCTGATGGTGGAGATCTTCGCCGACGTTGCCCCCGACAGCGACCTGTTCGAGCAATACAGCTTCATCAGCCCCGAGGACTTGCCCGAATTCCAGGTGCTGGTATCGAAGTTCAACAAGGGCAAGCTTGCGGACATCTCGGACGCGGACAAGGCGCGGCTGCTTGCGCTCACGTTCCGGCTGGTCAAATCGCGCCACCGCCTGGGCGTCATGGACGAAAGCATGCCGGGCCGGATCGTCGCGGCACGCGACGCGTTCAGCCGCCGCTACGCAGGCCGCGACGACATCTGCGAATTCTTCCAGCCCGATCGCTTCAGCGCGGCCCTTTCCGTTCAGGACAACATCCTGTTCGGTCGCGTCGCTTTCGACCAGGCGAACGCACAGGCGCGGATCAGCGCGCTCGTGCGCGACATCGCGACGGAGGAGGGACTGAACGAAGACCTCGTGCAGCTCGGACTCGAGTTCGACGTGGGGAGCAACGGGTCGCGGTTGTCCTATTCCGAGCGGCAACGCCTCGCGATCGCGCGGGGGCTCATGAAGAATCCGGACATCCTGGTGTTCAACGAGCCGACGTCGGGCCTCGATCCCGCGACGGAACTGCGCGTGCTGCGCGCGGTACTCGAATGGGCGAAGGGGCGGACAGTGCTGTGGTCGCTGTCGCGCGCCGAGCTCGCGCGCGAATTCGACCGCGTGCTCGTTCTCGCCGAGGGTCAGCTCGTGGAGGAGGGCTCGTTCGACGAGCTCGAGCGCGGCGGCAAGGCGCTCGCGAATCTGGTGGCGTGATCAGGTTGAGAACCACGCGCCACGCGCGTTGAACGCCCTGGAGGTTGGCCAGTCTGCCCTTACGAAGCGACCGCTTTCGACCCACAGCTTGGTGCATCCATCATTAAAGAGATTAAATGATCACCTCGTTCGCTCGCACCAGCAGCGATTGGGACATCTTGAGGCCCAACTCTTTCGCCGTTTTCATGTTAACTATCAGCTCTGGCGGTAACTGTTCCACGGGCAGGTCTGCAGGGTTTGATCCTCTTAGAATCGCGTCCACATATTCTGCGGCAGAACGAAGGAGGTTTGCTGTGGTCGGACCGTAGGACATCAGTGTGCCCGCCACGGCCTCGTCGCGGCGCCCGGCAATGGCTGGCAGCCGGTGGCGAGTTGCAAATTCAGCGATCTCTTTTCGCAGCGTAAAGTTTAGTGGTCCCGGATTAAGCAACAATGCTTCGGCGCGCTCACGCACGATGGCGGATTTTGCATTCTCAAACTCCTGGGGTGATGTCATCTCGATATCGTGCCTGAATATCTGCCAGTATTCGTCGGTGGGGAGGTTTGCCGATGGCCGGTTGGTCAAATACCGATCAACCGACTCTTCTTTTCTTGCTGCGCATTGACCGCAATTGGCGCCGCGAGCAAGGAACCCACCATGCTCACGACGAATGTACGTCGATCGATCACTGGATGAACTCGAGCAAAAGGGCGGAATTTAGTTGCGCGGGGAACGGTTTCTCCCTGCCTACGCTTGGATGGCCCGATGTATCGCTGAGGATACGCGCGATTAGGGTTGTTGGAAAACGTCGACTGTCGAGACATTTCATTCGATCACTCGGTTGGCGCGCGAGAATCGAGCTTCTTCGGGTGGGCAAAAGGCAGGACGGTGCTTTGGTCGCTGTCGCGTGCCGAGCTCGCGCGCGAGTTCGACCGCGTCCTCGTGTTCGCCGACGGCCATCTCGTGGAGGAGGGCTGCTTCGACGAGCTGGAGCGCGGCTCCAAAGCGCTCGCAAGCCTGGTGGGATATCGTTGTCGGGCGGCCGGCAGCGCGCCGCAAGTGGTGAATATTCCTGCTTTCGAGCCACGAAAATGCCGACGCCACGAGTCGCCGACAAGTCCAACATTCGCATCACCAGGGTGGGCGAAGCGTCCCGCGCAAAAAGGGGTCTCAAATGCAGGATGGCAGCACTTCCTGGTAGCAACATTGCGAATGTATCTTGTCACCAGGAGAACTGTCGTGAAGACATTGCATATTCGTCGAGCGCTGACCGGCCTTGCGCTTGCAGCAATCACAACGGTCAGTTACGCAGTCCCCGATGTCGCGAGCGAACCTCGAATCGAGCGGAATGAAGCGGCGCAACTCGCGACCGCGCCGGCGCGCGCCGAGCCGAGCTACGCCGGACGCGGATCGCCCCTTACGCTGTACGTGGAAGATTCGAGTGGCAACACTTTCCGGCTGATTCGTGTCGAAGGCGCCGGTTGGAAGTATGCCGAGGGCCGAGAATCGTCCGGCAGCGCAGCTGCTTCGCTGTTCCGCAAGGTCGTGTTCCGATCGACGGCCCCGGCGCGACCGGCAAAGGAAGTCACTCCCGATGATGAACCGCTGACGGTCTTCATCGACGGGCCCAGCGGATTTACCTTTGTCTGGCATCGTGAGAGCGGTTGGAAGTTCGTCGGGAAGGTCTCCGACAAGAGCCGCTAAACCGAGGTCGGTTGCTTCAAGGCAATGGCCGCGACTCCGAAGCAATCGCGGCGGCGACGCGGAAGGGCCACGGCGTCGGCGCATGCCGCGGCTCTGCTGACAATAAGCGTATTCATTTTGTCGACGGTGGCCGGCCGCCGCACGGAAGGGGCCGGCCAGCCGGACGTCGACGCAGGCATAGCCAACGCGTGGCGCGTGTTGCGGGCGGTCGATTGCGCGCGCTGCCACGGCAAGGACTACACAGGCCTGGCTGCGCCTTCGATCGTCAGTTATGCCGCCACGCAGAGCCGTGAGATGTTCGTCCGGATGGTCCTTGATGGCGACCCGATCCGCGGAATGCCCGGATATCGCAGCAACGCCTACGTGGCTGACAACCTCGATGACATCTACCGGTATTTTCTCGCTCGCGCTACGGGGTATGTCGGTCCGGAATACCGGCCGGAACCACCTCCCATGCAGCGCTGACTATTTATCTTCGCAAGGCAGGCGCATTTGCATCGATGGCAGACGCTGGTCTCTGCCCGCTTTTCCTTCGCTCGCGCTTTGGGGTAAGATTTCCGAGCTTCAATTTGTCCGGTGATGCGGCTCAACCGTTGCTGCAGTCCCAAGGCCGCCCAGCATCGTTCTTCCATACCTTTCGCGCGCGCTCGGCAGATCGCCACGCCGTGCGCTACCAGCGAGACGTGACCAAGGAAGCGCCACCGAAGGTTGCACGTCCACTGTGCTTGATGTGCCGAAGGCGGCCGGTCCCATGAGGTCGGTTACGGACCCATAGCGGCCGATCCACATCATCGAACAAGCGCGGCCACTTGACATAAGGCATCATCACCTTGAACACGGTGAAGTCAATGATCGGCCACAAGTCGTGGGCTCGCTCCTCGGAGGTAAAAAGTGATGAGATCCGCTTTGCACCCGTTGTTGTTGGTGGTCGGCCTGAGCGTGGTAACCGCGGTGAACAGGCCAGCCATAGCTGACAAGCTCGACGCCGCTTCGATTCCGACCGGTGCCGTTTACGTTTGCGCCGCCGGCAGTGGAAAGGATCGGACAATCGCGGCGATCGAGTTTGAGGAGAGGGTCGCCGCGCTCTGCCGCCGCCATACCGAGATGGGTCCGTGCCAAAATGCGCGCAACGCCTGCCGCAGGAGTGGGGGCCGCGTCTACGCCGCCGACGGCAGCGAGATAACCCAAGCCGACGAAGCCGAATACGACAAGAAAGTAATGCGCGTGCGCGTGGGGCCGTGATTCCGCCGTCGCCGTGACACAATCGCTGCTGCTGCGCGCGGACGAGGTGATTCAGTATTCACGCAACAACATTTGTCTATTCCGACCGTTGTTGACTCCGCGAATGTCCGCTATCGAGCGCAAATTGCTATGTCCGTTGTTGGCCGATGGGGACGATTCAATGCTATGCACCCGACGTGGGCGGTGACGCAAAAGGCACGCGAGCAACGTTATGTGCAATCAGCATACGTGCTCCCAAACATGGCGCAAAATCGACGCGAGCCGGATACGGTAGCGGCGCATTGCCAGGCAAGGAGCGGATCATGGCCAACGAAGACCGTGTAGAAGTCAACCAGACACAGATAGAGTGGCTTACGCGCGAGCTCGAAGAAGCAGAACTCTTCACGCAAAAGCTTCACGCATTCATTGCCGCCATCCGCGAAGAGGTGGCGGCCGGACGTGTCGGCCGCGCATTGTCGATGTGTAATCAGGCGTTAACCGAGATCGACAGCGCGACCGACGTGGTCTCGCCGTCACCGCACCTTAAGGAGCGGGCAGGTCTGGAGGCGGACTATGCGCCGCAAAGCGGCAAGCGAGACTAGCCGGGCGACCGCTTGGCCCGGAGGTAGTGTTGCAGTCGACTTCCGCATTTGGCCGAGTGCGGCCTGTTCAATGACAGTCGGAGATCGCTCGGTTAGGGGTCGCTTCCTGGTCAAGCCACTCGAGGCAACGCGGTGCGAAACGCGTTCGATGCCGTTCAGCCTGCGTGCTTCTTCAAGAATGCCAGCGTTTTCTCGTTGAACGCGGCCACGTTCTCATACAGCGGCGCATGCGAGCAATCCTCGAAGATGTACAGCTCGGAATTCCTGATGTCATTCTTCAGCCGATTGGCGAACCGCGTGGAGGTCACCATGTCGTGGCGCCCGAAGGTGATCTGCGTCGGAGCGCGGATCTTGCCGAGCTGCGCTTCAGCGTCGTGGGTCATCACTGCATCGGACTCCTGGATGAACGCGTCGACCGGCTGCTTGGGGCGGCTGCGCACGAAGTCGGACAGGGCCTGGATGTAGTCCGGTTTCTGCGCATACAGCTCGGGCGTGAAGCACCACGGGAAGATTCCCTGGATCACCATCTCCGGCACGCTGTTCATCGCCTTGGCCATCACCTGCCAGCTCTGCACGACGGCCTTGAAATAGGCATCGCTCTTGGGCCAGCCGCTGTGCAGGGAGAGTGACTTGACGCGGTCCGGATACTTCGCGGCCAACCAGATGCCGGTGGCCGCCCCCAAGGAGAGCCCGGAGACGTGAGCCTTTGATATTCCGATCGCCTGCATGAGCGCGGCCACGTCGTCGGCGAACATCTCCGTCGAGTAGACGCCGCCCGGTTTGTCCGACTCTCCGGTGCCGCGCAGATCGACCGAGATGCAGGTGAAGTGCTTCGAATAGTCCGCGACCTGGAACGCGTAACACGCGTAATCGGCCGCCAGGTATGGGATGAGGATCAGGGGATCACCGCTCCCCTGTTGGTCGTAATTCATCGTGATGTTGCCGGCTCGAATCTTGGGCATGGTCTCCTCCCGACTTGAGGGTTCTCGCCGACCGATAGGAATTCCAATTCCTACCAGGCGCCGATTGATCAGATTATCACGGCTCGACGCGACCGGGCTCATGGGGAAATGGGGTCATCGGGTGTCGCCGGAGGGCGTTTTTGCCCCGCGTGCAGGTGACCGGTGTGCGCCGGCGTGGGTGCGGCGCACGCTTCGCTTGCCGCCGTTGGCCGTCAAGCACGGCGGTGCGAGTGCCCGAGCGAGCAGCGTAGATCAGGAGTCGTCAGCGCAGGGCGCGCTCGCGGACGAGCAGCAGCGCATGCAACGTCATGATGCCGCCCGCCACCGACCGCTGGGCGGTGTCGATCACGAAGGGCTCGCCGTCCCACGGCGCGTGCTGATGTCGCGCGATGTCTTCCCATGTCGGGAGCTTCAATCCGGAGCTGTCGCTGTTGCGCGCCTCAACCCGGCGGCGATGCTCGGTGACGTCCGAACAGATCACCTCGACCTCGACGACCTCGACCCCCGCGCGCTGCGCCACCGCTCGCCATGCTTCACGCGTGCTCGTGAGCGGATTGACACAATCGGCCACTACGATGCGCCCCAGTCGCAGGTTATCCGCGGCAATACCATATGCCACGACGTAACCGACCGAGCCAACTGCTCCGTCATCCATCGTGGCGCTGCGGAGCGCCTGCTCGATGGTATCGATGCGCAGGTGCACGGCATCGATGACTCGGGCGAGACCGGTTGCCAACGACGTCTTGCCGGTGCACGGCAGACCACCGATCACGATCAACTTGCCGCTCATTGCCATGCTCGGCTCGATTCAGTTCAACGAAGTCTCCATGAGGATTGTGCGGCACGACGAAACAGGGGGTCGATTGAGTTTGGAGCGCAACGAAACTACGTTTCGCCGGCGATGGCCCGGCGAAGTACCACTTCATGGATCAAGGTTGGGCGGGACGAGGTTGTCGAGCACCTCCCGCAGGCGGCGCAGGTGGGAGCCGGCGATGCGGGTGTATAAATCACCGCGGTCGTTCACGGCGGGACTCCTTCGGGATGCAGGGCCTCGTACGCGGCGGCAAGCGCGGGATCGCGCGCACGGACGTCCTCATGGTCGACGCGCCCGGTGCGGCGCAGGTAGTCGTAGGCGAACGACACCGGGTCGAGCGAGAGACGCGCGCGGACCGTCTCGTACCACTGCGTACTCTTGATCGCGGCGTTCTGCAGTGCGTCGGAACCCGGCCGCCGCCGGCGCTCGAATTCAGCAAGCCCCGCCGGCACGTCGGCGAACGCGACGCACGCCTCGAACAGCGCGATCGCATCCTGCATCGCGAGCCGCGTGCCCGAGCCGACCGAGGGATGGCCGGTACGCAGCGCGTCGCCGAGCAGCACGAGGTTACGCCAGTACCAGCGCCGATTGCTGACGATCGCGTAACGGAACCACTCGGTCCGGTTCGACAGCAATGGCCGGCCGTCGAGATCGTCGCGGAATACGCGTTCGCAATAGGCGAGGCTCTGCGCTTCCGACATTCGGTCGAGCCCCGCCGCGCGCCATGTTTGCGGATCGCATTCGACGAGGAACGTGCTGTGCGTGCGGCTGTAGCGATAGGCGTGCGCGATCAGCAGGCCATCATCGTTCTCGCGAAAGATGAGCGACAGCGGGTCGAAGCGGGCAGTCGTCCCATACCATGCAAGGAGGTTCGGCCGCACGTCGAGCACGGGCTCAAAGTGCTCGCGATAGCGCGTGCGGATCGCGCTGGCGGCGCCGTCGGCGGCGACGACGAGATCGCAGTCGTCGAATTCGGCAATGTCGTCGACCTTGCGGCCGAACTCGATCGCGATGCCGAGTGCGGAACAATGCTCGCGCAGCGTGCGCAGCAGATCGATCCGCGCCATCCGGTGGAACGTGTTGTTGGCGAGCGTGATCGCCTGCCCGCGGTGCACGATCCGCATCGCGTCGTGCACCTCCTGGTTGCGCGTCATCGCCGCGTAGAGCTCGGGGGCGACCTCACGGACGAACGCAAGCGCGATGTCGGTGAACACCACGCCCCAGCCGTAGGTCGCGGCCGCCGAATCGCGCTCGACGATCCGGATGCGGTGGCCGGGATCGTGCCGCTTCATCAGGTACGCGAAAAAGAGTCCGGCGGGGCCGCCGCCAACGATGCCGATGTTCACGCGGCACCGCGCAGCCGGGCCTCGCGCGCCAGTTTTTCGGTGATCATCTCGCGCAATTCCCGCTTCAGGATCTTGCCGACCGGGCTCAACGGTAGCTCGGCGACGATCTCCAGGCGCTCGGGCAGCTTGAAGGTCGCGATTTTCTGTTGCCGCAGGAACGCGATCAGCTCGTCGAACGCGAGGGTTTCGCCGGGCTTGGGCACGACGAACGCGCACGCCTTTTCGCCGAAAACCGGATCGGGCATCGCGACGAGCGTCGCCACCTTGACTTTCGGGTGCGCGTAGATGAGGTTCTCGACCTCCTCGCAACTGATCTTCTCGCCGCCGCGATTGATCAGGTCCTTGCGCCGGCCTTCGGTAAAAACGTGGCGGCCCTGGCGGCGCACGATGTCGCCCATCCGGTAGAAGCCATCCTCGGTGAAGGCCTCGCGGTTCTTTTCCGGCGCATTGTAATAGCCGCGGATCGTGTAGGGGCCGCGCGTCAGCAATTCCCCGGGAACGCCGTCGGCGACCTCGCGGCCGTCGTCGTCAACGACGATGATCTCGTCGTCGGCGCATACCGGCGTACCCGAGCTTTCGAGCAGCAGGTCGTCCGGATCGTCGAGCCGCGTCATATTGATCAGCCCTTCGGCGGTGCCGTAGATTTCCTGCGGCGTGCAGCCGAAGCGCTCGCGCAGACGGCTGCGCAGCTCCGGCGCGAGGCGGGCGCCACCGTTCTGGATCACCTCGAGCGAAGACAGATCGAAGCGGTCGGGCGCGTCGGAGTCGAGCCAGCCCGATATCAACGGCACTACGGCGGCGATCGTCGTCACGCGCTCGCGCTCGACGAGACCGAACACATCGGCGGCCTCGCCCGACGGCGCAAGCACGACGGTGCCCCCGTAATAGAAAGCGCCCAGCATGCCGGGCGAGGCAAGATTGTAGTTGTGTCCGAGCGGCAGGATCGCCATCAGCACGGTGCTCTCGTCGAACCCGCCGGCCGCGCCGCAGAGCCGCGCATTCAGCACGTAGTCGTCGTGCGTGCGGGGAATGAGTTTCGACAGCGACGTCGTTCCGCCCGACAGCAGCATCGTCGTGACCTCGGCCGGGTCCGCACGCACGGCCGACAGGGTGCCCGTGTCCGCCGGTGTCGCGAGCAGCTTCGACAGAGCGTGTTGGCCGCCGGACGGTTCACCGACCACGAAAACTGCGCGCAATGCCGGCGCCTTCTGCGCGAGCTCCTGCGCCATCGCCCGGTAATCGAAGCCCTTGATCGCATCGGGGATGACGTACGCGACGGCGCCCGAAGCGCGCAGGAAATGCCCGACCTCGGTGTGCCGGTGCGCGCGCAGCGCGGTGACCGGAATGGCACCGATCCGCGCCAGTGCAAAGTACGTGTAGACGAATTCCGGAATGTTCGGAAGCTGGATCACGACGCGGTCGAGCGGCCGGATTCCCGCGTCGATGAAGCCGCACGCAAGGCGGTCGACGGTCTCGCCCAATGCCCGGTAGCCGATCCGCTCGCCGCCATGGACCAGCGCGGTCTTGTCCGGCGCACGGTGTATCACCCGCGCCAGCAGGTCGGTCAGCGTGATGCCCTGCCAATAGCCGAGATCGCGGTACCTCTTCGCGACATCTTGCGGCCACGGCGTGCACCCTGCGAGCATGGCGTCATCCTCCTTCGGCGCGATGATTGGGCCGTGTTGCCGGTAGGTGTGCGTTGCCCTGCACGCAGCCGGTATTCCGGACGTCGACGGACTTCAACCGTAGCACATGGTTCGGCCGGGTGGAGAGGAGGC
This sequence comes from uncultured Pseudomonadota bacterium, assembly GCA_963768545.1. Classification (GTDB taxonomy): domain Bacteria; phylum Pseudomonadota; class Gammaproteobacteria; order Burkholderiales; family Casimicrobiaceae; genus VBCG01. The sequence goes on along the minus strand of CAVYIC010000002.1, from coordinate 67,385 downwards.
GCCGCCGTAGAGCGGATGGCCGGGAGTCGCGGCAATGTGGCGTCGCGATCTTCTCGAGGGCGGGAAAGCGACACACCGGCCCATTCGAAGCCGGTCTCCGCGTTCGATCAACGCATCGCCTGGCAGCCGAGGCGCTATCAAGACGTCGGACCGAGCTCTCTGGCGGTCTACGCGCAACCCACTTGACATGGTATTAATTGGATGTGTCTATCCATCCGACTAAACTTGTCGATCGATGACCAAGCGCCCTTACACCATGCAGCACCGTGCCACGCTCGAGGCGAAAACCCGTGAGCGAATCGTGAGCGCGCGGCCGTGGAGCTGCATGCCAAGCACGGAGCACTTGGAACGTCATACGCAATGATCGCGAAGCGGGCTCGCATCGCCGGGGACTGCCTGGTCGATCTTCTCCCGCGCCTCACCCGATCCAAACCGCGAAAGGGAAAGTCATGAACGCTCAAAGTCGCGCTTCTTCCACGCGTGTCGACGAGATCACAGACGGTATCTTCCGGATTAGCACGCCCGTCCCAGCGAGCGTCGTCCCAGGCGGCTTTACCTTCAATCAGTACTTGATTCGCGATGCCGAACCGCTTCTGTTCCACACGGGTCCGCGCATGCTGTTTGGAGCGGTGCGCGAGGCCATCGAACGCATTATCCCGGTAGCGACGCTGCGGTACATCTCGTTCTCGCTCGTCGAGGCGGACGAGTGTGGATCGCTTAATCAGTTTCTCGCCCGCGCCGCAGGCTGTGCCCCTATGCGGCCAGATCGCGGCAATGGTGTCGATTGGGGATCTGGCCGACCGACCGCCTCGGGCACTTGCCGATCAGCAGCGCCTCACGCTCGGGCAGCATACGGTGCAGTGGATCGACGCGCCGCATCTGCCGCACGGGTGGGAGTGCGGGTTCCTCGCCGAGAACACGACGCGTACGCTGCTCTGTGGCGATCTGTTCACGCAATTCGGGGAGCTGCACCCGGCAATCACGGAGGATGACATCCTCGAGCCCAGCGAAGCGGCGCGGATCGGAATGGATTACTACGCGCACTCGCCGAACACCGGCCGGTTGCTCGAGCGCCTCGCGGACGTGGCCCCCACCACGCTTGCCTGCATGCACGGCCCGGCTTGGCGCGGCGATGGCGCGGCGCTGCTGCAAAGCCTCGCCTCGCGGCTCGCGTCAGCGCCAACCCGGCAATGCGAATCGATGAATCTCAGCCGTCCGTCAGGCTGCTGACCGGCCGTGCTCTGGACTGACGATGAACGCAAGCGCGAATCGCGGGCGCACCGATGCTGACCAGAAGGTCGCGTAGTGATCAGCGGGCGGCGATGAGTTCGTCACATACCGCCCCCACTGGAGCAAGCCTTGCTATTCGAACCGTGTCCCGGCGGCAGAAGCGCAGGCTGTAGCAACTACGTTGTTATTCACACCAATAATTTCCACTACCGACTTTGTCACAAAGGCGTCGCCGCTTGCTGCGAGTTCCAAGTCCGAGGTCACTTTTTGCGATCCAATGAAGCCGCCGCTCGAGTCGTAGCGGTAGTAGATGAACGTGTACGAATAATCTTGCCAGCCGTGTTCACGTTGCCACACTCCGTGGCCAGGACTGCGCAGCGCTGGGCTTGAGCCGGGGCCGATACCAAACTCTGACATCGTTCCATCGTCGTGAAATGTGAAGAGACCTGGGAAGGGAGCCACGCCAACTGGCTCACCGGTTTGACAATTGAGAAGCGTTACAGTTGTTCTCCAAGCACCTACGATGGTTCGTTCAGCAGCCTGCGGGCGAACGGCAAACGACAAAGGCGAAAAGAACCAACCAGACACCCGCACTGACCTAATCTGCAAGGTCGCGGCTGCGGTTGGGCCGTGCTCGGACAAACCTCGACGCCGACATGCTGTTCCAGTCCCCATCTTTACGCTGCATCGGCGGCCAGGCATAACCCTGCGAGCCGGAGACTGGAGCGAACATCCGGTTGGTATGTGGGCTGAGTCCTGTTGGCCCGCGTGCCTGATCAGTCGTCTTATTCGGCCGCGAGCGGGCAACGGTATGCAGGGTGGTGCGGTGTGGCAAACTCGACGATCGCCCCAACATACAAGCCAATGACTGCAGTCGCTGCGTTCCCCTTCGACAATTCTTTCGCTCGCGAACTCCAAGGGTTCTACGTTCCTCGGCGACCTGCGGTCGTGCCCGCACCGCGGTTGCTGTTTCTCAACGATTCGTTGGCGGAAGAGCTGGGCCTCGACCTCACCTCGCTCGATACCACCGCGAGCGCAGCGATATTCGCCGGAAACACGCTGCCGGACGGCGCCGAACCGCTGGCTCAGGCCTACGCAGGCCACCAGTTCGGCGGATTCTCACCCCAACTCGGGGACGGCCGCGCGCTACTTCTCGGCGAGGTGATCGACCGGCACGGACATCGTCGCGACATCGCCTTCAAGGGGTCGGGCCGCACGCCGTTCGCCCGCGGTGGCGACGGCAAGGCGGCCGTTGGTCCTATGCTTCGAGAGGTGCTGGTGTGCGAGGCAATGCACGCGCTGGGCATCCCCACAACGCGCGCCCTTGCCGTCGCAGCGACAGGCGAGGAGGTGTACCGCGAACACGTGCTGCCCGGCGCGGTGCTGACACGCGTAGCGGCGAGCCACATCCGCGTGGGGACGTTTCAGTTCTATGCCGCGCGCGGCGACGTGGAAAGCGTGCGCAAACTGGCCGAGTACACGATTGCGCGACATGATCCCGCACTCGTGACCACACCGCAGCCGTTCCTGGCGATGCTGCAGAATGTGTCCGAGCGTCAGGCGGCGCTGGTCGCGCAGTGGATGAACGTGGGTTTCATCCATGGCGTGATGAACACCGACAACATGACGATATCCGGCGAGACGATCGATTACGGGCCCTGCGCGTTTATGGAGGCCTATGATCCCGCCGCGGTGTTCAGCTCCATCGACCACCAAGGACGTTACGCCTTCGGCAACCAGCCCAACATCGCGTGCTGGAACCTGGCACGCCTGGCCGAGACGCTGTTGCCCCTCCTGTCCAACGATCCCGCGGAGGCGGTCGCCATGGCCACCGACGTCATCGCTGGGTTCCCGGCGCAGTACCGCAGGCACCTGCTTCGCGGACAGCGCGCCAAGCTCGGGCTGCGTCGAGCCGAACCGGACGACGACGCTGCCGATACGGCGCTGGTCGAAGACTGGTTGAGTCTGCTTCATGCCGAGCGGGTGGATTTCACCCTCGCGTGGCGGCGGCTCGCCGACGCCGCTGCCGGCGACGAAGTACCGCTGCGCGCGCTGTTTGCCGATGCGCGTGCGCCCGATGCATGGCTGGCCCGCTGGCGAGCCCGCTGCGCCAGCGAGAGCGACAGCGCACAGCATGGCTCGCCAATTCCAGGCCTCGAGCGCGCCAAGGCAATGCGCAGCGTGAATCCCAACGTCATCGCCCGCAACCATCGCGTGGAGGAGGCACTTGCTGCCGCGTCCGACCAAGGTGATCTCGCGCCCTTTCAACAATTGCTTGATGCCCTCAGGCAGCCGTACGACGAGACACACGAGTTGGCGCCTTACGCCGAGCCGGCGCCAGCCGCAGTGACAGCGTGCTATCGCACTTTCTGCGGCACCTGATCACTGCGTAGGCGGCGCTCGGCTGACTGTTTGGGCGAGGTTGTCGAGCTTCCCCTTCTGGCGAGTTGGGGCCGTTTAGGTCAGCCCATTGATGTTGAGCCCTTTGCGCTTTCCCTTAGGGCCGAGGTAAACCCGACCGACGATATCGTGAGCGTTTACGGCCGTCGTCCGCTGGGCAGCTCACGCTTGAAGAGACCTTAGATTTTCGTCGCCATCCTTACCTCAACTAACAGCGGTTCGATGAGCATCTAGATCTAGAAGCTGTCGCCCCGACAGGTAGGTCGACGGACGACAGCGGAATCGAAATCCGTCCGACTTTTCTCCGGGCAGAACTGACCTAGCCTGTACCAGAGGATGGGGCTTTCATGCGCTAGAACACTTGGTCGGAGGAAAACATGTTGAGAAACTCGGCGAGATCCCTTGTCATGCTTGCGGTGCTCGCAGCGGCAGGCTGCGCATCGGTACTGCCCGGAGATCCGGTGATGGAAGATGCGCGACTGTCCGTGAATGCGGCGCGCAGTAATCCCCAGGTAGTTTCCTACGCTTCGTTGGAACTCGCCCAGGCCGTCGATACATTGCGTCAAGCCGACGACATGGCCGCGCGGGGTGGGCGGGCCGGGGAGGTTCACCAGCTAGCGACGGTTGCCAGCCAGCGCGCCGCATTCGCTCAACAGGTCGCGCGAACGCGCGCCGACGAAGCAGCGATCATGGCGCAGCGAAAGGCCAGCGAGGCACAGCTGACAGCCGACGTGGCCCGGCGGCAGGCTGAGTCGGCACGAATCCAGGCGGCGGCTGCACAGCGCCAGGCAGAAGATGCACAGCGGGTTGCCACCTCCATGCGCGCTGACGCCTATTCATCGACGATGTATGACTACCGCAGACGTGAAAACGAGCGCTTATACGACGCAAGGGTAACTTACGTGCGTGCCGTCGTCGGCCCGCCACAGCAGCGCTGTTGGGTGGAGCCGGCGCTGGTCGACAACAGCAGTGCTGCCGGCGTGAACATTCCCGGCGCCATCATAGGCGGTGCGATCGGCGGCATTATCGGCCACCAGATTGGCGGCGGCCGCGGGCAGGACATTGCAACGGGGATCGGCGTCGTGGGTGGTGCGGCGGCAGGCGCAAACATCGGTCGCGGCCCGGAGGGCCTGGTTTACAGTCAGAACGTCCAGCGCTGCGAATACATGCCGGCGTCGGCGCTAGCGGACTATTGGGATGTCACGTACGTCTTCAATGGATATGAGCATCGCACGCAGATGACGGCGCCACCGGGCTCGACCATTTTGGTTAACGCGCAAGGCGAACCGCGGGCTTGATGAAGCTACATCACACAAGCATATGAAAACGCTAGCGAGCTGTGCGACGCCGCCGCATTTCCTCCAAGACCGCATCGAACTGAGTGCCGATCATGGATCGCATTGCCAATAGTCCAATGATGGGAGGGATGGGCATCTCAGGAACAAGCGTCGCTTGATAGACGATGCGCGCGCGCTGCGAGCCCAGGGGCACGATCTCGTAGCGTGACTTGAAGCACCTGAAGTCCCCGCCGATGCCGGACGCGCTGATCGAGTGGTTCATTTCCTCTCTTACTGCGAGCAGCACGGTGAAACGCTGGCGAAACGGGCCAAGGCCGGCGATTCCTTTCTGCTCGACGACCGCTTCGGCGCCGGTGCGCGACACGGTGCGGCTCGAGGACACGCCGGGAATGAACCGGGCGAGGTGGTCGTAGTCGGATAAGGTCGACCAGATCGCTGCGCCGTCCGCCTCGACTTCGGACTGCGCGCGAATCAGGAATTCGTCGCCCTTCTCCTCGACGTCGATCTCGGTCCGCGCGAGCGCGGCAGCCGGCTTCGTCGTGTCCTGATTGGATAGTGCTGCGCAGGCTCCCGCTGCGTCAGCGGGCGATTTGCCTTGCCCGAAGCCCGTCTGTGCAAGGACGGACGCGGTAAACAATACGGTCGCGGCAAGCAGTATCGTGCGCTTCCTGCAAATTTTTTGTGATCGGCGCACAGGGGTCATTGCAATTCACGACGTACGGATAAGAGTAATCATATGGGGAATCACCGTACGGATAAGAATAACCGTATGGGTAATATCCCGGCCCGAAAATTATTGGCGGGCCTATGAAGACGCGGCCGTGGAACCCGCCACCGTGGTGAATCCTGGCACCACCGTGGAAGCCGCCGCCGTGTGAGCCGCCACCACCGTGGAAGCCACCGTGTGAGCCGCCACCACCGTGGAAGCCACCACCGCCTGCGTGCGAGCCGTCGTGCATCTGCGCGTTAGTGGCTCCGATTCCTCCGAGAACTGCGCACGCCGCGATACATGCGATTGCGAGTTTTTGGATTCGAGACCTTCTCATAGCAGAACCATTCTCACCCCCTGAGAAATAAACTTGCCTATTCATCGTGGCTTCTTTACTAGCTTGGGCAACAATGGCCGAGGCAGGTTCGGGACTTACCATTGCATGTGTAATGTCTGCGCACTCGGATCTGCCGTTCTGTGCGCGCTGGTGGACCTGCTCACCGGCGGAGCGAGACGTAAGCACTGCTCCACGGCTCACCGCCGGCACGCTCGCTTAGGGGTTGTGCCGGCGGCTACCGGCAAGTTAGCGCGCCGCGAGTTTCACGCCTTTCGCCGCGGTCTCAATGAGCGCGGCAACCTCTTCCGGCTTTGACACGTAAACCGAGTGGCTGCCCTTGACCTCGACAACTATGGAGCCCGCGCGTTTGGACATGAATTGCTGGGCGGGAGGAGGAATCATCCTGTCGTCGGTCGCGATCAAGTACCAGCTCGGTTTGTTCTTCCACGCGGGTACCGTGATTGCGCCGCTCAGGGCCTCCACACCCCACGGGACCTGTGAGTCGGCCATAAACTCAGCCTTTTCCTTGGCTACGTCGGCCGCGAAGGAGGCGGCGAATTTTGCCCTGTCCAGAAATAGAAAGCCGTCCTGCGGTGGCAATATTGGCGGGACCGGCGCGCCTGGCGGCGGATCTTTGATGAGTGCGGCCACGGACTCCCCTTTGTCGGGAGCAAAGGCAGCGATATAGACAAGCCCGGCGACCTTGGGATCGTTGCCGGCTTCCGTGATCACCACCCCGCCATAGGAATGGCCAACAAGGATGACCGGCCCTTGCTGCCGGGCAACAATCCGTTTCGTTGCCGCCACATCGTCGCCCAACGATAGTGTTGGGTTCTGGACTATGCTCACGTTGTAACCGTCCTTCCTGAGGACCTTGTAGACGCCTTCCCAACCAGAGCCGTCCACGAAGCCACCGTGGACCAGAACGACTGCCGGGGTAGCGCTTTCAGCCATGATGATCTCCTTTCCTCCGAGAACGCCCACGAGCGGATTCGCATCCTACGCCCGCCGGACGCGCGCTCGCAACGGATCGCCGACGAGGCGATCCGCTGATGGATAGGCGAACATTCTGGCAGCGGCGGCCTGATTTGCTGGACGCGTGCCCTGGAGCAGATTCACTGGCTGGTTAGCGAAGTAATCGGCCTGCTGCCGCAAATCGTGCCGAAGAAACATGCGGGGGAGCATTGTGGCAAGGTGGACGGTGGCGTCGCGGAAGACCGATCGAGCAATGGTGCAACACTGCCCGCGGGTTAGCGTGGTCCTGGGTGACGTCATCGACACTGGTGAATCGACGTGGTGGATCTCACACGTATCGACGGCATTGACGTGACCACCGCCCTGGCGGTGATCTCCGAGGTGGGCACCGACATGTCGCGCTTCGTCTCCGTCAAGCACTTCACGTCGTGGCTCGGACTGTGTCCGGGCACCAAGTCCGTCGCCTGTGCTCGCGCATGGACAAGCCCAAGGCCGTGACCGCGGCCGCTCATAAGCTCGCGCGACTGATCTACACCATGCTTACCAAGGTCAGGACTACTACGAGGAGCGCTACCGCGAGCGTGTGCTCCGCCAATTGACCAAGCGCGCCGAAAAACTCGGCATGCAACTGATACCTGTATCACAACCCACTTAAAATCCGCTACATCAAATCAATTACTTGAGTTGTGTTTCTTGAGAGGGTCGACAGCCGTCGGTAGTCCGCTTCTGGGCCGGATGCTGTCGTTCACGCATGCGCACTCGACCGCAGGTCGGTGCGACGAAATGACACGGGCTTACCTCACCGATACGGATCGGCCGCGTCGCGCAATCCGTCGCCGAAGAAATTGAACGCGAGAATGACGATGATGACGGGCACGACGGGAAGCATCAGCCACGGATAAAGCGCGACGACGTTGATGTTCTGCGCTTCATTGAGCAGCACGCCCCAGCTCGTGATCGGCGGGCGCAATCCGATGCCGAGGAAGCTCAATGCCGTTTCGCCGAGGATCATGCCGGGAATCGACAGCGTCGCCGACGCGATCAGGTGGCTCATGAATCCCGGCAGCAGGTGGCGGCCGATGATCCGGCTCGGCTTCGCGCGCCCATCAGCCGCGCCGCGGTCGTGTAATCCTCTTCGCGCAGCGCCAAAAGCTTCGAGCGCACCGCGCGCGCGAGCCCGGTCCAGTCGAGCATCGCAAGAATGCCGGTGATGCCGAAGTAGATCAGGATCGGACTCCACGTCACCGGAAGCACGGCGGAGAGCGCCATCCACAGCGGCAGCTCGGGGAACGACCGAATGATCTCGATGATCCGCTGTACGGCCATGTCGACCCAGCCGCCGTAATAACCGGCGAGCCCGCCGATAAGCAGACCGAGTGCGAAGCTGATCGCGATGCCGAGCAATCCGATCGTCAGCGAGATCCGCGCGCCGTAGAGGATGCGCGACAGGACGTCGCGTCCGAGGCGGTCCGTCCCGAGCAGGAACAGTGTCGAGTCCTTTGCGGGGCAGACGAAATGGAACGACATGTCGACCATTCCCCAGAATCGGTAGGGATCGCCGGAACAGAAAAAACGAAGCGGGTGCGGCGTCGACTTGTCCTCGGTATATTCGCGCCGCAGCGTTTCCATGTCGAGCGTCTTGCGCTGCTGGTACACGAAGGGTCCGGCGAACCGGCCCTGGTGAAACAGGTGCACGCTTTGCGGCGACGCGTAGATGAAATCGGTGTGCCGCGTGTGCAGGTTGTACGGCGCGAGGAACTCCGTGACGATCGTCGAGCCGTACATCAGCAGAAGGATGATCCCCGATACCACGGCAACGCGGTGAAGCTTGAACTTCCACCACATGAGCTTCCACTGCGATGCCAGGTAGAACTTCTCCTGCTCGGGCGTGAGCTTCGCCGCTGAACCGGGATCGAACGGCTCCGTGGAAACAAAATGGTCGACGTCCCTCGCGGCGGGCGGGAGTTCGATCGTGCTCATCGCTTCGACTTCCCGATCATCGGGCCACTCCGCCCTGCAGCCGGATTCGCGGATCGAGGGCGACGAGCGCCAGGTCGGAGATCAGCACGCCGACGACGATGAGAAGCGCCAGGAACATCAGGAACGATCCCGCGAGGTACATGTCCTGACTCTTGAGCGCGTTCAGCAGCATCGGGCCCGTCGTCGGCAGCGACAGCACGACCGCGGTGATTTCGGCCCCCGAGATGATGTGCGGCAACAGGCTGCCGATATCGGAGATGAAGAAATTGAGCGCCATGCGCAATGGGTACTTGCGGAGCACCTTGCGCGGCGGCAGCCCCTTTGCGCGGGCGGTGACGACGTACTGCTTCTGCAGCTCGTCGAGCAGGTTGGCACGCAGGCGCCGGATCATTCCCGCCGTTCCGCTCGTGCCGATGACGACGACCGGAATCCAGCTGTGCTCCAGCACCGATTTGATCTTCTCCCATGTCCACGGCTTGCCGATGTACTCGGGCGACATCAGGCCGCCGATGCTCGTTCCGAACACGACGTTCGCGACGTACATCATCACCAGCGCGAGCATGAAGTTGGGGATGGCGATGCCCAGGAAGCCGAGCAACGACAACCCGTAGTCGCCCCAGCTGTACTGGTGCGTCGCCGAATAGATGCCGATCGGAAACGCCACGGCCCACGTGAAGAGAATGGTGACGAACGACACGATGATCGTCAGGAACATGCGGTCGCCGACGACTTTCGTGACCGGCATGTTGAACTCGAACGAATACCCGAAATCGCCGCTCAGCATTCCGCCCACCCAGCGGACGTATTGCTCGACCAGCGGCCGGTCGAGACCGTAGTACTCGCGCAGGAACGCGATCTTCTGCGGATCGACCGACTCGCCCTGTGCCTGCAGCTCGGCGATGTAGCTCTCGAGGTAGTTCCCGGGCGGCAGCTGGATGATCGTGAACACGATGATGCTGATCGCGATCATCGTCGGGATCATGAGCAGCACGCGCTTCACCACGTACTGGAGCATCAGGGACGCTCCCCGGTGTCGATCCAGAACGTATCGGGGCGGTACATGCCGAAGTAGGCGCCCGGGTCCCAGCTCCAGATGCCCTCTTCGGGTACGTTGCGCAGGTTGTCACGCACGACGACCGGCTGCAGCGCGCGGGTGACGGTGCCGATCGTGTACACCTGCTCGGCGTTGATCCCGAGCATCCGCAGCCAGATTTTTTCGCGCTCCGCCACACTTGCCGAATTCCGCCACGCCTCGAACAGCCGGACCAGCTCCTCCACCTCGGGCGACGAGGGTGCTTCTCCGCCCTTGCGGCCCTGCTCGTAATACTGGCCCCACATCGGCCACTGCAGCTGCTCCTGCGCGGTCGGCGCGAGTTCCGCGGGACTCATCTCCGGAGTAGGAATGCCGTTGCTCAATCCCGACCATATCGACATCATCGATTTTCCCGAGAACACGCGCTTGCGGAAGACTTCGCGCTGCGACGGCCGCGAGAACATCGCGATGCCGAGCTTGTGCCAGCTGTCGCGGATCAGCTCGAGGACGTCCGTTTCCTCGGTGCTTTCGCCGGACGTGTCGATGATGAGCTCCATCGGACGGCCGTCCGGCAACAGGCGAAGGCCGCTGTCATCCCGCTTGGTAAGGCCGATCGCATCGAGCAGCGCGTTGGCCGCCTTCAGGTCGAACTTCGTCCAGGCGGTCCGGAATTCCGGCCGGAACAGCGGACTGCGCTGCAGCACCGTGTTGCTCGATTCCCGGCCGAGTCCGAAATAGACGACCTCGTTCACTTCGTGCCGGTTGATGCCGAGCGACAGCGCGCGCCGAAAGCGCACATCGCGCATCAGCTTGCGCCACTCGGGGTCCTCGGCGTTGAGGTTCGGATAGAGGGCGATCTGCGAGCCGAGCGCTTTTTCCCACAGCCGGACGTGATACCGGTTGCGTTGCTCTCCCTGCTTGAGGAACGTGTAGTTGTCGAAGCGCAGATAGCGCGCCTGCAGGTCGATGTCGCCCGCACCGGTCTTCGCGGGGATGAGCTTGTCGTCGGTGATGCCGACGATGACGCGATCGATGTACGGAAGCTGCCGTCCCGCGGTATCGACGCGGTGGAAATAGGGGTTGCGCACCAGCACGAAGCGCGTGGAGGGCAGGGGCGTGGTGTTTATCCACGGCTCGAGCGTCGGCAGGTCGGGATTGTCGAACCGGAACTGCTCGTCCTTCTTCTGATGCAGCCCGGCCCAGTTGCGCGAGCCCGCCTCTGCTGCGACCGCGTTGGCCTTTTCGAGCCCGGCGTAGCGCGCGTGGAACTGGCGCAGATAGTGTGCGGGGCGATAAACGTAGAGCGGACTCGGACCCGCAAGCGCAGGAACGAACATCGGATTCGGCTCGGCCCAGGTGAAGCGCACCGTAGTGGCGTTCAGCACTTCGAATTTCGGCCCCTTCCCGTCGACCAGCAGCGCCTGCGGCAAGCCGAACGGGGAGAGGTCCTTATTGTTGGCGACGTCCTCCCAGTAATAGCGGAAATCCTCGGACGTGAACGGATGCCCGTCGGACCATTTGTGCCCGGGGCGCAGATGCAGCGTGAACATGCGGCTATCGACGTTATCGATGCTTTGCAGGACGTCCGGCACGAGCTGCAGTTGCTCGTCGTAGCCGATCAGGCGCGAGTAGCCGTAGACGACCATCATGCGGATATCGCGGTCCTTCGCCATCAGCGTACGCACCTCGCCGCCATAGCGACCGAGCTTCCAGTCGGCGCGCGGCGAGGTGAACACCAGCGGGACGCGGGGAAGCCGCTGCGCGAGCGGGGGAAGCTTGCCGGCGGCGACATCGGCGGCGAGGCTCGGCGGCTCCTCCGCGCGTGGCTGCCCTGTCACGAGCAACGCCAGCGCCAGCATGCCGGCGAGCCAGGCCGCGCGGATGGTCATGGGTGTGCCCCCACGCTTACGGCTGTCGCCGCTGCACCGTATACGTTTCATGCCGGCATCCTTTCGCGCGCCGTCGCGGATTGCATGCGGACGCGATGGCCATCGCCGACATCGACCAGTTCGCCGGCGCCTGTCGAGGTCCACGCAAACGGGGCGCGCCACTCCGCCGGGCTGCGTGCCGCGCCGTCGAGCACCGCTTCGAGATCGAGCTTGCGATTCAGGTCCGGATAAGGCACTGCGGCGAGAAGTCCGAGCGTGTACGGGTGCATCGGATCGTGGAACAGCACTTCACGCGGCGCGATCTCCACGATGCGTCCGCGGCACATGACGGCAATCTCGTCGGCAATGTAGTCGACCACCGCGAGATTGTGGGAAATGAAGAGATAGGTGAGCCCCAGCTCGGCCTGCAGGTCCTTCAGCAGATTGAGAACCTGCGCCTGGATCGACACGTCGAGCGCGGACACCGGCTCGTCGCAGAGAATGAGATCCGGCTTGAGCGCGAGCGCGCGCGCGATGCCGATGCGCTGCCGCTGCCCACCCGAAAAGCTGTGCGGATAGCGGTTCAGGAAGCGCGGATCGAGTCCCACCAGCCGCATCAGTTCCTTTGCCATCTGGGCCCGGTAGTCGGCGTCGCCAATGCCGTGGATGACGAGCGGTTCGCGCAGGATGTCGAAGACGGTCATTCGCGGGGAGAGCGATCCGAACGGGTCCTGGAAGATGTACTGCACGCGGCGGCGAAACCGCATGAGCTCCTCGCCGTGCGCGCGCACCACGTCGAGCGTCTTTCCGCGATCGTTGTAGACGACGTCGCCACCGTCCGGCTCGAGCGCGCGCATGATCACTTTCGACAGCGTCGTCTTGCCGCATCCGCTTTCGCCGACCAGGCCGAAGCATTGGCCGCGCATGATCGACAGGCTGACATCGTCGACGGCGCGGAACGACGGGCCTTCGCGCCGCACGAGGAAGCCGGTCGACCGCTGCGCGAACGTCTTGACGACGTTGCGCACCTCGAGATGCACCGGGCCGGCGTCGACCGGCCACGGCTCGGTCGTTTCCACGAGCGGGCCGGTCTGATGGTCCACGGTGCGCACGGAGACCAGGCGCTCACCGGGTTTCATGTCGAAGTGCGGCACCGCGCGCAGCAGCGCACGAAGGTACGGATGCTGCGGGCGTTCGAAGAGCGCCTGCACGGGTCCCTGTTCCATCACCCGTCCCGCATACAGCACGACGACGTGCTCCGCGACGTTGGCCACCACGCCGAGGTCGTGCGTGATGATGAGCACCGCCATCTCGAGCTCTGCCTGCAGCTCCTTGATGAGCGCGAGGATCTGCGCCTGGATCGTCACGTCGAGCGCCGTGGTCGGCTCGTCGGCGATCAGCAGCGACGGCCGGCAGACCAGCGCCATCGCGATCATCGCGCGCTGCCGCAAGCCTCCGGAGAGCTGGAACGGATAGGTCTTGAGCGCGCGTGCGGGGTCCGGGAATCCGACACGGCGCAGCATGTCCTGCGTGCGCGCGATGCCCTCCTTGTGGCCGACCCGGTGGTGCAGGAAGAGCGCTTCACTGACTTGATCGCCGATCGTATGCAGCGGCGACAGCGACACCATCGGCTCCTGGAAGATCATCGAAATGTGGCGGCCGCGGATGCGACGGATCCGTCGCCCGTCGGCGCCGAGCCGCACGATGTCCGTCGCCGGCTTGTTCGATCCGGGCGGCGTGAACAGGATCTCTCCCGACGTGATCGCGGCGGTGGGCGGCAGGATTCGCATGATCGCCTGCGCCGTCACCGACTTGCCGGAGCCGGATTCGCCGACCAGCGCCAGCGTCGCACCCGGCTCGATCCGAAACGAAACCCTGTCGAGCGCCGGCACCTTGATGCCGCGGTTGTCGAACTCGATCGAAAGGTCCCGGACCTCGATCAGGTCCGACATTTCCGAACCTCGCCCTTGCGCGTGGCGCAAGGAATCCCGTTACGCGAGGACGGCTCGCGGCTTTCGACCCGGTCAATCAAGATTTCCTCCTTCATAAGGCATCTACAGGCCACGTTCTTGTCGAAGCGCTTGCCGCCCGCGTTCGCACGCGCGGTTCGACCCGGAACGTCGGAGAATGCCCTGACTGCGCCGCGCCGTCGAGTCCATCCGACCTGCGTTTGGCTCCTGAAAGCCAGGATTCGCGCAGTCGGGCCGATTCAGCGGGCGTCGGGAACGTTGCGAAAACCCACGCAGGCCTTGCGCAAGCCAAGCTCGTAAGGGAGCGTGCGCAAGCCGAGGCTGATGTGCCGGGCGAGCCGGGCGAGCGGCGGCAGCTTGCGGGGCGGCGGCAGTGCGTCGACGCAATCGGCGAGATCGAGGTAATACGCCGGCGTTGCGCCGAGGTCGTCCAGGTCGAGCGCAAGCGGCGCCGCGCGCTCGCGCAACGGGCTTCCGACCAGCGCGTGAACCGGTTCGGTCATCAGCAGGTACTCGGGCACCGGCACGTTGTTCTTGAGCATCCGATGGACGACGATCACGTCGACGCCGGCGAGCTCGGTCAGCTGCTTGACTTTCTGCATGGCCACCCCGCCGACGTGGCCGACCAGCTTGATCCGGAGATTGCCCGCCTGCTGGCAGCCGTCGCAGGGACAGAGCGTGTTCGCTCGCAGATCGGCTGCGCGCGCGTGGAATGCGCGATAGATTGCCACGGCATGGCCGGCGATCAGCGCCGGGTCGATCGGCCGGTCGGCCGGCGCGGGCATGTAGAAGAACGCGGCGTCCCCTTCGAGCTTGGCGAGGCGAAGCGCGGGGGCGGCTGCATCGATCACGACCTCGAGGAGCCGCGCGATGATCTCCTGCGCGTGCGCGAGGCTCGCGTGATGGAACTTCATGAATCGCGTGTAACCGGCGATGTCGGCGATCATCAGCAGCGTGGTTTGAACGGCCATCCTCAAGCGCCCTGTACACGGGGACCCGGCTGGGTGAAGAACGCGTGCAGGATGTGGTAGACGGTCAGGTAGTTCTTCTGCTGGAAACTCGCGTGCGATATCCCGGCCATCACCGAGAACTGCCGGTCCGGGTTCGGCAGCCGCTTGAAGAACTCGATCAGGTCGTCGAAGGCCGCAATGCCGTCGTACTGCCCGCGCAGGATCAGCGTCGGCATCGTGATCAGCGCGGGATCCACGACCGGCAGCTTCGAGCACATGTCGACGTAAGTGCCGTTCGGCATCGAATCGTCGAGCGCGAGGATCGCATCGGCGAACGCGTCGACGACGCGCGGCTCCGCGCAATCGGGATGGTCGCGGGCGAAGATCGACTGGACGAAGGCACGATCGATCGGCCGGCGATTGCTCGCCAGGAACTGCGGCAATTTCTTCCTGCGTTGCTCGAGCGTCGGTGCGCCTTCTCCGGTCCAGACGAACGCGTCGAGCGCGAGACGCGAGACGCGGTCCGGGTGACGCTGCGCAAACAGTGCGGCGCGCAGCGCACCCGACGATATCCCATACGCCATGACGCTTTCCACCCCTCGCGCGCTGCGGATGTAATGGGTCGCCGCGGCGAGATCGTCGGCTCCGTTCGCGATGTCGCAGGGAATGTCGCGGCTCTTGTCCGATCGCCCGTAGCCTTCCATGTCCACGCTCCAGCACGCGAAGCCCCGCCGCGCGAACCAGTCCATCACGGAGGAATCGGGCCGTCCCGGAACGGTCAGGTCGAACGTCGGCTGCGACGCCATCGACGAGCCGTGCACGAACAGGACAACCGGCTTGCCCGCCGGCGACCCGACGAATTTTTCCCAAAGGAACAGGCGCACGCCGTCCTTCGACGTCCAATGCTCGACGCCCTGCACATCGCCGTGCTCCGCGACGTTCCATTCCCGCACCATTTCGTTCACGTCCGCATCACTCCTTCAATCGATCTTGGCGCCGGTGTCGCGGATCACCTTCGCCCACAGATCCTTTTCGCTGCGAAAGAACGCGCCGAATTCGGCTGGCTTCGACCCGACGATCTCGATGCCGGCATTGGCCATGTAGCGTTTGACGTCGTCCTCCTCGAGCACCGCGAGCACTTCGCGGTTGAGTCGCTCGACGATCGCGGGCGGCGTGTCCTTCGGTGCGAGCAGGCCCATCCACACGTAGGCCTCGAAATCCGGCACGCCGGACTCCGTCACGGTGGGAACATCGGGCAGTTGCGGTGACCGAGTGGCGCCGGTCACCGCCAGCGCGCGCAGCTTCCCGGCCTTGATGTGGCCAACCATGCCGGCGGTGCCCGGAATCGACATCGAGACAACGCCCGATAGCAGATCCGTCGTTGCCTGGCCGCTGCCCTTGTACGGGATATGGTTCATTTTCATGCCGGTCTTCGACGCGAGCAGCGCGGCGAACAAATGCTGGCCGCTGCCGTTCCCGGAAGAGGCGTAATCGACCTGTCCAGGCCGTTCCTTCACATACGCGATGAATTGCTGGAGCGTCTTCGCAGGCACCGCCGGATTGACGACGACGACACCCGGTTCGCGCCCGATCAGCGATATCGGCGTGAAGTCGCCGATCGGATCGAACGCGAGCTTCGAATAAAGCGTCGCGCTGATCGCGTTCGTCTGCGATGCGAGCAGCAACGTGTAGCCGTCGGGCGCCGCCTTGGCGACGATCTCGGTGCCGATGGTCGCGCCCGCGCCCGGCTTGTTTTCGACGACGACCGCCTGGCCGAGGCGCTTCGAGAGGCCTTGTGCGATCAGGCGCATCGGGCCGTCCACGGCGCCACCCGGTGAGAACGGGACGATGACCCGCACCGACCGAGTCGGATAGTCCTGCGCCCATGCGGCGTTCAACGGATAGAGAGGCGACAGCGCCACCGCAAGGACAGCCAGCAGATATCGAATGATTGCCATCGCGACTGCCTCGTCGAGGAAAGGGTACGCATTGTCGCGGCCGCCTCGATTGCTGTAAAGCCGGCGCCAGCAAGCGACCGTAGGAATCGGCCGACAGCCGTTCGCGGGCGCGGCCTCTGATTATCCGGACGCTTCTTGTTTAACGTTGCACTATTGCCGCGCGTTGGCGCAGGAATGCTTCGCCGCGGCGACATGTGTGTCCGATGCATGTTTCCTGCCGATCGGTCGATGATCAACTCTTGCAATCCAATCAAATGCGGGGACTGGAATCATGAAAACCATTGTGGGTTCGTTCGACAGTTTTGATGAAGCGAAGGAAGTGGCACGTGAACTGATGGACGACGGTTTCCGCGAAAGCGACGTGAACGTCGTCGCGAGCAACGTGCGGGGCACGTACGCCGGCACCGGAACCGGTGCGTCGACGACCGCCGGGCTTGCAGGGACGAGCGCGGCTACCGGGATGAGTGGCGTGACCGGCACGGGCACGACGGGCGACTATGCGCGCACGAGCGACGTTAGCGAGCGCGGTACGTTGACCGACGAAAGCGTTTTGGTCGCTCGCGACCGCAAGCGCGATGTGGCGGATGACGCAAGCGGCGCGGCGGCAGGTGCGGTTACGGGCGGCGTTATCGGTGGCGCGGCCGGTCTCGCGGCGAGCCTGATGGGTCTTGCGATTCCAGGCATTGGCCCGATCATCGCGGCCGGACCGATTGTCGCCACGTTGAGCGGCGCGGGCGTAGGCGCCGTCGCGGGCGGCCTGATCGGCGGCCTGACCGACATGGGGGTTTCCAAGGACGATGCGGAGTATTACGCGGAATCGGTACGCCGCGGCGGCGCGCTCGTGACAGTGCGTGCCGACGATTCGCGTGCCGAGCGTGCGGCGGAGATCATGCGCGAGCACGGCGCGATCGACATCGAGCGGCGCGCCGAGCAGTGGCGCGACCGGGGCTGGACGGGCTGGGACGACAAGGCGAAGCCCTACACACCGGAAGACCTGGACCGCGATCGCGACGTCTATGGCGCGACGGATCGGACGACCGGGATCGCCGGCGGGATGCTCGGCGGCCGCGCTGACTCGGGAGGCACCGGCGATCGCGGCACGGCGGGATCGGCAAGCGATCGCACGACACCGCGCACGCCCGGCGGCGTACGAACATACTGACGATCCTGCCGGGGCGCAAAGCTGTGCTCCCTGGGTAGGTCGAAAGCCGGTCGCCAACACAGCCGGGCGAATCGAATGCCGATCGCCCGGCTGTTTTTTTCCCGCGTTCACGGCGCGCCATCTGCCTTTGCGCGTTACAGGAAACCCGATGACCTCTCCATCCCGCAACACCGTCGGCGTCTACGATCGCCCGCATCCGCTGCGCTCGCGCAAGGTGCTGCTGCCGGTGATCGTCGCGGCCGGCGTGGCAATCGTGTACGGCCTCTGGGCGTACTTCGTCTGATCGATCGTGTCGGCTGCACCCTTCAGGCGGCGCGCCGCGCATGCGCGGCGGCGTCGAGTTTCGCGTACGCGTCCCGCAACGCGGTGCGCACGCCTTCCTCGACGACGGGGTGGTAGAACGGGAGCTTGAGCATTTCGGCCACCGTCAGGTTCAGTTGGCGCGCCCACGCAAGCAGATGCCCGAGGTGCTCGGCATCGGGACCGAGCATTTCCGCACCCAGCAGGAGCCCGGTGCCGATCTCGGCGTAGACATGGAGCCGCCCGCGGTTGCGTTGCATGACACGCGCTCGGCCCTGATCGTCGAACGAAACGCTGCCAGTCACGTGCGCCGTGTCCCGCGCGCCGCGCCATCCGCTGCCGACAACGGCGATCTGCGGGTCGGTGAATACGACGGACAGCGCGGCACGCCGCATCCCCGCATGCACATCGGGAAATCGCGCTGCATTGTCGCCCGCGATCCGGCCTTCGTCGGCCGCCTCGTGCAGCAACGCAACGTCGTCGCTGGCATCGCCCGCGATGAAGATCGGCGACGTTCCGCACTGCATCGTCTCGCGATCGAACAGCGGCACACCGAGCGCATCGCGCTCGACGGACGTGCGCTCGAGCGCCAGATTGCGCACGTTCGCCGTGCGTCCGGTCGCGGCCAGCAGGTAATCGAAATGTTCGGTGCGCGTCTCGCCGTCGAGCGCCCGGTAGCGCACGGCCACGCGATCCGCGTCGAGCGAAACATCGGCGTGCGCGTCGGTGTCGAGATAAAACTCGGCGCCGAACACGCGGCGTGCTTCGGCGATCAGCTCCGGGTCCGACAGCGGCCCCACGCCGCCGCCGCGCCCGAACACCTTGACGCGTACGCCAAGCCGATGCAGCGCCTGGCCCAGTTCGAGTCCGATGACGCCCGGTCCGAACACGGCCACGCTGTCGGGCAAGTCGGTCCATTCGAAAACCGTCTCGTTCGTGACGAGCCGTTCGCCGAGCGCATTCCACGCGGGCGGATACGCGGGTGACGATCCGGTCGCAATGACGACGGCGTTCGCGGAGATCTGTCTATCGCCGACGGCGAGCGTCGTGTCATCGACGAAGTGCGCGTAGCCCAGGATCTTGTCGGAGAGCGGGATCGCATCGACGCCCTGCGTCACGAAGCCGACGAAGCGGTCGCGCTCGGTGCGCACGCGCGCCATGACCGCCGGTCCGTCGACGGTCACCTCGCCGCGCAAGCCGAAAACGCCGAAGCGCTCCACCGCATGCGCGGCCTCGGCGGGCGCGATCAGCAGCTTGCTCGGCATGCAGCCGACGCGCGCGCACGTCGTTCCGTGGACGCCGCCCTCGATGAGCAGCACGGAACGGCCGGTCGCCTTCGCCGCGCGGTATGCGGCCAGGCCGGCCGTACCGGCGCCGATCACTGCAACATCGGTTTTTGCCGTGCGCATCGTTCGAGTCCTCGATCAACGGCCGCCGATTCCCCAGCCGGAACCGGCGGCATTGCCCGTCTATCTTGAAAAAGGGAGATCCCGCACGCGCCGCGTACGGGACTCCGGTCGTGAAGCTTACGCGGCTTTCCGAACGTAGGCCTCGAGCTCGGCCGAGCCCCCGATAAGCCGGCCGTTGACGAAGACCTGCGGGACGGTACCCGCGCCGGCAATCGCGCCAACCGCCTTCGTTCGGATAGCGTGGCCGAGCGGGATCTCGACAAAGTCGAAGCCGGCGTCGGAGAGCCGTTGCTTCGCCTTGGCGCAGAACGAGCAGCCTTCACGCGTCAGGATCGCCACCTGGTCGGGCTTGCGCGCGTTCGGATTGATGTAGTCGAGCATCGTGTCGGCGTCCGAGACCTCGAACGGATCGCCCGGTTCCCGGGGTTCGATGAACATCTTCTCGATCGTCTTGTTCCGCACGAGCATCGAGTAACGCCAGGAGCGCTTGCCGAAGTTGAGATCCGTCTTGTCGACGAGCATGCCCATCTTCTCGGTGAACTCGCCGTTGCCGTCCGGCAGCAGCAGCACGTTCTCCGCCTCCTGGTCCTTGCCCCATTCTTCCATCACGAACGGATCGTTCACGGAGACGCAGACGATCGTGTCGATTCCCTGCGCCTTGAATACCGGCGCCAGCTCGTTGAAGCGCGGCAAATGCGTGGACGAACAGGTCGGCGTAAACGCGCCCGGCAGTGAGAAGACCACGACGTTCTTGCGCGCAAATATCTCGTCGGTGGTGACCGTCGCCCAGTCGCCGTTGCGCCGGATTCTGAATGCGACGTCGGGAACGCGCTTGCCCTCGCGCGAAACAAAGGTATCAGCCATGTCGAAGCACTCCTTCGGTGAATGATGGGTCTACGGCCATATAGTTGGGGACAACCGGTGATAAGTAAAATGCGTTTTAATGATCATGGTAATAGATTCAGTCTATCAACAGGTGCGCACACGGAGTCGACCGTCCGCGTCGGTGCCAAAATCCACGGAATCGGGTCTTGAACGGCGTCGTCAGGCTGGCGCACGACTACTTCGGCCGCGGCATCCGAAGATCCATGCCGGTCATCGAAAACGTCCCGGATCGCAGTTCGGCGACCGCCTCGACGACTGCGCGCGCGACGTTGCGCACTTCTTCCTGCAGCCCGGTATAAACGCCGGATCGAAGAACGCGCGTTCGAAGCGCGCGCGAAACTCGTCGCGGGCAAGCGGAGGAGGGGCCTGACCTTTGCGGACTTCGGGCATCGCGGAAGCGTTCCTCTACATCAGGACCACGAAGATTGCAGGAAGTGCCACCAAGCGCATGGGCCGCGTTCGCTCCGCGGCACCCCGACGCGGGTCGGATGCCTACGCCGCGTTGGCCGAACGCTTCGAGACTCTGCGCAACGCGCGGATCCGGCCGAATGGCGCGGGGGACGCGATGCCGAAGCCCTGCGCGTAGTCCACGCCGATGGCGCGCAGCGCCTTCAGCGTATCGCGGCTCTCGACCGATTCGGCAATGGTCTTCTTGCCCATGATGTGTCCGATCCGGTGGATCGCTTCGACCATCGCATGGTTCACCGGGTCCTGCAGCATGTCCTTGACGAAGCTGCCGTCGATCTTGAGGTAATCGACGGGCAGGTGCTTGAGGTACGTGAACGACGAGACGCCGACGCCGAAGTCGTCGAGCGCGAACCGGCAGCCGAGTCCGCGCAGCGCCGTCATGAACTGAGTCGCCTTCGACAACGAGGCGACGGCCGTCGTCTCGGTGATCTCGAAGCAGATCAGCGAATGCGGCACGCGATGCTCGACGAATTGCGCGAGCACGAAGTTCAGGAAGTCGTCGTCACCGATCGACGCTCCCGACACGTTGATCGCGCACACGCCCAACGAGGCGACATCGGCAACCGTTTCGAGCTGCCGCGCCAGCATGCCGAATGCGGTGCTGATCACCCAGCGGTCGATCGCGGGCATCAGGTGATAACGCTCGGCGGCCGGAATGAACGCCGTCGGGGGCACGAGCTCCCCATCGTCGCCGCGCAGACGCAGCAACAGCTCGGTGTAGGGCGAGGAATCGCTGTCGCCACACGTGCGTTGCACCGGTTGCGCGTAGAGGCAGAATCGATTGTCGGCCAGGGCATGGTGAATGCGGTTGACCCATTCCATTTCTCCCTTGCGCAACGTCACTTCGTCGCTCTCGGGACTGTAGACCTGCACCCGGTTGCGGCCCTTGTCCTTCGCCACGTAGCAGGCGGCATCGGCGGCAGAGAGGACGCCGGCAAGCGTCTGCGGGCCCTCCGAGATGTTGACGACTCCCACGCTCGCGCCGATCTTGAACGAGCGCTGGTTCCACTGAAAATGAAAATCGCCGATCGCCTTGCGCAACGCGTCGGCGATCGCGAAAGCGGGCGAAGGCGCGCAGTGCTCGAGCAACACGCCGAACTCGTCGCCGCCGAGTCGCGCCAGCGTGTCGCCTTCACGCAGCCGTGGCCGGAACAGCGCGCTCACCTGCCGCAGCAGTTCGTCGCCCGCGGCGTGACCGCATGTGTCGTTGACCACTTTGAACTCATCGAGGTCGAGGTAGAGCACCGCGTTATTGCCTGCCTGGTATTGGCTTTCGATCAGCACCATGCTCACGCGCCGCTCGAATTCCCGTCGATTGAGCAGGCCGGTCAGCGCGTCGTGGCTCGCAAGATGCGCAAGACGCGTCGCGTACTGGCGTTCGCGGCTCATGTCATGGAACACGAGCACGACGCCGACGATGCCGCGCGCACGATCGCGAATCGGCGCTGCCGCGTAATCGACCGCAATCGGACCGTCATGGCGGCGGCGCAGCACGACGTTGCCGTCCGACGGAATCGTCGCGCCGTCGACGAATGCGCGGGCGACCGGATCGGGCACCTCGACGCCGGTCGCTTCATCCTGCACGCTGAACACCGACGGCAGCGGCATGCCGCGCGCTTCATCGTCGCGCCAGCCGGTCAAACGCTCCGCAACGGGGTTCATGTATTCGACGCTGCCGGACGTGTCGACGGTGATCACGGCATCGGCGATCGACGCGAGCGTCACCTGCGCGCGTTCCTTCTCCTGCAGCGTCTGCGCCTCGGCCTGCTTGCGGTCCGAAATATCCGCAAGCGAGCCGGCCATTCGTTGCGGCTTGCCGCGCTCGCCGATCACCGAGCGTCCGCGCGTGCGGAACCACCGATATTGCCCATCGTGGAGCTGCAGCCGGAATTCGAGATCGAACGGATCTCCGCGCGCGAGGTTTTCCTTGAGTCGCGTCAGCGTCACGCGGCGGTCAGCCCGATGAACGCGCCGCATGAACGAGCCGGCCGTTTCGCGCAACGTTCCCGGTGCGTGACCGAGCAATTCCTCGAACCGCGGCGACAGATAGAGGTCGCGGCTCGCGAGACTCCAGTCCCAGATGCCGTCGTTGGTCCCGCTGATCGCGTAGTCGTAGCGCTGCTGGCTCGCGCGGAGGGCCGCGAGAAATGCGTCCTGCTTGTGAATCAGCAGTTGCGTGCGCCGAACGGCCGCCAGCACCAGCGCCACCGCGATCAGCAGCGTCGCAACGGTGAGCACCGTTTCCATTTGCCGCGACGCCGTCGCGAACGTTGCGGAGAACGCGCGCTCGAGCGACGTGAGCTCGCGGCCGAGCGTGCGTACTTCGACGAGCGCGGGCGAGAGATCCACGGCATCGCCGCGGCCACTGCGGATGGCCGCATGAACTGCTTGCGCGATGTCATCGATGCGTGCGAAGAGAACGTCGCCTTCGGCCCACAACCGGACGCCGTCCGCCATGAAGCCGACCGGGCGAAAGCGCCGGAACAGGTCGATCATTCCCGCGATGTCGGCCGGGTGATTGCGTGCCTGGCGCAGCCCCTCCCGGGCGACCGCGAAATCCGGAAACGGTTTGTCCAGCTCAAGTCGTGCTGCACGTGCACCCGCGATGACGCGCGATTCTTCGACATAGCGGTCGAAGTGATCCTCGTTGCGCGTATGCGCGTATTGCTCCAGCGCCTCGACGGCCGCCTTCTGTGCATTCGACCAGACGCTCTCGGCGCTGATATAGGCCCGTACGCCGCGAATCACCTGCAGGCTTGCCATGCCGAGTGCGAGCAGCAGCGCGACGATCGCGACGAACGGCCAGATGAGCCGGATCAGGCGCCAGTGGGCAGATTGCGGCGAAGTGGCAGTCGTTTGCGTCATGGGCGGGGCCCACGCGCCAACGATCCACGAGACCCTTGGGCGAGCGGCTTCCACGAAAAGCAAGGCATGGGCCACCGGGCATCCGGGCGCCGACCGTTCGACACCCGCAGGCCCGTGAATTGCTACGGCAGGTACGAGTGCCCGTCGAACATGCTTGATTTGCCAATGAAACCGTATAACTGCGCCGTGCCCGCGCAACCCGGTGCCGGCCGTGGGAGCGCCGCATGACGAAGTGCCGGATGTGCAGCCAGCGGCTTACCCGTCCCGGCAAGCTGTGCCGCGAATGCGAGCGCGAGCTTCAGCGCGCCCGCGCAGCCGCGGCGTCGGTCGACACGTTGTCGTCGGCGATTCCGTGATCGACGCGGGCCGCAACGCGGCACCGGAAGCCTTCAGGCTTCGCAGCGCGACTGCAATCGCGACCGGCCGTGCTGGTCGTCGCATTCTCGGTGGGGATCGCAACCGCCGCCGCGCTGTACGTGGTGCGCGGTTCCCATGCCGCCGCGGCACCGGAATCCGTGATGATCGACAGGGATCTCACCCACATCCGGCCGCGTGTAACCGGCATGCCGTCGGCGCGGCCAACGTCATCCGCCAGCTTGCCGGGAGGGAGCAAGCCAAACGATTCCGCGACGAGGAGTGCGGACAACGCTGCCATGTCACGCCGCGCGGCAAGCGCATCCGAACGGGGGCAGCCTGTCATGGTGGCGATCGCGGCGACTGCGTCCCGTCCGGCGCCCATCGCATTGGACCGCGTGCTCGGACTGGCCCATGCGCTGGATGGCTGCGCATCCGAAACGCTTTTCGCCCGCATCGCGTGCGAGCACCGCGCGCGGATGCGGTATTGCGAAGGCGCGGCGGGCCGGATTCCGCAATGCCTCGAGGCGCCGCCACGCGACTCCGGGCAATAGACCACCTCGTCGCGTTCCGCTCGCTATGCGGAGTTGATCCAGCCGTTCACGGTGAACCGGGCGTCGGCAAAAAGACGCGACGGAACCTGCACCGGCATCACCTCGTGCATCGTTCTCGCCCAGAAGAACACCATCCGGTTGTGCCTCGGCTCGACCACTTCGAACGTTTCGGCCCGCGCGAGCTTGTTGTTGCGCAGAATGTCGTCGTAAATGCGCAATTCGCCGCCTGAGAACGCCTTGGGCGCGCGGTTGAAGTAATAGACGTACGTCAGGTAGCGCTTCGGGACCTTCTGGTAGTCGGCGTCCGTGTGCACGCCGAAAAAGCTGCCGTCGACGCTGGCCGTCACTTGCGCTTCGACGACGCCCACGGTGATCGGAGAAACCCGCAGCGCGGGCCACACCTGCGGCATCGCGCGGCGCGCGCGGTCGACGACGGGCCGCACCAGATCCGCCGGCGGGTTCAGCACGAGCGACTGCCGATAATCCGTGCGCCGGTCGTGCGTCGCGGACGGCTGGAACTGCGCTTCGCTTGCAAGCACGCGCTCGAGCAGACCGCGCCACGCACTCTCCGGCAGGAAGTTCTCGATGACGGCGACTCGATGACGAATGACGCGCTGCGCTGGCGCGGGCGATGGCATGGCGATTCCGTGGGATCGATGCGAAGTGGCTTCAACGGGCGCATCGTGCGCCAGCAGGCGACTCGACCGCGTATTCTATTATGCCGAGCGTGTCCGAGCTGCGAACACAGCGAACGAGCCTTGTCCTTGCCTTTGCAGCGCTTCGGCACCATCTTGAGCGAAGTGCCTCCACGCGCCCGCTCGCTTGCGCCCTCGGACGCGTCTTCTTTCCATTCCTGCGATCGGATCCCATGCCGCCTGTCACCACCGCGCTGATCGTCGCCAACCTGGCCGTGTACTTCCTGCAATCGATTGCGCCGCAGGTCATCGTGCCGTTCGCGTTGTGGCCGCTTGCCACGGCCGAGCTCAACATGGGCGCGGCGTTCATGCCGTGGCAGCTCGTCACCTACGCATTCCTGCACGGTGGCCTGCTGCATCTCGCGTTCAACATGTTCGCGCTGTACATGTTTGGCGGGGCCATCGAGCGCGTGTTCGGCACGCGCCGATATCTGGTGTTCTACTTCACGTGCGTGGTGTCGGCGGCGATCACGCAGCTCGTGGTGGCGCTGGCGGCCGGCGCGATCTATCCGACGATCGGCGCCTCGGGCGGCGTATTCGGCCTGCTGCTGGCCTACGGGATGTATTTTCCGCACAACCGCATCATGCTTTTGTTTCCTCCGATCCCGTTGCCGGCGCGCGTGTTCGTTGTCGTCTACGCAGTGCTCGAGCTGTTTCTCGGGGTCACCGGGACGCAGGAGGGCGTAGCGCATTTCGCGCACTTGGGCGGCATGATCGGCGGCTTCGCGTTGTTGCGCTTCTGGCGCGGTGGCGTGCGCCGCCCGTCGCGTTGAGCGGGACGTCGTACACTGCTGCAAGTGTCGGCGCGTTTGACAGTCCCGCACAGCGTCTAGAATATGCAGGTGCGAAGCTTCATTCGACGACGCGCTGGTTGCGCGGCGCTTGGCAAAGTTCTTGCAGCGAAATTGACGTTGTCGATTCCGACGAACCGGCCCCCGTCTATCGGCGACCGCTCGCTCAAATCGTCGCAGCCCCGCGCATGGAGGTGCGCAATGAAATCGATCCTCGATCCGACATTCCGTTACACGTCCAGCGCCGATACCGACTTGCGCAAGACATTTGCGCGGATCCGGCGTGAATCGCGCCGGCAGGCGCAGGCAGCCACCCGCGACGATGCAGGCACGCCGAAAAAAGTAACGCCGATTTTCCGGGGCCAGCGGCCCGCGGCCTGACACGATCGGGGCGGGCCATCCGCGGCCGGCGCGGCCGCCTGGGAACCAGCGTCCCGGCCGCTCCCGGGGTAATCGGAAAAGATTGCCGGCCAGTCCGCCCTTTTCGGCACTCACGGAGGTGCCGCGGCATTTGGCGGTAGCTTGCCGGGCCGTTGCGTATAGCGCTGTCCGCCGCGCCTTTCTCCTGTCGCTTGAAATGACCTTTGCCCTTCGCGCGCAGCGCATGGCGTGGTAAAACGGCGGCCGGGCGATTCGACCGGTCGCCGTTCTCGAAAGCCGTGCTCGCCATGACGCTTCACCGGACGCACTGCGGTTGCGCGATTCTTCCGCCGGAGTTGCTGCGCCGCATCGCCGCGGGGGGCACCCGCCAGCAGCGCGATGCAGCGCTCGAAACGCTGGCGACCGACCAGACATTGCGGCTTGCGCGCGCGACGTACCAGCTGCTCGAAGGCGGCGCTCATCGCAATCTGCTGAGCGTCCCGCTGGCGGCCAAGCAGCGCACGGTGTATGACGCGCAGAATCGCGAGGTGCTGCCGGGCAGGGCGGTGCGTGCCGAAGGCAGCGCACCGGTCGCCGATGCCGAGGCCAACGAGGCGTACGACGGACTCGGTGCGACATTCGATTTTTTCGCCGAGGTCTACGACCGCAATTCAATCGACGACGAAGGACTGCACCTCGACGCAACCGTCCACTACGGGCGCCGCTACGACAATGCGTTCTGGAACGGTCAACAGATGGTCTTCGGGGACGGCGACGGCGACCTTTTCAACCGGTTCACGATCTCGCTCGATGTCATTGCGCACGAGCTCACGCACGGCGTGACCGGTGACGAGGCGCGGCTCGTCTATCTCGGGCAGGCGGGTGCGCTGAATGAATCGGTGTCCGACGTCTTCGGATCGCTCGTCAAGCAGTACGCTCGAAAGCAGACGGCCGACCAGGCGGACTGGCTGATCGGCGAGGGTCTCTTCACGCCGAAGGTGCACGGCGTCGCGCTGCGGTCGATGAAGGCCCCCGGAACCGCGTTCGACGACCCGCTGCTGGGACGCGACCCGCAACCCGCGACGATGGCCGATTACGTTCGCACGTCGTCGGACAGCGGCGGCGTTCACACGAACTCCGGCATTCCGAATCAT
This sequence comes from uncultured Pseudomonadota bacterium, assembly GCA_963768545.1. GTDB lineage: Bacteria > Pseudomonadota > Gammaproteobacteria > Burkholderiales > Casimicrobiaceae > VBCG01. The sequence continues at coordinate 39,680 of CAVYIC010000002.1, read as the reverse complement.
GCGTTCTATCTCGCGGCAATCGCGCTTGGCGGCTTTGCCTGGGAAAAAGCCGGCCGGATCTGGTACGAGACACTACGCGACAAGCGGCTGAAGCCGACGGCCACGTTCCGCCAGTTCGCGCGCTATACAGTGGTGAACGCGGGCCATTTCTTCGGTACGGCGGAGCGGCAGGCGGTGGCCGGCGCGTGGGAAGCGGTCGGGATCAGGACCGGTTGAGCGAGTGCACGCCATGCCGCCGCGAAGGAGCGTTCGCACCGCGGGAGGATCCATGCGAATCGATTTTCGTATCGACGGCGGCCTGGCCGCGTTTCCGGGGCTCGCGAAGCCCGTGACAATCGACTGCGAAGCGCTTCCATCGGCGCAAACGGCGCGATTGCACGACCTCGTGGACCGCGCCGATTTCTTCTCGCTGCCGAAGAAGATGCCCGCCTCGAATCATCCCGATGCGCGCGCGTACACGATCGAGATCGACGATGGCGAAGCAATGCAGGACCGTCACTGTCACCGAACCGATCGACAATCCGGCGCTGCGCGACCTGGTCGACGAGCTGCGTACGCAGGCGAGCGCAGCGCGAGGCCGCCGGTGATGCCGTCGAGGGCGCCCAGGCCTGCGGCAAACCGATCGGCGATGCGCATTGCGGCGCTGGTTGCACCGGCGCTGCTCGCGGCGTGCGTCGGACTCCCGCCGGCTGCCCCCGGTCTGACGGGCAAGCCCGTCAGCGAGTTCTTCGACGACCTCAAAGTCGAGCTCCGCGATGTTCACTGGCGCGTGCGCAGCAGCAGCGCCGCGTGCGGGACGACCGAGCCGCGCGAAGTCGACCTTCGTAACGCGACGATCACGCTCGATCTGCAGCGGGTTGGCGAGGCAAGCGTGGATGGCCAGGTACGGCTGGTTGCGTTGCCTCTCGCCGCTGTCGCCGTGGCGCCATTCGGCGCGGCTGCGGCATCGCGCAAGTGGACGCAGGACATCGTGTTGAAGCTCGACGTGGCGGGGCCGTCTCGACTCTACGATGCCGGTGAATCTTCCGACGCGGCGGGTCCGGTGGCGCGCAGCCTGAACGCCGCGATCGACGGGTTCATGCACTCGACCTCGCAGGAGCCGTGCATCCGGCTGTCGTCGCTGAAGCTGACGTTCGTCATCGACGTCAGGCAGGAAGCCGGCGGTGGATTCAAGCTCGTCGTGCCGGTGGCCGACCTGGGTGTGGATGCGACGAGGCGCGACGTCAACACGCTGACGCTCACCTGGGACAAGGTGGTTTCGAACGCGTTGCGGTGACGCTTCGAAGAGAGGTTCTTGGAGGCGATCTCGCACGGGCTTCGAGGGCGGCGGACGCTATTCGACGGGCACCCCTGCGTCGACCCGGATGAGCGCTTGCAACGCTTCGATGGAGCCATGGTTGCCCACCGAAAGCAAACGACGCGCTCGCTCGAGAACGGCCAGCCGTGTCGCGACGTCGGTTGCGCCGCAAACGGAACGATTAACGCGCGAGACGCAGCGTTGCCATGACCGGATTGTGATCCGACGACGTCACCGGCATCGCGGACGAGTTCACGAGCTCGAACCCGCGCGCATAGATATGGTCGAGCTCATGGCCGAAGAACAATCGGCGACGGTCTTCCGCGAACGGGATTTCCGTCAGGCCCAGCCGTTCCGCGACGCTTTTCACCGCCGCGCTCCGGCCGGCCGTCCATGTGTTGAGATCTCCGGCCAGGATGATCGGACCCTCGTGCGCTTCGAGCGCCTGCGCGATCGCGTCGAACTGCGCGCGGTACGCCGAAAGCAAAATCGAAAAGTTGATCGCGTGCACGTTGACGACCGCGACCGTCGCCGCTCGACCTTGCAGCGGAAACCACGAGATGACGGCCGATTTCGGAATGCGGAGCAATGGCTCGACGACGCGTTGCGTGCAACTGGCAAGCGGTGCGACCCGCGACGCGGTCAGCACGCCGACGTCGATGTCTCCATAAATGAACGAGCTTGCCATCACCCACCGGAATCCGGCGTCCGCAACGACCGTCTGCAACGGCGCCTCGAGCACCGTTTCCTGCAGCAGCAGGATGTCGTTGTCGCCGCTGAAGGCTCGCAGATCCTGCTGCCACCCGGCATCCTCCTGCTTGTGTATGTTCCAGGTGAGGATCCGGATCGCGCTCGGGTCGAGTCCCGCGCGGGTGGCGGCCGATGCCCGGTTTGCATCACGCGATTCGGCCGGACCGCACGCGAGCGTCTGCACGCGCACTGCGCCGTCGTCCTGCTGCAACAGCGCGCGCGGTTCGACCGTCAGCGAAATACATCCGGCGAGGAACGCCGGAAGGAACGCGATTCCGAGCAACCGCCGCGTGGCCCCTCGCATCATTGCGGCAGGATGCCACACGGGCCGAACGGCGGCGGTCCGGGACGGCCGCCGTTCGGCATGCGGCAAAGCGTCAATCGCCGTTGCGCATGATGCGGCCGAGCAGATACCCCACCGCTGCGGCAATGCCAATGGCCATGATCGGCCGTGCCGTCACGGAGTCCGTCACGGCGTTGACCAATGCAGTGTTCCGGCCACGCAGCATCGATGCCTGGTCCGACGCCCATTCGAGCCCGGCTTTCGCCGACTCCGTCGCCGTGTCGACGCCCCGGCGTGCGGTATCCGCGACGCGATCCGTGACGTTCGACGCGGATTGCGAGGCGCGGTCAAGGTAATCGTGAGCGCGGTCGCCCGCGTCTTGCGCGCGCGTCTTGCCTGCGCTTTCCAACTTTGCGGTTTCTGCCATCTTCATCTCCGTTTATGTCGCCGTCGCGACTTCGACAGCATGCCCTTTATCGAGTCGGGCTGCTGTCGGAGCGCGAGGGCATTTCTCGTCGGCGCTTGACCTACTTGCCGCCACCGCCGCCGGTGCCGCTGCTGCCGGAGTCGCCGCCGCCCGTGCCGCTTGCACCCGACGCGCCACCCGTGCCGGTCGATCCGGTAGTGCCTGCCGTGCCGGAACTCGTGTTGCCGCCGGTGCCTACCCCTTGACTCGTCCGCAAGCTTGTTGCGGGAATGTACGAATCGGCGCAGCAATGAATGGATGCGGTGGCGTGATTCGCGAAGGTGAGCGGTTTCGCTCACTCTGTCAGTGTCTGTCCGATGCAACGTTGGTGAAAAGCGTCCGATAATCCGCGCGTACTACATCGCTGCTCTCGGGGTCCGAATGTTTGCTTCGTCGATACACCGTCACGGGTCGCCGGCGCTTCGCGACCGCTTCCTTGCCTCGCTCGAAGACGGTGAGCGGGGGAGGCACGCCTGCTCGCGTCCCATCTCGTTCGTTGCGTGAATCTTCTCCCGTCGGTTACCTGCGTCCAACTCGGGTTGCCGGGCGGCAGTACGTACGCAAGCGTGGCGCAGAGCATTCTCGGCCGGGACGCCGTGCGCTGACGCAGCGCAGCGCTTTCGCACGCGGCGACTCAGCGGCGTATGCTGACGTTGAGTGCCGCGCGTGCGGCGATAGTTCGCGACCGGGAGGTTCACCATGCCGATTCGATCCCTGCGTTCGATTGTCGAAGGACGCCCGCCGGTTGTGGCGCCATCGATCACCACCGTCGTCGAAGCCGCGCGCCTGATGAAGCGTAACAACGTCGGTGCGTTGCTTGTCGTCGACCATACCCGGCTGATCGGGATCTTTACCGAACGCGACGCGCTGTTCCGGCTGCTTGCCGAAGGCCGCGATCCGCATGCGACGCGCCTCGCGGACGTGATGACGGCGCAGCCGCAGACAATCCACCCCGACGAGCCGTTCGTACGCGCGTTGCGGATGATGCACGAAGGCAAGTTCCGCCACCTGCCCGTCGTGGAGTTCGATCGTCCGCTCGGCGTCGTGTCCGTTCGCGACGCGCTCGACGAGGACCTCTACGAACTGCGCATCGATCTCGAGCAACGGGAAACGATGGGCGAATAGCAGCCGCGAAACCAACCGCTGGCGCGATTGTCGACTCCAGGAGTCGGAGTATCCATTTGGCCCGGAGCGCGTAATGGTCGTTCGGCAAGCAATGGCGTCAATGGTGCTGGCAGCGGTCGTCGCGGGCTGCGGAGGCGTTGCGCAACTTCCCGATACGGCAGGCGTCGGACCCAGCCCGACCTTGCCGCCGCCGGAGAAGTCGCTGATACCGACGGTCCACGTCGCCACGGCGACCGGGTGGCCCGCGGACGCCAAGCCGGCCGCCGCCGCGGGTCTCGCCGTCGCGCGCTTCGCCGACGGTTTGCAGCACCCGCGCTGGCTCTACGTCCTGCCCAATGGCGATGTGCTCGTCGCGGAGACCGATGCGCCGCCGAAGCCCGAGGACGGCAAGGGCTTCCGCGGCTGGATCATGAAGACGCTGATGAAAAAAGCCGGATCGGCGACGCCGAGCGCGAACCGGATCACGTTGCTGCGCGATACGAACGGCGATGGCACCGTCGACACGCGCACGGTGTTCCTGCAGAACCTCAATTCCCCGTTCGGGATGGCGCTCGTCGGCAACGACCTCTATGTTGCGGCGACGGACGGGCTGCTTCGTTTCCCGTACCAGCCGAATGCGACCGAAATCACCGCACCGGGGACGAAGCTCGTCGATCTGCCCGGCGGTCCGATCAACCATCATTGGACGAAGAACGTCATCGCCGCCGTCGATGGCAGCAAGCTGTACGTGACTGTCGGCTCGAACAGCAACGTCGCCGAGAACGGCATCGACAAGGAGACCGGGCGCGCCGCGATTTGGGAGGTGGATCCGAAGACCGGCGCGCACCGCGTGTTCGCCTCGGGCCTGCGCAATCCGAACGGCATGGCATGGGAGCCGCAGACGGGCGCGCTGTGGACGGCGGTGAACGAGCGCGACGAGCTTGGCAGCGACCTCGTTCCCGATTACATGACCTCGGTGAAGGACGGCGCCTTCTATGGCTGGCCGTACAGCTATTACGGACAGCACGTCGATGTGCGCGTGGAACCGCCACGGCCCGATCTCGTCGCCAAGGCGATCGTGCCGGACTACGCGCTCGGCTCGCATACGGCGTCGCTCGGGCTCGCGTCCTCGCGCGGTACCAGCTTGCCCGACGCCTATCGGAACGGGATGTTCGTCGGGCGCCACGGCTCCTGGAACCGCAAGCCGCGCAGCGGCTATGATGTGATTTTCGTGCCGTTCGCCGACGGCAAGCCATCGGGCCCGCCATTGCCGGTGCTCACTGCGTTCGTCACCGAGGGCGGAGACGCGTACGGGCGACCGGTGGGCGTCGCACTCGACAGACAGGGCGCGTTGCTGGTCGCCGACGACGTTGGCAATACGGTCTGGCGCGTGACCAATGCCGCTGCGCAGCGTTCGGCGGCAACGCGATAGCTTTGCAAGGCGAGGGCATTCGGGACGAAGCGTCGGGCAGCGCGTCGCGCGGTTCCCTCCTGTCGAGCCACCGGAATCGGAAGACAAGATGATGCGCGTACGCGGCAGCCATGTAGCGAGCCTCGCAAGCGCCGCCGTGCTGGCCGTCGCGTCCGGCATGCTGGCTGCACAGGAGAGCACCCAGGCGCATGCGACGCCGGAGCGGCTGCCGCTCATCACACCGGCCATTGTCGAGTACCGCTGGAGGCTGCTGGCGCCGCAGTGGTCGATTGAACCGCGCGAGGTCGTTGCCAGGGTCTATGCGCCGACGCTCCGCCCGAGGCGTGTCGAATACGGCATGCTCGACTTCACGACCGAGCGGCGCCGCATCGGAAGCGTCGCCGAATTCAGTTGCAAGTACCCCGACGCAGCGCTGCCTAACGAATGCCGGACGACGTGGCGCGACGTGTATGTCGAGGTTCCGATTCCGGTGATGCGCCGCGACTACGTCGACGTCGATGTGCCCGAATGGTCGTGGCAGGACCGGAGCGCGATCGTCGACGTGCCGCGCCTCGCGTGGAAGGAAGAAACGCTCGTGGTCAGTTTGCCGGCGCTCGCCGTGCCTGCTGCACCGTCGCCTTGAACCCGATTGCAATGGAGACCGAATGACCGCGCACACGTACAAGCTCGTTGAACTCGTTGGCTCGTCCACGACCAGCACCGATGAAGCGATCCGTAACGCGGTTCAGAAGGCCTCCGCGACGGTGAAGCACATCGACTGGTTCCAGGTGATCGAAACGCGCGGCCACGTCCAGGACGGGCAGGTCGCGCACTTCCAGGTCACGCTCAAGGTCGGCTTTCGCATCGAGTCGTAGCCACGCCTGCGTTAACGTTTTCGACTCGCAATGGCCTTCGTGAGCATTCACCCGCAAGCCGAGACCGCTTGCGTCACCGGCCGGCGGTGCTAAACGAAACGAGCGGAAACGCCGCTACACGAGTTTCCGCAGCGTCTCCGGATTCTTGATGATCGCCTTCTGCCGAGCGGACGGCGCGCCGTACAGGCCGGCCGGCGGATTGGTTTCGAGCCGGGCGTGCAGCGTACCGTCCGCACATTGCGCATCGAACGTCACGGCTACGCGCGGGCCGTCGACAGCTCCGACGGCGAAGCACGCCTTCCCGAGCTTCGCATTGAGCGGCGCGACGATGTCCGTTGCGATCGCGTCGCTGCCGGCTTGCGGCGCGGCCACCTGCAAGTCGTAGACGCGCGGTTTGGCGGGCGGTCCCGCGCGAACGGTCATGACGGCCGGCAGTCCGATCAGTTCGCGCGCGAGCAGGTCTTCCGAAGCGGCGTCCGGCATACCCGTCACGATGAGCGTGACCTTGCGCCCGGTCACGTTGACATGCTGCAGGAACAGGTCGCGGCTGAGCTGATCGGCAACTTTCGCGCCGATCGCGCGCAGCGCCTCTTCTTCGCTCGCCCAGCTGCCGAGGCCCTTCGGAAGCGTCGTGTTGAAGTAGATCTCTTCGCCGGTCAGTCGGTTCGTGCATTTGACGGTCCACGACGACAGTGCGTATTTCGTGATCACGAGACCCGATGCCGCGAGGCGCGTCGACAATCTCCTGACGTTCGCTTCGCCGGTCACGATGAAGTCCGCGCCGCTGCTGTCGCCCGCTGCCTCGTCCGACCACGTCCTGAACCCGAACGACTTGATGCGCTCCTTCAGGATGTTCTCGGCGATCGGCGAAGGCTGCGGTGGCGCGTCCGGATAGTCGGCGTCGCGCACCGTGATGCGCACCGATACGCGGGGGTCTCCGTTGGCGCGAATGAGGTCGACCCGCTCGTCGCGCGACAACTGGTTCAGCGAACTGCTGCACCGCCTTGACGTTGACCACGGCCTGCGTCGTCATCGACATCAGGCCGTCCTTCCCCAGTTGCGGCTCGCCTTCGCGCACCACGGTGTCGATGAAGTCGCCGCTCTTCGACATCACGCGAGACTCGCAGCACGTCGTAATTCGTCGCGAACGATTGGCGGTCGAGCAGCAGGACGAGTGCCTTTTCGACGAGTTGGCGCTTGGAATCGGTGCGCACGGCCGTTTGCATGCAGTGCCTTGTCGTTGGCGTAGCGCGGATCGCTCGGATCGGCGAGGCCGACCGCGGAAATGACCACGTTGCCAGGCGTTGCGGGGGGCACATCGACCGCCGTGGCGGACGTTGGCGCACTGTGCGTCGCAGGTGCGTCGCGAGCGCTCGCGCTGCCGGTCGCCTCAGCGGCACTGGGAGGATTCGACGGCGACGCCGCGTTCGGGACAGCGGGCGTCGCGGCGGAAGCGGGGTTCTTCTGCGTCGTCCCAGCCGACTGCGTCACGCGAGTCGCCGCTTCATTGCCTCGCGGCCACGACCACCACGTGGCCGCCAATGCGGCGAGGCCGACGACCGCGATGCCGGCAACGACCGCAATCGCGGTCGCTTGCGATTGCCTGGCAGGCGCGGGTGCGATCGGTACCGCGGAAGCACCCGTCGACCGGGACTCCCTCGATTCGACGGCCGCGGCATCCAGCAGCGTCGCATCCGGATCGACGCCGGCCACGCGGGTCGTCGGAACGTTCGCCGGCATCGCCGCATGCAGCGCGGTCGCGAATGCCTGCGCCGTCTGGAAACGCTCGTCGGCGCGTTTTGCAAGCGCCTTGCGCACGACCGCGTCGATCGCCGGCGGCAAGCTGCACGTTGAGCGTCGACGGCGGCAGCGGATCCTCCTTCAGCACCTTCTGCATCGTCGTCGTCGACGAGCCGGCGAACGGCCGCTCGCCGGTCAGGAACTGGTAGAGGATGACGCCGGCCGAGAAGAGATCCGAGCGCCCGTCGACCGGCAGTCCCATGATCTGCTCGGGCGACATGTAGTTCGGCGTGCCGACGACGGTGCCGACCTGCGTCAGGTTCGACGATTCGATGTGCGCGATGCCGAAGTCGGCGACCTTCACCGTGCCGTCGGCGCAGCAGGAAGATGTTCGCCGGCTTGATGTCGCGGTGAACGACGCCCTGCCGGTGCGAGTACTCGAGCGCGGCGAGGATCTGCGTCATGATCCGCTCGATGTCGGCGGGACGGAAGCGCTCGTCGGCGGCGAAGCACTCCTTGAGCTCGCGGCCGTCGACGAACTCCATCGCGATGAACCACGTGCCGTCGTCCTCGTCGCAGTCGTAGATCGAGACGATGTTCGGATGACTGAGCCGGCCCGCCGCCTGCGCCTCGCGGCGAAAGCGCGCGACGACGTCGTCCGGTCGTTCGCCCGCGAGCTGGTCGGGGCGGATCGTCTTCAGCGCGACGAGGCGCTTGATCATCGGGTCGTACGCCTCGTAGACGACGCCCATCGCGCCGCGGCCGAGCTCGCGCCGGATTTCGTATTTGCCGAGTTGGGTGATCATGCGCGTTCGTCCCGTGTTGTCCGCGCCCGAAAACGGCAACGCCGGCGACGCGGCCGGCGTTGCTGATGCTCGACAGCGGCGTGGCTACTTGTACTTGCTGTCGATTTCCCACACCGATCTTCTGCACGAGCCGCTGCACCATCGTGTCGAGCGACACGCCGCCCTGCTGCGACTGCGACACGCCGAGCACCGACGACGACTTCGCGCCGACTTCCATCTTCTCCTCGGTGTAGCCCTGCGCGACCTGCTCGGTCGTCTCGGCATTGATGATCTTGTAGCGCATGCCGATGATCCACACGCCGCGTCGATTCGCCGGTCTGCACCGAGCCGACGGCCGTGCCTGGCCGACGGCGCCGGCGCTGCGCGCCGCCGCGCGAGCCGCTGAAGCGCGCCGAGGAGCCCGGCGATCTGGCCGAGCGCGCGGCCGTCGAAGCCCTGCTGCGCGGCGGCGACCTGCTCGGTCTTCAGGATGTCGAACTTGACGACGTACTTCGTGCTCTTGAGCTTGCCCATGCCCAGGATACTTGCGCGCCTGGTCTGCGGGTCGCCGAGGTTGTAGGCGAGCTCGAATTCCTTGAGCAGCGGTCCGAGGTTCGAGCGCTCGAGCACCTGGAAGTTGGCGGCGGAGAGCTCGATCTCGCGCGAAGTCGGCGATGTTGTTCGACGTGAACTTCTGCAGGAACGTCGCGTTGCTGCTCTTGATCTCGCCGGGAATGACGATCAGCGCCGGCCCCTTCTTGTTGACGTTCATGTACTCGACCGGCTTGTAGATCGCCTGGTCGGCGGACTCGTTGGCGCGTTGCGACGTCTCGCTGCCGGCGGTCGGCGACGGATTGCCGAAGCGTGGCTGCGCGACCGCGGTCGACACGGCGACGGCAAGCGCCGCCGCAAGCGCCGGATTGATGCAACGACTGAGAATGCGCTGGTTCATGGGAGATCTCCCTCGTCACTTCGAATCGATCGCGTAACCGGCGCTCCTCGCATTCGTGCCGAGCGATTCACTTGGGCCGGTCCGCGTTGCGGCAATAGTCGCGCATAGAGCTTCGCGACGACCTCGTCCGCCTTCTCGTTGACGAGCGTGAGCGCCATGCGCTGCGACGTCCGCGCCCGCATAGGAGCTGGAGCTCGCTTCCGTGTCGGAGATCACGCGGCCATTGCTTCCGGTCAGCGTGAACCCCATGTTCACCGATACCTGGTTCACGGCCATCATCGGATTGGGCGTCGCCTGCGACGAGATCAGGCCGCGCAGGACGAAGCTCGCGCCGAGCCGCCGCGACGCGGAGAGCGCGGCGTCCGGGTCGTTGCGGAAATACGCGTCGATCTCGGCCTGCGCGATCTGGCGGCGGATCTCCTCCGGCGTGTACGTCCGCAGCCCGAGCGCGCTGCAGCCGCTTGTTGATCGCCTGGTAGTGCGGGCCGTAGTTCTGCTGCTGCGCCTCGATGAAGCCGTTCGACTGCCGCTCGCCGATCATCACCATGATCTTCTTGTTCTTGAGCGTCGGCGCGGCACGGAACGGAAAGGTCGCGCGCGATGCGGTCCTCCCGGGCCTCGTTCTCGCGCTGGGCGGTGTCGTCGGGTTTGGAAAAGCTGAACCCTTGCGCGCGGACGGGGTCGACGGCAAAGGTTATTGCCAGGGCGAACAGCAGCAGCGCGAACGCGGATTTCATGAGTTGGGAAGAGGGCCGGACGTTGCAACACCAACGGCGCAGATTAACGTAACGCCCCGGTTAAATCCATACGAATGCCCGGCTTGCCGCCAGCCGGCGCCGCCAATGTCGCAGGATGCGAAAATAGCGTGATGCCGTCCGTCTTCCACCCCGCCGTCGCCGCCTGGTTCGGGAAACAGTTTCGCGGCCCCCACCGCTCGCCCAGGCGCGCGCCTGGCCGCTGATCCGGGAAAATCGCCACGTCCTGATCGCCGCACCGACCGGTTCCGGCAAGACGCTCGCCGCATTCCTGGCGACGATCGACACGCTGGTTCGCGAAGGGCTCGCGAGCGGGCTGCCGGACCGCACGTCGGTCCTCTACGTGTCGCCGCTCAAGGCGCTGTCGAACGACATCCAGAAGAACCTCGCGGTGCCGCTGGCCGGCATTCGGGACGAGCTCGCCGCGCGCGGGTTGCCGGACGTCGAGATCCGCACGCTCGTGCGGACCGGCGACACGCCGCAACACGAGCGCGCGAGCATGCGGCGGCGTCCGCCGCACATCGTCGTCACGACACCCGAATCGCTGTACGTGCTGCTCGGATCGGAATCGGGGCGCACGATGCTCGCGACGACCCGCACGGTGATCGTCGACGAGATCCACGCGCTCGCGTCGAACAAGCGGGGCAGCCATCTCGCGCTGTCGCTGGCGCGCCTGGAAGCGCTGGTCGACGGCCCGCTCGCGCGGATCGGCCTGTCCGCCACGCAAAAGCCGATCGAGGAGATTGCGCGCTTCCTCGTGGGCGCGCAACCGCCATCGCACACGGCCGTTGCGATCGGAGCGCCAAAGTTTTCGCCGGCTGCAGCCGGATTGGCGCCGGTGCCCGCGCCGTGCGAGATCATCGATACGGGCCACGCCAGACCGCGCGACCTCGCGCTCGAAGTGCCGTCGTCTCCGCTCGAGGCGGTGATGTCGAACGAGGTCTGGGTGCAGGTCTATGCGCGGCTCGCCGACCTGATCGCGCAGCATCGGACCACGCTCGTATTCGTCAACACGCGGCGCATGGCCGAGCGCGCGAGCCGGCATCTATCCGAATTGCTGGGCGCAGCTCATGTGATGTCGCATCACGGCAGCATGGCGAAGGATCGGCGGCTTGCGGCCGAGCAGCGGCTGAAGAACGGTGAACTGAAGGTGCTGGTGGCAACCGCCTCGCTCGAGCTCGGCATCGACATCGGCGACGTCGAGCTCGTGTGCCAGCTCGGGTCGCCGCGCAGGATCGCAACGTTCCTCCAGCGGGCCGGGCGCGCCAGCCATACGATCGGCGGCGTGCCGAAGGCGCGGCTGTTTCCCCTCTCCCGCGACGAGCTGGTCGAGTGCACGGCATTGCTCGACGCGGTCGCGCGTGGCGAGCTCGATCGCGTGACGATTCCCGCGCAACCGCTCGACGTCCTCGCGCAGCAGATCGTCGCGGAGGTCGCCGCGCGCGAGTGGCCGGAGCAGGCGCTTTACGCGCAACTGACGCGTGCCTGGCCGTACGCGGAGCTCGCCTACGATGAGTATCTCGATGTCGTGCGCATGCTCGCGGACGGCTTCACGACGCGTCATGGACACCGCGGCGCGTATGTGCATCGCGACGCCGTCAATGGCGTACTGCGTGGACGGCGCGGCGCCCGCCTGACGGCGCTCACCTCCGGCGGCGCGATCCCCGACACGGCCGACTACGACGTCGTGCTCGAGCCGGCGGGACAGCTGGTCGGCACGGTCAATGAAGATTTTGCGGTTGAAAGCCTTGCCGGCGATGTTTTCCAGCTCGGCAACACGTCGTACCGGATTCGCCGCATCGAAGCGGGGCGCGTGCGGGTCGAGGACGCGCAAGGGCAGGCGCCGACGCATCCCGTTCTGGCTGGGCGAGGCGCCCGCGCGCAGCGACGAGCTTTCGCTACGCCGTGTCGCGGCTGCGTGCGAATCTGTTCGTGACCGACGAGAGCGGACGCGCGCGTGCACCGGACGGAGCGGCGACCGATGCAATCGTCGACAAGCCCGCCGCCGTTGCGAAACTCGAGCAACGCGGCTTCGCGCCCGACGCGGGCCAGCAGCTCGTCGATTACCTCGCCGCCGCGCACGTCGCTCTGGGCGCGCTGCCCACGCAGGACAGGATCGTCCTCGAGCGGTTTTTCGACGAATCGGGTGGCATGCAGCTCGTCATTCACGCGCCGTTCGGGAGCCGGATCAACCGCGCATGGGGACTCGCGCTGCGCAAGCGATTCTGCGTCAAGTTCAACTTCGAACTGCAGGCGGCGGCGACCGAGGACGCGATCGTCCTGTCGCTGTCGACCAGTCACAGCTTTACGCTGGCCGATGTCGCGCGCTATCTGCATTCGAGCACCGTCCGTCCGCTGCTGATCCAGGCGATGCTCGATGCGCCGATGTTCGCGGCGCGCTGGCGCTGGATTGCGGGAACGTCGCTTGCGTTGCCCCGTTTTCGCGGCGGAAGGAAAATTCCGGCGCCGTTGCAGCGAATGCGCGCGGAAGACCTGATGGCGGCCGTGTTTCCCGATCAGATCGCGTGCGCGGAAAACATCGTCGGCGACCGCGAGATACCCGATCATCCGCTGGTGCGCCAGGCGATCCACGACTGCCTGTACGAAGCGATGGACATCGAAGGGCTCGAGCGGTTGTTGCGGCGAATGGAAGCCGGGCGAGGTGACAGTCGTCGCGCGCGACCTGCCCGCGCCATCGCCGCTCGCCATGGAGATCCTCAACGCGCGTCCGTACGCCTACCTGGACGACGCGCCGCTCGAGGAGCGGCGCACGCAGGCCGTGATGGGCCGTCGCTGGGCCGACGACGCAAAAGGCGGGGACCTCGGCCGGCTCGACGTCGCCGCCATCGACCGGGTACGCGACCGAAGCATGGCCGGAAGCGTCGACCGCAGACGAGTTGCACGATGCACTGCTCGGGCTCGGTTTCCTGACTGCAGCGGAAGTTGCGCAGCAGGATCATTGGCGAGCCCTGCTCGACGCGCTCGCAAAGGCTCGTCGCGCCACGCGGCTGACGCTCGCACCGGCGCGCAACCGGGGCGCTGCCCGATGGCGGAGGACGACGGATCGAGACGGCTATGGGCCGCGGCCGAGCGGCTTCCGCAATTCGACGCGCTGCAGGCTCGCGCCGCCCGCGAGCCTGCGATCGACGCACCGGAGGAATTCGCGGCACGGACGTGGACGCGCGACGAAGCGCTGGTCGAGCTCGTTCGCAGTCGCCTGCAGGGATTGGGGCCGATCACCGCCGAGGAGATCGCCGATTCGCTTTCGTTGCCGCCGGCGGACATCGAACCAGCGCTCGCCAAGCTCGCAGCCGAAGGCGTTGCGATGCGCGGCGCATACACACAAGGCGCGGCGAACGAATGGTGCGATCGCACGCTGCTCGCTCGCATCCATCGCTACACGGTCAATCGGTTGCGGCAGGAAATCGAGCCGGTATCGACGCAGGACTTCATCCGGTTCCTGTTTCGCTGGCAACATGTCGCGCCGGGCGAGCAACGCCAGGGACCGGATGCGCTTGACGCGATCATCGCGCAGTTGCAGGGATTCGAGGCGCCGGCTGCGTCGTGGGAATCGGAGATCCTGCCCGCGAGACTCGAAAATTACGATTTCACCTGGCTCGACGATTCCTGCCTGTCGGGCCGCACGATCTGGACGCGGCTGACGCCGCCGACGGTCACGGGCGCGCGGGGCAGCGCAAACGTGATTCGCACCACACCGGTGACGCTGCTGCCGCGCCGCAGTTCGCACGTGTGGACAGCGCGCGGCACCTATCCGGACGTCCGAGCCGTCGCAGATGAGCTCGAGGGCGCAGGCGGTCGTCGAGTTCCTGCAGGCGCACGGCGCTTCGTTCCACGACGAAATCCTCGACGGAACGCGGTTGTTGCGCACGCACGTCGAAGATGCGCTTGCCGAACTGGTGCGCACTGGGACGCGTGACGTCCGACAGCTTCGCGGGCCTGCGCGCGTTGCTGACGCCATCGCAGAAACGCAAGCGCATCGGGCACCAGCAAGCGCCATCGGCGTACGGCGTTGCTCGGCGTCGAGGACGCGGGGCGCTGGGCGCTCACCCGGCGCGGCGATTCCCGCGCCGGCAACCGACGCTGCAACAACGTCGTGGACGCGCACGGATCCGGCGGTGAGCGCCGAAACGGTCGAGCACATCGCGCATGCGTTGCTGCGGCGCTACGGTGTCGTCGCATGGCGCATCCTGCAGCGCGAAGCGGCGTGGCTCCCGCCGTGGCGCGAACTGTCGCGCGTGCTGCGGCGACTCGAGGCGCGCGGTGACATTCGCGGCGGCCGGTTCGTCGCCAGCGTGACCGGCGAACAGTTTGCGTTGCCCGAAGCGGTGGCGATGCTGCGCGACACACGACGCGCGCCAGGCGATCCGGGGCCATTCGTGTCGATCAGCGGCGCGGATCCGCTGAATCTCGTGGGCACGCTGCTGCCAGGAGCGAGGATCCCGGCGCTTGCGAACAATCGGATCCTGTATCGCGACGGCATTCGCGGTCGCGGCACTGGCCGGCGGCGAAATTCAATGGATACAGGCGCTTGAACCGGCCGACGCGCGCGTCGCCGAAGATGCGCTGATCCAGCGCCAGATCGGTTCGCCGCTCCTCGCGTATCTGCGCTGACGACGCGGAAACGTTCGGCGCGTAAACTGCCGGTGGCGGATTACGCTACGGATCCGAACGTTCGCGCGTCACGCGGTGTCTTACGACGCTTTCAGCGCCTCCGGACGGCCGCGTGCCATGCACCGGATTATCGTCCGTCGATGCCGATCATCGTCTCTCCGCGCCTTCCACGCAAAGCGATCGAACACGCGCGCCGGCATATGGAACGTCAAACCGAACTCGACTGGCTGCGCGGGCTGATGCTCGTCCTGATGACGATCACGCACCTGCCCACCTGGTTCAGCGCGCACGTCGGACAGCCGTTCGGCTTCGTCTCCGCCGCCGAAGGATTCGTTTTCCTGTCCGCCTACCTCGTCGGATCGGTCTATACCCATGCGGCCCGCAAGCGCGGCTTTCCGGCGATGCGTCGCGCGTTATGGGGTCGCGCGCTCAAGGTCTATGCCGCGCACATCGGCTGCTGCTGTTCCTGTTCTGGCTGCTCGTGCCCATTGCAGCCTCGCGCGGCGGACATGCGATCACCGATCTGGCGTCGTTCTACATCGAGTATCCGCACGCGGCGCTGGTGACGGGACTGCTGCTTGCCTACAACCCGCCGCTGCTGGACATCCTGCCGATGTACGTGCTGTTTCTGCTGATGTCACCGCTCGTGCTGGAACATGCGTCGCGGCGCGGCTGGGGGGCGCTGCTGACGTTGAGCGCCGGTCTTTGGCTGTTCGCGCAGCACGGAGGCGGCCAGCACGTTTACGAGTCGGTGGCGGCGATGCTCGGATGGCCCGTGCCGTATTCGCAGACCGGCGCATTCTCGCTGCTGGCATGGCAGTTGTTGTGGCTGGCGGGCCTGCGCGCCGGTGCGCTGAAGGCGGATGCCGGCGAAGCCACGCGTCACGACGTCCCCTGGTCGCGCCCGGTACTCTGGACGGCTGCAGCGCTGGCCGCCGCATTCTTCACGTGGCGCCACATTGTCGGGCAAACTCCGTTCGGGGCCGATGCCGCGTTGAACGCCCTGTTCGACAAATGGCATCTCGGGCCGCTGCGACTGCTGAATTTCGTGGTGCTCGCGGCGATCGTGGTTCACGGCCGCCGCGTGCTGGTCGCATGGGCGGAGCATTCGCCGATCGCCACGCTCGGCCGCGCATCGTTGACCGTCTTCACTGCGCATCTGCTGCTTTGCCTGGCGTTGCTCGCGACAGTCGGCGATGCCGTCCGGCCGCATGCGAGCCTGATCGATGCGGCGCTCGTGACGGGAACGCTGCTGACGCTCTACGCGGTTGCGCGAGCGACGCTTGGCGGCGGAAGGGCCATCCGTGACCGTCGAAAGGTGCTCGACGCCGGCGCGGGCCGGAAGAAGCTGGCCGGCAACGTCAATGCACGTGCGGCGCAATGACGCGCTTCCAGAGCGCGTAGCCGTCTGCGTTCAGATGCAGCGCATCTGCCCGGAACAGTTCCAGTCGGGGCTTTCCTGAAGCATCGAGCATCGGCGTGTAGACGTCGATGAAGTCGACCTTGCCCTCCGCATCGGCGTAGTCGCGGATCAAGGCGTTGGTTTCCCGTATTTGCTGCAAAAGCCTGATTCGCGACGGGCTCGGCTTGATCGAGATGTACGCGATGTCCGTATCCGGCAATTCGCGATGCACGCCGTCGACGAACGCGGTGAAACGCCGGAAGACTTCCTGCGGTGTCGTTCCTGCGGCGAGGTCGTTGTCGCCGGCATAGACCAGGACGGTGCGGGGCCGATAACGGATGACCAGCCGGTTCAGGTTCTTGACGCAATCCGAAAGCTGCGAGCCGCCAAAGCCTCGCTTGATAACGATCGGCAGATTCTTGAACTGATCTTCAAGATCACTCCAAAGCCGGATCGACGAGCTGCCCACGAACAGCACGCCGCCCGCCGGCCGGGGGTGCGTTGCGTCGTCGGCCGCGAAGGCGGCGAACGTCGCCTCCCACGGAGATGCGATCCTGGGAGGCTCCGTCGCAGTGGCGGGCGGTGAATCGAATGCAGCCGCGTTGCCGCAAAGGAGCGCAAGAGCAGCCATCAGGGCGGACTTGATCATCGATTCAATCAGGCTGGTGGGTTGCGAAGCGACTTGGTCCTCTGGTAGCGGGGTAGGTTCTCCAACAACCGTTATTATAAACGGACAGCATTTCGCGTGCCAATCCGAGGGTCTGCGAAATCCGCCGCACGTCGATGGATGCCCACCCGCCACCGTCCATCTACCGCTTGGGGGATGGACGAGGGTTGGTGCGTTCCGGCCAGTCGACGGGAATCAACGAATGGACGACGGCATCGACGGGACGTCCGCCAATGAACAGCCGGTTGCGGGCGATGCATTCGACAAGCGCGCCGGCCTTCTCGGCCACGCGCCGGCTTTGCACGTTGGCGACGGCAGCGACAATCTCGATCCTTGTCAGTCCGAGCGTGCAGAAGCCGAACGGGATGAGCAGCCGAACCGCCTCGGTGGCAAAGCCTTCACCCTGACGCGATTCGCGTATCCAGTAGCCGAGATTGGCGAAGTTGCTGAGCCGGTTCACGTCGTTGATTCCGGCGCCACCTACGTACTGGTCCGCAGCGTCGAACATGGCGAACTCGTAGGCATCGCCGCGTTGCCACTGCGCGTGGCAGTTCTCGATCCACGCGACACTCTCGTGTTCCGCATAGCCGGGATGGCACCATTGCATCCAGCGGCCGACGCTCGCCAGGGATTCGATCGTTGCCGCGTATACGAGGCCCGCATCCGAGGGCTGATACGGACGCAGCAGGATGCGCGAGGAGGATAGCGCTACGGGCGCGACGCCGGCCGTCGACGCGCAGGCTTTCGCGGCAGCGTCGTCGAGTGAACACCTTTGCAGTGCCCGGTTCGACGCGTCTTCGCCCACTGCTACCGACTGCCCGTCGCAGAAGGCGGCGGCGCTTTCGCGGCCAGCAGCGCCTGACGACGCTCGAGGCTTGCCTTTGGCCAGTAGCGACTCCGGTCGTAGTACTCGACGACGGCCGGCATGTCAGGCGGGAGGATGACCCACGGTTGCTTCGTCGACGTGAAGATGTGGATGTCCGGCGGCAGCCGATCGGGCTCGTCGAGCGTCCCGACACGCACGAACCGGATCGCGTCGCCTGCCCCGGCATAGTTGCTCCAAAGCGCAATGCGGCAGTCGGGACAGCGGCTGATTTTCTGCCCCAGACCGCTGTTCGACGGCGTCTCGACGATCTCCGGCCGACCCTGCAACACTTCGACGCGGTCCGCCTCGATGAGCGCATTCAGTGCGAACGAGGCGCCGGTTTCGCGCTGGCACCAGCGGCAGTGGCAGCAGTGCACGAACAGCGGCTTCGTCGTCATCCGGTACCGCACGTTGCGGCACGTGCAGCCGCCTTCGAGAGGAAATCCGTCAGCCTTGCTTGCGTGCGCGTCCTGGTTCGCCGGAGTCAATTCACCTTGCGCTGTTGCTTGCGCGACAGTGGGCCAGGGCGGTCCCTTGAGCTCGATCGTGTTGCCTTCCGGATCAGCCACGTAGATCGATGGCCCTTCGCCTTCGGCGCCATAGCGCGAGGCGGCGGGCGACGTGGCAATTCCCGCAGCTTCCAGATGCTGCCGGATGCGCTGGTTCATCGAACGTTTCGAGACGAAAGCAAAGGTGGTCGAGGTTTCTTCCCTCATGACCGGGGGCTGCACCGCCCATGCGTCCGAGCTCGCCGGCGACCGGAACCAGGTCGAGCATCGACCGTCCGGCACGTAGCTGGATGAGTCCGATGTCGTCGCGCCGGCGCGCGACCGAGCATCCCAGCACATTGCAATAGAAGTCGATCATCGGCTGCAGGTCGACGACTCGCAGCACGAGGTGATCGATGTCGCGAATGACGATCATGGCGTGCGCTTCAACCCGGGCCGCTCGTCGGCGTCGACGTAATTCGACACCTCGATGAGGTTGCAATCCGGATCGCGAAAGTAAACGGAGTAGATCTTTCCTGTCGCGCCGGTCTTCGACACCGGACCTTCGATGATCGCCACGCCATTCGCTTCCAGGTGTTCGATGACCTCGGAAAGCGGCGTCATCGTGATCAGGCAAAGGTCGACGGAGCCTGGCGTCGGGTGCTCCGCTTTCGGCTCGAATTCGCGTCCCGCCTCGTGCAGGTTGATCTTCTGTCGCCCGAACGCCAGCGCCTTGCGATTGCCGGCGAACGTGACGACCTGCATGCCGAGCACCCGCGAATAGAACTCGCACGTGGCGTCGATGCTGCGGACCGTCATGACGACGTGGTCGATGCGATCGATGTTCATGAGACCGCGCTGCTTCCCTCGATGGCCGCGGCGTCCGTCCGTGCGCGCGTCGCGCCATATTGTGGCATGGGCGTCGCATCGAAGATGTCGAGCTGTTGCAGCAGCTTCTCGACGCGATCCGGAACGATCACGGCGCGAGCACGGCGAGCTCGGGAGGCTCAGGCCGCGTTGCGAATTGCGAGCTCGACAATCCGTGCGGACACCGAGCGCCTGCCGACCACGAGCTCGGCAACCGCAACGGGCAGGCGAAAGCGGCGCGGGCCGGCGCTGCCCGGATTGACGTACAGGACGCCGTCATTGTCGCGAACAACGGGCTGGTGGGAGTGCCCCGAAACCACTACGCGAATGCCGCGGGCCACCGGGTCTATGGTGAGCTGGGAGAGGTCGTGCAGCACGTAAATGGTCGTTTCGCCGATCTGGAGCAGCGCTTCCTCCGGGATCGCCTGAGCCCACGCAGCTCGATCGTTGTTGCCTCGCACGGCAGTCACGGGCGCCAGCGCAGACAACGCTTCCACGATCCCGGGCGTTCCGATGTCCCCGCCGTGGATGATGCGGGCGCAGCCCCGCAGCGCAGCGCAGGCTTCCGGCCGCAGCAGGCCATGCGTGTCGGAGATCAGTCCTATGCGAGTCGATTGACCGCTCACATGCGAGTCAATTGACCACGGACAGCAGGTTGGCGTCGCGGAAGATTACCCAGGACCCGTTCTGTTTCTTGAGCACCGACAGCGTATTGCCGGAGCGTTTCACCGAAGCGCCGCCACCGCGCGGCGTCAGCACAACCGTCAGCTTCGTCCAGGCGTACGCCGCCTCACCAAATACCTGGATTTCCTGCACCTCGCTCGTCGCGTCGATCGACGCATCCCGAAGCGCGCCCTGGGCCGCCGCAAATGCGGATTTTCCTTGCATCGGTGGTTGGCCGGGCACCAGGAAAACGACGTCTTCGGCCATGAGGCTCAGCACGGTTTTCGTGTCGCCGACCTTCGATGCGTCGAGCCACGTTGCGATGAGTTCGCGAATTGCGCGTTCGTCGGACGTCATGAAGCCTCCGAACCACGAGTCAGGCAGATCGGGTGGATTGCTCCCGGGCAACCGCCTGCAGGTCCGTCATGAGGGTTCCCTGATTCCACGCGTCCCAACCCTCGACAATGCGCCCGTTCGAAAAGCGAAGCCACGTCATGCCGCGGAAGGCAACCGGCGTGCCCGTCGCGGGGATGCCGAGCAGGTCACCGCTGTGCGTACCTTGCACGGACCAGCGAGCGGCGACGTGATCGCCCTGCGCAATCACTTCCTCCACCGATAGCTGCAGGTCGGGGAACGCGCCGGTCAGGAAGGCGCGCGCCTTGAAGAAGTCGGACACGCCCCGCGTCACGAGGCCTTCGAGGTGTCCGACCGCATCGGGATGCAGCAACTCGTGTACGGTTTCATCGCGCCGCTCGTTCCACACCTCGTCGAACCAGCGACGAGCAAGCGCGGCATTCTGTGCTTCAGGCACGGATGACCACTCCTTCGACATTTCGCGTTCCATCAGTATCTCGTCGCTTTCGATCGCGTCAAGCAGGGCAGCGTCGCTGGCGGCGAGCACGAACCCAAGGCGCTCGAGCAGCCGGATGGAACGAACGTTGGCGCGTTTCAGCACCGCGGAGAGCGTTCGGACATTGTAGTACTCCGCCAGCTCCCCGAGCATTGCCTGGACCGCCTCGCTGGCCAGTCCCTGACCCCACGATCGGCTCCCCAGGACGTAGGCGATGTCGGCCGACGCGTCGCCGCGCACGGTTGCCTGCACGAATCCGATCAGTCCCCGCGTCGGGTGGCGAAGTACCCAGTTCAACCATAGCTCTCGCCGATCCGCGGAGCTTCTCGATTCGAGCCGTCGGAATCGCTCCGTGAGCCATTCGATCGACGCCGGCGGGTCGTTTTCATGGACGTAAATCGCGGGATCCTGCAGCATCGCGAACATTGCTTCCGCATGCGCAGTCACTTGCGGCTCGAGCGTGAGCCTCGCGGTCGGGATGCAACGCATGTGGCCGAGGTCGGGAATTTCAGGCATGCGCCGACCGATGCAGCCGGTGCAGCACCCAGCCGTAGATCGCGCCATTGACGACCAGGATCAGGCCCGCTAGCGCAGCCTGGAGTGCGCCGGTCAGTGCCTCCGGATAGATGATTCGCAGCAGGTAATGCTCGACGAAGCTCTCGGCGTAGCCCGCTGATCCTGCGCGGATACGAAGGCTGTTCTCGATGAACGTCAGCGGGCAGGCTCGCCCCGTCAGCTCGACAAAGATGCCCCATGCCGCGGCGGGGACATGAACAAG
This sequence comes from uncultured Pseudomonadota bacterium, assembly GCA_963768545.1. Taxonomy (GTDB): domain Bacteria; phylum Pseudomonadota; class Gammaproteobacteria; order Burkholderiales; family Casimicrobiaceae; genus VBCG01. Next base: position 18,050 of record CAVYIC010000002.1, on the reverse strand, counting down.
GCTCATCCAGCGCCAGCGAAGGGCGAGCAGAGCGCCGAACACCACAAACGCGATGAACGCCAGGTGAAGCAACAGGACGGCGTCAGCAGCAATTCGGTACGGCATGCGGGGACATCACCAGGATAGGGTCAGGCCGAGCGCTTGCGCCTTTGCGCCATCAGTTGCTCGGTCGCTTCGATGCTCTCCTGCACGCCGACCAGGTTTGGATTCACTTCCAGTGCGCGCTTCCAATACTCGATCGCCTTCTCGTACTGCTCGAGTTGAAAGTAGATTTGACCGTAGCCTGCCAGCGCGCCGAAGTGGAGGGGGTTGCGCTTGATCACCTCGTCACAATCCGCGAGTGATCGCCTGAACTCCCCGGCGAGGAACAACACGGTGGCGCGCTTGTTCCAGCCCTCGGCAAAGTCGGGCTTGCGCCGGATGACATCGGAGAAAGTGGCAGTCGACTCTTCGAACCGACCCGCCCGCATCTCCTCGATGCCCTTTGCCAGAAGCGCATCGACCGCCTCGTCGCCGGAACGGCTCCACAGCAGCCAAAGGCCTTGCTCCGCGACGTTGCGCACATAGACGCTTTCATCGGTGAGGCGCTGTTTCAGGATGGGTGCGTCGTCCTGCGTGCCATGGCCCGCAATCCAGGTAATGGCTTCAGCGCGTTGATCGGCGTCCGCGGAGACCATGCCTTCGAGCGCTTGCTCACGATTCGAGTAGGGACTCGACTGCGCCAGCACGGCAGTGGCGCAGAAAAGCAGCAGCAAAAAGACGAGACGTCGCATGATGGACTCCTGGTTCATGACCCGAAGGCCGGTTGCAACCCAAGATACCGAAACAATGCATTGCGCCGCCGCAAGGCGCTCCAGGCGCCCCGTTTGACGCGCTGCCATTCACGTTTCACGATCGACTGGGCCAACGTTGTAATGGTGTCGATGTCCGACACTGTTTCCGCCTGAAGCGCTTTTGGTTTATGGCACCAACGGGCGGGAAAGACGCAGTTTGAACAAGGCTGTCGTGCGGATCAACTGGGCCGGTCGTCGAACTCGGACCGGTCAGATCCGCGTAGCGGGCCACCGCGTCATTGACAAGCGTTCTAAACACGCGCAAATTCGTCATTGCGTCCCAATTCAAGGTGGAGGTGACCGTGAAGAGAGTAGTGGCAATATCTGCGCTGGCCCTGTTCGGGCTCGCTCCGGCTGTCGGTTCGGCATGCGAGTACAACAATGCGATGGCCTCCGCGACGCCGCAGGCGCAGCTGGGTCTCGCGCAAGCTCCGGCACCCGCAGCGACCAAGGCGCCCGCCGTTGCGAAGGCACCCGTTGCGAAAGCCGTGAAGCAGGTTGCGAGCACCGACAAGGCACCTGCGCGCGATGTGAAAGTCGCGGTGGTGACCGCGAACTAGTTTTCACCGACGGCAAAAAAGCCCGCCTCGCGCGGGCTTTTTGTCGGGTTGCGCAGGACTCGCTGATACGTTGCAAGTCCCGATTCGCTGATCAAGCCGCGCATGCGGTCGAAGAACGGGACGAGTTCCGCGCGATGCCTGACGCGGAACGCTTTGCTGCCAAGCGCGAGGTCCACCTCATTGGCCACGGTGAGCTCGCAGACATCGCGAAGCTGCATTTCGCTGATTGCATATTCCGAACGAGTGAAGCGATCCGCGAACACCAACTGGTCGCGTGTGCCAATTCGCGGGTGGAACGTCTCGCGATTGCACGCTCCGTACAGGTATGCCAGGGTTTCCGCTTCGACGCCGATGATTTCGGCAATCGCGCCGCGCCCGTCGAGGTCGACTAGCGAGCCCTCAATGCCACCGGTGCCGTATACGGCGTGATACAGGCCGGCCAGGCAAAGTGCTTCCCGATTGCCCCAATCCCTCAGCAAGGTCTCCGTGCCGCGAAGATGCAGCGCGAGCGATCCGTTCATGTGCGCGAACCGACCAGCGCCGAGTTGCTGCAACCGTCGAAACGCATCGGCGGAATTCATGTCCCGCCACCTGCTTCGGAGCGTTGGTAAGTCTGATCCGACCACAGCGCCACGCGAAACGGAAACAGTTCGGCGCGCAGACGCGTCGACCGCATTCGATAGAGAAATTGCTGCATCTTCGACGGTCACTCGCAGAAATTTCGTGCAATCGGCTCCGGTGCTCCGATTTTAGCTTCGTCAACGCCGCTTGAAGGGCATCCGAGACGGATCGGCGCGTTCGATGTCGGCTTTGACCTCAGCGCGACCGCGTTCGTACACGATCTCGCGCCCCATCGCGCTGCCTGCGTACGCCATCCCATTTCGGGTTGGCGACAGCTGACACCGCACGCTGTGGACGCCTTCGCCGAGAACGACCTCGATCCCCTCGACGCGCTTGTTCAGGACCACGACGTCGAGGGTTTGTCCGGTTGCGGTGATGCGGACCGTGATTTTCTCGTTTTCCATGGGGTCGGTTCGGCGCGGGCCGAGAGAACAGAATCCAGGAGCGGATAGTACGCTGACGGCGCTGCGCCACGACCCGGTCGGCGCCGGGGGTGATGGAGCGCGCGTTGTCGGGAGCCGGCGAAAGCGTGAAGCACTCGGTGTCATCGGCGGCGAATGGCGTCACAGCGACCGCACTACTCGGCACGGATTGCCCGCGGCGAAGACGCCCGGCGGAATGTCGCGAGTCACAATGCTGCCTGCGCCGATGACCGAGCCGGAGCCGATCGTAACGCCAGGGCAGATCACCACTGCACCGCCGACCCAGACATCCTCTCCGATCATCACCGGCCTCGCAAACTCGAGCCCCGCCCGACGTTCGCCAACGCCCATCGGGTGCATGGCCGCGTAGATGTGCACGCCAGGACCAAACAATGTGTTCTTGCCGACCGATATGCAAGCAACATCCAGCAGAACACAGTTGAAATTGAAGTAGACGTTCGAGGCGAGTTCGATGTTGTATCCGTAGTCGCAAAAAAATGGCGCGGTGACCGCTGCGGCGACGTGAGCGCCCAGCAGCTCGTCGAGCAGATGCTGCTGACGATCGAGCGCGCCTGGCTCGAGCGAGTTGAAAAGTTGGCACAGGCGGCGGGCTCGCTGCCGCTCCGATACGAGGACGCGGTCGGCCGGGTCGTATAGCGCGCCCGCCAGCATCTTTTCCTTTTCAGTCGCCATGTCGGGGTACCAGGTATGGCGACTGCTAAGGGGTGCCGTTGCGTCCATGCAGGCGATAGCCGGGCCGTTCGCTCAAGCGCTCGAAATAAGCCTCCACCGAAGGCAGGTGCGGACGCTCCATCGGTGTCATGAACCACCGGTTCGTCGACAGACCCAATACGATGTCGGCCAGCGTAAACGAGGGGCCCGCAGCGTAAGCGCCGGTTCGCGACAGCTGTGTGTCGAGGATGCGCATGTGCCGGTTCCAGCTCGCTACGCCGCCTTCGATGCAAGACCGATCAGCGTGGGCGGCGCTGTGACGCACCAGCGCCATGAACGCGTAGCGCCAGGAATTGTTCAGTTCCGTCGCTTGCCAATCCATCCACTGCTCGACGAGCGCGCGCTCGGCCGGTTTTGCCGGCAGAAGGTCTTTTCGCATGTACCGGGCCGCAAGATAGCGGCAGATGGCGTTCGACTCCCAGAGCACGAACTCGCCGTCGCGGATGACCGGAACCATTGCATTAGGATTCAGCGCCAGGAATTCCGCTGCCGCGGTGGAGCGAAATCCCGAACCCCACTCTTCTTGTTCAAACGCCAGGTCAATCTCGGCGCAAAGCCAGAGAACCTTGCGGACGTTGATGGACGACGACCTGCCGAGTATCTGGAGCATGATTACTCGCGGGTTGACGACTTTGGCGCTGTGGCGAGATCAGACAATGGCCTGTGATCGGCGCGCCCCGTCCACAGCGGCGCGTGCAGGGCCGCAACCGCGAGTCCAGTGCAACGACCCGGCGCGACAAGACGTCACGGACGCGAGCCGAAGCGAGCGAGCGTTCTCGCCCGCGCCTGCGCTGCTTCCACTTCGCGGTAACGCGGCTCTGCATTCGTCACCAGCGCGCCAATCAGGACGTCCGCCGCGGCCGCGACCTCATCGACCGCACGTTCGAACGCGGCCTGGTTGACCTTCGACGGCCTGTTGAAGCCGCTGAGCTTCCTTACGAACTGCAGTGATGCCGCGCGGATTTCGTCTTCGGTGGCGGGCGGTTCGAAATTGAACAGCGTCCTGATATTCCTACACATCGTTACGTCGAATCCTGATCACGTTGGGCTCCTTAGCGCTTTGACGCATACCTGTACCGAGCAATGTCTTTGACCCCCGTAGTGCTGTTGCGATCCGCCTTCCCACCGTGCCCGGAGACCTCCATGCTCTCCATACCAGTGTATCGCCACATTGAATCGACGGCGGGTAATGCCATATTGCCTCGACTGCCGCGTCCATTGAACGGCTAATCTTCGTCCCCCTCCCCGGGGCCGCTCCGGCGACCCCGTGCAGCTATTTCGGCGGACTTTGTCCGACCGCGACGTAGAGCTCGGTCAGAGGAACGACTCGACCGTGCAACGGCAGGATGCGGTCCACCGGCAAGTCGAGCCGCGCGAGGTTGTCGACGAGGTTCGTATGATTCGGATTCGGCTGCGCGGGTGCCGGCGCATTGGGCGGTCCGGGCGTGAACGAGTCGGCTTCGACAAGCAGCCGTTCCTTCGGCAGGTACACCATCAGGAACGTGTCGGTGTGGTGGCTGTCGTCGACGTGATAGATCTCCACCGATCGCGTGCCGTCGCTTGAGCACCAGCTTATCCTCGACTGTCTTGAAACGCGCTTTCTTGCCCGATTTGGCGAGCTGGTCGGGAGCTGATCGTGTTCGTCACCGCGAACGCCCGCTCGAAATACGGCTTGTTCTGCGCCTGCGTGATGATCGTCGCACCTTCCGCCACTGCCGCGCGCAATCCGCCGGAATGGTCGAAGTGGGTGTGCGAGTTGATCACGTAGCGAATCGGCTTGCCGGGCACCAGCTGCTTCACCTGCGCGAGCACCGGAACGCTGCGGCCGTCGTTCAGCGGCGTTTCGACGAGGATCATGTAATCCTTCATTTCGATGGCGACGCTGTTGTGCGAGCCGCCCGGCGATGAACCAAACGCCGTCCGCCACTTTATCCGCGGTCACGCGCTCGGTCGCGCTTCTCACCGCGTCGGGTAGTTTGAATGTCGGCCGGCGCGTTGGGTTGCACGTCCCTTACCGTGAGGTCGAGCACCGGAAAGCCGCCCTGCATCTGCGTGATCCGGGTAGGAAATTTGACGCCACCATAGTCGCGGTAGTCGGAATACGTGGTGACCACGGCGGTGTCGCCCAGGACCGGATCGGGAACGCGCGATTCGACGCGCTCGACGAGACCGTCGGTACCGATGAACGCGACCGCGGTGAACCGGCCAGGCTCGGTAAACGACGCGGCTGCATAGGATCGGCCGTTGCGCGTTTCCCGGCGCACCGTCGCATTGTTCCGGATCGCTGCCTTGATGACGCCTTGCGGCGTGATCCACAACTGATGGACGCGATCCGCGACGAATCGCGGCCCGGGCGCAGGTCCGCTTGCCGCCTGATTCCACGCAAAGTCGCCGCTGACGTATTGCTCGTTGCGTTGCTGCGCCACATGCGGATAGCCGCCGCCGCCAAGCGGCTCCGCGCGGGAAAGCACGATTTCGTCGCGCATCGATCCGGTTTCGTAGTTGACCGCGCGCACGAAGGAGCGCACGTTGATCTTCGGCCACGCCAGCCCGGGTTTGTAGGCTTGTCCGAACGTATAGCCGATCCCGTCCCCCGAGTAGCGGATCGACTTCAAGTCGCCGGCCCCCATCGCCGTCACGGCGCGTTCGAGTCCGGCGTCTGCCGCGCCCGCGACGACGGGCAATGACGCCAGGAGCACGGCGACAAGCAGGAGCAACCGTTTGTGCATCGCAGAGTTGGCCATTTGCCCTCCTGGTTCGATGACAACCACCCGATGCGGCCGTCCTTTCGGGTCCCTCTGGGAAAACACCGACAGCGGCCATTTCATTCCGTCCTCAGATCCCATGGCGCACGGGTGGCGCCGCTGCTGCGTGAAAGACCAAACCGAGCATGATTTGCCGAGGACCAACCCGCCGACAACCGCATTCGCCCGGAGCTGTTGCGCGTGTCCAATCATCAGGCTCGGCTCGATGGACAAGGTCAGGTTCGTGTTTTCCTGGGCTTTCAACCGCGGGACCTGACGCGTGCGCATGAAACCGCGCGGTCAGGCGTCCCCGCCCGCAATGCGAACATCGGCGATCCAGCTGCGCTTTCTGCGCACAAGACGAGATTCAACATCTTCGCCTTCAAAGTCGGCAGGGGATCGGCGAAGCCACGATTGGTCGACATTCTCCAGCACGTTGACGTTGACAACGGCGTAGAGATGATTCGCGATTTCGCTGGTAACCATCGGCACGGTGCCGCAGTGCGAGCACACGTGAAACGTGGCCGTCCGAGTTCCGAACGCGTACTTCGACAAGAGCGAAGCATCACGAATCGTGACCACGAGACGGGATCTCGCGTTGGATGTCCACACACCACCGTGCTTCATGCAAAACGAACAACCGCACGCGCGCGCTGGAATCTCTGGCGGGTCGCCATCCCATTCGAGTTCAAGCGAGATGTTGCCGCAATGACATTTGCCGCTGATCAACATTCGGACCTCCGGCGCATGTGCGCGCTGAACATGCAAGGTTACCGCTGTGCCATGTCACGTTCCAGGTTTGACATGCGCGGCTTCCAACGGCTCCGCCACGGGCGACGGCGAGCCCGGCGCGAAGGCATCGAGCTCACCGACTTTGCGCGATTCTGCGACAGCCTTCTGAGGGTTAACCGCCATCGCTGTATTTTCTCGGCATGCAGGCCACCGCTCAACTGCGAAGGGGCAGTGCGACCCCAATCGCCATGAACACCCCGCCGCAGGCCTGGTTGAAGCGCCGCCCAACCCGCCGAAGCCATGGGCTGATGTGATGAGCCATGCTGGCGATGAACATCTCCGTAGCTATTTCAATTGATGCGAACGTTCCAGCCATGATGACGAACTGCACGAAGAGGCTTCGAGCAGGGTCGATGAACTGAGGAAGAAAGGCAGCGAAGAAGAGAAGCCCCTTGGGATTGGTCAGCGCGGAGAGTGCTCCTTGCTGGAACAGCGACCAGCCTGTTCGGGGTTCCGCTGAACCACGAACTTCGAGGCCGATCGGTGCCGACCGCCAAACTTGCATGCCGAGCCAAACGAGGTAGGCACCGCCCACCCACTTCATGACCGTCAGCCACACGAGGGAGGCCTTGAGCAACGCGCCGATGCCAAACATGGAAAGGGCGACGACGGCGACGAAGCCGAAGGCCCCTCCGAAGATGGTGTACAGCGCCTTGCGCCGACCGTGCAATGCCCCATGCGTCAGGGCAAGCAGCCCGTTGGGTCCTGGCGATAGAGAGAGCCCCATGGCTGCCAACAGGTAGATGAGCCAGGTGTCGAGATCCATCTTTCAATGCTGCCGGGCGCGACCGCACCGGTCAAGCGAGTCAATCACGCCTGACTCCGCGAGCATGCGGGGCGCCGTGCGAGGAACCATGACGACGAACGTTCGAGTTCGTCGGCTGTCAGGCGACTTTGACAACAGGCGTCCATTGATCCTCACGGCGCATCTTGCGTTGCTCGGGCGATTCTCCGTCGTAGGTGGTCGGTTCGGCATCCGCAACGGTGAGCGCCCCGCGAATGGTGTTGACATTGACTGTGGCAAATTCGCCGCTCGGCGACGTAAGTACTGCGGCAACATAGACACCACAGGTGCGACACACCAGAAAATCCGCCGTTCGGAGAGCGAAACGATACCGTTGCAATTGACGCTCATCGCTGACGCGAAATGAGACTCGACCTTCCGGATCAGACGTAGTGCGGGCGCCATGCATGCGACAAAACCTGCGCGTCCGGTTCACCGTGAGGTTGGGCCGATCCCTACCGCTCATGAGGGGGCGTCGATTTGATTTCGCCTGCAAACCGAGCATGCGTTTCCGGATCCACCGGCTTGTGCCGGACCATCGTGCTCGCAGGATCGTTGCCCAGGAAGTTGTCGCCTTTCCAGTTTCTCGACGGCCTGATCGGCCTTTGAACGAATCCGCCGCCGCAGTTCGGACACACGTTTTCCAGGACGGCATCGACACACGCCGCGCAAAACGTGCACTCGTACGTGCAGATGCGTGCTTCGAGTGAGTCGGGGGGCAATGGCTTGTTGCAGTTTTCACACGTCGGTCTGAGTTCGAGCATGTGCGCGCCCGCTTTCTCCAGTGGCTGGAACGACGAATGTCTCCGACCAAACGCGGTCAACCGGAACGCGAGACCACGCGAACAATCGATTCCAGATGATCACGAAACCCCATGCGCTCGTAGAAGCGATGAGCAATGCCGTTCTCGCGCATGACGTGGAGGAACGGCGTCTCGTTCCGCGCCACCTGCCGCGCAATCAGCTTCGCGACCAGCCGGCGCGCAAGCCCTCGACCTTGAAAGTCCGGATGAGTGCATACGCCGCTGAGTTCACGCAGACTGCCCGCGAACATGCGCTCGCCGGCCATCGCCACCAGGCGTTGCCCTTCGAAACAGCCGAAATACTCCCCGAGCTCGATGGTCCTTGGACCGAACGGACCTGGGCGCGTCAGGGACGCGAGTTCGAGCGCGCGAGACGCATGCTGCGGCCCGAGTCTGATGGCCTCGGGCGCCTCGTCGGCAGGCGGCGTCGACGATTCCCAGACCATCTTGAACATGCTCGACTCTTCATCGATGCGCCAGCCGGTGGGAGCGCCGCCGGCCCAACCGTCGCAATAGAAGTGCTCGCCCAATCTGCAGAACGGAGCCAATGCCTCGAAGTTCGGACGCTCGACGTTGGCGAATCCGACGATCGGGGAAAAGCCCGCTGCGTATCGACGCGCGTCTGGCGTACCGGCCGAATACCTCGCGTGCGCCCCGGCGAGCGCATGCCAGACAACGTTCTCGAGAACACGCTTCAATCCGCCCGGCGGTTGCTTGGTGTGAACCATTGGTCAGACGTCGGGTTTATTGGACCGTATTTCCCTGCTCATGAAAACGCTATTTGGATCTTCAATGTATTTGTCAAACGGTCCGCAGCGCGCGAATCCAAAGCTGGCATACAGCGTGCGCGCCGGCTCGAAATAATCCATTGATCCGGTCTCGAGGCTCAGCCGCTGATACCCGCGACGCTCGGCCTCGGTGATCATGTGCTGGAGCAGCTTCGATGCAACGCCCCTTCGCTGGTACGCGGAGGTCGTTCGCATCGATTTGATCTCGGCATGGTCGTGGGCGAGCTCCTTCAGCGCTCCACACCCGGCCAACTCGGTACGCTCCCAAAGCGTCCAGAAAGTGATCTCCGGCCGGCGTAAAGCAGCGAGGTCGAGCGCATGCCGGCTCTCTGGCGGAGAAACGCGCTCCATGGAGCGGAGGTGTTCATGGAGCAGGCCGATGATCTCCGCACCCTGAAGGTCGTCCACGCGGATTTTCCAGGGATCGCTGCCCGGTTTCATGGGTGGGCTGAAAATTTGGATTCAGGCGCTACGCGAACGATGCCGAGATTGCGAGCGATCCTGTAACCGTTCCAGGGTGGATGCTGTGGTGTTCAGCGCGGGTTCCATTCGAGTCACCTTTCGTCGGTGCCGATCTCGATGCGTCGCCTGCCCTTGTTTTTTGCAGCCGCGTTCGCGAGGTTCTGTTTCACCCTGTGCTTCACGATCCGATCGATCAAGGCATAGGGAATTGGTTGATCGAGCGGAAATCTGAGATTGCCTTTCTCTCCCGCATAGGGCGAGATCGCTTTCTGTAGCTTCGAATCGCCCGATACCGGGGGATAGAAACCGATGTGCTTCCTGAAGGCGGCGAAGTACACCAAGGTGCCGCTCAGGGTGAACGCCGGAATCTGATAGCTGATCGTTTCGGCCGCGTCGGGTGCAGCGTCGTGGATCGTCAGCCGTATGCGCTGGAGAATAGCTTGCACTTCGGGCGGAAACGCTGCGATGTATTCGTCGATGTCCTTGGGCTTTGTCCGACTGGTTGGCATGGATCTCCTCCGCGTGCCGCGATCATTGCGGCGCTAGCTCACCGCGGTTGTCGTGCATAGCTGACAGTCAACATCTCCCATTGATGGCCATCGGGTTCGTTCCAGTAGACGATGCTGCCGCCGTGCTCCGTGTCAATGCGGAAGTCGACCGGCCCATGAACGTTGCTACGGTACGGTATTTGAGCCGCCTTGATTCGCTCGAGGATGCCGGCGAAGTCGTCCTGGTTTACTCGAAAGCAGTAGTGAATCATGGGAAGGGGGTCGGTCCACTCATCGAAGTCGATGGTCAATCCATCGTTCACGTATACGGGGACGAATGGCCCTACACCCGTTTCCGACCAGGGCACCCCGAGCAGTTCGGCCAACAACTTCGCCGAAGCCACCTTGTTGCGGGACGGCACCATAAGATGATCGAGATGAACGGTCATGAGGGTTTCCTGCAAGCTCTCTCCACGGAATGGTCACGCACGGTTAGGCCCCTGTTTCACCAGCAATCAACTCACGAACCATTGTGTACTTGACAACGCCTGGCGAGAAGCCGTGAAGCTCGAGCCGAACCTGGTATCCGAGCGAAAGGTACAACGAGGGCGCCTGAAAGCTGAACGTTTCGAGATAGAACGTGCGGCAGCCGCGATTGATGGCAACGCGTTCGAACTCGTGGATGAGCTGCGAACCGATGCCACGGCGACGGTACTCGGGATTCACCCAGAGCTGCTGAAGCTCGCAGCACACACCCCACCTGCGACCCACGGCCCCGCCAACCACTTTATCGGGAGCCATGCGTGCGAAGCATGACAGACGGCGTACCTCATGCAATGGAGCGAATCGTTCGTTGGCTTCGACGAGGCCGGAATCAACCAACAGCCCTTCTTCGTGTGGTATTTCGTCGTGCGCGGAGAACGAAACCCCGTTGAGCGTGAGGGTAGGCGGCATTTGCTGTCAGTTCGCTCGCTGCCAGTACTCGCCCGGGCGGTACGATCAGGCGGTGCTTTCAGGTCGCCCTTCCTGAAAAGTTGGCAAGCCATCGCCGAACCGTACCCACGGGAGGTCGTGGCTAAGCCACGAATGATGGGTCGGTGGAAATGTTTCCGGATGATCGAGGCTGCACGTCGTGACGTCGACGAATCCGACGGAATCGTTGTGCTCGTACGTTAGAGGAGTTCCGCAGCCTGCGCAAAAAGTCCGGCGAACGGGCTTGGACGAATGAAACTGCGACGGATGCCCTTGAAGCAGCTGAAATTGCGCTGCCGGGAACGTGACCCACGCGACAACCGGTGAAGCTGCGACTCGCCGACAAGTTTGGCAGTGGCACACCATACTGTTCGTCGGTTCGCCGCTAACGCGGTACCGAATCGCGCCGCAAATACAGCCTCCCTCAGCAACCTTTGTGGGCACGTTGCCTCCTTCGCCGCCTAACGAACCCAGCCAACCGGCACACGGCCACCGAGCGCGAACTTACGACCGCCTCGATCTCGTAGCGATGCGCGCACGGCATGGAAAGGAATGGTGGCGCAAAGACGGATTGAGCTTGCGACTTACTGGATGGAGCAATGCTATTCCGGGGAGTGCGCCTTGTCCATCCAGCGGCCGGTGCGCCACGCGAATGTTCCCGAGCAACCAAACGGGCGCGAGGAAGGTCGCTCGATGGACGGTTAACCTCAGGGCCGAAGATACTTGGCAAGAAAGGCCGAGATCTTTGACTCGTACGCCGCAGGATCGAATTCATGCAAGTCAACATGCGCGGCCCCTTCTACTACCCAAAGCTCCTTGGGTCGACTGGCGGCATCGTACAACCGCTTCGTTTCGGACAGAGTTGTGTGCCGATCGATGGACCCGGAGGCAATTAGCACCGGCGAACGCAGCGACGACAGCCGCGCGATCGGCTGCAACTGTTCGGGCCATACACCGAGACGCAGAGGTAGTTGCCACAGCAGGAAGGGGGCGAGTGGTTCTGCAAGCGGCCCGAGATACCGCCGAAGCCTGTTCGAGACCGCTTCGGTCATCGTCGGGAACATCGACTCGAGGACTACAGCGCTGGGCGCGGGATTGGGCTCGGAGAGAACCAGGGACGCTGCTCCCAGAGAAACTCCGACGACACCAACCCTTTCGTCCGGGAACTCCCGTGACACGTAACCAAGCGCGGTCCTGACACCTTCTGACTCGTTCGACCCGTAGGTGATGCGCTCGGCGGCGCTTTCGCCGTGAGCGGGTAGATCGATCAACAAGACGGAGTAGCCAAGCCGGTTGAGGAACCTGGCGCGACCGATCATCTCGCGCCGATCGCCACGAACGCCATGAAGCAGCACTACCACGCCATCGCCTGGCTTTCCGCCGATCATCCAGCCGGCAACCGGATGGTTCCGTGCGGTGCGAAGCACGATCGGTTTGGCGGGCAGATCCGCAGGTGGCGTGCCGATCGACCGTAGTGCAGCGTGGCTCAGCACTTCGCCAGCGCCTCCTGCAAGAGCGACGGCAACCAGGAGCAGAGTGAGGCCTCCAATGATGCTGCGCCGTATGGTTCTTGCCAGCACACCGAACGACAGTTCGCTCATCCAGCGGTTGTACGCTGCCATCGTCCTGGCATGATCGGGCGAAATCATCGTTCGGGGTCATTTCGATGGAGCACGCAGCTCCTCGGTCACGTGCAGCTGTCGAACGACCAGCTGATCGATCGCGAGCCGCCGGATTCGCGCGCGGCCAATCGCCAGCCGGCTAATGGCCAGCGCCCCAATGGCCAGCGCGCCAACCGCGAATGCGCCCAGTGCCAGAGCGCCGACAGCCTGCGCGCCAACGCTCACGGCGCGGATCGCCTGCGAGCGCGAACGATTGGCATCCGTTCCGACTGTACTTCGCATCGTCTGAAGACGTGGCATGGTCACCTCGGTTACGCGACGGTCTACCTGATCCATCATTCTCACAACAGCCTGCCGCGCCACGGCGAGGCCGACCGCTCAAGACTCCGGCCGTTGCAACTGCGCAGGCTTCCCGCGGGTCTCGTACATCCACAGCGAAGGCTTGTTCTCCTGCCCGTGATTGCCTTCGGTGTGCGGTGCATGTCGACATCCTGTCATGACTCGAGGGACCCGCGCTTCGGTGGCTGTGCAGCAACGGTCATCGGATCGGCTTGTCGCAGATCACCTGTATCGGATGCGTCCGGCGTTCCTCGATGTTACGTGCGGCGTTGCGAGTCTTTTGCAGTGCACTCTCGCCCATCAGCAGGTGGATCCCGAGCGGCGGCAATTGGCCTTGTTCCGCCTTTTCAATCACCGCCTTGTACGCGGCGAGGTACTTGGCTCCGGTATTGTCGACGATGACATTTGCGAACCCGGCGTTGTCCAGAAGAACCTGAGTTTCCGCGGGAGGAATCAAGTGGGAGCCGGTTCCATCCGCGGACCAGGGGACCGGATAGTGCGGATCGCCGCGCGGGCCCAGCCCGTGCTCGGTCAGCGCGAAGAAGGCGCCCGGTTTCAGGACACGATAGGCCTCCGCGAAGAACGCGGCACGACGGGCGATGTTCATCGTGACGTGTTGCACATAGGCGCCGTCGAAAGTGCTGTCCGGATACGGCAGCTGCTGGCCGTCCCCCTGAGTGACCGACACGTGATCTTCCATGCGGACCAAGGCAGTCAGCTTGTTGGCCGCGTCGACGAACGGCTTGGTGATGTCGACACCGCTGACGCGGCATTCGAATCGCTTCGCGATGTAGCGGGCGGGACCACCCAACCCACAGCCTATGTCGAGGATATGCTGGCCTGGAATGATCCGCAGCCGGTCTGCGAGCTCGACGGTTGCGGGGAAGCCGCGCGCATGAAAGTGGTCGACCGGCGCGAGGTCCTCCAACGTCAGTCGGTCGAGAGGCTTCGACATTTTTTCCAATGCCGACACGATCAAGCCGTAGACATCCCCTCGCGCCCAGTGGCCCGCAATTGCTCGCGTGTCAGCGTCCGCCATGTTCACTCCTGCTACCGTTCATGAGGGAGTATGGACTTGATGGCAGCCGCAAATTTGGCGCGCGCCTTCATGTCGACTGCCCTGTGCCGGATCGTCGTGCTTTCCAAGTCCGTGCCGCAAGTCGGTCTCAGTTCGAGCACGCTACGCCCGGTTTTCGGCATTCGGCAAGCGCAACAGGTTAGCCGATCCGGCGCGCTGCGACGATTGCTCACGCATCGTAGCCGCTGCGATAGAACCGGATGAAGCAGAACCCGTGTCCGAAGGGATCGCTTAGCGCGGCGAGTTGCCCCCAACCGAACGATTGAATGTCCCCCTCGATTTGCGCTCCGGCGGCCAGCGCGCGCTCGACGGCAGACGTCACGTCCTCGACCTCGAAATCCAGATGCACGGGTGTCCAGTGCCGACGGTAGTCGCGAACCGACGATGCACCGGGTGCGGGCGTGGTGCCGGCGGCGTTGGCCAGCAAATAAATCGCTGACTGACCACCGAGTATTTCCGCGACGGATCCATCGAACAGCCGCCGCCCGACGCGAAGGCCGAGTGCAGTCGTGTAGAACCCGATGGCGCGTTCCAGATCGTCCACATCGATGTTGATGAGCATTCTCACGGGCGACACGACAACGCCGAGCGATGGCGCGCTTGCGCCGGCTCGGGAATCACCTCGAGAACAAGGGGTCTTCACGGAATCGTGTGGGTGATTCTGGCTGGTTTTAAGGGTTTGGCAACATGGACGTGAGAATCTTTAGCCGCAGATATTCCTCGTGCGTATCCCGTACGCGCGTCGCTGAATGACTCGGATCTTGTTGTTCAGACCCTCCACGAAACCGAGCGAGACTTTGTTCTCGGGTTCGCAATAGGCAGCGATTCCATCCCAATGGCGCTCAATCATCGCGGCGAACTCTTCGTAGGGCTTGAGCCGTTGCCACTTGAGCGCCGCTCGCCAGTTCTCGAAGAAGCGCCGTGCCCAACCTTCGCGCTGGTAGTCCCAGAGTTGGCCGAAGGATTCCTTGAGCAGGTACGCGGTGTTCAGCCGCCTGTTGGCAGCGAGCAGCCGCTTGAGGGCTTGGCGACCACCGCACGCGTGGCCAACCGCGCGGCTCAGGCGTTGCGGCTCGCCGCCGCGGCGCTGCGCAGTAGCCACTCGGCGCTGGGCGCTTATTTCCGTCGCCTGTGCTCGCCCATGGACAAGCCCAAGGCCGTGACCGCGGCCGCTCATAAGCTCGCGCGACTGATCTACACCATGCTTACCAAAGGCGAGGAGTACACCGATCAAGGTCAGGACTACTACGAGGAGCGCTACCGCGAGCGTGTGCTACGCCAATTGACCAAGCGCACCGAAAAACTCGACATGCAACTGATACCTGTATCACGACCCATTTAAAATCCGCTACATAAAATCAATTACTTGAGTTGTGTTTCTTGAGAGAGAGGCCTCGCATCATAGCCATGAAGCGCAGACCCGCAACACACCGAAGCGACGAACGGAGCCGCACGCCACAGCGGCAGAATGGAGCGGCGAACCGGGCCAGCGAGTTCGCGCTGACGTCCAATGGCGGGGCTAGCAGCGACCACAGCGTTGCGACAGAACGCGTGCGAGGCACCGATGCCGCGCATCACCAGGCGTTCGCCGAAGCTTCAGCGCGCGAGTTTCACGCGCAAAAGCGAAAACGTGTCGACCGAGCGATCGCGAGGCAGGGAAACGATGGTGGATCGGAGGACGTTTGTCTGATGCCACGGACCGAGGCCGTGCAAGGTAACCGGCGCGCCGCGCTGACGCCCGGGAGCAAGAAGGCATGTGCCGGCGCGTCCGGTTGACCCTAGGGTTGGGCGTCAATTTCCATGTCATATCCAAGGTCCACACTCCGAAAACACCCCAACGTTAATCGGCGACCGCGGCGGGTCGCGCGAACCCCTGCAATCAACTCGCAACGAGTCATCACTGGATCACCTCGTCCGCGCGCAGCAGAAGCGATTGCGGGATCGTGAGCCCGAGCGCCTTGGCGGTCTTGAGGTTGATCACGAGCTCGAACTTGGTCGGCTGCTCCACGGGAAGCTCGCCGGGCTTCGCGCCCTTGAAGATCTTGTCGACGAAGCTTGCGAACCGAAAATAGAGGTCGGGATAGTTCACCGCGTAGGCGATCAATCCCCCGGCCTCGACGAACTCGCGGGCTGGATAGACGGCAGGCAGCCTATTGCGGGCCACCAAGCCGACGATCGTTTGTTGATGCATTTGGGTGAGACCGTCTGCTCCGATGAGAAGCGCGTCGACATGCTGTCGGACTGCCAGTTCGAATGCGCGGTCCAGGTCGCCCTGGCTCCGAACGTCAAGAAGCTCAGCCTCGAGACCCAGGGAGCGGGCCGCCGTCTTTGTCTCTTCCCATTCGGGTGGGGCAGCCGGATTGCCCATGTTGTGAAGCAACGCAACGCGCGAGAGGCTTCGGAACCAGCTCTTTGAGTAGTTCGATCCGTTTGGCTGTCAGCTCGGTGCTGAAGGTAGTCACCCCCGTGATATTGCCGCCCGGGCGCGCGAAGCTCGCCACGATGGCACGCGGGTCGCCCATCGTCGCCATAACCACTGGAATTGTTCCGGTCGCGCTTTTAGCCGCCCTCGCGGCAGGGGTCCCCCTAGTCACGATCAGATCGACCTTGAGACGCACCAGCTCGGACGCGAGGTCCGGGAACCGCTCGGCGCGACCATCTGCCGATCGATATTCGATGATCAGGTTTCGCCCTTCGACGTAGCCGAGGTCCCGTAGCCCTTTGCGCAGTGCTTCGAAATTGGCGGCGTTCTGTGCGGCGGGTATCGCCTCAAGAATACCGATGCGATAGACCTTCCCCGCTTGCTGCGCGCGAGCAGCAAGCGGCGCGGCAAGGAGAGCACCCGCAACACCACCGACGAATGTTCGCCGATCTATCATTGAATTGTTTCGTTGACTACTGTCCGGTTAAATGACCTGTCTCGAGCCAGAGATCAAGCATTGGCGCGGCCTGTAGGCTGACTCCGTTTGGTGCCGACTTGAACTTTTCTTGCCAAGAACCGCGTACTTTCCTCGGGTTGACTGCCCCGAGGAGTTCGCATGTATGTTGGCAAGACCCTGTTCGCCCAGGTCATGGAGTTCGTGCCGTGGACGAGCTTCGCGCGCATCGTGCATCGCTACTCGGGCAACGCCGGTGCGCGCACGCTTTCGTGCGCCGAGCAGTTCCGCGCGATGGCCTTCGCGCAGCTGACCTGGCGCGAGAGCCTGCGCGACATCGAGGCGAGCCTGTCGGCCAATGCGACCAAGCTCTACGCGATGGGCTTTCGCTCTGCGGTCAAGCGCTCCACGCTGGCCGATGCCAACGAATTGCGCGACTGGCGCATCTGGGCCGACTGGCGGCAGTGCTGATCCGTCGCGCGCGCAAGCTCTACGCGAACGACTCGCTCGGCGTCGAGTCCGACAACACCGTGTACGCGCTGGACTCGAGCACCATCGATCTGTGCCTGAGCCTGTTCGATTGGGCGTCGTTTCGCTCGACCAAGGCCGCCATCAAGCTGCATACGCTGCTCGACCTGCGCGGCGCGATCCCCGCATTCATCCACATCAGCGACGGCAAGCTGCACGACGTGAACGTGCTGGACATGCTGGCCTTGGAGGCCGGCGCGTTCTACGTGATGGATCGCGGCTACGTGGACTTCTCGCGCTTGTACACGCTGCATCAGGCCGGCGCCTTCTTCGTGACCCGTGCCAAGTCGCCCATGGACGCACGGCGCGTGTACTCGGCGGCCGTCGATCGGGCCACCGGTGTGATCTGCGACCAACGCGTGATGCTCAACGGCTATTACTCGGCCAGAAGTATCCGAGCATCTGCGGCGCATTCGATTCAAGGACTCCGAGTCGGGCAAGACGCTGGTCTTCCTGACCAACAACACGGCGCTGCCGGCGTTGACCATCTGCGCGCTGTACAAGAGTCGCTGGCAGGTCGAGCTGTTCTTCAAGTGGATCAAGCAGCACCTGCGCATCAAGCATTTCCTGGGCACCAGCGAGAACGCGGTGAAGACGCAGGTATGG
>CAVYIC010000001.1:0-181023 GCA_963768545.1 uncultured Pseudomonadota bacterium | reverse complement strand
CGGGCGCATAACGCAACAGCTCCGACAGCAGCGCTTCGAAGATCGTCCCGAGCTGGAAATGGTCGCCACTGATCGCCGGAACTCCGTTTCCCTCGACGCTCACGTGCACGCGGTCGCCTTCCGACAGATCGGCAGCGAGCGCTTCGATCTCTGCGCGCAGATTGAGTCGCGACAGCTCCGACGGCTTCGGGCGCGCCCGCGGATTGAACATGGCGAGCTTCGCGTAGCCGTGGCGCACCCTGGCGAGCAGGCGCAACACCTTGCTGACGCGCCGCATCTCGTCGCGCGATCCCGGGCCTGTCGCAGGCGGCGACGGAGGTATCGCCATCACGCGCGCGATGTGCTCCAGTTCGCAGACGGCGAGCGCAAGCGGTGAACTGGTCTCGACCGCGACTTCGTAGGCCGCCTTTTCCAGCAGCTCCAGCTCGACCGTCCGCCGCATCGCGCGCGTGTCGCGGGCGATGAATATCGATCCGGTGAGGCCGGCGGGGACGTCCTGCCGCGTCACGAACACCGGGATCGTCGTCAGCGACGCGTCGGGCGCGTCCGCGGTACGTTCCCCCACGCGCCTGATCACGAACTCCCCGAGATCGCCCGGCGGCCCGCCGACGAGGCGGGTACGCGCCTGTGAATCGCTGAAAAAGTCGGCGAGGTCACCGGTTACCGCGGTCTTGTCCTTGAAGCCGAGCAGGAATGCGGCCGCCGCATTCGCGCGACGGACACGCAACGCGGCGTTCGTGATGAATACCGGGTCCGACGCATTCTCGAAGCATTCGGTCAGCATGTAGAGCACGCTGATCCGGTGGATCAGGCCGCCGACCTCGCGTGCGACCTCTTCGAGCGCGACGCACTCGTCGGCGGCGAACGCGCATTCCCGCGTATCCTCGGCGTTGATGATCCAGCGAACGACACCCTGGTCGTCTTCCGCGAAGATGGGCACGCACAGCTCCGAGCGCACGTCGGTCGACGACACGCCGGGTGCGTAATCGTGGTCCGTCAGCACGTTCGGAACGTTCTGCATTGAACGCGTCCGGAACACGCGCCCGAGGATGCCTTCGTCGATCGGCTGCGAGTAGTCGTCGGGCAGCCTGATTGGGTCACGCTCATCCTCCCAGTGCTGCGCGAGCAAGCGGATCCTGTCATCGCTCCGATCGCACTGCAGGATGGACACGTGCGACCAGCCGAAATTTTCCACGACCTTCCGCGCGAGCACGCTGCACGCGTCGAAGATCGTCGTGCAACCATTCAGCGCCTTGACGAGCTCGATGCGCCCGCTCATTGCCTGCTTTTCCTGGAAGCTCAGCGCCTGCAGCACGGTCGCGTCGATCGGCAGCTCCTCGAACGCGCGCCGCTGCTCCTCGGTGAAGCCGTTCAGCTGCTTGCTCATCAGCGTCACCGAGCCGAGTACATCGCCTCCGCGCCGGACGTCGCGGCGCAGTGCACTCTTGATGCCGGCCTGCAGCATTTCCCGCACCGCCGGATCATCGCGGAACCGCGACCACACCGACTCGTCCATGAAGCGTGCGATGTCCGGGATGATCCTGGCCTTCGGATCCATCATCCAGCGCTTCTGGTCCTCGGTCAGGAAATACCAGCGCTTCTGGATTTCATCGGCATGGCCGTACGTGAACATCGCGTTCACATGGTTGCCGTCGAGGCTGAAGCGCGCGACGCTCATCCGCTCGAACTGGAACGAATCCTTCAGCGCGTCGGCCAATCCGTTCAACAGGTCATAGGCGCGGCCGACTTGCCGATTGAGCTCGTGGATCCTGTTCGCGAGCTGCTGCTGCTCGATGTTGCGGAACAGCCCCAGCGACCCGACGACGACGCCATGCTGATCGGGGATGGGGAGCCCGGTGATCTCGAGCGGAATCCGCCTGCCGTCGGGTCGATACCCCTGCACGCTGTAGTTGCCGATGAATCCCGATTTGCGATCCTGCAGCTGACGACGCAGGATCTCGCGGGCCGCTTCGTCGCGGAAGATCGACTCCAGCGTGACCCCTTCGAAGCCGGAGAGTCCCAGCATGTCGAGCGCGGCGCGATTCGCGTAGCGAACGTTGCGCTCCATGTCGATCATGACGACGCCGATACCCGAAGCGTCGAGCACCTCGCGGCGACCGCGCTCGAGGTGGGAGAAGCGGATCAGCGTGTCATCGAGAACGTCGCGACCGACCTCGTCGGAGGGGGCTCGACCGGAACCGGGTGTCGCGATACTCGTCATGGCTGACTCCCCACTGCCTCGGCGCTTCGAGGAGCGACCGCAGCGGCATTACCGCTGCAATCGATTGTAGCTCACAAGTGATCGGGAATGGGGTGTGCGCCGCTCCGGGGTGGACGCCTTTTGTGGCGGTAGCGCAGGACATCGGCAAGCAGGTCCGCGGCATGCAAATTCAAAGCGGCCTCACGCTTGAAAACGTGATTGCCGGCCGTCACCACCGGTCGCCGGATCTACCGCTTCGTCCAGGATTACGCGCTGTCGCGCGGGATCAGACGATATCCGGTGTCGACGACGCGCTCGCTCACCGGCCGTCCCGCCAGACGATCGCAGATCATCGCGCCGGCCCGCCGACCGATCTCGTACCGAGGCACGCGCAACGTACTGAGCGAAGGAACGACCTGGGCTGCGATCGGAATGTCGTCGAAGCCTGCGATCGCGATTTGTCGGGGAATGGCAAGGCCGCGTCGCTGGCATTCGTACATGGCGCCGACCGCAAGCGCGTCGGCCGAGCAGAACACCGCGCGCACCTTCGGACGCCGCTCGGAGAAGCGCGCCCATTGCGCGCGCGCCGGCGTCGATGTCGAGCGTCGTCTCGACGCAAATGGCCGGGTCGACTGCGCCGTTTCGCCGCCGCCAAGCGCCACTTCGTAGCCCTGCCGACGGTCGCGCGCGCGATCGTTGTCCTCGGGATAGGCGCCGATGTAGCCGATCGATCGATAACCCCGCTTCAACAGGTAGCGGGTCACGGCGCGCGCCGCGTCGACGTTCCTGTAACCGACCACCATGTCGATCGGCTCGCCGCCAATGTTGCCGCCTTCGACGACCGGGATTGCCGCGCGTTTCAGCATGCGGGTGGTTTCCGGCGTATGGATCACGCCGGTCAGGTACATGCCGTCCACCCGCCGCGACAGGAACGCCCGCACCAGCACTTCTTCTTCAGCCGCCGAAAAGCCGCTCGCGCCGAGCAGCAGGTGGAGGCCCGCCGGTGCGAGCGCGTCCGTCAGGCCCTGCATGATTTCGGCGATCAGCGAATTGGTGAGGACGGGTATGACCGCCGCGACCATGCCGGAGCGGCTCGACGCGAGGCCCCGGGCGATGAGGTCCGGCGTGTAGCCGGTCTCGGTGCAGCACGCGCTGCACGCGCTCGCGCGTCTCGCGCGGCGACCTTGTCCGGATCGCGCAACACGCGCACGACCGTCATCGTCGATACGCCGGCCGCGTTGGCGACATCGAGCAGGCGGGGGCGTCCGGCGCGGGCGACCGCGGTGCTCGACGCGTTCGCGCGAGGCGGTCGAGCCGGCGGAGCCGTTACGGCGCGACGGCGGATGTTTGACACCGGAAAATGGAAGCGCTAACATGTAAGCGCTAACATAACATGGACCGGAAGATGGAAGCATTCCGGAGCGGGAGGTAATTGTTGTCGAGCGGCGGCGAACGTTCTCGGCCTATCGACGTGACGAAGGTCGCTGCGGCGTACGCAATGGGTCAAGGCGCGGCGCCTGTCGTGCGGGGCGCCGGGGGATCGCCCTGATGCGCCATGGCCGCGCCTGGAGGCTACCGACGCCGCTCGTGTACCTGCGCACGATGGCGGTGTTCCTCGTCGTCTGGGCGCTGGTCGCGCGCTGGACGGCCAACGCCGTGCTGCTGCCATCGCCGCTTGCCGTCATCGAGGCGTTCGTCGAGCTCGCACGCGAGCTGGAGCTGTTCGTGCACGCCGGCATCAGCTTCGGCCGCATGCTGCTCAGCCTCGGCATCGCCTCGTTGCTCGCAATTCCGCTCGGCCTGCTGATGGGGCTGTCCCGCACGCTCGACGCGCATCGTCGATCCGACGATCGAGGTGCTGCGGCCGATCTCGGGCATCGCGTGGATTCCGCTGGCGCTCTTCATCTTCGGCATCGGCAACGCGTTGCCGGTATTCATCATGACGTACGCGGCGTTCTTTCCGATCCTGCTCGGCACGGTCGCCGGCGTGCGCGGCGTCGACCGGCGGCTGATCGATGCCGCGCGCACGATGGGCGTGCCGCAGCGGACGATCGTCACGCGCGTCGTGGTGCCGGCCGCGCTGCCGTCGCTGCTCGTCGCGCTGCGGCTCGGCGTCGCCGCGTCGTGGACGGCGGTGGTCGCGGCCGAGCTGATCGGTGCGCCGAGCGGTCTCGGCTACGCGGTCGAGTGGTATCGCGAGCTGCTGATGACGCCGCAGGTCATGTCGTTCATCGCGATGATCGGCATTCTCGGCTACCTGACCGATCGCGCCGTGCGCGGTCTGGCCGGACGTTTCACGCCGTGGGCGTTCGACACGGGCGCTCCGGCATGACGGTCCGGTGCACATCGCAGCGGGCGTCGGCAACGGCGTCACGCATGCGGTTCGGCGTGGCCGTGCGTGGCCTGCTGCTGCCGCTCGCGCTGCTCGCGGCATGGCAGGCCTTCGGCATGCTCGCCGGCAACGTGCGCACGCCGCTGCCGACGCGCGTCGTCGGTGCGGCGCTGACGCTGATCGCGTCGGGCGACCTCCTCGCGGGCATCGCGCAGAGCCTCGGGCGCGTGTTCCGCGGATTCGCAGTGGCCGCGCTCATCGCGATTCCGCTCGGCCTCGCGATGGGCGCATTCCGCGCGTCGAGCGCAACGTCGATCCGCTGGTCGAGAGCTTCCGGCCGATCGCCGCGATCGCGATCCTGCCGCTCGCGATCCTGTGGCTCGGCACCGGCACAGCGGCCGCCGTGATGATCGTCGCGTATGCGGCGTTCTTTCCGATCGTCGTCAACACGATCGCCGGCGCGAAGCGCGTCCATCCGACGCTGCTGCGCGCGGCGGCGACGATGGGCCTCGACCGCTTCACGACGCTGCGCACGGTCGTCGTCCCCGGCGCGTTGCCGGCGATCGGCGTCGGACTTGCGCATCGGCATGGGCGTCGCATGGACGGCGATCGTCGCCGCGGAGCTCGCGGTCGGCGCCAAGGCGGGCGGCGGCGGCACGGGCGGCATCGGCCAGATGATGTTCGTGTTCTACGCGTACAGCATCGAGCTCAACCGCATCGTCGTGTGCATGATCGCCGTCGGCCTGGTCGCGCTGGTGCTCGACCGGCTGCTGCGCGCGGTCATGCGCGTACTGATGCCCTGGGCGGCGCGATGAGCGCCGCAAAGCTGCGACTGCAGGGCGATCGGCAAGCGCTTCGACACGCACGGACGCGACGCCGACGGTGGCGGTGACCGATTTCACGCTCGACATCGCGCAAGGCGAGTTCCTGGTGATCGTCGGGCCGTCCGGCTGCGGCAAGACGACGGTGCTCAACCTGCTGGCCGGGCTCGAGCAGCCGAGCGAGCGGAACGGTGACGCTCGACGGACGCGCGATCCACGGACCGGGTCCCGAGCGCGGCGTGATGTTCCAGGACTACGCGCTGTTTCCGTGGCACACGGTGTGGGGCAACGTCGAGTTCGGCTTGCGCCACGGCCCTGCGGGCAACGGGCTCGATGCGGCGGCGCGCGCACGCAGCGCGTGCGAGCATTACGTCGATCTCGTCGGGCCTCGCGGGATCGGAGACGAAGTATCCGCACCAGCTCTCCGGCGGCATGCGCCAGCGCGTCGCGCTCGCGCGCCTGATGGCCAACGAGCCCGACGTGCTGCTGATGGACGAGCCGCTCGCCGCGCTCGATGCGCAGACGCGGATCATCCTGCAGGACGAGCTCCTGCGGATCTGGGGCCAGGACCGGCCCGCGGCCGAGCGGCGCACCGTCGTGTTCATCACGCATGCGATCGACGAGGCGGTGTTCCTCGCCGACCGCGTCGCGGTGATGACGTCGCACCCCGGCCGCCTGAAGGCCGTCATCGACGTCGACCTGCCGCGCCCGCGCAACGACGCCACGCGCGCGCTACCCGAATTCCAGGCTCTGACGCCAGCACATCTGGAGCCTTATCCGTGACGAAGCGTATCGCGCGACCGTCACCTGACCGTAGCACCGAGGAGGAGAAGACATGAGCATGGAGAATCATCGCAACGGCGCCTCGCGGCGCCGCTTCATCGCCGCGGCGGGCGCCACGTCGCTCGCGCTTGCCGACGCCGGCGATCGTACGCGCGCAGGCGTCGCAAGGCCGTCAAGGTTTCGGTCGGCCGGCAGCCGTGGGCGGCGGGCAACTCGCCGGTCACCACGTACATGATGGACAACAAGACGTTCGAGCGCTTCGCCGCCGACGCCGGGCTACGACCTCACCGTCGACTACCGCGACTATCCGTCGGCGCGCCGCATGGTCGAGGCGTTCGTCTCCGGCAACCTCGACTTCGGCATGTGGGGCAACACGCCGATCGTGCGCCTGGTCGCGCAGAACCAGCCGATCCAGATCATCACCGTCGGCGAAGGGCACTTCCGCTTCGTGCTCGCGACGCGCAAGGATTCGCCGATCCGCAACGTCGCCGACCTCAAGGGCAAGACGGTCGGCGCGCTGCTCGGCGGCGATCCGTACAACGTGCTGTCGCAGATGCTGCGCTACGAGCTCGGCAATCCCGACCCGAAGGCGTTCGACATCACCGTCGTCAACACGCCGACGCAGGCGCAGGCCGCGACGATCCCGAGCGGCATGGACGCCGCCGTCGTGATCCATCCCGCGTTTCTCAAGGCGCAGCGCCGAGCTCGGCACCGTCGGCATCATCAACTCGTTCGGCTACACCGAGAGCCACTACAAGGGACCGGCAGGCGAAGGCGCCGGCCATCCTGCTGCCGTCGGTGAAGAAGTCGCGCGTTCTACCCCGACGGCTACTACCTGCACCGCTCGTTCTGGATCGGCAGCCGCAAGATCATCGAGAGCGACCCGGCGCTCGTCACCGCGTTCGTGATGGCGCAGCAGGACGCGGTCGCCAAGCTGTCCAAGATGGATCCGGGCAAGGTGTCGGAGCTCGCGAAGCAAGTACTGGGAGCTGCCGCCCGAGCTCGGCGCGAAGGTGGTCGAGGACGACGTGCTGTTCAAGCGCGGCTGGTGCTGGCCCACCGAAGGCGACGCGGCCGCGCTGCTCGAGACCTCGAAGTACATGGTCGACGGCAAGCTGATCACCAAGCCGCTGACGTGGGCGCAGGTGAAGGGTGCATTCGCGCAGGCAGCCGCGCTCGACAAGGCGGCCTACGAAAAGACCGGCCGCGTGCCCGATGCGGCGGCGTTTCAACGACAAGAATGCGCAGGATCTGCGCGGCGCGCCCGTGTGGGACATCGCAGAGCTGGGCGGAGCGTACCTGAAGCGATCCGCGAACTCACACGCAAGCGAGAGGCATCATGATCGTCGGTTTCATCGGACTCGGCACGATGGGCGCACCGATGGCGCGCAACCTCCTCGAAGAAGGGCCATCGGCTCGATCGTGCTACGACGTGCAGCCGCCGTCGGTGGCGAGCGCTGACCGCGGCGGGGCGCGACCGCGGCGGCCACGCCGCGGGAGGTCGCGGCCGCGCAGCGAGGTCGTCATCACGATGCTTCCCGACGCGCCCGACGTCGAGCGCGTCGCACTGGGCCCGGACGGCATCGTCGCGGGCATCCGGCCGGGATCGATCTACATCGACATGAGCACGATCGATCCCGGCACGACGCGCAAGGTCGGCGCAGCGATCGCCGCCAAGGGCGCGGCGATGATCGACAGCCCGGTCGGCAAGACCGCCGATCGCTGCCGTGGCCGGCACGCTGACGCTGATGGTCGGCGGCGCCGCGGACGATCGTCGCGCGTTGCCGCCCGCTGCTCGACTGCATGGGCACCGATTTCTTCCATTGCGGCGAGCTCGGCGTCGGGCCAGACGATGAAGCTGATCAACAACCTGCTCGCGCACGGCGGTGTCGGAGGCATCGATCGAAGCGCTGGTCGCCGGCATCGAAGAGCGGGCTCACGCTCGAAATCGATGATGAGCGTGCTGCGGACGACGATGGCGTGGAACAACGCAGCTCGCGATCGCGCTGCCGAAGCGGCCGCTGGTCGGCGATTTCAGTCCCGGCTTCATGATGAAGCTCGCGCACAAGGATTGCCGCCTCGCATTGCAGATGGTCGAGGAGCTCGGCGTCACGGCACCGGTTGGACGTGCCGCGTTGGCGAGCGTCGACGAGGCCGTCCGACGCGGGACTGCAGGACGACGACGTCGGCGCGCTGCTCAAGTTGCGCGAGGAAGCCGCCGGCATCGAAGTGCGCCTGCCTCCGTCGTGAGCCGGCAGCGCTGCGGCGCTTTGCGCATCGTGACGTGGCGCTACCGCAACTCCGCATCGCCGGGTGCGATGCGGACTCGCGGACGCTGGGGCGGTTGTCGTTCAGCCGCAGTCCAGGGTCTTGCCAGCCCGCGCGGACGCACCAAGTAACCGGTCGAGCGCATCCGGCCGATCCGCAGGAGTGTCCGGCCCGCCGCCCGGTTGCGTCACGGATACCGGATCGCTTGCCGGGAAGGTCGCGGCCAACGACTGGTCCAGCAGCCTTTCGCTCTCGCTCTCGTTCACGTTGCCTCCTGCTTGCTCGAATCGGGGCGTGTGCGCTGCCCCGAGCACCCCGGATGGCGCGACGGCTCGCGCTGCCTGCGACGTAGACGCTCCGATCGCGTTCGAGTTCAGCCTATTTGACCAGCGTCACCGGGACGTCGGACAAGCTGATCACCTGGCGCGCGATGGAGCCGATCAACTCAGCAGTCGATCCCATGCCGCGCGTGCCCATGACGATCGCGTCGCAGTTCATTGACTTGGCGTAATCGGCGATCACCGGCGGCACATAGCCCTTGCGAACCTCGCTGGTGTAAGGAACGCCGGCCTGCGTCAGCATCGCCTGTGCCGCGTTCAGCGCCTGCCGGTCCGCCTGAGGCGCATCGCCGCGGTCGCCGCCCGGCCCACCGAGCGCGTCCGCCGGCACGCCGTCGGAGACTTGCACGTGCAACAGCCGGATTTCCAGCGGTGCGAGACGTCGGTACAGCTTGATGACCATTTGCACGGCGCGCGCGGAACTTTCGGAGCCGTCGACCGGTAACAGCACGCTTATCATCGGTGCTCCCTCGTGAACTGGCACAGTTCTATCACTACCGGAACCTGGCCGGCAACCCCGCGGGAGACACGATGAGGATTCTCACAGCGGATGTCGAGTCCTCCGCCGCGATCTCATCGAGCCGCTTCCGAGCATCGTCGGTGCTCAATCCGGCGCGCACGCGACCGCGTCTGCGAATCGACGGATGGGGCGAACGCCGGGACGGGACACTGGCACTGGCGCCGGCAGGCGATGTGCGCTCGGTACGCCGCGTCTGCCGCGGTGACACGTTGGTGCTCGAAACCGGGTTCGAAACGCCGGAGGGCCCTTACTCGAACGCTTCGATCGTCTTTCCACCCCGTTGCGCGCCGGCCTGCAATCCGGAGCGAAGCAACGTACCGCCCAGCAACGCCGCGACGGCAGCGAAGAGCGCGCCGACTGCGAACGCGACGTGGTACCCGCCATTGCGTGCGGAAGCCGCCACTGCTCCATGCGCAACCAGGTGGTCCGTGCGCGCATCCGCGAGGCTCGCCAGGATCGCGAGGCCGAGCGCGCCGCCCATCATGAACGACGTGTTGACGATTCCCGAGGCGAGGCCCGATTGGTCCGGCTCGACATCGCTCATTGCGGCGAGCAGCATCGGGTTGAATGCAATGCCGGCGCCGAGACCGAGCAGGAGCATGCCGGGCAGCACGTGGACGGCATAAATGCCATCCACCGGTGCGCGCGAAAAGAGGACGAGCCCGACCGCGGCAAGCAGCAGCCCCGCGGCGAGCGGCAATCTGATTCCGAAGCGCATCACCATCTTCGCCGAGAGGCCAAGCGAGAAGACCGCCATGATGAGGTTGGCCGGCAGAAACGCGAGTCCGACCTGCAACGCGCTGTAGTCGAGCACGAGTTGAAGATAGAGCGCGGAGATGAAGAACCACGCGAACATCGCCGCCGCCCACAGCACCCCCACGACGTTCGCGATCGTGACGTTGCGCAGGCGGAAGAGGCCGAGCGGCACGAGCGGTGTGCGTGCCTGGGTCTCGATCGCGAGGAACAGTCCAAGCAGCAACGACGTGGCGCCGAGCAGTCCGATCGATTGCACGGAAGTCCACCCGGCCTCGTTGCCATTGACGATCGCGTACACGGCAAGCATCAGCGAGGTCGTTATCGTCATGGCGCCTGCGACGTCGAGACGTCCCGTGATCGCTTGTCCGCGGCCGTCCGGCAACAGGCGCCGGCAGAGCGCGTACACCGCGATGCCGATCGGCAGGTTCACGAGAAAAATCCAGTGCCAGTTGAGCGAGCTTGTCAGTATGCCGCCGAGCAGCACGCCGACGCTCCCGCCTGCCGCACACACGAAACCGTAAACGCCCATCGCCTTCGCCCGCTCGGATGGCACGGTAAACAGGCTCATGATCAGCGAGAGCGCGACGGCCGAGACGACCGCGCCGGCAAGACCCTGTACCGCCCGCGCCCCGATCAGCAGCGGCTGCGAGTTCGACGATCCGCATGCAAGCGATGCCAGCGTGAAGAGCGTGATCCCGAGCAGGAAGAGCTTGCGATGTCCGAAGAGATCGCCCAATCGACCGCCGAGCAGCAGGAAGCCGCCGAACGTGAGCATGTAGGCATTCACCACCCAGACGAGCGAAGTCTCGGTGAAGCGAAGGTCTTCGCGGATCGACGGCAATGCGACATTCACGATCGTCGTGTCGAGAACGATCATCAGGACGCCGGCGCAGAGTACATACAGTGCCCACCAGCGCCTGCGTGCGTCGATGCTCCTTTCCATCAGCGATGCTCCTCGTTCCCGCAGTGCCGACCAGCAAGTCGCAGCCGCGCGCATACGTCGAACAGGTTCGGGTTGCCTGTCATGATGAGCGTACGAGGAGCGTGGGCGCCATGCGAGACGCGGGCAACAGCGCCGTTTGCACCCCGCTCGATGAAAGTCTGTTCCGGTACAGGAAAAGAATCAGCGCGAACAACGTTCCGCCGGGTAGCAGGATTTCCAGGATCAGATAAGGGCCAGCCTTCTGCGCCAGCGCGCGCAACATCCACCAACTGCGAATGACGGTTTCCATTTGAAATGACTTCGTGCCTGAGACGCCCGCTGAACGATCCGGGAATGGATGCGGGACACATCGGCATCTCCTTTCACTGAATAGTCGAACGCGGCAGCTTGAATTCGACACTCGCGCGTGCGAGTGTCAGGACGCTTGAACAACGGTGAAGCTCAGTGTGCCGCTTGCGCCGCGAATCCCAGCGCGCGCAGCGTTCGTTCATCGTCTGCGACGGGCCGCACTTCGACGCAGCCGGTCCGGGCCCCTGGAATCCGCGCGGCGACCTGGATCGCCTCGTTCAGATCCCTCGCATCGATCATGTAGTAGCCGCCGAGTTGCTCCTTGGTCTCCGCGAAGGGCCCGTCGGTCGTAGACACCTTCCCGTCTCGAACGCGGACGGTGGTCGCCGCGCGCAGGCGGTTGCAGCCGGTTGCAGTCGACGTAGTGGCCGCTTGCCCGGATGTCGTCGGTGAACCGGGTGTACTCGTCGAAGTGCCTTTCCGCATCGGTCTCCGACATTTGCTCCATCACTTTTTCGGCGCAGATCAGGCACAGGAACTTCATCGGACTCTCCTCTATCGTTGGTTGCGGCAGACGGGGGCTTAACGGGGAACGGCCGGTTCGATCGCCGCATCCAGCGGGCGCACTTCGACCGAGCCGCCCGCGCGGAGCGTAGGAATGCGCATCGCGATCGAGATCGCCTCGTCGAGATCCCTGCACTCGACGAGGTGATAGCCGCCAAGCTGCTCCTTGGTTTCGGCGAACGGACCATCGGTGATGATCGGCTTGCCGTTCTTCGCGCGGACAGTCGTTGCGGTTGCGCTCGAGCCAAGCTTGGCGCCGCCAACGTAATGACCGCTGTCGACCAGACCTTGGTGAAACTCGCCGTATTCCCGCATGATCTCGTCACGTTGCGAGTCGGGAATCCGGGCCCACAGGTTTTCGTCGAAGCAGCACATCAGCAGGTACTGCATGGCATTTTCTCCTTTGCTGGGTGGTTCAGATCAGCCGCTCGGTCGCGGCAATCGTCGGCACACGACGCAGAACACCGAGCCTTGCGAGGAATACGGCGTGTTGCGCGACGTGTGTCGATGGTCTCGCTCATGAAAATCCCTGCGCGTCGAGCGTTGCGTCGAGCCCATACAGAATGCCGATCCAGCGCTGCCTGGTCCGGGTCACGACGCCCGAAGGCACGTCCCGGTGGATCAATGTCACCGAACAACGATTGCGTTGCGTCGGCGCAATGTCGACGTGTGGCGCGAGTGACGACGTCCGGAATATCTTCCGAGAGCAGCGTGAAGGCGATGCGCCGGTGCGGGACGATCTCGGTGTATTCGCCGCGGTGCTCGATCAGCGCGCCGTCGCGGCGCTCCACGAAGCGGAACGCGCCCGCAACACGCGCGTCGATGTCGACGCGCGCCATGGGGCGCGACGCCGTCGCGAACAGCCAGCGGCCGGCGATCCCGGGATCCAGCCACGCATGGAACACGACCTTGGCCGGCGCATGGAGGCGGCGGGTCACGCGTATCCGCAATGACTCTGTTGCAAGGGGTCGAGGCACGCGCCTGTCGGCACCGGCCGACCCGGATGGAGATCCTCGATGGCGTGTCGCGCCCGCCCCGATCGAAGGGTCCGTTTGCCATGCTTCGCTTGCTGAATGAATTTCTGGCTTCATTGCATCGGATTCCTGGTTTCAATTGCGGTCGCGTGGCCACGCGAGCCGGGGCTGAACAGGAGGTCTCGTTTCCCCTAGTCGATCGGCGCGGGCCGGAATCGACAAAGCTCGCTGCGTGGCCTGGACCGAAATAGGCGATGCTCCGATGAACCGGCCGACCTCGTCGTGCGCTCCCTCGCGCGGGGTCAGTCGGGCAGCTCGGCGATCCGTCGTTCCAGAAACCGGCACTCGGGCTCCTGGCGTGCGAGCGCGACGGCGCGTTCGTAGGAGGCACGGGCCTGCGCGGTTTCGCCCAATCGCCGGCAAAGATCCGCGCGTGCCGCGTGCGCCAGGTGGTAATCGTCGAGATCGCCGCGCGCCAGGATCGCGTCGATGAGGGCAAGGCCGGCTGCCGGGCCGTCGCGCATCGCCACCGCCACGGCTCGATTCAGCTCGACCACGGGCGATGGTTCGATGCGCAAGCAGCACGTCGTAAAGTCCGACGATCTCGCTCCAATCCGTGGCATCGGCGCTTGCCGCGTTGGCGTGGACTGCCGCGATCGCCGCCTGCAGCGTGTACGGGCCGAAGCGCCGGGATGCGACTGCTCGCTGGACCAGCGTAGACCCTTCGGAGATCTGTTCTCGATTCCAGCGCGAACGATCCTGGTCGCTCAGCAGAACGAGCTCACCGGTTGGCGAGATACGCGCCGCACGCCGGGATTCCTGCAGAAGCATCATCGCCAGCAACCCGACCGCCTCGGGTTCCGGCAGCAACTCAACGAGCAACCGTCCGAGGCGAATGGCCTCGCCGGAGAGGTCGAGCCGCATCAGCGATTGCCCGGACGAAGCCGAGTAGCCCTCGTTGAACACCAGGTAGATCACCCGCAACACGATTTCAAGCCGTTGCGGCAACTCGTCCGGTGTCGGGCACCTGGTACGGAATTCGCGCGTCGCGAATCTTGGATTTGGCGCGCACGATACGTTGCGCGAGTGTGGGTGCGGCCGTCAGGAATGCCTGCGCGATCTCCTCGGTGGTGAGGCCGCAGACTTCGCGCAACGTGAGCGCGACCTGCGCATCCGGCGACAGGGCAGGGTGGCAGCACGTGAAAACGAGGCGCAGGCGATCGTCCTCGATGCCTTCGTCGTCCCGGGTCGCCGTCTCGGTCCTCGATCGCGTCGACCTGCTCGGCAACATCGTCGATCGCGTCGAATCGCGCGCGCCGGCGTATGCCGTCGATGGCCTTGAAGCGACCGGTCGATACGAGCCAGGCGCGCGGGTTCGCCGGCACGCCGTCGCGCGGCCATTGCTCGAGCGCGGCGCGAAACGCATCGTGCAACGCCTCCTCGGCGAGGTCGAAATCGCCGAGCAGCCGCACCAGCGTGGCGTAGATGCGCCGCGACTCGGCGCGGTAGATCGCGTCGATCCGCGCGGGCACGGGTTCGGCCGTGGCGTTATTGCCGTTCACGCTGGATCTTTCAAGGATGATCGACTCGGTCCCGACTTCCATAGGCGCTCGCGGGTGTCTCCAACGGTACCGTCGACGCTGCGAAAAGGCGAAGCGAAACGCCTGCGCGCTTCGCTTCGCACTCCGCGTGGCACGTTCAGCGCTTGCCGCCCTTCGCGAGCTCCGCGGCCTGGACGCGCATGCGCTCCTCCTGCTGCGCGCAGCTCGGGCGTGAACTCGGCGCCGAAGTCCTCGGCCTCGAACACCTGCCGAATCTCGATCTCCGATTCCTCGCCGGGCATCGGATCCGGACAGCGCTTGACCCATTCGATCGCCTCTGCCTTCGACTTGCACTGCCATAGCCAGAAGCCGGCGATCAGCTCCTTGGTCTCCGCGAACGGCCCGTCGATCACCGTCCGCTTTGCCGCCCGAGAACTTGACGCGCGCGCCCTTCGAGCTCGGCTGCAGTCCCTCGCCGGCGAGCATGACGCCTGCCTTCACCAGCTCCTCGTTGAACTTGCCCATCGCGGCAAGCAGCTCTTCGCTCGGCATGGCACCTGCCTCGCTGTTCTTCGTCGCCTTTACCATCACCATGAATCGCATCGTCATGTCTCCGTTTGGGTTCGGGTGGAGAGCCGGGTTCCGATGGATCTCAGGAATCCTCGCTCTATTCGACGACGAACGACAGACCGCCGGAATCGACACGCAGACCACATTTTTTCGAGGCCGTTCATGCGGAAATCGAATTCGGAATACATTGGCGCGTCAACTGCCGCGCCTCAAGCACCTGGTCCAGCGATCCGGGCGAGCGCCTGGCTGATCGAATCGACATCCCGCGGCCTGACCAGCGTGCCGATTTCCCTTCCGTCTCGCAGGAACACCAGCGTCGGCCACAGCGTTACGCGGAACGAGCGTCCCAGCGGCTGCCCGGGCCCATCCTGGATCTTGATGTGACGCACGCCTGGATAGTTCGCCAGGGCGGCGGCAATCAGCGGTTGCGCGCCACGGCAGATCCCGCACCACGACGAGCCGAACTCGATGACCGTCGCACCTGCCATCGCGTCGACGTCTGCGCGTTCCGGCGCGACATCTGCGTACGAGTCGAGTCATTGCCACGAGGCCACCGTCATCGATTGATTCCGAAGCAGGGTGCAAAGTGTCAGGGCGCCACGACAACCATCCACGATACGCCGAACCGGTCGGCCACCATGCCAAAGCGTGGCGAGAAGAATGTCTTGGTCAGCGGCATCTGCACCTGGCCGCCGTTCCCGACCGCGGCGAACACCCGCTCTGCCTCCGCTTCGTTGGGCACCGTCAGTGACAGCGAAAATCCGTGGAAGCTCGGGCTTCCACCGCATTCGCCGTCGGAGGCCATCACCGTGGTGTCGCCGATGCGCAAGCTCGCATGCATCACCTTGTTCTCGGATCCGGGCGCAACCATGCCGGGAGGCGGGGTGTCGGGACTTTCCTTGAAGCGCATCAGCATCGTGACCTCGGCGCCAAGCGCGCTGCGATAGAACTCGATCGCTTCTTCGCACCGGCCGTCGAAAAACAGATAGGGTTGGACTTGCATCGCTTCTCCTCGTCGGGGGATTCAACTGATGGTGTTGAACAGTGTCTTTGTGTACACTGTCCACAATACGATACCAGAGAAACTGGACGCTGTCCACATCCAATCGACGATGACACGTAAATCTGCCACGCCGCCGGCACGAACCACATACCGGCATGGCGATCTGCGACGAGCGCTGCTCGACGCCGGTGTCCAGTTGGCACGCGACGGCGGACCCGGCGCTGTCGTGCTGCGGGAGGCGACGAGGCGAGCCGGTGTCGTGCCCAATGCCGCGTATCGGCACTTCGCCAGCCGCGAGGAGTTGCTGCAGGCGGTGCGCGCGGCCGCGCTGTCGGCACTTGCCGTTGCAATGGAGCGCGAGCTGGCGGGCTTGCGGCCTGGGAGGCGCCCCGCCAACTACGCGCGCCGGAGCCTGCGGGCGATCGGTACGCGCCTACCTGCGATTCGCGCAGACCGAAACGGGGTTGTTTCGCACGGCATTCGCGGGACCCAGAGTTGCGCAAGGCGAGACTTCTCAACGCGGAGCGGGAGCCAGTGGCCTGAATCCCTTTCAGCTGTTGGGCGGCGCGCTCGACAGGCTCGTCGAGGCGGGAGTCCTGCCACCCGAGCGCCGTCCCGGCGCGGAGTTCCTGGCGTGGTCCGCGGTGCACGGCCTCGCCGTGCTGATCATCGACGGACCGCTGCGCCAGCTCTCCCGTGCGCAGACCGACGTCATCACGCAACGCCTCCTCGACATGACCGAAAAGGGACTGTAGCGGACGTCCTCGCGTTTGGCTGCAACCGCACTTCGATTGCGCAAGTGACGCACCGCGCGCGATTGCCGAAGCAGTTCTGCGGAAATTCTTACCGTCGATTGCTCCTCCGGGGTGTCGTGTCCTGACGACACGTTTTGCGCGCAGTCGGCGTGCCGCCCAGCCGTTCACGACGTCATTGACCGCTATCGAAAAACGGCCTAACTTGCCTGCGGAGTGCGCGAACCAAATGCGTGCCATCGATGTGCGGCCGCAACAGCGCGACCGGTATTTCTTGCCCCATAAAATGACTTCATCGCAATAAGGAGGAATTGGCATGCTATCCAAACCTCGTTCGCTTGGTGCCCTCGGATCGTTCAGGGCGGCGCGGGCCGTCCGCGCCGCTCACCTGGGCTTGCTAACCTTTGCAATTGCAGGCATCGCATATCCCGTCGATGCGCGGATAACCGGGCTGCAGATCACCAGCGTGCAGTCGCCTGCTTTCGGCGGCGCGTCATTTGGCAATGCAGGGCAATACGAAACGCTGGTCGGGACGGCATCTGGCGAAGTCGATCCCGCCGATCCGCTCAACGCCATCATCACCGACATCGAGTTGGCGCCACGCAATGCGCGGGGCATGGTCGAGTACTCGATGGATGTCGTCATCACGAAACCCATCGACACGAGCCGTGGCAACGGCACGCTGCTCCATGACGTGCCGAACCGTGGAAGAATCCGGAGCCCGGAGCTTAACGTCGGCGGCAATGCGACCACGATCGGCGACGGTTTCCTCGAGTCGCAGGGCTACACGCTGGTCGACAGCGGGTGGGAAGGCGACCTGACGACGGGGCTTCGGATTGCGCTGCCGATTGCCAGGAATCCCGACGGCACGGAGATCACCGGTCCGGTTCGCTCCGAGTACATCGTCGATGAACCGACCTCGACGCAGGACGTTACGGCTCCACCCGCCTACGAATCCGCCAGTCCGAGCAATGCCGGTGCGACGCTGACCAGGCGCATCCATCAGGACGACGCGAAGGAGCTCATTTCCAACAGCGATTGGGCGTTTGCCGACTGCACTTCGGTGCCGTTCCCAGGTGTTCCGGATACGACGAAGGTGTGCCTGAAGGGCGACTTCGATACCAACCACATCTACGAGTTGGTATACACGGCAAGGAATCCCACGGTGACGGGATTGGGCTTCGCCGCGACCCGTGACCTGAACGCCTTTCTGCTCAACAGCACGAACAGGAAGGGCAACGGGAACGCAAACGGACGCTGCAAGGCGAACGGCCGTGGGAACGGCAATGGCAACGGCAATGGCAATGGCAACGGCAATGGCAATGGCAATGGCAACGGCAATGGACACGGAAACGGGCATGGCGAATGTCCGGCGGACGAGTCGGGCCCGATCAATCCGCTGGGCGATTCGATCCGGAATGCAATCATCTACGGATCGTCGCAAAGCGGTCGCTGGATTCGCACGTTCATCCAGCTCGGCTTCAACGAAGACGAGAACGGAAACCAGGTCTTCGAAGGGGCCATACCGCACAAGGCGTCGAACCGCGGCGCATTCAACCTCCGGTTCGCACAGCCCACTCGACTGTCCGGGACGCAGCACACCGAAAAGCAGTTCGTCGGTGGCGAATCCCCGCAGACGTGGGGTGTGAGCCATGATTCCATCGCGGGCGTAACCGCAGGTCAACTCGATCGATGCCGTCACTCGCACACGTGCCCGAAGATCTTCCACACCAATACGGACACCGAGTACTGGCAGGCAACGATGGCGCTCAACACCACCGATTCGCTCGGAACGCGAGATCTTTCGATACCGTCGGACGTCCGGATCTATTTGTTCGCGAGCACGCACCATGGCGGCGGGAACGTACTTGCGCAGCCACCGGAAGTGTTGCCGAGCGTGCCCGGCAGTTGCCAGCTTCGGGCCAACAGCAATCCGTTCATCCACGGCCAGCGCGCACTGCTCGTCGCACTTCGCGAGTGGATCGTCGACGGGCGCGAGCCGCCGCCGAGCCTCTATCCGACGCTTGCTGCAGGCACGTTGGTTCCGGTGAGCGAGATCCATTATCCGTACGTCCCCGCGGTGAGCTTCACGCCGGCCGGCGTGTTTGCGCGGAAATTCCTCCTTGGCCGGGGACCGCTGTTCGACGTCGTCGATGCATCCGGCGTCATGGCGGAGCCGCCCACCATCGGCGGCGCCTATAGCACGCTGGTCCCGAAGGTGGATGCCGATGGCAATACCCTGGACGGATTGCTGAACACCACGGTGCAGGTGCCGCTCGGAACCTACATGGGCTCGAATGTCCGGAAGTCGGGTTTCAGCGAGGGCGATTCGTGCGACCTGACCGGCTCGTTCATTCCGTTCTTCAAGAGCCAGGCGGAACGCATCGCAGCGGGCGACTCGCGTGCTTCATTGCAGGAGCGCTATCCGACGCATGCGGACTACGTTGCGAAAGTAACCGCAGCGGCGAACGGCCTCGTCAGCAAACGGCTGTTGCTCCCGCAGGACGCAGCCTTCCTGATCGATCAGGCGAACGCGGCCGCCGTGCCGTAACGCAAGCACTGGACGAGTGCTCGGGCGGTGAAGTGAAGCATGCTGCCCGAGCAGTCGCCCGTTCAATGTCGGTCCGCGCTCGCAACGCGAAGCAGCCTGATCATCCGAAGCGCGGTCTCGCGTCCGCCGTAATAACCGGGCACGCGGAAGGTTTCCGCGAAGCCCGCCGAGCGATAGAACGCGTAAGCCGCCGCGTTGCTCGCGCGAAGCTCGACGTGAACCGACGTCAGGCCGGCAACGAGAGCGGATTCCAACTGCCACTCGAGCAGCCGCCGGCCGATGCCGCGGCGCTGATGCGCGGGCTGCACGGCGAGCAGCACCAGATGCGCGCGCTCATCGCCGAACCGCATGATGGCGAACCCGACTGGCGCGCGAGCGCTCGCGCGCAACCAGCGCGACCGTCTCCGGGTCACGAATGAGCGCAGCAATCCGGTTCGGCCGATAACCCCATCCCAAGCCGGCTTCGATGAGGTCGCGCGCGAGCACGGCAAGGTATCGCGCGTCACGCGCGCTCGCGAATCCGAGATCGATGTCGACGGCGGCCACGCCGACATTGTGCCATCTGCCGCGTCGCTACCCGCTGCCCGATGCACCGCCTGTTGTACGCGCGGCCGGAAACTTCCATGCTCCTGGTCAGAACGTATTGCAGTGGAAGAACCCGCGGTTGCCGAAGCAGTTCGTCGTCGTGAAATCCCGGCGTTCGAGACGGTCGTTCGTCGCGAGCCGCAAGACGCAGTCACGCCACGGGTCAGAGTCGGTCTTGTACCCGAGCCTCTCGCAGCCCGGGCCGTACACGCGAATCATGTCGTCCACGTCCCGCTGTATCGCCGCCGCGCGTTCCGCCTGCGTCGCGCAGCCCGCGACGAAAAGCACCAGCACGAACACCGCCAACGTACGCATGGTTTGCCTTCCGAAGGTGGGAGTGAATCCTCGCGTCATTGTACGATCGCCGCTGCCAGCTTGCCGTCGCGCGTCGCGCGCATGGCCGCGAACTCGTCGAGCGCGCGCTTTGCATCGATGCGGGCGGCCTCGGCATTCCCCTCGACAGCCGACAGCAACCCCCGGTGATACAGGGTTCGTGATAGCTCCAGTCGGCTGCCGATCGACGCAAAAGTCGCTATCGCATCCTCGAAGGCGGACCGCGCTTCGCCCCGTCGGTTGCGCGCCATCGATATCCGACCGTGCACCTGCCGTGCGAGCGCCCGGTAATGCGGCGCGGTGCCCAATTCCGCCACCGCCAGTGCCTGATCGGCAATCGTTTGCGCTTGGTCGAATCGATCGGCGCGAAGGAATGCCTCGGTCGCGCGGCCGAGGACCAGGTTTCGCGCGATGTTGTTCTCGGTGTCGCGAATCAGCGCCAGGTACCGCTCGTACCAGCCGATCGCTTCGATGACATCATCGCGCATCATCGCCACGTAGCCGAGCGAATTCATGGCCCAGGCGGACAACGCGATCTGCTCCAGGCGTCGCGCGCGTTCCCAGCCGTGGTCCGCGCGCGTTTGTGCCGCGTCGAAGTCGCCCAGGTCGGCCAGCACGACCGCCAGGAACGACCCGAGCCATATGGCGAGCCGGTCATCGCCGATCCGCTCGCAGAGCAACAGCGCGTCGACTATCGCGTCGCGAGCCGCCTCCAGCGAGCCTTGCCCCCACAGCGCCTGCGCGCGGCCGAATCCGCTCCAGGCAATGCGCGCGAGCGACCCGGTCTTGCGGCCGTGCTCATCGTCGAGTGCGGCATAGCGCAGCGCGTCCTGCCAATGGCCGCGTCCTGCGGCATTCTCGGCGAGGAATTCATAGCCCATTGCAGTGCCTACGGGAAAATCCCGGCGCTCGCCGAGCTCGATGCTTGCACGCGCCCAACGATCGCTCTCGTCGTAGGCCAACAGATGCTGGTGGGCGCCGGCGAGATACGTATAGATATTGACGAGCGCGAAGGCATCGTCGAGCGGCTCGGCGAGCTGTCGTGCGCGCTCCAGATACTCGATGGCCTTTCGGTGGTGCGTTCGATAGTGGTGATGGCGGCCGACGAGCGCGGTGGCAAGCGCGAGCGGCGCCGCCTGCGTCGCAGGATCGAGCTCCACCAGCGCCTCCTCGAGTCGAGCCAATCCCTGCGGATCGCCGATCGGTGCGCACGCATTGCCCACCTTGACCTTCAGCGCCGCGCGCGTCTGTGTCGTCTTCGCGGCCGGGAGCGCGCGTTCGTAGTGCTCGATGGCTGGCGCAATCGCACCGCGCGCGACATGAGCGTCGCCGATCCGTTCATCGAGCGCCGCAATCTCGTCGGCATGGCCCAGCGCTTCCGCCGTTTCGCGGGCCTCCGCGAGGAACTCGATGGCCTCGTCGAGCGCGAACACGCGCTCGGCCGCATCGGCGGCCCGCTGCAGGTGGATCAGCGATCGCGGGAGGTCACCGGCCTGGGTGAAGTGGTACGCCAGGTCCTGTGCGTGCTCATTGGCATCTGATCCAGGACGGTGGCCGGTCGCCCCCGCGTACAGCTTCTCGAGCGTTTCGCCGATCCGCTGATGCAATCGGCGGCGCCGGATCGGGTTAAGTTCTTCGTACAGCACTTCGCGGATCTTGTCGTGCGTGAACGAGAAGCTGTCGCCGGGCGTCGATGCGAGTGGCTTCGTGTCATCGGCCCGAATCAACTGCGACGCATTCGCTTCGTCGAGGGCGTCGAGCAACGCATCCTCGGTGGACGATGCCACGGCAGCCAATTCGTGAAATGAAAAGACCTTGCCGAGCGCCGCCGCCGTGCGCAGCGCGTCCGCAGCCGGCTCGCTCAGGCGGTCGAGCCGGCGGCCGATCGCTTCCTTGACGCTTTGCGGGATCGTGAGCTCGTGCGTTTCCTTGCGGTTCCATGCGCCGTTCTCACGGTAGACTTGACCTTGCTCGATCAGCGACTTGATGACCTCCTCGATGAAGAACGGGTTGCCTTCGGTCTCGCGATAGAGCACGGAGACGAATTCCGGCGACACGCTTTGGCCGAACAGCGTGGCAAGCAGCGTGCCGGTGTCGTCGTGCGACAGCCGACCCAGTGCAATGCGTGTCGCAAGACGCTCGCGATTCCATTCGACGAGCGCGCGCGCCAGCGCGATGCGAGCGGTCGAGCTCGACTTCGCGATAGGCGCCGAGGATCAGAACCCGGTCGCTGCGCAAATGCCGAAGCAGGTAATGCATGCAGCGACAGCGTCCCCTGATCGGCCCAGTGCAAATCGTCGATGAAGACCAGCAATCCACGTGCGGCGGCGAGCGACTGCAGGAAGCGGGCGATGCTGTCGAAGAGCCGCAGTCGCTCTTCGGAGGGCGATAACGCCGCGTTCGGCGCGAGCGGGCCCAGTTTGGTTTCGATTTCCGGCGCCAACTTGGCGATCTCCCCTGCCGACGGCCCCAACGTGCTGCGCAGGTGATCGTCGCTTGCCCAGTGCGCCCACTCGCGGAAGGCATCGACGAACGGAAGGTAGGGCGTCGTCGCTTCATATTCGTAGCAACCGCCTCGCAACAGCGCCGCGCCGCCTTGCTGCGCATGCGCGACCAACTCCTGCGCGAGGCGGGTCTTCCCGACCCCCGGTTCACCCGACAGCAACACGAGGTGGCCGCGTGCCTGTTGCGCCTGGTTCCAGTGCTGCTGCAGCTGGCCGGACTCCGCCGTGCGCCCGACGAGGCGGCCGCGCACGAGGTCCTGCAAGAGCGCGGCGGAACCCGCACCGTGATCTTCGGTGCGAAGCGGCGGGAACTCGGACGGCAGATCGGCGGCCACCAACTGGAAGATCGCCTCGGCGTCGCTCAATCCGCGCAGTTTCTGCACGCCCAGGTCGCGCAATGTCGTACCGGCCGGAAGGCGCGACCGAACCTCCGCTGCGGCCGCTGCGGAAAGCAGTATCTGTCCGCCATGCCCGGCCGCCATTACCCGCTGCGCGCGCACCAGCGCCAGCGACGATGCATATTCACCGTCTCGCACGTCGGCTGCACCGGTATGCATGCCGATTCTCACGCGTAGCGTGCCGATCGCGCCCCACGATTCACGGTGCAGCCCGCGTTGCGCCTCGAGCGCCGCGGCGACGGCATCCGTGGTGTCCGGAAACGCGCAGCAGAACGCGTCACCGACCACGTTGAAAACGTGTCCGCGATGCGCATCGACGGCGTGCCGAAGGACAGCGTGATGACGGGCGAGCGCTTGGCTCATCGCGTCGCCATGTCGCTGAATGAGGCCTACCGACCCTTCGATGTCGGTGAACATGAACGTCACGGTACGGGACGGCAAGGCGCTCATCGGTTCGTCGCCGGCCACATGATATGCGAACGCTTGCCGTCGCACGGACGCAGCCGCCGGGTAAACTCCGAAGGCGCGGCATTCGCGCAGCGCTTTTTGTATGATCCGGGGAGTGTTTCGGCTCGCCCTGGAT
Organism: uncultured Pseudomonadota bacterium; assembly: GCA_963768545.1. Classification (GTDB taxonomy): domain Bacteria; phylum Pseudomonadota; class Gammaproteobacteria; order Burkholderiales; family Casimicrobiaceae; genus VBCG01. The sequence goes on along the minus strand of CAVYIC010000001.1, from coordinate 157,416 downwards.
TCCCGACCGATCGGTCGCTTCCGGGAACTTGCGTTTTGGACCACGACGTCCGCACTGATCGGCGCACCGCGTCATCCTCGCTGTTGCAGTTGTTGCTCCGGCGGCCCTCCGGCAGCGGGCTCGCGCACTGGCTGCACAGTTTTTCGCTGCACGTCATCACCGGCTTTGCGGCCGTCGCTGCGCACTACGCGTTGATGTACGCGCTGATCCGGGCGGGATTGGCGCCCGTCCCGGCGAGCGCAATCGGGTTTCTGGCCGGCGCTTTGACGCGATTCGTTCTTTCGTATGCGCATATCTTCGCGCCTACCCGCGGCGTGCAGGCGGCGGGCGTGCGCTTCGTCGTCGCCATCGCAGCACAGCTAGCGGCCAACTCGGCGCTGCTGGCAGCGCTCACCGAGTCCGGCATGCCCGTCTGGCCGGCACAGATCCTGACGACCATCCTGCTGACGGTCGTCAATTATCTCGTGTACAGGTGGTGGGTGTTTCGCTAGCACAGGAGGAAAATCCCATGTGGGAAGTCGTACCGACGCGTTGCGGGCGCATGCCTTGTCGTGGTTGCCCTGTTCGCCGCCGGCTCGGCAACGGCTGCCGAGGCGGTCGTCGGATCGGTGCTCGCGGTGCGTGGCACGGTGTTCACGGAGTCCGCCGGATCGCGCAAGCCTCTGACCGCCAACGCGCTGGTCCGCCGGGGCGATGCCATCGTCTCGACGGCCGGCAAGGCGAAGATCGCACTCGAGGACGGCTCGATCGTCTCGGTTGGCGAGAACACTCGCGTGCGCATCGATGAATACCAGCGCGAGTCGCGCAACGTCAAGGCGAGGCTCGCACTCGTCGCGGGTGCGCTGCGCCTGTTCGTTGCGAAAGTCACGCCGGACGGCAATTTCGAGGTCGAGACCGAGACCGCGATCGCCGCCGTCCGCGGCACCGACTGGCTGATCGGAGACGACGCCGGAACAGACCTCGGTTGCGCTGCTGCGCGGCCGGGTTGCGGTGTCCGGTCGCGACCAGCAGGCAGGAGCGACCGTCGTACTGGCGTCGCCCGGGCAAGGAACGGATGTTCGCCGCGGTTCCGCACCCACGCCGCCGATGCCGTGGGGCGCGCGGCGTCTGGCCGACCTGCTCGCGCGTGCCACGTTCAACTAGCACACTTGCCCGACCGGGCGGTCGCGCGACCTGAAGCTTTGCGGTCTCGCCCTGTGCGATCATGCTGGCGTTCGCCGGCGCGCACCTCGTCGCGCTCGACGTGCCATGGCTGCGCCGGCTCGAGCTCATCGCGCTCGACGCGCAGATGCGCGTGCGCGGTGACGCACGGCCTGCCGGGCCCGAGACGGTCATCGTGATGATCGACGACGCGCGCATCGCAAGACTCGGACGGTGGCCGGTGCCGCGTGCCAGGCTCGCGGAGCTCGTCGGCACTGCTGCACCGGGCCGGTGCACGGACGATCGGCATCGACATCCTGCTCGCCGATCGCGACAGCGCCAGCGGCGATGCTCGCCATTCGCGATGAAAGCAGTGGCGATGCCGCGCTCGCGCAGGCGATCCGCGAAGCGGGCAACGTCGTGTTGCCGTTCGCGTTCAAGTTCGGCAGGCGCGCGTGACAAAGCCGGACGCTGTCGTACCGATGTCGCGTATGCACGGCTTCGCAACACGTCCCGACTTCCGGCCGCTGCGCTCGCGCCGACGGGACTGCGTTGACGCCGCTTGCGGTGCTTGCCGAAGCATGCGACGCTCGGGCACATGCTCGTCGCGTACGACATCGACGGCGCGCCGCGCTACGAGTATCCGGCGCTCGAATTCGATCTCGACTACTACCCGTCGATGGCGGTGCGCGTTGCGCAACGCTATCTGGGCGTGCCGTGGAGCGACGGTCGGCGTCGAGCTGGGCCGCGGCATCGCGCTTGGGAGCGATGCACGTGCCCGACCGATCCTGGCAATGCGAATGCTCATCGACTATCTCGGACCGTCGCCGGCGTTTCCGACCTACGGACTTTCGCAGGTGCTCGAAGGCGCCGTGCCGCCTGCGGTTTTTCGCGATCGCATCGTCCTGCTGGGCTCCAACGCGCTCGGCACGCGCGACACGTTCGTATCGCCGTTCACGGCGGTCATGCCGGGTGTCGAGCGGCTCGCGACCGTCGTCGACTCCATCCTGCACGAGCGGCATCTTTCACCGTCCGGCCGCGGCCCGCTGGCTCGAGACGGCGTTCATGCTCGTCGCCGCGGTCGGCTTGGCATTCGCCGTATCGCGGCTATCGCTCGCGCTGGCGTCCCTTTGCGGCATCGCGCTCGTGGTGGTCGTGTCGACGTATCGGCGCAGTTCGCGCTCGCGCGCTTCGGCGTCTGGCAGGCGAGCGCGGTGCCGATCGTCGCGATCATCGACGACCTTCATCGGCCTCTCGCTGTACCGGTACGGATTGCTCGACAAGGAGCGGCGACACATCCGCCGGATCTTCCAGCGCTATCTCGCGCCGTCGATGGTCGATCGCGTCGTCGAGCAACCCGAAGCTGCCGGAACTCGGCGGCGAATTGCGGGAGCTGACCATCCTGTTCTGCGACCTGCGCGGTTTCACCGCGCTGTCCGAGCGGCTCGACCCTGCCGACGCTGACGCAGGTCGTCAACGCGTTTCTCGCACGCGGCCACCGACGCGATCCTCGAGCATGGAGGCACCGTCGACAAGTACGTCGGCGATGCGATCATGGCGTTCTGGAATGCGCCCCTCGATCAACCCGATCATCCCGCGCTCGCGTGTCGCGCCGCGCTGCGAATCCGGGAAAGGCTCGAGCGGCTCAACGAATCAGTGGCGCAGGACCAGGCGTCTCCCGCGTCTCGAGGCGGGCATCGGCATCAACACGGGGCTGTGCACCGTGGGCAATTTCGGCTCGAATCACCGCTTCGATTACTCGGCGATCGGCGACGCCGTCAACGTCGCGGCGCGCCTCGAAGGCGAGACGAAGACCTATGGGCATGGCCATCCTGCTTGGACCCGAAACCGCGGCTCGCGTCACCGATTTCGCAACGCTGCCGATCGGCAGCGTGCGCCTGCGCGGCCGTGTCGAACCGCTGGAGATCCATGCGCTCGTCGGCGACGAGCGCGTGCGGCGCAGCCCTTCGTTCCAGGAGCGTCGCGCGCAGTGCCTGCAGCAGCGCGCGGCAACACCGTCCGCTGGTCCGCGCGTGCGCGAACCGGATCGGGGATCGCCACACTGACCCTTGCATCCGACTGCGCCAGTGCGCGCCGCCGCCCGGGCCAGCGCGTTGTGTATTATCGCCGACGCCCAAAGAGGCGTTCGGATACGCTCGAATCGTGCTGCACGGAAACAGGATCGCCGTCGTCATGCCCGCGTACCGTGCGGAGAAGACGCTTGCGCAATGCTATGCGGCGATTCCGCATGACATCGTCGACATGCGTGCTGCTGGTCGACGACGGCAGCGACGACGCGACGCTCGCGGTCGCGCGCGAGCTCGGCCTCGTCACGCATCGCCATCCGCGTAACCTCGGCTACGGCGCGAACCAGAAGACATGCTACCGGCGCCGCACTGGCCGACGGCGCCGACATCGTCGTCATGCTGCATCCCGACTACCAGTACGAGCCGAAGCTCATCACCGCGATGGCGGCGATGATCGCGTCGGGCGTCTACGACGTCGTGATCGGATCGCGCATCCTCGGCAACACCGCGCTGCGCGGCGGGATGCCGCTCTACAAGTACGTCGTCGAACCGCGTGCTGACCGCCGTGCAGAACCTGATGATCGGCACCAAGCTGTCCGAATTCCACACCGGCTACCGCGCGTTCTCGCGGCGCGTGCTTGACCGAGCTGCCGCTGCTCGCGAATTCGCAGGACTTCATCTTCGACAACCAGATGCTCGTGCAGGCGCATGCGTTCGGCATGCGCATCGGCGAGATCTCGTGCCCGACGAAATACTTCGAGGACGCGAGCGAGATCGATTTTCGCCGCTCCGTCGTCTATGGCCTCGGCGTGCTGCGGCGTGAGCCTGCAATACCTGCTGTGGCGCATCGGCGCCGCGACGCCGCGCATCTTTTCCGACGCGCCCCGAATGGCGCCTGCCCGTCGCAAGCGGCGGACCGGCCGCGTCCGGATGACGGTCGATTGAGGCTGGCGCAGCCGGCCGGCATGCGGTTGTCGACACGGCAATGAGTGACGAACGAACCGCTCGTTCGACGCGGCCCGGCGCTCCATGGAATGCGCTGCTGCTGGCGGCGTTTCGTCGTCGGGTCGGCGTTGCGCGCGTGGCAGCTCGACATCCAGATCCTCATCGACGACGAGTGGCATGCGATCCACAAGCTGCTGCATTCGAGCCCCGTGGACATCCTGACGCACTTCGGCTACGCCGATTACAGCATTCCGCTCACGCTCTACTACCAGTGGCTCTATCGGACGATCGGGCTGTCGGAGTGGGGAATGCATGTGCCGTCGTTGCTTGCCGGCGTCGGGTTGCTGCTCGTCGGTCCGCGACTGATCGCGCGCTGGTTTGCGCTGCCCACTCGCGCGATCTGGACCGCGCTCATTGCGATTTCGCCGCTGCTCGTCTATCACAGCAAGGTCGCGCGTCCGTATGCGCTGACCAGCCTGCTGACGTTCGTGGCGATCATCGCGTTTCGCGAGTGGTGGTTGCACGGTCGCAACCGGGACGGCGCGATCTACGTGGCTGCGACGTTCCTGGCGGGCTGGCTGCATACGGTCACGCTGCCGTTCACGCTGCTGCCGTTCCTGTATTACGGCGTGCAAGTCGCCGCGCAAATCATGCGCGGCCCTCTCGCGAGCGAGGCAGACTCAGTCTCGATCGACAACGATGCGCACGGCAGCTGCGCCGCCTGGTGACGCTCGGTACCGCGACCGCGCTGTTGCTCGCGTTGGCGCTGCTCCCGCCGCTCGTCGTCGACTGGGACCCGTTCAGCCAGAAAGCGGGCCGGGATGCGGTAACGCTGGAAAGCCTCTATCGCACTCTGCGGATGCTGTCCGGCACGGGATCGCCGCTGGTGGCGGCACTCTTGTGGGGCGCAACCGCGCTCGGGTTCACGCAACTGCTGCGGCGCGACCGCGATCTCGCGCAATACATCGCCGCCGTCGTCGGCATCGGCTCGGTCGTGGTCGCATCGAGTGGTGCCGAATGGATATCCCATCCGCTCGTTCTCGCGCGCTACCTCGTGCCCGCGCTGCCGTTCGTGCTGCTGCTGACCGCCGAAGGCATCGCAACCGTCGTCGCGCGATCGGGTGCGCCCGTGATGCGAGCGGTCGCCGGCGGCGCACTGATCATCGGACTGTTCCTGGCGGGCCCGATCCGCGAAGAATGGCACTATCCGAACCAGTTCTGGGGACACCTGCGCTATCAGTTCGACTACGACCCGGCACGAAATCCGTACGTGCAGCGCGTGCCGACCGATCCGATCCCCGCGTTCTATGCCGAGCTCGGGAAACGCCCGCCGGGAAGCGTGACGCTGATCGAGGCGCCGTGGCGGCTCGAATCACACTTCAACCCGCAGTCGATCTACCAGGATGTGCATCGTCAGCTGATCCGGATCGGACTGGTGACGCCCGTGTGCGGCATTTACGACTTCGGCGAATATCCGGAAGAACGAAGCGGCATGAAGATGCGCTGGCTCGTGCATCTGTCGTCGCTCATGCGGGGCGACACACGTGGCGCCGACTACCTCGTCCTCCACCTGAAGGCGCGCAACATGGCCACCGACCCGGGTTCGCTATGGCCGGACGTCACGAAATGCTTGCCGGAGGTCGAGGCGACGCTCGGCGCACCCGCGTACCAGGACGACCAGATCGTAGTCTTCGGATTGACGAAGCGCCGTCCCTGACTGCGTTATGGTGGCGACGCCACCGAATTCGATCGGCGCGCGGTGCGGATTCCGCGTCCCCGGTGCGTCAGTTGCCCCATGCCTCGACTTCGGTGACGCGCGACCAACTGGCGAGCGCATGCGTAATCCAGATGCGCATGCGATCGGTCGCATAAGGCGCGAACGTGACGCTGCGCTTCACCAGCCGGTTGCCGCTGACCGTGGCGAGCGTGACCCAGTTCGCGCCATCGAATCCCTGCACGGCGAAATCGGTGATGCCGCGTAGCGAGAACGTCATCGTGTCCGTCGGCTCGGCCGGATTCAGGTAGTTGTCCTGCACCGAGTAGACGACCGCGCGGTCGATCGTCCTGACGCCATTGAAGCTGCACCTGGATCCAGTCCGGGAAACGCGTCCGCGCCGAAAGTTGCGTCGTTCCACCCGCCGCCGGTGCCCCAGCCGGCGCCCGAGCGCTTGTTGTCGATGACTGCGCTGGGCGGAAAACCGGCGCTGTTCGTGGTGGAGGCGGTCGCGACGCCGCCGTTAACGGCAAGCGCGAAGTTGGTCTCCGTGAGGCTCGCCGCGGATGCCCATGCCTCTACTTCGGTGATGCGTGACCAATTTTTGCCGACCGCGCGCGTAATCCAGATGCGGATCCGATCGGTTGCATACGGCGCGAACGTGACGCTGCGCTTCACCAGCTGATTGCCGCTCACCGTGGCGAGTGTCACCCAGTTCGCGCCGTCGAAGCCCTGAACCAGGAAATCGGTGATGCCCCGAAGCGAAAATGTCATCGCGTCGCTCGGTTCGATCGGATTGACGTAGTTGTCCTGCACCGAGTAGACGACCACGCGGTCGATGGTCCTGACGCCATTGAAGCGCACCTGGATCCAGTCCGGAAACTCGCCGGAAGTTGCGTCGTTCCACCCGCCGCCAGTGCCCCAGCCGGCGCCCGAGCGCTTGTTGTCGATGACTGCGCTGGGCGGAAAACCGGCGCTGTTCGTGGTAGAGGCGATCGCGACGCCGCCGTTCACGGCAAGCGCGACATTGATGCCCGACGAAGGCGTGCTGGCGCGAAAGCCGCTGTCCTGCGCGGACAACGCGCTGGTGCCGCCGGCACCGGTGGCGGTAACGCCGTAGAAGTACGTCGTACCGGCCACGGCCGTCGTGTCATTGAAGCTGGTGCCCGCCGATGTGCCGATCGCAGCGCCGTTTGTTCCGAACGCCGTCGAGCGGTAGATCGTGTAACTGGTCGCGTTGGTCGACGCGGTCCACGCAATCGTGACGCTCGTCGTCGACGTGCCGTCGGAGGCGCTCACATTGGCAGGGGGCGACGGTGGAAGCGCGCTGCCGCCCTGGGGGTTCACCCAGCCGACCGGCTTGTAGATCCAGATGTTGCCCTGCACCGGGTCCTGCAATCCGATGAACGCATCGAGGCTGGAGATGTATTTCCACTTGCCGAGTATTCCCGTGCCCACGTCGCCGTTCGGCTTTGCGAGCGTCGGCGATGGCTGCCGCACGATCGTCCATCCCGACGGCGACGCAGCCGCGGGTGGCGTCAGCGCCCAGACGCGGCCGTCGCCGCACCACAGCAGGAAGCGGCGGCGCACCGGATCGAAATCCAGGCCGCAGTATTCGAGATCGATTTGATGGCTGGCCAGGAGCGAGGCGAATTCTCCGCGTCGGATCCGCCGGTGCCACGCGCACATCGGGGTTGCCCACGCCCGGCGTGGCCAGATTCCAGTACACGAAGGGAATCGCATTCGTACCAAGGCGCACGAACAGCTTGCGCACCGGATCGAGCGCGCACGCGGTCGGCGACGCCGGTCCACTCCAGAACGTGCCGACCTTCTGCAACGTATCGAGCGATGGGCTCGTCAATGAATTGACCGTGTATTTGAATAGATTCAGATCCGTGCTGCCGCCGGACCGCGCCGCGACGTACGCCACGTCCTTGCCGTTTTCATCGGCGTAAGCGGTGCAGCCGTTGACGTGTGTCAGCGCCACCACCGGGTTACCCGGAAGGTTGGCGAAGAGGTCGCGGTTGGTCCACATGTTGCCGCCGACCACTTCGGGATGCGGCGCAACCCGCTTGACGTGCGAACCGGTCGTGCCGCCCACCTTGTTCGGATCGGCTTTCGCCGGATTGAAAAAGTACGGGCCGGTCGGGCGGCTCGTGGTCGGCGTCAATTCGCGTCGGTACCCGCTGCCGCTGTCGTATGTGGCGCCGCCGAAGACCACCAGGCGATCGATATGCGGGAAGAAGATGTTGTTGTCGTAGGTGTGCGCAGAGGCGGGTGCCGCATCCCAGCCGTCGATGGGCGGCCAGTTGAAAAAGCTGTCCTGCTTGACCTCGCTGGGCAGCGCTGCGCGCTCCCAGCGCCGCGTCGTGCCGCGCCAGCGGTAGACGTCATTGCCGGAGTAGTTCGCGTGCCCGCCGCCGAAGAGCAGCAGGTCGCCGCGATTGGGGTCCCACGCGAAGCCGCTCCAGGCGAGGATGATCTTCATCGGGTCGGGATTGCCTTGGCCGACGAGCGGACGCAGGTCCGGCGGGGTCCACGCGCTGGAATAGCTGTTGAGACTCGCCTGTGCCCATCCGCCTTCCGGCAGCGCGGCGATCAACCCGATCAGGTTCGCCAGATTGGGCGGCGTACCCGATGCGACGCCGTCCTTGGTCGCGGCGCCGCCCGATTTCGCATCGGCGGGCGCGCTCGGTTCAGCCGCCGGCGTTGGCGTGACTTCGAGCGCGAAGCGCCGTTGCGCGCGTTGCCCATTGCCGTCGAATGCTTCGACGTCGAACTCGTAGTGGCCGGTGACCTCCGGAACGCCTGCCAGCGTTCCGCTGGCTGGATCGAGCGTCAACCCGGCGGGAAGTTGGCTGGCGTCGACGGCGAAGCGGGGCGCCCCGATGTTGCCGATGACTTCAATCGCCGCTTCGTATGGAAGCCCGGCAACCGCGATCGGCAGCGCGTTCGTTTCGATGCTGAGCGGCGGCGCCTCGGCGCCGATGTATTGCAGTCGGAATGAATCGACGACCAGCTCAGCGCCCGGCGATCCGACGATTTCAATCGCTGCGCCGGTCGCAGGCAGCTCGAAGATGCCGACGGCATTCCATTGCCCCGCCTTGGCGCGCGGGCCCAACGATGCCCGCGTGCCCAGCGGATGCACTCGTATTTCGGCATCGACACCGGTGTACGCGACGCGCGGCCACCACGCGAAAAGCCGGTAATGTCCGCGGATTCCGGGGTCCACCGGCAACACGATCCGATGGGGGCCGCCCCCGACGCCGTGCAGTACCTTTGCGCTACGCGAGAGATCCGCGTCGATCCGCTCGAACGCGCCTTCGAGCCGAACGTCGGGCGCGTCGTACGTGAGGATGAAGTTTACGGTTGGCGCATCGGCTGCGGTCGCGTACGCACCGGCCAGCGATAACGCCAGCGGCAGCGCCAGCAGCCATGACCGACACGGACCGACCAGAATGGTGAATAGACTGCGGCAGTGCCTCGCCACTGGCTCGATCAACCGAACGTTGCGAAGAAGTGAACGACAATTCTGCACTTCTGCCGATACATGGCGATCCTTCGCAGATGAGCGGCACTTATTCTACCTTCATCCGAGCGGGAGGCGGCCGGCACGCGGGTCCACTCGAGGCTTGTGGGCGCGTCGCATGGACATGCGGCGGCGCGTGCCGCATTGTCGCCGCTAGGCAACACCCGTCGCACTGTGCAACAATAGGTCAACTACTTTTGCATCGGGGTGACCGCGATGCTCGATCGTGACGGCTATCGCCCGAACGTCGCCATCGTTATCGTCAACGGCAGGAACCTGGTTTTCTGGGGCAAACGGGTCCGCGAGCATTCCTGGCAGTTTCCGCAAGGCGGCATCAATCCCGGCGAGGCGCCCGAGCAGGCGATGTACCGGGAACTGCACGAGGAAGTCGGGCTACAGCCGCAGCACGTCAGGGTTCTCGGCCGCACGCGCGACTGGCTGCGTTACGAAGTTCCGCAACACTGGATCAAGCGCGAGTGGCGCGGCAGCTACCGCGGGCAGAAGCAGATCTGGTACCTGCTGCGGCTCGTCGGCCGCGACAACGACGTCAGCCTGCGCGCGACGCGACCATCCGGAGTTCGACGCGTGGCGCTGGCACGACTACTGGGTTCCGCTCGAATCGGTGATCGACTTCAAGCGCGAAGTCTATCGGCGCGGGCTGATGGAGCTCGAGCGCTATCTGCACACGCGTCCGCAGACGCGGCGCGAGCGGCTGTACGGCTGGGCGCACCCCGAGATGCCGGCGTCGTACGCGAACCCGGACGTCGCGCAATGCCGTCGGGAGCATCGCACGATGCTCGGAGATCGCGTGCATCTCGACCCGATTCCGACGCCTGCATCGCACGCATCCCCATCCCGGTGTTGATGCGCGGCGTCATCATCATGCCGCTGAACACGAGCCCGCGAGGAAGCCGAGCACGATGCCGCACAGCACGATGACGAGGGTGAACGGCACCGCCTTTTCCGGGGACGACTTCTTGAGCACCGGCGCGCCCAGGAAGAACGTGTAGAACGCATAGATCGTCGCGACCAGCGCGAGCACGCTGCCGAGCACGCCGAGCAGGTTGAAGATGCCGGCGAGCCACGCGACCGTGTAGCTGTACGCGGTCAGCTTGAGCGACGCGATGAAATCCTTCGTGCCGCCGAACGACGGCGCCAGCGCGTCGACGATCAGCGCCAGCACGAACGTGATGATCAGCGACGAGCACGTACTGCGCGATCGCGAACTGGATCGACTGCATCGCGAGCAGCAACGCGATCGGGCCGATCGCCGCGAGGATCATGATCCAGCCCGTGTAGAGCGATTGCACGGTAGCGGGCTCGGCGGCGATCTTCGCCCATTCGTTGCGCGGCTCGACGAGTGATTGCCCTTGACGCGATCGACCAGATTCATCCGATGTCCCCCTGATGTGGCGTTGCGCCGCGGGTGGCGCCCGCGCGTGCTTGTCGTTCGGTGCGCCGAAGTGTAGGGGAGAGCGGCGCGGCTGTCGAACCGAAGCATTCCCGAAGCGAACGCCGCCGCGCATTCGCGCGCGCCGCGATCGGTCGCTGGATCAGCCGAGCAGCACCAGGTTGTCCCGGTGGATCAGCTCGGGCTCGTCGACGTAGCCCAGCATCGCCTCGATCTCCGATGACGGCTTGCGCAGGATGCGCGCGGCTTCCTGCGCGCCGTAGTTGACGAGGCCGCGCGCGATCTCGCGGCCGTCGGGCGCGAAGCAGCCGACGATCTCGCCGCGCTCGAAGTTGCCGTCGACCGCGACCACGCCGATCGGCAGCAGGCTCTTGCCGTCGCTGCGCGAGCGCGCGCACCGCGCCGGCGTCGAGCGTCAGCCGGCCGGCGAGCCGCACGTGATCGGCGAGCCACTGCTTGCGCGCGCGCGAGCGACGTGCGCTCGCGACGTCAGCGTCGTGCCGATCGCCTCGCCCGCGGCGAGCCGCGTCAGCACGTCGGGCTCGCGCCCGCACGCGATGACCGTCGACGCGCCGGAGCGCGCCGCGCGCTTCGCGGCGAGCACCTTGGTCAGCATGCCGCCGCGGCCGAGCGCGCTGCCCGCGCCGCCCGCCATCGCTCGAGCGCCGGATCGCCCGCGCGCGCGTCGCGCACGAGCGTCGCCGCCGGGTCGCTGCCGCGGATCCGCCGTATACAGCCCGTGCTGGTCGGTGAGCAGCACGAGCACGTCGGCCTCGATCAGGTTCGTGACGAGCGCGCCGAGCGTGTCGTTGTCGCCGAAGCGGATCTCGTCGGTCGTGACCGTGTCGTTCTCGTTGATGATCGGGATCACGTCGCAGCGCCGAGCAGCGTCGTGCAGCGTCGTGCGCGCGTTGAGATAGCGGCGGCGGTCGGCGAGGTCGTCGTGCGTCAGCAGGATCTGCGCGGTGTGCAGGCCGAACTGCGCGAACGCCGATTCGTAGGCCTGCACGAGTCCCATCTGGCCGACGGCGGCCGCCGCCTGCAGCTCGTGGATCGCGCGCGGCCGCGTCGACCAGCCGAGCCGCTTGCATGCCCTCGGCGATCGCGCCCGACGAGACGAGCACGACTCGCTTGCCCGCGCGCGTCAGCTCCGCGATCTGCGCGGCCCAGCGCGCGACCGCGGCGTGATCGAGTCCGCGCCCGTCGTTGGTGACGAGGCTCGAGCCGACCTTGACCACCAGCCGCGATGCGCTGCGCGACGAGCGATGGCGTCGTCATGGCGTCCCGGTCATCGCGCGTCGCGGCGCCGCCGCGCGTGCGACCGGCGCGGGCGTGACGACGACCGGCGCGGTGCTCGTCGACCGGTGCGCTTCGGCGGTCGCCGGATGCGCATCGAGCCAGTCCTGGACCGCGAACGTCAGCTCGCGGCAGCCTTCGCCGTTGATCGCCGAGATCGCGAACACCGGACCCTTCCAGCGCAACGCCTTGACGAACGCCTTGACGCGCGTCTCGCGCTCGTCTTCGGGCAACAGGTCGAGCTTGTTCAGCACCAGCCAGCGCGGCTTTGCGGCCAGCGCGGCGTCGTACTTCGTCAGCTCCTTGCGCGATCGCGCGCGCGTCGGCGACCGGATCGGCATCGGGATCGAGCGGCGCGATGTCGACGAGTGCAGCAGCAGCCGCGTGCGCTGCAGGTGGCGCAGGAACTGATGGCCGAGGCCCGCGCCTTCGGCGGCGCCTTCGATCAGCCCCGGAATGTCGGCGACGACGAAGCTGCGGTCCTTCGTCGATGCGCACGACGCCGAGATTCGGCGCGAGCGTCGTGAACGGATAGTCGGCGACCTTCGGGCCGCGCCGCCGAGATCGCGCGGATCAACGTCGACTTGCCGGCGTTCGGCATGCCGAGCAGGCCCGACGTCGGCGAGCACCTTGAGCTCGAGATGCAGCCGCCGCTGCTCGCCCTCTTCGCCGGGCGTGATCTGGCGCGGCGCGCGGTTGGTGCTCGACTTGAAGTGGATGTTGCCGAGGCCGCCCTTGCCGCCCTTCGCGACGAGCGCGCGCGCGCCGTCGCGTCGAGGTCGGCGATCGCCTCGCCGGTGTCGGCGTCGGTGATCACGGTGCCGACCGGCATGCGCAGCACGATGTCGTCGGCGCCGCGGCCGTACTTGTCGGCGCCGCGGCCGTTCTCGCCGCGCTTCGCGCGATGGATGCGCGCGTAGCGGTAGTCGATCAGCGTGTTGATGTTGCGATCGGCGACCGCCTAGATGCTGCCGCCGCGTCCGCCGTCGCCGCCGTCGGGCCCGCCGCGCGGGACGTACTTCTCGCGGCGGAACGACGCGGCGCCGTTGCCGCCGTCGCCGGCGATCACTTCGATGATCGCTTCGTCGATGAATTTCACGGCGCCTGTCCTGCAGATAGAGCACGTAGCGCTCGGTGTCGTCGCCGCGGCGGCCGCCCTGCCACTCGACGCGCCAGCCGTCGAGCGCCGGCGGGGTCGCCGTCGATCGCGGCCGTACTGGACGAGCAGCGCGCGGCAGTCGCGCCATGGCGTGCGTCTCCTCGCGCACGGTCGCGACGCCCGCGAAATAGAACAACAGCGCGCGCTGCGGCTCGCCGAGGTTGCGGCTCGCGACGCAGCCGTCGCGCGGGCAGATGCGCGTCGAGCGTCCTCCATCGATCGCGCGATAGCTGCGGCGCGAATCGAGGTACGGCAGCCAGATCGTCGAGTACGAGGCCCCACGCCAGCGTCACGCCGGCCGCCCAGTTCAGCACCGCGCGGCGGTTGCTGCGCCGCGCGGGCCGCACGAGCGCGATCCACAGCAGCGTCAGGAACGATCGGCGACGATCACCGAGCCCAGGTGGAACGTCGGCTGGAGCCCGACTTCGGTGTCGCGGAACAGTGCGCGCGATCGCGCGGCGACATGCCGTTGATGCGCGCGTCGATCCAGATGCCCCAGACGACGATCGCGAGCAAGCCGAACGTCAGGATGCCGAACCAGTCGAGCGCCGCCGAGAAGCCGCGCCTCAGCGAATCGACCTCGAGCGATGCGAGCAGCGCGAACGGGACGAGCAGCGGCAGTGCGTCGATGAGCGACGGATCGGGCATCACCAGCGAGGTTCACGAGATGACGAGCGCCAGCACGCCGGGGATCTGCACCGACGGTTGTGCGAGTCCGCCGTTGAAGCCGCGGCCGCGCGTCCACAGCATCCAGGCGATCAGCGGCAGCGCCGGCCACGCGAACCACAACAGGTTGCGTGCGTGATACAGCGGGTCGGCGTGTGCCGCGTCGCCGAGGATGCGCGATGTACTGCGCCGAGCGTTTCGGTCGCGAGCCATGCGTCGAGCAGCGTCGGATCGCGCTGGTAAAGCGCGACGACCACGGCGGCCGACGAGCGCGACTGCCACGAGCACGGCGACCAGCAACGTGATCGCGTAGCGGCGGCTGCGCCATTGCGGTCCGAGCGCGACGAGCAGCAGCGCACGTGACGGCGAGCCAGGCCGGTCCCTGCAAGCCATGGCTCAGGAACGCGACCGCCGCGCCCGCGCCGAGCCAGCGCGCCGCCGCCGACGGGTCGCCGCAACGCCAGCGCCTGGCCGTAGAGCGCGATCGCCACGCCGACCATGACGCCCAGCTCGCGCGACAGCACGTGCGCACGATCCCACAAGCCGACCGAGCCGACCAGGATCAGCACCGGCAGCCAGCGATACGCCGCGACCGGCCAGCTCGCCGATCGCGAGCGCGCTGAACACGCAGCATCAGGGCGAGCAGACGCACCGGCTGCCACGCGCGCCGCATTGAATGGTTCCAGAAGCGGCGACAACAGGTTCTGGGTGAGCGCTGCGAGCGCGGGCACCAGCGGCGGGTGTCGGCAGATGGACTTCGCCCGCCAGGCGGGGAACGACGTAGTCGCTGCGCTGATTCATCTCCCACGCGACGCCGAACGATCGTCGCGTCCTCGAACTTCCACGGATCGTGGCCGGCCAGTCCGAGCGCGATCCACGCGAGCGCGAGCAGCAGCAAGCCCGCCTGCTTCCAGGAACGATACGGATCGGACGGGCTGACGGTGGCGTGATCCGGGGATTCGGCGGCGCGCATAGGCAGGGTTCGCATGCCGGAAGGATGGCCGCTAGCGATCGCAGTCGCAACGAAAAAGGCAGCCGAAGCTGCCTCTTTTCGAGCGGTGCAACGAAACCGCGACGATCAGGCGGACGGCGTCGCCGTCTTGCTGCCGTAGCGCTGGCGGAACTTCTCGACGCGGCCCGCGGTGTCCATGATCTTCTGCTTGCCGGTGTAGAACGGATGGCACGCCGAGCAGACTTCGACGTGCAACGGCTTGCTGATCGTCGACCGGGTCGTGAAGGTGTTGCCGCAGCTGCAGGTCACCGGGATTTCGCTGTATTTGGGATGGGTATCGATTTTCATGTTGCGCCTGCCTTCCGTTGGCCGAACACGGGCTCTTGCGCGCGGCCCGCATAGTTGCGGGGCGACTTCAGGACCCAGGGGAATCCGTGATTATCCGTGAAAGCGCCCTGCCAAGCAAGATTGAGGTTGACTCCGTGCATTGCAAGTGCCCCGTAAGTGCTTGATGGAACAGGGCGATCAGCACACGCCGTCGCCTTGCCCGGCAGCCGGAAGTGAACACAACCGCCGTCACGAGTTCGGACTGCCGTCCTTCACGCTCGCGCGGATCTGCTGGCGCAGTTGCGGTGAATCCTGGTGCTTGTGCACGGCCACCGCATGCTCCACGGCGGCGTCCACGACTTCGTCCACGGTATCCGCCGAAATCGCGACCGTGCATTTCGAATCGCTCGGGAACAGCCGGCAATCGATGTACTTGCGGGGCATCCTGGGGTCCTCCGTCAGGCGGGAAGGGAGATCACCGTGTAGGCCGCGCCCGCCACGCAGCCGGCGGTTCTCGACGAACGCCGGGATTGCGATGGTGCACCGCTCGCCGGGGCGGGGCAATACGTCGAAGGCCACGATAGCACGACGATAGCCGTGCGCGGTGAACGCCTGCGTCAACCCCTGCGCATCGAGTCGAAGAAGTCGGCGTTGCTCTTCGTCTGCCTTGACCTTGTCGAGCAGGAATTCCATTGCCTCGAGCTCGTCCATCGGATAGAGCAGCTTCCGCAGGATCCAGACCTTCTGCAGGATGTCGGGCTTGAGCAGCAGCTCTTCGCGGCGCGTGCCGGAGCGATTGACGTTGATCGCCGGGTAGATGCGCTTTTCCGCCATCCGGCGGTCGAGGTGGATTTCCATGTTGCCCGTGCCCTTGAACTCCTCGTAGATCACGTCGTCCATCCGCGAGCCGGTGTCGATCAGCGCGGTGGCGATGATCGTCAGCGACCCGCCTTCCTCGATGTTGCGCGCGGCGCCGAAGAAGCGCTTCGGCCGCTGCAGCGCGTTCGCGTCGACGCCGCCCGTCAGCACCTTGCCCGACGCCGGAACGACGGTGTTGTAGGCGCGCGCGAGGCGCGTGATCGAATCGAGCAGGATCACGACGTCCTTCTTGTGCTCGACCAGGCGCTTCGCCTTCTCGATCACCATTTCCGCGACCTGCACGTGGCGCGTCGCCGGCTCGTCGAACGTCGACGCGACGACTTCGCCGCGCACCGTGCGCTGCATCTCGGTCACTTCCTCGGGCCGCTCGTCGATCAGCAGCACGATCAGGATGACGTCCGGATGATTGGCGGCGATCGAGTGCGCGACGTGCTGCAGCATCACCGTCTTGCCGGACTTGGGCGAGGACACGAGCAAGCCGCGCTGGCCCTTGCCGATCGGCGCGACGATGTCGATGATCCGGCCGGTGATGTTCTCCTCGGCCTTGATGTCGCGCTCGAGCACCATCGGCTCGTCGGGGAAGAGCGGCGTCAGGTTCTCGAACAGGATCTTGTTCTTCGCGTTCTCCGGCGGCTCGCCGTTGACCTTGTCGACCTTCACCAGCGCGAAGTAGCGCTCGCCGTCCTTCGGCGTGCGGATCTCGCCTTCGATCGTGTCGCCGGTGTGCAGGTTGAAGCGGCGGATCTGCGACGGCGAGATGTAGATGTCGTCGGTGCCCGGCGAGGTAGCTCGTGTCGGGCGAGCGCAGGAAGCCGAAGCCGTCGGGCAGGACTTCGAGCACGCCCTCGCCGAAGATGCTTTCGCCCTTCTTCGCCTGCGTCTTCAGCAGCGCGAAGATCAGGTCGTGCTTGCGCATCCGGTTCGCGCCGTCGATTTCCATCGAGTTGGCGATGTCGAGCAGTTCGGAAACGTGCTTGGCTTTGAGTTCGGAGAGGTGCATGGCGCGTGCAGGAACGGCAGGAGACGGCCGTCAAGCCGGGTGGAAGAATGGGAATCGTGGGGGCGCCGCAATGGGAGGGCGGCACCCGGAATATGCGCCGGCGCCTCTTCGGTGCGCGGCGGACCGGCGCGGTACTTCCGCGCGCCGGTCAGTCAGAGGGGAGCGTAAAGGGGTTGGGCGGTACTGTCAAGGAATGGCGTTACAGATGGCTGTCGAGGAACGCGGTCAGTTGCGATTTCGTCAGTGCGCCGACCTTTTGCGCGTGCACCTGGCCGCCCTTGTACAGGATGACGGTCGGAATGCCGCGAATGCCGAACTTGCCTGGCGTGGCCGGGTTGGCGTCGATGTCGAGCTTGGCGACCGTCAGCTTGCCTTCGTAGTCCTTCGCGACTTCGTCGAGCACCGGCGCGAACATCTTGCACGGCCCGCACCATTCGGCCCAGAAGTCGACCAGCACCGGGTTGGCCGACTGCAGGACGTCCTTCTCGAACGTCGTGTCGGAGACGTGCTTGATCATGTCGCTCATCTGAATTCCTTTCCCGCCCGAAGGTCGTGCGCCGCGCCGAAGATGCGCTTTACTTGCGATCGAACAGACAGTTTACCGCAATGGCGCCGCGGGTTCACCGCGAGAGAGTGGGGTCCGATCTGCTAAAATTCAAGACGCGGCTTCTGCTGCCTTTTGTGCGCTCGAGCCATGACCTACGTCGTCACCGAGACCTGCATCCGCTGCAAGTACACCGACTGCGTCGACGTCTGCCCGGTCGACTGCTTCCGCGAAGGGCCCGAATTTCCTCGTCATCGACCCCGACGAATGCATCGACTGCACGCTGTGCGTCGCGGAGTGCCCGGTCGAGGCGATCTTCGCGGAGGACGACGTTCCGCGCGGCCAGCAGCAGTTCAAGGCGCTCAATGCCGAGCTTGTCGAAGCTGTGGAAGCCCATCATCGAGCGCAAGCCGGCGCCGCCGGATGCCGATGAGTGGAAGGACGTACCGAGACAAGCTTTCCCAATTGCAGCGCTGAGCCGGATCCCACGCAAACGGTGCCTGCGCGCATTCAAACCTCATGAACTGCCGATGATCCGACATTGCGCCGTTGTCACGCTGATGATGCTGTCCACCGCAGCGGTCGCGCAGAACGAACGCGCGACCCGCTCCCGCCGCTGCTGCGCTGATGCTGCTGCGCCGCAAACGCTGCTGCGCCCGCAGCGCTGCTGCGCGCCGCAGCACGGCCGCCGCGCCGTCGATGCGGCGATCCCGTCAAGGGCCGCGAAAAGACGCAGATGTGCGAAGGCTGCCACGGCATCGAAGGCTGGCGCACGGCGTTTCCCGAGGTCTACCGCGTGCCGAAGACTCGGCGGGCAGCACGCAGGCGTACCTGGTGAGCGCGCTCAAGCAGTACAAGAGCGGCGACCGCAGCCATCCGTCGATGCGCGCGATCGCCGGCAGTCTCTCCGACGCTGACATCGCCGATCTCGCCGCGTACTACGCCAAGGGCGGCGTCCAGACGGCGAGCAAATGATGACCGCCATTCGCGTGTTGCTCGCTCGCCGCGTTGTTCGCCGCGCTCGCCTGCGTCCGCCGTCGCCGCCGATCTTGCGGCCGGGCAGGCGAAGGCGAAGGAAATCTGCCAGGCATGTCACGGACTCGACGGCAACAGCCCGACGCCGGACTACCCCAAGCTCGGCGGCCAATATCCCGACTATCTCGCGAAGGCGCTGCGCGACTACAAGTCGGGCGCGCGCAAGAACCCGATCATGGCCGGTTTCGCGGGCGCGTTGACGGCAAAGGACATCGACAACCTCTCCGCGTATTACGCGTCGCAGCCGCCGGTGCTCGCGCGGAAGTATTGAAGTAGCTAATCGGGGTCAGAGATGTATTTCGCGGCGGCTTCCCGACGGGTCTCGCACCCTTGCGGCGAAATACATCTCTGACCCCGATTAGCGCCAATTAGCTAGCGCTGTCGTTCGAGGCACGCCAGGTAGACGGCCGCATCGGGCCCGGTGCCCGTGCGCTGCGCCTGCCAGACCACTTCACCGAGACATTCCAGCACCGCGTGCAGCGCCTCGTGCGCGTCGCCACGCGACGCGCGCAGCCGCTCGAAGTGCGCGACGATGCCGGGCGGCTGATCGATCGCGAGCTGCTCCGCGACCGCGAGATGCAGCGACAGGTGCAGGAACGGATTGATGTCGCCTCGTTCGGGACGATAGTCGCGATCGAGATGCTGATCGGGCGTCTCGATCACCGCGTGATATTCCGGATGCATCGCAACCAGTTGCGCAGCGATTTGCTCGAGCCCGGACAGCGGCTCGCCCGCGCGGTACTTGCGCCAGGACTCGGTCAGGAATCGGCGCGACTCGTCGCGCGTCGGTGCGAACATAGCAACAGACTTCATGCGGTCGCGGGTACTGAGCCTTCAACGGCAAGGACTTCATGGCCGGCATGCCGGGCAACGCCCGCGTCTTGGCCGGGTATTCGCACAGATCGGCGATCACGCACTGCGGGCACTTGGGCACGCGGGCGACGCAGACGTAGCGCCCATGCAGGATCAGCCAATGATGCGCATGCAGCAGGAATTCGTCGGGCGTGAACTTCAGCAGGCGCTCCTCGACTTCGAGCGGATCGCTGCCCGGGCGCGAGGCGCGTGCGGTTCGCGACGCGAAAGATATGCGTGTCGACGGCGATCGTCGCGCTCCCCGAATGCGACGTTGAGCACGACGTTGGCCGTCTTGCGTCCGACGCCCGGCAGCTTCTGCAGCGCGTCGCGATCGCGCGGCACTTCGCCGCCATACGCGTCGACCAGGATCTGCGACAGCGCCACGACGTTCTTCGCCTTGTTATTGAACAGGCCGATCGAGCTGATGTAGGGAATCAAGCCATCGACACCGAGCCTGGCGATCGCAGCCGGCGTGTTCGCGACCTGGAACAGCCTCGCGGTCGCCTTGTTGACGCCCTTGTCGGTCGCCTGCGCTGACAGCACCACCGCCACCAGCAGCTCGAACGGCGTGCGGTACTCGAGCTCGCTCTTGGGTTCGGGATTGGCGGCGCGCAACCGCTCGAAGATCCGGCGTCGCTTTTGCGGATTCATCAGCGCGTTGCGGGCAGGAAGCGGACGTCGCAACTTCAGCGAGTCGCGCGAGGCGCGCAGCGTCGTTCGCACGCAGGTCGGCATCCTCGCCGAGGATGGCGAGCGCCTTCTCCGCCCACGGCTGCGCGGCCGCGCGATCGCCGCGGGCGAGCGCGATCTCCGCCAGCTCCTCGAACACGTAACCGTCCGGTGCATTCGCAGCCTGCAGTTCGTCGGCGAGCGCGCGTTGCGCAGCCTCCGCCTCGTCGAGCCTGCCGAGCGAGCGCAACCCGCGCGCGACCGTCCAGCGCGCGATGCGCGTTCGCGCAACGTCGTGCGCGGCTTCGCGCGCGGCGAGCGCGTTGCGCCAATAGTCCAGCGCCGCGGCGTAGTCGCCGCGTTCGTGCATCGTCCAGCCGAGGTTGTGCAGCAGCGAACCGAGCCAGCCGCGTGCTCGGGGGTCTGTTGCGGCCTCCGCGGCGGCAAGCGCCTTGCGATGCCATTCGAGCTGGCGGTCGGGCGGAGAAGCGATTGCGAGCATGTGCAGCGCATCGACGCGGTAATACGCCGCGCCGGGGAGCTCATCGCCCGTCGATGCAGCGAGCGCCTGTTCGAACCAGGCGAGCGCTTCCGCGGCGCGCCCGCTCGAGTTTCGGCATCGGCCGCGTTCGAGCAGGTAACGGACACGCACGCGCGCCGGCTGCGCGTCGAGTACGCGCTGCACGGAATCGAGCGTGCGGTCGGCGTCGTCGAATCGGCGTTGCAGTCCCTGTGCGCGCGCAACCTGCGTGGCCGCTTCGAGCGCTTCGCGCGAGTGCGGCGGATGTCGAGCAGCTTCAGCGCGAAACCGCGATTCGGACTGCGCCGGATGGTCGAAATCCCACAGCGCGTCTAGCGACTTCGAGTATTCGGAGGCGGGGGTATTCACGACAGCTCCCGTAGTGGACGCCGCCAGCAGCAGCACAGCGGTGGCATGTCGAAGCGCGTGCACGCGCGAATTCCAGCGCGCGTTGCTGATCCGCCGGCATCGCTGATCGGGGCGTCGAACGGACGGGCTCGGGGTTCGCATTGTCGGTACGGGTGTCATGTCGAGTATTCGACTGCCCGTCGCCGGGCGCGAGCGCGTGCGAGTGCCGCAGCGACCGCCGCCTTCCGCTTTCGCGCTTCGGCGGTGTGCGCGGACACCGGGCTCGCCATTGCGAGGCGGCTTCGCCGCTGTTCGAAGCGAGCGCGCGCCGCGACCGCGTCGGATGCGTCCATTCCCGTCCGGCCGGCACCATTTCGATGCAGTCGACGGGGCAGGGCGCTACGCAAAGCTCGCAGCCGCTGCAGAGCGACGCGAGCACGCCATGCATCCGCTTCGGTGCGCCGACGATCGCGTCGACGGGACATGCCTGGATGCATAGCGTGCAGCCGATGCACGTGCGCTCGTCGATGCGGGCGATATGCAGCGGCCCGGGTAGCCCCCGCGACGTGTCGAGCGGCGGCGGCGCCTCGCGCCCGAGCAACTCGGGCAAGCGCGGCAATCAGTCGTGTCGCCACCCGGCGGGCAGCGGTCGATGTCGTTCGCTTTCGCGGCGATGGCTTCCGCGTACGGCCGGCATCCGGCGTACCCGCAGCGCCTGCATTGTGTCTGCGGCAGCAGGTCGTCGATTCGGTCGGCAAGGTCGGGCGTGCTTGGCATGGCGGTGCTATTTTAGCGTCCGGTGCCGCGATGAGCCTGCCGAATTCCCACGACCATTCGTTGCATGCACACGACGGCGACGCGCACGAGCATCACGTGCCGGCCGGAGCGGCGACGCTGCGTGGGCTTGGCGCCGCGCTGGCGCTGACCGGCGGCTTTGCGATCGTCGAGGCAGTCGGCGGCTGGCTTGCGGGTTCGCTGGCGCTGTTGTCGGATGCCGGCCACATGGCGACGGACGCGGCCGCGCTCGGGTTGGCGCTGTTCGCGCAATGGGTGGCGCGCCGGCCGCCGTCGCCGCGGGCGTCCTATGGCTATGCGCGCGCTGAAGTGCTCGCCGCCTTCGTGAATGCGCTGGCGTTGCTGCTGCTGGTCGCCTTCATCGTGGTCGAGGCGATCAGCCGGATCGCTCATCCGCTGCCTGTTGCGGGGGGAATGGTGCTGGGCATCGCCGCCGTGGGGCTTGCGATCAACCTCGGCACCGCCTGGATGCTGTCCCGTGCGGCGGCGACTCGGCCAGCGCGCACAGCGCGTTGTTGCACGTCCTCTCCGATGCGCTGGGATCGGTCGCCGCGATCGTCGCGGGAGCCGTGATCCTGGCGACCGGCTGGACGCCGATCGATCCGCTGCTGTCGCTGCTGACCGCGGTGCTCATTCTGCGCTCGACGTGGCGGCTGCTCGCGAAGACGACCGGCGTGCTGATGGAGGGCGTGCCTTCGCACCTCGATTATCAGGAGATCGGTACGGCACTGTCGCAGGTTGCCGGTGTAACGAGCGTGCACGACCTGCACGTTTGGCACATGAGCGCGCGGCACGCCGCGCTGTCGGCGCACGTCGCAATCGACGACGGCACGCAATGGCTGCGCATCCTCGCCGATGCTCGCGTCATGCTGATGGCGCGCTTTCACATCGATCACGTGACGCTGCAGCCGTCATGGCCGGTGGAGCCGGCCTATGGCGATCGGCGCGTCATTCCGATCGCGCCGGCCGACGGCGCGCTCGAGCGGCGCACCGCCTCACGCGCGCTGCACTTTGTCGCTTGTCCGAACGGCACGAGCGGGCGTCGGGAATCAGATCCACTTGACGCGCCGGAAGCGCACGAACAGCAGCGCGTCGATCGCGACCATGCCGAAGACGACCAGCGGATAGCCGATCGACCAGTCCAGTTCCGGCATGTTCTTGAAATTCATGCCGTAGATGCCGGCGATCAGCGTCGGCACCGTGATCAGCGCGCCCCACGCGGCGAGGCGCTTCGTCACCTCGTTGTCGGCGATGCCGATCAGCGCCAGGTTCACCTGGATCGCCGTCGTCAGCATTTCGCGGATGCTCTCGATCGTGCCGTTGATCCGCGCGAGATGATCATAGACGTCGCGGAAGTATTCCTGCGTCCCCTGGCACAGATGCGGCACGCGCCCGCCGTAGAGCTTGCCCACGGCCTCCATCAGCGGCGCGACGACGTGCTTCAGCGCCATCAACTGGCGCTTGATCGCATAGAGCTCCTCGATCTTGCCGCGCGACGATGCGCTCGCGAACAGTTGCTCCTCGGATGCCTCGAGCCGCGTCTCGAGCTGGTCGAGCACCGGGAAGTAACGGTCGACGACGTTGTCGATCAGCGCGTAGAACACGAACCCGGCGCCGTGGCGCAGCAGCTCGGGCTCGCGCTCGGTGCGCGCGCGCACGGCGGCGAACCCGAGTTGCGTACGGTGCCGCACCGTCAGCACGTAATTGGGGCCGACGAACACGTCCACCTCGCCGATCTTGAGCTCATCGCTGCCGTCCTCGAGCTTGACCATTTCCACCGGATGCAGCACGGCGAACAGCGATTCGCCGTACTCCTCGATCTTGGGGCGCTGATGACCTTTGCGCGCGTCCTCGACCGCCAGCTCGTGCAGGTCGAACTCCTGCGCGATCTCGTCGAGCTCGGCCTGCGTGGGCTCGAACATCGCCACCCAGACGAAGCAGTTCGGGCGATGCACGTACTCGCTGACGTCCTCGACCGGGATGTCGGCGATCTTTCGACCGTTTTCGTACGCGACGCAACTGACGAGCATGAGGGAGACCATCGGGGAACCGCCGTCATCATAGCGATGCGAGTCGCGCAGGGCCAGCGAAGACGTGCCTCGGTCGCGACCACCCCGCGGACCCGAATGCGCCGCCTGAAGCGATCGGCTGGCCGGGCACTTGCACGCACGGGTAATATGACCGACCGGTTCCGATAACCTGCGAACGCCGGCAACGCCGGCCGATCCGCCCACCGATGATCATCCCGTCGCTGCTCGACACCGACCTGTACAAGTTCACGATGATGCAGGTCGTGCTGCATCACTTTCCCGGCGGCGCAGGTCGAATACCGCTTCAAGTGCCGCAACGCGAACGTCGACCTGCAGCCGTACATCGGCGAGATCCGGCGCGAGATCGCCGACGCTGTGCAAGCTGCGGTTCACGCGCCGCGAGCTCGACTACCTGCGCAGCTGGCGGTTTCTTCAAGAGCGACTTCGTCGACCTGCTCGGGCTTGTTCCAGCTCGACGAGCGCTTCATCCACGTGAGCGCGCATCGCCGGCACGCGCGACATCGACATCACGATCAAGGGCCCGTGGCTGCACACGATCCTGTTCGAGGTGCCGGTGCTCGCGATCGTGTCCGAGGTCTACAACCGCAACGTTCATCCGACGCCCGGATTTCGCCGAAGGGCGCCGCGCGGCTCGCGACG
This sequence comes from uncultured Pseudomonadota bacterium, assembly GCA_963768545.1. GTDB lineage: Bacteria > Pseudomonadota > Gammaproteobacteria > Burkholderiales > Casimicrobiaceae > VBCG01. The sequence continues at coordinate 132,915 of CAVYIC010000001.1, read as the reverse complement.
AAGATCGACGCAGCTGAACGCCGTCCCCGATCCGCGAGTTCCGCATCGCCGACTACGGCACGCGGCGCCGGTTCTCGCGCGCATGGCAGGAGGAAGTGATCGTCACGCTGCAGCGACGGCATCAGGCACGAAGTTCGTCGGCACGAGCAACGTCCACTTCGCGCTCGAGCACGACCTGACGCCGCTCGGCACGATGGCGCACGAGTACCTGCAGGCGTGCCAGGCGGTCGGCCCCCGGCTGCGCGACTCGCAGGTGTTCGCGTTCAACATGTGGGCGCGCGAATACCGCGGCGACCTCGGCATCGCGCTGTCCGACGTCTGCGGCATGGATGCGTTCCTGCGCGATTTCGATCTGTTCTTCTGCAAGCTGTTCGACGGCGTGCGCCACGATTCGGGCGATCCGTTCGAATGGGGCGAGAAGCTGATCGCGCATTACCAGCGGATGCGCATCGACCCGCGCACCAAGACGATGGTGTTCTCCGACAGCCTCAACGTGCCGCTCGCGCATCCGCCTGTTCGAATACTTCCGCGGCCGCAGCCAGACCGCGTTCGGCATCGGCACCAACCTGACCAACGACCTGGGCTACGAGCCGCTGCAGATCGTCATCAAGATGACGCGCTGCAACGGCCAGCCGGTCGCGAAGATCAGCGACGAGCCGTCGAAGACGATGGACTACGACCCGTCGTACGTCGCGTACCTGCGCGAGGTGTTCCAGGTACCGGAGGCGCGTGAAGAGGCGAAGCGTCTCGAAGGCGCCGAGGCGACGTGACGCCGATGAGTCGATCCTCGTGCGCGTTGAACGACGGCCCGCGCGCTACCGGTTGTAATAGGCGCCGTCGATGACGATGCCGCCGCGCGCCGGCTGCACGCGGTTGATCCGCGAGTCGAACGTGAGCGTCTCGCCCGCGAACGTGCCGTACCTGGGTGGCTGATCGCGCGCGCGCAACTCTGCACTGCCGTCCGGATGGATCGTGATCGTTTCGTCGACGCCATTTGCGCCGTTCTGCCCGCGAAACGTGCCGATGGCCCAGTTGGAGACGTTCTCGTCCTGATAGCGATTCGACGGTCCGTACCAGGAATTGCCGCGCCGCGGCGTGCCGTACGAAGGCTGGTCGCGGTTCCAGTCGAATACCCGTTCCACCATCAGCCATCCGTCGTGGGCAGGCGACGCCAGCGCCGAAGGGAGCGTGACGAGCGATGCGCCAAGCGCCGATCCCCGCTGTCAGGAGGGTCCTACACAGAACGTTACGTGACCGCATGATGGAGCCTTCCGTATCCGGCTTGGAGCGGGATTGCCGGCGATTGGTTTCCACAGGTCAGCTTACGCTCTTCAGCGCATTCTCGTATGCGGTCGAGCGCGGTCTCGCCGAAGCACGCGAATATCACCTGACCGAGGGTCGGCATGGCCCGTGCACCGGCGACAACCTCCCTGACGGCGATTGCAACGGCCGCGTCGAGCGGATAGCCGTACACGCCGCAGCTGATCGCCGGAAAGGCGATCGACTCGATTTCGCCGTCGCGGGCGAGCGCCAGCGAATGCCGATAGCACGCGGCGAGCAGCGCGGGCTCGCCGTGGCCGCCACCTTGCCAGACCGGGCCGACCGTATGGATCACGTAGCGCGCCGGCAATCGATAGCCGCGGGTCAGGCGCGCGTCGCCGGTCGGGCAGCCGCCGAGCGTGCGGCATTCGGCGAGCAGTTCGCGGACCTGCGGCACGATGGATCGCGCCGTCGACGCCACCGCCACCCAGGAGCGTCGTGTTCGCCGCGTTGACGATCGCATCGACGGCGAGGGTCGTGATGTCGACGTTCCGCGCCTCGATTCGGGTTCCGGAAATGGTGGGCATTGGCACGATCGTTGTATGTACGGACGACAGTGTAAAGTGCCCGCATGGCCACCGCCTATCCCGAAGCCCCCGTGCCGCCGATCCCGGGCGCTGCAAAAGCGCATGCGGGCCCGGCCGCCGGCGGACCGCCGCCTGCGGCTCGACGACATCCTGAAGCTGATGGTCGCCGACGGGCTGATCCTGCCCGCCGATGCCGACCGGATCGCGCGCTCGCGCACCCAGCGCTTCGAGCATCCGCTGGAGCTGATCGCCGAGCAGAAGCTGCAAATCGCTGAAGCCGCCGCACAAGATGCTGACGCTCGAGCCGCTGGTCGAGTGGCTTGCCGGCAAGCTCGGCGTCCCCTACCGGCACATCGATCCGCTGAAGATCGACCTGCGGCGCCGTCACGGCAGACGATGTCGAACGCGTACGCCGAGCGCTATCGCATCCTGCCGGTGGCCGTCGACCGCACGACGCTCACCGTCGCGACCGCCGAGCCGTTCGTGCGCTCGTGGGCCGACGAGCTCGCGCGAGATCCTGAAGCTCGAGATCAAGCTCGTCTTCGCGAACCCGCGTCGACATCCGGCGCTACATCGGCGAGTTCTTCAATCTCGCGCGCTCGATGAAGAAGGCGCAGGAGAACTCGCGGGGCGAGTTCGCGTTCGCGCGCAACTTCGAGCAGCTGGTCGAGCTCGGGCCGTCACGGGCATCTCGACGCCAACGACCAGCACGTCGTCCACATCGTCGACTGGCTGTGGCAATACGCGTTCGAGCAGCGCGCCTCCGACATCCACATCGAGCCGCGGCGCGACGTCGGGACCGGTGCGCTTCCGCATCGACGGCGTGCTGCACCAGGTCTACGCGATCCCGACGTCGGTGCTCATCGCGATGACGTCGCGCATCAAGCTGCTCGCGCGGATGGAGATCGTCGAGAAGCGGCGGCCGCAGGACGGCCGGATCAAGACCGTCGCGCCCGACGGCGAGGAAATCGAGCTGCGCATCTCGACGATGCCGACGGCGTTCGGCGAGAAGATCGTCATGCGCATCTTCACGCCCGAAGTGCTGGTGCGCGATTTCGCAGGATCTCGGCTTCACCGCCGACGATCGCGCGCGCTGGGAATCGATGACCGGCGAGCCGCACGGCATCATCCTCGTCACCGGCCCGACCGGATCGGGCAAGACGACGACGCTCTACTCGACGCTGAAGGGGCTCGCCACGCCGGAAGTCAACGTCTGCTCGATCGAGGACCCGATCGAGATGATCGAGCCGGCGTTCAACCAGATGCAGGTGCAGCCGGGACTCGGCGTCGATTTCGCCGCGCGGCGTGCGCACGCTGCTGCGGCAGGACCCCGACATCATCATGGTCGGCGAGATCCGCGATCGCGACACCGCCGACATGGCGGTGCAGGCCGCGCTGACCGGCCACCTCGTGCTGTCGACGCTGCACACGAACGACGCGCCGACGGCGGTGACGCGGCTGCTCGACCTCGGCGTGCCGGCGTACCTGCTCAATTCGACGCTGCTCGGCGTGATGGCGCAGCGGCTGGTGCGCACGCTGTGCCCGCATTGCAAGCAACCGGCCGAGCCGCCCGACGACGCGACGTGGGCGACGATGACGTCGCCGTGGCGCGGCGAGAAGCCCGCGCAGGTCATGGCGGCGAGCGGCTGCCTCGAATGCCGGATGACCGGCTACCTGCGGCCGCATCGGGCTCTACGAGATCATGCTGATGACGCCGGCGCTGCGCCGCCTGATGACGCACGACGCCGACGATCGCGCGATTCGCGAGCAGGCGTATCGCGACGGCATGAAGCCGCTGCGCGTGTCGGGCGCGATGAAAGTGGCGGCGGGACTGACGACCGTCGACGAGGTGATCAAGGTCGCGCCGCTCGCGTAACGGCGGTCTTCTGCGGCAGGTCAGCGCTTCTCGTCGCCCGTCAGGCTACCGAGGCGGGCGCGACGATCGAGACCGTCAGCCGCGTTTCTTCTTTTTCGGCAGCATGCCCTTATCGCGCAGGACCTCACGCGCCATCGACTGCCGCTGCGTGTCCGACATCGTCGGAAACGACTTCTTGAGCTTCATGTCGGTGTTCTCGAAGGCCGGTGAACGCTTCCGCCTCTTGCGGCGTGAGGCGGCCGTTGACCGGCAACCCGAGCTTCTTGCGGATTTCCCGGCGCTTGCTGTTGCCGACCAGTCGCGCGAGCAGCAGGACCAGCAACAGCGCCACGACGCCGAACCCTATGGGCACCCAATACAGTTCCATAGCGACCTCCCTGCCAACCACGTTGAAACACTACTGTACGCTGCACGGCCCGAGTGCAAGCATCATGCCATTGGCATAGGGGACGGGGGTGAGCGGGGAGGTCGACGCTGATCAGGGGCGCGCGGCGAACTTGGGCGGGCGTCGAGTCGTTGTCGTCGATGGCGGATGGGGTGTCTGCCGTTTCGATGCATCGGTCTACCTCGCTCTGTATCAAATAACCTATAGGTCACAGCTACTTATCGCCTAGTGCTTGCGTCGCCCTGTGTCGCCCTGTATCGCGAAACCGGGAAACGTCGCTCGCATCATCGACGTTAAGTGCTGCGATGACCAAGCCCGGATAGGTCCGTCTGCCTGGAAACAACTGAAAGCCGGGCTCGCGATCAATCCCGGCGCAAGCGCTTTCGATCTAGCGGTATCTACACAAACGCGCGTGCACCGGCTCCGCGGCCTGCTGGAAACACTCTGCGAACACCCCGGAGACAACGAAGACTTGCTCGAAAGCATCGCGTGCTACTTGGAAGAGATCAGTCATCTTGCCGACGCCACGGTCGGGCGGCTGGAACCACGGCCATGAAGGTTCCCGCGGACCTGATGACGCTTATCGCAATTGCCCGCGCGCAAACTCAATGCGGCAAAGGACGTTGCTTGTGTCCCGAGCTGCCGTAGACGCAGCCCAAGAAGCCACGGCGCAAGCGTCGGCCGGATCCTCCAAAGCTATAAGCTCGCACCGGCCTTTAAAGCTCGCCCCGCCCTAGCCCGGCGGGGCTTTTTCATTGCCGCCCATTCGACTCCTCTAACTGCGCGTGCACTTCAACGATGAAGTCAGCATCCCCTGAGCAATGCCGCAGATCCGCTCCTTGCCGCCTCCATTCTCGATAACATCGCACGCAAGCACCCCGGCAAGCCCCTTCTGTAGGGCGCTGACGAGTTCGCAAACCTTTTCCTTATCGTAGGCTCGATCGATGATCGCCTGAATGTCTTGCTCAAACAGCGCCTGCTGTTCTCGGTCGTGGTCGTGTTGATGATTGCAGATCATCTCGCCTGAACCTCCCTCCACAAGCTGGCCGCGTCTTCCCGAGACGGCGCCAAATGCGGTCGGAATGCGTCGCCTCCATATTGCCCCTTGGGCCATTCAATACTTGCCCCTTGGGCCAATGTACGGCGAATACGGTCCACCCCTATGATCGATTGATCATGCCGCAGGACCGGTCTGGGGAGCGTGTTGGCGACGGGCGTACGCAGACAAATGCACGCCGGGTTAGCGCTGTCTTTCTGTTGCTCGTTGTATGCGCCATCGCGTATTTGATTTGGCCCCACGGCCTTCCTAGCGCGCCGTTTTCGCATGTCAAGTTTGAAGACGCTGTCTTGGCAATTGCGGCAATCAACACAGTTTCGGTCGGAATTGTCATCGTGGCCACCTGCTGGGACTAGGGGTATCTGATCATTTCGGCCCCGCAGAACGCGCTACAAGCGATTGGGCGAAGCGCCCAGTCCTGCCCATTTTGCGCGAGCGACGATCTCGCCGTGATCAACGTCGAACAGGATTCCACGATGCTGACCGTTTCGCGCGTCGCCTACGTCGGTCTAGCGCGGCAGACGTCGGGCAGACCTTGACGCGAATATTCCGCAGCATCGATGCGTATTCCTCCATCGTCGCGGATTACCCGATCCGCCTACATTTCACTTAACGAAGCGACGCGAGGAACACCAAGTAAACGAGCCACATCCGAGTCCTTCCGCCCCCCGGATGGCAAAGGCGCGCAATGCGAAAGCATTCCGACCCGCCCCTTAGTCGTTCGGCCCGGCCAAACTAGAAAGCCCCGTCTACAATGGCGGGGCTTTTTTATCGAGCTGCCACGCGTAGTTCGCAGAAGCAAGATTCAACCACTGTTAGGTTTCCGCTAAATACCTGGCCTTTCAGCGGGCCGCCATTCGCGGTCCGAGTGGCCCGACGTTCGGCTACGCGCTCAGTGGCCGACGCTCTTGTAATTAAACTTCTGACCGGCAATGCTCGCTTCGTACATCAGGCCGCCTTTGATGATAGTGAACGTCGCCATGCCCTTGTGGTATTGGCCTGCGGTCGTCGCGTCATGCTTGGTAACACTCGCGCCCGCTGATGCTCCCGTCGAACCTGCCTTCGCCTGCGCCGCAGCGGTGACCACCACGGCCTGAGCATCGGCCCCGAATTCAAAGTTGCCGGACGTAAATTCTTTGAAGGCACGGTCGTCGTGTAAGAAGATGATCTCGCTGTAGCCTTCGGCGCCAAGCTGAAAGCCAATCGACAACTGCGTCATCGACGTATTGCCAACGTATTTTCCTTTTGCGTACACCCGACCCTTACCGTAGGCGCCGCCGACTCCAATGCCGGCTTTGCCGATCGTGGGAAAGACCGCGTACCCGTACGCTGTCTTGAAAAACCCAGCGCTCTGCCCGGCATTCTTGAAGAGGTTGATTGTATCGGTGTACTCGTCGGCCAACGCCGAAGACGCTGGTAATGTGAACAGAGCGAATGCAAAAATCCCTATCAGCCGTTTTAGCATTTCTTCTCCTCCTCGGTTACGTGCTCGCCAACGAATCTGATGGCTAGTCCGATAATGCTACCACCATGGTTTCCTGGACCTTGAGGCTAGTCAAAAGCTGGGGAAAGATTCAGCGGAAACAAGCTTGTACCGCACCGTGAAGTCGCGACAATTGTCCCCAGGTGCAGGGCTCGGAATTCCACGAAGTGCAGTCGTATCCGGACAAGGATCGGCTTTGTGGGCGTGCGCATATGAAGAGGTGCCGGGTGCGCCGTATCGTGTCGATTGCCTGATGTTCGTGCGCGAGCCCGGGGCCGATGACGAATGGACGAGTTGCGCCTTTGTCTCGTTCGTGAAGCGCGCCATGCTTACGCTCCGGTGATGGCGTTGCGCAATTCGGTGCGCTTCGCATCCTCGGTTGCATCGGCCGCGTCGAGCGCGTCGAGCTTCGCCCCGAGGCCGTCGAGCCGCGCTTGCAGTTCCGCCGTGGCGGCCGAGGCGACCGCGACAGCCTTCACCGCCGCATCGCGTTCGGTGCGCGCCGTATCGCGTTCAGCAAACGCGGTGTCGCGTTGGGTTGTCAGCATCGCCACTTGCGCGATCAGGTCGGCGACTTGCTGCTCGAGCGCGGTCGTGTCGACGACCTCGAGTGCTTCGGCCAACGTTAGCGACGCTTGCATTCCGGTGACGAGTTGCGCTTTCGATTCGGCATTAAATGCGGTCATTGCTTGCTCCTATGGTTTGACGGTTTCGCTCGCCTGCACATAGGGAAAGTCTGAACAAGTCACGCGCGGGTGATCTCGATGATCACTTGTATTGCTGGAGCGGATAGAACGACACCGGATCGCCGATTTCGAATCGTGTACACGGTTTCAGGTGGCATGTTTCCCCTCATTTCGCGAACTGTGGACGCAGTGCTCCCGTCATCGCCAATAACCGTCGTCGTGCCATCCACAGATTCGACAACGCGAAGAGCGTGATCACGTGCGCCGTGTTCTTCGCCAGCCCGCGGAAGCGCACCTTGATTAGGCCGAACTGCCGCTTGATCACTCGGAACGGATGCTCGACCTTCGCCCGGATGCTTGCCTTGCGTTTCTCGATTCGCTCGAGCGCGCGCTTCTTGCGACCGTCCTTCATCGCCTTGATCCTGCCGCGCTTGGCCGCGATCTCCCAGCGCACGCCCTGGCGCTCAATGCGGGTTTGCGCACCGGTGTAACCGGCGTCGGCATGGACCACCGCTTCCTTACCGTGCAGCAGTTCCTCGATCTGCTCGACGTCCGCCTCGTTCGCGGCTGTCGTCGTCACCGTGTGCACCAGACCCGAGTCGGCGTCTACTCCAATGTGCGCCTTCATCCCGAAGTGCCACTGATTGCCCTTCTTCGTCTGGTGCATCTCCGGATCGCGCTCACCCTCCGCGTTCTTCGTCGAACTCGGCGCCGCGATGATCGTCGCGTCTACGATGCTGCCGCGCTTGAGCAGCAGGCCCTTGCGCGCCAAGTACGCATTGACTCGGCTCAGGATCTCCGGCGCCAGTTCATTGATCTCCAGCAGGTGCCGAAAATTGAGGATCGTGGTCTCGTCCGGGATCGGCTCGGTCAGCGACAGCCGCGCGAACGCTCGCATCGGCGTAATCTCGTACAGCGCTTCTTCCATCGCCGGGTCGCTCAACCCGAACCAGTTCTGCATCAGGTGCACTCGCAGCATCGTGTCCAGCGGGTAGGGATGACGACCGCGACCCGCGATCGGATAGAACGGCTCGATCAGCTTCAGCAGCGCCTTCCACGGAACCACCTGTTCCATCTCGCTGAGAAATACTTCACGGCGCGTCTGCTTGCGCTTGCCCGCGTACTCCGCATCGCCAAAACTGATCTGACTCATCGCTCGATTCGCCTTGTCACAGGTCGACGATCCGACCACAATTCACACGACTTGTTCAGACTTTCCCTAGCCGACAACAACAAACTTGTTTACTGCGACGGCACCTTTTACTACCTCACGGCATCGACGAGCGATGGGGCCCGACGTCCGACTGCGCGGTCAACTGCCGACGCTGTATCCGATCATTTCGGCGCGTAGAACGGCCGCTGTGCTTTTCTACGGAACGTCGGGCTAGGGCGATGTCCGTATGCGCTGGCGTTGTGCCTTGGGGCGCCGCGGCGTTATGCTTTTGCCGATGGAGCCTCAGTCTTGTCCGTTTTGCGCGAGCGATGACTTACGTGTGGTCGCCGTCGAGCAGGATAGGACGATGCTAGCCGTTTGCTGCGGGGAGGGCGGCGCGGTTGGACCGCTATCGTTGAGCGACGATCCGGTGCACGCCGTACAAACGTGGAACCAGCGCATGGGCCGGCTTTCGGTCGTGAAGTGATTCGCGGCGCTACGCACGTAGCGTGGAAGACGCGGTAGGATGGATGTTGCCGCGGGGTTAGCAAGGAGAACCGCCTTGGCATCAACAGATCCACCGCTCCGTGGGTTCGTCATCCTGGTCGTCGAAGACTATGCCGATACGCTTGAGGTCCTTGAGTACTTGATCTGCGAGAAACTCGGCTGTCGAGTGCTGGCAGCACCATCGGTCGACGAAGCCTTGCAGATTATCGATTCCGGGTCCCATGTTGACCTCGTTTTCTCCGACATCGTCATGCCCGGAAAGGACGGCCTGACCTTAGCGGAGCAGGTGCGCAAGCGACGCCCAGATCTTCCCGTGGTGTTGGCGACTGGCCGACCGGACATTGTCGATGCGCTGCTGGAAGCAGGCTGGGTTGCATTGCTGAAGCCGTATACAACCGGGTCGCTCGAGGCGGTGTTCACCGAGCAGCTCTGCGTCGAAAAGCCTCACAGTCCGGCGCCGGACAGAAGGTCGAACGCCGCGTAGTCACTCAGTCCCCGGCGTTCCCTCACGGCGGTATCCTTTGCGCGATGGAGCCCCGTTTTGCGCGAGCGACGATTTTGCTGTGATCGACGTCGAACAGGATCCCATGATGCTCGCGGTCCAGTGCAAGGAATGCGGCGCGGTCGGTCCACGTTCGCTGAGCGACAATCCAGCGCACGCCGTGCAAAGCTGGAATCAGCGCATGGGCCGCCTATCCGTCGTGAGGTAGATTCTATGCCGCGCTTCCTGTGCCGCGTCTGTCGCTACGCGCACCCGATGTCGGCGCTTGGTCGCTAACGTGTTCGTCGTGTACGAACGAATGGCCTGACGTTCGCCTGCGCGGTCAGTCCGCCGTAGCCTGCTCTCGCCGGGGAGGATGCGCTGCGCGTCGAGTTTGTCGGCCCGCGATGTTTACTTACGCTCATCATCCTCTCCAGCATCACTGCCTCACATTGCACCAAGGGGAAACGGGAGAGCAGAATGGGCTTGGGGAGATCCGAGCGGCCTCGACAGCTTCGTCGCCGCAACCGTTCTGCTGACGTTCATCGTCTTGGACTACGTCAATCGGAAGTTCATCGCGCGATAAATCACGGTCGCTTTTTCCTGCTTATTGATTCGGAGAAAGGGGCGATCGTCCTGATGGCGGAATGCTTACGTTGCGCTAAGTTTACGATCCGACCGCTTGAACTCGCGTGTGGCGAACGATACGTCGCGTGCAGCATGTGCGACACCGTCATGCCCCTCCTCCCCGAATTTCTTGTAACGCTTCGTCGGTACGCGACGGATGCTCAAACTACGCTCCAAAGACTTGGACGACATATCCTGGCGGTCCCTACGCCGCGCGGTAGAACGTAAACTAGGGTGTATGGTCCCGCGGCGCTTGCGCGCGCTGTAGGCGATCCTGCGCGGTCGCGTGGCCATTCTTGCCAGTAGCGCATGCCGGTCACGTCCTTCACTTGGCTAGAGCAACGAGCCACGATTCCCAACTCGACGCCGTCGCTTCCGCTCGAATCCCGCTAAAGCGGACGCTTGCTGACTCATGCCGATCTGGATTTGGCGCTGCGACGTTCTTTTGGCCTTTGGTGATAACGCGGTTGGTGTATACCGGTTGATGTATTTACAACCTCGCTGCTGCTGCCGTAGCCTTCCCGTATTGGGCGATTAGAACGTCACTCGGGACGGGCCTCGCGTGACAAGCGGCGGTCGCTTTTTCTTGCTCATTGATTCTCAGAACGGGGCGGTCGAACTCATGGCCGAATGCTCGCTGTGTCCCGCGTTCACGATTCGGTCGCTTGAACTGGCTTGCGTCGAACGATGCGTTCCGTGCGCCATGTGCGAGACTGTCATGCCGATCCATCCGAGAGTTCTCGGAACGCTTCATCGGCAGGCGATGGTTGCTCAGGCTAGTCTGCACAGGCTCTGCCTCGCAAACGCGCTCTCGATGTCGCTTCATTAATGTTGCATGGGGGCGGCTAGCCCGTTCGGCACGCGAGCAACGCTTCCCGATGCGGCGACGATCGAACGCCCGTTGCCTTTAGACGCCTTAGTCGCAATTACCCACATTACGCGGCAGAACTGCAGGCGGTACTCCCCGCTGAGGCGACTGCCTGATGTCAGCGAAGGCGGTGACGTCGCTTTCGCTTCCAACTGTATTCCAGATGCGGCTGCCAAAGCAGCAAACGAACGGACCGGCGTGCTTGGTGTGATGTTTGCAACGTAGGAGTGGATTCACTCGCGTACCGGCAATCCTATCCCGTTTGAGCGCCTGTTCAGCCATGTCGCACCCCCTTTGTAAGGCTCTTCACGGCGCGGCACACCGCGGTCGGTCCGCAGAAATGCAGCGGGCGGGAATAACTACACCAGAACTGATGTTTACGTTTGCGCCAGTTACTGCGCCCCAAATCAGCCTGCCGTTCAACGGCGCACAGGCCATGCGGCGTCAACGTGCATCCTCGCGGCGTCGAGCCTCAACCATCCAATGGGTGGAACGGTGACCATCCGCATCGTCATCGCCGACGATCATCCCATCGTTCAAGCCGGCCTCGAATTGATCTTCGCGGAGGAACGCGACTTTCAAGTTATGGCGCAAGCGAGCGACGGTGACCAAGCACTGCAGGCAGTTCTTCAATTTCAGCCGGACATTCTGGTACTGGACCTACGCATGCCGGGCAAGAACGGCATTGGGGTTCTGCGCGAAATCGAGCGGCAAGGTTTGCAGGTAAAGGTCGTAGTATTGACCGCCGCTCAAAGCGACGATGTCCTCCTTGCAATCCGCCTAGGCGCGCGTGGCGTGGTGCTGAAGGACATAGCCATGCGACTTCTTGTTGACTGTATTCGCGTGGTGAATGGGGGCGGCACGTGGTTCGAAAAGAGCGTCGCTACCCGCGCGGTTGACCGCGTGCTTGAACGCGAGAAGGGAGCAAGTTCCGTCGCCGAGCGGCTCACCGCACGCGAAGTGCAGGTTGCGGGCATGGTCGCAGCCGGTTTACCGAGCAAACGCGTCGCCCAACACCTGGCCATTAGCGAAGGCACGGTGAAGCTGCATCTCCATAACATCTATTCGAAGCTGAACTTGCGCGGCCGGGTGGGACTCGCGCGTTACATGCAACGGCACGGGTTCGATTGACGCCAGCGCGGTTTCGTCGGTGTCAATGTAGATTGCTTTGCGCCGTCGTCAAGCGCTTCTCAAGCTCGGCGCGCAACGTAGCGTCTACCTGCGCCACGTGCCGGTCGAATTGATTGCGGTGCCAGGCTTTGAGTGCGCCTATCGAGGTCTTGCCCGCCGGGGCCGGGAGTTCCAAGGGAATCTCGACGCGTCGCCTGGCATAATTGAGAACCGCGTCCAAGGAAAGACCGTCCTCAGCGTGCCGCGTAGCCCGCTGAGACATCGATTTGAAGGTGTCAATAACCTCATTTAGGCGCCGCTGATGATCCAGCACGTGAGCATCACTCGCCGCCTTTAGGTTAGCGCAGACAAAGTCCGCCATAAGCTCCAACTCTGCGGCGTCGTTAGCCATGGGATTGCAGGTCGCGTGTTAGGTATCCGGATTGTCGCTTCTCGGACTCACCTGCTTTCACAGCTAGCCTCCAACAAGGTGACGCGCCGGGTCGCTCGGTCGTGTCAGTTTGCGCAATCCACAGCGATCCTTTGCACGTGACCGCTTCCCCCTTTCGATAAGCGATACCTTCGCGCCATACCCCTTTGTCAACCACGTTTGCCTCCGTTATAGATGATTCGAGCTCCGCGATACGACTCGCGAGGGTCGCAATCTGCGCGTCGTGTTGCTCGTGTAGTTGGCGGATGCGGCGGCCAATGAAGCTCAACTGCGCTTGGGTCTGCGCAATCATGAGATCCGCGGCCATTACCAGTCTCGCGTCCTGACTATAGTCCTTGGCCGCATCGAATTCTCGTTGATCGCTGCACCCGCGGCATGGAAGTCTGCCGAAATTTCGTCTGTGTTGTCGAAAAACCAGCCCATTGTTAGCCTCGCTTGATGGTCGTCGACATATCGCGCGTCAAATACTGACGATCGGCCTTCGTTGCTCGTTGCGCCAAGGGCGAGTGCTTTGTAGATACTCGCAACTGGCCAACCGTTTACGTCGATGCGCGGTCTCCGCCTAAATCCACGCTGCGCTAAGCTGATCTTGCGGTGGCAACTGCTAGAAACCGCCCTGAGATTATCGAGTGCGTCCGGATCTCCGGTCGCGCGGCCATCTAGGAACCATGCTCTTGGAGTACGGTGATCGACTTCCTGAGCGAGCGTGACGCGCTTCTTGCCACCTTGGCAGTCGTCGCATTGACACAAGTAGCCGTCCCTCCGCAACACGACTAGCTCAGCCTTTCCCAGGCGCCGCCGTATCCCCTCTCGTGGCGGTTGCCGCGGTTCCGGTCCGCGAAGCTTCCAGGTCTAGGCTTGTCCATCAGTGCTCGCCGCACAAGCAAATGATTGCCTGCCCATGCTTGCACCGCGCGCAACGCTCAGACACAGCAGCCCCAGACGTGGATCTGTCCATGCTCCACGCCGCAGTCGCGACAGTTCGGTCGCCCATTGGATAGTCTTGCCCGTACGGAATCCGCGGGTAATCCTCGCCAGCAATGGTGGCGATTCTCGCGGCTTGCTCTTTGGCGATGATGTCGGCCCAGTACTCGATCCATTCCGGCGTGCCGGGCTCAGGTCTTACGTCTTCAGTCATGGGGTACTCCCCTGGGGTTTTGATCGGTGGCGCTGCGAATGGGCACGAGCGTCGGTCCTGGCGCGTTGACTCAAGACATTTGCAACTCGCCCCGGATAATCGCGAGTGATCCAATCGGGATGTGGCCATCGTTCGCCCTCCGGAGCGCGCCGGTAGTCGTCGGCCCATGATCCTGTGGATCAGGTCCGCGGCCTCGCGATCAGCATCCTGTTCACGTACATCGAACATTCGCAGTAGCGCCGGCCAGTCGAGCCGGTTGCCGAAGCGCCAAGCGAGTTCACGCACGGCAGATGCCGGTCCGTCCGGGTCGATCAGCAATCCGCCCTTGTCGCCGATCAGGTCATACGAGACGACGGCGCGTGTAGGGCGTAGCTCGGCGAGCAGTTGCGGCTTGTGCTCGCGGATGAACATCACGCCATGCGGCGATGGTGGGCGCCGGCCCCTTGACGGTCAGTCGGTCATCGTTGGCTGCGACTACGGTCAGACCAACACGATGCAGCTTCTGCTAATGCGGACATGATCTAGAAGTCCTCCACGCCTACGTCACACGTCGCACCGCCTTGTCCACTCGTGCCCTCGTCATCCACTTGTGCCCTACTCGTCTTGTGGGCATGAATGGGGTTTGAGGGTACGAGTGAGCCAGGACGGAGCGACCCGAACGTCTTTGTGTTAGCGCCGAACCCTTCGCGGTCAACAGTGACGTTGAGTCGCTGGCGTGCTGTGCGCAGCGTCTTGTCCGAGATCCCGGCATCCGTCGCCTGCCGTTTGATGTCGCGCGCCAGGAGCAGGCCGTTGGTCAGGATGGCGCGGAGCAGCTCGACCGCGTCTTCGGTCATCGTCCGTTCACCGTCTTCCGGCGGTGGCTGCATTGCCTCATCGGCGGTCATCGACACCGGATCGCGCGCCCAAAGGATGCGCGACGTTTCGATTCCACTCGGCAAGGTGAACGGCTCAACCGAGAAGGCAAGCCCGCCGACGTCCTGGTCGATGTTGTTCTTGGCCGGCAGGAACAGGCGCCGTGCCGGGTTGTCCGGGTCTCGGGGTCCCCATCCCCGGCTTTTTCTTGTATGGGCTCGGTCATTTGCGGGGCCCCCCGCGGCCCCGCAGCCGTCAAGATTGAACGCGGACTTCGGGATAAGCGCTTGGATAGCGTCGCTCGACTGCTCCTCGATCCATCGTTCAACCGCTTCCGCCGGGTAGGCGTCAACACCTTCCGATAACCGGATCGGCGCGGGAAATTGACCGCTGAGGACTTTCCGGTAGAGCAGCGCCGGACTAAAACCAAGGATTCCGCGATCGCCCCACTTCCGGGTTTCGCGCGTGCCAACCAGATCGCGGGCGCGATAAAAACGTTGAGCAGCCATTGAAACTCCATCTCAATGGCTCGCTTTTAAGGGGGTTTGCTGCGCGGTATTCCCCAAAGCGAGCCGACACAAAGCAGAACAACATCGTTCTGCGCTTGCCGTTCGCCGGGGTACGTGCTTAGCGGTCGGTGGCTACTACTTGTGATCACTCCGACCGACCGCTGCCGCGTGCGGGGGCTACTAGATTCTCCGCGAGTAGTGTGATGACTCCAGGGGTTCAGCCCCTGATGACTCAGGGAGCTCAACCCCTGCGTGCCCATTGGTTGGTCACTACTGGAGGAAACTCAATTTTACATGACGTCAGAAAAAAAAAACGTATGAAAACGTATAGGTTGAAAGGGCGCAATCCAGACCCTGCCCATAAGGGGGTAGGTCTGGTGATAAATAGAACAGTTAATGCGTAACTGATTGATTTATATATGTTACTGGCGGATGGGGTGGGATTCGAACCCACGGATCGCTTGCGCGATCGCTGGATTTCAAGTCCAGTGCATTCAACCGCTCTGCCACCCATCCAAAAAGGGAGGCGACACTTGATTCCGCCGGGAGGCGGGCGCATCTTAGCATTCGCCGGCATTCGCGGCGGCGTACGGGGAACCCCGGATCGACCGTCCGGCGGTTTCTGCTACTCTTACGCCGCTGGTGCTCGTTTCGGGCTCCCCCTTATTGGAGGTCTCATGGAACCCAAGTTACAACCTGTCTTCACGCGCGAGCCAATGCCCCAGGCGGTGCGAGCCTGCAGGCGGGCGGTCGTAGCCGAGAGCCAGAACCGCGTCCTGCGCAACACGTACTGGCTGCTGGCGCTGTCGATGCTGCCGACGATCGCCGGCGCATGGGCCGGCATGCAGTTCAATTTCGCCGAGCCTGTTCGCCGCCGCGCCCATCATGGCGCCGCTGCTGATGTTCGGCGTGATGATCGGCTCGCTGTTCGTCGTCACGCGCTGCGCAACAGCGCGTGGGGCGTGCCGGCGCTGTTCGGCTTCACGTTCATTGCCGGGCTGATGCTGACGCCGATCCTGACGGTCGCGGCCGGGTTCCGCAACGGCGGACAGCTGGTCGCGCTGGCGGGCGGGCATGACGGCCGCGATTTTCTTCGCGATGGCGGCTATCGCCACGGTGACGAAGCGCGACTTCTCGTTCCTCGGCAAGTTCCTGTTCGTCGGACTGATCCTGCTGATCGTCGCGTCGCTCGCGAACCTGTTCTTCCAGGTCCCGGGCGTGTCGCTGACGATCTCGGCGATCGCCGTGCTGATCTTCTCGATGTACCTGCTGCACGACGTCAGCAACATCGTGCGCGGCGGCGAGACGAACTACATCATGGCGACGCTGAACCTGTTCCTCGACGTGTACAACATCTTCATCAGCCTGCTGAACCTGCTCCTCGCTTTCACGGGTCAGCGCGACTGACGCATTCCCTTCTCCGTAGTTGCCGGGGCGAGTACATCTCGCCCCATTTTTTTGGTGCGCCCGGCAGGGCGCACTCACTTGGAGGTGAAAGTCCTCTACACACCCGGCAAGGGGAAGTGTTAGCTGACGGCAAGGGTGTCGCGGGCGACTGCGGATCTGAAGGAAGCCGAAGGCAAAGCGCTGGCCTGACGAACAGGAAGCGGATAGAGGCGGCGTCGCGGGGTAAGGCGGCCGAAAATCGTCAAAGCCCGATACTTGCACGGAACGCTGCGACGTATATCCGACAGGCATAAGCGTGAAGGTGCGTGCGCAATACCCGGGGAGATCTGGCGGTGTGCCTTGTGCTACCGACATCGAGAGGTGTCGGGATGCACGTGCAGAAGTCAGCCGAGGCCATAGTAGGGTCAGTACGAACCGAAGGGCCGAACATGAAGTGCCGTGAGTAGGCGTCGGAATCTCAATGAAGCCGATGAAGGCAGAAGCTGATCGCGATGATCAGGCGGCACAGCGAAGACCGGACGGAATTCGGGGGACGCTGGCACTCGGCGCCGAGGTGGACACGGCGACCCGCGATGCGGACGAAAGCGGAGGTAGCGACAACGAGCTTGATGGAGGCCGTAGTGAACGCGGCAACCTGTGGCTCGCGTATCAGCGGTGGTCGAGAACAAAGGCGCGGCGGGGGTCGATGGCACTCGCCGTGGCCGAGCTCAAGGATCACCTGAAACAACACTGGCCGACGATTCGAGGCCAGACTGCTGGCCGGCGTCTATCAACCGCAGCCGGTGCGCCGGTGGACATCCCCAAGCCGCAAGGCGGGGTACGCACGCTGGGCATCCCGACGGTGGTGGATCGGCTGATCCAGCAGGCGCTGCATCAAGTGCTGCAACCGATATTCGAGCCGACCTTCTCCGAGTCCAGCTACGGCTTTCGACCCGGCCGGAATGCGCATCAGGCGGTGCGCCAAGCGCGCAGAGTACGTGGCGCAAGGCAAGCGTTGGGTCGTCGATATCGATCTGGAGAAGTTCTTCGACCGGGTCAACCACGACCTGCTGATGTGCAAGCTGGCAATGAAGATCGCCGATGCACGAGTGCTGACAGCTGATCCGGCGGTATCTGCGAAGCCGGGCATGATGGCGGACGGGCTGGTGCAGCCGCGGACGGAAGGGACGCCGCAAGGCGGACCGCTGTCGCCGCTGCTGTCGAACATCCTGCTGACGCGATCTCGACCGGGAACTGGAACGACGCGGCCACGCGTTCTGCCGTTACGCCGATGACTGCAACATCTACGTCGCAAGCGAGCGAGCGGGCGTGGGCCTGTTGCACAGTCTCACCGGATTCCTGGCGCGAGCGGCTCAAGCTTACGGTCAATCGGGACAAAAGCGCCGTGGCGCGGCCGTGGGAGCGGAAGTTCCTCGGCTACAGTATGACGTGGCACCAGGACGCCGAAGCTGCGCGATTGCCGCGGCGAGTGTCGAGCGATTGACAGCGAAGGTGACGAGTACTGCTCCGCGGAGCGCGCGGCCGCAGCCTTGGCGCTACGATCGCAGACGCTCAACCCGCTGCTGCGTGGCTGGGCAGCGTACTTCCGGCTGACGCAAGTCCAAGCGGACGCTGGAGGAGCTGGATGGATGGATACGGCGCAAGCTGCGCTGCATTCTGTGGCGGCAATGGAAGCGGCGCGTCGCACGGGCGCGCAACTCTGATGCAGCGCGGACTGAGCCGAGGAGCGGGCGTGGCGCTCGGCCCTCAACGGGCGCGGCCCGTGGTGGAATGCGGGCGCCAGCCACATGAACGCTGCCTTCCCGAAGTCCTGCTTCGATCGTTTGGGGCTGGTCTCGCTGCTCGATACCGTGCAGCGCCTCCAGCGCGTTTCATGAACCGCCGGATGCGGAACCGCACGTCCGGTGGTGTGGGAGGGCGGCGGAGGTAACCCCGCCCCCTACCCGATGCTTCGGTTCGACGCGCATGCGGCTCACGGCTGGCGTTCGCTCGTCCGATCGGTCGCACGCGTATCGAACACCGCCATCGATTCGACGTGCGCCGTGTGCGGGAACATGTTGACGACGCCCGCGGCGGCGAGGCGGTAGCCGCGCTCGTGCACGAGCACGCCCGCGTCGCGGGCGAGCGTGCGCCGGATTGCACGACACGTAGACGATCCGCTTCAGCGCGCGCTCGTCGTCGCGGTGCGGCAGCGCCTTGACGAGCTCGATCGCGCCTTCGCGCGGCGGATCGATCAGCGCCCGGTCGAGCCGGCCGAGCGGCGCGAGCGTATCCGCGGTCGCCGTGAACAGATTGGCGCACACGAACGCTCGTGCTGTCGGCAAGGCCGTTGCGTGTCGGCGTTCTCCTTGCGCGCGCGCCACGAGCGCCTTGCTGCCTTCGACGCCGATCGACCTGCGCGCCGCGCCGCGCGATCGGCAGCGTGAAGTTGCCGAGGCCGCAGAAGAAATCGGCGACGCGCTCGCCCGGTGCGCGGATCGAGCAATTGCAACGCCCGGCGCACCAGTACGCGGTTGATCGCCGAATTGACCTGCGTGAAATCGGTCGGCCCGAACGGCAGCGCGACGTCGAACTCCGGCAGCGTGTAGGCGAGCGTGGCGCCCGGCGGATGAAACGGCGTGACCGTGTCCGGGCCGCCGGGCTGCAGCCAGAACTCGACGCCGTGCGCGTCGGCGAATGCGACGAGCTTCGCCTCGTCGGCGACGGTCAGCGGCTCGAGGATGCGCAGCACCAGCGCATAGACGATCCGCTCGCTGTCCACCGACGTCTACGGCAATCGATGAACGGTTGTCTGCTGCATCGCGACGCACCAGGGTCGCCGGGGTCAGACGCTCTCCGACGGCCACTTCGATCTGCGGCAGCCGCGTGCGGATCGACAGCGATTCGACCAGCGTGCGCAGCGGCGGCAGCAGCGCCGAGATCTTCGCGCGGAAGGACGTGGCACTCGCGCATGTCGGCGACGTAAGCTCGACTTGCGCTCGTGGAAGCCGACCAGCACGCCGCCTTTCTTCGGGACGTCGCGCACCGACAGCCGCGCGCGATAGCGGTAACCCCAGGCCGGCCCGGCGATCGGCGGCAGCAGCGTGTCGGCGCGCACGCGCCCGATCCGCAGCAGCGCGTCCTCGAGCGCGCGCTGCTTGGCGGCGATCTGCAGCGATTCGTCCGCGTGCTGCAGCGTGCAGCCGCCGCATACGCCGAAGTGCGGGCAGCGCGGCGTGACACGGCGCCGCGCTGGCCCGGTGGATCGTCACGGCGCGCGCGATGTCGTAGCTCGGCTTGCGCTTGAGGATTTCGGCGTCGACCCGCTCGCCCGGCAGCGCGCCCTCGACGAACACCACCTTGCCGTCGGCGTGCGCGACGCCGCGGCCTTCCTGGTCCAGCGATTCGATCGTGAGTTCGGTGATCATGAGAGGCGCGGATTGTACGCGCCGCGAGTTCTGTGCGCGGGATCGGTAGAATGCCGGCATGCGAATCCTCGCGCTCGACACGTCGACGGAGTGGCTGTCGGTGGCCGTGTTCGACGGCCGCACGGCCGTCGTCGCCCGCGAGCGCGCGGGCAATGCATCGTCCGAGCGCATATTGCCGCTGACGGCGCAGGTGCTCGCCGAGGCCGGCATCTCGCTCGCGGCACTCGGCGGCATTGCGTTCGGCGCCGGCCCGGGGTCGTTCACCGGCGTGCGGATCGCGTGCGGCGTCGCGCAGGGACTGGCGTTCGGCGCCGATCTGCCGGTGTTCGGCGTGCCGACGCTCGGCGCGATTGCGCACACCGCGTGGCGCGCGCACGGCTGGCACGCGCGTGCTCGCCTGCCTCGATGCGCGGATGCGCGAAGTCTATGTGGCGTCGTACGCGCGCAATGACAATGGCTGGACGCGGCTCGGCGATGCCGCCGTGCGCAAGCCCGACGATGTCGCGCTGGCGGACGCAGGCGACTGGCACGGCGCCGGCGACGGCTTCGCCGCGTATCCGGCACCTCGCCGAACGGCTGCGGCTCGCCGATGTCGACCCGTCGATCATTCCGGACTGCGCAATCGATTGCCGAATGGGCGTGGCCGCATCTCGCGGCGGGGGAGGGCGTGACGGCGGCGGACGCGCAGCCGCTGTACGTTCGCCATCGCGTCGCGCTGACCACCGCCGAGCGCGCGGCCGGCATTGCGACTGTAGTCGCCCGATGGCGTCGCTGCCCAAGCCGCAGGCACTCGCACCCGTCCGCTGGCGGCCGCTCGCCGCGCACGACCTGCCGGTCGTGGCGGCGCTCGAAGCGCGGATCCATGCGGCGCCGTGGAGCGAGCGCAATTTCCGCGACGCGCTCGCCGCCGGCTATTCCGCGCGCGTCGGCGAGCGCGACGATCGCATCGTCGCGTACGGCGTGCTGATGCTCGGGCCGGGCGAGGCGCAGCTGCTGAATCTGTCCGTCGTGCCGGATGCGCGCCGCATGGGACTCGGCCGCGCGCTGCTGTACCAGTTCATCGACGATGCGCGCACGGCTCTACGCCGACCAGCTGTTCCTCGAAGTGCGCGTCGGCAATCGGCCGGCGATCGCGCTGTACGAAGCGGCCGGCTTCATGTCGATCGCGCGTCGCGTCGCGTACTACCCGCCGTCGAATCCCGGCGCCGGCCGCGAAGACGCGCTCGTCATGCGCTGCGCGCTGACAGTGCTTCGCCGCACGCCGGCGCCATGATGCGACCGCGACGACATCCTGCGCGAGCTCGGCCTCGCGCCGGTGTGGCGCCTGCGGCGCCCGGCAGCATCGCGATGCGCGACGACGCCGATGCAGGACGTCCGGCGGAGTCGCGCCCGGTACCGTCGAGCGATCGGTCGACTCGAGGATGCCGATGCGCGGCGCGCGCGGATCGCGACGCTCGATTTGGACGCGATGGTCGCCGACATCGCCGCGTGCACGGCCTGCGGTCTGTGCAAGACGCGCCGCAAGACGGTGCCCGGCGTCGGCGACGCCGACGCGCAATGGATGTTCGTCGGCGAGGCGCCGGGCGCCGAAGAGGACGCGCAGGGCGAGCCTTTCGTCGGCGCGGCCGGGCAGTTGCTCGACAACATGCTCGCGGCGCTCGGCATCGATCGCGCGCGAGAACGTCTACATCGCCAACGTGCTGAAATGCCGTCCGCCGAACAACCGCGACGCCCGAGCCGCTCGAGGCGCAGGCGTGCGGACCGTATCTCGACCGGCAGATCGAGCTGATCGCGCCGCGGCTGATCGTCGCGCTCGGCAAGAGCGCCGCGTGCCGGCTGCTCGACGTCGACGCGTCGATCGCGAGCCTGCGCAATCGCGTGCATCGCTATCGCGGCACGCCGCTGATCGTCACCTATCATCCGGCGTACCTGCTGCGCAACCCGGCCGACAAGGCGAAGGCGTGGGAGGACCTGCTGTTCGCGCGCCGCACGCTGCGCGACCGTGGTGGCGTGCAGGCTGCCGGGTAGTCGCGTCGGCGAAGTCGCTTGCGCGCGATGCACGCACGGCCGCATATTCCGGGCGGCGGACGATACGGTTCCCACTCTTGATCGGGAGGAGCAACATGTTGCGCAAGCTGGGCATCGTGCTGGCCGCCGTCGTCGCGCTGGCGCTCGGAGGTTGCGGCTACAACGACCTGCAGCGGCAGGACGAAGGCATCAAGGCGTCGTGGTCGGAGGTCGTGAACCAGTACCAGCGGCGCGCGGACCTCGTGCCGAATCTCGTCAACACCGTCAAGGGCTACGCGCAGCAGGAGCAGCAGGTGCTGACCGAAGTGACCAACGCGCGCGCGAACGTCGGCTCCATCAAGGCGACGCCCGAGCTCATCAACGATCCGCGCGGCGTTCCAGAAGTTCATCCAGGCGCAAAACCAGCTGCAGAGCGCGCTGTCGCGGCTGCATCGCCGTCGCCGAGAACTATCCGCAGCTCAAGTCGGATGCGCTGTTCCGCGACCTGCAGTCGCAGCTCGAAGGAACCGAGAACCGCATCGCCGTCGCGCGCAACCGCTACATCAAGACGGTGCAGGAATTCAACACGACGGTGCGTCAGTTCCCGACCAACCTGACGGCGATGATCTTCAAGATGAACGTGAAGCCGAACTTCACCGTCGCCGACGAAGGCGCGATCAGCGCGCCGCCGAAGGTCGATTTCGGCAAGCCGGCGGCGCCGGTCGCGCCGGCACCCGGCACGACGGCGCCGCCGGCACGGGCACGGCGCCTGCGCCGCCGCGCGCACCCGCTCCGCCGCCGCCCGCGCCGGCCCCGGCGCCGAAGTCCTGATCCGGCACGCGGAGCGACGCCTCGGCCGCTCGCTGGCGCGGCCGGGGCTGCCAACACGCTGCGTCGCGTCGCCGTGACCGCCGACTGACGTCCGTCCGATGCGCTTGCTCGCCGCACTGCGTCATGGCCTTGCCGTCGCCGCGCTGCTCGTGGCCGGTCGCGCGTTCGCGCAGGCAGGCGTGGGAATCGACGTCGGAAGGCCTGGCGCCGATCCCGCAGCTGACGGCGCGCGTCACCGATCGCACGCAGACGCTGTCCGCAGCGGAGCGACAGGCGCTCGAAGCGAAGCTCGCCGACTGGGAGCAGCGAACCGGCAACCAGCTCGTCGTGCTGCTGGTGCCGTCGACGCAGCCCGAGCCGATCGAGGCGTATTCGATCCGCGTCGCCGAGGCGTGGAAGATCGGCCGCAAGGGCCAGGACAACGGCGCGCTGTTCGTCGTCGCGAAGAACGATCGCAAGATGCGCATCGAAGTCGGCTACGGGCTCGAAGGCGTGCTGACCGACGCCACGTCGCGGCGCATCATCGCCGAGAATGTCGCGCCGCTGTTCCGCCAGAACCAGTTCGCGCAGGAATCAACGCCGGCGTCGACCGGATCATCGAGGTCGTCGGCACCGGGCAGCCGCTGCCGGCGCAGCGCGCCGCGCCGGCGCGGCGCTCGTCGGCGGCTTCGATTTCGAGACGCTGCTCATCCTGCTGTTCGTCGTCGTCCCGATCATCGGCGGCATCCTGCGCGCATTTTCGGCCGCATGCTGGGCTCGACGGTCGGCGCGGGCGTCGTCGGCGCGGGCGCGTGGATCGTCGCGGGATCGATCGCTGATCGCCATCGGCGCCGCGGCTGGTCGCGTTCTTCATCATGCTGCTGTTCAGCGCGGGCGGCGGCATCGGCCGCGCGCGGCGGCGCGTGGATTCCCACGGGCGGTGGCGGCGGTGGCGGATGGGCGGCGGCGGATTCGGCGGCGGAGGCGGCGGCTTCTCGGGCGGCGGCGGCAGCTTCGGCGGCGGCGGCGCGTCGGGCGGCTGGTAAGGAGCAGCGACGATGCCCTACAGACGCTCGCATCGGCTGCTGCGCCACCTCGTCACCGATCACCGGTCGGTGAACCGGGCGTTTCCGCCGCCGGTGCTCGCGCAGATCGAGCAGGCGATCGCCGCGGGCGAGCGCGCGCACCGCGGGCCAGGTGTGCTTCGCCGTCGAAGGCGGCGCTGCCGCCGCTGCGCGTGTTGCGCAAGCTCACGCCGCGCGAGCGCGCGCTCGAAGTGTTCGGCTTGCTGCGCGTGTGGGATACCGAAGAGAACGCCGGCGTGCTGATCTACCTGCTGCTCGCCGACCGCGATGTCGAGATCGTCGCCGACCGCGGCATCCACGCGCACGTCGACACGGCAGCGTGGCAGGCGATCTGCACGCGCATGGAGGCGGCGTTTCGCGACGGTCGCTACGCCGAGGGCGTGGTGGACGGCGTCGCGGAGATCTCCGCGCTGCTCGCGCAGCATTTCCCGCGCGCGGCGCGCGAGCGCGAACGAGATCCCGGACAAGCCGGTCGTTCTCTAGCGCTCCATGCAGGTCGCGACCGCTGACGCGAGCGGGCGGGCGTCAAGCGCGCGGCGGTACTCGAGGGCAATCGGGCCGCGCGGCTCATGAGCCGCGTTCCGGCTTGTCCATGCCGATGAGGTGCAGCGAGTCGAACTCGCGCTGGTTCGCGCGATGGCGCCACA
Source organism: uncultured Pseudomonadota bacterium (assembly GCA_963768545.1). GTDB lineage: Bacteria > Pseudomonadota > Gammaproteobacteria > Burkholderiales > Casimicrobiaceae > VBCG01. The sequence continues at coordinate 108,519 of CAVYIC010000001.1, read as the reverse complement.
TCACGAGCACCATCGCGCCGGTCACGAACAGGCCGAACAGCACGATCGCCGACTCGACCGACATGCCCGCGCGCACCATCAGCGCATAGAGGCCGACCATCACCAGGATGCCGATGTTCTCGTTGAAGTTCTGCACGGCGATCGAGTGGCCGGCGCCCATCAGCACGTGACCGCGGTGCTGCAGCAGCGCGTTCATCGGCACGACGAAGAATCCCGCGCACGCGCCGATCGCGATCATCAGCACCATCGCGAGCGGGATGTAGTGGACGAAGACCATCACGATGACGACGAGGCCCATCGCGACGCCGATCGGCAGCACGTTGACCGCGCCGCGCAGCGTGACGAAGCGTCGCGGCGATGACCGCGCCGAGCGCGATGCCGACCGCCACGACGCCCTGCAGCATCGACGCCTGCGACAGGTTGAGCGACAGCGCGCGTCGCGGCCCAGTCGATGCACGATGAACTGCAGCGTCGCGCCCGCGCCCCAGAACAGCGTCGTCGTCGCGAGCGAGATCTGCCCGAGCCTGTCGCGCCACAGCAGCGCGACGCAGTGCGAGAACTCGCGGATCGAGGTAGAGCGGATTCTTGCTCGGCACGCGGTGGTCGACGCCGGTGTCCGGAATGAACCAGTTGAAGATCGCCGCGATCACGTAGAACACCATGATGACGACGATCGCGGCCTCGGGCGGCGTGTCGATCCGGTGTCGAGCATCGGCATGTCGAAGCCGAGCAGCGCCGCGGACACGCGCGGCGTGATCAGCGCGCCGCCGAGCAGCACGCCGAGGATGATCGAGCCGACGGTGGTGCCTTCGATCCAGCCGTTGGCGACGACGAGCTGCTGCGGCGGGCAGGAGCTCGGTCAGGATGCCGTACTTGGCCGGCGAATAGGCGGCGGCGCCGAAGCCGACGATCGCATAGGACAGCAGCGGATGCAGTGTCGAAGCAGCATCAGCACGCAGCCGACGACCTTGATCGCGTTGGTGATCAGCATCACGCGGCCCTTCGGCATCGAGTCGGCGAACGCGCCGACCAGCGGCGCGAGCACGACGTACGACACGACGAAGCTCTGCTTCAGCGCCGGCGTCATCCACGCCGGCTCGTGCAGCTCGCGCAGCAGCGCGATGGCCGCGATCAGCAGCGCGTTGTCGGCGAGCGACGAAAAGAACTGCGCCGCCATGATCGTGTAGAAGCCGGGTTTCATCGAGCCCGGGGAATCGGCCGCGGCCGGACACTGCGCGACGCGTCTGTCGTTCGCGTGTCGATTGTTATAATGCGAACGATCGCGCGGCCGGCGCTTTATACCATGATCCTACAGGCCCTCCCAACGCTGCCGCCCGTCCTCGCGCGGCGCCCTCGTGTTGTAGCGAACAGCGCATCCAGCGCCGTTCACCCGCCGCTCGTCGTCGCCCGCATGGCCCGGCCGATCGTCGCAGCAGGTCGATCTCGCCGCGCTCGCGCGCCAACCTCGCGCCGCGTGCGCGCGCTACGCGCCCGGCGCCGAGGTGCTCGCGGTCGTCAAGGCCAACGCCTACGGACACGGGCTGCTGCGCGTGCTGCCGGCGCTCGCCGACGCCGACGGCCTGGCGCTGGTCGAGCTCGATGCCGCGCTCGAGCTGCGCGCGGCGCGGCTACGCGGCGGCCGATCCTGCTGCTGGAGGGCTTCTTCGACGCGCGCGAGCTCGACCCGATCGCCGCGCCGCGCGATCGGCGTCGTCGTGCACGACGCGGAGCAGGTGCGGATGCTCGAGCAGGCGACGCTGCCGCGGCCCCTCGAAGTCTTCGTCAAGGTCAATACCGGGATGAACCGCCTCGGCTTCGCGCCGGCGCGACGTCGCGCGCAGCTGTGCGAGCGGCTGGCGCAATCGCTCCGTCGGTCGCCGCGCGTGCGGCTGATGATGCACTTCGCGCGCGCCGACGAGGACGACGGCATCGCGGAGCCGCTCGCGCGCTTCGAGCGCGCGTGCGCGCGGCTTGCCGTATCGGCGCTCGCTCGCCAATTCGGCGGGCGTCGTCCGCTACGCGGAAGTCGGCGGCGACATCGTGCGGCCGGGCATCATGCTCTACGGCGCCACGCCGTTCGCCGATCGCAGCGCGCAGTCGCTCGGGCTCGCGCCCGCGATGACGCTGCGCTCGCAGCTCATCGCGCGTGCAGACGCTCGAACGCGGCGAGCGCGTCGGCTACGGCGCGACGTTCACGCGCGCCGCAGCCGATGCGCATCGGCGTCGTCGCGTGCGGCTATGCGGACGGCTATCCGCGGCATGCGCCGAACGGCACGCCGGTGCTGGTCTGCGGCCAGCGCGTGCCGATGGCGGGCCGCGTGTCGATGGACATGCTGACCGTCGACCTGTCGTCGTGCCGGAGGCGCGCGTCGGCAGCGACGTCGTGCTGTGGGGCGACGGACTGCCGGTCGACGACGTCGCGACCGCCGCGTCGACGGTCGGCTACGAATTGCTGTGCGCCGTCGCGCCGCGCGTGCCGCGTCGTGACGACGACGTGCGGCGGCGTCCGACCTCGACATCCTGATCGACGGAGAACGAACCGTGTACATCGTCGTCACCGGCGCCGCCGGCTTCATCGGATCGAACCTCGTCAAGGCGCTCAACGCGCGCGGCGAGACGCGACATCATCGCCGTCGACGATCTCACGCACGGCCGACAAGTTCCGCAACCTCGCCGATTGCGACATCGCCGACTACTTCGACAAGGACGAATTCCTGTTCGCGCGTCGGCAACGGCGATTTCGACGACGACATCGCCGCCGTCTTCCACCAGGGCGCGTGCTCGGACACGATGGAGACCGACGGCCGCTACATGCTGCGCAACAACTACCGCTACTCGGTGACGCTGCTCGAGCATTGCCAGGACAACGACATGCCGTTCCTGTACGCGTCGAGCGCGTCGGTGTACGGCGCGGGCACGGTGTTTCGCGAGGAGCGCGCGAACGAGGCGCCGCTCAACGTCTACGGCTATTCGAAGTTCCTGTTCGACCAGCTACGTGCGCCGCGCTGCTGCCCGAGCGCACCGCGCAGATCGCCGGCTTCCGCTACTTCAACGTGTACGGGCCGCGCGAGCGCACAAGGGGCGCATGGCGTCGGTCGCGCACCACTTCTTCAACCAGTACCGCAGCGACGGCCGCGTGCGGCTGTTCGAAGGCTCGGGCGGCTATCGCCGACGGCGAGCAGCGGCGCGATTTCGTTCACGTCGACGACGTCGTGGCGGCGAACCTCGATTTCCTCGATCATCCCGAGCGCTCCGGCATCTTCAATCTCGGCACGGGAACGCGCGGCGACGTTCAACGCGGTCGCGCGCGGCGACGGTCAACGCGTGCCGTCGCGCGGCAGGCGACCCGCCGCGCGCGCTCGCCGAGCTCGTCGCGCGAAGGCGCGATCGCCTACGTGCCGATGCCCGACGCGCTCGCCGGCAAGTACCAGAGCTTCACGCAGGCCGACCTCTCGCGCTGCGCGCGGCGGGCTATCGACGCGCCGATGCTGTCGGTCGAGGAAGGCGTGCCGCGCTACGTCGAAAGTCTGATTTCGGGCGAGCGGCCGTCTTCGTAAGCTGGCGGCTCGATCGCGTCGCCGCGGTTCGCCATGCAGCGCCGCGCGGCGCGACGATTTCGCCACCTTTCGAAGGAGCACGCCATGTATCGCTGGTCTCATCGCGCTCGCACTCGCGTTCGCATCGCAGCTCGCCGCCGCTGCGCTCAATCTCAACACCGCCACCAAGGACGAGCTCGTCGCGCTGTCCGGCATCGGCCCGGCCAAGGCGCAGGCGATCCTCGACTACCGGTCGCAGCACGGCGGGTTCAAGTCGGTCGACGAACTGAAGGACGTCAAGGGCATCGGTGCACGCCAGCTTCGAAACAGCTCAAACCGCGAGCTCACCGTTACACCGGTCGCCGCCAAGGCCGTCGCCGCGTCACCGAAGCCAAGGGGCCGGCGGTCGCCGCCAAGACGGATCGAAGGCGCCAAGAAGCGGCGAGCGCACAGCCCGACCGCTGCGACGGCGTCGGCTCGCCGAACCCCGCCCGCGCAGCGGGGTCGCCTTCCAGCGTGCCGAGCGATCGTCGGCCGCTCGGCGCGATCGCCGGATAGCGCTGCGAGCCGCCGCAAGCGCGGCTCGCCGGGACCGCTGCGGCTAGCGAATCGCCGCGATGACACGAGCGATCGAACGCTTTCGGACACCGTCGGCAACACGCCGCTGGTCCGGCTGCAGCGCCTGCCGGGCGCAACGTCGAACGTCGATCCTGGCGAAGCTCGAAGGCAACAATCCGGCCGGCTCGGTCAAGGACCGGCCCGCGCTGTCGATGATCGTCGAGGCGGAGAAGCGCGGCACGATCAAGCCCGGCGACACGCTGATCGAGGCAACGTCCGGCAACACCGGCATCGCGCTGGCGATGGTCGCCGCGATGCGCGGGTACCGGATGGTGCTGGTGATGCCGGAGAGCCAGTCCGCCGAGCGCGTGCAGACGATGCGCGCGTACGGCGCCGAGCTCGTCCTGACGCCGAAGGCCGGCGGCATGGAAGCGGCGCGCGACATCGCCGAACGGATGCGCGACGAGGGCAAGGGCATGATCCTCGACCAGTTCGCGAATCCGGACAATCCGCTCGCGCACTATCGCGGCACGGGGCCGGAGATCTGGCGCGACACCGAGGGCCGCATCACGCATTTCGTGTCGGCGATGGGCACGACCGGCACGATCATGGGCGTGTCGCGAGTTCCTGAAGGAAAAGAATCCGTCGATCCAGATCGTCGGCGCGCAGCCGGAGGAAGGCTCGCAGATTCCGGGCATTCGCAAATGGCCGCCGGCGTACCTGCCGAAGATCTTCGATGCGCGTCGCGTCGACCGCACCGAGAACGTATCGCAGGCCGACGCCGAGGACATGTCGCGCGCCGGCTCGCGCGCGAGGAAGGCATCTTCGGCGGCATCAGCTCGGGCGGCGCCTGCGCCGTCGCGCTGCGCGTCTCGCGAAGTGTCGAGAACGCGACGATCGTGTTCGTCGTCTGCGACCGCGGCGACCGCTACCTGTCGACCGGCGTGTTCCCCGCGTGACGCGCAGCGTCACGCCGTCGCCGCGCGACAGCGGCCGATCGCGCGCCTTGCGAACATCCGCCGGCAGTGAACGTTTCATCGGGCTCGTGAGCGATGACGCCGCTGCTCGTGTTCGACATCGAGACGGTGCCCGACGTCGCCGGCATCCGGCGCATCCACGACATCGATGCAGAGCGTCGACGACGCCGGCGTGCTCGACTGGTTCCTGCAGCGGCGCCGCGCGGCGACCGGCAGCGATTTCGCGCCGATGCCACCTGCAGCAGGTCGTCGCCATCGCCTGCGCGCTGCGCGACGAGGCCGGCCTTCGCGTCTGGTCGATCGGCGACGCCGGCAGACCCCGAGCCGGAACTGATCCGGCGCTTTTTCGACGGCATCGAGAAATACACGCCGCAACTCGTATCGTGGAACGGCAGCGGCTTCGACCTGCCGGTGCTGAACCACCGCGCGCTGATCCACGGCGTCACCGCGTCGAAATACTGGGATTGGGGCGACGACGATCGCGAGTTCAGGTTCAACAACTACCTCGGCCGCTTCCACACGCGGCATCTCGACCTGATGGACGTCATCGCGCAATACCAGCCGCGCGCGAGCGCCGGCCTCGACGCGATGGCGCGGCTGTGCGGCTTCCCGGGAAAGCTCGGCATGGACGGCGGCGAAGTCGGCGCCGCGATCGCCGCCGGTCGCATCCACGACGTCCGCAGCTATTGCGAATGCGACGTGCTGAACACCTACCTCGTCTACCAGCGGTTCCGCCTGATGCGCGGCGAATTCGATGCCGGCGAATACGCGCGCGAGATCTCGCTGGTGCGCGAGCGCATCGGCGCATCCGACGCGCCGCACTGGCGCGCGTTCATGGCGAAATGGACCGGTGACGACCCGGCGCGCGAATCTACAGCGTGATCGTTCCGCGGCCGATCTCGATCACGCGGCCGGACACGCGGATCGACCGGTCGGCGTCAACGCGCAGCCCGAGCCGGCAGGGGCGGCCGACCGCCTCGCCCTGATCGATCGACAGTCGCACCGGCAACGCGCGCGTGCGTCGCGAGCAGCCAGCCGCCGAGATTCGCGCACGCCGAACCGGTGCCCGGATCCTCGATCGACCGCGCCGTGCTTCGAGGAAGAAGAAGCGGGCGAGCACGCGCTCGCCGTTCGCGCGCGAACACGTACGCCATCGCGCGCGGCCCGTTGCTGCCGTGCGCGAGCAGCGTCGCCGCCGACGGCTGCGCGCGCCGCACCGCGTCGAAGGTTGCGAGCGGAATGATCAGCTGCTCGCTGCCGGTGTCGACCCACAGCGGCTCGCGCGTCGGCGTCGATGTCGCTCGGCTGCAGGCCGAGCATCGCCGCCAGCGCCTCGCGCGATGCGGACGGCTGCCGATGGCGTGGCGCGTTCGCCGTCAGCGTCCAGACGTCGCCGTCGGCGTCGACCGGGATCACGCCCGCGTGCATTTCCAGCGTCACGCGGTCGCCGGTCTTGCAGCAGCTCGCGCACGACGTGCGCGGTGCCGAGCGTCGGATGCCCGGCGAACGGCATCTCGAACGTCGGCGTGAAGATCCGCACGCGCGCCGTCGCGCGAGTCGACGGCAGCACGAACGTCGTTTCCGACAGGTTGAACTGCAGCGCGAGCGCCTGCATCGTCGCGTCGTCCAGCGCGCGCGCGTCCTCGAACACGGCGAGCGGATTGCCGGCGAGCGGGCGTTCGGCGAATACGTTGACGATGCGGAAGGTCAAGGCGGGCATCGATGGCCTCAGCGTGATGTCGAATGAATTCTCGCGGGCGGGCGATCGAGCAGCTGCCGCGCCAGTCGCTGGAACGTCGCGTGCGTCGCATCGTCGACGCGCAGCGACCGCGGCGTTGCGATGGCGCGGGAAGTTGCGCGCGATCGCGCGCGCGTACGAGGGATCGTAGTGCGCGTCGAGCAGGTCGGCGGTCGAGCTCCGTCGTCGCGCCGCCCGCGCCCATTCGGCCCAGCGCTCGATGGTCGCCTTGCCGTGCAGCCTGGCGAGCGGCGCCAGCCGCGCCGTGCAAGCTGATCCCGGTCGGCGCGAGATGCGCGTAGTCGCCCTTGCAGCATCGCGACGCGCAGCGGCCGGGCCGCTTCGAGGCGCATGCAGGGCGAAGCGCGCATCGCCGCGAGCAGCGCTTCGGGCACCTGCAGCTTGCCGATCCGCTGGCTTTCCGATTCGACGAACACCGGCTGCGCCGGCATCGAGTGCCGACGAGCGCGGCGAAGAGCGCGCTTTCGAACCTCTTCTGCGTCGGCTGCGGATCGCCGGGAACGTCGCCGAGCAGCGAGCCGCGATGGCGCGCGAGCCGTTCGAGATCGAGCACCTGGCCGCCTTCGGCCGCGACCGCTTCGATCAGTCGCGACTTGCCCGATCCGGTCAGGCCGCAGATGACACGAAAGCGAAAGGCTGCCGGCAGCTGCGCGAGCATCAGAACGACATGCCGCCGATACGCGCGGTAGCCGCCATCGAGCTGCACGGCGCGAAAGCCGATCTCGTTCAGCACGTGCACGAGCGCGCGGCTGCGCTGGCCGCCGCGCCAGCAATAGACGAGCGGCGCCCAGTCGCGCGGCTTGTCGCGCGCATAGGTCTCGCACGATGTCGCGCGATGTTGCGCGCGACGAGCGCGGCGCCGACCTTGCGCGCGTCGAACGCCGATTGCTGCACGTACATCGTCCCGACGAGCGTGCGCTCGGCGTCGTCGAGCACCGGCAGGTTGACCGCGCCCGGCACGTGATCCTCGGCGTACTCGCCCGGCGAGCGCACGTCGATCCGATCTGCGTACGACGACCAGCGCGTCGACCGCGACCTTGATCGTCGCGCGAGCGGCGGGCCCGGCGGCAGCGTGCGTGTTCATCGGCGCGTCAGCAGCGGCACGAGCGCCGGCCAGACGTTGTCGAGGATGCGCGCCTGCGCGGCTGCGCCGTCGGATGGATGCGGTCGCGCCTGGAACTGCGCGAGGTCTTCGCCGAAGCCTTCGAACAAGTACGGCACGACAGGCGCGCGGCGCGCCTTGGCGACCTCGGCGAACAGCGCGTCGAACTCCGCGCATACGCCGGACCGTAGTTCGGCGGCACCTTCATGCCGACGATCAGCGGCTTCGCGCGGGCGGCCTGCGACCGCGGCGACCATCGCGTCGAGGTTGTCGCGCGTCGCCTGCAGGTTGCCGCCGCGCAGCGCGTCGTTGCCGCCGAGCTCGATCACGACGATCGACGGCCGGTGCTCGCGCAGCAGCGCGGGCAGTCGCGCGCGTCCGCCGGCCGTCGTGTCGCCGGTGATCGACGCGTTGACGACGCGCTCGCGATAGCCCTTCTCCTCGAGCCGGGCGGCGAGCAGGTCGACCCAGCCCTCGCCCTTGGCGAGCCCGTAGCCGGCCGAGATCGAATCGCCGACGACGAGCAGCACCGGCGCCGGTGCTTGCGCGCAGCGCCGGCGCAGCCGACGACGATGGCAAGCGCGATGACGCAGCAGCCAGCAGCAGCCAACGCACGATCGCCATGCCCCGATTGTAACGGTGCGCACGGTCGCCCGGCGCGTTCAGGCGCGCGTGCGGCCGATACGCTGATGAAACGCGCTCGCCGCGCCCGTTGTCTGACGCGACGCCGATTGCGCCGGCACACTCCGCTGCCCATGCCGCCTCCATCATCCGCGCCGCATCGCTCACCAAGATCGTGCAAAGCGGCGACGAGCCGCTGACCATCCTCGATCGACGTCACGTTCGACGTCGAGCCCGGCGCGACGATCGCCATCGTCGGCGCGACCGGCTCCGGCAAGACGACGTTGCTCGGGCTTGCTCGCCGGGCTCGATCGCCCGACGTCGGGCGACGTGATGATCGACGGCGTGGCGCTGTCGACGCTCGACGAGGACGGCGCGCCGCGATGCGCCAGCGCCTGCTCGGCTTCGTGTTCCAGTCGTTCCAGCTGCTGCCGGCGCTGACGGCGCTCGAGAACGTGATGCTGCCGCTCGAGCTCGCCGGCGCGGCGGATGCCGCGGAGCGCGCGCGCAGCGTGGCTCGCGCGCGTCGGGCTCGCGCGGCGCACGACGCACTATCCGCGGCAGCTGTCCGGCGGCGAGCAGCAGCGCGTCGCGATCGCGCGCGCGTTCGCCGGCGAGCCGAAGCTCCTGATGGCCGACGAGCCGACGGGCAACCTCGACGGCGCGACCGGCGTCGAAGTCGCCGACCTCATGTTCCGGCTCAATCGCGAGCACGGCACGACGCTGCTGCTCGTCACGCACGACGTCAATCTCGCGAGCCGCTGCGAGCGGCGGCTGTCGCTTGCACTGGGGCGGCTGGTCGGCGACGAGCGGGTTGAGCCGCAGAGCAGCCGTCGTCGTCATCGATCGCGCGCGCGGCGGCGAAATGATCGCACGCGGCGGCGAAATGAGCGCGCCGAGCGATGTCATGCACGTAACGCATGCTGCCGACGCTGAAACTGCGCATTGCGGCTGGTCGGCCGCGACTGGCGCGCGGGCGAGCTTGCGCGTGCTGATCGCAGCGATCGTCCTCGCCGTCGCGAGCGTGGGCACCGTCGGTTTCTTTGCCGATCGGGTGAAGGCCGCGCTCGCGCAGCAGGCGAACCTGCTGCTCGGCGCCGACCTGATGATCTCGGGCGACCGCCCGCTGCCGGCCGCATTCGCGGAGGAAGCGCGCACGCGCGGACTCGTGACGTCGCCGGCGATCCGCTTCAACAGCATGGTGCAGGCAGCCGACGGATGCGCCGCCGACGCGACTGCCGTGCTCACCGACGTCAAGGCGGTCGCAGCCGGGCTATCCGTTGCGCGGCGCGATCTCGCTCGTCGATCCGGGCAGCCCGGAGCGACGCGACGCGCGAGGCATTCCCGCGCGCGGCGAAGCCTGGCTCGACGCGCGGCTCGCCGATCGGCTCGGTGCGCAGAAGGGAACGAAGCTCGCGGTCGGCGAAGCGACGCTCACGGTGACGGCGATCGTCGCGCAGGATCCCGAGATCGCCGGGCTTACGTTCGCGCCGGGGCCGAAGCTGCTGCTGAATCTCGACGACGTGCCGGCGACGAACCTGCTGCAGCCGGGCAACCGCGCGACGTGGCGCTTGCTGGTCGCCGAGCGCAAGCCCGGTGAGCTCGAGCGCTATCCAGACGTGGCTGTCCGGCGCGACGATCAAGCCGGGACAGCGCGTCGAAACCGTGCGCGACCTGCGCCCGGAAGTGCGGCAGACGCTCGAGCGCGCCGAACACTTCCTCGGTCTGGCGGCGCTGGTCGCCGTGCTGCTCGCGGCGGTCGCCGTCGCGCTCGCGGCATCGCGGTACCTGCGCCGGCATCTCGACGCGGCGGCGATGTTCCGCTGCCTCGGCGCGTCCGTTGCGCGCACGCTCGCGCTCTTCGTCGTGCAGTTCGCCGCGCTGGGCATCGTCGCGAGCGCGGTCGGGATTGTCGGCGCGCTGGTCGGCCAGCAGCTGCTGGCCGCGATTGCTGTCGAGCGCGTTCGTCGAGACGTTGCCGCTGCCGACGTGGATGCCGGCGCTGAAGGCGTTCGCGACCGGCTTGCTGCTGCTGTTCGGCTTCGCGCTGCCGCCGCTGGTCGCGCTTGCGAACGTGCCGCCGCTGCGCGTGCTGCGCCGCGACCTGCCGCGTCCGCGCGCGGGCGGGATCCTCGCCTACGCCTGCGGCGCCGCGGCAGTCGCGGTGCTGATCGCGTGGCAGGCGCAGGAGGCGCAGGCCGCGACGATCATGCTCGGCGGCGTCGCGGGCCTGCTCGTCGCCGCGGCAGCGCTCGCGTGGCTGCTGCTGACGTTGCTGAAGCGCGTGCCGCAGCGCGGCGTGTCATGGCGCTTCGGGCTTGCCAACCTGCGCCGCCGCGCGCTCGCGTCGAGCCTGCAGATCGGCGCGCTGGCGCTCGGACTGACATCGCTGCTGCTGCTGACCGTCGTGCGCGGCGATCTGCTGCGCGACTGGCGCGCGAGCCTGCCGCCCGATGCGCCGAACCAGTTCCTCGTCAACGTGCTGCCCGATCAGGTCGACGACGCGCGCGCATGGCTCGCGAAGACGGCCGGCGTCGCGCCGCAGTTCAAGCCGATGGTTCGCGGCCGGCTCGTCGAGTTGAACGGCAAGCCGCTCGACACGACGCAGTACACCGAGACGCGCGCGCGTCGCCTCGCGGAGCGCGAGTTCAACCTGTCGTGGACCGACCAGATCCCCGAGGGCAATCGCACGGTGAGCGGCAAGTTCTGGGCACCGCAGGCGCGCGGTGCCGACGCCGGCATTTCGCTCGAGGAGGGCATCGCAAAGACGCTCGGCGTCGAAGCTCGGCGATCGGCTGACGTTCGATGCCGGCGGCATCCGCGTCACGGCGCCCATCACCAGCCTGCGCAAGGTGGATTGGGACAGCTTCCGCGTCAATTTCTTCGCGCTGTTCGCGCCCGGCGCGCTCGACAGCTTGCCGGCGACCTACATCGCCGCGTTCCGCGCGCCCGAGGGCGACACGACCTGGCTCACGGGTCTCGTCCAGCGCTATCCGAACATCCTGTCGATCGACGTCGCCGAAATCCTGCGGCAGATGCAGGGCATCATCGACCGCGTCGCGCGCGCGGTCGAGTTCGTGTTCCTGTTCACGCTCGCCGGCGGCCTGCTCGTGCTGCAGGCGGCGATCGCGTCGACGCAGGACGAGCGCAAGTTCGATGCGGCGATCGTGCGCACGCTCGGCGCGTCGCAACGGCAACTGCAGAGCGCGCAGGCGACCGAGTTCCTGCTGCTCGGTGCGCTCGCGGGACTGCTGGGCGCCGCGGGCGCCACGGCGATCGGATGGGCGCTCGCCGAGCACGTGTTCAACATCCGGTTTTCAGGCAACGCGCTCGTCTGGGTGTACGGCATCGTCGGCGGCGCGATCGCCGTGACGCTCGCCGGCTGGCTCGGCACGCGATCGACCGTGAACGAGCCGCCGCTCACGGTCCTGCGCCAGCTCGGCTGAAATCCGGGTCCTGAAATTGGGGTCGGAGATGTATTTCAGGCAACCGATTGTCGATCGGTGAAATTTTCCCGCGCCGGAAATACATCTCCGACCCCAATTTCCCGAAATCCATCTCTGATCCGGATTTGATGTAAGGATTGCATAAAACTGCACTCAGGATGCACAATATGCAGTCTGAATGGACACGATCTCGCAGAGTTTCGCGCTCGCGCTCGCGATGGTGGCGCATCTCGATCCACAGCTCACCGAGATCGTCGGGTTATCGCTCGCGGTCAGCCTGAGTTCCACGCTGTGTTCGGCCGTGATCGGGCTTCCGCTCGGCGCGGCCGTTGCGATCGCGCGATTTCCTGGAAGAGGAGCCGCTGATCGTCGCGCTGAACGCCGCGATGGGATTGCCGCCCGTCGTCGTCGGGCTGCTGGTCTATCTGCTGCTGTCGCGCGCGGGTCCGCTCGGCGAGCTGGGCCTGCTGTTCACGCCGCCGGCGATGGTGATCGCCCAGACGGTCCTGATCGTGCCGATCATCGCGGCGCTCACGCGCCAGATCGTCGAGGACGCGTGGACCGAATACCGCGAGCAGTTGCACAGCCTCGACTCGTCGTGGCTGCAGTCGACGCTGACGCTGCTGTGGGACACGCGGTGGTCGCTCGTGACGGTGCTGCTCGCCGGATTCGGCCGCGCCGCCGCGGAAGTCGGCGCGGTGATCATCGTCGGCGGGAACATCGACGGCGTCACGCGCGTGATGACGACGGCCATCGCGCTCGAGACGAGCAAGGGCGACCTGCCGCTTGCGCTCGGGCTGGGCGTGGTGCTGCTGACGCTGGTGATGGCGCTCAACGTCGGCGCGCACGTCACGCGTCAGTGGGCGAGGGCGCGCTTTGGGTGACGCAGAGATCATCGAAGGCCTGCCGATCGTCGCGTCGCGGCGTCGATGTCATCCGCCGCGAGACGCGCGTGCTGGCCGGCGTCGATGTCACGATCGATCCGCGATCGCGCACGTTCATCCTGGGCGCCAACGGCGCCGGAAAAAGCACGCTGCTGCGCGTCCTGCATGGACTGATCGAGCCAAGCCGCGGCAGCGTGACGTGGGGTCGTGCGACGACGCGGCCTCCGGGCCAGGCGATGGTATTCCAGCGACCGGTGCTGCTGCGCCGCTCGGCGGCGGCGAATCTTCGCCACGCGCTCGCACTTGCCGGCGTTCGCGGCCGCGACGCACAGCGGCGTATCGACGATGCGCTGACGAGCGTGGGTCTCGACGCGATCGCGGATCGGCCCGCGCGCGTGCTCTCCGGCGGCGAGCAGCAACGGCTCGCGCTGGCGCGAGCGTGGGCACTGGCGCCCGAGGTGCTGTTCCTCGACGAGCCGACGGCGAGCCTCGATCCGCCGTCGGCGCGCGCCGTCGAAGCGATCGTCAACGACATCCACGCACTCGGCACGACGATCGTGATGACGACGCACCAGCTTGCGCAGGCGAAACGCCTGGCCGACAGCGTCATCCTGCTGCAGGACGGAGGCGTCGCCGAGCACACGGATGCCGCAACATTTTTTCGTGAACCGCGCTCCGCCTACGGCAGGGCGTTCCTGGAAGGAGAGCGATTGTGATGAAGAGAACGTTTGTTGGAATTGCAGGACTGGCGGCTTGGCTGCTGGTTGCCGGCGCGGCGCTCGCGCAGCAGCCGTTCATCGTCGTCGCGTCGACGACGTCGACCGAGCAATCGGGGCTGTTCAAGCACCTGTTGCCCGAGTTCGAGAAGGACACGGGCATCAACGTGCGCGTGGTCGCCGTCGGCACGGGCCAGGCGCTGGACATCGGACGCCGTGGCGATGCCGACGTCGTGTTCGTGCACGACAAGGCGGCCGAGCTGAAGTGGCTCGCTGAAGGCAACGGTGTCAAGCGCTACCCGGTCATGTACAACGATTTCGTGTTGATCGGGCCGGAGGCCGACCCCGCGCACGTCAAGGGCGGAAAGGACATCACCGTTGCGTTGAAGACGATCGCCGATGCGAAGGCGCCGTTCGTGTCGCGCGCCGACAAGAGCGGCACGCATGCAGCGGAGTTGCGCTTGTGGAAGGACGCCGGCGTCGACATCGCGACCGTCGAAGGGCCCGTGGTATCGCGAGACGGGCTCGGGCATGGGCCCCGCGCTCAATACGGCCTCCGGACTTGAGCGCCTACATCCTCGCGGACCGCGGCACCTGGCTCAATTTCAAGAATCGCGGGCCGCTCCGCATCGTCGTCGAAGGCGACAAGCGTCTGTTCAACCAGTACGGCGTGATGCTCGTCAATCCCGAGAAGCATCCGAAGGTCAAGAAGGATCTGGGCCAGAAATTCATCGACTGGCTCGTTTCGAAGCGTGGCCAGGACGCGATCGCGAGCTACAAGATCGATGGCGAGCAGCTGTTCTTCCCCAATGCCGGCACGGATAGCTGAAGCGTCGACGCCCGCTCCACGGCTGCTCTCTACCGCCGGCATGCCTTGGCTGCTCGGCGGTGGACTCGTGCTGCTTGTCGCGCTCGCGCTGGTCGCTGCGGGCGCAGGGCGCTATCCATTGTCGCCTGCCGATGTCGTTGCGAGCGTGCTGCGACGGGTAACCCATGGGGAAACCGGCGCAATGGCCGACACCGTGCTGTGGCAGATTCGCCTGCCGCGTATTGCGCTTGCCTGCCTCACAGGGGGGGCACTCGGTGCGGCAGGCGCCGCGTTTCAGCACCTGTTTCGCAATCCCTTGGTGGCACCCGACACGCTCGGCGTGTCGTCGGGCGCGGCACTGGGCGCCGTCATCGCAATCTTTGCTGGTGCGAGTGCCTTGGTCGCCAGCATCGCCGCGTTCGGCGGCGGGCTTGTCACCGTTGCGATCGTCATTGCGCTCGCCGCCCGAATCCCCGCGCACGACCGCGTGCTCACGCTGGTTTTGATCGGCGTCGTCATCTCGAGCCTGGGCGGCGCCGCGATCTCGATGATCAAGTTTCTGGCGGATCCTTACAATCAGTTGCCCGCGATCACGTTCTGGCTGATGGGTAGCCTCGCGGCGTCGACGTGGCAGCAGGTTGCGACTGCGGGCCGGCGATCGCGCTGGCCGTAGCATCGCTTGGGGCGCTGGCCTGGCGGATCAATCTGCTGGCGCTTCCAGAAGACGAGGCGCGCGCGCTCGGCGTGCATGCGTCGCGCCTGCGCGCCGGGGTCGTGATGCGGCGGCGACGTGGCAACGGCTGCGAGCGTTGCCGTCTGCGGGATCATTGGCTGGGTTGGGCTTGTCGTGCCGCACATGGCCAAGGCTTGTCGTGGGTCCCGAATTCTCGCGGCTGCTGCCGCTGGCGACGCTGTTCGGCGCGATCTTCATGCTGGCGATCGATACGCTCGCCCGCGCTGCAACCGACGTCGAAGTGCCGCCCGGCATCCTGACCGCATTCATCGGCACGCCGCTGTTCCTCGTGCTCCTCGCGCGCAAAAACACCTGATGCTCGGCGCGCACGACCTCGCATTCGGCTTTCCGTCGCGTCGTGTTGGCAGCGGCGTGACGTTCACGCTGCAACCGGGCGAGTCGTTGGCGCTTCTAGGCGGTAACGGCGCCGGGAAGACGACGCTGCTGCGCACGCTGCTCGGCCTGTTGCGGCCGCTTGCGGGCCGCGTCGAGGTTGACGGCGTACCGATCTCGTCGCTTCACGCTACCCAGCGCGCCGCACGCATTGCGTATGTTCCGCAACAGCACATGCCGGCCTATGGGTTCAGCGTAACCGATGCCGTGCTGATGGGACGCGCGTCGCACATCGGCACGTTTGCCAGGCCGGGCGGGGCGACTACGCGGTCGTCGAGGATATGCTCGCGACGCTCGGCATCGCGGTCGCTCGCGACGCGCGCAGTAACCGAAATTTCGGGCGGCGAGCGACAGCTCGTCGTGATCGCGCGCGCGCTCGCGCAGCAGGCGTCGATCGTCCTGCTGGACGAGCCGACGGCAAACCTCGACTTCGGCAACCGCGTACGGGTGCTGCGCGAGCTCGACCGGCTGCGCGCACGCGGGCTGACGATCGTGTTTTCGACGCACGAACCCGACCAGGCGCTCGCGCATGCCGATCGTGCGCTATTGATCGCCGATGGTGGACCGTTGGCGTTCGATACGGTGACGCGGGCACTTACCGCCGAAAACATCGAGCGATTGTATGGGACCCCGGTGCGATTGGTCGCGCTCGATGGGCGCCGCTATGCGTGCGTGCCGATCGAGCCCGACGCGGACGGGCGACCCGTGGCATAGCCGTTATGATGTCGATCGCTGGACTCGCGTACGTCGCCTTTCGACCCGGAAGACGGCCGCATACTCTAAAGCGGCCGTTCAGCGTCGGCGGGCGCCGGCGACCGCCCCGAGCAGCGCGCAAGTCGCGAACAAGCTCGAATGCTTCGATTACTGAATCACCTCGTCCGCGCGCAGCAGTAGCGACTGCGGATGCTAAGGCCAAGACTTCGTCTGGCCTTAGGTTGATCACCAGGAAGTAGCGGTTCGGTTGCTCCACTGGCAAATCGCCCGGCTTCGCTCCCTTGAGTGACTTTCTGCACATAATGGGCGGCGAGCTTGAAGGTTTCGTTTTGATCGCTGCCATATGAAAATCGCAGAGTCTCCTCGCGTGGACCATATAACCGAACTCGTACATGGCAGGAATTTTGCGCGTCTAACATAGTCGAGAACTCGTTGCCGGTTCCAGCGTTAGTGAGAGCGTCAGTCAACATCATCAATGCGTCGGGGCGCGCGCGGGTCATGGCCGCGCAACGCAATGTCGAAGTCATCCGGTTCGCGCACACCGAGCGGGTCAATGCGTCATGCCCAGCGCTTTGCGCCGCCTTCTCGATCTCCCGGTAGCGCAACGTCATAGCGTAATTCCCGCATTCCATAGCACGGCAATTCGCTTTGCGACCGGCACCACTCTTTCAAGATCTCGAGGCGCTTGGCACTCAGCACAGCTGCCGGGATCGTTGACCCCCGGTCACGTTACCGCCCGGCCGTGCGAGACTCGCGACAAGCCCAGTTTCCACCACGTCGCCAGCGTTGAAGACGATGATCGGGGTGGTCGAGGACACTTGTTTTGCGGCCTCAGCCGCGGGGCTTTCCAAAGCTGCGACGATCAGATCGACGTTGCGCGACAACAACTCGGCGGCGAGCTCACGAAGTCGCTCGTTCCGTCCTTCGGCCCAGCGGCCCTCGTAGGTGATGACCTTGCCCTCGGCATAGCCGAGCGCTTGAAGCTCCTCGCGCAATGGCGCCGGAATGGCACCGTCTGGCGGACGAACGCCGCCCGCAAGGAATCCAATGTGCCAGACTTTGCCCGTTTGTTGCGCGCCCGCGATGTGGGTGCAGGCAAGCAAGCCACTTCCCACGATGCAAATGAACGTTCGCCGATCCATTACTGAATCACCTCGTCGACGAGTGGAAGTCCAGCCATGGTACGCGGCACCGGTGGTGACTCAACGGTTCGCCACATACGCAGCATCGGTCAGGGCCGCGTTGGCCGGCGGCGTTCGCGCCGGTGCCGTGGAAGTCGGAGAACGCCGCCGACTGGTTGACGAAGACGCTGCCGGTCAGGTTGATCGACAATGCGACGCCGACATCTTCTACTTTGGGGACGTTTTCGCGCCGCTGCCGAACGTCTCCAGTTGGTCGGTCAGCGACCGTCGAGCCCGGCGGTCGCGACCAGCCTTCTTCTGCATGACGATAGCGCGGGCGGCGACATGAGTGCCTTGGACCACGTCGTGAACCCGTAGTCCCACCAGATCGCACCCGCGCACTTGCTGTCGATAGCGAGGTTGAACAGCGCGAGTTCCCGGACTCGATGATCCAGTTGCAGTCGAATCCGGATAGCCCAGATCTCCTTCAGCTTAAGTGGGGGCTTCTGGCCGAGCAGTTTGCCTTTGTTCCACGGTATTGCACGCCCTGCAGTTGTCGTAGCAGTTTCCATGAATGGCTCCTCTTTGAGGGAAAGGAGCCTCATGTTGATTCCTGTCGACGGGCGCTTGTTGACCCGTTGCTGCGATCGTGCGGAAGAAAAGCAGACGTTCGTGAAGTTCGCTGAACGGCCAAACCGGACACGAGTGGCCGGAATCTTTCTCCACCGCGCTTGATCGCGGCGCGACAGACGGGAGTGACGGCGCATGCGGGGGCTGCCGTCATCGGTTAGTTGACGTAGTAGTTCTTGAACTGTCAGTTGACGCGATGATGGATCGGCGAACATTCATCGGCCGTGTTGCGGGTGCTTTCGCTTACCGCACCGCTTGCCGCACAGGCGCAGCAAGCGCGGAAGGTCTATCGCATCGGCATTCTTGAACCGATACCGGCCGCACAGAACGCCGCCAACCTCGACGCCTTGCGCAACGGCCTGCGCGAGCTCGGCTACGTCGAAGGGCGAAACCTGATAATCGAATATCGATCGGCCGATGGTCGTGCCGAACGGTTCCCGACCTCGCGTCCGAGCTGGTGCGCCTCAAGCTCGATCTGATCGTGACAAGGGGGACGCCTGCTGCAAGAGCGGCCAAAGACGCGACCGAAACAATTCCAGTCGTCATGGCGACGATGGGCGACCCGCGTGCGATTGTCGCGAGCTTCGCGCGACCGGGCGGCAATATCACGGGGGTGACGACCTTCAGTACCGAGTTGACGGCGAAGCGGATCGAGCTTCTCAAAGAGCTGGTCCCGAATCTCTCGCGGGTTGCGATGCTTCACAACATGGGCAATCCGGCTGTGCCGCCCGAGTGGGAAGAGACAAAGACGGCGGCCCGCTCGCTTGGGGCTCCAGGCCGAGCTTCTCGACGTGCGGAGCGAGGCCGACCTCGGCCGCGCATTCGAACGGGCGGACGACAGCGCGTCGAAGCGCTCGTCATCGGGGCAGATGGTCTTACTCAAATGCATCAACAGACATCGTCGACCTGGCGGCGCGCAACAGGCTGCCAGCCACGTACCCGGCCCGCGAGTTCGTCGAGGCCGGTGGCTTGATCGCCTACTCCGTGAACTATCCCGACCTCTATTTCCGGTTCGCGACGCTATCATCGACAAGATCCTCAAGGGCGCGAAACCCGGCGACCTTCCTGTCGAGCAGCCGACCAAGTTCGAGCTCGTGGTCAACCTTAAGACCGCCAAGGCGCTCGGGCTCATGATCCCCCAGTCACTGCTGCTGCGCGCGGATGAGGTGATCCAATGACACTGGTTGCGAGTTGGTCATACGGTTCGCGCCGCTTGCCGCGTCGCCGATCAACCGGTTTGTCGAACGTTTGCTTCGGAGAGACTCGCCCGTCCGAGTTGGGTCGATAGCACCATCGAAAGACCGCTATCGGCAACAGGGCTGTACTGCCGCTTCTGGCCGATCAGCGACCATCGAGTCAACGCGCGCGCTGATGGTCGACGGTCGCACTTCGACCTATTCTGTTGAAAAACTCCTTTTCCGGAGCTAATCAAAAAATGGGTCTTCTGGAAATCGTGTGGGTGAAAATCATGGGCCATCGCGTGGAAAACCGCATGGATGCTGGTTCTTGTAGACTTTGGGGCGTTCGATTTTTTGGATCGAGAATCGGATGCCCACACGTCGACGTAAACGCCGCTTAGCGGATGCGTATGCATTTCCAGGATTTCGTCCACTGGCCAGGGTGCGCGGCATCTTCGGCGATCCCAAGGCGCGCATCGTTCGACTGCTACGGCGCTCAAAAAAACACGCTGCGGCATCTGCGGTCATTGTTCGACTCGGGCTGGTACGACCGCAAGTCGCGGCGGGTGCGCGATCTGTCCTGTGGCGACACGCGCGTCTACCTGGAGTTCGAGGTGCGCCGCGTGCAGTGCCGGCAGCTGCGGCGCGGTGAAGCGCGAGCGGCTGGATTTCCTGGCCGACAACCCGTTCTACACCAAGCGCTTTGCCTTCTATGTCGGCCGGCGCTGCCGCGACGGCGACGATCAAGGACGTCGCCGAGGAACTGCACCTGGACTGGGACACCGTCAAGGAGCTGGACAAGCAGTACATGCGGGAGCAGCTGGCCGGGCCGGCACGCCGGCGCCGCAGGCGTCATCGGCATCGACGAGATCTCCATCCGCAAGGGGCACACCTACCGCATCGTGGTCAGCGACCTGGATGCGGCGGCGGCCGATCTGGTTCGGCGGGAAGGACCGCTCCGAGGCGAGCATGGTCGAGTTCTACGCCTGGCTGGGCGCGAAGAAGAGCCAGCGGCATCCGGCTGGCGGTGATGGACATGTGGAAGCCGTTTCGCAATGCCACCCAGACGCATGCGCCGCAGGCCGCGATCCTGTTCGACAAGTTCCATGTCTGCGCCACCTGGGCGAGGCCCTGGACCAGGTGCGCAAGCAGCGAGTACGCGCGGCTGACGCGGCAAAGAGCGCCGTTTCATCAAGGGGCAGAAGTACACGCTGCTTGTCGCATCGGGAGAACCTCACGCTCGCAAGGCCGCCAAGCGCTCAAGCTGCTGCTCGCGGCCAACAAGCGGCTGAACACGGCCTACCTGCTCAAGGAGTCCTTCGGCCAGCTCTGGGACTACGAGCGCGAAGGCTGGGCGCGGCGCTTCTTCGAGAACTGGCGAGCGGCGCTCAAGTGGCAACGGCTCAAGCCCTACGAGAAGTTCGCCGCGATGATCGAGCGCCATTGGGACGGGATCGCTGCCTATTGCCAGCCCGAGAACAAGGTCTCGCTCGGGTTCGTGGAGGGTCTCAACAACAAGATCCGCGTCATCCAACGACGTGCCTACGGCCTACGCGACGAGGAGTATCTGCGGCTGAAGATCCTTACGTGCATGCTGCCAAGACCCTTAAAACCATCCAAAATCACCCACACGATTTCCAGAAGACCCCAAAAAATTACAGGCCCGCAGAGGTGTCGTTCCTTCTCAGGCGTGGAGGACTCATGCGCGCCACTGTTGCGTGCGACCAAGCGCTTCTAACAAACGCTCCGACGATTCGATGAGCGAATCGTCGATAGCAACGCGCCGTCGCAAGCATTTGGGGCGAATGCAATTTCGAGTTTTTCAACAGAACCGACCCAAAGCGGTCAAGCGCAAGGTCGCAAAGCGGCCCTTCGCGGCCGTCAATGTTCCGGTTCAGCGGCGGCGCGGCAGCGCCGTCCGTTGCAACCGGTTGTTAGTTAGGCGCCATTGTGCCCTTGGCGCCGGAGTACAACACCTTCAGCTTCAGCGGGGGCTTCTGACCGAGCAGTTTGCCCTTGTTCCACGGTGCCACGCGGCCTTGAGTCTTGGCGTCGGTATCCATGAACGGCTCCTCTGTTGAGGGAAAGGAGCCTCATGCTGATCTCGCTCGACGGGCGCTTATCGACCCAGAGGGGTCGTTTTAGCTGCTGATCCCGCATTCGACGCGCGGGATCAGCGCAGCAAGCCGAACGTTCCTGCCAGTGTGCAAGATGCCATCGGCGGCCGATTGATCATGACGTTCGCCGATACGCGCCCGCTCACGCTCAGCAGGCTACTCGCCACCTCGCTCATCGCGAACGTGCCGTTCATCCCGTCAATGCAGCTCACCGTGCCGTCCACCCGTCCAAGCACACCTTGCTGCGTCCAAGTACCAGTCCAGGTACAAGCGTTCTCCCCGTTTCCCGTTTCCTGATACTGAAACTGCGTCCCTGATTGGCTGATTGTTCCTTGGGTGGCGGGAGTCGTCACGGCGACGTTATCCAGGGGGCAGTCCAAGAGGAGATAAAGAACGCCGAGGTAGTTACCTGACAGGTCGTCGTTGACCAGCGTTTGCCGCACCACGGCCTTCGACACGCTCACTCCATCGATCGTGTAGGTCAGCGCTCCGGACACGGCATCAGTCGGGCTGAACGATGCCGTACCGGCTCTTCGACGAGTGACGCTCGATTCATTGAACAGGCCGCCGTAATACGGACCGGTGGTAACGACGATGTCGCCAGTGAAGATCGGCTGGCCTAAAGTACTTTGGTCGGTCTTCGATAGCTGTCCGGTGACCCACGTCGGCTTTGAATCGGCGCCATAGATGAAGAACGTCAGGAAAAGTGTTGATCCTTGTTGCGCGACGTTGACACCCCACCCCGATTCGTTCGGGTCCCACCACAAATCGTTGTAGTTAACGGTTGCGGTCGTGGCTGGGACGCTGCTCGCGAAGAACATGATGAATAGGGCGACGATCGCGGTGGCGTAGGTGGCTTTCATGTACCCTCCTCGAGGCGCTCCATTGTCTCGCGCGCTATCGGCCCGACGGCCAGGGCACGCGCACTTTTTCGTACGGAAAGTCTAGCAAGGAAGCGAAAGGTCGCCAAACGCGCCATCGAATGGGAATGCCTGGCGACCATTCGTAGACGCGTATGCTGCGACAACGGTCGTATGGCCGATCTCGGCCGGCTGGTCATGACTGGTTGCGACCCGTTGCAGCCTGTCGCGCTGCTAAAAGCGGCCATTTGCCGACTGGTCACTGAATCACCTCGTCGGCGCGCAACAGCAGCGACTGCGGAACGGTGACTCCGAGTTCCTTCGCGGTCCTTAGATTGATCCGCTCTCGGATACGGAGGCCGCAATGCCAATACCGATAGACCTGATTGCAGCGGCGACGGGAATACCACGGGAGAGCTTGGGCCGTACGCTCTTGCTGGCCGGTTGGCGTCGCATTGTGGTCGGAACTGCGCGGCGCTGGATCGCACCGGGCGTTGTTCGTCCACGAGGGTACTCGGTGCCGCCCACCAAAACGCGGTAACACGCATGCCAACGTGCCATCGCGCAGAAACGAAACCGTGTTTAGGGCTCGAGTAATGAACGAGATGCTACCGCGCGGCGAACCGATTCGAGCTACGCCACCCGTCTCGCATAACCGACGCCCGCTACACCGGCATCAGAAGAGGAATCGCGTTCCAGCAGTTCGACGAGTCTCGGCAGGGAAACTGCAGGACTGAAAAGGAATCCCTGCGCCTGGTCGCATTCGTGCTTCAAGAGAAAATCGCGCTGGTCGGCCGTTTCCACGCCTTCGGCGACCACGCGCATCTTGAGCCGCTTGGCCATGGCGATGACCGCGAGCGCGATTGCAACGCCATGGTCCTCGTCCGGCAGTCCATCGATGAACGAGCGGTCGATCTTCAGCGTCCGGATCGGAAAACGCTTCAATTGCGACAGCGACGAGTAGCCGGTTCCGAAGTCGTCGATCGCCACGCCGATTCCCGTGGCTTCGAGTCTCTCCATCGTCTTCACGGCCTGGTCGACGTTGCGCGCAATTGCCGTTTCGGTCAGTTCGAGCTCGAGGCGATTCGGCTCGATGTTGTAGTCCCTCAAGACCTTGCGCACATTCGCGACCAGATTCGGCTCCGACAACTGCGAGTGTGAAACGTTGACTGAAAGGCCGATATCGACGAAGCCGAGATCGCGCAAATATGCAAAGTCACGACAAGCTCTGTTGAGCACCCAATCGCCCAGCCGGCCGATCAATCCTGCACGCTCCGCAATGGCAATGAACTTTGTCGGCTCGACCACGCCGACTGCGGCGTGCTGCCAACGGCAGAGCGCCTCCAGGCTGCATACCCGACCCGTCGCGAGGTCTATACGCGGCTGATAGAAGACCGTCAGCTGCTGCAACTCGATCGCGGTTCGCAGCAAATGCTCCAGGCGAACGTCCTCCGAAGCCTGCAAATGCAGCTCCTCGCTGAAGACGCGCCATGTGTTCTTCCCAAGTTCCTTGGCGTGATACATGGCTGCGTCGGCGTTGCGGAGCAGCGTCTGACCGTCGGCGCCGTGGTCCGGATAAAGGCTGATTCCGATGCTTCCGGTGACCACGTAGTCGTTATCGAAAAGCGGGATGGGCTTGATGATCTCACCGAGAAGGGTCTCGGCCACGCGTTCGACATCTGCAATCGAATGGACATCGGGGAGCATGATGATGAATTCGTCGCCGCCCTGTCGGGCGACCGTGTCGGTGGCGCGCACGCGATCGCGAAGGCGCTTCGCTACCGTCCGCAACAGTTCGTCACCGCCGTCGTGACCGATGGTATCGTTGACCATCTTGAAACGATCGAGGTCGAGAAACAGAACGCCAAACTTGGCACGACCGCGCGCGGCATGTCCAATCGCTTGTTCGAGACGGTCACTGAGGAGCGCCCGATTGGGCAAACCCGTCAGCGCATCATGGAGCGCCGCGTGCTCGATCGCCTGCTCTTTCTGCTTGCGGTCTGAAATGTCCTGGACAACCCAGATCTTCGCATCGCGCGTGTCGGCCTGATCGAACATGCGCACGGTGAGCCGGCACCAGAACATACTGCCGTCGCCGCGACGCGCCGTGATGTCCCTGTCATAGACGTCGCGCGTGGCGACAGCCGCATCTACGCCCGCGAGCCACTCCGCCGGATCCTCGATCGACTGCAACTCGCAGACCGACAATCCCTCGGCACGGCCTGGCGGGTAGCGAAACAGCGCTTCGAATTCGCTGTTCGTACGGATGATCGTTCCGTTCTCGACGATTGCGATCCCGACCGTCGCCGAGTTGAGGATCGCGTGCTGTTCGGCGAGCGCCTGCCGCATCATCGATTCTGCCGCCTTGATCTCACTGACATCGACGGCAGTGCCGCTCGCTCCAATGAACTGCGCTTCCTCGTCGTACAGCGCGATCGCGCGGATCGCCAGGTCTACCGAGCGACCTGTCCGATGGCGGAAAATGCCTTTTACCTCCAGTTGACCGCCGCTGTCGGTCAGCCTGAAGAATTCATCGTCGAACGCCTGCGCCGACGCCCGATCCGCGAATTGCGCAAACGGGTAGCCGATGATTTCCTCCGCACGGTACCCCAGGATCGCTTCGAGGGCCGCACCGTTGACATACGTATAGCAACCGCTTGCATCGATGGCCCACACGATGTCGCCGGAAGTCTCGACAAGTGCGCGAAAATGCGTTTCGTTCGCCTGCAGCTCGGCGTGAATCTTCCGGCTCTTGGCGAGCTCGTTGATCAACTCAGAATGCGACCGTTCGAGCGCCGCCTGCACATTCGAAGCGTCGGTCATTTCGCGCAGCTTCGCGAGCGCGACCCTGTTGGCGTCACCGATTCCGCGCGATATCCGCCAGGCTGCGAGCACGCTCAGGGCGTAGACGACCGCCACAAGCAGCACGACATCGAGGCCGCGGGCCGGATCGGAGGAGAGTGTGAACATGCCACCGAGCATCAGCGGCAGCGTGAAACTGAGGAATAGGGCAAGCGACGGCGCCAGGACGGCTGCGCTGCCCGCGCACATCGTCGCGAGCAGCATCGGAAACCATGGCGTGGCAAACGACGGCGCGTCGCGCAGCAGGACCGGGCCAAGCGCTCCCCACCCGACGCCATTGAGGGCCGCGACGACGCAATATCGCAGAATCCAGTTAGCCTCAGGGATTGCAGGCGCGAAGGCTCGATAGAAAGTCAGCAGTGCGGAGAGGATGGCGATCGCCGCCACAGTCGCGAGTTCCCAGACGCATATCGACGTCATTGCCTGGTCGCGCGCAAACCAGACAACGGTTGCTATGGCGAGCAAGCAACCAGCGATCGCACCGGGCAACAGCGCGTACGATAAACGCGCGCGCTCCGCCGCGACGCCGGCGAGGAACGCATCGTCCGGTCGATTCTCGAATTCCGTGCGTTGTTCGATCTGGGCCAGAACGGCTTCCTCCCTGACATTCTTAGTCGAGATCGTGCAGCAAACGGCACCGTTGGTTTCCACGGCTTAGCGCGTGAGAATCGCTCCGGTTGCAGTCAACATTCCCATTCGGACGCGACCCGTATCGTCCGCGCTCGGGGACCGACGAGGTGCATCGTCGGTGACCGCAAGCCACACCTTGGCGCGGGGGCTTAATTCTTTTGCGAGACGTTCCGGGTCCACGGACGACGTCAGGACCATCATGGCGAAGCTGCCCCGGGCTCGAAGATCTTCGATGAAGAGCGTTGCCTCGGACGTGTTCCCGTCGAATATGACCGCTTGCGGGTCTGCAGCGGCGATTTCGGCCGCCGCCGCAACGATCGTGCTGCTGGAACCGCCGCACCGCACCAGCGTCACGCCCGCCTTGCCGGAAACGTCGTCGGCGTGCCTGCGCCGCATCCCCTCGGTCTTGTCCGACGACAGACAGACGACGATTCTCCGCATGCCGAAGTCGTAGACGCGATCGATCATGGCCTCGACTCGTCCCTGAGAATTTGACGAGGCCGCGCCCGGATGTTGCGTTGCAACGCCTCCGGCGGTAATCCCTTGCCGTTCCGCGGTGCGCTCGCCATTTGAAACGGGTCCGTCGGTGAGCGTCATGACACCGACCGCAACGGCGGCGGACAGCAGGACGGCGGCGACCGTGCCACGCGGCCACGCGCGAGTTCGCGGCGTGGCTTTGCTTCCCGGAATCGACGGATGAGGTGCAGGATTCATAGAACGCCAGTGCGGGTCAGCGCGACGACGCGCGCGGAGCGAAAAACGCGCGCAGCGAGAGCAGACGCTCGGTGATCATGGACGTGGTCCGCGAGCGGGTGGCACCGGCCCTCACGTCAACCTTCTGATCCCGCAGCAGGGCAGGCTTGTTTCGGTATCGCTGGAACTGCGTCAGCGCCGAGTCGATGAAGAACTTGAGCTTCTGCGGCTTGCACGGTGAAAGAACGTACCGAAAGATCTTGGCCTGGTTGATCAGCTCGACCACCTGATCGGCGTCGGCGGTCTCGGCAAGCACGATCGTGAGGATGTGGGGGTGCTGCTGCTTGAGAAGCTTGAGCAACTCGGACGTATCGTTCCGCCCGACCTGCAGGTCCGATACCACAACCGCCACGCTATGCGATTGCAACGCATCCAGACACCCGTCGAGACTTTCCGCATACACGAAGGGCTGCGCCTGGTTCAACAGCGGTCGCATCCTCTCGAACGTCTCGCGCTTGTCGTGGAGCATCAGGACTGCTGGGCGCTCCGCGTCGGCCTCCGCACGTTCAGGGAACGGTGCGGCATCGCCTTTATTGGTCGCCGAAGCGCTGCCATCCAGTCCCAGGCCGACGGAAAGCGCATCAGCGATGACCGCCTGGATTTCCTGATTCCCCCATGGCTTGTTCAGGAAGCGGTAGACCTCGCCATCGTTCACCGAGTCGATGATCGCCGAAAGATCGGAAAAGCCCGTCAGCAGGATTCGCACGGTATTGGGGGATACGCGCTTGGCCTGACGCAGGAATTCCACTCCGGTCATTTCCGGCATGCGCTGATCGCTGACGACGACATGCACGTGACACCGCGTCAGGATAGCAAGCGCCTGGGCACCAGTGGTTGCCGTGAAGACCTGGTATTTGTATCGGAAGAGCGTGCCCAGCGCGTTCAAGATCCGATCCTCGTCGTCCAGAAACAGGATCTTCGGGCGCTCGCCACCCATTCGACTCGCGGGTTCTACCCGTCTCGAAACTTCATGCACGGCCGTTGGTAGAGCGCTGCGCCGGGCGGTGGGGGCGACAGCACGGGGAAGACCGCTAGCGCCGCCCAAACCCGTCATGCTGAATTTTTTCATGGTGCCTTGTCAGTACGTGTGAAGACTCGAGCGCACGCGACGACGTCTCACGCGGCGATGGAACCCGGCTCCGTGGAACCCGGATCGATCGTTGGCGTATTCGCCGCGTGTTCCGTCGGGAATACGAGACTGAATTTGGTGCCCACACCCTCCTTCGAATGCACGGTGATCGATCCGCCATGCTGCTCGACGATCTTGTACGCGATCGACAGTCCCAGGCCCGTGCCCTTCCCCACCTGCTTGGTCGTGAAGAACGGATCGAAGATCTTGGGCAGGACGTCCGAAGGAATCCCCACGCCGTTGTCGATGACATCGACGGCAACATGCTCGGCATCGTGCATCCTGGTGACGACCGTGACGACACCATTCTTGTCATCGGTTGCCTGCGCCGCATTGGTGATCAGGTTGAGCAACACCTGGTTGATCTGCGACGGTGAGCAGCGGATCGGCGCTGTCCGACCAAGCAGCTTACGGATCCTCTTCGACGCCACCACGCTCCTGGCGAGTTGCAGCGTGCTGTCGATGCACTCGTCGATCGTACACCGCGTGACCTTGTTCCGGTCGAGTCGGCTGAAATTCTTGAGGTTGACGACGATGCTGCTGATCTGGTCGACACCGTGGATGCCATCCCTCAGCAGGTTGCGCAGGTCGCCGATCAGGTCGTACTCGCCTTGCATCTCGATCAGCGCGGTGACCTCGCCGAACTGCTGCGCGATCTCCGCTTCGCTTGCGTCGTCGGCGCGCATGAGGTTGACGAGCTTGATCGTCTCCTGGACGAAAGCGCACAGCGACTCGCTGAAGTGCGATTCGACCGTTTCCAGATTGCTCCTTACATAGGCAAGCGGCGTGTTGATTTCGTGCGCGACCCCGGCGACCATTTGCCCAAGCGAAGCCATTTTTTCCGATTGGACGAGCTGCGTCTCCGATTCCTTGAGATTGCCCAGCGCCTGCGACAGCTCCTCGGTACGCTCGCGAACGCGCTGTTCGAGCGTCTCGTTCGCATGGGTCAGTTGCTTGTTGACGCGACCGATGATCCGGTAGCTTCTCACCAGCCGCGCTCCGAAGTAGGCGAGCAGCACCAGCAACAGGCTCGCATACGCCAGCAGGTAGTTGCGATACCGGTTGCTTTCGTCGATGGCGGCCGCGAAATCGCGGTCGAACACCTCACCCAGCCGATCGATCCTGTCCCTCACCGGCCTGGCGAGCAGCCGGCCGAGCACCTCGTCCTCGATGAGCCGCTGGCGCAGGATCGTTCGCGTATGGATGATCAGGTTGCCGAGCGAAGTAGCGATCGTCGCGCCGAAGGCATCGTGTTGCCTGGCGAGCTCCGCCAGCTCCGTCTCGATGTTCTGCGCCACCGCGGCGTCGGGGAAGAGGTTGTAGCGCAATACGTCATTCAATATCCGGTTCGCACGCGTCTCGAGGCTGTCCCACTTCTCCGCGTACGAGGGACCCGCGCTACGCGCGTCGCGTATCTGTGCGCGCAATTCATCGACGGCCGTCGGCACGTAGCGCAGCGAGTTCTTGAGGATCGCGTTTTCCGACTTGAAGCTGTCGACGAGATCGATCTTGTCATTGATTACCTCGGCTAGCTGGCCGAGGGTCCGGACGTTGTCCGGATCGCGAATGGCCTGCGCTTCTGTCGACAGCTTTCGCTGCAGGTCCGTCAATGAGGGCAGCGGATTGACCAGTGGATCGTAGTTCTTGTTGAGCTCCATCCGCGAACGAAGGACGTCGACGTTCCACTCGGCGTCGAGTTGCTTGAGCTGCCTGAGATATGCCTCGACCTGCGTCTTCCTTTCCGTGTCGATCTTGCTGGATTTCGCATAAAGCACACCCAGCACACCAATCAGCGCTGTCACCGCAACCAGGCCGAGACCGACCCGCACATGACGAATGTTCATCGTGACCTCGCCGGCTCTTGCTTCGAAGGAACCAACGAAGTTTCCGCGACCACCGGATTCGATTCCGTGCCTGCCAGCCGCGGCAGGTGTTCTCCGGTAAGCGTCTTGAGGAACGCGACGATGAGCGCCTTGTCCTCGGGAGGCGCGGTTCGCCCCAGCTGATACTTGAACATCACTTCGACCGCAGCCTCGAGCGTAGGCGCCGTGCCGTCGTGAAAATAGGGCGCCGTTAATTCGACGTTGCGCAGGCTGGGTACCTTGAAGACATGCCTGTCGGTCTCGCGCTGCGTCACGGCGAAGCGGCCCGTGTCGGCAGGCGTCACGTTGCCGCGATCCTTGAAGTAATCGCCCATCACGCCGAACTTCTGGAGCATGTTGCCGCCGACGTTCACGCCCTGATGACACGCGACGCAGCCGTAGCTCTTGAACTTGGCGTACCCCTTGATCTCGGCGGGCGTGATGGCGGCGTTGTCACCGCGCAAGTATCGGTCGAATCGCGACGGCGTCGCCAGCGAGCGCGTGTAGGTCACGACGGCATCGATCGTGTTCTCGCGCGTGAGGCCATCCCGATAGGCGTCTGCGAATTGCGCGGTCAGCGCCTCGTCGCGTCCGAATCGCGCAATGACTTCTTCCCAGGTGGAAGCGAAGACTTTCGGATTCTTGATCAGCTTGTCGAGGAAGTCCTCGAGCGAAGCCGCAGACGCGTTCCACAACTGGCGGAAGTTGAAACCGCTGTTGAAGACGGAGGGCGCGTTCGCGCCGCTCGTCGCTCCATTCACACCGATGGAACGGGGTCGGGGATCTGCTCCGCCATGGGAAAAGTCATGACACGACGCGCACGAGACGGAATTGTCCTTCGCGAAACGTGCATCGACGAACAGGCGGCGCCCCAACTCGACCTTGCGCGCATCGAGTTGCAGGTCCTTCGGTATGGGACGCAGCGGCTCGTCCAGTTCTGCACCGTTCGACGTGCGGGCAAACGCGGCAACGACCAGGACGCCGCAGGCGAAAATCCGAAACCAGGCGCTTTTCATTTTACTGTTATGCCATTGGAATGGTCATCCCCTGTCTGCAAACGATGTGCCTGAGACGTTCATCGCCCGGTTTTGTCCGACGAACGATCAAGTCGAGTTGCCGAAAAACAACGGACTAGGGGCCAATGCAAAGAAGTGCTGTAGCCACGCGATGCTTCACGTGCTGTCATATACAATTTCTTCGCGCCCGCTTCGATGGCGTTGCCAACGATGCAGGGTGCGCAGTGAAAGGCGACGCGAATTCCAAGTTCTGAAACGCCGGCGAGACTTCGGCTGACTCGGCGTCGCTGGATGAGAGGGCACTAAGAGGGGGTTACCAGTTGTCGAATCACCAGCGCCTTCGCGCGCGACTGGTGGGCGCGTGCGCGGTTCTCGCGGCGATCCTACCCGCCATTTCGCTCGCCCATGTGAAGTGGTTTGTCGACTACAGGCTCGAGACACCGCCTCGCGCTGCACTGGGCGTCGTATCCGGCGCGTACTTCGTCGGATTCTGCCTTGCGGTCGGACCGCTGATGTTCGCGGTCGCCTTTCTCGACCGCTATCTGACGCAGCGCGAATGCTTTCTACACAGGCGCGCCACCCTGCTCACTGAACGGACCTCGCCGTACTTCCCGCTCGTCCTTCGCCTCGGCGTGAGCGCGTTCTTCACGACGGTGTTCGCTTACGGCTGTCTGGGCAGGTCCATGATCCTGACGCCCGAGCTCCACACTCATCAGGACTGGATCTGCTGGGTGCAGCTGGCACTCGCCGCACTTGTCCTTTTTCCGCGCACGATGGGGTTCGCAGGCCTGGGAATCGTATTCCTGTACTTCTTCGCAGTGTCGCAATACGGGCTGTTCCATATGCTGGACTACCCGATCTTCCTTGGCGTCGCCGGTTTTCTGATGCTCGAGTCCTTCTACGAGGGGCGCAGGCGGGATCTCGCATATACCGTGCTGCGCGTTTGCGCCGGTGTAACGCTGCTCTGGGCTTCGATCGAGAAATTCGCCTTTCCGGAATGGAGCTTTCTCTTGATGGCCCAGCACCCGGGGATGGCGCTCGGCTTCAACCCGGAGTTCTACATGGTCGCGGCAGGATTCGTGGAGTTCTGCGCGGCGTATCTGCTCATCACAGGCTTTCTTTCCGCGCGCTTCGCGGCGCTGGGGCTACTGATCCTGTTCGTCATCGCGATCCTGCCGTTCGGTCGCATCGATGCTGTCGGTCACTCGGTGATCATCATCGTGTTGCTGTTGCTGGCGCTCAGCCACAACCAGATGGGCGCGCGCCTCGATCTCCGACACGGCATCGCCATCACGGCGACAGTTCATACGAGCGCGTTCTTCATCACGCTGCTGCTCTTCATGGCGCTGTACTACGCCGGCTATTACCTCAGCTACGCGATGCCGCAGTAGAAGTGACTAGGGGACGTTCGAAGCCCTCAGATCCTGTAACGTGCCAGCCTACCGCCAGCGTACCCGAAATGTGATCATGCGCCAACTCATAGCTAGGTAGCCACGGCCGGTATAGATCGTCAGCTCATCGGAACGGCCGCTATCAGGGACCATGATTGTAGTCGGGCGCCATCGAGACCGCTCTTGTTAAGGGTTGTGCGATGCCTGCCCTGACGCGCAGGCGTGCGAGGACGTGATGACGCCGCGCGGGCAGGCGTCGCACAAGCCTCGAGGGAGGAAACCGCGGCATGCCCCGATGGCGTTCGGGGAGGCTAAGCCGCTATGGGGATTTGACGGTTCGCAGGTCGGTCGCGATGGCGACGACCGGTCGATGCGATCGGCGGCTGACATCGCGCCGATGCGGGATGGCGATGATCGCGAGGCCGGATTCTTGGATGACGCAGCGGCGCGAGAAGTCGACGTTATGGCAGCGTAAGGCAAAGCCGTCCGCTATCGGCGGTGGCCGATGCAGAGCGGACGCAGCGTTGGGGCAACAGATGCCGGTGATCATGCCGCGGCTCGCAACGTGGGTGGCGCGCGGATCGGTTGCCCGCGGGCGAAGGTCTCGATGATGATCATCGCCGCACCGCAGTGCGGGCAGACGAAGGTGGGCTGGACGATGGCGACGGCGGTGCGGCGGCTGCGCGGTTCGGCCGCGGCGGGGACGACGTGCAGCAGTTCGCGCGCCTGGGCGAGATGCTCGCGGCGCCCGGCATTGGCGAGCAGCCCGTAGTGGCGGATGCGGTGAAAGCCGCTGGGCAGAACGTGCAACAGGAAGCGGCGCATGAACTCGTCGGCACCGAGCGTCATGGTCTTGTAGCGCGTCTTCCCCTTGGCGCGGTAATCCTTCCAGCGGAAGGTGACGCCGCGCTCGTCGAGGGCGAGCAGTCGGCTGGTTCGAGATCGCCACCCGGTGGGTGTAGCGGGACAGATAGGCGAGCACCGCCGCCGGCCCGGCGAACGGGCGCTTGGCATAGACCACCCATTCGCACGTTCGCGCAGCGGCGCGAGCCATTGCGGCGAACGCGCGCGCGTCGGCGAGCGCGGCGTACTCACCGAAGAACTGCAGCCGGCCGGCGCGATGCGCGGTGGCCGAGTTCTTCGAGGAAGCGGCGGCGGAACAGCCGCGAGAGCACGCGCACCGGCAGGAAGAAGCCCGGCCTGCAGGCGACCCAGCGCTCGCCGTCGGCGGACAGGCCACCGCCGGGCACGATGCCGTGCACGTGCGGATGGTGCGTCAGCGCCGAGCCCCAGGTGTGCAGGACCAGGGTCACGCCGATCTGCGCGCCGAGATGCTTCGGGTCGGCGGCGATGGTGCGCAGCGTCTCGGCGGCGACCGCGAACAGCAGGTCGTAGATCACCGCCTTGTTGTAGTAGGCGATGGCAGCTGATCGGCGCCGGCAGCGTGAACACCACGTGGTAGTACTCCACCGGCAGCAGATCGGCCTGCCGCGCTTCGAGCCACCGGCGCGCGGCGCGCGCCTGGCACTTCGGGCAATGCCGGTTGCGGCAGGAGTTGTAGGCGATCTGCGACCTGCTCGCAGGCGTCGCAGCGCAGTACATGTCCCCCCAGCGCCGCGCTGCGGCACTGTTCGATGGCGGACATCACCTTGAGCTGACCGAGGCTCAGGTGACCGTGCTGCGCTTGCCGCCAAGCCGGCCCGTGGGCGCGGAAGATGTCCGCGACCTCCAGGGCGGGGCGCCCCATGCGCGGCGCGCTACGCGGTGGGCGTGTGCTCCAGCGGACTGATCACCTCGCGCAGCAGGTCGGTGGCCACCTGGGCATAGAGCGCCGTGGTCTCCAACTTCTTGTGCCCGAGCAGCACCTGGATGACGCGGATGTCGACCTTCTGCTCCAGCAGGTGCGTGGCGAAGCTGTGGCGCAGCGTGTGCATCGACACCCGCTTGTCGATTCCGGCCGCCAGCGCCGCGGCGTGCACGGCGCGGTTGAGCTGCCGGGTGGTCAGCGGATCGATCGGATTCAGGCCGGGAAACAGCCAACCGCCGTCGAGCATCTTGCCCTGGGCCCGGGCCACCCGCCACCAGGTGCGCAGACGCTCGAGCAGCAGCGGCGGCAGCATCGCGTAGCGATCCTTGCGCCCCTTGCCCTGCTCGATGCGCAGGGTCATGCGCTGACTGTCGATGTCGCCGACCTTCAGCGCGACCACCTCGCTGGCGCGCAGTCCGGCGCCGTACGCCACCGACAGCGCCGTCTGGTGCTTCAGGTTCGCGCGCCGCCGCGATCAGGCGGGCGACCTCCTCGCGGCTCAACACCACCGGCAGCGTGCGCGGCACCCGCACCGGCTGCATCTTGGCCATCAACTCGCCCTGATCGAGCGTGACCTCGAAGAAGAACTTCAACCCGGTGATCGCGCGCATTGAGCGACACCGGCGAGGTGCCGTGATCGACCAGGTGCAACTGGTAGCGGCGCAGATCCTCGACCGTGGCCGTGTCGGGCGAGCGGCCAAGAAAGGCGGCGAACTGCCGCACGGCGCGAATGTAATGGCTCTGCGTCTTCTCCGCGAGCTTGCGCATCCGCATGTCGTCGATCATGCGTTGCCGCAACGGCGTGATCCCGTGAAGTCGATGAGTCCATGGCTCTGCTCCTGTCGTGATGCGAGGCGGATTGCCTCGTGCCACAACATAAGCAGATTCACGCTCCCGCTAACCTCACCGCCGGGACGAAGCTCAACAACTACCGCGCGAGCGGTTTAGTCCTGCGACCCATTGCCGACGGTCGCGCGAAGAATAGCGGCCATTCACGACACCGGGTGACCGGCTGGGAAACAGACTCAATTAGAGCGCTGACCGTTGTGAATGCCGAGAATTCTAGCCTTCCATAGCCTTCAGTGGCATCACCTCGATGGACGCCTGGGGGATGCCAAAATGCGGATGGTCCACGAACATCTTCGCCGCCTCGTCGGCCGAGTTCGCCTGGACGATCTGATACATCATGATGTCGTTGCGGGCATCCTTCACGCCCGATGAAGATACGACTTTGGGCTTGCCGGCGCCAGCACCCTTGTCGGCGACCTTGCTGGCGTTCGCGGTCATCCACTTTTTCCACGCGTCCATCATCTTGGTCTCTTCGGGCTTGCGCTCCTGCTCGGGCTTCTTCATCCATTCATCGATGACCGCATTGGGTGCCCTGTAAAGCACGAGGAACTTTTCCATCGTTGTCTCCGTTGTTGGGCTCGATGAGAGCCGTGAATTGTCATTGTCGCCGAGGCAGGCCCGGCCCGCCAAGCTGCGTGATTGCAACAGGTCCTCGAGAGCGTCGTCGCTCGATGCCGAGATACCTCACGGTGCTTTCGAGCTTCGTATGGGCGTTGATGCGGTTCTTGCTCCGGCAGGACGTCCGGACGGGTTCCCCGAGCGTCCCGGCGCGAACCATCCGCGGTTGTGCGGTGCCTGTTCATCGCCTGTACTTGCAGGTGCGCTGTCCTCCGCGACGTTCAGGGTCATGCATTGCAGCGAAGGGCGCACGAAAGCGCGCGAAAGCGTTGCTCCCTCGCTGGAGGAAAAGGCGACGCCGCATTTCTACGAAGGGATCACGCGCACGGACGAAGCGGTAGGCTCCGCCCGCGGCTCCTGAGCCGGATCGGTCTCGATGAAGCAGTATCCCGGGCGGGTTTGCTCGTGGACCCTGGCCCGCACTTCGGCGGCAATGCGCGCACCTTCGTCAACGGTGATGTTTGGTGCCACTTCGATATGCAGTCCCGCGTGAACGGTATCGGGACCGACAAATTCCGCACGCAGCCCGCGCACATTCACCACGCCGGGCACCGAGCGTGCAGCGCGCTCCAGCTCGGCCAGGACCTCCGGTCCGGGAGACCGGCCGAGCAGGAAGCTCGCGCTGTCGCGGAACAGGATGAGCGCGTTCACCGCGATGATCGTCGCGACGGCGATCGCGGCGATCGGATCGGCGAGCGGGTAGCCAAGCGGGATCAGAATTGTCGCAACGAGCGCCGCGGCAAGGCCGAACTGGTCGTTGACGAGCTCCATCAGCTGCGCCTTCGCGGCCGCGCCGCGGGTCTTCTGCATGAAGAGCCTGGCGAGCGGAATCGCGGCGATCAGCATCGACCCGACGATCACTCCCAGCGCGAGCGACAGATTGTCGTATTCGGCATCCTGTGGCCGGAAAAGGCGCGGAATCGCCTCGCGATACAGCTCGAAGCTCGTGAACGAGATGAAAAGTGTCGCGGCGACGAGGGCCGCGATGTTCTGCGCACGGCCATAGCCGAACATGTGCGTTGCATCGGCCTGCCTGCGCGAGTAGACCGCCGCGAGCAGCAGGAAGCCCGAGATGAAGATGTCGCTCAACGTGTGCAACGCCTCGGCAAAGACCGCCATGACGCCGGACGCGAGATAGGCGGCGATCTTCGCCGCAAAAATAACGACGTACACCGCTACGGCGAGCCACAGATTGCGTATGTCCGCAGACTCGGACACGGGTTTATCCTCTCGTGGCGACGGTCCGATTATAGGGGAGAGCTGCGAGCAGCCGGCTTGATCCACGTCATGCTCGGGCAGCCACCATGCGTAATACAATCATCGGGCAGCTTCGTGCTGCGCATGTATATCGATCGCAAAGGACAATGAGCATGAACTTCGATATCCCGAGGCCGATGAAGATTGAACACGAGGAGCTCCATGCCGCTCTTTCCGCGTTGACCCGAGCCGGTGGGCGCACCGGCGACGCCGCCAAGGCGGTGGCAAAGGTCCTGCACACTCATTTCGTCAAGGAAAACGAGTACGCGCTGCCGCCGCTCAGCCTCCTGGTACCGCTGTCCGAGGGCAAATTCGATCCAGCCATGGCGGACGTCCTGAAGCTGACGGACAAGCTCGCAGCGGATATGCCTGCCATGCTTGCCGAGCATCAGGATATCGTCGCGACATTGAAAGCGCTCACCGAAGCCGCGACGGCGGAAAACAAGCCCGAGGGCGTGCAATTTGCCAGCATGCTGGCGGCGCATGCCGAGATGGAAGAGCAGGTGACCTATCCAACGGCGCTGCTGATCGGCCGCTACGTGAAAAGCTGCGTTACGCAGCATGCGCGCTGAACCGGCGCTTTCGAGCGCGACGTGATCGCTCGCGGCGTATTCACGTCGGTGCCTGACCTGAAACGCGCGGCAGCACTCAAAGCGTCGTGGTGCTCTGAGCACGCGCTTTCAGGTGTTCCGATCAACAGTCGACCGTGCCGCCTGCTCTGACTGTTGTTGTGAGCTACGTTGTGTTGGGTCGCTTTGCGGGACCGACCATCGGCGACATCAGAGATCTCTCCATCGTCCTGTCACGATGACACTCGGCATTTCCAGTGCGAGTGGGACAGGCGTGATCAAGCGGAAACGAGGCGGCTCTCTAGTCTCTGTGACGTCACACGGAGGTGACGGCGGGAAGCGTTCGGCCCCCGATGACGTCCAGCGACTCTTGGTGGAGCAGTGGAAACGGGCGACCATCAAGGAGAAGGTCGCAGCCAAGCAACGTCGCTTGCTGAACGCAGCGTCGCCGGTTCACCCAGTGTCGCTGGACGAGATTAGCGCTCGTGACGCGAATCGGCCGTCTGCGACTGCTGTGGAAGCTCGGGAAATGAAGTAGACATCCCACACCACACGTATCGACCGAGCGCACGCGCTGCCAGTGCGGCCTTCGTTCCCCGACGCCTCTCGTGTCCATGTCCAAAATGAACCGAATATTAGGCGCTTTGGACAATAGACGCACGCCAATACCGATTGCGATCAGCTCGGCGTGCCGGAAGGTCGAACGCGGCCCCGATTCGTCGAAGGCGCTGCGCCACTCGGACAGGCGCTCGGTGCGGACCCGCCGCGTCTCGTACTTGCAGTGATCCGTTAGGACGAATCCTAGAGGAACACTGCGCCGAGCTTGATGGCGGCGAGGATCGCTAACGCCACGGTGGCGATGATCGCCAGCGCGGCGAGCCACGGCGGATGATCGTCGGCGACGATTCGAAAGGAGACCTCGAAATGCGGCTTGTCGTTCTTCGACACGGCGGCGGTCCTCACAAGCAAAAGTTTCGCGTCTCGGCTGCGGCGCGTTGCGCGCCTTGACCACGCGTTTGCTTTGAGATCCGCCGGGACCGATCACCACGGCGTTGGGCCCCGACTCTCCAGCCCCAAAGATTTCGCCCTACGGTCCTCGCAGTAAAGACAGCTAATCTTTGCTGGCCCGACCGACCCATCGAACAGTTTAAAAGGTTATGTCACCAGGGGCTGACGTGTCAATGGCCCCTGTCCGATCTTGACGGGCAAGAGCGCAGCAAATCCTCTCGTGCTGTAGAACTTCCGCCGAACGGCAGGCTTATGGGCTTATGCCGCCGCTTGCCTGGATCTCGTGTTCATCACGAATGCCACGACCTTCGCCCGCAAGCGAGGCATCGGTGTCATGCAGGCCCAGCTAGGACGTGCGAAGGTGGACGACGTGGCGGGGAACGTACAGCGGGTTGTCGCGCGCTTGTTGAAGGGGCGCGCAGACCTTCGTTGCGGCGGCTAACGACTGACTCGGTCCGCGCGATGTCTGTAGATGACTATCTCAGAACGACCGGTTCTGGCCGAACTGAGACCTTCCTGAAGGTTGCACGACGAGTATTTGTCGTCAATGAATCCGACTCAACATTGAGGGCGGCGCCGACTTCAATGATTTATTGAACATGGCGGATTGCTCGGAGCCGCCGTTTGCAGTGCCTCGATAGTTTGCGCCGCATTGGTTACCCAACCGAAGACGTGCTCGAAGTTCCAAAGCGTTGCCTGACGGTTGAAGTCGGGCCCGGAATGGTTCATCGCGTCTTCAACAAGGATCGGCCAGAATTCGTTGAAGAAGGCGCTGCGTGCGGTACTCTCCACACAGACATTTGTGGCGATACCTGTGAAGAGCAGGTAACGCATACCTGCGGCCTTCAAGCGGTCTTCCAGGATTGTTCGATGGAAGCCGTTGTAGCGCGTCTTGCGAATCACGAGATCGCCCGGCTCCGGGGTCAACGCGTCGACAATTCGCCAGTCCCACGTATTCTCGATCAGCAAATTGCCTTCGAGCTCGGGGCGATCCCGCATCATGATCAGCGCCAGCTCCTTGTGGTAAGCCGGCGAGGACGCATCGCCCGCGTCGCTCAGATCCGGCTTGAAGGTCATCTGGAGGTAGATCACTTTGATGCAGGCCCGGCGTGTCGCATCGAGGAGCGCTTGGTTGACCTCGATCACACGGGCGGCGCCGGAGATGTCGAACCCCGCAAGGTCGAACATGCCGCCCTTGGATGCGAAGGCGTTTTGCATGTCCACGACGATCAAGGCGGTCCGTCTCAAA
Organism: uncultured Pseudomonadota bacterium; assembly: GCA_963768545.1. GTDB lineage: Bacteria > Pseudomonadota > Gammaproteobacteria > Burkholderiales > Casimicrobiaceae > VBCG01. The sequence goes on along the minus strand of CAVYIC010000001.1, from coordinate 69,366 downwards.
TCAATACTTATGGAATTTGGCTTCGCCTTCAAAATGATCACTAGAGGACTCCCGGATTCCCGCGTGAATGCGTGCATGACACTGTGGCGTCCGCAGCCAGCGCACATGTTGAACAATCGCCGGCCGTCCATCACGGACCAAAACCAGCCGGTCGATCTTCTACAAAGGACACCTTCAACAAATCAGGTTAACCGGCGACCGCGTCGCGCAGCACGAAGGCCGGAATCAACCCGGATCGTTCCATCACTGAATCACCTCGTCGGCACGCTGCAGCATCGATTGGCGGGATGGCAGGCCGAGCGCACGGGCTGTCTTCATGTTGAGGGTGAGGTAGAAGCGGCTGGGCTGCTCGACCGGCAGGTCGCCCGGCGGCGTGCCCTTCAGGATGCGGTCGATGTAGTGCGGCAGCCGTCGCACATCATCGATCACACGTGAGCCATAGGACATGAGCAGGCCTGCATCGGCGACCTCCTTGAAGGGAATGATCGCCGGCAGCTGCTGCTCCAGCGCCAGCGCGGCCAGGCGCGCGCCCTGGCCGAACATGAAGGGCTGGCCAAGGACGAGCATCGCGTCGGGCCTCTCGCGAGCCATCGCGGCGAAAACGCCTTCGAGCTCATCGGGTGCGCGAAGCTCCACCGGCGCGAGCACTACCCCTCCGCGCCGCGCGGCCTGTTCCGCTTCCGCCACTGCTGTCGCATGAAACCGGAGGCCGGAATTGAAGAGGATCGCGATGCGCGACGCCCTCGGCATGGCTTCCCTCAGCAGCTCCAGCATCTTGGCGGGCCCGGGTCCGAGTCCCCCCAGCCCCGTGACGTTGCCGCCCGGCCGCGCCAAGCTGGCGACGAAGCCGGATCCCACCGGATCGCCCGTGAAGAAGAACACGATCGGGATCGTGGAGGTGGCGTGGCGTGCCGCCGCCGTCGGAGGCGTTCCCGCGGTGACGATGACATCGACCTTGCGCCGCACCAGTTCGGCGGCCATGGCGGGAAGCTGTTCGTTGTGGCCTTCCGAGAAAAGTTCGTCGATGGTGAAGTTCTGCCCCTCGATCCACCCTCGTTCGCGCATCGCTGCGATGAACGGCTCGCGCAACGACGGCGTGTTCACCAACCCCCCGCTGCTGAGCCAGCCGATGCGGGCCAACTTGCGAGCCGGCTGGGGGAGCGCCAGGCGCGGCTGCCAGCAAGCGGCCAGGATGAGGACCAGCGTGGTCCTCCTACCGATGCTCATGTCTTGTTTTCGCCGGTCATGGGATCACCTCGTCCGCGTGCAGCAGCCCATCGGATTGCCGCGGATGATCAGGGCATCGGCTCGCCGGCCAGCAATTTGCGCGATCGCGTTCTCCATCTCGTCCGAGTTCGCCACTTCCACCAAGAGCGGTTGCATCCGCATCGCGCGAAACGCCTGCTCGTAGTCTGGCCGAACGCGCTGCCAGCAGGTGTTAGTCGATCGACCAACTCGCCGATGCGGCGAACGTTGCCAGCTCGTCGTGCCTTTCGCTCACGAAGCCGTTAGCAACGAGCTTACGTGAGGCGAATCCGCCGCGTGACTTGCCCGTTGCTTTCCCAATAAGTGCGCTTCTTGGCGATGCGAATGTCCTCCATTGCAGGCTGTACATTCCCCTGGGTATCGACGGCACGCGAGGTGATCGCATGCTCCCCTGGCATCGCATTCGGCCACTCCAGGGACCAGATCTTCCACGCAAATTTGGCGTCCTCACTCCGGTCAATGGTCGCTGTCGCCCAAGGCCCCCCGTCGATCTGTACCTCCACGCGGGCAATAGGAGCCCCCCAGGCCGCGCCGACGATCCGGTATTGGCCGTCCTTCCGGGTGACCTTGGCCGGCACCGACTTGAGCAACGCTCGGCCAACGGAGGTTTCCGTCCACACCGTTTCCCCGTTGCGCTGCTCTTCGCGCATCGTGACATAGTCACGCGCCATGAAGCGGCCCATGAAGCGGGTGTCCCGTATCTCGATGCGCTTCAGCCACTTGACATTTGCAATGCCATACCAGCCAGGCGCGATCAGCCGCACGGGAAACCCGTGGGGCTGGGGAAGTACTGCCCCGTTCATCTCGTAACAAAGGAGGTTGTTGGAATTCATCGCATCGACAAGCGACATGCTCCGGGCGAAGTGCTGCGGCATCTTGATCTGGCGGACCTCCTCCTCGCCTGCATCGCTTCCCCAAAAGACAACTTCTGTCGCTCGGTCCAGCACCCCGGCTTCCTTCAGCAGCGGAGCGAGCGGAGTACCCGCCCATTTGGCGGTCCCAATCCCGCTGATGAACCACGGGAACCCATGGTTGCCAGCGCATTCGAGCGTGAAGACAACCTCCCGACGTGGCCGGCCCTTGAGCGCCGGGAGCCTGAAGGTCAGGGGCTTCCTCACAAGTCCAGTGATTTCCAGGGTCCATGCCTTTTCGTCAATAACCGGCTTGTCGTAGTGCGCCACGGAAAAAAACTTGTCGTTGGGCGTCAGCCACGAAGCCAGCTCTTCCCATGGCTGCAGATTTGTGACCACACCCGCACTCGGGTTCGCTGGCGGCTGATCGAGCCACGGAATGACCTCCTCGCCCGGCCGACTCGGAAACGCCTGCGCCAACCAGGAGGCATGAAGGAGCGCGAGTCCGGTAAGCGTCGCGCTGCCCTGTATCAACAACTCTCGGCGAGAAATGTCTGGTGCGTCCACTGAACACCTCCTGTTCTGCCTCGGCAGTGCGCCGATCGTCGCAGTTCGACCTTTGCGGTCCAATGAACGAATGCGCGAAAATCAGCACAATCTCCAACGATCGGGCAGCGCCCGACGGGCAATCACACTGCGCCGCTGCTAGATGAACGTCAAGCGTCGTAACTTGTGTACACGTGGCCAACGCGATATGTCATACCCACACGATCCGTTGACAATGAACCTCAGTGCCGCCGACGACCGTGCTCGCCTGAATCATTGGTTGCCGCCGCGGGCAGGTGTAGTGCCAAGGATTCGAAGCACTGGATCGTCTTCTACGTTCTTTTGTTCACGACGGTCAGTGGGGTGAGGCTGTGCCGACGACATGGAAGGTGATCCCCAACGCGGCTTCGACCGCGCTTCAAATATCTCTCACTCATGCTCCCCGCTGAGCGCAGCGGGCACGCTATAACAGCCTTAATCACCTATTTCATTACCGTGTTCATCGCCGCGCCCACGTCCATCCTTACGGACCGCACGCAGAGCCCGGCGATTTCAAACCCGCTTGGTTGGATTGGCCGGGCGTTAAGCCGGGGCGAGCGCGCTCCATCCATTTCATCGCACTGTGCTGGGCGCTGTTCGCTTTCAGTACGCCATCAGGCGTGCGGACCATGCTTTCCCGGTCCATAGGGGATGAATTCAAACCGCACGAAAAATCGGCAAGGGAACCGTTGCACGTTCCCTGCGCACTAAGCTGAACGCCGTCGTGACGACAAACATGGGGCCGGAGCTCGGGGAAGGGAGAGGTGGCTACCGCGGACCCCGGCGGAACCGGAGTTAGCGGGTTCACCCCGGGCTGGCACTGCGATTTTTCGCATACGCGACCAGGCGGGCTTCGGTAGATAATCGACGGCACCGGGTTGTGGCGCGTTACCGGTGCCACCTCAGCACATAGCGCGCGATGGGCAAGTGCGATGCCGCGGCACACCATGTCGCGCAGACGAAGCGATCAGCTCATGACTTCGAACGTCTTTCAATTCCCGGCCGGACCGCGCTGGCGCGTGCTGATCGCGCATCAGCGCGACGAGGTCCGTCACGTATTGCGCACGCTGATCGAGGCGGAGAACATCGCTATCGTGGAAGCAGCCAACGGGGAGGCGGCGCTTGCGCAGCTCGAGTACATCCCGTTCGACCTGCTCGTCCTGGAACTCGACTTGCCGCTGAAGGACGGGGTGAACGTGATGCAGCTGCATCGTGTGCTGCTCGCGCACGAGCGCATTCATGTCGAGCCGCCAGCGGTCATTTTGACGCTGGCCGCCGAGGTGCGCAGCAACGCGACGCTGACCGATCACCTGCAAACACTTGGCGTAGCCGGGTTCATCGACGATGCGCCGGGGCCAGAGGTGGGGGGTTTGGTCGAGGAGATCCTGCACGCGCGCGTTGCGCTACTCGCGACAGGGAAACCGGCCGCTGCGTGAATGCACCATCGGCGGCACCGCCGTCATCCGGCGGCGCCGCCCACCGGCTGTACGGTTTCAAGTTTCTTCCGGCGGCCGTTCGACCACTTCGTTACCTTTCCTCTAGAGGGACTGCAAGCTTTGCTTCACGACGGCTGCGATGGCCGCCTGACCTTGCGGTGTGGGATGGAATGGCGCCAGACTGTCGTCGTTCAGAAGCAGAACGCTCAGGCCGTAGGTCCACGGATCGCTGGTGCAGTACTCGTGTCCTTCCACGACGTTCGAGATGTCGGCGACCGTCACGCCCTCCAGTCCGCCAACTGCAGCGAGGAGCGTGCTCTTCAGCGCGTTCTCCAACGTGATCAGGTAGTCGATCTCGTCGCGCTCGAGATCGCCGAGATCGAGACATTCGTCGGACTGGGCTGCGCTTGGCAGCGGCTGATGATAGGTGGTGAAGATGATCCGGGGAACCTTTCCGGCTCGCATGCCGCGGTCCTTGATTGCCGCCACGAGGCTCTTGTAATGGCCCGCAATCTCGCCGCTGTTTATCGGATCCCAAAACAGGCTATTGATCGGTGCGCCCGGGTTGGCAGCGGTGCAATACGATGATCCGAGCGCGCGCGGCGGTCGAGCGAGCCACGCGGCGGCGTCGGGAAACCGTTTCACGAAGTTCGCGCGCAGTTGGTCCGACGGGTTTGGCAGTCGCGAAAGCGCCGCAACCTCGGCCGCATCCGTGTAGCCGGTCGCGCAGAATGTGAAGACATCCACGAAACTGACGTCGTTGGCGCCGAGCGTGATGATCACGACGTCCGGCATCGCAGCGTCGTAGTCGGGGTTGAGGTTGGTCATGCCCAACCAGTCGCCGAATTGGGCCGGCCGATACAGCACGCCATTCGCGCGCCGATCGAACGCGATCCCGTTATCGTAAGTCGAGCCAGTGCAGGCGAACTTTGCGAGCACCACGCCGGTCGCCGCGGCCAGCACGTCACCGTAAGCCTGCGCTGAATCATGGCAGAGCTGGTAGTTGCCTTGCCACGTTGGATTGTCCGTGCCACCGGTCCATTTGTTCGGGAACCCCGTGGAGTACGTATAGCCGTAGTTGATTCCTTCGCCTGCCGCGATCGAGTCGCCGAGAACGACGACCGAAATCGGAGCGGCAGCATCGGTGCTGGATGGCGCATCGGAGCCACCTCCGCACGCGGTTGTGAGCAGGACAATCAAGGCGAGCGCCGGCATGGATTTCAGCAGATGCATGTCAATTTCCTTCTTTGGGATCCGTCACAAGGCCGGACCTTTGAAGCAGCTCGTTGATTTGCGGCTCTTACGCGTTGAACACGACGCGGCCGGTGTTTGCGACATCATATCCGCCCAGCGCCGTCGCCTGCGCCGCGAACTGTGGCGTCCGCGACCATGAGAGCAAAGTCTGCAACGGCGGCTCGAACGCGTCGCGTCGGAACACGACAAGGTCGAGGCGTTCGGATGCGAGCGGAACGAACGCGAGACCATTTGCGCGCGCGGCCGCTTCGATCCCCAGTCCGATGTCCGCGTGTCCGTCGCGAATGATCGACGCGAGTTCCGTTTCCGCGTGGGCCGCGCGGGGCAACCAGTCGAGCGTCTCGGGACGAACGCCGGCTTGCCTCAGAAGATGATGAAACAGGTGATGGCTGCCGGATTCGGGCTGCCTCGTCGCGATGCGCAGCCGCTTTCGCAGCAGATCGGCGATTTTGCGGATCCGGTGCGGATTGCCTTCGGGCAGCAGGAAGCCCTGCGTGCGCTTCGCCCATTCGAGCACGACGACATCGCCGCCGGCCAATGTCGCCCGCACCAGCGGCACGTTGTAATCGCCGCTCGCTTCGTCGAGCCAATGCGCCGCGGCGGCCGTCGCTTCACCGCGCGCGAGCGCGTCGACGCCGGCCCGGCTGCCGCCGGCCAGGATGGCAAGCCCGCAGCGCGATTCGCGCACCGACCATTCGAGCAACGGGTCGTGGCTGCCAGCGATGATCGGCGGCCGCGATCGGGGCGCGGTTACCGGTGTTTCACCTTTGCCGGCGATCCACGCGTCCACCTGCGCGCGGGGAAACAGCAGCTTGCCGGTGGCGCGCACGTGCGGAATCGCGCGCTGGCGGACGAGGTCGTAGATGCGTCGCTCCTTGAGCCGCAGGTATGCCGCGACTTCGCGCGTATCCATCATTTCCGGAGCGCGCGCCTCGGCGGTCTTGTCCGCGCGTGGATCGGCTTTGGCCACGGCGAATTCTCGCACGGCTATTTGCCGCTCAGTATCGACTCGCGCGACAGGCGCCGCGCCACGGCGACGAGCGCGATCGTGATCAGCGCGGCCGGCGCCAGCCACGACAGGGCGAGTTGCGACAGCGCGGGCGCTTCGCCGCGCAGCGACGTGTTGAGCAGCGAGTACTGCGCAGACACCGGCACGAGCATCAGCCACGCCGGTTCCTTGCGCTGCATGAAAAGCTGGACCACCGGTATGAGGGACACGACGAAGAGCAGCACCGAGACGTTCGCCTGCGCCTCCTTGTAGGCGCGCGCGCGGCTGCCCACGTACAGAAGAATCGCGGGCAGCATCAGGATCATCGGCACGAGCACGAGCGCAAAGCGCGCGAACTCGCGCATGCCGAACAGGAAGGGGACGCCGACCGGCGGCAGCGGCGCGAATGCGAGCGTCAGGTAGAAGCCCGTCAGCGTCAGCGCGACGACGAGCGCATTGAACGCGCAGACGGCGAGCCACTTGCCGGTGACGATCTCGGCCGGCCGGGCGGGCGTCATCAGCAGCGGCTCGAGCGACTGCCGCTCGCGCTCGCCGGCCGTCGTGTCGAGCGCGACCGCCATGCCGCCCATCACCGAGGCGAACAGTCCGTAGTAGGCGACGAGGAACAACACGAGCGCGCCCGATTGCTGCGGCGTCGCGAGGTCGTTGGCTTCGACGCGAAGCGGATTGGCGACGCTGGTCGTCACACCGCGGAGAACCAGCCGCTGATCGCCCCAGAGGCGGTTGTAGCCGCGCAGCAGCGCTTCGGCCTGGTCGATCGACGCACGCGCGCGGTCGCGCGAGCGGTCGAACACGAGCCGCACGATACCGGCCTTTCCCTGCGCGACGTCGGCACCGAAGTGCTCGTCGATCATCAGCACGACGTCGAGGTCGCCCCGCCGGATCTGCGCGTCGTAATCGGCCGGTGCTGTCGACACCGTGACCTGCTGGCGTTCGAGAAAGGCGATGAGCGCCGGTGCGTATTCGGCGCCCACCACCGGCAGCTTCAGCTCGCGCGCGCGCTCCGCCTGGCTCGCGATCAGGTTGAAGATCAGCAGCAGGAAGATCGGGCCGGCGGCGATGGCGGAGACAAGCGTGACCATCCCGGTGCGACGATCGCGGAACGTGTCGAGCAACTCCTTGCGCAGGATCGCGAGCGTCCTGTTGAAAGCGGCGGCAGACGGCAAGGGGCCCGGCATCCCGTTATGCGGCGAGGCCTTCGTCGGAGCCGATCAACGCGACGAACGCGTCCTCGAGCCCGCGCGTACCGGCACGCGCGATCAACTCGCTCAGCAGTTCCTGCGGCGACGACGCGGCCATGCGCCAGGACCACGATGCGGTCGCACAGCGCGGCGACTTCCTGCATCACGTGCGACGAGAACAACAGGCACTTGCCTTGCGCACGCAGCGCGCGCAACTCGTCGCGCAACGTGCGCACGCTCATGATGTCGAGCCCGTTGGTCGGCTCGTCGAGCAGGATCGTGTCCGGGTCGTGCACCAGCGCGCGGGCGATCGCCACCTTCATCTTCTCGCCCTGCGAGAAGCCCGCCGAGCGCCGGTCGGCGATCGTGGCCAAGCCGAGCGTTGCGAACAGCGCGTCGATCCGCGCGTCGAGGGCGGCGCCGGATAGACCGTGCAATTGCCCGAAATAGCGGACGTTCTCGCGTGCGGTCAGTCGCGGGTACAGGCCGCGCGCATCCGACAGCACGCCGATGCGGCGACGAACGGCGTAGCGGTCGCCGACGACGTCGAGCCCGCCGACGCGGGCGCTGCCCGCGTCGGGGATGACCAGCGTCGCGATCATTCGCAGCAGCGTGGTCTTGCCGGCGCCATTGGGGCCGAGCAGGCCGGTGATCTCGCCATCGGGCGCGTCGAACGTGACGCCGCGCACCGCGTGCACGGCGCGCTTTTTCCCGAACGTCTTGTGCAACCCCTCGACCGCGATCATGGTTGCGGCGCGAGGCGGTCGGGCCACGATGGCGGACGCTGCGAGTGCTCCAGGAAGTCGATGCAGGTCTGCGGCAGTTTCGAGAAGCCGGCGTCGTCGACGAACGCGGCGATGAGCCGCGGCGCGCACGCGTGCGACGACACGATGTGGCCGAAGCCCCGCGCGACGATGTGCCGGCTCGTCGGAAGGCTCTTGGCGACTTCGGCGGCGTACGCGGGCGGCGTGACGGGATCGAGCCCGCCGGACAGCAACAGCACCGGCACGTCGCTCGTGACCGGTTGTGTAAACCCGGCTGGGAACGTTCCCTTGGGCCACTGGTCGCAGACGGCGAGCGTGCGGCGTGCGAGCGCGCGGACGCGTTCATCGTCGACGCCGTTGATGCGCTCCTCGCGCGTTACACGCGGAACGTCTTCCGCGCACGTTACCGAGTAGTGGAGCGCCGGATTGAACTGCTCGGGCAGGTCGCCGACGATGACGAGCGACGCCGCCAGCAGCGGCGCGTACTCGCCGCCATGGGCAAGGGCGAGCAGTTCCGGAATGAGGCTCGCCGCTTCCGGCGCGTAAGTGAGCGGCTGCAATGCGCCGACGACGGTGTCGAAATCGATGCGCATCTCGCGCGCAACGCCGGTGCGCGGGTCGCGCACCGTCGACCGTCCGGCCGCCCTCGAGCGTGCGGCCGATCTCCCGCAAGCGTCGCGCCCGGGTCGGGATGCGCCTTGGCGCAAGGCGCCGAGGCGCGGCACGCGGCGATGACGCCGTCGAGCGCATCGTCGCGCGTGCGCCAGACGTCGAACGAGATGCGCATCGAGGGCGGCGCGACCCCGTCGAGCACGACGCTGCGCACGCGCTCCGGATGCCGCCGCAGATATTCCTGCGCGACGCGCGTGCCGTAGCTGCCGCCCCACAGGTTCAGCTGGCGATAGCCGAGCGCTTCGCGGACGGCCTCGAGGTCGGCGACCCACGCGCTCGTCGTGTATTGCGACGCATCGACCTTGCGTTCGGCCAGCTGCCACGCGCACAGCAGCGACTTCGGCACGGGGTCGATGTCGAATTCCGCGTGCTCGTCCGGCGCGAAGGCGGGACAGTCGAGCGGCGACGAGCGGCCGGTGCCGCGCTGGTCGATCAGCACGATGTCGCGCGTGCGGCGAATCGCACTCAGTTGCAATGCGAACGGCCCAAGCGTCGACGCCGCCTGTCCGGGCCCGCCGGCCAGCAGCACGAGCGGATCGGGCTTCGGCGACAGCGTATTGGCCGGCAGCACGGCGACGAAGATCGACAGCTTGCGGCCCTCCGGATGCTGCGCGATTCTCGGGCACCACCAGCGTGCCGCATTGCACCGCCTGCGCGAGTTTCGGCAGCCGGCATTCGCTGAGCGCGATGTGCCGCTCCGGTGTCCGCACGATCGCTGCACGCGCTCGCGGCAAGCGCGAGCGCTGCAGCGATCGCGAGACGCGCGCCGCGGGATATCGCACGACGAACAGAGGGCGCTGCCATGGGCCGCGGATGGTACATCAGGCGTCAGGAGTCAGAGGACAGGAATCAGAAGTCGGGCCGCCGTCCATGCGATCGTTCATGGCAGAGCCGGGCGTAAAATCGTCCGCGTACGCGTGCTGAACCGTTGGCCCATTGGCGAGGATCCATGTCGGAGCTTGAACCGGGCATCGTCACCGATCTGCGCGATCGGCTGACGTACGGCGGCTATCTTGCGCCTCGACACGCTGCTCGACTGCGCAACAGCCGCTCTCGGGCGCAGGCGACCGTCCCGCGCGACACGACGAGATGCTGTTCATCATCCAGCACCAGGTCGCCGAGCTGTGGATGAAGCTGATGATCCACGAGCTGCGCGCAGCGATCGCTGCACGTGCAGCGCCGACGCGCTCGAGCCGTCGTTCAAGATCCTTGCGCGCGTCAAGCTGATCCAGAAGCAGCTGTTCGAGCAATGGGCGGTGCTCGAAACGCTGACGCCGTCGGAGTACGAGGGATTCCGGCCGGCGCTCGGCACGTCGTCAGGTTTCCAGTCGGCGCAGTATCGGGCGATCGAGTTCCTGCTCGGCAACAAGAACGCTGCGATCCTCGATGTGTTCCGCCACGACGCAGCGATGTTCGCCGAGCTTGACCTGCTGCTGCATGCGCCGTCGCTGTACGACGAGTTCCTCCGGCATCTCGCGCGTCGCGGCTTGCCCGTTCCCGCGCGCGACACTCGAGCGCGATGTCACGCAACCGTACGAACGCAATCCCGACCTCGTGCCGGTGTTCCAGCAGGATCTACGAGGATCCAGCGCACTGGTGGGACGCCTACGACATGTGCGAAAAGCTCGTCGACGTCGAGGAAGCGTTCCAGCTCTGGCGATTCCGGCACATGAAGACCGTCGAGCGGATCATCGGCTACAAGACGCGGCACCGGCGGCTCGTCGGGCGTCGCCTTCCTGCGGCGCGCGCTCGAGCACTCGTTCTTTCCGGAGCTGATCGACGTGCGCACCGTCATCGGCGCGCGATGAACGTCACGCGATCCGCGCCTCGGCGGCGCGTCCGGGCGACATCGAAGCGGCCGTTGCCGCGCTCGGCCCGGGCCCGTTGACGAGGCAGCGCTTGCGTCGCATATCGCGCCGCTCTTCTCCCGCGCGCTTGCCGCGGCGCCGCAGCGCATCTATCTCGCGAACCACTCGCTCGGCCGGCCGCTCGATGCCATGGAGGACGACGTGCGCGAGGGTCTTGCCGCCTGGTACAGCGAAAATGGGCGGCGCGTGGGACGCGTGGATCGCCGAGATTTCCGCGTATCGCGACCGCATCGCGCGGCTCCTGAACGCGCCCGGCGGCCACTGCGTCGTGCCGAAGACGAGCGCGGGGCAGGGCCTGCGCGCGATCCTCAACTCGTTCGACGTGGATGCGCCGCCGCGGGTCGTCGCGACGCGCGGCGAGTTCGATTCGCTCGACGTGATCCTGCGCGAATATGCGCGTCGCGGGCGCATTGCATTGTCGTTCGTCGAAGCGCGGAGCGACGGCCGCTTCGAGACTGCCGACATCGTCCAGGCAATCGGTACGGCCGTCGATCTCGTCGTCGTGTCGGAAGTCATCTTCAACACCGGCCAGCGGCTCGACGACGTCGATGCAATCGTGCGCGCGGCGCACGGAGCGGGCGGCCGCGTGCTGCTCGACGTCTATCACTCGCTCGGCGCGCTGCCCGTCGATGTCACGACGCACGACGTCGATTTCGCCGTCGGCGGCAGCTACAAGTACCTGCGCGGCGGCCCGGGCGCGTGCTTCCTGTATCTGCATCCGCGCCATCTCGACGGATCGCTGCGCACGCTCGACATCGGCTGGTTCGCGAAGCGCGAGCCGTTCTCCTACCGGCGGCCCGATCCGCCGCAGTTCGGCGAGGGCGGCGATGCGTTCCTCGAATCGACGCCGCCGGTCCTGATGTGCTACCAGGCGCGTGCGGGCCAACGTCTCCTGCTGGCGCTCGATCCCGCGCGCGTCCGGGCGCATTCGCTGCAACAGCAGCAGCGGCTCGTCGCGCTGCTCGCGGCGCAGGGTATCAGCGCGCGCGGGGGATCGGAGAACCACGGCGCGTTCGTCGTCGTCACCCATGCACGCGCGACGCAGTGGTGCGAGGCGCTCGCGGCGCGCGGCGTGGTCACCGATGCGCGCGGCGCGCATTTGCGGTTATGCCCGGATGTCCTGACGACGGATGCCGAACTTGTCCGCGCGGCCCGGACGCTGGGCGAAATCGCGCAGTGACGATGCGAGGCGAACGCCGGGTTCGCCTCGCGATGCGAGACTACTCGTGCTCGGTCGGAATCGACGGAATGGCGCGCAGGTACTCGTAGATCGCCTGCAGGTCCCGGTCGGTTTTCTTGCCGAACACCGGCCACGGCATGACCTGCAGCAATTGGCCGGCCGGGGCGTCGGGGTCGTGCCCGGTGCGCATCAACGTGATGAATTCGCGCAATGTGAGCCCCGCGGGCCGGCCTTGTGCGTCCGGCGTGATGTTGGCCGACCTGATGAACGGGCCGAACGGCACGCCGCCTGCCAGGTAGCCAGCCGTGTTGATCTGCTCCGGCTGCCCCTGGAACGGATCGCCTCCTTCTGCGTACGGCGGGTTCGTATGGCAGTCGTTGCAGCCGCCGCTGTTGACGATGTAACTGCCCAAACCAACGAGCGCACGATTCTTTTTCTTCAGATCGAGCGGCACTGGCGCGATTTCAAAGCCGCGCTTGACCTCGCTCTCGGCATGCGAACTGGAAACAGGCAGTGCGGACAATGCAAAGCCGATGGCAACGGCTCCAATGATCGGAGCCGCGTGAAAGCGTCGTTTCATGTGTTCACTCCCTGGGGACGCGGTTTCGCTTGTTGGTATGAACCGCGGCACGAGCGTATTCCGATTGCGGTATCGATTCAAGACGCCGAACCCGCCCCGCGCAGCACCGCCGACGGGCGGCCGGTTCAGGAGGACCATCAGGCGTTGCTGGTGATGATCCGGACCAGGACGACCAGCGCCGCGACGAGGATGGCAGCGAGCAGGATGCCGACGATGATCACCTGGTGCGGCCTGATCGTCACGGCGTCGCGCCGCATCGCCTCGCCCTTGCGGACGCCGAAAAAGCTCCAGAGCACCGCGCTGACGATCTCCATCAGCGTCGCGCGCCGCGGCGGCGGAGCGTCCGGGTCGCCGGGTGAATCGGGAGCGGGCATGGACCGGCTGGTTGACCGAGGAATCAAGCGGGGAACAGGCTCAAAATGGTAGCACTCCGACCCTTTGGCAGGTGTCTCGTCGCAGCGGCCGCAGGGAGGTCGCATGACGGGCAGGCCGGTCGCTTTCTCGATGCGCGCGCGCTTGAAAGCGGCCGCTTCCGCCCCATTCTTTCACTGTTCAATCCGGACAAGACCGGCAATCGACCATGCGTTTCGACAAGCTGACGACCAAGTTCCAGCAGGCGCTCGCGGACGCGCAGAGCCTCGCCCTCGGCCATGACAATGGATTCATCGAGCCCCAGCACCTGCTGGCGGCGCTCCTCGCGCAGGAAGACGGCGGGACCGCCTCGCTGCTCGCCCGCGCCGGGGTTGCCGTGCCCAAGGTGCAAGCGGCCCTCAAGACGGCGATCGCAAACCTTCCGAAAGTCGAGGGAACGGGCGGCGAAATCACCATCTCGCGCGATCTCAACAACCTGCTGAACCTGACCGACAAGGAAGCGACCAAGCGCGGCGATCAGTTCATCGCCAGCGAGCTGTTCCTGCTGGCGCTCGCCGACGACAAGGGCACGACCGGCCGGTTGCTGAAGGAGCAGGGCCTGACGCGCAAGGCGCTCGAAGCCGCGATCGACGCCGTGCGCGGCGGCGCCAACGTCGATTCGCAGGAAGCGGAGGGCCAGCGCGAAGCGCTCGCGAAGTACACGATCGACCTGACCGAGCGCGCGCGCGAAGGCAAGCTCGATCCCGTCATCGGTCGCGACGATGAAATCCGCCGCACGATCCAGATCCTGCAGCGCCGCACCAAGAACAATCCGGTGCTGATCGGCGAACCGGGCGTTGGCAAGACGGCGATCGTCGAAGGGCTGGCGCAGCGGATCATCAACGGTGAAGTGCCCGAGACGCTGAAGAACAAACGCGTGCTGTCGCTCGACATGGCGCAGCTTCTCGCCGGCGCCAAATATCGCGGCGAATTCGAGGAGCGGCTGAAAGCCGTTCTCAAGGACATTGCGGCCGATGCCGGCCGCACGATCGTCTTCATCGACGAGTTGCACACGATGGTAGGCGCCGGCAAGGCGGAAGGCGCGATCGACGCGGGCAACATGCTGAAGCCCGCGCTGGCGCGTGGCGAGCTGCATTGCGTCGGCGCGACGACCCTCGACGAATACCGCAAGTACATTGAAAAGGATGCTGCGCTCGAGCGGCGTTTCCAGAAAGTGCTCGTCGACGAGCCGTCGGTCGAATCGACGATCGCGATCCTGCGCGGCCTGCAGGAGCGCTACGAAATTCACCACGGCGTCGAGATCACCGATCCGGCGATCGTCGCGGCGGCGGAGCTTTCGCACCGCTACATCACCGACCGCTTCCTGCCCGACAAGGCGATCGACCTGATCGACGAGGCGGCCGCGCGCATCAAGATGGAGATCGACTCCAAGCCGGAGGCGATGGACAAGCTCGACCGGCGGATGATCCAGCTCAAGATCGAGCGCGAAGCGGTGAAGAAGGAAAAGGACGAGGCGTCGAAGAAGCGCCTCGCGTCGATCGAGGAGGAGATCACGCGTCTCGAGCGCGAATACGCGGATCTCGACGAAGTGTGGCAGGCCGAGAAATCGCAGGTGGAAGCCAGCGCGCACATCAAGGAGGAAATCGACAAGATCAAGCTGCAGATGGACGAGGCGAAGCGGAAGGGCGACTGGCAGCAGATGTCCGAGCTGCAGTACGGCAAGTTGCCCGAGCTCGAGGCGCGGCTCAAGAAAGCCGACAAGACGCTCGCCAGCGAGCAAGCGAAAAAGCCGCAGCTGCTCCGCACGCACGTGGGCGCAGAGGAAATTGCCGAGGTCGTCTCACGCGCGACCGGCATTCCGGTGTCCAAGATGATGCAGGGCGAGCGCGACAAGCTGCTGCAGATGGAAGAGCGGCTGCATCAGCGCGTGATCGGACAGAACGAGGCGGTGCGGCTCGTCTCCGATGCGATTCGCCGCTCGCGTTCGGGATTGTCGGATCCGAATCGGCCGTACGGCTCGTTCCTGTTCCTCGGTCCCACGGGTGTCGGCAAGACCGAGTTGACCAAGGCGCTCGCCGAATTCCTGTTCGATACCGACCAGGCGATGGTGCGCATCGACATGTCCGAGTTCATGGAAAAGCACTCGGTCGCGCGGCTGATCGGTGCGCCGCCGGGTTATGTCGGCTACGAGGAGGGCGGCTACCTGACCGAGGCGGTGCGCCGCAAGCCATATTCGGTGATTCTGTTCGACGAGATCGAGAAGGCGCACCAGGACGTCTTCAACGTGCTGTTGCAAGTGCTCGACGACGGCCGGCTTACCGACGGACAGGGCCGCACGGTCGACTTCCGCAACACCGTCATCGTCATGACGTCGAATCTCGCTTCGCACAGGATCCAGCAGATGACGGACAGCGGCGACAATCCCGAGCTGATCAAGATCGCGGTCATGGCCGAGGTGAAGGCGCACTTCCGGCCCGAGTTCGTCAACCGGATCGACGAGATCGTCGTGTTCCATCCGCTCGCAGAGGACCAGATCGCGAACATCGCCCGCATCCAGCTCCGCAGTCTCGAGCAGCGCCTGGCGAAGCTCGAGATCCGCCTCGACGTCGACGACGCCGCGCTCGCGCACGTCGCGCAGGCCGGATTCGATCCGGTTTACGGTGCGCGGCCGCTGAAGCGCGCGATACAGCAGCAGATCGAGAACCCGCTCGCCAAGCAGATACTGGCGGGCGAGTTCGGGCCGGACGACACGATCCACGTGCGCGAGAAGAACGGGCACGTGGTGTTCACGAAGTAGCCGCGCCTAAACTTGCAGGAAGGACGCGGCGTCGCGACGCCCGTGCCCGTCAACCGCTAGAACAGCGGCACTTCACGCAACCGGCGCATGTCGGTTCCGGCGTGCTCCGGGACGATGTCCATGAGAGAACGGGCCATCGCCTTGTACAGCGCTGCCGTGAGCCCGCCTTGTATCGCGTACGCGAGGACACTCATCCAGTCGCGCAAATCGCCAAGCGACGCGAAGATACGGGCGAAGCCGTGCATGTCGACGTAGTACATGGCGAGGCCGAACAATGCGCCGGCGGCAACTGCGAACGCCGCTCTCAATCGCCGCACGAAGAGCGCGATGACTGCCCCTGACAGCGCGCCGAGCGCCAGCAGCACGAGTGCCCCGACGATCGTCGTCGCGGCGGTATGCACGTCCGCCCCTGCCGTGACGGGCTGGCCGAGCGCGATTGCGCCGAAGATATCGAGGGGCTTCCATGGGGAGGCGCCGCGCAGCGCCCACGAGAAGGCCATCTCGATCAGCGCGAATACGACCATGGCGACGACACCGGACAACACCGCCTTGCCCCAGTCGATCGCTCCATTGTTGCCGCGTACCGCAACGTTGGCTGCCATTGGTTTCTCCGGAGGGATGTGAGTCCTCTCCTTACGCAGCTTCCGTACCTCCGATCTTAGTCCTGGTCCAGTGTGGAAATTAGTTGATAAATTACTGTTAAAATATATTGCAAGTGCATGATTATAAGTACTAATAAACGTACACGACCTGGTCGATCCGAACCGACACCGACGCCGGCATGGGAAGCGGTCGGCCGCAAACGCCGGAAACAAATGCCATCCGGCATTGGAGTTTCCGAACGAACTGTCAGCCGATGCCGACCGCGCTGTCGCAGGTTGCTACCAGCGCGTTACGCATATGGCGCGTGATGGCGGGGCGGCGGGGTCAGCAACGTGGCAAGCGCGGACCACAAAGCAGTTCGCTCGCCGTGCGCGCGCGGGCAGCTTCAGCGCGGCGCCCTGGCGCCCGACGATGCAGAACACCACCGCGTCCTGCGCCTCGACGACCGTGTCCCCGTCCCGTTCGACAAGCCAGTTGTCCCCGGGGCGAAGGACGACGTCCTTCCGGTCGTTCTCCTGCGTGAGCCACACCGTTCCTCGCGTGACGCGCAGCGTCGCGCCGCTGATGTCAGGCAACGTGATCGCTTCGCGAGACGCCAGGCTGACGACGGTACCGGATTCGAAGCAGGCCATGACAAACCTCCGTTGGAATGCGTAAAATTCATTCGAGGCGACCAGCCGGGCAACCCGGTTTCGCATCCTCGATGAGGGGTATTGTGGCAATACCGCCGCCCTCGCTCAAGCGCTCAATTCGAATGGCTTGCATGCATGGAGCGAATGCATAAGACGTTGCGCGGACTGCCGTCGCTCGACTTCCTGCGCGGATTCGAGGCGGCGGGCCGCCGCCTGTCGTTCACGCTGGCGGCCGAGGAGCTGTTCCTGACGCAGTCGGCGTTGTCGCGCCAGATCAAGGCGCTGGAAGATGCGCTCGGGATTGCGCTGTTCGAGCGCCGCCATCGCGCGCTCGCGCTTACGGTCGCGGGTGTCGCGTTTCACCGGGAGGTGACCGATGTCCTGCAAACATTGGCGACCGCAGCCGAGCGCGTGCACGGTGCGGGACGCTCGCCCGGACTGACGCTATCGACCACGGTATCGTTCGCCTCGCTGTGGATCATCCCGCGGCTCGCCACGTTTCGCGCGCGTCATCCTGACGTCGAGGTCTACGTGTCCGCTGATGATCGGCTCGTCGATCTCGCACGCGGCGACGTCGACGTCGCGGTTCGCTACCTGCCGGATTCCGCGGCGCCCGAGAATGCAGTGCGGCTCTTCGGCGAGCGGATGACGCCCGTCGCGAGTCCCAAAATCGCGCATGGCGCATCCGCATTGCGCTCGCCGGCCGACCTCACGCAGCACGTGCTTTTGCATCTGGACGACCCTGATGGACGCACGCCCTGGCTCGACTGGCGCAGCTGGCTCGCGTCGAACGGCCAGCCCGGGCTGAAACCGGCGGGCGCGCTGCGATTCCGGATTTATGACCAGGTCGTGCAGGCAGCGGTCGGTGGCCAGGGCGTGGCGCTCGGGCGTTTGCCGATGATCGCCGACCATTTGCGTGACGGCCGGCTGGTCGCGCCGTTTGCCCGCAAGTATGAGTCGGCGCGCGGCTATTTCGCGTTGCCGGCGCCGCGCGTCGCGGACCGCGACGACGTCGTCGCATTCCTGCGCTGGCTTGCCGACGAAGCGGCGCTGGAAGCGGCGCGTGCCGCACCGGCGTCGCGTCGCGCACGCGCCGCACCCGCCGTCATCGACAATGGCAAGCCGCGCCGGCGCGGCAAGGCGGAAGTACGCTGAAGGTCAGTGATCCATGCACGCTGCATCGACAAGTGATCGCAATCTGCGTCCATCCGCCTGGATCGAGCGCTTCGCGCATCTGGTGCCAACCGGTGCGCGAGTCCTGGATCTCGCGGCCGGCCACGGCCGGCACACACGGTTTTTCGCATCGCGCGGCGTGCGCACATTGGCGGTCGATCGCGATGCCGACGCGCTTGCGACGCTCTTCGGCGTGCCGAACGTCGAGACGCGCGTGGCCGATCTGGAGTCCGGCTCGTGGCCGCTTGCGGGCGAAAAGTTCGGCGCGATCGTCGTCGCGAACTACCTGCATCGTGCGCTGTTTGCTCGCCTGCTCGACGCGCTGAACGATGATGGCGTGCTGCTCTACGAGACGTTCGCAATCGGCAACGAGCGGTACGGGCGTCCGTCGAACCCGGACTACCTGCTGCGTGAAAATGAATTGCTCGACCTGGCGCTGGGTCGGCTGACGATCGTCGCCTTCGAGCAAGGTGCGGTGGACGGTGATCGTCCCGCCGTCGTCCAGCGGCTTGCCGCCGTAGGCGCGAAACGCGCGTGGCCACCGCGGATACAGGCGGGCTGACGGAGGATCCCTCACGATGGGCTCTGCCTCAGCCTGCAGGGACCTCTGAACAACTCTGTCGCGTCCGCGCAGGAGTTGTTCAGAGATTCCCGAGAGTCAATCGGGTAGAATCCTCGTTTTTTCAAGCCGCATTTCATGGTTTCAGGAAGTCTCGTCGCGATCGTGACGCCGATGCAACCCGGTGGGGCGCTCGATCTGTCGGCACTCGCACGGCTCATCGACTTCCAGATCGCGAACGGCACGGCGGCGATCGTCATTGTCGGCACGACGGGCGAGTCGCCGACCGTCAATGTCGACGAGCATTGCCGGTTGATCCAGACGGCCATCGATCACGCGGCCGGCCGCATACCGGTCATCGCGGGCACCGGCGGAAACTCCACCACCGAAGCCATCGAGCTGACGCGGTTTGCGAAGCGCGCCGGCGCATCGGCCGCTCTGTCCGTCGTGCCGTACTACAACAAGCCGACGCAGGAAGGGCTGTATCGCCATTTCCGGACGATCGCCGAAGTTGTCGATCTGCCGGTGGTCCTTTATAACGTGCCGAGTCGCACGGTCGCCGATCTTGCCAACGACACGGTGCTGCGGCTCGCGGAAATACCGGGCATTGTCGGGATGAAGGATGCGACGTCCGACCTCGTGCGCTTGGTCGACCTGCGGAACCGGTTGCCGGCCGGGCGCGACTTTGCGCTCTATTCGGGCAATGACGACACGGCGCTCGCGTTCATGCTGCTCGGCGGCGACGGCGTCATTTCGGTGACGGCGAACGTTGCGCCGAAGGCCGTGTCCGAGGTGTGCTCGGCCGCGCTCGACAATGACGTGGTGACGGCCCGCAGGAAGAATGCGCGGCTGATGCAACTGCATGCGCGGCTGTTCGTAGAAGCGAATCCCATCCCGGTCAAATGGGCGCTGGCCGAGATGGGACTGATCCACAACGAATTGCGGCTTCCGCTCACGCCCTTGTCGCCGCGATATCACGATGCCGTCCGCGCCGCGCTCCGCGACGCCGGTTGCATCGGCGAGCCTGCAATGAAAGTCCATTCGTGATGAACCGATTTTTCCCACTGTGCGCGCGCGCATTCGCGCTGGCACTCCTTGGCGTCCTGGCGCTCGCCGGAATCGCTGGATGCGAATCGGTCGGCTCGATCGGCAAGCGCATCGATTACAAGTCGGCCGGGACCACGTCCGTCGCTCGAATTGCCACCGGACCTGACCTCGCCGCAGTACGACGACCGGTACGCGGTCACGTCCGCATCCGAGCTGGCGGCGAAGAACTCGGCACGGCCCAAGCAAACCGACCTGCTGCCGGTGAACAATGAAGCCCGCGTGGCGCGGGCGGGCAGCGAGCGTTGGCTGGTCGTCAAGACGACGCCCGAGTAGGCGTGGTCGACCGTGCACCGATTCTGGACCGACACCGGATTCGTGATCGCCACCGAGGAGCCCGCTCTCGGTGTGATGGAAACGGACTGGGCGGAGAATCGCGCGGAGATTCCGCAGGATATCCTGCGCAAATACATCGGCAAGTACCTCGACGTGTTCTACACGACGTACAAGCGCGACAAGTTTCGCACGCGGATCGAGCGCGGGACCGAGGCGGGGACGGTCGAAATCTATGTCTCCCACCGCGGCATGGAGCAGGTGCCGACGACCAAGATCGACAATACGCAGCCGGCCGGCATTCGCATGGGCGGTGATGCCGCCCAATCCGGATCTCGAAGCGGAAATGCTGTCGCGGCTGATGATCCGCTTCGGCACGCCGGAAGCGCAGGCGTTTGCGGCCGCGTCGCCGGCTGCGGCCGCCGCGGCGGTGCCGCATGCGCGGCTCGAGAAGAGCGATGGCGTGTCCAAACTGGTCGTCGACGATCCGTTCGATCGTGCGTGGCGCCGGGTCGGACTTGCGCTCGACCGCACCGGCTTCACCGTCGTCGACCGCGATCGCTCGACCGGCCTCTATTTCGTCCGCTTTTCCGATCCCGATGCCGACATGGCACGCAAGGATCGCGAGAAGGGATTCCTCTCCAAGCTGATGACGTTCTGGAAGACGGACGAGAAGGACAAGCCGGAGCAATACCGGATCAAGGTCGTCGAGACCGCCCCGCAAAGCACTGTCAGCGTCCAGGACCCATCCGGCAATCCGGATCGTACGCAGGCGAGCGAGCGCATCCTCGCGCTGCTGCGCGACCAGCTCAAATAGCGCCGGCAAGCGACACGTGACGATGCGCTTCGCGTCACTCGGCAGTGGCAGCGAAGGCAACGGCCTGATCGTCGAGGTCGGGCGCAACGCGGGTCCTGATCGACTGCGGTTTCGGCGTTCGCGATACCGTTGCGCGGCTTTGCCGCCTGGGCGTTGCGCCCGAATCGATCAGCGCGATCCTGGTTACGCACGAGCACGCCGATCATGTCGGCGGCGTGGCGGCGTTCGCAGCCCGCTTCCGGATTCCCGTGTGGCTCACCTTTGGCACGCTGGAAATGATGGGCGAGCGCTTCATGCAGGTCGATCGCGTGTACGGCTTCGACAGTCACGACGTGTTCGCCATCGGCCTGCTGGAGGTCCGGCCGTTTCCCGTGCCGCACGATGCACGCGAGCCGGTCCAGTTTGTCGTCGGCGACGGCGTGCATCGGCTCGGCGTGCTGACCGACATCGGCGTGACGACGCGCTACGTCGAAGCGAGCCTCAGCGGTTGCGACGCGCTGGTGCTCGAATGCAACCATGACCTCGACATGCTGGAAGGCGGCGATTACCCGTGGCCGCTGAAGCAGCGCATCGCCAGCCGGCTCGGGCATCTGCACAACGGGGCGTCCGCCGAATTGCTCGCCGCGCTCGACACCTCACGCCTGAAGCACATCATCGCGGCGCATCTTTCGCAGCAGAACAACACGCCCGACAAGGCGCGTGCCGCACTCGCCGGCGCGCTCAATTGCACGCCGGACTGGATCGGCATCGCGCGATCAGGCAGACGGCTTCGCGTGGCGCGAGATGTAATCGACTTTGCCCGCAAAACCGATCCAGCCAACGGAGAAGGCCAACATGGAAAAGCGGCAGGAGCTCTATCGCGGCAAGGCGAAGACTGTTTATGCGACCGACGATCCGCAACGGCTCGTCATGCACTACCGCGACGACGTCTCGGCATTCGACGGCGCGAAGCTCGCGAAGCTCGACGGCAAGGGCGAGACGAACAACCGGATCAACGCGTTCATCATGGGCAAGCTCGCAGGGGCCGGAATCGCGACGCATTTCGTCTCTATGCTGAACGAACGCGAATCGCTCGTGAAGGCGATGAAGATGATCCCCGTCGAATGCGTCGTGCGCAACGTGTGCGCCGGCTCGATGGCCAAGCGCTATGGCATCGACGAGGGCACCCGGCTGCCGGAGCCGATCTTCGAGTTCTTTCTGAAGAGCGACGCGCTGCACGATCCGCTCGTCAACGACGATCACATTCGCGTGCTGAAATGGGCGACTGTGGACGAGATCGCGCAGATGAAGGCACTGACGCATCGCGTCAACGCCGTGTTGAAGCCGCTGTTTGCGAATGCCGGCATCGACCTCGTCGATTACAAGCTCGAGTTCGGCCACCCGCTCGACGAGCCGGGCGGGCCGCTCGTGCTCGGTGACGAATTCACGCCCGATGGCTGCCGGCTATGGGATGCGAAGACCGGCGAGAAGCTCGACAAGGATCGCTTCCGTCGTGATCTCGGCGACGTGATCGAGCACTATCGCGAGGTCGGGCGGCGGATCGGCGTTTCGCTGTAGGGGTGCCATCGCGCCGAATCGCGCATTGTCACAGTCCGAGCACCGTCCCGGTAACGCCTGGCTCTCCGGTCTCCCATATTTCATCGAAGCGCTCGACGAGCGGCTTCGCGCGTTCCGGATCGCCGATCGACAACCTCCCGCCGGTACGATCGACGTGGAAGCGATGCACGAAGTGCGTGTCGTCCACGATGAGCAGCGGATCCATCACCGCGCGCGCCGCCGCACCGGTGCGATAGATCTTCATCGCATGAGCATGCCGCACGAGCAGCGTCGTCAGCCGGGCGCCGGACGATTCGATCCAGTGCGTGTCGTGCACGATGATGTCGAAGCGCGCACCGGGGATGCGCCGCAGGTAGGCCGAAAGCATCTCGCAGCGCGCGGCCGCGTTCCATCCGCCCCACGACAGGTCGATATCGAAAACCTTGATATGGCGTCGCGCGAGCGCGATGGCGTCGTCCTGTGCGTGGATCAGCGCGGCGATCGTATCGAGCCGTTCTTCCCGCGGCAGGCCGGGCGGCGGCGCGAGCGTGGTGTCAGGTGGTTTCGGCGAGGAATCCATGTCGATGCCAGTCGTGAAGCAGGTCCATTGTTGCCGGCGCCAGCGTTGCACATTCCTTCGCGGTGAGCAGGCGGCGGTCCGCAAGCCGTCGCAGCGCCGGGCGGTCGCGGTCCGGAAGCAGCGCATCGTCGCCGTTCAGGTAGTACCGGGCGTCATCGTAGAGCAGTTGCGTGCGGCGGTCGAGTCGCACGCCGTCGCGACCGACCCGCCGCTCGAATGCCGGCCGCGGGCGGCGCGGCGGGTGAGTGAATACGACTTCGGGCTT
This sequence comes from uncultured Pseudomonadota bacterium, assembly GCA_963768545.1. Classification (GTDB taxonomy): domain Bacteria; phylum Pseudomonadota; class Gammaproteobacteria; order Burkholderiales; family Casimicrobiaceae; genus VBCG01. The sequence goes on along the minus strand of CAVYIC010000001.1, from coordinate 46,009 downwards.
CGGCTCGGTCAGAAAACGGCCGATGAACCGTGCCACGGCGCCAGCGTCCCAGCGTATTTGCGCAAGGGCCGTCGCGACCTTTCGCCGGAGCGCCGGGTCGATGCGGCCGGCCGCGTGCGAGGGGCGCAAATCCGGATCGGCATAGCGGCCGGGCACCGCTACGGTATCGCGCAGATGATCGAGGAACGCCTCCGCGAGCTCCTGGAAAAGCGGCGCGCGAAAGCCGATCGAGTACGTGACGCATTCGTCGACGGCGGTGCCGTCATGCGCATGATCCGGCGGCAAGTACAGCATGTCGCCCGGTGCAAGCACCACGTCGTGCTGCGGCTCGAATTGCCGCAGGAGTCGAAGCGGCGCATCGGGTTGGAGCGGGAGCTCGGACTGCCGACCATAGCGCCAGCGGCGCCGGCCCGTACCCTGGAGCAGGAACACGTCGTACGAATCGTAATGCGGCCCGACGCCCCCACCCGGGCGCCGCGTAGCTCACCATCACATCGTCGAGCCGCGCATGCGGGATGAACGGGAAGCGCCGGAGCAGCGCGTCGGCCGCATCGCTGTGCAGATTGACGCCCTGGACGAGCAGCGTCCAGTTGCGGCGCGGCAGGCGCGCAAGCGCGGACCGGCGGAACGGTCCATGGTCGAGCGAATAGCGATTGCGTGCCTTCTGCACGAGCCGCGATGAAACGTCGTCGCGCCCGGCGAGGGCGAAGAGCTCGTCGCGCGTGATGACGCCGGTGAACCCCGGCACGGCATTGCGCACTAACAAGGGCTCCTTGTGCCAGTAGCGCGCAAGAAACGATGCCGGCGTTTGTCCGACCGAGCAGTTGTCGTGTGCCGCGCGCTGGCATGCGGCCAGTATAACGAGCGATCGTCGTACTTCGGTCGACCGTCCGGTACGCCCGAGCGCCGTGCACCGGGAGGTACAATGCGCGGTGCACGCACCTTCGAGCGCGACGCACGCTTGTCATACCGTAATCACAACTCTTGCCCATGAATGTCTTCGCCAACACCGTCGTCACGCTGTCGTTCAAACTGTACGATTCGAGCAGCAAGCTGATCGAGGCAACCGACGAGCCGGTCGCCTACCTGCACGGCGGGCATCCGGCATCTTTCCGAAAGTCGAAGCGGCGCTCAGTCAGAAAAAGGTCGGCGACACCGTTGTCGATCACGCTCGAACCGGAAGACGCGTTTGGCGACTACGACGCCGAACTGATGCGAATCGAGCCGCTCGATCAGCTGCCGCCTGACGTTGCGGTCGGCGGGCACCTGATCGCCGAGCAGGACGGCAACGAAGTCGTCTGGCGCATCACCAACATCGCCGAAGGCAAGGCGGTGCTCGACGGCAACCACGAACTCGCCGGCCAGCGATTGCGCTTCGATTGCAAGGTGCTCGACATCCGGCCGGCGACACAGGAAGAGATCACGCATGGCCACGTCCACGGCGCGCATGGGCATCACCATTAGCAAGTTCCGGCCGGACCCGTCGCGCACCGACCGCCCATGATCCGCTACGACAATCACCCGTCAGGCCGGCACTTCCTGCAGATACCGGGGCCGACGAATGTGCCCGATCGCGTGTTGCGCGCCATCGACCGTCCGACGATCGACCATCGCGGTCCGGAGTTCGCCCGACTTGGCCGGTCGATTCTCGATCGCATCGGATCGATCTTCCAGACGCGCGAGCCGGTGATCATCTACGCCGCATCGGGCACCGGGGCATGGGAGGCTGCACTCGTCAACACTCTTTCCGCCGGTGACAAGGTGCTGATGGCCGAGACCGGTCATTTTGCGCTGTTGTGGAAACGGCTCGCCGAGCGGCTGGGATTGCTGCCCGAATTTCTTCCCGGCGATTGGCGCCATGGCGCGGATGTGGGCGTCGTGCACGCGCGACTCGCCGACGACCGCGCGCACACGATCAAAGCCGTCTGCATCGTGCACAACGAGACGTCGACCGGCGTGGTGAGCAACATTCCCGGCGTACGGCAGGCGATCGATCGCGCGGGGCATCCGGCATTGCTGCTCGTCGATACGATCTCGTCGCTGGCGTCGATCGATTACCGCCATGACGAGTGGGGCGTCGACGTCACGGTCGCCGGCTCGCAGAAGGGACTGATGCTGCCGCCCGGCCTGTCGTTCAATGCCGCAAGCGCCAAGGCACGCGCCGCGTCGAAGCGCGCAACGCTGCCGCGCGCGTACTGGGCGTGGGATGAAATCATCGAATCGAACAAGAAGGGCTATTGGCCGACGACCCCGGCGACCAACTTGCTCTACGGGCTCGATGCGGCGCTCGACCAGTTGCTGGAGGAAGGCTTGCCCAATGTGTTCGCACGGCACGCCCGGCATGGGGAGGCGACGCGAGCCGCGGTGCGCACGTGGAATCTGGAAATCCTCTGCGCGAACCCGGATGAGTTCAGCAATTCGCTGACCGCGGTGCTGATGCCGGAAGGCCACGATGCCGATGCGTTTCGCCGGATCGTGCTCGAGCGCTTCGACATGTCGCTCGGCACGGGACTGTCTAAGCTCGCGGGGCGCGTGTTTCGCATCGGCCACCTGGGTGACTTCAACGACCTGACGCTGATGGGGACGCTGGCCGGCGTCGAAATGGGTTTGGGGCTCGCGAACGTTCCGCATCGAGGAGGCGGCGTGGATGCCGCAATGGCGAGCCTCTCCGCAGCGGCGAACGCATTGTCACTGCCCAGGGCCGACCGCGCGGTCGAGCTCGCTTAAGGCACGCAGAACCTTTCGGACTTCCCGCCTCGGTCATGCATGACACGTTGCCCGTCTATCTCGAGCCGCTGCGCGATGCGCTGATTGCAGCGCGCCGCGCGCAGGATCAAGTTGGGGTCGACGGGACTGCCGGCGCCGCGCAGCGATGCGGATGCGTATGCCGTGCAGCAGGCAGTGGCCGATGCATTCGGCTGGTTCGCGTCGCGGCCGATCGCGTGGAAGGTCGGCAGCGCCAGCCGCACGGGGACGCCGAACGCAGCGCCGCTGCCATCGCGCGGCGTGTACACGAGCCCGGCCAGTTTTCGATCAGGAACGTTCAATCAAATCCTGATCGAAGGCGAAATCGCGTTCCGCTTGCGCGCGCCGCTCACTGGCGAGGCGCTCTACGGCGTTTCCGCGGCCGTGTCGGAAGCCATCGCGGAAATCGTCGTGACAATCGAGGTGGTCGATCCCCGTTACCGCGACATGGATGCGGCAGGTCCGGCGTTGCGCCTGGCCGACCAGGGACTGCATGGCGCACTCGTCGTTGGCACGGGTGTCCCGTGGCCAGGATCACTCGACTGGGGCGCGCTCGTTGCAATCGTGCGCACGAACGGTGAGGTCGTGCGGGAAACGCGGGGTGGCCATCCGCTCGGCGACCTGTTGTTCCTGCTGCCGTGGCTCGCGCAGCACGCCGCCGAGCGCGGATCGGCGCTCGCCGCGGGCGACGTCATCACGGCCGGGACGTGGACGGGTGTGTTCGAAGCGGCGCCGGGACAGACGATCGATGTTGAATTTCCCGGCATCGGGCGCGCAAGCGCGCGGTTCGAATAGCGCGCCATCGCCGCAACGTTTTCGAAGAGCGCGATCCCGCGATCAGGCGGCCTGGGCGTAACGTTCCTTCATCCCCGGTCGGCAAACAGTATCAGCTCCAGGGAAACGGGCTGTTCGACACCGGGTGCAGCTTGCCCGCCGCATAGCGCGAGAACCGAAACGGCTCGAGCAACGCGCGCTGGTTCGCCGAGCAGCTCGCTCGGCGACGAGCTCGCCGACGCCGATCATCTTGTAGCCGTGGTTGGAATCGGCGATCACGTAGACGTTGTCGCGAAAGCGGTCGAACACCGGAAAGCTGTCGGGCGTGAAGCAGCCGATGCCGCCCGACGGCTCCTTGCGATACACGCCGTGCTGCCCTTCGAAGCGCTTCTGGCAGAACGCGAGCGCCGAGGTCCACATGTCGGCGAAGTTGTCGGTGACGACGAACTCGGGCGACTTCGGGCCGTACGGATCGACGCGCACGTCGTCGGCCGCGCGGTCGACCGCGGCCGGCATCGCGCCGCCCTGCACGCCGCCGAAATGGAAATCGGGCTTGTAGTAAATTCCCCATAGCTCGTCGGTGATCAGACGCGCCGTCGCGATCGGAGTAGAGCGGCGCGTCGGTGTCGACGTGGATCACGGGCGGCATCCCGCCGTCGTTGGTCTTCTGGTAATCCGGATCGACGCCGAGCGTGCCTTCCTGCAGCGCCATGTAATGCCACATCGCGACGCCGTCGTGCACCTTGCCGTCGCGGCCCTTGATGCTGATCGTCTTCGGCAGCGCGAGCATGTTCCAGATCGCGTTGATCCACGGGCCCGACGCCGACGACGACCTGGTCGCACGCGATCGTGCCGGCTGTGGTCTCGACGGCGCGTGATGGCGGCGGCGCCGCTGCCTGCGCGGAAGCCGGTCACCGTCGACGCCGTCGATGATCTCCACGCCGAGCGCCGCTGGCCTTGCCGGCGAGGCCCCGCAGCGACGCCATGTTGTTCGCGTAACCGCCGCGCTTTTCATGCAGCACCGACGTGATGTTCCTGGCCTGCCAGTCGTCGAAGAGTCCCTGCATGTAGCGCATCGACTCGGCCTCGCCTTCGATGAACACCGACTCGTAGCCGATCGCCTGCTGCTGCTCGTAGATCGTGCCGACCTGCGCGTGCATGACCTCGGGGCTGATCTGCATGTAGCCCACGGGGTGATAGCTGTAAGTCGCCGCGTCGCTCTCCCAGACGGACACGCAATGCGCCATCAGCTCGCGCATCGCCGGTTGGTAGTAGTTGTTGCGCACGACGCCGCACGCGATGCCGGATGCGCCTGCGCCGATGCCCGTCTTGTCGAGCACGACGATGCGCGTGCCGTCGGGACCAACGGTCTTGCCTTGCGTCCTGCAGTTTTTGCGCGAGATGCATCGCGGTCGAAAGGCCGTGGATGCCGGCGCCGATGAGGACGTAATGCGCGGCTGCGGGAAGAGATGGCACGTGGGTGTTCCGTGGAAAGGAGGGTCAAGCGCCGATCATCGTGAAAAGCACCCGTGATCACCGCCACAAACGCGACCTCCTCTGGCGCGAATGCGACGCGATTGCGTCGGCGTGACGATGTCGGTCAATAACCCGCAACTTCTCACCCGATGGGACCGAGCAGGTCGTCGAGCAGCGCATCCGTAGAGCCGCCGCTCGCGAGCGCCGCCACGGCGTCCGCGATCCGGGTCGCACGCACGGTGCCGAGAACGGGACCCGCGAGCGCAAAATATTTGTCGCGTAGCTCGTCGTCGGTCAGCGGGTTTTCGGGATTTCCGCGCGCGCGCGCCGGCTCCGACACCAGCGTGCGGCCGTCGGCCAGCGTGATGCGCAGGCGCGCCCAGCGTTCCGCCGGAAAGCGGCGCGAGAATTCCGCATCCTCGGTCAGTGCGATCCGGTCGAGCAGACGCGCCACGCGCGGGTCGCGCAACGCGGCCAGTGTTCACTTCTTCCGCGCCGACCCGTTCGAACGCCAGCGCGGCCGCCACGCCATAGGGAAGGCTGTACTGCGCCTCGTCGGTCGTCGCCGGCGACGGACACTGCGAGCCGAGATCGATCGCCTCGCGAAAGCTTTCGATGCCGACGCGGTCGACATCCGCGACATCGAAGCCATGCTCGCGCTTCAACGCGAGCGCCGCTTCGATCGCCGGCTGCGCCCAGCGGCACACCGGGTAGGCCTTGAAGTACTGCTCGCGAATTCGCCAGCGCTGGCCGAGGTCGCTCCACAGCGCGCGAACCTCGTCATCTTCGATGGTAAGCGCGGGCGCGCCGGTAAAACCGTCGCTGGCAAGCAGCGCCGCGGTGACGCCCGCATGCGCGCCCCAGCTCGAGCCATCCTTCAGCATCGTCGGATGCGCGCAGACGCGCAGGATCTGTCCGCGCGGCCCGGCGTATTCGGCGATGCCGAGCGCTTCGCGCAGGCGCATGGCGTCGAGGCGGAGCAGGCGCGCGACGATCGCGGCGCAGGCGAGCGCGTTCCAGGCACCGGAGCAATGGTAGTCAGGAACGCTCGTGTGCAGCGCGATGCCCGCTCGCGTACCGATTTCATAACCGAGCACGACACACGTGAGGAATTCCGCGCCGTCGCACGCGGCGCCGCCGTCGATCGCTGCCAGCAGCGCGGGCAGCACGGCGACGCCCGCGTGCCCTTTGGTGAGCACGTGACCGTCGTGCGCGTCGAGCGCGTCGATCGTCGTGGCGCCCGCGAACGCCGCGCCGGCGCGGCTCGCGCGGCGGCCGTCGAACAGCAAGCGGGCTTCGGACGCCCGGCTCGTCATATGGCTCGCGGCGTAGGCGTTGACGATCGACGCAGCCGGCGTGCGCGCACCGCCAGCGGCGACGCCGATCAGATCGAGAACGCAGCGCTGCGCCTGCGCAACGACGTCCGCGGGCATCGCGTCGAGCTGAAGCATGCGCACAAATGCCGCGACATCGACTGCTTTCGGCGGCATCGTTGTCGTCATTTGCCGGTGAATCGCGGCGGGCGTTTGTCGAAGAACGCTTGCACGGCTTCGTGGTGATCGCGCGTCTGATGGCACGCGCCCTGCATCGACGCGGCCAGCTCCAGCAAACTGTCGAAGCGTGCGTGTTGCGCCTCGCGGATGAGCCGCTTGGTCATTCGCACCGCGGCGGGTGCGTTGGCGGCGATGCGATCGGCGAGACTGCGCGCCTCGGTCAGCAGCCGGTCGCCAGGAACGACTTTCGAGACGAGACCCCACTCGAGCGCGGTGGCAGCGTCGACCGGATCGCCGGTGAATGCCATTTCGCAGGCCCGCGACAGGCCGACGACGCGCGGCAGCAGCCAACTGCCGCCGTCTCCGGATATCAGTCCGACCTTGACGAAGTTCTCCGCAAAGACGGCGGTCTCCGAGGCGATGCGGATGTCGCAGGCGAGCGCGGTATCGCAGCCGGCGCCATAGGCCGCGCCGTTCACCGCCGCGATCGTCGGCACTTCGAGCTCATGGAGCGTCTTCGCGAGCCGCTGAATGCCGGCACGGTAGCCTTCGCGCACCTGCGCCGCATCGCCGGCGAAGATCCCTTCGCGGTCGCGCATGTGCTTGAGGTTGCCGCCCGACGAGAACGACGCGCCCGCACCGGTGACGATGACCGCGCGGACGCTTGGGTCGGCGCGCGCGCGCTCGCACGCGAGCACGAAAGCGTCGACCATGTCGGCGTCGGTCAGCGCATTGCGCGTCGCGGGCCGGTCGAGCGTCACCGTGACGACATGCTCCGACTGCTCGTAGCGGACCGGCTCGTTCATGTCCCAGTCTCCTTGTCGCGGAAGCGCGCGATCAACTCGCGCTTCAGCACCTTGCCGCTCGGATTGGTCGGCAGGCTGTCGACGAAGATGATCCTGCGCGGCCGCTTGTACGAAGCGAGATCGGGGCTCGACCGGCAGAACGCGTCGATCGTGGCCGCGTCGAGACCGGGCGCATTCGGGACGACGAACGCCGTGACGACGCTGCCCCACTTCTCATCGGGCAGACCCACCACCGCGGCTTCCTGCACGCCCGGACAGCGGTAGAGCACTTCCTCGACTTCGCGTGGATAGATGTTCTCGCCACCCGACACGATCATGTCGTCGACGCGGCCGCGAAAATAGAAGAAGCCCTCGTCGTCCTTGCTGACGAGATCGCCGGTATAGAGCCAGCCGTCGCGAAGTTTCTTCGCCGTCTCCACCGGATTGTTCCAGTAGCCCCACATCACCTGCGGCCCGCGGACGATCAGTTGCCCGATCTCGTCGGGTTCGGCGGTGTCGTCGGGGCTCGCGTCGTCTTCGGGACGATGGGTGATGACACGGCAGGTCGTGATCAGCGTCGGCTTGCCGCAGGAGCCCAGGTGCGACAGCGCGTGCTCGGGGTGCAGCAGCAGCGCGAGGCTTGCCTCGGTCATGCCGTAGCCGTTGAAGATGTTCGGGCAGAAATCGCCGATGACGCGCTCCATTGTCGCCGCCGCGATCGCCGCGCCGCCCGTCGTGATCATGCGCAGGCTCGACACGTCGTAATCGGAGAACTGCGGATAGTGCAGCATCTCCTGGATCTGCGTGGGAACGGCGAACAGGTCGTGACCCGTTCCGCCTGCATCGTCTCCAGCGTCTTGACCGCCGTGTAATGGCCGAGCACGACATTCGTGCCGCCTACCATCATGTGCGGGATGAAAAACGCCTGCATGCCGCCCACGTGATACAGCGGGGCGATGTGCAGCGCGACGTCGGTATGCCGCAACCCGTATTCCATCACGCAGTTCATCGCGATCGCGACGTCGTTGATGTGGTTGTGCATCACGCCCTTGGGACGCCCGGTAGTGCCCGACGTGTAGACGAGCGCCGACAGATGGCTCGACGACGGGACCGGCCGGGGCACGTTGTCGATGACGGTTTGCTCCGCGATCGTGTCGAAATGATGGTGACCCGGCGGCACGTTCACCGGGTCGTAGGCACACGAAATGAAGTCGTGCACGCTGCGCACGCGCTTTTGCACCTCGAGCACGTTGGGCGTCAGGTAGCGCCCATAGATGAGCACGCGGGCTCCGGAATCCTGCAGCACGACGGCGGCCTCGCCGGCGGCGAGACGGAAGTTGAGCGGCACGGCGACCGCGCCGAGGATCTGGCACGCGAAGTACGTCGTGACCGAGTTTTCGGACGTCGTCACGTAGAACGCGACGCGATCGCTCGGACGCACGCCGAGGTCGGAAAGCCCCTGCGCGAACCGCCGCACCCGGGCGTACCACTCGCGGTACGTCCAGCGGCGGTCCTCGAATATCAGCGCCGTGTGGTTCGGATAGCGTTCCGTGGCCTGGACGAAGATCGATGCGATATCCATGAGCTCTGCGAGTCCTTGCTTGGAGTCCCGGCTTAGAGTCCGGGCTTGATCGCCGGAAGGTCGGCCGTCGCGATCAGGTACCGGGCGATCTCCGACGTTCCACCGACGATCGGCAGCGCGCGCGCGTCGCGGTAGATCTGCTCGGCGCGCCCGTATTCCTTGGTGAGTCCGTCGCCCCCGAGAATCTGCACGGTCCGGTCGGCGCAGAATGTCGCGGTCTCCGTCGCCACGAGCTTGGCCATCGCTGCGGGCTTCATCAACTCGCGCGGCGTGGTGCCGGCGTCGTAGAGCTTGGCGGCGCGATAGGTAAGGAGCTCTGCCGCGTCGATGCGCCAGCTCATCTCGGCGATGTCGCTCCAGATGAGCTCCTTGCTGCCAAGCTTGGCGCCGAATGCGTCGCGGCGTTGCGCATGGGCCGTGGCGATGTCGAACGCGCTGCGGGCGACGCCGAGCCCTGATCCGCCGAGAATGACGCGCTCGAAGTTGAACATCTCGCGCATGATGCGCATCCCGCCGTTGCGCGTCCCGAGCAGGTGGTCCGCCGGCACGCGGCAGTCGTCGAACGCGACTTCGCCGACGACGCAACCGCGCCGTCCCATGAACGTGTAGCGACGCGGGAACGACAGACCCGGCGGTGCCGCTCGGCACGACGACGGCGCTCAACCCCTTGCCCGGCGCCGCGGCGGCGTCGGTGACCCCGTAGACGATGTACGCGTCCGCGACGCCCGCATTGGAAATGTAGCGCTTCCGCCCGTTCAGCACCCACTCGTTGCGGGTCGCGTCGAATTCGATTCGCGTCGTCAGGCGCGACGTATCCGATCCCGCGTCGGGTTCGGTGACGCAGATCGCGCCGACGATGCGGCCGTCGACGAGTCCGGTGAGATAGCGCTCCCGCACGGCGGCGCTCGCGTGGCGATGCAACGGGTAAGCGCAGGAGAGCGCGGTTGCGATCGTCGTCTCGAATGCGTAATTGATGGCACTCGCTTCCTCGGACAGGATCGTCGCGTGCGTAAGCCCCGGCCTGGCAAGCGACCCGCGGTAGAGGTCAGGAAACATCAGCCGCAGGTAACCGGCATCGCCGAGCGCCGCGACGACCGTCTTGATCGCGTCCCAGTCGTCGCGGTCCTCGATGTCCGCTGCGCGCGGTGCGAGCTCGCGTCCGAGAAAAGCGCGGACTTCCGCGCGGAAGGCACGGTCGCTATCGTCGAGGATGAAGTCACGCATCGAGTGTCGTTCCTAACGCCCGGCAATGCGTTCGAGCTCCCGTTGCAGGAGCGGCAGGTTGGCGTCGCGCACGGTCGGCAGCAGGTAGCGCGCACGACGAACGTCGTTGAATTCGACGCGGGCCTGCACGAGCGCTTCGTCTTCGCCTTCGGCTTTCGCCAGCGTGCGGCCAAACGGATCGAGAATCCGTGATCCGCCCCAAAACGTCAGCTCGCCTTCGCGGCCCACGCGATTGGCCATTGCAACCGGCAACCCGTAAGTCAACGCATAAAAGCGAAGGTTGACGTCCCAGCCTCCCGGATTGTCGAAATCGGCGCCGACCGCTTCGATCGCCGAGCTGATGGGCGCGAGCAGTAGCGTGGCGCCCTGCACGGCGGCGAGATGGACGAGCGCCGGGTTCCACAGGTCCGCGCAGATCATGATGCCCGCCCGCCAGTCGGGTGCGAGGTCGAGCGTCTCGACGCTTCGCCCGGCCGCGAAATGCTTGCCGTCGTCGAGCCTGCCATACGTCGCGAGGTTGATCTTCCGATGCGCGGCGACGATCGCACCGTCGCGCACCGCGATCGCCGTGTTGTAGAACTGTGCCGCCGATCCTTCCTCGATCAGGCCGAATACCGTGCACATCGCGCCCGACGCACGCGCGATGTCCGCGATGAGCGGATCCTCGCGGCGAAGCGCCAGCCGCAGCGTATCGGGCCCCGCCGCGTGCCCGGTGAGCGACATCTCCGGAAACACGAGCACGTCGATGCCGGCGGTGCGCGCGGCATCGATGACTTCGAGATGCTTGCGCCGATTCGCCGCTACGTCGCCCAGCACCGTGACGATCTGCGCGACGGCAACGGCAAGCGACGTAGTGGCGTTCGGCATGACGGATGATGCGTGCCTTCTGGCCTGCTTGCGACCGACGTCAGACGAGACCCTGCTCCTTCAGGAACGTCTTCGCCACATCCTCGACCGTCTTCTTGTCGACGTCGACGCTGGCGTTGAGGCGGGCCATCGTCGCATCGTCGAGCTTGGCCGACAGCGCGTTCAGGTACTCCGCGAGCTTGGGATTGGCGTCGAGCACCTGCTTCCGCACGACCGGTGTCAGTGCGTAGGCAGGAAAATAGTTCTTGTCGTCCTTCAGCACGACGAAGTTGAACGCGGGAATGCGCCCGTCCGTCGCGAACACCAGGCCGACGTCGACCTGCTTTTCCTTCAGCGCCTGATAGACGAGCCCGGTGTCCATGCGCTTGACGTTCTCGCGCGCAAATTCGAACCCGTACATCTGTTCGAGCGGCTTCAGGCCGTCGGGCCGCGCGTAGAACTCGGCATTGCTCCCGAACGTCAGCTTGGCTCCGTCCTTCACCTTCTTCGCCAGGTCGCTGATGGTGACGATGCCCTGCTTCTTCGCGTCATCCTGGTTCATCGCGAGCGAGTACGTGTTGTTCGCTTTCGACGGATTGAGCCAGACGAGACCCTTCGCCGCATCGAGCTCCTTCACCTTCGCGTAAGTGTCGGTGGCGGACATCCGGTCGCTGATCTTGTTGTAGGTAATCAGCGACGTGCCCGTGTATTCCCAGTAGACGTCGATCTGGCCGCTCTCCTGCGCCTGGCGCAGCACCGCGCTGCCCATGCCCGCCTTGACGTCGGGCTTGAAACCCTTTGCCTGCAGAAGCTGCGCAGTCATCTGCGACATGATCTGCTGTTCGGTGAAGTTCTTCCCGCCGACGACGATGCTTTGCGCCGCCGCGGACGTCGCGAGATTCAAAAGCAGTGCCCCCGCGGCGAGCGCGAGGATCCGAGTCTTCTTCATTTGCAGCCTCCAATGATTACATTGCCGCCGGGCGAGAGAGGGTTCTCTCATCGCAGCGGATTCACACCACGCGGAACTACCCAGAATGCCAGCGCCCCCACCGCGAAATCGACGAGCACGGCGAGCAGCGCGGTCGGGATCGCGCCAGCCAGCATCATGCCCGGTTCGTTCAGGTCGATGCCGGTGAAGATGAGTTCGCCGAGGCCGCCGCCGCCGATCAGGAACGCGAGCGGCGCCGTGCCGACGTTGACCGCCAGCGCGGTGCGAATCCCGGCGAACATGACGAACAGCGCGTTCGGAAGCTCGACACCCCCAGGATCTGCAGCGGCCGCATGCCCATCCCGGTCGCCGCCTCGATGAAATGCGTCGGGAACGCCCAGCACGCCCGCGTAGGTATTGCGCACGATCGGCAGCAGCGACGCCACCCACAGGCCGAAGATCGCCGGCACCGACGCCGATGCCGAGCAGGCTCATCGCGAGCGCCAGCACCGCGAGCGTCGGAATCGTGCTGCCGAGGTTCAGCGCCTGCATGATCGTTTCGGCCATGCGCCGCATCGCGGGGCGGCTCAGCCATAGCCCGAGCGGCACGCCGACCGCGATCGCGAGCCCGCCGGAGATCGCGACGAGCTTCATGTGCTGCTGCGTAAGAAAGATGATGTCGCTGCGATACTTGCCGATCGCATCGATCAGGCCGCCGCGTTGCGCGACCACGCCGAGCGCGAACGCGACGATGAGCGAGATCGCCGCAAACCACCGCCCCGACATGACCGAACGAATCGCCATTGGCCGGTTAATGGGGCGTGCTGCCCGTGGCGCGATACGTTTCACCGAGCATGCGGGTGATGCCGGGCTGCGTGATGAATCCGGCGAATGCGCCTTCGCGATCGACACAGGCAAGCCAGCGGACGTCGTGCATGAACATCATCGAGACGGCCGCGCGAAGGTCATCCTCGAGACGCACGGTCGCGGGCAGTGGCGCTCGATGCTCGCCGACCCGGCCCGCGCGGTCGCGGACGACGGCGAGGTCGACATAGCCATGCGGTCGACCTTCGGGATCGACGATCGACGATGAACTCCTGCCCGTGCTCGTTCATCAGCGCCACGGCTTGCTCGACGCGAATCATCGCCCGACACACGCGGACACGCTGCGTCCATGGCGTCGCCGACCTTGACGAGACGCAGGCGCTTCAGCGTCCGGTCGGTGCCGACGAAATCGGCGATGAAGCTGCTGGCCGGATGCGCGAGGATGTTGTCCGGGCTGTCGAACTGCTCGAGCTTGCCCGCGCGGAAGATCGCGACCTTGTCCGCCATCTTCACGGCTTCGTCGATGTCGTGGCTCACGAACATCACGGTCTTTTTCAGGCGCCGGTGCATCTTCAGGAACTCGTCCTGGATCACCTCGCGGTTGATCGGGATCGATCGCGCCGAACGGCTCGTCCATCAGCAGCACCGGCGGATCGGCGGCGAGCGCGCGCGCGACGCCGACGCGTTGCTGCTGGCCGCCCGAAAGCTCCTTCGGGTAGCGCTTCAGGAAGATCGCAGGCTCGAGATTGATCGTCGCCAGCAGCTCGCTTGCGCGCTTGCGCGCCTTGTCGAGATCCCAACCGAGCAGCTTCGGGACGACGCAGACGTTCTCCTCGACCGTCATGTTGGGAAACAGGCCGATCTGCTGGATCACGTAGCCGATCGTGCGGCGCAGCTCGACCGGGTCGTACTTGTCGGTGTCCTTGCCGTCGATGTAGATCTTGCCGGACGTCGGCTCGACCAGGCGATTGATCATCTTGAGCGTCGTCGTCTTGCCGCAGCCGGACGGTCCGAGCAGCACGCAGATCTCGCCGTCCGCCACATCCATGTTGATCCGGTCCGCCGCCACGACCGTACCGGCCGGCGTATCGAAGGCCTTCGTCAGGTTCTCGAGCTTGATCATGCGGGTGCTGTTCCTTCAATGGCTCGATGCGACTGCGCAGGCGCGTCGTGCGAATGCCCACGGGTGTCAGGCGATGCTGCGCCCAGAGCAGCAGGTAATCGGCGGCGATCGCGAGCAGGCTCACCGCAATCGCGCCGGTGATGAGCTGCCGCGAGTCGGTCTGCGAGATGCCGCGGCTGATGAACGTCGCCAAGCCCGCCGGCGCCGATGTATGTCGCGATCGCCGTGATGCCGATGTTGATGACGACGGCGATGCGCACGCCGGCCATGATCACGGGCACGGCGAGCGGAATCTCGACCTGGCGCAGGCGTTCGCAGCGACGACATGCCCATGCCGCGCGCCGCCTCGCGCAGCGCGGGGTCGATGTTGCTGATCGCCGTGTAGGTATTGCGGATGATCGGCAGCTGCGAATAGAGCAGGACCGCGATCACCGCGGGCAGGTAGCCGATGCCCTGCCCGATCAGCGACAGCACCGGGATCATCACGCCGAACAGCGCGATCGACGGGATCGTCATGATCATCGCGGCGACGTAGAGCACGATGTCGGCGGCGCGCTTGTTCTGCGTGATCGCGATGCCGATCGGCACGCCGGTCAGGATCGCGAGGCCGACCGCGACGCCGACGATCGAGACGTGCTCGAGCGTCCGCTGGCCGATGGCCGGCAGGTTTTCCAGGATGAACCTGAGCGTTTCCATGTCTGTCCTTGCGCCCGATTATGCCCACCATCGGTCCTCGCGGAAGGATAATCGCCCCCCGGTGGAACAACTGTTCCAGATGCGACATCCGGTGGCCCGTGGCAGACGGCGGCCGCGCGTCGCGCCACGCTCCGCCGCACCCGTGCGCCGTGGTAGCCCCATGTCGCGCTGGCGACATATCGCGTCGCATGCCGACGGGTCGCATTCGTGCGGAAGGTGCGATAGTCGGCGAGCCTCGATTTCACGACAGGATGCTTCGCCATGACCCAACCGACATCGCCGCGCGCCCACGCTCATGCAACGTCTCGACGCCGGTCCCGTGATCTGCGCCGAAGGCTATGTCTTCGAGCTCGAGCGGCGGGGCTATCTGCAGGCGGGCGCGTTCGTGCCGGAGGTCGTGCTCGAGCATCCGGAGGCGGTCACGCAACTCCATCGCGACTTCGTCCATGCGGGCTCCGACGTCGTCGAGGCGCTCACCTATTACGCGCATCGCGAGAAGCTGCGCGTCATCGGCCGCGAACAGGATCTGCGAGCCGATCAACCGGCGGGCGCTCGAGCTCGCCAAGGCTGTCGCGCAGGAAACCGGCGCGCTGTTCGCCGGCGACATCTGCAATACCAACGTCTACGATCCCGCGGATCCGGCGTCGCACAAGGCGGTGCGCGCGATGTTCGAGGAGCAGGTCGGCTGGGCCGTCGACGCCGGCGTCGACTTCATCATCGGCGAGACGTTCTGCTACGCGCAGGAAGCGCTGATCGCGCTCGATGTGATCAAGAAGGCCGAGGCAGGTCGCGGTGATCACGCTCGCGATGCATCAGGCGGACGTCACGCGCGAGAACTGGGGCGTCGCCGACGCCTGCAAGCGCATCGCCGACGCCGGTGCCGACGTCGTGGGCCTGAATTGCATCCGCGGCCCGGAGACGATGATGCCGCTGCTTCGCGAGATTCGCGCTGCAGTCAAGACGCACGTGGCGGCGCTGCCGGTTCCGTTCCGCACGACGGAGCACGAGCCGTCGTTCCAGTCGCTGCGCGACAAGCACTGGAACGGCGCGCCGGGCAGCCGGCCGTTTCCGGTGGCGCTCGATCCGTTCACGTGCAACCGCTTCGAGATCGCCGACTTCGGCCGCGCAGGCGTCGCGATGGACATCCGCTATCTCGGCGTGTGCTGCGGCGCAGGTCCGCATCACATCCGTGCGCTGGCCGAGGCCGTCGGCAAGCAGCCGCCGGCCAGCAAGTATTCGCCGGACATGTCGAAGCACGCGTTCCTCGGTTCGCACGAGCGCATCCGGCAAGTGCAGAAGGACTACGCCGGGAAGCTGTGACGCGCGGCGGACCGCGTCACGCTCTGCGCACGGGAACGCGCTCGTCGATCGCGTAATAATCGCCGGCAGACTCGACGTGGATCTGGAGCGTCGTCGTGAGGCCGGTCGGCGCATCGAGCGTGCCGGCGGCGATCGAGACGCTGTCGCGCGCCGGTACTTCCCAGAACAGCGTCCCGCCGCATTGGCAGCAGAATCCGCGTCGCGCGATGGCTGACGACGCGTACCACCGCAGACCCCGCGATTCGACGAGGCGCAGATCGCTCCTTGCAGCGGCGGAATAGGCGCCGACATGGCCATGCGTGCGTCGGCACATTTCGCAATGGCACAGCACGACGTCGCGCAGCGGGCCGGTCACCTCGAAGCGCACGGCGCCACACAGGCAGCCGCCGGTCGCGCGCACGCGGGAATCGGAGTCGACGGACGGCGTCATGAAGGGCTTCAGTGGCGTTGCGAGCGCATGGCCAGCACGGCGGCGCGCTCATCGCTCGGCCTGTGGCCGTACACGGTCCGGTAGCACCGGCTGAAATGCGACGCCGACGCAAAGCCGCACGCCACCGCCACGTCGAGGATCGGCTTCGTCGTCTGCAGCAGCATCGCGCGGGCGCGGTCGAGGCGCACCTTCAGGTAATAGCGGCCGGGGCTTGCGCGGAGGTACTTCGCGAACAGGCGCTCGAGCTGGCGCGGCGACAGGCCGACGTCGGCGGCTATCTCGTGCACCGGGCGCGGCTCCTCGTTCGCCGTCTCCATCATGCCGATCGCGGCGATAAGCTTCTCATTCGCGACGCCAAGCCGGTTCTGCACCGCCATGCGCTGCGGATCCTGCGTGCCGCGGATGCGCGGATGGATGAACTGCTCGGATACGCCGTTCGCGAGCGCGCGGCCGTCGCGTTCGGTGATGAGGTGCAGCATCATGTCGAGCGCCGCCGTGCCGCCCGAGCACGTGCGGCGATTGCCGTCGACGACGAAGATGTCGGTCGTCGTGCGGATGCGCGGGAACTCCTCGGCGAACGCGGCGAGGCTCTCCCAGTGCAGTGCGCAGCGGCGGCCGTCGAGCAGCCCGGCCCGCGCCAGCACGTAGGCGCCCAGGCTGATGCCACCGACCGACGTGCCGCGCCGCGCGAGGCCGCGCAGCCATTTGGCCAACGTTGCGTCGCCGGCGCCCGCGTCGCGTGTCCCGGCGCACACGAGCAGCAGGTCGAGCGCAGCGCCGTCGTCCACCGAGCCATGCACGGCGATGTCGACGCCATTGCTCGCGCGTGCCGGCGCACCGTCGCGCGAGTAGAGCCGCCACTCGAAAAGGGTTTCGCCGCGCAGGCGGTTGGCGCGATCGCAACGGCTCGATCGCGGACGCGAACGCCATCATCGGGAAATCGGGAACGAGGTAGAAGCCGACGACGTAAGGCGGTCGAGCCTCGCGCGCCGGCCGCTGCGGCGGCGTCTCGGAGCGCTTGCGAGCGCGGTGCGCGGTAACGGTGGGCGGCATGCGCCGATCTTACCGCAGCAGCGGCATCGTTATCCTAGTGGACTGTAACGGCCAAATCGGTAGTGTCTGGCTTGCGCTTCACGCCGATCGCCGCGTTGCCGAAGCTCGCAAGGGGACCTACCCTTGCGTGCTTCGGCGCCTTGCGCTCGACGTGAATCGCGTCGCCAGATCGCTTCGCTCACTATCGCTTCGGCCGTTACAGTCCACTAGCCGAGCAGCAGGCGCTTGAGCTCGTACAGCGCGGCGAGCGCATCGCGCGGCGCGAGCGCATCGGGATCGAGCGCCGCGAGCCGCGATTCGATCTCGAGCAACCGAACCTGCTGCGGTGATGCGGTCGCCGCGTGTCGCCACCGGTCGTGGCGAACAGGTCGTGCTGCGCATCGTCGCGCGCGTTGAACTTGTCGAGCCGCGCGAAATAGCGCTGCGCCTGCTTCAGCGTATCGGCAGGCACGCCCGCGAGCCGCGCCACCTGCAGCCCGTAGCTGCGGTTCGCCGGCCCTTCCTCGACCTCGTGCAGGAAGACGATGCCGGGGCCCTGGCGACTCTTCGTCTCGACCGCGTCGAAATGCACGTTGGCGCAGCCGTCGATTTCGGACGGCAAGCGCGGTCAGCTCGAAATAGTGCGTCGCGAACAGCGCGAGGCTCCGATTGTGCTCGGCCAGCCGATGCGCGATCGCCCATGCGAGCGCGAGACCGTCGAACGTCGACGTGCCGCGGCCGATCTCGTCGATCAGCACGAGGCTTTGCGCGCGTGGCGCGATTGCAGGATGTACGCGGCCTCGGTCATCTCGACCATGAACGTCGAGCGGCCGCCGGCGAGATCGTCGGCGGCGCCGATGCGCGTGTAGATCGCGTCGAGCGGTCCGAGCGTCGCGCGGGCCGCCGGGCACGAACATGCCGCAGCAGGCGAGGAGCGCGATGACCGCCGTCTGGCGCATGTACGTCGATTTGCCGCCCATGTTCGGACCGGTGATCACGAGCAGGCGGCGTGCCGCGTCGAGCGTGAGGTCGTTGGCGATGAACGCGTCGACCTGGCGCTCGACGACCGGATGGCGGCCGCCCTTCGATCGCGATGCCGGATTCGCGGGACGAATTCGGGCCGCGTAAGCCGTAACGCGTCGGCGCGCTCGGCGAGCGTCTGCAGCACGTCGAGCGTCGCGAGCGCGGCCGCAACCGCCTGCAGCGCCGGTATCGCGGGCGAAAGCTCGGCCAGCAGCGCGTCGAACAGCCGCCGCTCGCAGGCGAGCGCGCGCTCCTGCGCGGACAACGCCTTCGACTCGAACGCTGCGAGCTCCGGCGTCATGTAGCGCTCGGCGTTCTTCAGCGTCTGGCGGCGGCGGTAGTCGTCGGGAACGCGCTCGGCGTTCGCGTGCGTGACTTCGATGTAGAAGCCGTGCACGCGGTTGTATTCGACCTTCAGGTTCGCGATGCCGCTGCGCTCGCGCTCGCGGCGCTCGAGGTCGATCAGGAACTCGCGCGCAGTCGGCGTCGATGCCGCGCAGTTCGTCGAGCTCGGCATCGAAGCCGTCGGCGATCACGCCGCCGTCGCGCACTTGCGCGGCCGGCTCGGGCGCGATCGCGCGGGCGAGCAGCGCGTGCCATTGCGGATCGCAGCGCGAGGTCGCGCGCGCAGTCGCGCAGCAACGGCGCGTCGAGTGGTCGCGATCGTCGCAGCGAGCGTCGGGCAGCACCGCCAGCGTGTCGCGCAGCCCGGCGAGGTCGCGCGGCCGCGCGCTGCGCAAGCGCGATGCGCGACACGACGCGCTCGACGTCGACGGTTCGGCGCAGCGCGTGCCGGCAGCGATCGCATCGCTGCGGGCGTCGGCACGCAGCGCATCGATCGCCTCGTGGCGCGCCGACGGCGCGCGCCTGATCGCGCAGCGGATGCGTGAGCCAGTGGCGCAGCAGCCGGCTTCCGGCGGCGCTCGCGCACGTGTCGAGCAGCGAGTAGAGCGTGGGCTCGCGTTCGCCGGCGAGCGTCTGCGTGATCTCGAGGTTGCGGCGCGTCGCCGCATCCATCGCGACGAATTCGCTCGCCGCCTCGACGTGCAGCGAGCGCACATGCTCGAGCGCCGCCTGCTGCGTCGTGCTCGCGTAGCGCGAGCAGCGCGCCGGCGGCGCCGATCGCAAGCGGCGCGGCGTCGGCGCCGAAGCCCTTCAGGTCGATCGTGCCCATCTGCCGCGCGAGCGCGCGCGCGGCGTTCGCGCGGCATCGAAATGCCACGCCGGCAAGCCGCTGCAACGCCGGCGGCCTGCCGCGCCATGCCGGCGCGGGCGCGTCTTCGGGCAGCAGCAGTTCGGCGGGCTCGATGCGCTCGAGCGTCGTCGCGATGTCGGCGACCGCGACGTCGGTCAGCGTGATCCGTCCCGACGCGAGGTTGAGCCAGGCGATGCCGGCGCGGTCTGCCGTCGACGACCACGGCGGCGAGCGGTGCGTCGCGCTTCGCGTCGAGCAGCCCGGCGTCGGTCAGCGTTCCGGGCGTGACGATGCGCGTGACCTTGCGCTCGACCAGTCCCTTGCTCGCCGCGGGATCGCCGATCTGGTCGACGATCACCGCGCTTTCGCCGCGGCTCGACAGCCGCACGAGATGCTGCTCGAGCGCGTGATACGGCACGCCGGCCATCGGGATCGGCGCGCCCGGCGGACTGGCCGCGCGCGGTCAGCGTGATGTCGAGCAGCCGCGCCGCGCGCTCGGCGTCGGCGTAGAACAGCTCGTAGAAATCGCCCATCCGGTAGAACAGCAGGCGGTCCGGATGCTCGTCCTTGAATCGCAGGTACTGCTGCATCATGGGCGTATGCGCAGCGGATGCAGCGTCGGAGGAAGCGCCGGTCGCGACGGGTGGAGTCGACATCGGCGCAATTATAGGTTGCACGCAACCGGCGCGCGTCCGACGCGAGTCGCGACCTGCGGTGGCCAGCCCCGGTGGAGCATGCTTAAATTGATGCTCAGCCGGTCGCTCTGATGGGGGAATGAACATGCTGCAACGCGTACGCACCGAATGGACGCGCCACCGCGACGGCGTCATCCGCGCGCCGCGCGGCACGGCGCTCACCGCGAAGTCGTGGCTGACCGAAGCGCCGCTGCGGATGCTGATGAACAACCTCGATCCCGAGGTCGCGGAGAATCCGGCGGAGCTCGTCGTCTACGGCGGCATCGGCCGCGCCGCGCGCAACTGGGAATGCTTCGACGCGATCGTCGAGCGCGCTGACGCGCGCTCGGCGACGACGAATCGCTGCTGATCCAGTCGGGCAAGCCCGTCGGCGTGTTCAGGACGCATGCCGATGCGCCGCGCGTGCTGATCGCCAATTCGAACCTCGTGCCGCACTGGGCGACGCTCGAGACTTCAACGAGCTCGACCGCAAGGGCCTGATGATGTTCGGCCAGATGACGGCCGGCTCGTGGATCTACATCGGCAGCCAGGGCATCGTGCAGGGAACGTACGAGACGTTCGCCGAGGCGGGGCGCCAGCACTACGGCGGCGTGCTCGCCGACAAGTGGATCCTCACGGCGGGACTCGGCGGCATGGGCGGCGCGCAGCCGCTCGCCGCGACGATGGCGGGCGCGTCGATGCTCGCGATCGAATGCCAGCAGAGCCGCATCGACATGCGGCTTGCGACGCGCTACCTCGATCGACAGGCGGGCGAATCTCGACGAGGCGCTGCGGATCATCGGCGACGCCTGCGCGTCGCGCCGACCCGTGTCGGTGGGCTTGCTCGGCAACGCGGCCGAGATCCTGCCGGAGCTCGCGCGTCGCGCGGAGCAGGGCGGACCGTCACCGCACATGGTGACCGACCAGACGTCCGCGCACGATCTCGTCTACGGCTACCTGCCGGCGGGCTGGAGCGTCGAGCGGTGGCAGGCGGCGCAAGCGCGATTCCGACCAGCATCCGGCGCTCGTCGCGGCCGCGCGGCAATCGATCAAGCGGCACGTCGAGGCGATGCTCGCGTTTCACGCGCGCGGCATCCCGACGTTCGACTACGGCAACAACATCCGGCAGGTCGCCTACGACGAAGGCGTCGCGCAACGCGTTCGATTTCCCGGGCTTCGTGCCCGCGTACATCCGGCCGCTGTTCTGCGAAGGCAAGGGACCGTTCCGCTGGGTCGCGCTGTCGGGCGATCCCGAGGACATCGCGAAGACCGACCGCAAGGTGCGCGAGCTCTTTCCCGACAACGCGTCGCTTGCACGCTGGCTCGACCTGGCCGGCGAGCGCATCGCGTTCCAGGGATTGCCCGCGCGCATCTGCTGGCTCGGGCTCGGCGAGCGCCATCGCGCGGGACTCGCATTCAACGAGATGGTCGCGAGCGGCGAGTTGAAGGCGCCGATCGTCATCGGCCGCGATCATCTCGACACCGGATCGGTGGCGAGCCCCAATCGCGAGACCGAAGTCGATGGCGGACGGCTCGGACGCGGTGTCCGACTGGCCGCTGCTCAACGCGCTGCTCAACACCGCCGGCGGCGCGACGTGGGTGTCGCTGCATCACGGCGGCGGCGTCGGCATGGGCTACTCGCAGCACGCGGGTGTCGTCATCGTCTGCGACGGCACCGCCGCGGCGGCGAAGCGGATCGAGCGCGTGCTGTGGAACGATCCGGCGTCGGGCGTCATGCGACACGCCGACGCCGGCTATGCGAAGGCGATCGAGGTCGCGAAGGCGAACGGGCTCGATCTGCCGATGATCGCGCGATGACGCCGATGCGCGCGACCGCGGTCAGGCTGCTGACCGCTGGTCGCCGCGCCGTCCGCGTACGCAGTGTCTCAGTCGTTGTCGTCGCCGCCGTTGCCGTGGTCGTGCGGCTTGCCGAGCGCGCCGCGGATCTCTCCGCCCGGCCGCTGCATCGTGTGCACGTTCGCGTAGGCCGCGCCGTTGCGCAGCGCGTTGACGATCTGCGCGAACCCCGCCGCTCCGGGATCGATGCCCTGTCCGGGCTGGGGATTGACATCGGCCGCGGTGAGCGTGCCGGTCAGCGTGACGGTCGTTCCCGGGGGGCGCCGGCGGACATGCCTGCGGCGTCGGCGCGCCGGCGGGTCCGTTGCCCAGGTTCGTGCAGAGGAAGAGCACGATGCCGCCGTTGAGCGCGGGACGCCCGAAGTGGATGTGCGCCTGCGGCACGACCGTCGGCAGGTCGCGATAGGTCAGGACCCAGTCGATCGACGCTTCGTGGTCGCTCACCTTGGCCGCGAATTCCCCGCTGCCCGTGGAATTGATCGTCATCAGCGCTTCCTGATAGCCGCTGAGATTGGCGGCGAATGATGACTTGCCTTGGGCCGATGCCGCCGAAGCGCTCATGCCCGCAAGTGCGACGGCGAGCGCAATGGACAGCGTTTTGCGGTGCGTCATTGAATCCTCCTGGTTTCTTTCGCGCGACAGGTGCGCCGGGGTCGGTCTGCTACGCGTCCGCCGGCGTCCAGATGCCCCGGGCAGTGGACGCGGGCCGACGGAGTCGTAAACACCGTCGCGACGGGAAAATTTCCACCGGCTCGAAATATCGCGCACGTACGCGGCAATGCGCGGCCGTTCGAAGCGTCGGACGCGTGGGCGGCCTCGTCATGGCCGGACATGCAAGCCGCGCCCGGCGTTGACGAACGGCTGCGATTATAGAATCATGTTGCACCCTACGGAACGGTCGACGCCCCGATCGGTCCGTGTATCGGACTTTTCAACAGGAGGAGGAGACAGCATGGACACCAGGATCGACCGTCGTACGGCACTCAAGGCAGGCGCCGCGCTCGCCGCCGTCGCGCATGGCCTGCCGGCCGTGGCGCAGGACAAGCCAACGATCCGCTTTGCGGCGGTGTTCTCGGACAAGGACATCCGCGCCGACATGATGCAGATGTTCGCCAAGGACATCGAGCCGCGACTTCAAGCTCGAGCCGTTCTACAACGGCACGCTGTTCAAGCAGGGCACCGAACTGGTCGCACTGCAGCGCGACAACCTCGAAATGGGCAACATCGCGCCGCAGGACATCTCCAAGCAGGTTCCGGCGTGGTCGATCCTGACCTCGGCCTACCTGTTCCGCGACGCGAACCACCTGAACGCCTTCTTCGCGAGCGACCTCGGCGCGCAGATGAAGAAGATGGTCGAGGACCAGCTCAAGGTGAAGATCCTGGGGCCGACGTTCTTCGGCACGCGGCAGGTCGGCCTCAAGCCGAAGAAGAAGATCACCACGCCGGCGGACATGGCCGGGATCAAGCTGCGGATGCCGCCGCGGCGACGCCTGGCAGTTCCTCGGCCGCTCGATCGGCGCCAACCCGACGCCGATGGCCTACGCCGAGATCTACACCGGCCTGCAGACCGGCGCGATCGACGGCCAGGACAACCCGCTGCCCAACGTGCAGAACATGAAGTTCTACGAGGTGATGTCGCAGATCGTGCTGACGTCGCACCTCGTCGGCTTCGACCTGCTCACCGTGAACCTGAAGACCTGGAGCGGCATGACGCCGGCGAAGCAGAAGGCCTTCCAGGCCGCGGCCGACAAGGCGATCGACTGGAGCACGGCAGAGCACCTGAAGCAGGAGGCGGAGCTCGCCGAGGGCTTCAAGAAGCAGGGCCTCGACGTCTACGCGCCGGACGTCAAGGCGTTCCGCGACCTACGCGCAGAAGATCTACCTGGCCTCCGACGAGGCCAAGGCTGGCCGCCGGGCATGCTCGAGAAGATCAACGCGCTGAAGTAGACGCGTGCGCAGCGCGGCCCGCGCTGCCGCCGAGCCGGCGGCCCGCGCATCCGCGGAGCGGACCGACGATGAAAGCTGTCCTGACGGCAAGGCGGTCGCCTGGATGAGGCGACGCGCGGAAAACGTCGCTCGCCGGCCTGCTCGGCGTGATGTTCGTCGCGTTCATCATGCAGATCGTCTTCCGGTACTTCCTCAATTTCCCGATCGGCTGGACGATCGGAGCTCACCGTCATCACCTGGCTGTGGATGGTGCTCTGGGGCTCCGCCTTCTGCTGAAGGAAAACGAGGAAATCCGCTTCGATCTCATTTCGGGCGGTTGGCGCCGCGCGCACGCCGCGTCATGGCGGTCATCATCGGCAGTCGCGCTCGTCGTGCTGTACGCGCATGTCGCTGCCGGCCACCGTGGACTACGTCACCTTCATGAAGGTCGAAGCAGTCGCCTATCTCAAGATCCGCCTCGACTGGCTGTTCTCGATCTATGTCGTCTTCGCCGTCGCCGTGATCGTCCGCTACCTGTGGATCTGTGGAGCCTGCTGCGCGGCGAGGCGCCGGAGGAGGCCGACACCGACCAAGGCGAGTTCCGGACTATGAACCTCGACCAGCCCCTTTGTCGCTCGCGCTCCTCGCGATCGTCGGCTGAGCCTGCTCGGGCTGCCGGTCGGCCACGCGATGATCGGCGGCTCCATCCTCTATCTGTCCTGTCGGGCCTCGACATGGGGACCGCGGCCGAGCAGTTGCTGAACGGCATGTACACGAGCTTGCTCCTGCTCGCCATTCCGCTGTTCATCCTCGCCGCCGAGTTCATGAACAGCGGCAGCATCATGGACCGGCTGCTGCGCTTTTGCGACGCGCTCGTCGGCCGCTTCCGCGGCGGACTCGCGCACGTCAACGTCGTGCAGAGCATCATCTTCGCCGGGATGTCGGGCTCCGCGCTCGCCGATGCGGCGGGCTCGGGCAAGCTGATGCAGACGATGATGACGCGCGACGGCAAGTACCCGCCGAGTTTCGCCGCGGCGCTGACCGCGGCGTCGTCGGTGATCGGGCCGATCATCCCGCCTTCGATTCCGCTCGTGATCTACGCGCTGATCTCGGACACGTCGATCGGCTACCTGTTTCTTGGCGGCATCATCCCGGGCCTGCTGATCGGGCTCGCGCAGATGGCGCTGATCGCACTCGTGGCCAAGCGGCGGAATTTCCCGGTCGAACAACCGGTTCCGCTGCGCGAGTTGCCGCGCATCACCTGGCGAGGCGTTGCCGGCGCTGATGATGCCGGTGATCCTGCTCGGCTGCATCTACAGCGGCGTGACCACGCCCACGGAAGCCGCCGCGGTCGCGGCCGCGTATGCGTTGATGGTTTCCGCCTTGCTCTACCGCAGCGTCGACGTGGCGCGGCCTCTACACGTCGTTGCTGAGCTGCGGACGCATGACCGCTTCGATCGGCATGCTGATCGCCGGCGCGATCGTCTTCAACTATGTCGATCACGGTCGAGAACATCCCGCGATCGCTCAGCGTCATGCTGCAGGCATACGACTTCACGCGGTGACGTTCCTGTTCGCGGCGAACATCCTCCTGCTGATCCTCGGCTGCTTCCTGGAGGGGACGACGATCCTGCTGATCGTCGTCCCGGTGCTTCTCCCGACCGCGCAGGCGCTCGGCATCGACCCCGTGCATTTTGGCATCGTCGCGGTCGTGAACATCATGCTCGGCCTGATCACGCCGCCGTACGGCCTTCTGCTTTTCATCATGGTCAAGATCGCCGACGTACCGCTGAAGGATCTCGTGCGCGAAACGATGCCATTCCTTGTCGTCATGGTTGGCGCGCTCGCGCTGATCACATTCGTACCCGAGCTGGTGCTGTTCCTGCCTCGTAAGTTCGGTTACCAGGGTTAGGGTCTGAACAGGCCCTGGTGACGCGAACCTCGCGCGGTCGGCATGCCGGGAGCGCGTGGGCGATTGTCGTCAACGCCGCGCGGCGCGCTTGGCCGGGCGACCCTTGCGGGCGGCGAACGTGAACGGGCTGGTGTCGCCCCCCATGATGCGCGTCAGCTCCCGCGCATGGCGAAACAGCACCGAGAGGATCCGGTCGAGTCCCAATGCCTCGATCCGGGATTTCGGTCCGGAAACGGTCAGCGCCCCGACGAGCTGCTGCCTGGCGCCGAAGACGGGGCAGGCGACTGCGGTGATTTCCGCGTCGCGTTCGCCGTATGACACGCCGTACAAGTCGCGGCGAATCTGCTCGTAGCGCGCGCCCCTTGCCGCCGTCGAACGCGCGGATGACGTGGCTCGACGCGCCAACCGTCAAGGGAAGGCGGTCGCCTTCGTGGACCGCGACGCGCAGCACGTGCGTCGAATCGATGCGATGGAGGCAAACGCGATGGTCGCCATCGCGGACATAGAGCGAGGCGCCTTCGTTGAGCTCTTCGACGATCTGACGAAGCACCGGAGGTACGAACATCGCCGTATGGAAATGCCGCTGATAAAGGGAACCGAGTGAACAGCGCCTTCGATCCGATCCAATAGGTTCCCTGTTCCGAGCGGCGCAGATAACCGAATTTCTCCAGCGACTTGATCAGGCGCAGCACCGTGCTCTTGTAAAGCCCGGTGCGCTTGGCGATATCGGCGAGCGTCAACTCCTGGTCTCCCTCCGCAAATGCCTCAAGGATCGACAGGGCCCGGTCAACCGCCGCTCACGCCATCCTTCGCCGCCATACGAGACTCTCCGAATCGATCGCGCGAGTGCCGCACGCATTATGCCCAACGGGCACTGCATTGCATCCGCCGGTTCGTCGCCACCTGCCCGCTTGCTGGTACGCGGCCACGTTGACGAACGATTCCAATTATAGAATCATGTTGCACTGTACGGAACGATCCTTTCACGGAACGTCAAACGCTCCCTCGATTCATGACCCAGTCGACCGAATCCTTGCCGCGCTACGACCATTTCATCGATGGTCGCTCGGCGCGCCCGCCGGCGGCCGCTATCTGCCGACCGAAGATCCGTACTACGGGCAGGGCCTGGGCGACGATTGCGAGGGGACGGCGACGACGACGTCGATGCGGCCGTCGACGCGGCCGACCGCGCGTTGCATGGCGGACCCTGGCCGGCGCTGACACCGAGCGAGCGCGGGCGAATGCTCTGGAAGGTCGGCGATGCGATTGCGGAGAATGCGGCAGCGGCTGGCCGAGATCGAGCAGCGCGACAACGGCAAGCTCGCTTCGGAGGTCATCGCCGCAGATCCGCTACATGGGCGACTACTTCAAGTACTACGCCGGCCTCGCCGACAAGGTCGCAGAGCGCCGTCATCCCGACGGACAAGAAAGGCGTCTTCGCCTATACGAAGTACGAGCCGAAAGGCGTCGTCGCGATCATCACGCCATGGAACTCGCCGCTCACGCTGACGAGCTGGAAGCTCGCGCC
This sequence comes from uncultured Pseudomonadota bacterium, assembly GCA_963768545.1. GTDB lineage: Bacteria > Pseudomonadota > Gammaproteobacteria > Burkholderiales > Casimicrobiaceae > VBCG01. The sequence goes on along the minus strand of CAVYIC010000001.1, from coordinate 18,615 downwards.
GGCGCTGGCGGCCGGCTGCACGGCGGTCATCAAGCCGTCGGAGTTCACGTCGGCGTCGATGCTCGAGTTCGCGCGCAGCTGTTCGCCGAGGCGGGCTTTCCGAAGGGCGTGGTCAACGTCGTCACGGGCCTCGGGCCGGAGGTCGGCGAGGCGCTCGTCACGCATCCCAAGGTCGCGCACATCGGCTTCACCGGCGGCGATGCCGCCGGCCGCAAGATCTATGAGCTCGCGGCGCGCGGCCTCAAGACGGTCACGCTGGAGCTCGGCGGCAAGTCGCCGAACATCGTGTTCGACGATGCCGATCTCGACCAGGCGGTCAAGGGCGTCGTCTCGGGCATCTTCGCGGCGTCCGGGCCAGAGCTGCCAGGCGGGCTCGCGCCTGCTGCTGCAGCGCTCATCCACGACCGTTCCTCGAAAAGCTGATCGCTTCGTGCAGGACGCGCGAAGATCGGCGACCCGCGCTGCCCGACACGCAGATCGGTCCGATCGCGACGCGGCCGCAGTTCGAGAAGATCCTTCGCTACATCCAGATCGCGAAGGACGAAGGCGCGACGCTGCGTGCTCGGCGGGCAAGAGCCGGCCCGATCTCGGCGCGGGCCATGTTCATCGAGCCGACGATCTTCACCGACGTGCACAACGGCATGCGCATCGCGCAGGAGGAGGTGTTCGGCCCGGTGCTCGCGGTGATCCCGTTCGACGACGAGGACGACGCGATCGCGATCGGCAACGACGTCGTCTACGGGCTCGCCGCGGCGGTCTGGACGAAGAGCCTGCACCGCGCGATGCTGATGACCGACAAGCTCAAGGCCGGCACGGTCTGGGTCAACAACTACCGCGCGACCAGCTTCACGTCGCCGTTCGGCGGCTACAAGGAATCGGGCATCGGCCGCGAGTCGGGCACGGAGACGATCAAGGAGTACCTGCACACGAAGTGCGTCTGGATCTCCACCGACCTCGACGTGCCGAATCCGTTCATCCGCCGCTGAGCACGTCGCTCCGGCGCGAAGCGAACGCACCGATGAGCAGCGCGCTGCGCGGGCATCCGCGTGCTCGACCTGACCAACGTGCTGGCCGGGCCGTTCTGCGCCTACCAGCTCGCGCTGCTCGGCGCCGAGGTGATCAAGCTCGAAGTGCCCGACGGCGGCGACCTCGCGCGCCAGCTCGGCGCCGACGCCGCGCTCAACGCGCGGCTGCATGGGCGCGTCGTTCCTGGCGCAGAACGGCGGCAAGAAGTCCGTCACGCGTCAACCTGAAGACCGACGAGGGCAAGGACGTCCTGCATCGCCTGGTCGAAGTCGGCCGATGTGCTGGTCGAGAACTTCCGTCCCGGGCGTGATGGAGCGGCTCGGCGCTGGCGCTACGAGGACCTGCGCGCCGATCAATCCGGCGCTCATCTACTGCGCGATCTCCGGGCTTCGGGCAGGACGGGCCGATGAAGGACGCGCCGGCCTACGACCAGATCATCCAGGGCCTGTCCGGCGTGATGAGCATCACCGGCGACGCAGAGTGCGCGCCGCTGCGCGTGGGCTATCCGGTCGCCGACACGCATCGGCGGCATCACCGCGGCGTTCGCGATCGCGAGCGCGCTCGTGCGCCGCAACGCACCGGGCGAGGGCGCGTTCATCGACGTGTCGATGCTCGACTGCGGCGCTCGCGACGATGGGCTGGGTCGTCTCCAACTACCTGATCGCCGGCGTCAGAGCCGCTGCCGATGGGCAACGACAACTTCACCGCCGCGCCGTCGGGCACCTTCAGGACCGGGGACGGGCTGCTCAACATCGCCGCCAACAAGCAGGAGCAGTTCGAGGCGCTGGTCGCAGGCGTCGGCCGCGCGGAGCTGCGCACCGACCCGCGCTTCGCCGAGCGCGAGAGCGCGCAAGCGCAACCGCGCGGCGCTCACCGCCGAGCTCGAGGCGGCGCTCAGCGCAAGCGCCGCGCGCGGAGTGGGAAACGATCTTCAACCAGCTCGGCATCCCGGCCGGGCTGCGTGGTGACGCGTGCCGCGAGGCGCTGGAGCTGCCGCAGGTCGCGCAGCGCGAGCTGCTGCAGACCTTCGACGACGTGCCCGGCGTCGACCGGCCGATCACGCGTCGCGCGCGCCGGCTTCAAGCTGTCCGGCGGCGACCCGACGTGCGACGCCGCCGCCGCGGCTCGGCGAGCACACCGACGAGGTGCTGCGCAGCGCTCGGCTACAGCGCCGCACGAGATCGCGGCGCTGCGCGAGGCGGGCGTCGTATGAGCGGCACGAGCGCCGAGCGCCGAAGCAGCGCGTCGAGGAGGCGCAGCGACTGGTGGTCGACCGCGATCATCGACATCGAGCCGGGCGAGATCGCGCGTCCGCGGCTACCCGATCCAGGAGCTGATCGGCACGCTGCAGCTTCCCGGAGATGATCTGGCTGATGCTGCGCGGCGACCTGCCGTCGCCGGCGCAGGCGCGGCTGCTCGAGGCGGCGCTGGTCGCCGCCGTCGACCACGGCCCGCACGCGCCGTCGATCGCCATCTCGCGCATGGCCGTCACCTGCGGCCTGCCGCTCAACGGCGCGATGGCCTCGGCGATCAACGCGCTCGACGACATCCACGGCGGCGCCGGCCAGCAGTGCATGGAGCTGTTCGCAGCGATCGTCGACGCGCCGCCGGCGACGGCGAGGCGACGCCGAGACGTCGTCGACGCCGCGCTCGACGCGCTTCATCGCCGCGCACGGCAAGATCATTCCCGGCTTCGGCCATCGCTTGCACCCGCGTCGATCCGCGCGCGGTGCGGCTGCTCGCAGCTGGTCGCGCGAGGCGCGCAGCGCGCCGGCGTCGATCAGCGGCCGCTTCGCGCGCATCGCGCAGGCTCGATCGAGCGGCTGCTGCACGGCGCAAGGGCAGCGCCGATCCCGATGAACATCGACGGCGCCACGGCGGTCATCTATTCGCGAGCTCGGCTTCGCGCCGCCGCTCGGGCGCGGCCTGTTCATCCTTCGCGCTCGGTCGGCATCCTCGCGCACGCCTGGGAGCAGATCGCAGCAGGGCGGCCGCATCAAGGGACCGATGCCGCACGAGCATTCCCTATCGCTACACCGGCCCGCGCCGCGCCGCTCGAGCCGCGACGAGCTCGACGCATGGCCGGCGCGCAGTCCATCGAGCCAGGAGCACCATGAAGCAACTCATCTCGCACCAGCTCGTCCGCTATCTCGAGGACCGCGGCGTCGAATACGTGTTCGGCCTGTGCGGCCACACCAACATCGCCGTGCTGGCGGCGCTGTCAAGGAGTCGAAGATCAAGTTCGTCAACACGCGCCACGAGCAGATCGCCGCGCACATCGCCGACGGCTACGCGCGCGCCAAGCAGACCGACCGCGGTGGTGCTGTCGCACCTCGGGCCCGGGCTGACCAACGCGTCGACCGGCGTCGCCAACGCGGCGCTCGACTCGATCCCGATGGTGGTGATCGCCGGCGACATCCCGAGCCACTACTACGGCAAGCACCCGCACCAGGAAGTGAACCTGCACGCGGACGCGGCGCAGTCGGAGATCTACCGGCCGTTCGTCAAGCGCGTCTGGCGCGTCGAGCGGCCCGACCTGTTCCCCGAGATCATCGAGAAGGCGTTCCAGCTCGCCGAGAGCGGCCGGCCCGGGCCGGTGCTGGTCTCGGTGCCGATGGACATCTTCTCGATGGAGATCGACACCGCGCTGTTCGAGCGGCTGGCGCACACACGCAAGCGCTGCACAAGCCGTCGATCGACGAGCCGACCGCCGAGAAGCATCGTGCGCGCGCTGGCCGAGGCGCAAGCAGCCGGTGATCTACGCCGGCGGCGGCGTGATCCTCGCCGACGCGGCCGACGAGCTGCGCGAGTTCGTCGACGCACCTGGCATCCCGGTCGCGCACAGCGCTGATGGGCAAGGGCGCGCTGCCCGACGACCATCCGCTGACGCTCGGCATGACCGGCTTCTGGGGCACGAAGTTCGTCAACGACAAGTGCCGCACGGCCGACTGGATCCTCGGCCTCGGCACGCGCTTCGCCGAGGCCGACTGCAGCTCGTGGGACGCCGAGTACACGTTCAGCTTCCCGCCGACGCAAGCTGATCCACATCGACATCGACCCGAGCGAGATCGGCCGCAACTTCCCGGTCGAGATCGGCGTCGTCGCCGACCTGAAGCAGGCGCTCGTCGTCGCTCAACCGCGTCGCCAAGCGGCTGTTCCCGACGGGCGCGCACGAACGACGCGCTCGCCAACGAGATCGCCGACTACCGCGCCGACTTCGCGGCACGGCAACGCAGAGCACGTCGCAGAGCGACGCCTTCCCGATGCGGCCCGAGCGCATCCTCGCCGCCGTGCGCGAGGTGCTGCCGCGCGACGCGATCATCACCACCGACGTCGGCTGGAACAAGAACGGCGTCGGCCAGCAGTTCCCGATCTACACGCCGGGCAGCATCCTCACGCCGGGCGGCTACGCGACGATGGGCTTCGGCGCGCCGGCGGCGATCGGCGCCAAGCTCGCCTGCCCCGACAGGGTCGTGGTCGCGCTGGTCGGCGACGGCGGCTTCGGCCAGAACCCGGCGGTGCTGGCGACCGCGGTCGAGCAGGACGTCCCGGTCGTCTGGGTCGTCATGAACAACTACGCCTACGGCACCATCGCCGGCCTGCGAGATGGCGCACTACGGCACCGGCTTCGGCTGCGTGTTCCAGCGCGGACGGCGAGCCGTATTCGCCCGACTTCGCCGCGATCGCGCGCGCCTACGGCGCCGAAGGCGTGCAGATCACGCGCGGCCGACGAGTTCAAGCCGGCGCTGCGAGCGCGCGATCGAGTCGGGCAAGCCGTTCGTGATCGACGTGGCCATGCATGAACGAGCCGGTGCCGACCGCCGGGCACTGGAACATCATCGACATCTACTCGCCGGGCCGCGAGGTCTCGCACGTCGCGACCGATTACGCCTTGCAAAGTTAGCGCCGATCTGCGGTCCTGCATCCGCATGGCAGTCCGGGCAATCGTCATCCTGGCGGCCGCGTTCTGTTTCGCTCGCGTCGAAGCTGCGGCACCGAAGCAGACTGCCGCCTTCGGCGTTGCCTTGGACGCGACGCCGCCGTCCGTCGCGGCATTGCTCGCCGCACGCTACCACGACCGCATCATGCGACGAATGCAGTCCCGCCCCCGCCGTAGTTCCGTATCGCTACAATGGGTCACACCTCGCCCGGTCGCGGATGCCTCAGGGGCAGGATCAGGGGCAGCATCGGTCGACCAACACAAGCGGCACCGCATACCGGCGCCGCCCTGAGTCGGGTTCGTTGCGGCTGCGACAGTTTGACCACATCGGAGGAATCATGAAGGGCTTGATACGCAATCTGATTCGTGTACGGGGCGGACTCGCATTCGTGGCGGCCGCATTGGCGCTGATGGCGAGCGGCACCGCGACAGCGCTGGACAGCCTGAAGATCCTGGAACGTCTCGTCAGGAAAGTTGTACGCGCCCGCCGCGGGATTGCATGTGCGGCGGCCGCGCTTGTTTTGATGGCGAGCGGGACGGCAGTCGCGCTCGACAGCCTGAAGATCCTGGTGCCCGCGGCGCCGGGCGGCGGCTGGGACCAGACCGGCCGTGCGCTGCAGGCGGCGCTGCAAAGCGGCGACATCGTCAAGAAGGTGACGGTCGACAACAAGGGTGGCGCCGGCGGCACGATCGGCCTTGCGCAGTTCGTGAGCTCGAGCAAGGGCGATCCGAACGCGCTGATGGTGGGCGGCATGGTGATGGTCGGCGCGATCATCAACAACAAGTCGCCGGTCGACGCTGTCGCAGGTCACGCCGATCGCGCGGCTCACCGGCGAATACGAAGTGATCGTCGTACCGGGCACGTCGAAGATCCAGTCGATGAAGGAGCTGATCGCCCAGTTCAAGGCGAACCCGGGCAGCGTCGCGTGGGGCGGCGGCTCGGCCGGCGGCACCGATCACATCCTGGCGGGCATGATCGCCGTGGCGTCGGGCGTCGAGGCATCGAAGGTCAACTACATCGCCTACGCGGGCGGCGGCGAGGCGCAGGCGGCGATCATGGGCGGTCACGTCGCCGCGGGCATCAGCGGCTACGGCGAGTTCGCCGGGCAGATCAAGTCCGGCAAGCTGCGCGCGCTCGCGATTTCGTCGGACAAGCGCGTACCCGGCATCGACGTTCCGACGCTGAAGGAACAGGGCATCGACGTCGAGATCGAACAACTGGCGCGCGATCTTCGCGCGCGCCCGGCATCACCGACGCGCAGCGCAAGGAGCTGATCGACGTCGTTCACCAAGGCGGTGAAGACGCCGTCGTGGCAGGAGACGCTGAAGCGCAACGAATGGACGGACCTGTTCCTTGCCGGCGATCAGTTCAAGACGTTCCTCGACAACGACACGAAGCGCATCAGCGGATCATCGCCGGCCTCGGACTGAAGAAATAACAGTAGCGGCCTGCGTCGTGAGCGCACGCTGTCGCGCATGCCGGGCGAGTTCGCGCTCTCGCTCGGGCTGATCGCGCTCGGCTCGTTCATCATCTATCGAAACGCAGGGCATCGCCGAAGCGCAAAGCTATTCGGGCGTCGGCCCGCGCCTCTTTCCCTACCTGATCGGCGTCGGGCTCACGCTGTGCGGCGCGGTGCTCGGCTGGCAGGCGATATCCGGCGGCTGGCGTCATCTGCCGATCGACGACAATCACGCGACGCCGGACTGGATGGCGTTCGGCGTGATCAGCGCCGGCATCGTGCTGCACATGATGCATCATCGCGTGGGCCGGTTTCATCCTCGCATCCGCGCTGTTGTTCGTGCTGGTCGCGCGCGGCTTCGGCAGCAGGCGGCCGCTGCGCGATGCGCTCATCGCGCTGCGTGCTCGCGACGATCGTGTTCCTGATCTTCACGCAGGGACTGGGACTTGAACGCTGCCCGAGCGGCCCGTTCGGCGCGATCTTCTGACGTGGACACCTTCGGCTCGCTGCTCGCCGGGTTCGGCGTCGCGCTGACGCTCACGAACCTGATGTGGGGATTCGTCGGCGTCACGCTCGGCACGGCGATCGGCGTGTTGCCGGGCGTGGGTCCGGCGCTCACGATCGCGCTGCTGCTGCCGGCGACGGCCAAACTCGATCCGACCGGCGCGCTGATCATGTTCGCCGGCATCTACTACGGCGCGATGTTCGGCGGCTCGACGACGTCGATCCTGCTCAACACGCCGGGCGAGTCGGCCACCATCGTCACGGCGATGGAAGGCAACCTGATGGCGAAGCGCGGCCGCGCCGGTCCGGCGCTTGCAACGGCCGCCATCGGCTCGTTCGTCGCCGGCACGATCGCCACGCTGCTGCTCACCGTGATGGCGCCGATCGTCGTCGACTTCGCGCTGAAGTTCGGGCCCGCCGAATACTTCGCGGTCATGGTCCTGGCGTTCACCACGGTGTCGGCGGTGCTCGGCGCATCCGCGGCGCGCGGACTCGCGAGCCTGTTCCTCGGTCTCGCGATCGGCCTCATCGGCCTCGACAGCCAGACCGGCCAGGCGCGCTTCACCCTCGGCATCCCGGAACTGCTCGACGGCATCGACGTCGTCGTCGTCGCCGTCGGATTGTTCGCCGTCGGCGAAACGCTGTACATCGCGACGTACCTCAATCGCGAGTCGGACCGGCTGGAGACGATGAAAGGCTCGATCTGGATGAGCAGGTCGGATTGGCGACGATCGTGGAAGCCATGGCTGCGTGGAACGGCGCTGGGTTTTCCGTTCGGTACGATTCCCGCGGGCGGCGCCGAGATCCCGACGTTCCTTTCGTATGCGCTCGAGAAGAAGCTCAGCAAGCATGCCGGTGAGTTCGGCAAGGGCGCGATCGAAGGCGTGGCGGGGCCGGAGGCCGCGAACAATGCGTCGGCGACCGGTACACTGGTGCCGCTGCTGACGCTCGGGCTTCCCACGACGGCAACGGCGGCGATCATTCTGGCGGCCTTCCAGCAATGGGGACTGCAGCCTGGCCCGTTGCTGTTCGAAACGCAGCCGCTGCTGATCTGGGGACTCATCGCCAGCATGTATGTCGGCAACGTGATTCTTTTGATCCTCAATCTGCCGCTGGTCGGCATCTGGGTAAAGCTCCTCGAGATCCCGCGACCGCTGCTCTATGCCGGCATCCTGGTGTTTGCCACGCTCGGCGCGTACGGATTGCGCAATTCCTGGTTCGATCTCGCGTTGCTGTATATCGTCGGCGGTCTCGGCTTCCTGATGCGGCGCTTCGACATGCCGGTTGCGCCGGTGCTGGTCGGCATGATCCTGGGGCCGCTCGCCGAACAGCAGTTTCGCCGCGCGCTCGCGATCAGTCAGGGCGATCTTTCGGTCTTCGTCGGGCACCCGATTTCGGCGACGGTGCTCGCGATCACCGCCCTGGTTCTCTTCGGGCCTCCGATCTGGCGTCGCCTGTCCGCGCGCCGCCGAACCGCTGCGACGTGACGTCGATGCGCCGATCGTCGATTCGAGGATGCGCGTGATGGATCCTGACGCCGACCTGCAGAACTGGATCGGCCGCACGGAGTCGCGCGTCGACGAGGTCACGCGCGACGCCGGTCGCGGCGCTCGCGGCGACGCTCGACCGCGATGACGCCGCGCCCGAGCGCCGGCGATGCGTTGCCGCCGCTCTGGCACTGGCTCTATTTCCTGCCGCTCCATCGGCAGTCGGAGATCGGCCCCGACGGCCATGCGAAGCGCGGCGGCTTCCTGCCGCCGGTGCCGCTGCCGCGCCGGATGTGGGCCGGCGGGCGCCTGACGTTCGTCCAACCGCTGCGCGTGGGCGAGCGCATCGAGCGCACGTCGCGGATCGTCGACGTCACGCCCAAAGGAAGGGCGTTCCGGCCCGCTCGCATTCGTGCTCGTGCGCCATGAGATCGGCGGTCCGCGGGGCCTCGCCATCATCGAAGAGCACGACATCGTCTATCGCGGTGATCCGCGGCCGGGTGAGCCCGCCGCAACGCCGACAGCGAGCGCCGACCGATGCGGCGTGGGTGCGTACGATCCATCCCGACGACGTGCTGCTGTTCCGCTATTCCGCGCTGACGTTCAACGGCCATCGGATTCATTACGATCGGCGCTACGTGACCGAGGTGGAACGCTATCCCGGACTGGTGGTGCACGGTCCGCTGATTGCAACGCTGCTGCTCGACCTGCTGCGCCGCAATCTGTCCGAAGCCATAGTCGCGCGCTTTTCGTTTCGCGCAGTGAGCCCGTTGTTCGACATTGCGCCGTTCTCGGTCAACGGACGGCTCGCGGACGATGGCAAGACCGTGTCGCTGTGGGCTGCCAATGCGGACGGCGGATTGGCGATGGACGCAACGGCGATGCTCGCGTAGCTCGAAACTCGACGTCGACCGGAGCCAAGGTTTGTTGAACGCATCCGACGAGCACCAGGACATTCGCGACGCGATTCGCGAGCTCTGCGCGCAATTTCCCGACGAATACTTCCGCAAGGTGGATGCGGCGCATGCCTATCCCGAGGCGTTCGTCGATGCGCTGATCGGCGCCGGCTGGCTGGCCGCGATGATTCCCGAGGAATACGGCGGATCGGGACTCGGGCTGACGGCGGCGTCGGTCATCATGGAGGAAATCAATCGTTGCGGCGGCAACGCCGGCGCCGTGCACGGTCAGATGTACAACATGGGCACGCTGCTGCGCAACGGCAGCGACGCGCAGAAGCAGCAGGTACCTGCCGGCGATTGCCGCCGGGACGTTGCGCATCCAGTCGATGGCGGTGACCGAGCCGACGACGGGCACCGACACGACGAAGATCAAGACGGTGGCGGTCAGGAAGGGCGATCGCTACGTCGTCAACGGCCAGAAGGTGTGGATCTCCCGCGTCCAGCATTCCGACCTGATGATCCTGCTCGCACGCACGACGCCGCTTGCCGAAGTCCGCAAGAAATCCGAGGGCATGTCGATCTTCATCGTCGATCTGCGCGACGCCGTCGGCCGGGGCCTGACCGTGCGTCCGATCCCGAACCTCGTCAATCACGAGACGAACGAGCTTTTCTTCGACAATCTCGAGATTCCGGCGGAAAACCTGGTCGGTGAGGAAGGGCGCGGCTTCAAGTACATCCTCGACGGTCTCAATGCGGAGCGCACGCTGATCGCCGCCGAATGCATCGGCGACGGCTACTGGTTCATCGAGCGCGCGGTCAAGTATGCGAACGAGCGGATCGTCTTCGATCGGCCGATCGGGAAGAACCAGGGGGTGCAATTCCCGATCGCAGATGCGTACATCGAAGTCGAGGCGGCGAACCTGATGCGCTTTCGGGCATGCCAATTGTTCGACGCCGGCGAGCCGAGCGGCGCCCAGGCCAACATGGCGAAATATCTTGCCGCGAAGGCGTCGTGGGAGGCGGCGAACGTGTGCATGCAGACGCACGGCGGCTTCGGCTTCGCCAATGAATACGACATCGAGCGCAAGTTCCGCGAGACGCGCCTCTACCAGGTGGCGCCGATCTCGACCAACCTGATCTTCGCGTACATCGCCGAGCACGTGCTCGGCTTGCCGCGGTCTTTCTGATGCCGGGAGCCATGCGGCCGCTCGACGGCATCACCGTCGTCACGCTCGAGCACGCGATCGCCGCGCCGTTCTGCACGCGGCAACTCGCCGATCTCGGCGCGCGCGTCATCAAGATCGAGCGGCCGGGTGTCGGCGATTTCGCGCGCGCGTACGACGAGCGCGTCAGGGGACTCGCATCGCATTTCGTCTGGACCAATCGCTCGAAGGAGAGCCTGACGCTCGACGTGAAACACGAGCACGGGCAGGCGATCCTGAAGCGCCTGATCCTCGAGTGTGCCGACGTCGTCGTGCAGAACCTCGCGCCCGGTGCGGCCGCCCGCCTGGGCGTATCGCATGCGGCGCTGTCCGTCGACAAGCCGGGATTGATCGTCTGCGATATCTCCGGCTACGGCAGCGATGGTCCGTATCGCGACAAGAAGGCGTACGACCTCCTGATCCAAAGCGAATCCGGGTTCCTGTCCGTGACCGGAACGCCCGATGAGCCGACAAAGGCCGGCTGCTCGATCGCCGACATCGCGGCCGGCATGTATGCGTATTCCAACATCCTGGCCGCGCTGATGGAGCGCGGCAAGACCGGGTGTCGGATGCCGGATCGACGTCTCGATGCTCGAAAGCATGGTCGAGTGGATGGGGTTTCCGCTGTACTACGCGTACGAGGGCGCGGCGCCGCCGCAGCGCGCGGGTGCGGCGCACGCGACGATCTATCCGTACGGACCGTTTCCGACCGGCGATGGCAAGACCGTCATGCTGGGTTTGCAGAACGAGCGCGAATGGGCGGTGTTCTGTCGCGAGGTTCTGCAACAGCCGGCGCTCGCAACCGATCCGCGGTTTTCATCCAACTCGCGCCGCACCGAGGGCGCGCACCGAGCTGCGTGCAATCATTGTCGCGGCGTTCGCGCAACTCGACGCCTTGCAGGTCGTCGCGCGGCTGGACGCCGCGCAAATCGCGAACGCACGGATGAACGACATGCACGATGTCTGGGAGCACGAACAGCTGAAGGCGCGCGACCGCTGGACGGAGGTGACGACACCGGCCGGTCCGATACCTGCATTGCTGCCGCCCGGGCAGCCGAACGCGTACGCGCCGCGCATGGATCCGGTTCCCGCACTCGGCCAGCACACCGACGCGATCTTGCGCGAGCTCGGCCTGGACGACGGAGAAATCGCACGGCTGCGTGCCGAGAACGCCATCTAATGACAAAGCTGCTGGGGAGGATCGAAGCTTGGGAATAACGAGCGGGGCAGGACATGGTTTTGCTGACGATCGGCCGCATGCCCCGCGACCCGGCGGAGGCTGGCAGTGGCCGCGCAATGTGGTCGGGATCGTTGCGCTTTTCCTCGCGCCCCATTGCGCCGGGGCGCAGTCCCTTCGGGATCTGAGCGACCTGTCGCTCGAAGAGCTATCGCAAGTCGAGATCACGTCGGTATCCAAGCGGCCGGAGCCGCTGAGCGAGGCGCCGGCCGCCATCTACGTGATCACCGGCGACGACATCCGCCGCTCGGGCGCCATGAGCCTCGCGGAAGCGCTGCGCCTCGCGCCGAACCTCGAAGTGGCGCGAATCAATTCGCAAAATTACGCGATCTCCTCGCACGGAATGAATTCGGTCAACGCGTCGAACAAGTTGCTCGCGTTGATCGACGGCCGCAGCGTCTATACGCCGTTCTTCTCGAGCGTGTTCTGGGACCAGCAGGAAGTGATGCTGGCCGACATCGAGCGAATCGAAGTGATCAGCGGGCCCGGCGGCACGCTGTGGGGCGCCAACGCGATGAATGGCGTGATCAACGTGATCACGAAGAGTTCGGCCGAAACGCAGGGTGGGCTGGTGGACGCGAAGATCGGTGACTTCGTTCAGCGAGGCGCCGGACGCTGGGGAGGCAAGCTGGGTACGCTGGGGACCTATCGCGGTTACGCCGTGGGCTTCGGAGAAGGCCATACGACCCTCGCCGACGGCAGCAACGCGATGGACGATTGGCACGCGAAACAGGCCGGGTTTCGCGCCGACTTGTCGGTGCTCGACAGCCGATTCACCGTTCAGGGAGACCTCTACGAAAACATCATCGACACACCCGGCGGCCGGCGCAGCGGCGGCAACGTTCTCGGGCGCTGGAGCAAGCGATTCGCCGACGGGTCTTCGTTCCAGGTTCAAGCCTATTACGACCAGCAGAAGCGCTCCGATGTCGCGGCGACGGGCGGCGGATCCTCCGACGACGTCAAGACGCTCGACGTGGAGGCCGAGCACGCGTTCACGTGGAGGCGCAACCACCAGATCGTTTGGGGTCTGGGCTATCGAAGCTGGGTCGATCGTTTCGTCAACACGGCGAATCCGTTCATTCTCGTTCCACAGAGCGAGACACTCAACCTGACGAACCTCTTCGCCCAGGACACGATTGCGTTGAGCGACGACTTCAAGCTCATACTCGGCACGAAGTTCGAATACAGCACCTTCAGCGGCTGGGCCGTGATGCCGAACGTTCGCCTGGGATGGCAAGCGGATCCCCGGAATTTCCTGTGGGCGGCCATCTCCCGCGCCGTACGATCACCCTCGCGCCTGGAGCGCGATCTGACGGCGCCGGGCATCGTGAACACGTCGCCGGATTTCCAATCGGAAAAGTTGATTGCCTACGAGGCCGGCTGGCGATCGCAACTGACGCAGCAGGCTTCCGTTTCGCTATCGTTGTTCTATAACGACTATGACGATCTGCGGACGACATCGCCGACGCCGGTCGTCGTCCTTCCCGTCAGCTTCGGAAATGGATGGGAAGGTCACACGTACGGCGTCGATGTGTGGGGCAGCTACAGCCCGCTACCCTGGTGGCGACTCAACCCCGGCTTCGGACTGCTTCGCAAGGATTTCCGACTCAAGCCCGGCGAAATGGATATCGCGGGCGTTCAGACGGTGCTTGGCCACGATCCGGAGCACCAGGTCTTTCTTCACTCGTACATGGACCTGCCGCACGACGTCCAGCTCTATGTGGGCTTGCGTCAGATCGGCAGCCTTTCCGACGTTGGCGTCCCCAGCTACTTCGAAGCCGACGTGCGGCTTGGCTGGCGTGTTTCGCCCCATCTGGAGTTATCGCTCGTCGGACTCAATCTCGTGCACGCTCGGCACGCCGAAGCGAGCCTGCCACCCATCCATGAGATTCCGCGCAGCGTCTACCTGGGCGCTCGGTGGAGTTTCTGAGTGCCGAGGGCGCGCTCGTATCGTATCGCCGCCGGACCGAGCCTTGTCGCGTGGGCCGCTCGACTGTTGATGCTCGGCCCTGCGCTCGCGATGGCGCAAGCCCCCGGCATCGAACATGCGGTGAAGGCGACGTATCTGTACAAGTTCGCGCCCTTCGTGGAATGGCCCGCCGGGGCCTTCCGTTCCCCGTCGGATCCGCTTGTCATCTGCATCGTGGGCACCGATGCGCTCGGAAATCTCGCGGACGAGGCGGCGATCGGGCAGACTGTCGCCGGCCGGCGCGTGGCGGTCGTCCATCTCGCAGCCCCGGCCCGTGATTCCGATTGTCACATCATGTATGTCAGCGTTTCGTTGCGTGACTCGGCGCGGGCAGAAGTCCTCAATCGCGTGCGCGGTACGCCGATCCTCACGGTGACCGATTCGGCACGCGAGGCGCAGACTCGAGGCATCATCAACTTTGTCGTTCAGAACGACCGGGTGCGTTTCGAGATCGACCTCGACGCTGCCGCAGAAAATCATTTGATGATCAGTTCCAAGCTGCTGAGCCTCGCGGCCAGCGTTCGGCAGCGACAATGACAAAAATACGCGCGAGCTTCTGAAATGATCGATCTACGAGCGACGGTGCGTGTCGACCGCGGGAACTGGATGACTGCATTCGCCGCCGCCGGCGTGCTGCTGATCGTGCTCGCCGGCATGGTGATGGTGATTTACAACGAGCAATCGTACAAGGAGACGCAAGTTCAACGGGTCGAGGCCCAAAACCGGATCCTCGCCTCGACTGTGAGCGCGGCGCTCGTCTTCGACGACCGCAAGGCGGCGCACGAGTACGTCAACGCGCTTGCCGTCGATCCGCAAGTCCGGATCGCGGCGGTGTACGACGCGCGTGGCGCGCTGTTCGCCGGATATTCGCGCGCCGAAGGACGACCGGTACCTGCCACCGTCGAGGAGAAAGGCTCGCTGATCGAGGGCGACCAATTGGTTGTCACCACGCCCGTCCAGCAGGGCAATGCCTCGCTCGGCACCGTGTACATGCAGACGGCGATCGAACCGATATCGATGCGATTCGAGCGCTACGGCGTCATTGGCCTGCTCGTTGCGATGGGCTCCCTGATTTTCATCCTGCTCGGCGTCGCGCAGGGCCGGCTGAGGGATGCGAACGAACAATTGCAACGACAGGGCCAGGATCTTGCCCGGGCCAACGAGAATCTTCGAACGCAGATCGAGCAGCGGGAATTCGCCGAGACGGCGCTGCGCCAGGTGCAGAAGATGGAGGCGATGGGTCAACTCACGGGCGGGATCGCGCACGATTTCAACAATCTGCTGCAGGTCATCATCGGCAACATCGAAGTCCTCCAGCGCCGCAATCTCGTGCCCGACGACGCCGCACGACGGATGATTCTCTCGATGGCGCGCAGTGCGGAGCGCGCCGCCACGTTGACGCAGCGACTGCTCGCCTTCGCACGACGGCAGCCGCTGGACCCGAAACCGATCGACGTGAACAAGCTCGTTACCGGCATGTCAGAGCTCCTGCACCGGACGCTGGGCGAGTCGATGAGGATCGAAACGGTGCTGGCCGGCGGCATCTGGCGCGTTGCGGCCGATGCCAACCAGCTCGAAAACGCAATTCTGAACCTGGCCGTCAACGCCCGCGACGCGATGCCGTCGGGGGGAAAGCTGACCATCGAGACGGCCAACGCCTTTCTGGACGAGACGTATGCGAACGCGCACGACGTCAAGCCGGGCCAGTACGTCGTGGTTTGCGTGAGCGATACCGGAACCGGCATGGGGAAGGACGTGCTGCAGAAGGCGTTCGAGCCGTTCTTCACCACGAAGGATGTCGGCAAAGGCTCCGGTTTGGGGCTGTCGCAGGTCTACGGCTTCATCAAGCAGTCGGATGGCCACGCGAAGATCTACAGCGAGCCTGGCGAGGGCACGACCGTGAAACTGTATCTGCCGAGATTGACGACGGCCGCGGACGGTCCGGAGACGGTGACGGAACCGAAATCGTCTCCCGCGGGGAGCATCGACCACCTGATCCTGGTCGTCGAGGACGACGACGACGTGCGGTCTCATGCAGTCGCGATGTTGCGTGAACTGGGCTATTCCGTCCTCGAAGCCGCAGACGGTCCCCGCGCACTGCGCATGCTCGAATCACAGCCCGGCGTGCATTTGCTGTTTACCGATGTCGGGCTTCCGGGAGGATTGAACGGGCGCCAGCTCGCAGATCGCGCGCGCGAGAATCATCCTGATCTGCTGGTATTGTTCACGACAGGCTACGCGCGCAATGCTATCGTCCACCAGGGCCGGCTGGACCCGGGCGTCGAGTTGATCACCAAGCCGTTCACGTCAGCAGCGTTGGCAACCAAGGTTCACCGAATTCTCGAACGAGGTCGGGAGCCCCTGGGCCCTCCGTTGTAGGTCGTGCGTGACGCGATCGGACCCGAGCAACTCACGACCGAACCGCCGCGTTCCCGGCACGTTGTTGCGTTGAACGCGGGCGCCTGAAGCGCCGGACTTTTGCCTTACGAGAGGTCGATCTTGCAACTCCTCTGGCCGATTCTGATCGGCTTGGCCGTCGGTGTCACTGCGAAGCTCATCACTTCAGGTCTTGGGCCCGGGGGACTTGTTCCGGTGGCACTCGCGGTCGCTGGATCGCTCGTCACAGCCAATTTCGGCCAAGCCATCGGGTTGTACAGGGCCGGCGAGTCAGGAGGACACTTGGGCGCCTTGTTGGGCGCGCTCGTAGCGGTCCTGATTTATCACGCATTCATGAGAACGCGGCGCTGAGGCTTCAACCCGCGCCGAGCGGTCGACGTGTGAGTACCGCCTGAACGTCAAAGAACCTCGTTGAGCAGGTAGTACATGTTGTCGATCAGCCGATGACCGAGACTGCGCTTGCGCCACTGCTCGAGCTTGATCTCCTTGCACCGGGGGGCGTACTTTTCGAATATCTCCTCGAGCCGCTTCGCCGTCGCCGGGTCCCGGATTCCGAGCGTGATCTCGTCGTTGATCTCGAAAGACCGGTCGTCGAAATTGCTCGATCCGATCGCGCACCATACGCCGTCCACAGTCATCACCTTCTGATGTAGCAGGGTGTCGGGATACTCGAAAAGGCGCACACCGCACCGGAGGAGCTTCTCGAAATTGCGGTGCCCTGCGTGCTGCACCATCGGATTGTCGGATCCTCCGGTCGAAGGCATCATCACGCGCACGTCGACGCCGCGCTTGACCGCTGCACCGAAGGCGTCGATCGCTTCGGGTTCCGGAATGAAATAGGGATTCTGGATCCATATCCGCTCCCGCGCGAGGCAGATGACCGTGTGGTGAAGGATCTTCACCGCAGGAGCCGAGCCCTCGGGCTTCAGATAGGCGGCGTGGATCGTGACACCACCGGCCTTCTCGAGCGCCGGAAAGACGTCGTCGCCGACGAAGAGCTCACCGGTTTCTCCGGCCCAGTTCTCGCTGAATGCAGACTGCACCGCATTCACGATCGGACCGCGCAGTCTCACGCTTACGTCGGCGAAATGTTCGTTGTCCTCTGCGTCACCCAGCCATGAATCCACGATGCAGTGGCCGCCGACGAAACCGACACTGCCGTCGATCACGACGAGCTTCCGATGGTCGCGCTCGTTCATGACTCCGATGTTGCGGATATGACGGTGATGAAACTTCACGACGCGGCATCCGGCCCCTTTCATCTGCTGCTCGGCCGCCTTGCCCATCTTCTTGGTGCCGGTTGCGTCGAGCAGCACTCGCACTTTCACGCCGGCACGGCCGCGCTCCGACAGCGCTTGCGCGAGTCGCTGCCCGAGCACGCCTTCCGTCCACAGAAACGTCTCGAAATGCACAGTCCGCTTCGCCAGCGCGGATCTCTTCGAGAAGCACATCGAAATAGGCCCCGTTCTCCAGGATCTCGACCGTGTTCCCGTCGACGGCGGTTGCGAGCGACAAACCGGCCAGCGAAGGGATCAGCTTGTCGATCGGCGAGTCGCATTCGATGTGCAGGTCCGGATCGCGGTGGCGTTTGATGGACCAGATGACGAGCAATTGAACGACGACGACCGCAACGACAAGCGCGAGTACGATGACCGGCACCGCGGTCGATCCCATTGCGGTCATCGGGTCCGTCGCGGAGCGAGCTTGCCTGCGTGCCAGTAAAGCGCGCGCCTGCGGTCACGCGGACGATGTCGGTCGAGCCTGGCGCGCCTTGGCAGTGTTCGAGCGCGGCTATCCGATCGGTCGTCCTGGCGGTCCTCGATCTCCATTTTTCTTGTTTTTCTCGCTGCCTCGTTTCGCTTGCCGCCATCATACTCATCCCATTGCGTCCTCGAGGCGCTAGCCGACGTGTAGCCGGGTCGCCAGAAGGTCGAAAAAGACGCAGTACAAGGCAATCGGTACGGGAAGACCTACCAGCGTACCGATCAGATAGGTACGAAACCTGATTCCGGACATCGCGAGGGCATAATTCAATGCCGGCATTGTCTGGAAGAGGATTCGCAGCAGCGCGACGCTCGCGATTGGATGGGCGTCGAGTTCGCGAAGGATCCGAACTGCGACTCGATTCCTGAGCAATCGCAAGGCATCTCCGCCAAGCGCCCGAATCGTCACGAATGTGATAGCGCACGAAGTGACGGCGGCGACGTAGGTGACCGTACCGCCCCACGCCTGGCCCAGGGTGAGCACCGCCGCAACCAGAAACAGCCAGCCTGGAATCTGTATCAGGTTGCCGAGGCAAAAAAGAAGTACGAAAAACACCAATCCGCCGATCTGGTGTTCGAGGATGAGTTGCCGTACGAACGCCAGATTGAAGTGATCCCGTAATCCGGAGACCTGGAACACCGTCAACAAGATGCCCAGAAAGAGACCGACGGCAAGCAAACGCCTGTAGCGCCGGACAAGCGCGATCACGACCTCCAGCGCTTGGTTACGT